>JBAPPL010000039.1:0-187952 GCA_049280095.1 Candidatus Sulfotelmatobacter sp. | reverse complement strand
CGCTCCGCGGCATCGCGCCGAATGGTTGGCCAAGATCATGGAACCAGGAGTTCGGATTCGAGCCGCGCATTTATACGAGCAACTCGATGGTCTGCAGCCGCTGCGTCTGCTAGCGCGAGGCGAACTCCTGCGGGAGAGCCAAAAGCACCCAGCAGTGAAGTTGCTGCGCCAGATTCCTTCGATCGGTCCGATTCGCGCCGCACTGCTGGTGGCCTTGCTGCAGACTCCGCATCGTTTCCGTACTAAGCGGCAGCTCTGGGCCTACAGCGGTTTCGCGGTCGAGACGCACGACAGCGGTGAGTACCGCTGGGTGCGAGGCAAACTGCAACGCAACCGCGAGCGCATCACGGTGCGCGGTCTGAATGACAATCACAACAAAGATCTGAAGAGTCTGTTCAAAAGTGCTGCCATCTCTGCCAGCACCCGTCCTGGCCCCTTGCACGATTTCTATGCGGCTCGGATTGCCAAAGGGATACGACCGACGATGGCCCGTCTCACTCTGGCGCGAAAGATTGCCACCATCACTCTAACCATCTGGAAGAAAGGAGTGAGTTTCGATCCACAAAACTTGCATCGGCAAGCAGCATGAGCCTCTCCGGTGAACAGGCCTTTCCATCTCGGGTGATTCTCTGCGGTGGGTTCGGTCGGGTTCTGGAGATGCTCGGTTCGAGGGGAGTATCAGTCAATGAGATCTGGCCCTGTGTGCCTTGGCACCGAGTCACCCATTACACGCTATGCCCCTTCGGATAACCAGAAATAGCCATAGGCCACGAGCCTCGGATAGAACCATGGTTGCCATGAGCACCAGTCTGGCTTACCGCTCTTTCGAACTCGATAGCATCGCCACCGTCCGCGCAGGAAACTTACGAGCATGGGCAATCAGCCAAGCTTCTCCAGAGAAGCGAAACTTCAGTGGGCTGGATCTCGAGAAACAAATCGCGCCTCCGGTCGAGGGAGAACTTTTTTCTTGACATCCCTTTTTATAGAACTCATTGACCCGATTCCTGAGCCTATTCGCCCAGGGTCTGCCGCGCCGTGAAGTCTGAGGCAACTCCCAGGCGAGCCGGCGTTCAATTTGCGCTACGAAGCGTGACCACAGCGCTAAAGCCCGCCGCAAGTTCGCCGCAAAACGCCGCAAAACTATCCTTATTAAGGGCTAAAATCACTGGTTGGCGTGGCCTAAGTGCTTTGGAATCAGCGGGCCATTTTGAAGTCCGACGGGTTCAAATCCCGTCGGGGACGCCAACCGTTCGTTGGAGCTAGTCGCGAAGAACTAGCGGCTCTACGCTAGTGCGATTTGGAGCGCCGGGCGGATCACTCCCCGTCACCCGCGATGGACGCCAGACAGATGTTGGCTGTATATATAGCTATGACCTTCCTGCGCCGCGTCGCGATGCTCTGTCGCAGCCGCAAGTTTGGCCTGCATCCGGAGGCCAGATGCGCGAATTGCGCCTGTGGGACGATTCAAGCCTCCATCGCTTTGCTGGTGCTGTTGTTGCTGGTGCATCCATCGCGAGCCTTCGCGGCGAATCCTGACCTGGAGACTGTGCTCGCTGGCTCGCGCCAGCGTATTGAGAAGTTGGACTACCGCGTGACCGGCCGACTCACAAATGTAGAAGGCGATGGCAAGCGCACCAGCTACAAGTTTGTCGCTAAGGCTCACTGGTTTCCCGATGGTCTGCGTCTGCTGTGCGAGATCTCGGGTCCCGGCTCAGAGAAGACGAGCCTTCTTCTGCATATGAGCCTGAATGGGCACGTGACCATTCAGGCGGTACTTCCTGGCGAGAAGACCGCCAGCATGTTGCCATTTGAACGTTGGAACGACCCTCTACTAGGAACAGATTTCTCCTATGAAGACATGGTAGAGAGCCAGTTCTTCTGGAAGAATCAGGGACTTCTGGCCCCGGAGAAATACGGCGCGCGGGAGTGCTTTGTCCTTAAGAGCACGGCCGGTTCTCAGGACCGGACTTATTATGATTCGGTGACATCGTGGATCGACCGCAACATTTTGTACCCCGTGCATGTGGTGAAAACGCTTCGCGGGACGGGGCAGCAGAAGGAATTCATTTACTACGGGCTGCGGCAGATCGGCGGTGTCTGGACCGCGATGCAAGCCGAGGCAAAGCTGCTGGGCAAGCCTGGTTCCTCGATTCTTGCAATCGAACGGGGCTCGCCAAAGGCAAACCTCGGACGCAAAGACTTTGATATCAGCCAGTCCAGCGCTGAAGAGGAGCAAGTGAAATAAATCGAATTTCTTAGCCCAGCCGTTGCGATGTCCTACACAATCACTGGAGCATCCACTGTGTTCGCCCTCATCGGATAAGCTCCTTTTCAGATGTTGCCGGGGCCCTGTATAAGCCAAAGGGCCACCAATTCCAGTCGCCGGCAAGTTGCAATAGTGCCGGGCCGACAACCATCCGCACCACTGTTGCGTCGATGAACACGGCGATGGCGAGCGTAAAGCCCAGCATTTGGACGACCAGAAAGCTTCCCACGGTGAATGCGGCGAAGACGGCAATCATGATTGCCGCAGCGCTCGTGATAAGCCCCGCCGTCCGCGCCAGGCCCTCGATTACTGCTGCCCTCTCGGACAGACCGCGCCGCCGTTCTTCGAGGACTCGGGTGACCAGGAAGACCTCATAGTCCATGCTCAATCCGAAGACAATGGCAAATGAGAGAATCGGCACGATCGGGTATACGGTGCCGGTCGGTCCATCGAGCCCAAAGAGTCTGCTACCGTGGCCTTCCTGAAAAACGACAACTAACGCACCGAATGCAGCGCCAACCGAGAGCAGATTGAGCAGAATCGCTTTGACAGCCGCAAAGAGACAACGTAACCCGAGCAGCAGCGCCAGCAAACTCCCTAGTATCACGCCAAGGACCACCTTCGGCAACCGCTCTTTGACGACCGAGTCATAATCCGCCTCGAGTGCCGGAACACCGCCGACGCGCAACACAGCGCCGGGCATTCCAGTTATCGCCGCGACATCGGTGGCACGCACCTCGCGCACCCAGCGTATCTGTTCGTTGGGCGAAAGAGTCGCGGTAGGCAGCAATTCAATCAAGGTAGCCTGGCCATCGCTGCGAAGAAAACTTTTGCGGATTGGCTCGGGCACCTGGTCGACTGCATCTGCAGTGTCAGCCATTCCCGTGAGAGTCGGAAGCGACAAGACCTCTTGCGCTCTGGGATCGCTCTCGAAGCGCTTCGTCAGGCGGCTGACGGCCAGCCATCCCGCCGGCGAGAGCGGCGGAGACTGCGGCGGCAACTGCAGGATCACTCGCAGGGACTGCACAATACCCGACCGCCCCATGCCTTGAAGCGTGTGTAGCGCTTGCACCGATTCGGCTGCGCCCGGAAGCGAGTGACGGTCAGGCACCCCGGGAGAGATTTTCCGGGCCTGGAATGCGAGGATCAGTAGCGGAATCCCGGCAATAAGCAGAGCTGTGCGAGGCCGGCGGGTTATGATTGTGCCCCACCGCACCCAGCGCTCGCTGGCTGCGCATAGGCCGTCCCGCGTTTTGAATTGTCTGGCCGAACGACGCACTCCAGCGGCATCGATGCGATGCCCTAGCAGGCCAAGCACCCAAGGCAGAATGCATGTACACAGCATGACACTCAAAACGGTTACCAACAGTCCGGCTATCCCGATGGAACGCAGTTCGCTGATGGGTACGGTCAGCAGTGCCGAAAATCCGATGGCAACGGTCGTGGCTGAGATGATCAGCGTCCGCCCCGCTTGCCCGGCAGCAATATCCGCAGCAGGGCCGGGATCATAGCCCTCGGCCAGGGCTTCGCGGAACCGGCTCACCATCAGCAAGGCATAGTCGATGCCCAAGCCAAGACCAAGCATCGTCGCCAGATTCTGCACCAAAATCGACAGCTGCAAATAATGCGCGAGTATCGCAGCCGCACCCATCGCCATCGAGATTGAAAGTACTCCGACTCCCAGCGGCAGCAGCGCGGCCACAAGACTGCCAAAAGCCAGCAGCAGCAGCAAGAGAGTTACCGGCATCGCCCGTTCCTCGGCATGCCTGACGTCATCTGCGCTGACCTTGCGAAGATCGAAGTTCAGCGGCGTTTCACCCGTAATCTCCAGTTTGATCTTGGGGTATTGCGACCTTAGCTGACCTTCCATCCAGTCTGCTCTTGCCCTCAGTTTGGGCACCAACGCCTCGACAGCCTCGTTGTGCGGGTCCAACCCAACGATGATCAAGGCCCCGCCGTTGTTTCCTGTGAACAAAGGATCTGGCCAATCCAGACTCGAGACGGCGCCCGAAACTCCTGGCACACTGCGCAAAGAACTCGTTAAGAAGCCCAATGCGTCTGCGCCTTGTGCTGAATCCGGATCGGGAATCCCGCTGATCACCAAAACCAGGCGGTGGGCGTAGGGAGACTGGAAACGCTGCGCCAGTTCCCGGTCAACTTTTTCGGATTCTCCACCCTTGATGTGAACAGCCGTCTCCAGGCGACGTTCGACTTTATAGGAAAAGGGCAGCAGCGCAAGCGCCATGACAAACCCCGACATCGCCAACCAGAATCGGCGGCGAGCGGCATCATGGCCAGTCTTCAAGCTTGGCATTACCATGAGAGATCCGCGTCATCTCCTGGTACGTCTGAGAGCGATAAACGACTTCGATGATCGGCCACATCCATGATATACGGTCAACCCTGATATTCATTGGGGTTCGGCCCTGAGCTGTTAACGATAGATGTGCGGAGCTGCCCAGTAAGGCCTTGTCAATCGATGGGATATTTCGACAGCGCCGGCGCCTTTACTGGAATGACCAACTCTCTCTTGGTCTTCGATTACGACACCCTTACAAAAGTTGGGTTGCTCGTCAAGCAGTAGCCCGTTTCGCCTTCGCGTCTGCCAGGTGTACGAAAGCGACTCTGGCAGTCGATCGCGAACTGACGGTCCTCGCAGAGGTCCAAGCGCACGCTGGCGATTCATCAGAAATTCACCAAGCTATAACCATTCTGTAACATATGCGGCAAGAAAGAATCGTACCTTAAAAACGCCCAAGGTTTAACGCTTCGACCCCAGTGCTCGGGGGAATCCTTGCCGGATACATCCCTACGTCCCGGCAAAAGACCATATTCTTGCCAACCTCCTCAATTTGGAAACGGGATGGGGGAGACACTGACGAAGAGTAATTCGGCCAAAGTGGCGGGAGCCCTCAAATGGCTCACGTCCGATCTCATTTCATATTCGCAATCGCCTCGCGCTGATGAGGCAAAAAGGAGAGAAAATGAAGTACATTCTCAGTTCGTGGGTAGTTTTGTTTTTGATAGCAGTTTCGGTGGCGCAGACCGCGACTACTGCAACTCCTAAGAAGAGGGTCGCTGCGGTTCCGGCGGTTGCAGCTGAGTTAAAGGAATTCAGAGACACCCTGGCGGCCCAGCAGAAACAGATCGAGGCTCTGCAGCAGGACAACAGACTGCTCAAGGACGAAATGCGAAAACGAGATGCGGCGCTGGAGCAGGCCCAGGCGGCAGTTACAGCGGCGCAGGGAAAGGCGGAGCAGGCTGCGTCCGAGGCTACTCAGCAGCAGCAGACCGTCTCGGCTCTGCGCACCGATGTTGCGGACCTGAAGCAAAACGAGAGCAACGTGGCCCTGAGTCTGCAAGACACGCAGAAAAACATAGAGGCCAAGCTGGAAAGCCCTTCGGCGTTGCACCTGAAAGGAATCACGATTACACCCGGCGGTTTCCTGGCGGCAGAAACCGTATGGCGGTCGCATGCCCTCGGCTCCGACATCAATACTCCGTTTAATTCGGTTCCGTACGACGGAGCGAATGCGAGCGCGCTCTCGGAATTCTTCGGGTCTGGCCGTCAGTCTCGTATGTCTATGCTGGCGGAAGGCAAGCTTAGCAGCGCGACAATCAGGGGATACGTGGAAACAGACTTCTTGTCAGCCGGCGTCACGTCAAACAACAACCAAAGCAACAGCTACACGCTCCGCCAACGGCAGGCCTATGCGCAGGCCGCCTTGAACAGCGGGTGGACCTTTACCGGTGGCCAGATGTGGAGCCTCGTTGCCGAGACCAAGAAGGGCGTGGAGAACCGCAGCGAGGCAACGCCGATGACGATTGACCCTGCGTATACCGTTGGGTTCAGTTGGGCGCGGCAATATGGCTTCCGGGTGGCTAAGAAATTCAACGACCAGCTGACGTGGGCCGTGTCGGTGGAGGATTCTCAGGCCACGCTCGGCGGGCATCTTGCTCCAGGCCAGAACAACTTCATTATCGGCTCCCAAGGGACTAGCGGAGGTCTCTACAATCCGACCGCGAACTACTCCTTTAATCCTTCCCCAGATTTCATCACCAAGGTGGCCGTCGAGCCGGGCTGGGGACATTACGAACTTTTCGGTCTGGTTAGCGATTTCCGCGACCGAATCTTCCCCTGCGGCGGAATTATAACGGCGACCAATGGAGTATTGCCCGCTTCCGTGCCGTGCGGCTCGGGCAACATTCCAAATTCGAGCGGCGCCTACAACAGCAATAAAATTGGTGGGGGCGTTGGTCTGAATGCGCGTGGAACGTTGTCTCAGAAGTGGGATGTGGGAATCCATCTACTCGCGGGCGATGGCATCGGCCGATATGGCTCAGCCGGCCTGCCCGACGTCATAGCACGTCCAGACGGCGTGTTGGTGCCGGTGCGGAATTATCAGGGGTTGAGCACTTTGGAGTATCACTCCAAACGTCTGGATATTTATGCCAATGTCGGCCTCGAGTATGAAGCGCGGGCGGCGTATATTTCTGGCGGCAAGGGTGCGGGCTACGGCTCCCCCTTGTTCAACAACTCGGGTTGCTACACCGAACCGCCTCCGAGTTCGCCTACGATTAACGTGGATACTCCGGTTTCCCCCACCAGCACGACCACGACAGGTAGCGGCACGGTACCCGTAGTGGGTTCGGGCGGGACTCCGATCACCACCGGGTTCAACCCCGCGGGCCCGTCGAATTGCGCGGGTGATACTCGCTCCATCGTGGAAGGTACGATCGGGTTCTGGTACCGCTTCTACAACGGCCCCAAAGGCCGACTACAGTGGGGACCGCAATACTCTTACATCGACCGCAACAGTTGGGCAGGCTTGGGAGGCAACCCCAACGCCACTGAGAACATGTTCCTAACCTCGTTCCGTTATTATTTGCCATAGAGGAGACGAGTTCGTTGGTTCGAGGGCGCCAGCCGTGGGCTGGCGCCTTTTGAATCGGCGGCGATATTCTCGGCGAAACGTCAGAGTCCGAACCCGGACTTCGCTATGCCAAACAGAGGTTGGCCACAGATCGGATTACGGCTAGGGCACATGGATCGCCACGAATTCCTGGAGCGCAGCCGCCAGGAATTGTCCAAGCGTTCCGATGCTGCTCTCTCGCGCCTCGGATTTGATTTTTCGCAAAGCCTCGCTCGTACCGCAAATGTAAGGTCTCCCCAGTTTTTCTTCACGGCCGGGTCCGTCGAGTCCGTTCTCAACCTGCTGTGTCAACGACTTCCGCAACAACCGGGGCAAATCGTTCGACAGGCGGACAAAATCTGCCGCCACCAGTTTGATCTTCTCGGCTACGAAGGGCTTGAATACGGCGATCCGATCCAATGGCATCTGGATCGAGTGCACGGCAAACAGGCTCCTAGGAAGGCTTTTCACAAAATCCGTTATCTTGATTTCGATGAGGTGGGGGACAGCAAAGTCACTTGGGAATTGAACCGCCTTCAGCATATGGTCACCTTAGCCAAAGCCTATCGGCTGACGGACGACCGGCGCTATGCAGACGAGATCTTTGAGCAATGGCGGCACTGGCACAGGGAAAACCCCTACGCCATTGGAATTAACTGGGCCAGCAGTCTTGAAGTGGCGTTTCGCAGTGTTTCTTGGATATGGATGTATCAACTATTAGAAGGCACGCCCGCGCTACCGAGAGAGTTTCGAACGGAGTGGCTCCAGGCACAGGCTCTAAACGGTCGTTACATCGAGCGCTACCTTTCGACTTATTTCTCACCAAACACACATTTGTTGGGCGAAGCCATGGCGCTGCTGTTTCTGGGGACGATGTGCCCGGAAATCTCTCGGGCAGAACACTGGAAGTCTCGTGGCTGGGAAATTATTTTGCAGCAGGCGCGCCGTCAGGTTGGGGCCGATGGGTTCCATTTCGAGCAGTCGAGTTACTATCACGTCTACGCAGTCGACTTCTTCTTGCATGCCGCGGTGCTAGCTGGTCTCAATGAGCTTGCCGTTCCAAGTGAATTCGAGAAAACGCTGGAGAAGATGCTGGACGCTCTACTCCTGCTCGCTCGCGCAGGTGCGCCGCCGCGCCTGGGCGACGATGACGGAGGCCGAGTCTTCGATCCGAGACGCAACCGGAGCGAACACCTGACGGATCCTCTCGCAACCGGAGCTGTGCTTTTCCACCGTGGAGATTTCAAGGCTGTGAGTGGAGAGTTGCCCGAGGAGACGATCTGGCTGCTCGGAGAACGCGGTATTGCCGAATGGGATCGGCTTCACACGCAGCCTCCGGATATGGGTTCCGCTGGGTTGCCCTCCGCTGGCTTGTACGTTCTTGCCACGGCAATGCCGGCGAGTCAACTGGTGATCGATGCCGGTCCGCAAGGTGCCCAGGGCGCAGGACACGGCCATGCGGATGCGCTCAGCATATGCCTGCAATCTCAAGGTCACTCGCTGCTCATCGATCCAGGCACGTTCGAATATGCGAGTGAAGGGTCAGAGCGCGATTCGTTTCGTGCTACCGCGATGCACAACACACTTACGGTAGACGGCGCGAACCAATCTGACCCCGCAGGTCCGTTTGCGTGGAAGCAGCTCACGAAGACGCGAGTCAACCAATGGATCACGGGAAAAAGCTTCGATCTCTTTGTCGGAAGTCACGACGGGTATAGCCTTCTCGCTTCTCCGGTCCATCATCGGCGCTGGATCTTTTCGTTGAAGTCTGGTCTTTACCTGGTCCGTGATCAAGTTCAGGGTGAAGGGGAACACCGCCTCGATATTGCCTGGCATTTAGGACCCGGGATGCAGCGGAGCGCTGAGCACTTATTCGAAGTGAAGGGGACTTCACAGCGACTGGCGGTTTTGAGCACAGAGGGACACGGATGGTCCGAAGAAGTGCGGCAGGGGGTATGGTCGCCCGTTTACGGCAGGACCGAACCTATCACCGTCCTCAATTTCGGAATTGTTACGGATGTGCCAGCCGAATTCGTGACTTTGCTGGTTCCTTTGGAGGAAGCCCGCGGAATTCCGGGAAAGCTGATACAAATGAACGAAAACCCTGCGCCGCGGGTTAAGGCATATCTCTATAGCACGCCGGCGGAAGAAATCTCCTTCTTCTTCGCTGAGAGGGGGCAAGCGTGGAACCACGGAAGAGTCTTCAGCGACGCCGAGTTCGTTTGCCGGCAAAAGAAGCAGGCCGGCGAAGACCAGTTGTTGATCTTTTGTAACGGCAGCTACGTAGAGATCGATGGACGGCGTGTTCTTGATTTCAAGAAAATGATATCGGATTGCGAGATGCGCAGCCGCGGCCACGGGAAGGAAGTTCGCTCGTCCGAGCCCGACCTCACCTAGGAAAGCCATCCAGTGCGTCCGTGTTGCGTAGTTGGGTAGAGTTACGTTTAGCCGTCCCACTTTTACGCCGGTAACACGGTTTCAAATCTCGTCGGGCGCGCCCGGTTCAGTTATTCTCAACACTGTCACTTATCTGGAGAACCTAATGCGCCCCGTGTGGCATCCATAGCCCTCATGAGAACGCCTTCCGATGAAGCCGTAATGCGATCGAGAGGTGCTGAAGTCCCCTGCAGGCCAGAGGCGAGAACCTGGGTACTGGTCGCGACTATTCTCGGCTCGAGCATGGCTTTCATCGACAGCACGGTCGTCAACGTCGCTCTGCCCGCGATGCAAGCCAACTTTCACGCAAGCGTAGTCGATGTGCAATGGGTGGTTGAATCTTATGGTCTGTTTTTAAGCGCGCTGATTCTTGTCGGAGGTTCGCTCGGCGACTTGTTGGGGCGCCGTCGGATGTTCGTAGTTGGTATAGCGATCTTCGCCGTGGCTTCGGCGGGTTGCGGCAGCGCGCTGAACATTGATCAGCTAATCATCGCGAGGAGTCTTCAAGGTGTTGGCGCTGCGCTCCTGGTGCCCGGCAGTCTAGCGATTATCAGTGCGGCTTTTGACGAGAAGAGTCGTGGCCGCGCCATAGGCACCTGGTCGGGCTTTACCGCGATCACGACCGCCGTTGGACCGGTTTTCGGCGGCTGGCTGGTTGAGCATGCTTCATGGCGATGGGTATTTTTCATCAATCTGCCGCTCGCGGCAGTGGCGATAACCATTTCACTCTGGCATATCCCAGAGAGCCGCATCGCGAACGCGGGACGCATTGATTGGTCAGGAGCGCTACTAGCCACTGTTGGATTAGGCGGCTTGGTTGCCGGGTTCATGGAATCCGTGAACCTGGGTTGGCAAAATCCTCTGGTCTTCGGGAGTCTATTACTAGGCATCGCTTGTCTTATCGCTTTGGTGGTTGTCGAAGCTAAGGTCACCTCACCGATGCTCCCGCTGGCACTCTTCGAATCCCGCAGCTTCACTGGTGCAAACTTGCTAACGCTCTTCCTATATGCCGCAAATGGAGTTTTCTTTTTCTTGTTCCCCTTGAACCTGATCCAAGTCCAGGGTTATTCCGCCACAGCCGCGGGTGCTGCCATCCTTCCGTTCATTTTGCTCATGTTTTTTCTTTCCCGGTGGTCTGGCGGGCTCGTTGCCCGTTATGGTCCAAGAACTCCGTTGATTGCCGGTCCACTCATTGCCGCTTGCGGGTTCGCTTTGTTCGCGGTGCCGTCCGTCGGGGAGAGCTACTGGAAGACATTCTTCCCGGCAATCCTCGTCCTGGGGTTCGGGACGTCAGTGACCGTCGCTCCTCTAACCACCGTCGTTATGAATTCGGTTGATCAAGACCGCATCGGCTCGGCCTCTGGAATCAACAACGCCGTGGCGCGCGTGGCCGGGGTCCTTGCGATCGCCATATTCGGGATTGTCATGGTAAGAACCTTTGGTTATGAACTGAAGCGTGGCCTGGCTCATGTTTCGCTGTCGCCGGCCATTTTGCAGGAGCTTCGTTCAGACGAGATCAAACTCGCGGGCTTGCAGGTTCCACTTGGGCTCGACGGCAATACCAGTGCCGCGATTAAGGAATCCGTCAAGGAAGCGTTTGTATTTGGATTTCGGATTGTCATGTTGGCTTGCGCAGGGTTGTCTCTGGCCAGCGTCGCAGTAGCCTGGTTGACGATTCGGGAAGACTCAGAGCATGCAGGGGTGACCGCGCCGGTGACTCCTCCTATCTCGAACCGTTCCGCCAATTCGTTGACGGTGGCCTTCCCTTTGGCGCGGCGCGCAAGAATCCGCCGCCGCATCGTCAAGTTCTCTTGGCTTTAACGGGAGGAACTAGGGCCACGGCAGCTTCGCTGGTGAGCAGGAGGAAAGTGAAAGTCTCCTGCAGGTACAGACGTACGGCGGCGTCGGTGTGGCTGAGATAACCGATGGAGACGTCCTGGCCGATGTGAAGCTCAAAATCGCCCCCGCGAGTGGTCAGCACGAAAGCACCGGCAATGGCGGGCGCCCAGATGATTTCATCCTTGACGAGCCGCTTGACGTGCTCCAGAACCGGGTATCCGTGGTCGCTAGTCTCGGCGAGCGCAGTGTAGGCATCGGCGCCGAGTAGTACGGAGTACGGGCCGTTAACGCCTACGAGCCGCAACTGGCTTAAGGCCTGGGCAATGGCTTGCGGGTACTCGCGCACGTCGGCGGGAAGCGTCATGATCGGGTTGCTGGTTCCTTGACGGATGCCCCCGATGCCCGCTGGGGCGTAGCCCTCGAATATCGCGCCATCCTCGGCGAAGGCGATTTGCCGCGCGGCGTCTTTCGCGGGTTGCCAGTCCGCATCGTTCGCACCCCGCTCGACGTCGTCGATGGCCTGGCGATCCAGGTCGAACGGAACACGCAGCTCAACCAGCGCCTTCACTTCGCGCTGCCTCGCAACGATGCCTTTCGCCGGGGCGGTGATCGTCCGCAGGTGCCCGGTGCGAACGGCAGACAGGCTGGCGCCGGCTGGCCCCTCCAGGTCGACGATGCGGCGACCGGCGAGGTAACGCTTGAGTGTGCGCGATGTTTCCTCTTCGATCTGGGCCCAGGCTGAATCGGAAATAGGGGCAAGCTCGCGATGGAGATTATTCATGTCGTGCGTCTCCTTTGAGGGAACCGATGCCGAGCGAACCCTCGCGCACCGATGGGATTGATGAAGATGAAGAAGTCTCGGCCACTGCCGGCGCTGGGGGAGTTTCTGCGGTCCCCGGCTGTTCTCTGTTAGGTTCGTCTTCGTTCGGCTGATCTTCGGCCAGGTTCTCTAGAAATGTCGCCGATGGCACGAAGAACAGGTTTCCGGTAACGGCGCGGCTGAAATCCAGCAGCCGGTCGTAGTTGCCGGGCGGCCGGCCGATGAACATGTTATCAAGCATTTGCTCGATGGTGCGCGGCGAACGGCTATAGCCGATGAAATAGGTGCCAAATTCACCGTGCGCGGGCCGGCCGAAAGGCATGTTGTCACGAAGGATCTTGATCTCTTTCCCGTTCTCAACAATCGTAGTGAGGGCGTTGTGCGCCGAACTTGGCTTCACCGAATCGTCCAATTCGATGTCGGAAAGCTTGGTGCGGCCGATAATGCGCTCCTGCGCTTCGGTGGGGAGCGCGTTCCATGAGCCCAGATCGTGGAGATATTTCTGGACGATGACATAGCTGCCGCTTGCGAAGTCGGGGTCTTCATCGCCGATGAGCACTGCATCGGTGACGGCGGCGCCCCTGGGATTCTCCGTTCCGTCGACGAAGCCTATGAGATCGCGATCGTCGAAGTAGCGGAAGCCATGGACTTCGTCCACAGGCGAAACGGCGTTCCCAATCCGTGCCATGAACTGGGTGGCGAGCTCGAAGCATAAATCCATGCGCTTGGCGCGGATGTGGAACAGCAAGTCGCCGGGGGTGGACACCGCGTGGCGCGTTCCGGCGTGAATCTCCCGGAACGGATGCAGCTCTGCCGGCCGCGGTGGCCCGAAGAGGCGGTCCCATGCGTCGGATCCAAACCCCATGACGCTGGAAACACTCCCTTCCAGGTTACGAAATTCCACCGCGCGCAACAGTGCGGCAAGATCTGCGCAGAACGAGCGAAGGGTGGCGCGAGGTTCAGAGCCCGGGTTGATTGTCGCAACCAAGAAAATCGCGGCGCGGGTGAGCGGCGCCGATACTGGCTGCGCGAGTACTGGTAGACTACCTGCCGCGTTGAGCGCGCTCATCGAATCGGGTTCCATCGGGGTCGTCTCCGAAGACACTGCAATTCCACTTTACAACGGATCTAAGCGATTTCGCGTTCTTGCCAACCAGAAGTCACAGCCGTCCGCCGATCTAATCTCAGGAACTTTGCACGTTTTACAGCAACGCTTCGTTTCATCATTGCGGCCACTTGCCGGTTACTTTTCTCCTTCGGGTTGCTTCAGCATGAGCGCGGGAACCTCCTGCTGCTTCATCAGACTGTTGTAAGCCGCCACTTCGGTGGAGACGATCGCTTTCCATTTTGCCAGTTGTTCATCGACTTCTTTGCTTAACATGTCGAATACTTCGTAGGACTGCTTTGTGGGAGCCGAGTCAGCGCTGCCCACCACGCCACCTAACGCCACCAGGTCGTTGTTCAGCCGCACTGGGAAATTAAGCACATCCTGGCCGCTCTTGGCCTTGGTCTGGATCAGCGCTTCTTCCACCACGGTCATTTTCGCGTCGAGCGCTTTGCCGGCATCGGCGATGGCCTTGGCACGGGGATCGTCCTTCAGGCGCTTGTTAATCGCATTGATCTGCTCGCGAACGTCGCGAATCTGAATGATGGCGTCGTCCGTTTCCGTGACCTTGTCACGAATCTTCAGCAGCAGATCGAACTGTTTGGCCAGATCGTCGGGCCCGATCTTCAGCCGCGGATCAGCTTTGATTTCCAGAGGTGCAGTGTAGGTCTTGCCGAGGACCGTTAACCGTGCCTGATAGGCGCCGGGCAGAGCCTCCGGGCCATCGGTGCTACCGCCCCAGAGCGGCGCATGCGGCACCTTGGTTGCTCCTTCGTAGCGCAGGTCCCACACGAAGCGGTTCAGGCCTGCGTCGGCTGGAAGGCTACCCTTATTGCCGCCGCGACTGAAAAAGTCTTCCTCCTCGTCGCCAGCCGGCTCTTCTTTCTTTGGGTACTTGCGGATGACCTTTCCTGAGGAATCGAGAATCTCAAGCGTGATCTTGGGGGCTTCTTCTTTATCAGGTTTTTCTGTTCCGGAAGAAGACGTCGAAGGCGCAGCCTCGGCTTTCGCTTGATCCTGCTTCTTCAGCGAAGTTTTCAACCAGTAATCAATCACAGCCCCCGCCGGGGGATTCTTTCCTACATTGCCGCTAGGGGCAAAAAACGAACCCTGAAAAAGTGTGTGATTCGCCGCAGCCGGCGTGAACAGGTGAGCTTCATGCTGCGGAATCGAATCTTCGTATTGCTCAAGCGGGGTGATGTCATCGAGCACCCAGAAGCTGCGTCCGTGGGTCGCAACAACGAGGTCAGTGTTCTTGATCACGAGGTCGTTTACCGGAGCCGCCGGCAGATTCAGTTGCAGCGGCTGCCAGTGCGCGCCTTCATCGAAGGAAACGTAGACACCCTGCTCGGTCCCGGCGAAAAGCAAATTGGGACGCCGCGGGTCGATCCTTACGGCATGGACATAATCGTTCGCCGGAAGTCCCGCTACCAGTTTGGTCCACGTTTTCCCGAAATCTGTGGTCTTGAACACGTAAGGTGCGAAGTCGTCCGACTTGTGGCGTTCGACCGCGAGATACGCAGTGCCGGCGTCGCGTGAAGAAGCCTCGATCATGCTGACCGTGCCCCAATCCGGCATGGCCTTGGGCGTCACATTCTCCCAGTGCTGGCCTCCATCGCGAGTAAGTTGAACCAATCCATCGTCGGTTCCCGCCCATATCAGATCCTTCTGCACCGGCGATTCCACGACTGAAAAGATCGTGTCATAAACTTCGACGCCGGTGTTGTCTTTGGTGATTGGCCCGCCGGAAGATGCCTGTTTTGACTTGTCGTTGCGCGTCAGGTCCGGACTGATGATTGTCCAACTCATGCCGCCGTCCGTCGTCTTGAAGAGCACTTCTCCCGCGAAGTACATCGTCTTCGGATCGTGCGGCGAAAAAACGATAGGCTCCGTCCATTGAAAGCGGTGTTTGACGTCAGCCGCCGCCCATCCAATGGGGTTTACTGGCCAGGGGTTGATGGACTGCTCTTCGCCGGTGCGGTGATCGTAGCGCGTGATTTCTCCGCCGTAAGAGCCGGCGTAAACAATTTCCGGGTCGGTTGGGTCGGGTGCAATGTAGCCGCTTTCGCCGCCGCCTACGTCATACCAGTCAGGGCGATCAATCGCGCCTTCTGCGCTCGCACTCGCGATGGCCACGGTTGAGTTGTCCTGTTGAGCGCCGTAGATGTAATAGGGAAAACGGTCGTCGGTAGTGACATGGTAGAACTGCGCTGTTGGCTGGTTATATTGACTGGTCCAGGTGTCGCCGCCGTCGGTCGAGATAGTTGCGCCGCCGTCGTTGCCATTCATGAGGCGCTTGGGATTTGTCGGATCGATCCACAGCGCGTGATTATCTCCGTGCGGCGCGCGCAGGCGCGTGAAGGTTTTGCCTCCGTCGTTAGATCGGTACGCTGCTGTGTTCAGGATGTACACCGTATCTTCCGACTTGGGATCGGCGAAAATGTGCGAGTAGTACCACGCTCGCTGGCGGAAACGATGGTCGTCAGTAGTGATGTGCCAGGTATCGCCGTCGTCGTCGGAGCGATAGATTCCGCCTTTCTCTGCCTCGACGACTGCCCACACCTGGTTGGGATTTGCTCCCGAGACCGTGACTCCGATGCGGCCAAGAATGCCCTCCGGCAGTCCGTGGCCTTTCAATTCCTTCCAGGTTGTGCCGCCGTCGATGGAACGATAAAGGCCGCTTCCTGGGCCGCCGCTGTCGAGACTCCACGGAGTTCGCCTGGCTTGCCAGAGCGCCGCGAAGAGGATGTTGGAGTTGCTGGGATCGAACACCACGTCGATGCCGCCGGACTTGGCGTCCTTGTACAGCACCTTCTGCCAGGTCTTGCCGCCATCCTGCGTGCGGAAAATGCCGCGCTCTTCGTTGTCGCCAAAGGGATGCCCCAAGGCGGCTACGAAGGCGATGTCAGGATTCTTGGGATTCACGGCGAGGCGCCCGATGGCATGCGTGTCGGCAAGGCCGACAAACTTCCAGGTCTTACCGGCATCAATGGATTTATAAACTCCGTTACCGCCAACAATGTTTCCGCGAATGCACGCTTCTCCGGTTCCCACATAAATCACATTCGGGTCAGACTCGGAAACCGCGATTGCTCCGATCGACGGTGACGCATCTTTCGTTTTGTCGAAAATCGGTTTCCAGTTGAGGCCGCCATCGGTCGTCTTCCATACGCCTCCGGCGGTCGCGCCGAAATAATAAACGTTATCCTGGCCGACCACACCTGCCACCGCGACCACGCGGCCGCCCCTGAATGGACCCACCAGGCGATACTGCAGACCCTTCCACGGGTTCTTGTCCTCGCCCTCTTCGGTGTCTTCCGCAGCAGGTGTGCCTGCAGTCGCGGTCTGTTGCGCCGCCTGCTTCTGGGTGGAATTTGCGTTTTGTTTGGCCGAGTGTTTCTGCGCGAATACTGGAGTGATAAGACAGGCAACCAAAAGGGCGAGTGTGGTAGTGCGCAAGGGTTCGTTCCTCCGGAGACTTTGTAACCGATAAAACCCGACAGTCAAACATTCTCAACAGAAACAGAGGCGCTGTCTAGCTTTGCATTTCGCGGCTCGAATTCTTCGAGCGCGAATATTAGTGTTTACGCCCGGATGGGAGATCAGTGAATTCGAGGGCCCTCGCTAATTGAGACGCCACAATCTGCCACTTGCCGTTGCGCTTCATGACCGCGTCCATGTAGATGTAGCGGATGGAGCGGCGCTTGCCAGCCTGCTCGACTTCATCTTCTTCGGAGCCATGCACGAGAGCCATGTTTTTCCCCAGCAGGCGAATGTGGCGACCGGTAGAGATCATCGAAACGTATCGAAGCGCACCGAACTTCAGCTTGTTCAGCACATCTTCCTTTGTAGATTGTCTGCCTGTTTCGTCGTATTGAACGTAATCGTCGGCGAAAATGCGCGAGAGTTCGGCGAGGTCGGCGGCAATCAGGGCGCGGTCTCCATCTTCGAACAACGTGACGATCTGCTGCTCGTCGTTTTCCACCAGCATCTTTCTCCTCTGACCACTTTTCGTCGGCGCCCTGTTAGTGTACAAGCTGGTATTTCAAGGAGGACCCCGTGATTCGCATATTTCGCACTCTCGCGTTGCTGCTGTTCGTCACTATCACATTACCTAGCGCCCTCCAGGCTCAATCTGTCCCCGCAAATCCCGACAAACCCTTCGTGGTTGAGTATTACTACAAAGCCAAGTGGGGGCATGCAGACGAGTTTCTGAAGCTCTTCAAGAAAAATCACTACCCCGTGCTCAAGAAGGAGATGGAGATGGGGCGGATCGTGAAGGTCTGGATGGATCAGCCGCGCTACCACACCACCGAAGACGGGCGTTGGGACTTCCGTGTGACCATTGTCTTCAAGAATGCGACTGTGGCCAACGAGCCGTTCGATGAAGCAGCGCTGCAGAAGCAGATGTATCCTGATCAAGAGACCTTCCAGCGCGAAGAACAGCGGCGGTTTGAGATTCTCGACGGGCATTGGGATTTGCCGGTGAAGGCGGTGGAGTTAGAGAAATAGTATCCAGTACCTAGTACCGAGTTGCTAGCGTCAACCTGACGCGCCAGTGGTCAGGCTCCGGCCCAGACTTTGCTAGGTACTGGGTGCTAGGTACTCGGTACCGATTCAGTCGATCTTCAGAAAGTTTGCGATCACCTTCTCGAAGCGTTTCCAGGGAAGTATGCGCTTCATCGCGAGTTGGATTTTTGCGTCGCGGCCCACTAGGTAGCGCAGCTTAGGGTTGGGGTCTTGCGCGATGGAGGTGATCAACCGCGCTACTTCGATGGGATCGCGTTTCGGAAGAGCCTGGATCCGATCCCGCATGCGCAGGATGCGCTGGATGTTTGGAGAGGTTTCTTGGGTGGCCTTTTCGCCCATCACCGCGCCGCGTGTCCAGATGTCGGTGAGGTAAGCTCCGGGCTCGACCAGCACGACCTTGATGCCGAGTGCGTTGACTTCGAGGCGCAACGATTCGCTCCAGCCTTCGAGGGCATGTTTGGACGCGGAATAGCTGCTGACCGAGACCGAGCCGAGCAGTCCGCCGATGGATGACACCATGATGATGTGTCCCGAATGCTGGCGGCGCATGGTGGGCAGCACGGCTTTAGTCATGGCCACCGCGCCGAAGAAATTGGTCTCGAACTGGCGGCGGAGTTCTTCGAGCTTGATGTCTTCGGCGAATCCGGCGACGGCGAATCCGGCGTTGTTGACCAGAACGTCCAAGCGGCCATGGTCGCGGACAACGGCGTCAACGAACGTGGGAAGGGCATCGAAGTTGGTGACGTCGAGCGCACGGATGTCGAGTTGGCCGGCGACACCCGCAGCAGCTGCGGCCTGATCGAGACGATCGCGGCGCGTCAGGTCGCGCATGGTTGCGACAACGCGGAATCCGGCCTTGGCCAGTTCAACAGACGTGAGCAAACCGAAACCGCTGGAGGAACCGGTGATCAGAGCGATCTTGTCAGGCATGGAAGTAAACCCGCAAAAGTTGTAACACAGACGATTAGATTCCGGCGAGGCGACTGTCGGTTCATCCATGCCGCACAGAAGTGAGTCCGCGATGCAGAATCTGCGCAATAGATGTTAAAGAACGGTAACAATTAGGCGGGAAATCCTTTATCAGAGTCATTGAAATTTGGAATTAGACACGCCCCGAGAAGAACCCATACTCTTATTTATGGACCCCTTATTATCAGTTGAGGACTCACACGTTGATTTGCTGCACGAGATTAGTGTCCGGCTGGCGACGGCGGACGGCTTCCACGAAGTACTGACCCGCGTGGTCGATTTTGCTTCCGCCCTGGTGAAGTGCGACTCCTGCCTCATTTATGTTTTGGAAGGCGATGAGTTGGTTCTGCGCGCTTCGAAGAATTCCCATCCCGAAGTTGTCGATCGCCTGAAACTCCGCGTAGGGCAGGGTATTACGGGATGGGTGGCGGAACATCAGGAGCCTGTGGCGGTTTCGGAAAAGGCAGCACAAGATCCACGCTTCCAGTTTTTCCACGAACTTCCCGAAGATACTTACGAAGCATTTTTATCCGTGCCCTTGATGTGCAGAGGGCGCGTGATGGGAGTGATCAACCTGCAGCATCGCCAGCATCATGTTTACCGCCGGCGCGAAATCCGTCTGATCTCTACCGTCGGGTTTCTCGTGGGCGCGGAGATTGAGATGGCGCGGCTCGAGGATGCGAACTCCAACCTCTCGGAACAATTGCAGACCCGCAAAGTGGTGGAGCGTGCCAAGGGAATCCTGCAACGCGATCTTGGATTAAGCGAGGAACAGGCTTATCTGACATTGCAGCGCCAGAGCCGGCAGAAGCGCAAGGCGATGAAGGAAATTGCCGAAGCGATTGTGCTGAGTGACGAAGTGAGAGGCAACTCGCCCTCGCCGAAGCTGATCTAAAGGAACGAGCCAAACGCTTCGATTGTTGTCTCGCAGAAACGCTTGGTCAGGATGCCAATTGCAGAGAAAGCCCGAGAGTGGATCGGTTTATCCACTCCCAGGCTCTCTAGCGGACGAGCTAGCGGGCGGCAGATGCATTCGAGGTTGGGACCGCTTGCGCCACTTCTTGAGGTTCGGACGGCACAGTAAAGTGCAGTGTCAGCCCGGATTCCGGAAGCTGCATTATGCTCACGAAGCTTCCACTCGTCCTGGAGACTACGACGAGCCGGCTATCGTCAGAAGGCCGCGAGTTTTCGGTATCGGTAACCCACAGCATGAAGCCTGCGCCCCTGCCATCAACCTTGCGCAGGGTGAGCATCTCCGCGGGGCCGCTGGATCCGACTGTAAACCGATACTTTCCCGCGGGCACAACAGCGTTCTGCCAGCGTACTTCGTGGGTCAAGGTGAAGGTTCCCACCGCATCTTGAGCGGAGGCGAGGCTGGGCGTGAAATTCAGAGCGCTCAAGACCAACACAGCGGCGTAGACAAATCTGCGAATCGAATTCATGGGATCTCCTATTTTATTCGTGGTCTGAAGAGCACACTACCGGCGCGGGGACGAATGGCGTGGGCTCAGATTGAAGTGGAGAACAACAGGGTCAGGTGAATTGCAATGCCGCGGCAAGGCTGGCATGCAAACAGCAGCTTCGCGGCACCGGCTACAGAGATGGTTTGCGAAGTGATTCCACTATGAAGGATGTTCGCGCCAGAGTCCAACGCAAAATATTCATTTCGCTGATCGAATGAGCGCTCGCCGCTTGATGGTGCTGCTTCCCCGTTAGAGCGATTTTCTGCGCGTTTAACTGCGGCGGTTTGCAAAACCCCCACCCGATGCGAGAACATACAAGGTTTGCACATCCATACAGATTCGTACTGAGGAAGCGGCCAAAATATGGCGATACGGAATAAGTCCGCGAGGACCGCAACGAAGACAACCCGCGTAGAAGTGAAACACGACGTGAGGTCCGAAGGGAAAGCGCACACGAGTTCCAGGCACAACGGTACGATCCAGCCTGCGAAAGGGAAGTTGGGGGTGATGATCCCCGGTATGGGCGCAGTGGCGACGACCTTTGTCGCGGGCGTGGAGGCGATTCGCAAGGGCTTGGCGAAACCGATTGGGTCGCTCACCCAGATGGGCACGGTGCGTCTCGGCAAACGCACCGACGGGCGTTCACCGAAGATCAAGGAGTTTGTGCCGCTCGCCGGGCTCGATGACCTGGTCTTCACCGGCTGGGACATCTTCGAAGACAACATGTATGAAGCGGCATCGAATGCGGGCGTGCTCGACCAGAGGCTGCTCGATCAGTTGAAGCCGTTTCTTTCGACGGTGACGCCGCGTGCGGCTGTGTTCGATCACAACTACGTGAAAAAGATCGACGGACCGAACGTGAAGAAGGGTAAGACGAAGATGGATCTGGCCGAGCAGTTGCGCGACGACATCCGCGATTTTAAGAAAACCAGCGGGGCGAGCCGGTTGATTACGATGTGGTGCGGTTCCACGGAATCCTACATCGAGGCGACCGCAGCCCATCAGTCCCTCAAATCGTTTGAGAAGGCGCTGCGCGAGAACGATGAGATGATTGCGCCTTCGATGATCTACGCCTACGCGTCACTGATGGAGGGTGTGCCGTTCGCCAATGGTGCGCCGAATCTGACGGTGGATTTGCCGGTCATGCTCGAACTTTCTCGGCAGAACGAAGCGCCGATCTGCGGAAAAGACTTCAAGACCGGGCAGACCTTGATGAAGACGGTTCTTGCGCCGGCGTTCAAAGCCCGATTGCTAGGCCTGAGCGGATGGTACTCCACCAACATCCTGGGGAATCGCGACGGGGAAGTGCTCGACGATCCTGGCTCTTTCAAAACCAAGGAGGAATCGAAGCTGGGTGTGCTGGAGCACATTCTGCAGCCCGCGCTTTACCCCGATCTGTACGGAAATATTTTCCACAAGGTTCGCATCAACTATTACCCTCCGCGTGGTGATAATAAAGAGGGTTGGGATAACATCGATATCTTTGGATGGCTGGGCTATCCCATGCAGATCAAAGTCGACTTCCTGTGCCGCGACTCGATTCTGGCGGCGCCGATTGTGCTCGACCTCGTGCTCCTGGTCGATCTGGCGAAACGCTGCTCGGCGCTGAAGGGAATCGGAATTCAGGAATGGTTAAGCTTTTACTTTAAGTCGCCGATGACGGCGCCTGGACTGTATCCGGAGCATGACTTGTTCATTCAGTTGATGAAACTGAAAAACACGCTGCGGCATTTGAAAGGCGAGGAACTGATCACGCATTTGGGGCTAGAGTATTACGACTAGCCCTCTAACGGCTACTGCAGGTCCAACGCCATCTTCAGGGCGGCATTGAGTTCCGCAATCTTTGTTCTCGACAGCGAGCCGACGTATTGCGTGAGATCGGTCTTTTTCAGACTCACCAAATTGTCACACATGATCAAGCTGGGATGCTTAAGCCCCTCGGCTTGCTCCACCGCGACTTGGGTCGAGAGGCCCTCCCCAGTCGTAAAAACCGGGGCGCAGATGACAGTCGAGAAACGGGATTCGATGAGTACCTGGCGGCTCACAACGACGAAGACCCGGTGAGACTTGGGGTCGCCGTGGGGTTTATACACCCGGTACAGGTCCCCGCGTTTCACATTCTCCCCCGCGTTAGTCTTCTGCTGCCTGATAATCGAGCACGTCAGCTGCCTCAGAGTTCAGCCGGTCGGCTGCTTGATTAATCCGCTCCAAGTCACGCGCATGGGCCTGGGCCCGAGCTCGCTCTCTCAAATAGCGTCGCAGGACGCGCTCAATGAACGCGGATCGGGAACCTTCGGGTCCTGCGAGTCGGTCAATCCCAGCAAGGAGGTCTCGCGATAGTGTGATAGAGGTCTTCTCCTTCATACTACTATCATACCACCCGAAAACTACCCTAGTCAAAAGGTTACCGGATCAAAGCAGCTTCTTTTCCCGCTTGTATTCATCAAACTTCTCCAGAAACCGGTCGATGTCTTTCTTCCGCAGATAGTAGGGTGTCGACAGCCGCAGCTTGTTGGGGTCACCGCCGCGGATGCGGATCTTGTACGTCTTCCACATCCAGGTTTCCAAATCCATGCGTGAGACCGGCGGGACGTTGACCGTGACGATGGCGCAGCGGAGGGCGGGATCTGGCGAGGTCCAGGATTCGGCACCGCGCTTCTTCATTTCATCGAGCGTGTAATTCGCAAGCTTGCGGTGACGGCGTTCAATTCGGTCTAAACCGATATCATTGGCCAGCTTGATGGAGGCTCGAAGCCCCCACAGCGCCGGCACGTTGGAACTGCCGATACGCTGGAAGCGTTCTGCGCGCAGCTTGGGATCGTCCCAGCCTTCGGTGACGATCGTGTTCCAGAGGCGGTCGATGACCTCATCGCGCACATAGAGGAAGCCAGAGCCCTTGGGCGCTTGCAGCCACTTGTGCGGGCTCGATGAATACATGTCGCAGCCGAGGTCCTGAATGTTGAGGCGCATCATGCCGGGTACGTGTGCCCCGTCGACCGCCGAGAGGATGCCTTTCAACCGGGCGAGCGCGCAGAGTTCTTTCGCGGGCAGGACGACGCCCGAGACTGTTGTGATATGGCTGAAGAAGATGACGCGCGTGCGCGGTGTGATGGCGTCGTTGAAGAGATTCAGAACCTGGGCGGCGTCCTTCACGGGCAGCGGCAGCGTGACCTTTTTCACAACGATGCCATAGCGCTTGGCCTTCAGGTCCCAGGGGTGCATGCCCCCGGGATGCTCCTGGTCGGTCATCAGGACCTCGTCGCCTGGTTTCAGATCGAGACCGTTGGCGATGTAGCTATTAGCCTCGGTGGCATTACGAAGTAGGGCAATTTCGTCGCGATGGCAACCGACGAAGGCGGCCAAAGGATCGCGAAATTCGTTCCACGCGGCGTATCCCCAGATGGGGTAATCCTCGGGATCCTGCTGGTCCATGCGCTCGGTGGTGGCATAGCCATCGAAAACAGCGCGCAGCACAGGGGCCGGACTGGAGCCGACGGTGCCGTTGTTCAGGTAGATCTCGTCTTCCGGGATCAGGAACTGGCGGCGGATCTCGGCCCAGTAGGCGTCCTCGTTCTTGTCGAAAAGAGCTGGGTCGGGCAGGGTGGAGGGAGCATTCTCGAGTTGGGCAATGAGGTTCCCGCGGAACGCCAGGGTCGCAGCGAGTCCGGTGGTCGCAGTGGTGAGGAAGCGGCGGCGGTCGAGCAATGGCACCTCCTGGTGGACGCAAGACGAGAAGGCGCTATGTTACGACTGGGCGGAGGAATCCTCAAGGGGGCAATCATCCGCTCTGCGGCCCGGACACTTTAGCAGACTGCATTCCCGGATAACCCGACCGCGGACAGGCGCCTCTAACTAGAGGAGAAATTCAGGCTGGTGTGTTTCAAACCGGGCGTATAATTGCGAGAAGAGTAGGCTGCGCGCAAAGGAGTTCCCCATGAAACTGCGTTGGTTAGCAATCTCGGTCGCTTTGGCAGCGTTCATCACAGGGCCTTGGACGCAGGCCCAGACACAGAATCCCGGTCAGACTCCGACTCAGACACAACCGCCAACCTCAGATCCTGACCAGGGCCAGCCCAAGTCGGGTGAGGTGCAGAACGCGCCGAAGCAGGCACCGGCTGCGCTTCCCACGCAGGATGACAGCCAGATCAAGCACGATGGCGGCGAGGCCGACGTGGATGCAGTGGGGAACCGCAACGTAGGTTGCGGGCGCGGCGTGGGCAACTGGTACTCGATTGAGCGCCAGGTCGCCGACGGTCGCAGGTACTCGCAGATGATCGAGTCCCAGGTCAAGTTGGTGAACGACCCAGTGATCACCGAGTATGTGAACCGCATCGGCCAGAACATCGTTCGCAATTCGGACGCGCAGGTGCCGTTCACCATCAAAGTGATCGACTCCGACGTGGTGAATGCCATGGCGCTTCCCGGCGGATTCTTTTATGTGAATTCGGGACTGATCCTGGCGGCCGACGAAGAAGCCGAAATGGCCGGCGTGATGGCACACGAGATCGCGCACGTTTCGGCCTGCCACTACGGGCGGGAAATGACGCGCGCGCAACTATTGCAGATGGCCTCAATTCCGTTGATTTTCATTGGCGGCGCAATCGGCTACGGCGCCTACGAGGCGTCGGGGCTTGCGATTCCCATGACTTTTCTGAAGTTCTCCCGTACTTTTGAGGCCCAAGCCGACTACCTCGGAGTGCAGTACATGTACCGCGCGGGATATGACCCATCGGCATTTGTTTCTTTCTTCGAAAAGATTCAAGCCATGGAGAAGAAGAAGCCTGGGACACTCTCTAAGGCGTTCGACACGCATCCGCAGACTCCGGATCGCATTGAGAAGACCCAGGAAGAAATTCGGAAGATACTGCCCTCGAAGGCGGAGTACATTGTGACCACTTCGGAATTCGACGAGGTCAAAGCGAGATTGGCGTCAATCGAGAATCGCCATAAAGTGCTCGATCAGAGAGATGCCAACAAGCCCAGCTTGCGGCGGACTTCGAGCAGCGACGGTAACAACGGAAACGGAAAGAGCGATGATGATCGTCCGACCCTGAAGCGGCGGGATGATTCGTCTAACTGACTGTGGAAGGAATCAGGAAGTATGGAACCGACGGCCGCGGCCGTCGGTTTTTTTGTGTGCGCGACAGAGCGATCTGGGTAACGGGACCAAAGAGGGAAAGCTGTCTATCACCACCGCTTGTGACCTTCGTCACAGCAGGTTGTTGCGGAAACGAAATAAGCTAAACTACGCTAGTCTAGGTGTAAAGGAGCAGGCCCTTCATGCCGGAGAACACACTGACAATCACGGACAACCGCACGGGTCAGACGTATACCGTCCCCATCGAAGATGGCACCGTTCGGGCGATGAGCCTGCGGCAGATCAAGACGGATCCACAAGATTTTGGACTGATGACCTACGATCCCGCCTTCATGAACACGGCATCGTGCCGCAGCAGCATCACGTATATTGATGGCGACCGTGGAATCCTGCGCTACCGCGGTTATCCGATCGAAGTCCTGGCTGAGCGCTGCACCTTTCTGGAAGTCGCCTACCTGCTGCTGTTTGGCGAATTGCCCACCCAGACCGAACTCAAGAAGTGGGTGCATGACATCACGCACCACACCATGCTGCACGAGACCACGAAGAAGTTTATGGAGGGTTTCCGCTACGATTCCCATCCTATGGCGATGTTTGTGAGCACGATAGCCACACTTTCCAGCGTATATCCGGAAGCCCGGCACGTGCACGATGCGCAAAACCGCATGCTGCAGATCAAGCGGCTGATCGGCAAGGCGCCCTCGATTGCCGGCATGTCATACCGGCACAACGTTGGCTTTCCGTATGTGTACCCGGACAATGATTTGAGCTACACCGAGAATTTCATGAATATGCTGTGGAAGATGGTTGAGCCGAAGTATGTGGCGAACCCGGTCATTTCGCGCGCGCTCGACATCCTGTTTATTCTGCATGCGGATCATGAACAGAATTGCGGTACCAGTGCGATGCGCACGGTAGGCAGCGCCCAAACCGATCCCTATCTTTCTATGGCGTCGGCGGCATCGGCCCTGGCCGGTCCGTTGCACGGCGGCGCCAACGAAGAAGTGTTGAAGATGCTCGATGAGATCGGCACGAAAGAAAACGTGCCAGCGTACGTCAAGCGGGTGAAGGACGGCCACGGAAAGCTGATGGGGTTCGGACACCGGGTTTACAAGAATTACGATCCGCGGGCGAAGATCATTAAATGGACTGCGGAACAGGTTTTCGAGGTCACGGGACGCAATCCGAAACTCGACATCGCCCTCGAGTTGGAGCGGATCGCGCTCGAAGACGAGTATTTCGTGAAGCGAAAACTTTATCCTAACGTCGATTTTTATTCCGGGATCATGTACCAGGCGATGGGGTTCCCGCCGGAGATGTTCACGGTACTGTTCGCCATTCCGCGCACGGCTGGTTGGCTCGCGCAGTGGCAGGAGCTGGTAACCGATCCGGAGCAGAAGATCACCCGCCCGCGGCAGGTTTACACAGGGTATGATCAGCGGGAATTTGTGCCGATGGAGAAGAGGACTGCGGCAACCGTCCCGGCACGCTGAGTTTTATGCGGCTTGTTTCGTAGCCGGAGTGGCCACGTACTCACGCCGCTCGGCCGATGAGTTGATCACCTTCATCTCCTGCCAGTCGTAGGGAAACTCCCGGCCACAATCGAGGCAAGCTACGTAGGTTCCGGTCAACGCCGCGGCTTGAGGGCGGCGCCGTGCCGCGCCGCGAATGGTCACCGGAAAGCTGTACCGGGAGTGCCGGCAACCGAAAAATACATCGATCAGTTTTGCCACCATGGAGCACCTTCCACACCCTAGGGTTAGTTTTACCTGGGTTGTTCTGAGTGTGCTGCCCCCCCCGCGCTGGCCACTCTTAACACGCAACCACTCAAACGATTAGATTCATCGGACCGGAGAATGGTTTCGTATTCCTTACCAGAGGCAGTGCCATTTTGGTCCATCTCCTCCAAGTGATTCTCTGCGCGCTAGTTGCGGGTGGCGGCGCGGAATTCTTGCACCGCCCTCAACGACATTGTCCGATTACTGAGGTCAAACAGCGGTGACAAAAATCACTCGTTAGGGCGACGGACGTCACTGTTTGAATGGGAAGTGCAAAGAAATGCACAGTCGAGATCCAACGCTAGGTCAGATTCAGGGCTTTCTTGATGGTCCCACGCTCGTTCTGGATTTTTTCCTGCAGAAGAGTGATGGCGTAGATGAGCTGCTCTGGGCGCGGCGGACATCCCGGAACATAAATGTCGACGGGAATCACCTGGTTGACGCTTTGCACCAGCGCATAGTTCTGAAACACGCCGCCGGAGGTGGCACAGGCTCCCATGGAAATCACCCACTTCGGTTCGGGCATCTGTTCCCACAATTGGCGGATCACCGGGGCCATCTTGTTCGAGACGCGGCCGGCGATGATCATGAGATCGCTCTGCCGCGGCGAAGGCCGGAATACTTCCGCCCCGAAACGTGCAATATCAAAGCGCGCCGCTCCCATCGACATCATCTCGATCGCGCAGCAGGCTAGGCCAAACGTCATGGGCCAGATGGAGCCCTTGCGCATCCAGTTGACGGCCGAATCGAGCGTGGTCAGCACCAGCCCTTCCGGCGTGGGATTGCCGAAGGTCAGATCCTTGACTACCTTTTTGCCGTTCTCGTTCTCGACGTAGGGGCCGAAATTTAGTTCGGGGGACATGCTTTCTTTATTGTAAACCACCGGGCAGGCAGCTCAAGCTCCCGACTGGTCCTTAGCTAGGCCTCCGCCCGCATCCGGTTCTGCCAGTGAGTCCAGATAAAATAGACCGCGCCGGCCACTAGCGCAACCCCAATCACCGCATCGAATTTGTGAAAATACTTGCCGAGCCCGCGCCAGTTCTGGCCTAGCTTCATGCCGAGATACGCCAGCCCCAGACACCACGGCCACGATCCCAGAAACGTGTAGAGGTGAAACCGTCCTCGCGGCATGCGCGCTACTCCGGCAGGGAGCGCGATGAAGGTACGAATCACCGGCAGGAGCCGCGCTATGAAGACAGCCAGATATCCCCAGCGGGCAAAGAAGCGATCGGCCCAGTCGAGCTCGCGCCGCCCCATCAGAATCCAACGCCCATAGCGCTCCACCAGCGGACGCCCGCCATAACAGCCAATCTCATATGCCACCAGCGACCCTAGATTGCAGCCGAGCGCCCCCGCCGTCGCTACCCAAAGCAGCTTGAACGTGCCGGTAAAGACGAGATAGCCGGCGAATGGCATGATCAGCTCTGAAGGCAGCGGGATGCATGCCGATTCAATCGCCATCAGCAGCGCGACGCCGCTGTAGCCGGTCGCGGTGATTACGGAATTGATAAACACAAAAATAAGAGCTAGAAGTTTTTCAGTCATGGAAAGCAGTTCTCAGTTCTCGGTTCTCAGTAAAACCCTTGGCCGTCAGACTGAGAACTAGGAACTGAGTACTGAGGAACTGAATTTTAGTGTATCGGAAATCAGGAGTGGGAACGCCGCGGCTAGAATGATCCATCCTGCGTAAAGGTGTAGCCAGGCAGCGCTGCGCCCTGCGGGGTCTTGGTCACTTTCACCCTCACAGTGGGTGCGTCCGGTGCGGCGATGCCCGCCGGCCTCAGCATGGCGTACTGACTAAATACTTCGTTGTATACCTTGGTGACCAGATAATCCTGACCGTCGGCGTCGCTGCGCCAGACCTGCCCGAGCTGAATGGAACTTACGGCCAT
This sequence comes from Candidatus Sulfotelmatobacter sp., assembly GCA_049280095.1. GTDB lineage: Bacteria > Acidobacteriota > Terriglobia > Terriglobales > Acidobacteriaceae > Sulfotelmatobacter. The sequence goes on along the minus strand of JBAPPL010000039.1, from coordinate 158,843 downwards.
AGCATCGTCCGAAGAGAGTGTGTGAACTCCAGACTACCGAGGGATATCGGTCGCGTCAATCATCGGCGTGGTTACCGAGGTCTCTGCTAAGATGTTGCCCTCATGCCCCGCGGACGCACGCCCCGACAACCCGCCCGCACCGGCCGCCAGGAAGGCGTGCGCACGGGCAAAGCCGGAGCCTCCCGTTCCTCAGGCAAAGCTCTGACCTCCCCACCGAAAGGGCGAAAGAAAACGGGTACATCAGGCTACAATCCCCTAGCGCCCGACCGCATTGCCGAGATCCTGAAGCGCCTCGATGAAATGTATCCCGAGGTCACCTGCGCCCTTACTCACTCGAGCGCATGGGAACTCTTGGTTGCGACCATCCTCTCCGCGCAGTCTACGGACGCGAACGTGAACCGCGTCACGCCGGAGCTATTCCGCAAATACCCCACGGTGCAAGCTTTCGCCGCGCTCACCCCGGAGCAACTGCAGCCCGACGTCCGTTCCACTGGCTTTTTCCGCAACAAATCCAGGTCTGTGGTGGGCGCAGCAAAGAAAATCGTCGCCGACTTCGGAGGTCAAGTGCCGGATGACATGGAAAAGCTTCTCAGCCTTCCTGGCGTCGCACGCAAGACGGCCAACGTCGTTCTGGGCACGTGGTTCAAGAAAGCCGAAGGCGTGGTCGTCGATACTCATGTCCACCGCATTTCGCGCCGTCTCGAGCTGACCACGAACAATGACCCGCAGAAGATTGAGCAGGACCTGATGCGCATCATCCCACGCGAAAAGTGGATTCTCTTCTCTCACCAGATCATCTGGCACGGACGCAAGCTCTGCATCGCGCGCAAACCCAGGTGTGTGGACTGTTCCCTCGAAAACCTCTGCCACGCCGCTGACAAGACCTGGGGTACCGTGGAGATGCACAAGAATGCGAAAGCGTAAGATCCGTCGCGCCTAGCCCTTCTGCTAGAATTTTTTTGTATTCCTCACTTTGAGGCTTCCGATTCCGATGCGCATTCTCATCTCATTTGCTATCGTGATACTCATGAGTACAGTCGTCACCGAAACCGTGGCAGCTCAGACTTTGCCCGCGCCTCCGGCAATCACCGACCCCAAACAGATCGCCTCGAAGCCCAACGCCAAGGTCGAGCCGCGCAGCCTCACCATCGAGAAGCTATACATGACGCGCCAGGTGGGCCGCCCCACGTGGTCACCCGATGGCAAAAGCATCGCCTTCATTTCAAATATGAGCGGACGCAATAATCTGTGGCTCGTCCCCGCCGAAGGCGGATGGCCGGTACAGCTGACGGTCAGCGATCAGCGCCAGTCTTCACCCGCATGGTCGCCCGACGGCAAGTGGATCGCCTATCAGTCTGACTACGACGGCGACGAACTGTGGGACATTTTTCTGGTCTCGCCCAAGACCGGTAAAGTAGTGAATCTTACCAGCACACGTGAGATCGCCGAGACCGATCCCACGTGGTCGCCCGACGGCCGCTACCTTGCGTATTTGGTCAAACCAAAGACCTCAGCCGCTCACGAAATCGATGTCTACGACACGCTGATGCGCGAGGTGAAGCACATCACCACCGGGACGCCACAGGACAAGGGAAACTTCAATCCCATCTGGGCGAAGGATGGCAAGTACATCGTCTACTCGCAAGAGCAGGCCAAAGGTACGGACTCCAACATCTTCATCGCTGAAGTTGCGACGGGAAAGAGCACGCTGCTCACGCCGCACGAAGGGGAGCAGCGCTATTCAAACAATGACATTTCTCCCGATGGGAAGCACGTTCTGTTTACTTCGAACGCCGCGAACGGCTACGAAAACGTTGGCGTGTTGGAAATTGCGACGAAGAAGATCAAGTGGCTTACTCACGACAAATGGGAAATCAGCGGCGGCGAATTCTCGCCCGACGGCAAGCACATCACCTTCAGCGCGAACGTCGACGGCAATGAAGACATTTGCCTGCACGATCTGGCGACCGGAAAATCCACCGTGTTACCGCTTCCAAAAGGAGTGAACGAGCCTGCCGGCGGCCATTCTGCTTTTACAAGAGACGGCCAGCGCCTGCTCTACTATCACAACGGTCCCACCGCGCCCGGCGATCTCTGGGTGTATACGCTGGCAACCGCGAAGTCTCATCAAGTCACGCATTCACTGGTTGCTGGAGTGCGTTCCGAAGACATGGTCGAGCCTTATCTCGTGCACTATCCCAGCCGCGACGGCAAGTGGACGATTTCTGCGTTTCTCTACGTGCCTTTCAATATGGCGCGTAACGGGCAGAACGCCGCCATCGTGTACATCCACGGTGGACCGACAGCGCAGACGATGAACTCGTTCAACCGTTTCATTCAATACGCAGCTAATCGGGGATATATGGTTCTCGCTCCCAACTACCGTGGCTCGACGGGCTACGGCAAGGAATTCCAGCAGGCGAATCTGTTTGACATGGGCGGCGGCGATCTGCAGGATGTGCTGGCCGGTGTCGACTGGATCAAGCAGACTGGACACCTCGACTCCAAGAAAATTGCTGTAATGGGCGGAAGCTATGGTGGTTACCTCAGCATGATGGCGGTGACGAAAGCTCCTGACGTGTGGGCCGCGGGCGTGCCCATCGTTCCCTTCGTGAACTGGTTCACCGAAATTGAGAACGAAGATCCTGTGCTGCAGCAGTCCGATCTCGCTACCATGGGCGACGTTGTGAAGAATAAATCGCTCTATGAAGATCGCTCGCCCATCAACTTCATCGATCAGATCAAAGCGCCGTTGCTGCTGCTTGCCGGAGGCCACGATCCGCGCTGCCCGAAATCAGAGACGCAGCAGGTGGTCGATGCCATCAAGAAGCGCGGCGGAACGGTTGACTACAAGATTTATGAAAACGAAGGCCACGGCTTTGCCCGCGTGGAGAATCAGATCGACGCCTACCAGCGCGTCGGCGACTTCCTGCTGGCCCACGTCGTCCCGGCAGATTGCAGTTGCTCGCTGACAGAATAGGCGATTACCTCCGCGATAACGCATGCTGGATGGCTTCGACGAGTCCGGGGATGGTGAACTGTCTGGCTTCAATGTCTACGCGCAGGCCAAGCTCCCGCAAGGTCTTGGAAGTGACTGGCCCGATAGAGGCGAGTCGTATCCCGTCAAGCTTCGTATTCTGTGCGCCAAGCAAAGCCACAAAGTTGCGCGCAGTCGAAGAACTCGTGAAGGTAACCACATGCGGACTCCGCCGCGGATTTCCGAGCAAGCTGCGCAAGCGCGGGCGCGAAGACTTCGGAACAATGGTTTCGTAAGCCTCTACGACATCCACATGCGCTCCCGCTCTGCGCAACTCGCGCGGAATCACGTCGCGTGCAATCTTGGCGCGCACCAACAGCACCCGCTTACCCTTCACCCGTCGCCGCAGACTGCGTACCACCGACTCTGCCACGTATTGTTTAGGGACAATCGCCACTTTACTGCCATGCTCTTCGATTGCCTTCTTGGTAGCCGGGCCGATGGCCGCGATATTTAGGTGCTTAAGACGAGTTTTCGGCAGGCGCAGCTTGCCTAGCCGTTTCCACATGGCTTCGACCCCGTTCACGCTGGTGAGGACGAGCCAGTCGTAGCCAGCAATGTTCATCAACGCGGAATCCAGAGGCTTGAAGCTGCGGGGCTTGCGAATATCGATGAACGGAATCTCAATCACCGTCGCGCCCAGCTCGCGTAATTCACTCGAGAGAGCGCTTGCTTGGTGCCGCGCCCGGCCAACGAGCACGCGCCATCCGGAGAGCGGACCCAGCGCCTGAGAAGTGGGAACGGGCCACGATTTCATTTGTTGTCCTTGCCGTTCACGATCTGGCCAAGTTGCTGTGCCTTCATCAGTCGAGCAAGACCAGAAACGGCCGTGTCGTCGGCCTTCTCCAAAGACGCGATCATGTTCTGCTGATCCTCTCGGGTACGGTTCTGGCCGAGCTTGAACTTCGCTTCCATCTTCGTGACTTCGATCTCAAAACCCACAATCTGTCGGAGCATGCGCTCGCGGTAAGCCTCGTCCAGGCTAGCCCACTGCGAGGCGTAGGCGGGCTCGAACGTCTGGATCAGCTCATGAAGTATGCCCTGCAATGCTTCCGCCGAGGAAAACACTTGCGCTTTTCCGTAGAGATGCACTGCGCCGTAGTTCCAGGTGGGGACGCTTTCGCGCAGGGTGTAGTTGCTGGGCGAAATGTAGGAGTGTGGCCCGTGAAAAATGATCAAACACTGAGGTTGCTGTTCGAGATAACGCCAGTGAGGATTGGCCTTGGCCACGTGGCCGCGCAGGATGACCTGCTCTTCGCCGTTTTCGGCGCGTACGAAGATAGGAAGGTGCGTAGCGAAAGGGCCGGCCTCGGTGGATGAGATCAGGATGGCGAAGGGATTCGCGCGCATGAATTTTATGGCGTCTTCATGGTCGCGCACACAGAAGTATTCGGGAATATACACGATCGATACGCTTCCTATGGTCCCGACGGTTCGGGCGTTTGTTTCTTTCGGATATGCAGCACTTTCTCGACCTCGGCAATCACAACGCCGGCCTCATCCTTCACCTCCACCGTAAAGACGGGGTCATACTTCGGCAACATCTTCAGTTTCTCGCGAATGTCGTCGATCTGGCTATCGGAAAGACGAAACTGCGCGCGCACAGTTCCTCTCCCCGGTTTCTTGTAACGGATGGTCGCGGCTTTGTCCCAAACGATATAATCGCCGCCAAGGTTCGCCATCGCCATCAGCATATAGAACGGGTCGGTCATTGCAAAGAGCGACCCGCCGAAGTGCGTGCCGACGTAGTTCGCGTTCCAGAAGTGCAGCTTCATTTCGACGTCGACGGCTCTCATGTCGGGCGCGATTCGGTGGATACGAATGCCCATGCCAAGAAATGGTGGCCAGAAGTTGATCCAGCGCCGAAGAGCATGCGAGCGCTCGGTGCCGCCCAGAAGTTGTAAGAGAACGCTTCCGCTCTTCATGCCGGGTAATTATAGGCAGTCATGGTTGCGGCGGGACGGCCAACCCGCGGCCGTAGACGGCTTCGAGAATTTCGTTGCCGCCGCGGTTGAGCAGGGTCTCGCCGATTGCATTGCCGAGCTGTTCAGGATCATCGAGGTTGCCGTCACGCGATTCGCGCAGCAGCCTCGAGCCGTCGGGATCGGCGACGATGGCATCGAGATGCAGCTTGCCGCTCCGTATTTCCGCGAAGGCGCCGATGGGGACCTGGCAGCCTCCGCCGAGGCGGTTAAGCAGCGCCCGCTCGCAGGTAGTGGCGGCGCGGGCGGCGGCATCGTTCAGAAATGCGAGTTGCTGGCGCGTGGCCCCGTCGCCTTCGCGGATTTCGATACCGAGCGCTCCCTGCCCGGCAGCGGGGCACATGATTTCAGCGGGGATGATCTGCTTGATCAATTCCGTCTTGCCCAGGCGCTTCAGGCCTGCCGAGGCGAGAATAATGGCGTCGTATTCTCCTCGTTCAAGTTTACGCAGGCGCGTATCGACGTTGCCACGCAGAGGATGTATATCGAGATCGGGGCGAATGGCCTTGAGTTGCGCCTGCCGCCGCAGGCTGGACGTACCGACCCGCGCCCCCTGTGGAAGATCTTCAACTTTCAAATAGAGCCGCGAGCAGAAGGCATCCCGCGGATCTTGACGTTCCGTGATCGCAGCGATTTCAAACCCCGGCGGAAGCTCGGTGGGTAGGTCTTTCAATGAATGCACGGCAAGATCGACGCGGCCCGCGGCGAGGGCTTCTTCAATTTCTTTCGTGAACATACCTTTGGTACCAACCATCGCCAGGGCAACGTCGGTGATCTTGTCACCGGTGGTGTGAATGATTTCGATCTCCACCTCGTGCCCGCGGGCGCGCAGCAGAGCGGAGACGTGGTTCGTCTGCCAGAGGGCGAGCTGCGAGCCGCGAGAGCCGATGCGAAGTTTAGGCATCACCGCGCGATCTCACTCCTCTGTCTTGCGTATTCTTGTCCAATGCCTCTCCATTCCCAGCCTGCGACGCTGGCCCTTTTTCTTTATCGTGAAGATTAAACAGTCTGCGTACAACGTCAATTACAGTGGTCGCTTCTGCTTCCCGTGCCGCAGTCTTCAGCGTCGTGATTGGAGTGTGCATGACTTTGTTGATGATGCCACGGGTCAGGGCCTCGACCGCCATTTCCTGTTCCGGAGTCAATACACCCATGCGGCCGCGCACGCGGTCGATTTCCGCCTGGCGGATGGTTTCCAAATGATCCTGCAACGACACGATGGTCGGAACCACATCGAGGGTGTGCAGGCGGGCTTCGAAACGCTCGATTTCGCTCGTGATGATCGCTTCGGCAAGCTCGGCTTCGTGACGCCGGTCGGCAACGTGAGTGCTGACGGCCTGCTGCAGGTCGTCGATGTCGTAGGCGAAAATGCCGTCGAGCTTGGCCATCTCGGGCGAGACGTCGCGGGGCACGGCGATATCGATGAAAAACATTGGCCGGTTCTTGCGGCGGGCGAGGAACTGCTCGCCGTGTTCGCGCCGGAAAATGGCATGAGGTGCGCCGGTCGAAGTGATAACGATGTCAGCTTTGTCGCAGGAACTGTACAGATCCTCAAACTTGATGGCTTGGCCGTTGAACTTCTGCGCCAAACCGATGGCACGGTCGTAGGTGCGATTGGCCACGAAGATGGAGGCGCAGCCGTGCGCCATCAGGTGGCGGGCGGCGAGTTCGCTCATCTTGCCGGCGCCGACGATGAAAACGTTCTTGCCCTGCAGCGATCCAAAAATCTTCTTGGCCAGTTCCACCGCAACCGAGGCGACGGAAACTGAAGACGTTCCCACGGCGGTTTCGCTGCGCACGCGTTTGGCCACCGCAAAGGCGCGGGTGAAGAGCTGATCCAGCTGACCGCGAACGCAGCCTACGGCGCGCGCCGTCGCGTAAGCCTCTTTTACCTGGCCGAGAATTTGGGCCTCGCCGACCACCATCGAATCCAAGCTGGAAGCCACGCGGAAGACATGGCGCACGGCATCTTTCTCGCGGAACTCGTAGAGGTGCGGATCGAGGTCCTCCGACCTGAGCTGGAAATGTTGGTGCAAAAAGCCGCGCAGGTCGGCCGAACCATTAGTCGTGTGAGTCACCACTTCCACGCGGTTACAGGTGGAAATGATCATGCCCTCTTCGATTCCGGGATGGGCGGCAAGATCGCGGCAAGCATCCGCCAGACGTGACTCCGGAATGGCAAGCCGCTCGCGCACTTCGAGCGGCGCGCTCCGGTGATTCACGCCAATGAGCTGATATCTCATGAGGCTGCAAACCTGTGGATGGTTGAAAAGTAATTCGCGGCCCAGGCCACGATGGCGGCCACAAACGCGAACGTCGCGAGCACCGCGGCGCGGCGGCCGCGCCAGCCCGAGTTCCACCGGGTGACGACCATCACCATGTACACGGCCCACATCAAAATCGATAACAGAATCTTGGGATCCTCAAAGTCGACGTGCCCGTACGTCGACATGGCAACGATAGAGCCGGTAATTAAACCGAGGGTCATGAAGGGAAAGCCGAGCAGCAACGATCGATAGCCGATCTGGTCAATCACTTCGAGCGCAGGCAAAAAGGAAATGAGGCTGCTGGGCTTCTTGGCTTTCAAGCGGCGCTCCTGCAAAAGGTAAAGCAGGCTGGCGCCGAAACTAAGCACCAGAGCGGCGTATCCCGTGAAGATCAGGATGATGTGCGCGATCAGCCATCCCTTATGCTGAACAAAAGACGTTTGCAGGACGGGCTGCTCGTCAAGGGCCGCGACAAAGGTGAGGAAAAATACGATGGGGAAAACAACCACGCCGGGCGAAGTGGTGTGGTAAATGGCATAGATGATCATGAAAAAGGTCATCGAAAAAAAGGCCAGCAGCGACTCGCCGTTATGCACCGAGGCCCAGACCACGTGATCGGACAGAAACAACTCGACCAGCGAGACGAAGTGGAAGACCATGCCCAGGCTGGCGGCGTGCAGCGCGATGCGGCTGAAAAGATCGCTGGTGCGGCTGAGCGCAAAGAAGGCGTAGATCAGCCCAATGAAGTAGCAAGCCAGCGCAAAACGCAACCAAAGTAATGCCATAGGCTAGGTAAGTATCAGAGTCTGCTGAGCTTAATGCAAGTAGAGGCTAGTACCCCAGGGACCCCATCCCTTCCACAGATTATATTCTGCACACAGAACGAGCACGCTGAAACGGCAAGGGTCACCGGCGGGTGTGATCTGGATCACAGGCTACTATTCCACGCCCAAAGTCGCCAGTGCTTCCTCGAGTAAAGCCGGGTCAATGACCAGCCGCCGGCCATCGGCCTTTACGTCTTGCACTTCGTCGAAGGCGCGAAACAGCCGGATCTTGGCCGCGGCATACTGTTCCGCCTCGGTGAGTGGACGTCGGTGGTTTGCAGCCCACGCAGCTACTGCCTTTTCGGGAAGAAAAACGCTGACCGCATAAGTTACCTTGCGATCGGAGGTGACATCGAAAACGAATTCGGTCGCCGGCGCCTCAGGATCGCTCGCCAACGCGGCTCGCTGGCCCACAAAGTAATACTGGTAGACGTACCCCTGAGCGCCAGCGTAGGTCTTCAGGCGGCGTATGGTCTTATCCGGAGACATGCGAATATTATGAACGGTCGCTGAAAGTTTGTCGTCCGCGGGGAGCGAAGTCCGGGAGCGACGCCTGGCCGCAAGATAAGTCACTCGGCTTGCTCCGCGGCCTTCACGAAGGCTCGCAGCTCCTCTTGATCCTCGGGCAGCATTTTGGCGAACTCGATCCCATTTCCCACTTGCGGGTCGCAGGTGACCACTGTTCCTACAGCCAGCAGTGTCCCCTCAAGCTGAAGGCTCATCTCGAGAGTGGACCCGACCGGAAATGGAAACATGGTTTCGATATAACATCCCGCTTCGCTGAGGTCAGAGGTCGCGCCACGCTGGGGGACATCGCTGCCCGGGGGAAACAACTCCACGGGAACCTTAACCTTGACGCGCGGGCGCGCTCTTCGTTCGGGCCGCTGCTCGTCGCGGAAAGAGCGATCCCGGTCGCTGTCGTCCATGTGGCGCCCCTGCGTAGACTTCGCACCTTATTGTAGTCATGAAGGCCAATCACGCGCAGCATCTCCGATGGACGTAGCGCTCCAGGCCCCAATCACCCCGTGCGCAATCTGCCTTTCCTGATAATCTCAATTCAGGTACGAGGAGAGCCTGAGTCGTTGCCGCCGATCATTAATGCCCAGGAGATTTCGAAGGCCTTTGGAGCCAATCCGCTGTTTCAGAACATCTGCTTCACGGTTTCGGAAGGCGACCGCATTGGGCTGATCGGCCCGAACGGCTCCGGCAAATCGACCTTGCTGCGGATTCTCGCGGGCGATGTGACTCCCGACAGCGGCGAAATCGCCGTCCGAAAACGCATTCGCCTCAGTTATGTGGAGCAGGACTCGAAATTTGAGTCGGCAGCGACCGTGCGCTCTGTTGCCCAGAACGCGATGGAGCGAGCCGGGGTGCCGGAGTCGGAGCGGGGCACTCGCTTTGCCGAAACTCTGGGCCGCGCTGGCTTTGAGAACCTGGAAGCGAAGGCTTCCGCACTATCCGGCGGCCGGCAGAAACGGCTCGCGATTGTCGAGGCTCTCGTTCAAGGGCCGGATATCCTGCTCCTGGATGAACCAACCAATCATCTGGACCTGGCGGGAATCGAGTGGCTCGAAGCCTTGCTCGATGCCGCATCTTTCGCCTGCGTAGTGGTCAGTCACGATCGCTATTTTCTTGAGAACGTTGCCACCGAAATGGCGGAGCTGAACCGGACTTATCCGGATGGGCTTCTGCGCGTTTCCGGAAGCTACAGCCGATTCCTCGAGAAGAAAGAAGAATTCCTGCATGCCCAGTCGAAGCGGCAGGAAGCGCTGGAAAACCTGGTTCATAAAGAGATCGAGTGGCTGCGCCGTGGTGCTAAAGCGAGGACAAGAAAATCGAAGGCGCGCATCGACAAGGCAGGCGAGCTGATGGGTGAACTTGCAGACCTTAATTTCCGACGCCGGAGCGCAAGCGCGCTAATTGACTTCTCCGCCACCGATCGAAAGACCAAGCGGCTGATCGAACTGGAGAACGTGTCGTGCGAGATTGGCGGCCGCACCTTGTTTGCAGGACTCAACTTTGTGATCACCGCCGGAATGAGGGTGGGTTTAGTGGGGCCGAACGGCAGCGGAAAAACCAGCTTGCTTCGAATATTGCGCGGAGAATCGACCCCGGCGAGCGGCCAGATTCACCGTGCCGACTGGTTGCGCATTGTGTATTTCGACCAGAGCCGCGAGCTCGACCCAGATGTAACGCTGCGCCGCGCTCTGGCTCCGGAAGGTGATTCCGTGGTGTATCAGGACCGCCTGGTCCACGTGGCCTCGTGGGCAGCGAAGTTCCTGTTTGCGGGTGAGCAACTGAATCAACCCGTGGGCAAGCTTTCGGGCGGCGAACGGGCACGGGTTCTGATTGCGCAACTCATGCTGCAGGCCGCCGATGTTCTCCTGCTCGATGAGCCCACCAACGACCTCGACATCCCGACGCTCGACATCCTCGAAGAAAGCCTTTTGGAATTTCGCGGCTCACTCGTCCTGGTTACGCATGACCGCTACATGCTGGACCGAGTATCCACGGTGGTTCTTGGGTTCGATGGGCAGGGAAGTGCGGGGCTTTTCGCCGATTACTCCCAGTGGGAGACATGGATCGAAGAGCGGAAGGAGATCGCCAGAGACGATTCGCGCCTCGCGGTGCGCGCCACGGTCTCTGCGGAGAAAGCGCGACAATCGCCGGCGAAAAAGAAGCTGTCGTACTTGGAGGCGCGCGAATATGACACCATTGAGCACCGCGTCGCCGAGGCTGAGGTGGTACTGCAAGCCAAACGCGATCAACTTGAAGACCCAGGGATTGTCAGTGACGGCCCGCGCTTGATGAACGCCCACGCCGAAATGGAAGCAGCTCAGGAAAAGGTAGATCAGCTCTACGCGCGCTGGGGTGAATTAGAGAAAAAGAAGACTTGAATATTCACGATGCCAGACAAAAGGCAATGATCGTGTTTCCGCGAGTTCCCGTACTTGCTTCAACCATTTCGAGCAAGGCAGATTCCAGGTCGTCGGGATCAGGTTTCATTTCGCACGCGGCAATCTCCTCGTCGGAGGCGCCGTTGTAGCAGAGTTCGCAGACCCCTAAGCCATCTGCGGATCGAACTGGCGGTCCAAAAACGCGACAGGTCATGGGGCGTGATTCGTAGAGTTCACAATTCCCGGTTTCAGGATCGAGCGCGGGGCAAGGCTCGTCGTTGGCAAAACTGGAAAAGCGGTCTTCCGCGTCGTCTCCTTCGTCCAAAATACCGCTCACCGGATCGCCAGGAAAATCTCCAGATAGCCGGGAAACCGACTCGCGAGCGCGCCTGCGTATGCCCTCAGCCCGCTCGGGCGCGCGCAATCCCAAGTCAGCTAGTCCCCGCCGCAGCCGCAGAGCATCGAGTTGGTTGATAGGAAATACCCCAATGCAGCATTGCGTACACCCGGGGCGGCAAACGAGCCACTCACCGCTGCAGTGGGCTGCCTCAGCCAGCGCGGAGTCGACGATCTGAATCAGGTCCCGATCTTTGGCAGGGGGATCGGAAGCTGGCGAATGACGCGGCATGACGATGCCTGAATGATACAACTCAACTGTCCCCGGCAAGTATTTCTTCACTGACGATCTCCGGCCTACTCGTAGCGGAGCGCCTCTACCGGTTCCATGCCAGCGGCTTTCAACGCCGGCCACATGCCCGATATTATGCCGACGAAGGTAAGAATCAGGAACGCCGTCAACATCACGCTGAAATTTGTCCTCAGAAAGATGTCGCCCTCGTGGTTGGCTGTCTTATACATGTCGGAGTAGAGCGGCATGGGTGGGATCGTATGCGCCAGTAAAACCGACACCAGCATCCCCACCGCCCCGGCCACGAAGGTAAGCACCAGCGCCTCTACCAGGAACTGCAGCGCGATATCGCGATTACGTGCCCCCAGCGCCTTCCGCAAACCCACCTCTTTGGTGCGTTCGGTTACGCTGACCAGCATGATATTCATCACGCCCACCCCACCGACTCCCAGCGTCAATGCTCCCACGAACCCCAGGATCAATCGCAGCGCGATTCCGAATTGTTCAATGTCCTTGGTGTCATCCACCGTATCCCACTCGGGAGTCGACTTGTCATCCTTGGGATTGAAATTGTGGCGTCGGGCCAGCACTTCCCGCACCTGCGCCAGCGCCGCCTTGTGCAGCAGCGGCGTGACCGGCTGAAACACAATCATATGGGGATCGCGCTCATCATTGATGTCCCTCATGCTTTCGAAAGGCATAAACACGTTCTCGTTGTCAGGACCGTTGTTGGACGAGTCCTGGATCTTAAGTCGCAGCAGTCCGATCACATCCCAGGATTCCCCATTGATGGTCACCTGTTCGCCCACGGGGTCGCGGCCGCCGAATACTTTCTTTGCCGCATTGGGTCCGAAGATAAGAACGTGACGGTGTTCGCTGAAGTCGCTTTCTTCGAAGTAGCGGCCTTCGGCAATGTTCAGCTTGCGCATCTCGCGATAGGGATACTGCACTGCTTTGGACTGGACGGAGATCACTTTGTCGCCGTATTTGTAAGCGAACGGATCGTCCCATTCCGCACTCACCAGACGAACCAGCGGAGCTTCGTCGCGGATGGCTTGAACATCTTCGTACTTGAAGTGAATGCGCTTGCCGGCACGTTCACCGCCGGCCTGCATACTAGTCTGACCCTCCCAAACCATGATCACGCTGTTTCCAATGCCGAGAAAAGCATTGAGCACGCCCTGGCTTACGCTTTCACCGTAGCCGAGCAGAAGGACCACCGTCGTCAAGCCCCACACAATCCCCATCATGGTCAGGATCGACCGAAGACGGTTGCGGGTCAGCGCATCCCAGCTTTGCAGGATCAGTTCCTTTATCTGCATTCGGCTACTCCTGACTCGGCTACTCCTGCCGCAGGCATTCAATCGGACTGAGCGCCGCGGCGCGTTGCGCCGGGTACATTCCCGCGCCCACTGTGATCAATCCCAGCGTCAACAGCGACACAACGATGGCCAGCGGAGAGATCACAGGATGCGGAACAAAGTCCGGCAACGGCAGTTGATTCATCGCAATGCAGGTCCCAACGCCAATGCCGAGACCGAGGGCCCCGCTGATCATCATCAGCGCGGATGACTCGGCGAAGAACTGGTTGCGAATGTCTCCTGCCGTGGCCCCCAAAGATTTGCGCACGCCGATTTCGCGAGTTCTCTCAGTGACCACAACCAGCATGACGTTCATGACCCCGATGCCGCCGAGCGTGAGCGTCATCAAGGCCACCGCTCCGAAGAAGATGGTCATTATGTCGAAGATTCGCTCCACCAGCTTCGATCCCTCCAACGTATCCCAAATGAAAAGGGCGTCTTTGTCGCTGGCATCGAAGTGGTGCTCACGACCAAGAATTTGATAAATCTGGTCCATCGCCTCTTCGTGATGATCCGGATCGGCAACTTCAACCACCAGGTTGTTGATCCATCCCTTGGAGATACCGGGCCGTTCCTCGGGCGGAAAATCACGTGCCATGGCTGCATAGGGAACAAAGAGTTGAGTATTGTCAGGGCCGCTTCCGTAACTGCCATTCTGCTTCTTCTTTTCGAGTACGCCGATAACGGAGTAGGGCGAGCCATTCATCATCAGAGTTTCCCCGATCGCGGGCCTGCCGGGAAACAGTTGGTCACGGGACTCGACTCCGAGAACAACTACCCGCCGGGCTTCCTGATCGTCATCTTCATCCATCAACCGGCCTTCCTGCACCTTAAGCGAACGGAAGCGTTGGTAATCAGACCATACCCCTCGCACGGGACGCGACGCTGCGTTATAACGGCTCACTTCGGCTACGTTTCGCCTCAGCTCCGGGCTGACAGTTTTGATCAAATAGGCTTCTTGCTTGATCAGATAAGCATCGTTGATCGAGAGGCGAACAGGGCGGCCGGCGGCGTATCCTCCTGCTTGTTCACTGCTTCGTCCACCCCAGATGATCGCCAGATCGACGCCGATTGTCTTCAGACGTTCTTTCTGGTCGCGACTGAATCCCTTTCCGAGGCCGACCAGCAAAATGACGGACGTGATACCCCAGATGATCCCGAACATCGTCAGGAAGCTCCGCAATCTGTGAGCCGCCATCGATGTGGCTGTTTGTTGTAAAACCTCGCGGATCTCCAAGGCCTCTCATCCCCCAGTTTATTGGACCGGGCCAACGCGAAAGTGTTAGCCGATGCCCCGAAAAGCTCTTTCCACTGCTTGAGAATGCAAGGGTATGCCGGATCGACTTCTCCTGTATATTTCTTCTAGGAGTTGCGGGGTTTTCAGACTGGCCAGCGCATGCTCCCTGCGTGTGCAGCCAGAGACTCTTAACAAAGTACTTCAATGCAAGTTTCAGACCCATGCTTCATCGGCGTGGACGTCGGCGGCACGAAAGTTGCTGCCGGCCTCGTAGACTCCATAGGCGAAATCACCCAGCAGACGCGCATCCCGATGGTGGCAACTGATGCCGCCGCTGGCTTGGCCGCGGTGACCGCCGCGATTGACACGGTCCGCGCCGCGACTGATCATAAAGTGGAGTTGAAGGGTTTAATCGCCGGCATCGGCATCTGCGCCCCCGGTCCGCTCGATCCGCGAACCGGCGTTGTCATCAATCCTCCGAATCTCCAGGGCTGGCGCAATTTCCCTCTGGCTGACTTAGTCTCTGAAGCTTATCGCTTACCGGTTCGGGTCGATAACGACGGCAACGCGGCGGCGTTGGCGGAGGCCCTTTGGGGTGCCGGACGCGGTTATCGAAACGTTTTCTGCGCCACCATCGGCACCGGCATCGGAACCGGCATTGTTTTCGATGGCCGCATCTACCACGGCCGCACCGGAGCAGCGGCCGAGGGCGGTCACAACACCATCGATTATCGCGGCCCGCGTTGCGGATGCGGCAAGCTCGGCTGCATCGAAGCCCTGGCTTCCGGCCCCGCCATCGCTCGACGCGCCTCGGAAAAAATTGCTGCCGGTAGCCGCTCGTCCATTCTGGAACTAGCCGGAGTCCGCATTGACCACATCACCAGTGAGATGGTTGGTCGAGCCTACTGCGCCGGCGATTCCCTGGCAAAAGAAGTTTTAGAGGAGACGGCGATGTTTCTCACCGTATGGCTGGGCAATATCGTCGACCTGCTCGAACCCGACGTCATGATCATCGGCGGTGGCGCAGCTTCCATGCTCAAGCCGTTTTTTGGAGAAATACGCGATGGGCTGCCCAGTTGGTGTGTCAATTCGCATTGCCAGGAAGTCCCGCTGGTGACGGCCCACTACGGCGCCGATGCTGGTATCGCCGGAGGCGCAGCCCTGTGCCGCGAACTGGCCAGCAAAGTCGGCGTCCCCGATCGGATTTGAACTCTGCCATCGCTATTGGCAAGCGGGTCAGCTTTGGCTTACCCTAGCGGCCTATGCCACTTTCCAAACCTCATCTCCAGATCGCTCTTGGTTTGATCTTCATTATTGCAGCGATGTTGGGATCTCCCGCGACTGCTTGGGCGCAGTCTCCTTTCACTGTGGAGCAGGTTTTGAGTTCGCCTTTCCCCAACAACCTGGTGGCGGCCGCGCACGGCAGCCGCGTGGCCTGGGTGTTCGATGCAGAAGGCGTTCGCAACGTGTGGATCGCCGACGGCCCCGACTTCGTTCATGCGGCGCGTCCAGTAACTCATTATGGCGCAGACGATGGCCAGCCCATCGCCAGCCTGCGGCTCACTCCCGACGGCAAGACCGTAGTTTTTGTGGTGGGCAGCGAACTGAACAGCGAGCAGGAGAGCGCCAATCCTGAGAGTTGGACCAAAGGCGCGAAGCAGCAGGTCTTTGCGCTGGATGTGGAGGCGAAAGCCAAAGACACCGCCCCCCGGTTGTTGGGTGACATGGGTTGCCCGGAAGAAGGCTGTGAAGACATTCAGATTTCACCCGACGGCCAGTGGGCGGTGTGGTCTGCAAAGAAGAAGTTGTGGCTCGCAAGTGTTGATGGAAGACAACAGGCTAAGGAACTCGCAACCGTGCGCGGATCGGCGGATCAGCCGAAATGGTCGCCCGACGGCAAGCACATCGCTTTCGTCAGCCAGCGCGACAGTCACAGCCTGATTGCCATCTACGACTTCGGCGGCAGTTCAATCCGTTACCTGGCGCCGAGCGTTGACAAAGATTCGATGCCGCGCTGGTCGCCTGACGGTAAGTGGATCGTCTTTGTGCGCACCGCCGGAGACGAACAGAAGATGCCGCTGATTCCGGTGCGTCCTGAGCCTTGGTCGCTGTGGATCGCCGACGCCACCAAGGGCACGGGACACATGTTATGGCGCAGCGGTGGCAAGCTCGAGGATTCTTTGCCCGAGCTTACCGAAGACGGCTCGCTCAACGTCGCTGCCGATGGCCGAGTGGTGTTTGCCTCCGAGCAGGACGGCCGGAATCACCTGTATTCAATTTCCGCTGCCGGAGGCGCGGCCACGCTGCTCACGCCGGGCGATTTTGATGTGGAGGACGTGGCGCTCAGCGCGGATAAAGCCTGGGTGATCTATTCCTCGAACCAGGATGATGTCGACCGCAGGCATTTGTGGCGCATAGCGATAGCAGGCGGATCGCCGCAGCAGGCGCTGACCAGCGGAGAAACAATCGAGTGGTCTCCGGTTCAAACCGGCGACGGCAAGAGCATTCTTTGCCTCGGCTCCACGGCAACCTCCCCGGCGATGCCGTATGAGGTTACTGCAAAGCGCCGCGAAATGATCGCCAGGCAAGCTCTTCCGTCTGACTTTCCTTCGGCGTCACTGGTCACGCCGAAGCAACTGATTTTCAAGAGTGACGACGGAGTCACGCTGCACGGCCAGCTTTTTCTCCCGCCTAACGCGAGAGGAAAGGTCCCCGGGCTGGTCTTCATGCACGGCGGTCCCGTCCGCCAGATGCTGCTCGGCTTCCACTACATGGATTATTACCACAACGCTTACGCCGAGAATCAATATCTGGCCAGCCGCGGATACGCCGTCCTGTCGGTGAACTACCGGCTCGGCATTATGTACGGCCGCGCTTTTCGCGAATCTCCAAATACCATCTGGCGCGGAGCGGCGGAATACAAAGATGTAGTTGCGGCAGGACATTATCTGCAATCGCTTCCGGAAGTTGACACGGAGAAGATCGGATTGTGGGGTGGTTCCTACGGCGGATTCCTGACGGCCATGGGTCTGGCACGAAATTCAGATCTCTTCAAGGCGGGGGTAGATTTCCACGGCGTGCATGACTGGAGCGTCTTCCTCACAGAGCGGCCCTACTTTGGCAATCTGGCCCTGCGCCCGCCCGATGCCGATGCGGCGGTCAAGCTGGCATGGGATTCCTCGCCCGATGCCTACGTGAGCACGTGGAAGTCGCCTGTGCTGTTCATCCATGGCGACGACGATCGCAACGTGCCCTTCAGCCAAACCGTCGACCTGGTGCAGCGCCTGCGGGCGCAGCACGTGCCTTTCGAACAACTGATCCTGCCCGATGAGATCCACGGGCTCCTGATGTGGCGAGACTGGGTGCGCGCCTATACTGCAACGGCCGATTTCTTTGACCGGACTCTGAAGCGGGGCGAGACCGTCGGGACTGGCCACTGATGTCTCAAGGCTTGGTTGCGGCAGACGAAATCATACCCGGTCCGTCCAACATCTGTGGGGGTGATCCATGGTTTCAGTTTCTCGACGGACATTTCTAGCGTTGGCCGCATCGTACGGCGCCTCGCTTGCGTGGAGAACGCCCTACGCCCGCGCTTCTAACACTGCATGGAACGAACGGCGGGATTTTTATCCGCACGGCGTGGCTTCGGGCGATCCAAATCACGATAGTGTAATTTTGTGGACTCGACGACCACCGGTTGCCGGAACCTCGGCACGAACGTTGACTGTCGAGATAGCTGACGATCGAACCTTCCATCGGGTCGTGGCCACCGCGGAAGCACATGTTTCTGAGGAGACAGATTGGACCTGCCGAGTGCTGGCAGCGGATTTGAAGCCCGGATGCGTGTATTGGTACCGCTTCACCGACGAGCACGGTTTTGGCAGCAGAATAGGCCGCACCATCACCGCCCCTGCGCATGAGTACGACAAGCCCGTGCGGTTCGCTTTCGTGTGCTGCCAGAACGTGCAACAGGGCGCATCAACCGCTTATCGCCGGATGATCTGGGAAGATGGGCGACGCTCGCCTGACGACCAGCTTGGATTTGTGCTGCACCTGGGCGATTTTGTCTATGAAATCATGTGGTACCCCGAGGATCGGCCCCAGGGCATGTACGCGCGCAAGTTGCGGGATATTGTGCGCTACGCGAACGGCGAGAAACATCACGACTTCCACGTACCGACCACGGTCGATGACTACCGGGCGCTCTACCGCGCTTACCTGCTCGATCCGGACCTTCAGGATGCGCGCGCCCATTTTCCTTTCGTCTGCATGTGGGACAATCACGAATTTTCCTGGAAGGGTTGGCAGACTCAGGAGAATTTCGGCTCCGGCCTTATCCCCGCGCAAACTCGCAAGCTGGCCGCCTGTCAAGCATGGTTCGAGTACCAACCGGCGCGCGTGACCAAAGCGAATTCTGCCGGCAAGGACGCAGACAGGTTCGTACCGCCCGTTGTTAAAGATGCAGCGATCCGCGATTTTGATGAGAGCGGTCTGGGGCTCGAGCCGGGAAACCTGGCAGTCATCAACAGCTTGAAGCTCTATCGCACCTTCAAATGGGGTCGAAACCTAGAGTTGATCCTCACCGACAACCGCACGTTTCGCTCGCAACCGTTAAGCGACCGGCCAGAATTCGCTGCCTTTAAAACTCACGGATTCCCTTACGGAGTTCCGGCCGACATTATTGAAATCATTGACGCCGGGCGAACGTTTGCTGGCGGCCATCCCCCTGACACGGTCAACTTTAATGGAGCCACCCTCCCCAATCCGTGCAAAAACGAACCCGCCCAATCGATGCTGGGCGCCGAGCAGAAAGCCTGGTTCCTAGAGCGATTGCGAACCTCTACCGCTCCATGGAAGCTCTGGGGCAACACCGTAGCCATGATCGACTGGCGGACCGATTATCACAACCTGCCGCCTGGAGTCGGGCCGAAGTGGCCGACCTCCGACTATGCGCTGTTCGAGGACGACGATTGGTCCGCCTATCGTACGGAGCGCGCCGAGATTCTGAACTTCATCCGAAAAGAAAGAATTGCAGGTTTCGTCACTCTTGCAGGAGACCGTCACGCCTTCACAGCAGGCCTGTTGTCTACCTCGCTGCCACCAAAAGGCTTCGATCCAGCGGGCGTCGAGTTCATCACAGCGTCGATTTCCGCTCCCGGATTATTCGAGGCCTTCGAATACTCACTACACAAAGATGATCCCTTGCGGCCGATCTTCGTCTATCAGCCTGGCTCCGGTGGTCCCGTACAGGATGCGACGAACTTTTCGGTGATGCACGGTGTGGTGGCCAGCCTGACCCTTCAGAAGACGGATGATTTGCAACAAGCGCTAAAGGAATCGAATCCCGAGGTTGCTCCCCACCTTTCCTTCATTGACGTCGGCGGACACGGCTATACCACCGTGCGCGCCACTTCTGACGAATTGGAGGTTGAATTCGTGTGCATTCCGAGACCGATCGAGGGCACCGACCGGGCAGATGGCGGGCCCTTGGCGTATCGCGTGGCGCATAAGGTGAAGCTATGGAAGCCAGGCGCCACGCCGCGCGTAGAGCGAACCTCGCAAGAGGGAACTCTTCCTCTAGTCGTATGAACATGTGGGGGAATCGAGCTCGTTCGAGAAAAATATGACTAATCACGTTTGGTTGTGCACCGTGACTGTGGTTACTCTCAGTGCGGCAAGCTGCACCGGTGGCGGCAGGACGATCACACAAGACGAGCTGGTCCGCAGAACCCAAGAAATTGTCGACGCAGTTGCGTCTGGCGATCGCCGGCCGTTCGAAAAGTACTTTGCCGCTGACAGCATGATCTTTGATGAGAAGGGACGGAGCATGGACAAGAAGGCTTTCGTCGCTGATCAGTCTCCGTTGCCGGCGGGATACTCGGGGAGCATCAAAGTGGTCAATCCGCAGAGCCGCATTCTGGGCGACACGGCAATCCTCAGCTATGACCTTGACGAGACGGAAACGATTTTCAGTCAGGTGGAAAGGGCCCGCTATCACGAAACCGACACCTGGATGCGCCGCAACGGAGACTGGCAAATCATCGCCGAACAGGTGCTTCGATATTACGAAGATCCGGCGGCAGGGAAGCCTGATTTGAAGAGATATGTGGATTACGTGGGCACGTATGAACTTGCGCCTGGGAACGTACTGACCGTATCGATCGAGGGGGCTGACCTGTTTTCGCAGCGCCCCGGCAAGGTCAAGAACCTGCTCGTCCCGGAGGCCCAAGACATATTCTTTGTCAAGGGGGTGGAAGGGCGGCGACTGTTTCGACGGAACGAAAAGGGCAGAGTGGAGGCACTGATCGACCGGCGGAACAACGAAGACGTTGTCTGGAAAAAGACAGGGTAGCCACCGCGCTTCCTGCTTCAGCGTTTCCTCCATCGCCTGACTTATCGTCGGCTGCACGTCCCTGGGCCGGACGATCCACCTAGCCGTGCACCTGGAGGTTGCCGGCATGCCCGCATTAACCATACGGCGCCGTATTGACAACGCCAGACACGCACATTAACATACGGCACCGTATGGACAAAGGCTTGGGAAGAGAAGACTGGCTGAAGGCGGCACGGATCGCTTTACTTAACGGCGGAATCGACGAGGTGCGCGTCGAGCGCATGGCGCGCCATCTGCGCGTGACCAAAGGGAGCTTCTACTGGCATTTCAAAGACCGCGATGAGCTGCTCGATGTTCTGTTGCGTGAGTGGGAAGAAGAGTTGCGTCTGGACATCATCCCACGCCTGAAAGGGAAGCGGGGCCGAGACGCACTGCGCTTGCTGTTGAAACTGCTGGTCAAGCGCGCCCCATTGGGGGAGAAAGGAATTCTGCCATCGGATGCGGCTATGTTCACCTGGGCTTCGCTTTCACCGGTGGTGGCGCGCCGCGTCAATCGGGCTGAGAGGAGCAGAATCGAATTGCTGACGCGGATCATCGGCGATTCCCAGCGCACCGAACTGCTTTATTTGGTGTGGTTGGGATTTGTGGCCAGAGGACAGCGGGTGTCCGGATCGCGGCGGCAGTTCCCGCAGATTGCCCGCGCGATGCTGAAGCTTTTCCCGCCACCAACACGAGTCCGCAGAAATCGACTGAAACGTGAGGCGTCATAGAGGAGGCGTATGCGACGAGCGTTGAAGTTGATCGGCGTAGGTATTGTCAGCCTGGGGCTGGCAGCGTCAGTCTTTGTTTGTGTTGCAACGCTGCGCACGAAACTGCCGGGCGAGAAGATCACTCCGGCTGGCATTCGGCGGTCAACTTCGAGATATGTGAGCATGCATGATGGAGTGGAGATCGCCGTGTCCGTCTACTTGCCCCAAGATTTGAAGACAGGTGAGCGGGTTCCGGTTCTCATGCGCACCACGCGCTACTGGCGCGAACCAAAGATCGGGTGGATAGCGAGAATGATGGTGGCGTTGCACGTGGTTCAAACAGACGATCTGTTCGACAGGCAAGTGCTCTATTTCAATCAGCGGCACTTCGCCGTGCTGCTCGTGGATGCGCGCGGCAGTGGAGCGTCAGGAGGATACCGCGCCATGGAGTTTTCTCCCACCGAGGTGGCGGACATGGGAGAAGTCGCGGCCTGGGCCGCGCAGCAGCGGTGGTCGAACGGTCGCGTCGGAACGTTTGGAATTTCCTACGATGGCAACACTGCTGAAACTGCAGCGGTTCCATATCAGCCTGCGATCCGTGCCGTTATGCCGCTTTACGATAATTTCGATCTTCTGTTTGCCATCCAGGCGGGAGGCGTAGCGCTGGGTGGACTACTGCGCGAGTGGAGTGACGAGGTGGCGGCGCTGGACCGCGATGACGTGTGCGGCGCCGACGAAGTAAAAGGATGGCAATGCTTGAGAGACCGGCTCATGACCCCAGGCGTGCGCCCGGTGGATGCGGACCCGGGAGGAAGGCATCTGGCCGAATTGGTGCGTCAGCACCACAACCTGAATGTAGCCGATGCCGTCGCCAAGGTTGAGTTTCGCGATGACCGAGTGGGTCCGTTTACTCTGGGCGAACTCAGCCCCTACGGGCTGCGGCGGCAAATTGAAGCTTCGAAAGTGCCCATGATGGTCTGGTGTGGATGGCTTGATGGGGGCGGCGGCGAGGATGCGCTGACGCGCTATAAGAACTTTTCGAACCCGCAGGTCGTGGTCATCGGTCCCTTGTCACATGGCGGTGGATTCAACGTCGACCCCTTCGCCCTGAAGCACACTCCCCCGGTCCCGTCGAGCGAGGAGCAATTCAAGATGGAGGCTGATTTTTTCGATCGCGTGCTCCGCAGCGACAGGCCGGAACCGATTGAGTCTTCGATCCAGTATTACTCCATGGGTGAAGGACAATGGCACACCACGAAGACGTGGCCACCTGCGGGACTGTCCACTGACAACCTGTACTTTGGTGCACACAATACGCTGGGCGCTGCAGCGCCTTCAGCAGCTAGCGCCAGCGATTCCTACACGGTGGACTTCACGGCTTCAACCGGCAACCAAAGCATCTGGGCCACCGGATTCGGAGGGGGCGATGTCGTGTATCCCGATCGTGCGAGCGAGGACAGGAAACTGCTGGTCTATACAAGCGCTCCCCTCGAAACCGACCTGGAAATCACTGGTACGCCAGTCCTGACTTTGGAAATGTCCTCAACCACGAGTGATGGAGCGCTTCATACTTATCTGGAAGATGTTTCCCCTGACGGGCGAGTGACCTACGTCGATGAGGGGATCTTACGAATGATTGATCGGAAAGAGGTTGACCCGAAGAGCCTTCCCTACGTGCCCTTGGGTCCACCCCATAGCTTCCTGAGAAGAGATGCTGAGCCATTGACTCCTGGCGAGCCAGCAAGAATCCGCATCGGGCTGTATCCAACGTCCGTTCTGCTGCACAAGGGGCATCGGATTCGACTGGCCCTGGCCGGGGCGGACGCGGCGGTCTTTCAGCGCTACCCAGCAGATGGAACACCGATCTGGACTATGTATCGTGAAGGGCACAGGGCATCCTTTATCGAGTTGCCCGTGAGACTTAGCCAGAAGAGTTCGCAATAACTTCCCGGTATTCTCGCACCTCCCCATCGTTGTCGGGCAACCACGCGCCCCGCTATGGTCATCGGAATCAACATATACAGTGCACAGGTGTGTGAATCGTACGGGCAGGTCTAGACGACAATGAATTTCCAAGAAACGGGAGCAGTAACGAAAACTGAGGAGGGAAGTCTAACGGATGGCGGCGATCCGCATATTTGCGAAGCCGCAAATGCCGCGGGAATGAACTGGGAAAAGCCTATGCCGTCTCTCGTTTCTGCCCAGGCACAGCACGACCGTACGACTGCGACGTTGTCGCAGGCAGAGCGAACTGTGAGACACTACGAAGCCTTGCCGTCGTTACCTGCGCCTGCAGGGCAGGCGTCGGCGCGGATCGCGATCAAAGCCAAAGGCAGGATTCTTCTCATCGATGCCTCGGAAGTTATCGCCGTCGAGGCTAAAGGAAATTATGTTTTGTTGCACCACCGGTCAAACTCACACATGCTGCGGGAATCCATCGCGACGATTCAGGAGAAACTCAGTCCCCACGGCTTTGTGCGGATTCATCGATCTGCATTGGTGAACGCAGCCCTAGTCGAAGAAATTCACCCGTGGTCCACAGGAGAATATGTAATCCACATGCGTGGAGGAAGACAGTACACCGTCACCCGCACTTATAAGAAAAATCTGCAACTCCTGGCGCGTTCGTGGATCGGGATGAGCGGTTTTTCCACCGGATAGAAGCGATCCAAATTTACATCGTGACGCAGGAGCGTGCTCTGGTGAGTGTGTTCCCCTGCTTAAACTTAACAAAAGCCTGTAGTTGACCCCGCCGAACCTCGCTCTGCAGTCTAACAGCCCTCGGGACGGCCTTTTCGCAACCCCGCAGCTTACTGAATCTCCCGAAATCCGGACTTGGGAAGATCTCCCTCCTGATTGATGTATTCCTACAAGACACCGGTTCAGTCCTACGGACATGCAGCCTTACTCGCGGAAGATAGGTTGTAAGCACTGTCCTGCGGCATCCGCTGTTTCATAACTTCAAATCCGATCAGCGATGTAAGCGATTGAAAAATCGACAAACTCCTTGTGGTTAGCTAATTGCTAATACGCAGTCGCGGAAGATTCGTGTCTTGTCCGTGATGTTTCGTTTGCCAACAACATTCAATTTCTCGGTTGGAGGAAGCAATGCAAATCCGCAGTGCGAAGTTGGCTCTGGTTCTGCTTTTGGTGGTTTGCGCGGGCAGTTCTTTTTCCGCGTGGGCGCAATCAACTTCAACTGGCACGGTTGCCGGTTCAGTAGCCGATCCTACGGGTGCACTGGTGTCAGGCGCGGCGGTTACATTGACCGACACGGCGACCAATGTTGCGCGATCCACTACCACGAACGCAAGCGGACGCTACATCTACGTGGACGTAAACCCGGGCATCTATAACATTGCGGTGAGCAAGGCGGGATTCGAAACCACGAAGACCGGAAACCAGGAGGTAAAAGTCGGAGCCAGCCTAACGGTCAACTTAACTCTGCAAGTGGGGGGCGCGAATGTGGTGGTGGAAGTTTCGGCTGTGGGCAACGAACTGCAGACCATGAACGCAACCGTCGGCAATACCATCACGAATCTTACGATCGACAATCTGCCCAGCCTGGGCCGCGACGTCAGCACCTTCATCGCGCTGCAGCCGGGCGTAAGCCCCGATGGTTCCGTTGCGGGGACGGTTGTGGATCAGAGTGCGTTCTCGCTCGACGGGGGTGATAACACCAACGACATGGATGGCAGCATGAACGTTTACACCAAGAGCTTCGCCGGTGACCCGAGCGGAGGCGTGGCCAATCAAAATAGCGTAGGACCATCCGTGGGCGGCAAAGGCGTGGGTGGCGCCACGGGCGTTTTGCCCACTCCCCAGGATAGCGTCGAGGAGTTCAAAGTAAATACAGCCGGCCAGACCGCCGACTTCAACAGCTCTTCCGGCTCCGAAGTGAAGGTGGTCACCAAGCGCGGCACCGATGCCTGGCATGGCACGGCTTACGAATATTACAAAGACAATAACTGGTCATCGAATAGCTGGCAGAATAATCACAACGATCCCATCACTCAGATTCCCAGCTTTCATTACAGCCGTTACGGCGGAGCGATTGGCGGCCCGCTTATCCCGAAGGACGTTCTGGGAGGCAAGACCTACTTCTTTTTCAACTACGAAGGTTTCAATTTCCCCGATTCCGAGACCATTGTTAGGAACGTCCCTTCGCCGACCTTGCAACTAGGGCTGTTGACGGACGATGTGACTGGTGGTCTTTACAACCTAAACCCGACTACCGTGATCTACAATGGTTTTAGCTACCCAGCGAACACATACTGTCTGAACGGGACCTGCACTGCGTCAACGATCGGGCCTTACGACCCCCGCAATATTGGAGTCAATCCCCTGGTGCAGCAGATATGGAACAAGTACGAGCCGGCCACGAATGCTAACTGCACTCAGACTCTATGCGACAGTGCGAACGTTCTGGGTTTCTCGGCCAATCTCGCTCAACCAACCACCAGCAAGTTCGCGGTTGGACGGCTGGATCACGATTTTTCGCCCAAGTGGCACTTCATGTCCAGCTATCGTTGGTTCGAGCTGAAAGCTGCCGCGGATGCTCAGGTTGACATCGGAGGCTTCTTCTCTGGAGACACGCTCGGCGTTCCGGCTTCTCAGTCCAGTCTTCCGCAGCAGGCCTTTTTGTGGACGGCAGGCTTGACTACAAATATCAGCACCAACACCACCAACGATCTGCACTACAGCTTCCTGCGCAACTTCTGGCAATGGAAGCGGATTGGAGATCCGGCGCAGACCCCCACGCTGGGCGGAGCGCTTGAAATCGATAGCGGCCAGTCGGCCGGGTTCGGGCAAGTGAATGATCTCGGGCCCTACAATGTGGACACGCAGAATACGCGCAACCGTTTCTGGGATGGGCACGATCAGATGCTGCGCGATGATATCTCCATATTGAAAGGCAACCACCTCTTCACGTTTGGCGGTACCTACGAGCACAATTGGGATTACCACCAGCGCACCGACAACGGCGGTGGTATCAACAACCAGGTCGTCTATGAACTGGGCAACGGCACTACTGGATCGGGACTTTCGAACCTCCCAGGATTTACAACAGACTTCCCACTCTGCTCTTTGACCCATACGGTCAACGGTAATACTGTTCCGGCTATTACCAACTGCAGCTCCCTTAACGCGGCGGCGCTGGGCGTCGTTTCAATCTCGCAGGTTGCATATACACGCTCCGGCGCGAGTCTGACGTTGAATCCAATTGGGACCCCGGCATTCGACAAAAGCACCATCCCCTACTACAACGTCTACTTCAGCGATACCTGGCACATGAAACCGACCTTCACCCTGACTTACGGGTTGGGCTGGACGCTGGAGATGCCGCCGGTGGAAGCCAATGGCAAACAGGTGGAACTCGTGGATTCCTCAGACCAGGTAATTTCGGGTGCAGCCTACCTGGATGCTCGCAAGCGTGCGGCGCTGCAGGGCCAAAACTACAATCCGGAAGTCGGCTTTGCCCTGCTGGGCAACACCGCCAATGGGCCGAAGTATCCTTATAACCCGTTCTACGGCTCATTCAGCCCGCGCGTAGCTGCGGCCTGGAACCCTCGCTTCGATAGCGATTCCCTTGCCGGCAAATTATTCGGTCACGAAGATACAGTGGTTCGGGCCGGCTATGGCCGCATTTTCGGCCGCTTGAACGGTGTGGATTTGGTGCTGGTGCCCTTGTTGGGTCCCGGTCTCCTCCAGCCCACGCAGTGTGTTACTAGCCTCAGTAGCGGTACCTGCGGCGGCGTTGGCACCAATACCGCCGCCACGGCTTTCCGCATCGGCGTGGATGGCTTGACCGCGCCGCTTCAGCAAGCTTCAACGACGTTGCCCCAACCATATTATCCCGGAGTCAACGGCATTTCATCCGCTACCGCCTCCGTACTGGATCCGAATTTCCGGCCCAATGAGGTTGATTCGTTCAACCTGACTATTCAGCGCCAGTTGTCTCGCAAGGTCATATTGGAAGTGGGCTACATCGGGCGCAGAATCACCCACGAGTACCAGCCCGTCAACCTTAACGCCGTGCCTTACATGATGACGCAGGGCGGCCAGCAATTCGCTCAAGCCTATAAGAATGTCGTATTGCAATTGTGCGGCGGCGTCCAAGGTCTCGCTGCAGGCGGTTGCAACGGCAATGGCGCCGGCGGACCTCTACCGGCCACCAGCATCACGCCGCAACCGTTCTTCGAGCATGCGATGAATCCGGCGTACTGCCAGATCAATGGGGTTGCGAGCACCTGTACCGCTGCTGTTGTCACGAATGAACTCGCAAACTTGACGAAGGCGCTGGTCTGGTCTATGTGGAGTGACATGGATGGCGGCGTCGGTTGCGCCACTTGCAACGGCCAGGGTTTCGTTTTCAATGGAGTCCCTGGTACCACCATGATGAACAACATAAACCCAGCCATCGGGGGTACGTCGCCGCAGATGTCGTCAGGACCCGGGGATAATGCCAGCGTTGGCTACGGAAACTACAATGGCGGTTTCGCATCCCTCAAGATGGCCGACTGGAAGGGATTGACCTTGCAGTCGAACTTCACATATTCCAAGGCGCTGGGAACTGGAGCGCTAGTCCAGGCAACCGGCGGATTCACTCCAGATGATCCGTTCAATTTGGGGACGATGTACGGCAACCAGACCTTCAACCGCAAGTTCGTTTATAACTTCTTCTTCGTCTACCAGCCGCCCTTCTTTAAAGGACAGTCGGGGCTGCTGGGGCGCGCGCTGGGTGGCTGGACGTTCTCGACGGTATTCAGTGCGGGAAGCGGCGCGCCGGTCGAACTCTTTACCTCAACCGGAGATGGTCAGGAATACGGAGCTGGTGACAACGTCAACTACTTCGGCAACGAAAATATCGTTCCGGTAGCGCACGCCACCAGCGGTCACCGCTACGACCAACCCGGCGGCCAGTTTCCTAATCTTTTCAAGGCCGGGCCAGCTGCGATTAACGACTTCCGGGATCCGATTCTGGGGTTAGATAACAAGGACTGCGGCTTTGGCTGTATTCCTGGCTTGCCTTACTGGAATATGGATCTCAGCGTCCGGAAGAATTTCAGAGTCGCAGAGGGCATCAGCATGGAAGTTCAAGGCGTTTTTGCTAACGTTTTCAACCATGATCAGTTCCTCGACCCGAATGGCTTTTTCGCAACCGGCCTCTTTAGTGGCTCAGGGCCAGGCGGTTTCGGAACCCTGTCCGGCGGTTCGGCGCAGGAAGAACCAGGAGGCAACCGGCAGATCGAAGTCGGCGCCCGCGTTCGCTTCTAACTCAACTCTGAAAAACACTTCGTGGCCTTTAACCGTACTGAAGACGCACTGCCAGCTGTTCGGCAGTGCGTCTTCATTTTGTGACCGCGTCACGTCTGCCTGGGCAGCCTGCCAAATTCCTCTCGTAGCTGGTACTCTTTCGTCATGGGTCAACAGGGCTTTAGCCGGCGTGTGCAGCGTTTCCTTCTCGCGCTTCCTCTGCTCACGTTTATTTTGGCTTCACCCCTTGCCCGCGCTCAAGACAACTACGAAATCCAGGTGTACGGATCCGACCTGGTCGATCCCGGTCACACCATGGTTGAACTCCACAGCAACTTCACCATCGACGGCTCGAAGAAGGTCGTGGACGGTGTTTATCCTACCAATCACGCGGAGCATGAAACCGTTGAGATCACGCATGGATTCAATGATTGGTTCGAATGCGGTTTTTACATCTTTACTTCGATCACTGATGGTCAAGGCTGGCAGTGGGTAGGGGACCACATCCGGCCGCGCGTCGCTGTTCCGGCGAAGTGGCACTGGCCGGTGGGTCTGAGCATTTCGAATGAAATCGGCTATCAGCGGCGGCAATATTCGGTGGACACTTGGACCTGGGAGATCCGTCCGATTGTGGACCAGAAATTCGGCCGATGGTATTGGTCGGTGAACCCGACGCTCGACCGGTCGTTTCATGGCGAGAGCGTGAACCAGGGCGTCGTATTTTCGCCAAACTTCAAGTTCAGTTACGATTTCACTCGGAAAATTGCGGGAGGTCTGGAATATTACGGTTCGGTCGGTCCGGTAACCGGGTTCGATGCGTTGTCGCAACAACAACACCAGATTTTTCCCGCGATTGACTTAAGCATCGCTCCGCAGTGGGAGATCAATTTCGGCTTAGGCGTCGGACTGACGGGCGCGACCGACCATCTGATTGCCAAGATGATTCTGGGTTACCGTTTTAATTTCTGAGCGGGGGAGCGGCGCACCTGGCGCACCCGCGCCACGAATCGGAGAGACGTTTCTGTCTCCGCTGGCTGCCGCGGCCTCCGCCAATTGGCAAGGCGTAATCGGACCGGAGCGCCGTACCGCCTGGTTGACAATTCGTTTCTGTCGCCCTACCTTTCCGTTGAACCGTCGCGGAGGCGTTCCCATCGTGTGCAAGCGTATCTTCGGACCGATATCTTTACTCCTGTCCTCCTTGGGCTGTATCGTCGCGTTCTTCCTGTCCTCACTTTGCCCGCTGTGCGCCCAGGCCACCCCACCCTCTCTCGGTCTCTTTCAGAATCATGCCGACATCGGTACCGTGCTGCATGCGGGTTCCGCGCAATACGATGCGCCGCACAACGCCTACAGTCTTGCTGGCAGCGGCGAAAACGTGTGGTTCACTTCCGATGCGTTTCAATTCGCATGGAAGCAAACGACGGGAGACATTGCGTTAACCGCGGACATTGCCTTCCCCGAAAAGGGAGGCAATCCGCATCGCAAGGCCGTGCTCATGATCCGCCAGAGCCTCGACGCCGATGCTCCCTACGCTGACGTTGCGCTGCATGGCGACGGCCTTACCTCTCTGCAGTTCCGCGAAGCCAAAGGTTCGACCACGCACGAGATTCAAACCAATTACTCCGCACCTCACCGTCTGCGCATTGAGAAGCGAGGCGACTTCATCTACATTTTCCTTGCCGGGGAGGTGGGTGAAACGCTGCGCCCCTCGGGCGCATCCATCAAACTTCCGCTGCAAGGCTCGTTCTACGTCGGTATCGGAGTGTGCTCACACGAGAAGGACGTGGTCGAGAAGGCCGTCTTCTCGAACCTCACGCTCTCGGTTCCTGCAGCCAGCACGACGACTCCTGTTCTCTACAGCACGCTTGAGACGGTCGCGATCGCTTCCAGCGATCGCCGCGTGGTTTACGGCGCTGCCAGCCACTTCGAAGCGCCCAACTGGAGCCGCGACGGTACCAATTTTCTTTTCAATCAAGAAGGCCACATCCTGCAACTGCCCGTCGCCGGGGGAACGCCCACGACCATCGACACGGGCACAGCCACGCATTGCAACAACGACCACGGCATTTCGCCCGACGATACTCTGCTGGCTATCAGCGACCAGTCGCAATCTGACCACCAGTCCAGCGTTTACGTCGTGCCCATCGGCGGCGGCGCGCCGCGGCGCGTCACCCAAAACTCTCCGTCCTACTGGCATGGGTGGTCGCCCGACGGCAAGACCCTCGCCTTCGTAGGGCGGCGTAATGACGATTTCGACATTTACACCATTGCCGTCACCGGCGGCGACGAGACGCGCCTGACGACCGCCAAAGGGCTCGACGATGGACCTGAATATTCACCCGACGGCCAGTATATTTACTTCAACTCCGAACGCACCGGCCGCATGCAGATCTGGCGTATGCGCGCCGATGGCAGCGCCCAGGAGCAGATTACTTTCGACGAGTTCAACAACTGGTTCCCGCACATTTCTCCCGACGGCAAGTGGATGGTGTTCCTGTCGTACGGAAATGATGTCACCGGGCATCCACCGAATAAAGACGTGCGGCTACGCTTGATGAGTGTGAGTGGCGGGAAACCCGAAGGAAAAATCACACTTCTCGCCACACTCTTCGGCGGGCAGGGAACCATCAACGTGCCTTCCTGGTCGCCAGATAGCCTGAAGGTCGCGTTCGTGAGCTACGAATTGCTGCCGGCTGAAGAGGCAGAAATAAAATGAGGATCGCGTCCGTTACACCTTCAGTGCGTGCATGTAGTCGGCGTCGATCCTGAGCGCCTCCATCGGCGGCATATCGAACGCTTCCTGCTCCACAAACGCGTGCTCGAGAGGAGCCTTCTTCGCTGCTTCGAAGATGGGACGATAGTCGATACTGCCGCGTCCCAACTCCGTCGAAGGCGGCGGCTCGGAGTTCGTGTAAACACGACTGCCCATCTTGAAATCCTTTACGTGCAGCATGGAAAAACGCGAGGGGTAGCGTTCTAGGTAGTCCACGGGGTTCTTTCCGCCAACGACCACCCAACCGCAATCCATCTCCATCGTCACCTTCGCCGGATCGGTTGATCTTAAGAGTTCGTCGTAAAACACTGTGCCGTTCTCGGAGCGGAACTCCGCCGTGTGGTTGTGGTAAGCAAACCGAAGGCCGACTGCATTCGCACGTTCTCCGATGCGATCGAACTGCTCCGCATTCCAACGCCAGTCATCGAGCGTCATCGACTCACGAGCCTCGCGAGACGCGGAGTCCTTCACGCGCGACGGATCTTTCAGCATGGGCGATGCGCAGACGACGTACTTCAGTCCCAGATCTTTTCCGAACTGAAGCACTTCATCCACTTTGGGCAGGAGATCCCTTAACGGATAATGCGCGCTCACACATTGCAGACCCGCGTGGTCCATCGCCCGCTTCACCTCGGCGGGGCTGTGGCCGAAAAAGCCAGCAGCCTCAACTTCGCGATAGCCGATCGTAGCCAGCTGCGCCAGAGTCCCTTCGTAGTCCTTGGGCAGCATGTCGCGCACCGAGTACAGCTGTAACCCGATCGGCAGTCCCAGGGGATTCGCCATGAGTCGGGGCATGCTGCTCCATAAAGCCGCGCCAGCAGCCGAGGCTGAGGCGGTCATCAAAAAGGCCCTTCGGGATATCCCGTGCATGGTGTGATCCCTCAATCCTGAATCAGCTTCTTCTGGTACAAATCTTATGCTACAAACCGGCGATCGCGTTACTTCTCCCCGCGGATGAGCTCCATCTCCGCACCGATAAATCCCCACGAGTTCCACGCCTCACCCTTCACCACGTTCCGGAACAGGCCAGCTGCCTTGGAAGGCTCCTGATGATAGAGATGCCAGTTCCCGAGGCCATAGCCCACTGTGTCGAACGCAAGCTCGCCCTCGAGATCGTCCGGTCCGGCAGGCGGAGGTGGCAACACAGCCTCCGCCGTAAGCTGTCCGTGATAGAAATGCAAAAGCCGCAGGTAAAAATAAAGATGCGGCTCGGTGTTCTTGACCTGGGACGTGATGCGTGTCAAAACCTGCGCCGACTCCTGCTCCCTGCCGGCGCGGCGCAGCGAAACATAGAGCCAGTTAGAGCAGTCAATCAGGCTGTCGTTGCTCCTCGCCAACGCTCGCGCTTTGTCAAACGATACCGCTGCCTCGTCGAACTGACTCAAGAAATAATGTGCCAACCCAAGGTGATAATAAGCATCTAGCATCTCCGGTGCGAGCCGCGTTGCCTCCTCCAGGTCGTTCATGGCAGCTTTAAACTCCCGAAGTCCGAGTTCCCGATGACCGCGTTCAAGATAAAGATCCGCATTCTTCGGAGCAAGAGCTAATCCCTCGGTGGAGGTAGCTACCGCTTCTTTATATTGCCTACGCGCCGCTTCCGCTTTAGAAAGCTGCAGAACCCGATCCACATTCTTCGGATCTGCAGCAAGGTTCTTGCGAGCATTCATAACGCCCTCGTCATCCGGCAGCGAATAGAGCTTGCGCCCAAGGCCGGAGGTAAGCTCAAGGCCGCCACGCCGGGTTTCGGCGACACTCTGGGACGGAAGCCGAGTTGCCAGCCCGAAAATGGCGACAAAGAGAAACACTGCAAAACGAGTGCCGCACGCCCGTCGACTCATCCGTATTGTCCCCCTAGTTAGAAACGATCCCCTCGACCGATTAAAGATGCGACCTCAGCGCCGCGGCAAAGGCGGAAGCGCGACCTTCTGCTGAATCCCCGTGCCTTCGACGACGGTGTAAATGAAATCTGCTGCCACGTTCCGCAGAACTTCGGTTTCGCCATTCGGCCAGCGAATGCTTACTTCACTCATCGTGTCGTTTGCCCCCAAACCGAAGTGCAATCGCAAGTCATTTTGCGAGAGGTAGCTCGCGCCACCGCGCACCTCACTGAACTGCATCAGCGTTCCGGCCTTCACCGTCACGCGCGCGCCAATCGCAGCCTTGTTGCTTTTTGTCCCCACCATTTTAAACAAGACCCGGTGATTCGGGCTGTCGTTATGGTTCATCAGGAGCGATGGCGGCTGGCCCACGTTGAGCACCACAATGTCCACATTGCCGTCGTTGTTGATGTCTCCAAAGGCCGCGCCACGCCTCGATTGTGGAGGCATGCTCGCCAGCTCCTGGGAAACGTCTTCGAAAGTTCCATCGCGATGGTTGCGGAACAGCAGCATTGGCTGCCGGTACGGTGTTCCTCCGGGAATCGTATCAACCTGCGGGTAGACGTGGCCGTTGGCGATAAACAAATCGAGCCAACCGTCATTATCCATATCAAAGAACGCCGTGCCCCAGCTCACGAGGGGATAAGTTCGCTTCATTAGGCCGGAGCGCACGCTAACGTCAGCGAAATTGTCTTTGCCGAGGTTGTGATACAGAGTTGAGCCTTGCTCAAAAAAATTGGTGACGATCATGGACAGACGGCCTTCGTGAAGATAGTCGCCCCAGTCGACGCCCATCGACCCTTGCTCCATGCCATCACCACTGAGCGCGACTCCATCCAGCAGTCCGACCTCCTCAAACGTTCCGTCGTGCTTGTTGTGATACAGAAAGTTCGGTCCGGCGTCGTTGGCCACATAAAGATCAGGCCAGCCATCGTTGTCATAATCACCCCAGGTCGCGCCCAAGCCATAATAATGATGGGGATCGTCCACGCCTGCCTTCTTTGACACTTCTTCGAATGTACCGTCACCCTTGTTATGAAACAGCAAATCCGATTCGCCGAGCATGCCCCAGGGACCGCACTGCACCAGCACTCCCTTGTAGCGACAGAATCGCGGATCGTTGCCGAACTGCGGCAGGTTGTCGATATCCACGTGCACGTAACGCGAGACGAAGAGATCCACGCGGCCGTCTCGGTCGTAGTCGGCCCAGGCGGCTCCCGTGCTGAAGCCGCCGGCGCCCACACCAGCTTTTTCGGTTACATCTTCAAACTTGCAGTTGCCGAGGTTGTGATAGAGAGCGTTGCCGCCGTAGCCGCTGACGTAAATATCCTGCAAGCCGTCGTTGTCGTAATCAGCCACGGCCACGCCCATGCCCCAGCCCTTATGAGTAAGACCGGCGGACTTGGTGATGTCTGTGAAATGAAGTTCGTTGCTCTTCGAATCAGTATCCTGATGGTAGAGCGTGATCATTAAATCGCCGCCCTGGCGGTAGCGCTCCACTGTTGAGCCGTTGA
The DNA here is from genome assembly GCA_049280095.1 of Candidatus Sulfotelmatobacter sp. GTDB lineage: Bacteria > Acidobacteriota > Terriglobia > Terriglobales > Acidobacteriaceae > Sulfotelmatobacter. The sequence continues at coordinate 124,106 of JBAPPL010000039.1, read as the reverse complement.
CGGTGATGATGTCGAGCTTGCCGTCGTTGTCGCAGTCGATCAGTCCTACGCCGCCGCTCATGGATTCGACGATGTACTTTTTGTCGGGAGAAGAAATGTGCGACACCGTCAGCCCGGCTTTCTGTGCAACATCTTCGAACTGCGGGACCGCCTGTTCGCCGGGGTTCTGCGCTTTGGGTAACGATGAACTTACTGGAGGCTTAGCTGCAGAAGACTGTGCGAGCAGCATCCCAGTCAGTAGCCACCCTATCCATAGGGAAAGTGTCCACACCGAAAGCAGTGCTCGCATAGGCAGACCTCCATTATACGGGGCGTGGAGGAGTCGCTGCTCAAGCTCAAAGTGGCGGACCAAAACGAACAGCCAAGTCGATCCGTGGGTTAGAATTTGGTGTATGCGAAAGCAAATGCGCGCGTCGCAGATCGCGACTGTCTGTGCAATCTGGCTGCTGATGGCGCATTGTGTGCCGGCCCAGTCGCAAGTTCCGCGCAACGCGCCGACCCCGACCAGCGAGGAAATACAGCTGCACACCTACCTCGAACAGGCTGCGGAAGCGATGCACAAGGGCGACAACGCGGCTGCAGCGGACGCTCTGCGGGGCGCATTGAAGATCGATCCGCATTCAATTGCCGCGCTAAACAATCTGGGAATTGTGCTGGCCCGTATGGGGCGACCTGCCGAGGCAATCCCGTTATACGAAGAAGCGCTGAAATTCCATCCTGACGATCCCACGACGAAGCGCAATCTCGCGATTGCTTATTTCAAAGCCCAACGCTACGCGCCAGCGTGGCGCTTGGTTCGACCGTTATCGGCGGCCTATCCAACCGACTTCCAGATTCTCGACTTAGCCGGCCTGTCCTTGTTCGCTCTCGATCGCTATCCGGAAGCCGCCAGCTATTTGGAACGCGCAAACCAGGCACAACCCTCCGATCTGGAGACGCTCGACATGCTGGGCAAGGCGTACCTGCGGATGAAGGACTACAAAGCCCTAACGAGCGTGTTCGCTCGAATTATGCAAGTGAATCCAAATTCGGCATCCGCTCACATCCTGATGGGCACAGCTTACGACCAGATGTCGAATCGGCCCGAGGCGATCAAGGAATATCAAGCGGCCGAAGCCGCCGACCCGAACTTTATGGGAGTCCATTCCGGCCTGGGTTTTGAGTATTGGCGAGAAGGCGAGAACGATCTTGCCGAGAAGGAATTCCGGACAGAGTTGCAGCACTTTCCCAGTGATCCGGTCTCCAACTGCATCCTCGGCCAGATCCTTCTGGATAAATCCCAGCCCGCAGAGGCCGAACCTCATTTTCGGGCTGCCCTGGCAGTGAATCCCCGCTATTCCGAAGCTCTGTTTGGCCTGGGCAAGACCGAGTTGGCGCTGCAGCATCCGCGCCAGGCGGTTGCGCCACTTCGCAAAGCCATCCAGATCGATCCCAACTACTTCGAGGCCCACTTTGTTCTCGGCACAGTGTTGCGGCAGCTAGGCCAGACTGCCGAAGCCGCGAATGAACAACAGATCGCGCTCGCGATCCAGGAGAAGGGAAGAGCGGCCGCTATTAAAAGGAGCGAGAGCCAGTGAAGGGCTGGTAATCTAGGAGTATTTCCGGCAGCGCGGCCGGAGAGGAAAAAGGCGCACGCCGAAATTCGGCGTACGCCTTATGGTGAGCGTCGGCTAGAAGCTAATTTTTACCCCGAGCTGCAACGTCCGCGGATCGTGATATCCCGTGACGGTACCGAAAGCGGGGTTCCCAGCCGTGCAGGAGAGTGGATCGGCCGTCGATCCCACACAAGAGGTGTTGATCGCGTTTGGACTGCCATGATTGAACGTGTTAAACGATTCAAACCGGAGCTGCAAGCGCACCCGCTCGCCAAAATCAAAATTCTTGTGCAGCGACGTATCCCATAGCTGAAACCCGGGGCCCAACAGCGAACCCGGCGCCTCGTTACCGAAGGCTCCAGACGCCCGGGAGAAAGCTCCTGTATTAAAGAATTCAGCCGGGGTTTTCGGGCCGTTGACGTCGCCGCTCCGGTTGGCTCGGATTTGAATCAAGCCTTCGCGTGCCAGATTAATTCCCGAGTTGTTATTAGCCACGGTGGCAAACGGATCAGTGCCCTGGGTTACTGTCAGTGACTGACCGGTTTGGATGTTCGCGATGCCGGAGATTTCCCACCCGCCGAGCACGTATCCCTTCAAATTGCGCTCGTTCTTAAAGAACGGTAAATCGTAGACGTAACTGAGGACGAAGATTTGAGGGGTGTTGAGCGTGGACAGGCCATAGGCGGCCTTTACGTCATACGTATCTTGTATCCCCGAATCGCGATCAACCGACTGCGTGGTCAGGAGCTTCGACCACGTGTAAGCGACTCCCAAGGTCAAGCCGTTGGTAAGGCGGCGATTCAGCGAAACCTGTAAGGAGTTGTAGTTACTCGTGAAGATCGGATTCCGCGATCGGATCGACCCGAAGCCCGGGAAGTTCACCAGTGCGTTGGCGTCCGAGTTGGGATTCGCAAGGCGCGCAGCCACGGTGGGCTGATTAAGGTCCATATCCCCGAGGAGGTGGGTGCCCTTGGTGCCAACATAGCCGACTTCGAGGACCGTGTTTCGCATTACTTCATGCTGAACCGAAACGTTGTAATCCTGGTAACTCGGAACTTTGAAGACCGGAGTTCCGGTTACTACAATGTTAACCGGGGTCACAGGCGTGGGGGCCGCTGACCCGTTTTGCACGTTATCAAATATGTTGAAGCTGGAATTTCCGTTATTGTTGATCGCCGATGTTTGGACCAGGGGGGGATCATCAAAGGCATTCTGCTCCCAAATACCGTTGAGAGTGCGGTCGTAGAAGATGCCATAGCCGCCGCGTATCGCCCACTTCCCGTCGCCGAAGGGGTCGTACGCGAGGCCGAAGCGCGGGCCGAAGTTCTTGTTAGAGTTGGCATTCACCAGACTGCCAAACGGAGAGCAGCTGGCGGTTGAAGAGATCGCCTGGGCCGCGGAACAGGCTGCGCCCGTGGGGAAAACTAAACCGTTGGCGTACGTGGCACTGTCAGCATTGGGGCTACCTGTAACCATGGTGCCAGTAGCGGGGTCAATCGTGGGAGCGCTGCCAAAAGCGAAGTGCGATGGATCGAAGTTCAGCAAAGTGTTATTGCTGTCAGACGGGGAAGGGAAATAACTATACCTTACCCCCAAATTCAAGGTGAGCCGCGGCGTGACCTTCCAGTCGTCCTGAACGTAAGCCTCGAAATTCACGTAGTGAAGGTAGGGAATCGTGTCCTTGCTTTGCTGCGAGTAAGAGTCTGCCTGTCCCAGAAGGAAGTTCGCAAATTCAGGATCCCCTCCTGTAGCCGTGTGGTCTGAAAACGTGAAAGTCGCCGAGCCACTGTCGCCATTCTCGGTCTTGATCATCCACATGGCCGTGACGCCAGCGCGAATCGTGTGGTTGCCGTGCTGAATCGAGATATTGTCGAAAATGTTGCGATCTTTATTTCGTTCGAAGTAGGGTGCGCTCTGGTTCGCCAAGCCCACGTTACCTGACGACGCAAAGGTCACGCCCGGCGCGCGACCGTAAGGGTCCTGGTAGGTGGTGAGGCCGGTGAGCGTGCTCGTGAACGCGGGCGAATCGGCAATCGCGTTCGTCAACACGGAGTTGATGGCGCCGTAGGCATCAGCGAATTCGATTTCGTTGACTACCTTGGGAGATAGCGTCATAGTCGCGTTGAGTACGAGATTGCGGCCGGGAGTATTGAGAGACGTAGGTTCAACTCCCGGATAGTTCGCAGAACCCCAGAGGCCAAACGGGAAACTATTTGGCACTGAATCCTGCATATAACGCCCGAACAGGCGAATCTTGTCCCCTATATTTTGGTCAAGACGGATATTATCCTCCCGAAAATTGTTCAACTGACTGAAGTCGGTTACCAGCTGTCCGTTGGGGTTTGCGGGATAGGCACTCATGAAGGCGGTCAGATACGCCTGTGCGTTCGCGCTAAAGCAGGTTGAGCTAATGGTCGAGGTGCCGCCGGTGGTGGTCACGCAACCGGCTGGGGCCACGGGGATCGGGCCCGTAAATGAGCCTCCCAGTTCCGCCGCCGTGGGGACCGTAAACGTTTGTGGATCCGGAGTATTCGCCTTGCGCCACTCCTCCGCCCAGAAAAAGAAGGTCTTGTTCTTGTCCGGGTGGTATACCTTGGGAATGATCAGCGGTCCGCCGATCGTAAAGCCGAAGTCGTTGTAGTGCTCAACCGGGGTTGGGAACGCAGAATAAGGAGAGCCTTGGGCAATGGATGCCCGATCGGTAAATGTATTCGCGTTGTAATCGTTGTTACGGTTAAATTCGTACCCGCTGCCATGAAATTGGTTGGTGCCAGATTTCGTTTGGACGACAATTTGCCCGCCGCCACTACGGCCAAACGATGCGTCATAGTTGCTTCGTTCCAGCGTGAACTCCTGGATCGCGTCGATGCTGGGCGTATTGAGGAGGGTGCCGTTCGACCCACTGTCGTTGATGTCGGCTCCGTCAACCGTCCAGTTGTTGGCCCCGGTTCGCGCGCCGTTAATCGAGATCTCAGTATTGCTTTGCAGCCCAAATCCGGGCTTATCGCCCAGCTGGTTCGAGACGCCGGGTTGCAGCAATACAAGCTGTTCGAAATTTCGATTGTCTAACGCCAGCTCACGGACCTGGTCACCAGTGACGGTTCCGGACTCTTCCGCCGTGGTGGTTTGAATGGGTGTGTTTTCTGCTACTACTTCGACGGTTTCGGTGGTTTTCCCGGTCTTCAATTGCACATCGAGAGTGTGCTTTTCGGCGACGTTCAGAACGACTTCATTGGCTACGTAGGTCTGAAAGCCGGCCTCTTTGACCGTGACGGTGTATCGGCCCGCGGGCAGGTTCGTGATATTGAAACTACCGGTGTTGGTGGTGGTCACGGAGCGGACATCGACGCCGGTCTCGTTGCTGTGAACCACGACCGTGGCGCCGGCCACCAAGGCTCCGCTGGGATCGGTCACCGTACCTGTAAGCGTAGCCGCCAGCTCTTGCGCCAGCCCTGCTGCAGACAAGATGAGGAAGACCGCGCAGACTGCTACAAAAGAAGCCACAGCCTGCTTGCTCTTGTCACTTTGTCCCAAGTCTCTACGCCTTCGGTACGTCAATTTCGTCATCGCAGCGCCTCCTGAAAGCACTCGCCAGCCGGGTTGCAAACTGGTCCTAATACAAACGAACTATGCTATATAGCACGCGATGTCCCATAGTCAAGAAAAAAAAGCAATAGTGTGAAAAAAGTGTTGAACTCGGCCTGCAGGGAAGCGTCCCCCGGCCGGGGAGGGACCCGCAACGGGAAAAGCTGCAACTCCGGAGTCAGTCCCAAATCGGGAAATCAGTGCGTCAAGTACACATGATTACTCGTTTCCGGCCAGATTCTACGCTGCCCGCATTCTGATCTGTCCCGCGCGTAGCGCAGTTTCAGCTCCAATCCTGTGCCGAGCCGCGTGTGAAGGATCATGAAACGCCCCTTTATCGGAATTGAGCTTTACATCGAACTGTCAATAAGCTATATAGCATAAGGCGCTGAAGTGTGGGCATTCAGCACTTGCCGGCGGCTTGCCGTCCGAGGGGTTCTGGAAACAATCGATTATGTCTGGAAATCATCGCAATCGGACTCCCGCCTACAAAAGAATCCAGAGCGAGATCCGCAACCACATCGCTTCCGCGAGCCTCAGGCCCGGGGATGCGGTTGCGTCGGAGCGCGAACTGGCCAAGACGCACAAGGTGAGTCTCATGACGGCCCGCCACGCCTTGGCCGGCCTGGAACACGAGGGAATCGTCGAACGGCGGCTCGGGGCAGGCACCTTCGTCGCCGTCCCTAAGATCCACTTTAACAAGTTGATGAGCTACACCGAGCAAATGTCGAGCCGTGGTTTGGCTCCGCGCTCTCGCGTGCTGGTGGCAAAGGTGATTGAGGGCGAGCCGGAAGTTGCGGCAAGGCTCGGGCTGCCGGACACCAGCCGAGTGGTAAGGATCCAACGTCTCCGCCTCACCGGGGAAGAGCCTTTTGCGCTGGAAACCTGCTACTTGTCCGCCGCTGATTTTCCCGACCTGGCCTCGTCCCCTCTGGGACGGAGTTCGCTGTTTGCGATTCTCGAGCATGACTACGCCACGAAATTGGCGTACGCAGATGAAGAAGTGGATGCGACATCAGCCGACGCCAGCGTTGCGGAACTTCTAAATGTGCCTCGCGGGGCCTCCGTGTTGCGCATTCGCCAGATTATCTATTCGACCAAGGGCAGGGCTACAATTTATGTAGTCGGTTTCTACCGCTCTGAACGGCACACGCTGTTTATCCGGCGCTTCCGTTAAAGTTGCAGCCAGCGGCCCGTGAAAGAGGCCACGATGCATCTCGCAGTTGCCATCATTCTCGGCAGTCTTGCAGCATCGCTGGGCGCGCCCAGTCAGGCACTCCCAACGCAAAGCCCGGCTGGATTCGGCAACTCTGGGTTCGTCAACACTCTGATGCCGCAACCGTCGCATCTTTCCACCCAGGAAGGGCGGCTTACCCTCTCACCCTCTTTTGCCATCGTCACGGCCCATTACAGGGACGCACGCCTCGACGCCGCCATTGGGCGTAGCCTTCATCGAATCGAGACAAAAACCGGTATCTCAATTCCAACATCTCCGTCATCCGCCGACGCATCCGGAGCGGTGACCGTCAGCGTCGACGGACCCGGAGAAACCATCCAGTCGGTTGATGAAGACGAGTCTTACTCGCTCGATATCAGTCCCTCGGGCGCGCGCCTCCACGCCACTACAGTAGTCGGAGCCATGCATGGGCTTGAGACTCTGCAACAGTTGATACAGACGGATGCAACGGGTTATTTCCTTCCCGCAGTGTCAATTCAAGACACTCCGCGGTTTCGCTGGCGCGGCCTCATGATCGACTGCGGACGCCACTTCATGCCAATTGAGGTTATCAAGCGGACGCTTGACGGGATGGCTGCCGTCAAGCTCAACGTCTTCCATTGGCATCTTAGCGAGGACCAGGGTTTCCGGATGGAGAGTCGAGCGTTTCCGCGGCTTACTGAGCTAGGGTCTGACGGACTTTTCTATACGCAGGAGCAGGCCCGCGAAATTGTTGCGTATGCGCGCGACCGGGGCATCCGTGTCGTGCCGGAGTTCGACATGCCGGGACACACCAGTGCATGGTTCGTCGGATATCCCGATCTTGCGAGTGCTCCCGGTCCTTTTCACATTGAGCGGGAGTTCGGCGTCTTCGATCCGGTGATGGATCCTACGCGCGAATCTACCTACAAGTTTCTCGATAGACTTATCGCAGAGATGGCAGCCATCTTCCCTGACCACTTCCTGCACATCGGAGGAGACGAGAACAACGGCGTGGAATGGAAGGCTAATCCGCGCATCCAGGCTTTCATGCGCGAACACAATCTTCGCGACACAGCCGGACTGCAGAATTATTTCAACCAGCGTCTACTCAAGATTCTTGAAAAACATGGCAAGCACATGATCGGCTGGGACGAAATTCTTACGCCCGATCTGCCCAAAGACGTTGTCGTTCAGAGCTGGAGAGGCTTCGATTCGCTCGCCGCGGGAGCGAAAGCCGGATACAGCAGCATTCTCTCCGCCGGCTATTACTTGAATCTTATGAGCACCGCCGCCGCCCACTATATGGTGGACCCTCTGCCCCAGGCCAACGGCCTGACCCCCGAGGAGCAGGCGCGCATTCTCGGCGGAGAGGCGTGCATGTGGAATGAGCAGACCACTGCACGAGACATCGACTCTCGGATCTGGCCTCGCGCCGGGGCCATCGCCGAGCGCCTTTGGTCGCCGCGCGACGTAGACAATGTCGACGACATGTACCATAGGCTCGCCGTCGAGTCGCTGCGACTGGAGGCTCTCGGTCTTACCCACATCTCCCAAGAAGGAGTCAGCCTGCGCCAGTTGGCCGGAACCCGACGGATCGATCCGCTCGTCATCCTCGCGTCCGTGCTCGAGCCTGTCACCTTCAACGAGCGCGCACACATGCAGCACCCGAATCAACTCACGCCACTCAATCAACTCATAGACGCTCTCCCACCGGATCCACCGTCGCGCCACAATTTCGAGTTGCTGGTGAACGCCTATCTCCAGGATCCCGCAACTCAATCGCAAAAGGAAGCCGAACTTGTTGCCCGCTTCGAAGCCTGGATCGCGGCAGAACCTGGAATCCTTGGCTTAATGGCCGTCTCACCTACGCTTGCGCGAGCCGAACCGCGAGCCGAGCAACTCGCAGCATTGGGCACGATAGGTCTTGAGGCCGTCTCTCATCTGTCTTCTAGACTGCCGGCGCCCGCCGGTTGGAAAGCACAGCAACTAGTTCTCCTCGACGAAGCCGAGAAACCACAGGCGCTGCTTCGCTTCACGGTGATCAAGCCCTTGCGCGACTTGGTGAGTGCGGTTCGTGAAACGCCTGCCAAATGATCAGCACAAAATTAGGGCAGGCTGGCTTCTCAGCCGGCCTGCCCGAGTTATTATGTTCTCGCGACTCTAGAAACTAGCGTCCCAGGCCCGCAGCCAAAGTCTTTACCATGGTTCCGTTCGCGTCGTCGTCTTTCAGCGCCCACACGTAGGCGCCGCCCAGGCCTCCCGGAACCTTCAGGTTTATATAGATCGTCTTCAAGAACACTGTGAAGGGATCGTCGTACGTGTAAAAGGTCCCGGCGGTTGGGTCGAAAAGCGATACGGCCACTCTTCGCGGATCGAAGTAATTGTTGTACCCATTGGACGTGAGCGTAGAGAGGGTTGAATAGGTTAACAGTCCGGGAGTTAGCAAAGTGTCGCAGCCCGCTGTATTACCGCTGAGGTCCGGACACAAGCCTGTCCCGTTCGCCCAGAGGACTGGAGAAGGGGCGGTTGAGTTCTGGTACAAGCCGTGGTTCACGTTAGGAGCGCCCGTCCAGCCGGCACCGTAAAGAGGCATACCCATGGTGTATTTATGCGGCGGCACACCGGCCTTGAGATATGCGTTCACAGTGTCGTCAATGTCGAGATCCTGGCCAAATAGCGGATCTTGGCGGGAATCGAACAGTGGCGAGGCGTCATTGGTTTGCGTGACCCACGAGCCCGAATAGTTGTAGCCATCGATGGTAATGAAATCGACCTGCTCGGCAGCTTTACGAAGATCGATGTTGACATAGTTTTGCGAGCCTGCGGGCCCATCGAACGACAAGGTATATTGCTTGCCTGTGGTTTTGCTCAAAGCGTTCAACTGATTGCGGAACTCTTGCAGCAGAGCGGTAAAGTTCTTGGTGTCGGTCGCCGTGGGGAATTCCCAATCGATATTGAACCCGTCAAACAAGCCGGGCGCAGTGATGCCGGTGGCAATGTTGCCGTTGATAAACATGTCAATGCAGGAAGCAGCGAGTGCCTGGCGTCCGGCTGCTGTGCTGGCTGCGCTGACGAAAGCCGAAGTATTGGCGGCAGACGCACCTCCCAAAGACATCAGCACTTTCAGGTTGGGATGCAGTGCTTTGAGTTGTTGGATTGCCGCAAAATTTCCATACAGCGGCCCTGGGTAGGCGGTGCCGTTCACGCTGGGCAGGTATGGAGATTGATAGTCAGCCCAGGAATCGGCAATGGCGCACGCGGGCGCCGGAGTCGTCGTCACATTGCCGAACGCATAAATGAGGTGCGTCAGTTTATCGGCTACACCATTCTGTTGCAGGTTTGCAATGTTGTAGCCGGCGTAGTAGATGCTCCACTCTTCGAAGTATCCTCCGACGATCTTGCCTTGATTTTGGTTTTGTGCGAATGAGGGACAGATGCATGCAACGAGGCCTAACAAAGTGAGTAAAGCCATTCGGAGCAGGCGCGGCAGGAAATGGGTTGACATGGCAAGTGCCTCCAGAATTTGTAGACTACGAACCGCCGGAGTATAGAGCTATATAGCGGCTTTTGCAATACCATACTTTTGGGACACAGCCCATTTTCAAGTCCTACGCGTTTCTAAACATAGGATCGCAGAAAATGTTAAAGGCAGGCCGAATTGGAAGTCGGCCTGCCTGATAGTTATTTTGCGCCAGGTCTCTTACGGATTGAGATCTGCACCCAGGGCTTTGGTTAAGTCTCCATTCGGGTCGTCGTCTTTCACCGCCCAAACGTAGCCTCCACCCAAGCCATTGGCTTTGATGTAGTTTACCTTGCACTGCACCGACTCCGCATTGTCATAACTGAATGCGGTGCTTGTGGTTGCGTCGAACATACGGGCCACGCAGCGGGTCGCGTCATAGCTGGAGGTGAATCCGTTGTTCAGGAGGTTTACGATTGTTCCATAGGTAGCTAGCCCGTCGGTCAACAGGACGTCGCACCCTGCAGTTGGACTGGACTGGTTGTCGCCCGTCGGGCAATTTCCCACTCCATTCGCATTGGGAACCGGAGAAGTTCCATTCGGAGTCGTGGCTCCCGTCGGGTCAGTAACTCCGGTTGCGTTCTGGTACATCCCGCCGTTGGTTGAGGTCAGACCGCCCGCCCAGCCCGCACCGTAGAGGGGGAAGCCCATGGTGTATTTCGCGGGTGATGCGCCGTGCGCCAGATAGTACTGCACGGTTGCTTCAATGGTGTCGCCTTTTCCGTACAGTGGACTGGCAGTTTCGTCGTACAGCGGAGATGCGTCATTGGTGGCATTGGACCAGTCTCCGGCGTAGTTATAGCCGTCGACATTCATGTAATCCAACACCGCATTCAGGCCCGCGATGTTGATCGTGTCATAGCCACCATCGTTGCCCGAATCCGGAGCCGCGCCCGGAGTCGACGGACCGGCAGCCAAATCGGCCAATACAAGATACGTCTTGCCGGTTGTTCCCGTCAGCGTGGTCAGCTCGCTGCGGAACTCGGTCATCAATGCTGTGAAGTTGGCAGTATCGTTCGCGTTGGGGAACTCCCAGTCGATGTCGAAGCCATCGAAGAGAGTGCCGGTGGAGACACCCGAGGCGATATTGCCCTGGATGAACATGTTGATGCACGAGCCGACAAACGCCTGGCGTTGAGCCTCCGTACTCGCCGCGAGATCGAAAAGCTGGTTGTAAGTAGGGGGATTCCATCCACCGATGGAGATCAACACTTTCATGTTGGGATGGAGTTGCTTGAGTTGCACCAGCGCGCCAAAGTTCCCCTGCAGCGGGGCCGCGGCTGGAGTAGCGCCGGGCACCTGGGGGACGACTTTCTGGTAATCGGCGTAGGTGTCGGCGAGCGCGCAATTCACGTCGCTGCCGTTCGCGACCGGCTTCGCAAAGGCATAAATGAGGTGCGTGAGGACGGCGGCTACGCCATTGTTCTGCAGATCCGCAACGTTCGCATTGGCGTAGTACGTTCCCCATTCCTCATACCATCCGGCCATCATCAGGTTACTCAGAGCGGTTGTCGTGACGTTCACTGCCGAACTCGCGCCAGATGTGCCGGCGTAGTCTGTTGCTTCAACCGTAAAGCTGTAGCTGGTCGAAGGGGAAAGATTCGCCGGTGTGTATGACGTGGTAGTTGTGGTTCCGATGGCACTCCCGTTCTGCAGCACCGTGTAATTGGTGATGGTGCAGCCGTTCGGAGGGCTAACCGCGTTCCAACTCAGGTTTGTGCTGGAATCGGTTGTGCCGGAAGCCGCCAGTCCAGTTGGAGCGCTCGGCTTCGTCGTGCACGAGCTTGCCAGCGTCGTCACATTCACAGCCGAACTCGCCGCCGATGCCCCGGCCGCATCTGTCGCTTCTATCGTGAAGCTGTATGTGGTCGAGGGCGTGAGGCCAGTCACGGCATCCGAGGTTGTGGTTGGGGATGCAATCAAAGCTCCGTTTTGCAGGACCTTGTAGCCAACGCTGCATCCTGCGGGTGGAGTGACCGAGTTCCAACTCAAGTTTGTGCTGGATTGCGTCGTGCCGGATGCTGCCAGGCCAGTCGGAACAGCTGGTGCGGATGAGCACGTAGAACAGGCGCCAGTTGCGGTCCAAGGTTCGCCAGTTCCGGCTCCGCCGTTGTTGGTTGACGGATTCTGGTTCTGCGTCCAGAAGTTGGCAACGTAGTTTTCTCCACCCACGCTCGCCGTCATGCCCGCGGTGTAGACCGCAGTAGCGCTCCACGCTGTGGCGCATGTGCCGCCGCCATTCGCCAGCGTAGTCACATTCACAGCGCCGCTCGCTGAAGAGGTGCCGGCAGCGTCCGTTGCTTCCACCGTAAAGCTATAAGCAGTCGAGGCTGCAAGCCCGGTGACAGCGAACGATGTGCCGGTCGCGGTCCCAATCGAGGTTCCATTCTGCAAAACGGTGTAGCTGCTGATCGTGCATCCCGAAGGAGGAGTGTCCGCTGTCCAGCTCAAGTTTGTGCCGGAGCTGGTTGTTCCCGAGGCGCCCAGTCCGGTCGGTGCACTGGGCTTGCTTGTGCAGGAGTTCGCCAGTGTCGTCACATTCACCGCTGAACTCGGGCCTGACGTGCCGTTGGCGTCCGTCGCCTCAACCGTGAAGCTATAAGCGGTCGATGCCGCAAGTCCGCTCACGGCGAACGATGTGCCGGTTGCCGTTCCAATCGAAGTCCCGTTCTGCAACACGGTGTAAGTGCTGATCGTGCAGTTTGTGGGAGGAGTGTCCGCTGTCCAACTCAGGCTTGTGCCGGAGCTGGTTGTGCCAGACGCTCCCAATCCAGTGGGCGCGCTGGGCGTGGTCGTGCAACTGCCGCCGCTTCCGCCCGTTCCACTCAGCGCGGATGTCTGCGGACTATTTGTGGCGTTGTCGGTCACTGTCAGCGTGCCGCTCGCCGCGCCTGAAGAGGTTGGGTAGAAATACACATAGATTGGACACGAGCCGTTCGCAGCCACCGAGGCTCCGCAATTGCTGGATACGACGAACGGGCCGCTGACGGTGACGTTACTGATGCTTACGGCAGAGCTGCCGCTATTGGCGAGCGTGAAGGTAACCCAGGCGGTGCCTGTGTCGACAGGAGTGCTTCCAAAGTTGTAACTCGACGGACTCAGAGTGACTGTCGCTTGCGCCCACAGTGAAACTGACACAAAGACGCAGAGGAGGGAGGGGAAAACTAAAGCACGCTTCATTTGTGGCTCCTTTATTCGGGGGACGCCTGCCGGCTCGGTCCGCCCGCGGTTGGATGATTAAAGGAAACAAGCCCAAGCGTTGTTCGCATCGAGCTCTGTGTCGCAAGAGTTTGTTACATGCAGCGCTGGTGGAAGATTCAGTGAGCAGTGGTTCATTGGTCGCGAGATTTCGCAGATCGGGAAACAACAAGTTCCAGCTGATCCGCCATGTCCCAACTGCTCTATAGCATTTCCTCGAGAAGCGTACTCCCGTTCGGCAGCCGACTCAGGAAACTTTTTTCTTGTTGCGGGTTCCGAACTATCAATTTCTCTGCAATCCGCTAAACGCTAGAAAGTGTAGGGAGTGCAAGGCAGGATCAGGATTGTTTCAGAAGATGCGAAAACGGCGATTCCCGAGCGATCTTGTTACGAAAAGCGAACTCGAAGGGCGACAGCTTAGAGACAAGGCAGAGAGGACGGCTAGTGGACACTGCCTTTTTACAGTCGGTTCTCTGGGAAGCGATTACCGGAGCCCGGCCGCAATCGCCTTTGTTAAAGACCCGTCGGCATCGTCGTCATTCAGCGCCCACACATAGGCGCCACCAAGCTTCTTCTTCTTGATGTATGCGGTCTTCGCTGCTACTACCGCGGGATTATCGTAACTATAGAAGGTTCCGGTGGCCGGATTGTAGAGCGTCGCCCCCACCCTTGCCGAATCGTACCAGGCAGTAAAGCCGTATTTATTCGTGAGATGCTCGATGGTCGAGTAAGTAACAAATCCCGCCGTCAACACAGTGTCGCAGCCGGGCAAAGCTGTAGCTTTATTTGTATTCGGGCACAGACCCGATCGGTCGACCAAGGGAACCGGAGCAGGGGCAGTTGTGTTCTGGTACAAGCCATGATTCACGTCAGCGACGCCGGTCCAGCCCACGGCGTACAACGGCAGACCCATGGTGTACTTGGCGGCTGGTACGCCGGCGCGGCGATAAGCTCTTACGGTCGCATCGATGTAGCGATCGTCAGCGTATGCAGGATCTGCGGCCGTGTCGTACAGCGAGGACGACTCGTTCGTTTGCTTGTCCTGCGGGGTGGCGTAGTCGTAACCGTCGATAGTAAGGAAATCCACCTGCACAGCGGCAGCCTTAAGATCGATGTTTACATATTTCTTCGGGTTCGCTGGCGAATCGAAAGTCAGGACATATTTCTTCCCCGTCGTCTTCGATAAAACCTCGAGCTGCGTGCGGAACTCTTTCAGCAGAGCGGTAAAGTTCTGCTTGTCCGGGGCGCCGGGAAACTCCCAATCGATATTGAAGCCGTCAAACAAGCCGGGAGCCGTGACGCCGGCAGCGACGTTGCCCTTCACAAACATGTCGATGCACGAAGAGGCCAGTGCAGCACGGCCTGCTGCGCTAGCTGCAGCAGTCACGAAGCCTGCAACATTGCCCGCTTGTCCACCCAGAGAGATCAGCACTTTCAGAGCGGGGTGAAGCTCCTTGAGTTGTTGGATTGCGCCAAAATTTCCATAGAGCGGCGCGGTGTAGGGCTTGCCGCTGACACTGGGAAGGCTCGAATTCTGGTAAGCGGCCACGGGATCAGCAATCGCGCATGCCGGCGGAGATGTTGGCGTTACATTGCCGAAAGCGTAAATCAAGTGTGTCAGTTCATCCGCGACTCCATTTTGTTGCAGGTCGGCTATGTTGTAATGGGCGTACTGGATGCCCCATTCCTCGAAGTAGCCGCCGAAAACCTTGCCATTGTGGCGCGCTTGCGCAGACGATTGAGAGGCGCATGCCACAAGCACCCACAAACTCGTCAAGAACGCTCGGGGCAGGTGCAGCGCTAATGATCGTGCCACGGCAAACACCTCCAGATTCGTACGTAGATCAGCGGAGTATTCTGGCGTCAGCTCACAACCTGATCAAGCAGTTGGCCGACCGCCCGTTTTGCTTCGAGTATGGAGTAACGATGGTCCATGGCTCCGGCTAGGTCGGTGTTAGCAAACGCAATTCGCCCAAATGGCGCGCTGCGCAGGATCTCGCGAGCGGCAGGCTGACCACCACTGCCAAAGAAGAAGCCGGGTTGCGGACTCAGATAGGCGTGTCCCCAGCGATTCAAGATGATCCCGGCGATGTCTCGCTTTGCGTCGAACCCACCCCGCGCGAACATCTCGCTGAATTGCTCACGCACCTGCCGTTCATAGTCTCTGAAAGACGTCCCCAGCAACTCAGCGCGGCCTCGGTTCCCCTGCTCTTCGGTTGAAGATCCGGGGTATGAGTACAAAACTTTCAAGCTGAGTACAATCGGCGAATCCGCACCGATCGTCGGAGTTTCAACGCCAGTCAGCGCCAGCTTGCAAACCTCCATGTAGTTGCCCAAGCCTTCGAACCAGCGGCAACCGCTCATCCCCATTTTGTACAGAAACCGCCAATTTCTGACCGCAACGTTCACCATCATGCAGGGGGAGCGGTAGAACTGAGCATATGCCTGGCGCTGAGTCTGCGGAAGATCCTTCACAATGTGTTTCGTAGTCCAGCATCCACCGGCCATCACAACCGAGCGCGCCTTGATGCGGCACAACTTGCCTTTTTTTGAATACACTATCGAAACCGTGTCGGCTTGGCCGGCTTCTCCGTCGTGCTTGACATGGACGACCGTGGACGAAAGACGAATTCTCACTGCTGTTCCCGTAGTATCCAGAGCGGCAAAGTTCACGCGGTTCCGGCATACTCCTTCCACGCTATGCGGTCCATAGATTCCAGCGGGGATCAGGCTTTTCAGCATCAGTCTCGCAATTGTCGTGTTCCCGCCCGGAAACATCTGATCAGAGCCGCCATTTTCTTCCGGCAACGGGTGTAACATCTCAAACGCATACTCTGAATATGCAGATAAAGCATCCGGTCCCAAGCCTGCGCCACCGCCTTCCACCGGCGAAAGGAACGTGCGAACCGTTTCACGGCTAAGACCGAAACGTTCCATGTAGTGCTGTTCCAGCGTGATGGAATCGAGATACCGGGAAATCACATCTCCTTCCACCTTGGGATGTTCGAACTTCGTGCTTTCCGTGGGCGTGCCCTTCAGCCAGCGCAGCCATTCGAGTCGGGTAGCGTTCGAAACCGGAGCACCTTCAAGGTTCTTTCCGAGAGGATCGGTCAACCACATTCCCGGTTTCTGATCGAACTTTGCGCCGAACCAGAACCCGTATTGTCCGTGCTGCAAGCCCACCGCTTGATAAGGAGTAGTGCAAAGGGCGAACTCTGGCTCTGGCCCGGCCCACCTTTGATACGTCAGCTGCGGTGTCCGCAACCCGATGGATTCGTAGAACCTCGCCAGG
The DNA here is from genome assembly GCA_049280095.1 of Candidatus Sulfotelmatobacter sp. Classification (GTDB taxonomy): domain Bacteria; phylum Acidobacteriota; class Terriglobia; order Terriglobales; family Acidobacteriaceae; genus Sulfotelmatobacter. The sequence goes on along the minus strand of JBAPPL010000039.1, from coordinate 107,718 downwards.
AAGCTATGCGGATATTGAATCTGATAGATGGCTGACCCCTGGTGTGCAATCAGTCGTTTGCCTTCGACGGAGAACTCATTCTGCTTCGCCTCGCCCCCGAAGATGGGGTGGTTTTCAACGATCAGGCATTTCATTCCCGGACCGGCGCTGCGCTGGAAAAACAGTGCGGCCGCGAGTCCGCTAATTCCACCACCAATGATCACGCAGTCATAGACCTCCCCGGTATCGATGACGTCCTTGGGGAGCGGATCGTAGATACGGTCACGAATCGCGTGACCCGCTTCGAGAACACTCAGAGTGTTGCCGTTCGCATTGCTGTAGTCGCCGACTCCGCCGTAACCCGTGAAGTCATCACTCTGAGCGAGTAGCTCCGCCGGAGTGATACCTCCGAGCAACACGGATCCGGAAGCCAACAAAGCGGAGCCGAGAAAGTCGCGCCGTGTGATGCTCGCCTCCATGCCCGGCGATGCACCTCGTACAACAGACGATTTCAGATGAGGGGTGGGTGAAATGTTAGGTTGACCTCGCTTTTTGCATCTCAGTGTACACCGGGCAGTCAGGGACCTCTGTCGGACTTGGCAGCCGTTCATCGCCAGCGAGGTGGGGGAATAGTCGGGCCATCGTAGGAATACGTAGTTTGATCATCACTGTTGCTTTCGTCCGCTCGGTCCTCCGCCGTTGCGGGATCCGCGACGGCGCGTTCCCGCAACGCGGGGTTGCGCGTTGAGCACGCTTTTGATCTGCTGGCGCAGCCAGCGATTTGCGGAATCATTCTCCACGCTCTCGTGCCAGTACATCTGTGCCTCGAGTTGAGCTGTTTTCACGGGAAACGGATAAACACGGTTGCCGAGTCCAGCGTTCAGGATCTGCGCGTGGCCTTGGGACAGGGTCAGCAGCAGATCGGTATCGCGCACCACGCGGCACGCGGCGAAATTGTGCTGGCAACGCAGAGCAATCCTTCGGCGAAAGCCAAGCCGGCTCAGTTCTACGTCGATCAGACTGGGGCCGTAGCGGCGGGAGGAAACGAGCACGTGGGGCAGCGCGAGATAGGTGTCGAGATCGAGGGTCCGGGAGATTCCAGGATGCCCGGTGCGGGCCATCACCATGAACGACTCTCCAAGCAGCCGTTCTTGATGAATGGGTTCACTGGTGGTCATCGGAACGTCAATGGCGAGATCGAGGGAGCCGCTGGCGAGTTCCGCTTCCAGATCTCTGCGCTTTACGCGTGACGTGGTAATCGACATCTCTGGAGCCTCGCGCTCCAGACGCTGCAGCAAAGCAGGAAGGAGTAAGGTTCCAACGTATTCCCAAAGCGAGATATGGAAATTCCGGCGGGTATGAGTGGGATCGAACTTGTGACTTTCGCGGAGATTTACTTCCAGGATCTGGAGCGCTTGCCGTACTTCGTCGATCATGTTGCGGGTAAAAGGAGTGGGAATCATGTGGGCGCCACGGCGGACGAACAGAGGGTCCTTTAAGAGATCACGCAAGCGCTTCAAGGCGTGGCTGATGGCGGGCTGGGTGAGGTTTAACTGATGGCCGGCGCGGGTAATGTTTCCCTCGCGGTAAATCGCTTCCAGCACAACGAAGAGGTTGAGATCCACCTGGCTTAAATGCACGAAACATATATTACTGGATTCGTAAGATTCATTTGATGAATTGTGTAGGAATCGCTAGGCTGTTTAGCTTGTTCGGGACCTAACCTCCGCAATGCACTTTGCCGCATCATCCCGCGCCCAGGACTACCTGCAGAGGCTTGGCGCTTTCATGCAGGAGCATGTGTTGCCGGGAGAAGCCAAATACTTTAGTGAAGTACGGAACCTCGCGGACTGGCGCACCTGGAAACAGCCGGCGATCATGGAAGAACTGAAAGCCAAAGCCCACGCTGTCGGCCTTTGGAATCTCTTTCTTCCGGAAAAACAGTACGGCGCCGGACTGACGAATGTGGAATACGCCCCATTGGCAGAAATGATGGGGCGGTGTTCGATCGCGTCCGAGGTTTTCAACTGCAACCCTCCCGACACCGGAAACATGGAGGTCCTGGTCAAATACGGCTCCGAGGAGCAGAAACAACTTTGGCTGAAGCCGCTTCTAGCCGGCGAGATACGTTCCGCGTTTTGCATGACTGAGCCCGGCGTTGCGTCTTCGGACGCAACCAACATGCAGGCCACGGCTGTCATTGAAGGCGAGCACGTCGTCTTGAACGGACGCAAGTGGTGGAGTTCGGGCGTCGGACACCCTCACTGCCGCATGCTGATCTTCATGGGCCTGACCGATGGCGCAGCGCCGAAGCATAGACGGCACTCGATGGTCTTGGTGCCGCTGCCCACGCCGGGAGTCCAGATCGTACGCATGGTGTCGGTTTTTGGCAGCTATGACGCTCCCTTCGGCCATGGAGAGGTGAACTTCCACAACGTGCGCCTGCCCGTGGACAGCATCATCGCCGGACCTGGACGCGGATTTGAGATTGCGCAGGGCCGCCTCGGTCCGGGGCGCATTCATCACTGCATGCGAACCCTGGGGGCGGCGGAACGTGCTCTGGAGCTCCTTTGCCGGCGATCGCTGGCACGAGTAGCGTTCGGCAAGCCGCTGGCGGAATTAGGAGGAAATGCGGATGTTATCGCCAACGCGCGCATCCTCATCGAGCAGGCGCGGCTGCTCACTCTCAAGGCCGCATGGATGATCGACCAAGCGGGAGCCAAGGGAGCGAAAAGCGAAATTTCGCAAATCAAGGTAGTCGTGCCCAACATTGCGCTTGCGATTATTGATCAAGCGATCCAAATGCACGGCGCAGCAGGCGTTTCAGACGATTTCCCGCTGGTAGAAATGTTCGCTTCGATACGAACCCTGCGCATTGCCGATGGTCCCGACGAAGTGCATCGGGCGCTCATTGCCAGGCTGGAGTTGAGCAAATATAAGCTGAGGAATTCGGAAGCCGCCTGAAGTGCACGCAAAGGCCGACCTGCTCCGCGGGATCATCTGCCTTTGAAGGCAGGGGCGCGCTTCTCCAGGAAGTGGGCTACGCCCTCTTTGAAATCTTCGCTGCGCAAACTTGCTACCATTTCCTCCACGGCCAGATCGAAAGACTCGGCTAAAGTCTGAAACATGGCCCCGTAAACCTGGCGCTTGATGACTCGCAAGGAGCGCGGACTGACTCGCGACGCAAGATCGATGGCATATTCGTTGACCTTGTCGCGAAAGTTCTCCTGAGCGAAGACCTGATTCACCAAACCCATTCGCAAGGCTTCAGCGGCGTTGATCTGGCGGGCGGAAAATAGCAGGTCGAGGGCGTTAGGAAGCCCGACGACACGAGGCAGCATCCAGGCCATGCCGTACTCGGCGATGAGCCCGCGCTGGGCAAACGTAGTCGAGAATCGGGCGGCGTCGGAAGCCAGGCGCAGATCGCAATAGAGCGCAATCACCAGACCGAGGCCCACTACCGGACCGTTGATGGCGGCCAGAATCGGCTTCTCGATTCCCAGGAGATAGGAATACTTCTTCTGGAAGTCGGGCAAGCCGCCTTCGCGCGGAAGCGAGCTGCCCAGCTGCGAGACAGCCTCCCGATTCCCGCCCGGCAAGCCCTGCGTAGCGACGGAAGTCAGCAGCGACATGTCGGCGCCGGCGCAAAAGCCGCGTCCCGCACCGGTCAGCACGATAATACCGACGTTCGCGTCGCGCTCGGCCTCTTCGAGGCTCGCCCGCACTTCCTTTTCCATCGTGACCGTCCAGGCATTGAGCTTGTCTGGACGGTTCAATGTGATGGTCGCGACTCGATTCGCGACTTCGTAGATCGTTTCCTGCGTCGGCATGCCTCAGAACGACAAACGCACGCCAAGTTGGATCTGGCGTTTTGGAAAAGCGGAAGTGAAAGCCAGTGGCGTGCTGGGCGTAGCTGCTTGTCCATTCACGATCGTGCCCGGTCGAATCCCACTCACGTTGAACGTCGTGAACCCCGGGGCAAAGCCAAAAAGCGGGCCTACCTCGTCGTTTACGCTCGCGAAATTCGTCCGGTTCGCGATGTTGAATCCTTCCGCCGTGAACTGCAGAAGAGTGTTCTCGCCCAGCTTGTGCCCCCAGGTCAGGCGCATGTCGAAATCGATATAATTGGGGCCCAGACCCGTGTCGCGCGGGGCTCCGATGGGACGTTCATTCGTGGTGTGATTGTTGCCGTTGACCTGTCCTCCCGCCAGCAAGTTGAAAGGATGTCCGCTGTGGTAAGAGAAAATCGGAGCCAGTTGAAAGCCAGACAAGATATTCTGCTTCCAAGGACTGTCGATTACTCCCGCGATCGCCACTTTATGCCGCTCATCAAACTCCGAAACAGCACGATCTGAGTTGAGGTTCGTGGGATCCTGCGGCCCGTAGTCGGAGTTGAAATCCGTGGACGTGTCAAAGCCTTTGCTATAGGTGTAATTTCCGAACAGAGTGAAATGATCGCTGAAGCGCTTCTTGAGTTCCAGGATGCCGCCTTCGTACAGAGCGTATGCTTCAGAGCTGTACGTGTTGTTCTGCACCACCAACGAATTCACAACGCATGGATCGACGCCGGGGGCGGGCTGACAGGGATACGCCGGAACGCCCCCGACCTGCGGAACCTCCGTACCTCCTAGCGGATCCCCGGCCGCTGCGCTCGTATACCAGTTGCGGTAGGAAACCGTCTGGCCATTGGCCAGGGTTACCGTGCTGAACGGCGCTAGCAACGGCGCTTGAGTGTCGTTGGTATCGATCGCCACCGGGAGTCTCTGCGTATGCGAGTAAATACCGCTAACAGAAATTGAGAACCCGGGCCCGAGCTCACGCTCGATTCCAAACGAGGCCTGCTGAGCGACGGGCGGACGATAGCCTGGCTGGTTCGCGAAAACTACCTGCAGCGGACCGACCGGGCCGGTGTTCGTGGGAAAGATGCCGAATTGGTTCAAAGAAGCCGGCGTGATGCAGTTATAGTTTCCTGCGGCTGGCGTTGTGCACCCAATCAAGTTGTTCGGCGCCCCCCCGTTGAAAAGGGTAGGGAAAATCACTTCCGGTCCTTGCAAGCCTAACGCCGGAACCCCGCCGAGTGGGTCGACATAAATAGAAATCTCCCGGTTGCAAGGGCTCGAGCCGCTACCGGGGATTATCACAACCGGGCCTTGGTTAAATCCGCAGATTGAGGTCAGGTTGCCGACTTGGCTGCCTGCTGAGCCGCTGTTCTCGGTTGCGGACTTGTTGCCGTTCACAACCCCTAAGCTCAAGTCGACGTCGGGGATCTGGGCGTCGACGGGTCCGAAGAAGACTCCGTACCCACCCCGGATGACTGTCTTATGATTTTTGAAAGGATCCCACGCGAAGGAAACACGAGGGGCGAAATCCTTCTTATAGGTTGTCAGTGGGGCGAATTGCGAGTCCAGTGAGTAGCGCAGACCGTAGTTTAGAGTGAAGTTTGACGTTACCTTCCACGAGTCCTGCGCGTAGAACGAGGTCAGCGGCCGCGTGTAGTAGGGGTATGTGGGATTTCCGAAACCCTGCTGGAAAACCTGAGGCAGCCCGAACGATGCCGATTGCAAGGAGGTCAAGCTGGGAAGTAGAGGGGTCAGCAGGTCGCCTGGCAGCGACCCAAAGATAAAGCGGCCGGGGAAAAAAGTGTGCGATTCGGTGTGATTGCCACGGAGTATCTCGTCACCGCCGAACTTAAAGGTGTGATTGCCAAGGATCTTGGTGAAATTGTCGGCGAATTCGTAACGCCGCAGGATGCTGATGTTGGGTATGAAAATGCTCGTTCCCAAGTTGTTAATAAAACTTGGAATCTGCAGCCCCACTTCTCCCGGCTCGTTAGGAATCACGTTGAAGCTCTCGTAATCCCATTGCACTCGGGCCTCGTTCTGCGTTGTCGGACTGAACTGGCGATACCAGGCGGCTTGCAGAGTGTTGTCATAAGTATGGGTCGAACTTCCCGCCGAAAAAGCTGTGAGGGACTGCACATCTGGTGACTGCTCGAGATCGTGCCCATACCGGTAGGTAAGGGAAATCTCGTTGTTCGCATCTATGCGGTGATCCAAGCGGCCCGAGGCCAGGTATTCCCGCGTGTCATAAGGGAAGAGTCCACCCTGGGTTTCGAACTGGTTGACAAGGAAGGCATTCAAGGGGCTGGTGGCTGGGTCCACCGTTAAGACCCCCTCCAGGATAGCCCCGCATTCAGCCGCAGGTAGATTCGTCGTCGGGTTCGGGGCTGGCAAGCTCAGTTGCTGGGCAACGGCTGCGCCGACGGGACCGCTGAGGCAAGGCACCGCGGTCCCCCCAGTCAGCCCACCAATCACAGTGTTCTGCGACGGCGAAGGACGAAGAATGTTGGTGTCAATCAACAGGGGAACTGCGTTTTGCGCATTTTGCCGCAAGCCTTCGAACGCAACAAACAAAAAGGTCTTATCCTTCTTAATCGGGAAGCCCAGCGTTCCACCGTATTGCTGGCGGCTCAAAGTATCTTTGATGGGCGAGCCCAGAGTATCGGGGTTGGCAGGATTGAAGGTCTGGCCGGCCTGCAATGCCTGGCTGAAGGAAAACGGATTCTCTGCGTCCATCGCGTCGTTGCGGAAAAAACCATACAGCGTCCCATGCACCTTGTGACTGCCGGATTTGGTCACAATATTGATCGACGCACCGGTGGCTGCTCCCAGGTCCGCGGAGTAGTTGCTGCGATTAATTTGAAATTCCTGCACCGCGTCCTGGCTCACGGTTAGGCGCACACCGCCGGCGTCGTCTCCGGTCTCACCACCGTCCACCGTTATGTCGTTTCCACGGCCATTGCTGCCGTAGAAGGACAGCCCGCTTTGCGGCGTCTGTTTGACTCTGTAGTCCTGGTCATCCGTCAGCCGGGTGGAATCGGAGACGCCTGGCACGAGCAACGTAAACGTAAGGTAATCGCGGCGGTCGATCGGCAGGTCAGCGATGTACTGTTGTGAGATCCGGTCCGCTTGGCTCCCGCGTTCAGTTTCCACAATCGGCGGCTGGTCCGTCACCTCGACCACCGTCGCCACCTGCGATGGTTTCATCTTGAAATCGGAGCTGACTGTCTGCCCGATGGCGACGGGAATGCCTCTGCGTATCTCGGTGGCAAAGCCCGTCATTTGCGCACTGATGTCGTAAGTGGCTGGGGACAACCCGACGACTCGGAACTGACCAGTGCCATTCGTAATTGTTGTGCGCTTTAGGCCGGTCTGAGTGTCGACCACATTAACTGTGGCCTTCGGCAAAACTCCGCCGGAAGAGTCGGTTACGGTGCCGGTGATCTCTCCCGATGAGCCGACGCCCTGCGCACGAGCCGTACAGGTTGCGAACAGGAAGCACAAAAGAACACATGCGGTCGAGGTAAAAGTGGAACAGACAAAAAACCGCATCCACGAAGATGCCCCGCGACGTGAGGCCGCACGACCATCCAAGCTGCTCTGCGCAAAACCCATATTTCCCCCTTGCTTAGGCTTTGTCTGAATTACGCAAAACGGCACACTAGGCCCATTTCAACGCGCCGCATCGGGCACGAGCGTAGCTGCGTTTTTCAGATTCATCAAATGAATTTTATGGATGACCATATATGCTCAGAAAGAATTTGGGCCGGCCTGCCGGCGGACGGACCGCAGACCGGCCGGAGTATGTCCTTTCGAAGAACTACCCCCGTCTTTCACCTGCGTGTGCACCGACCGGTTGCGCGGCTAGGAAATCGAAAATGGCTGTTTCCGCAGCTTCGGGCTGATCGGTCGAGAACAGATGGCTGGTGCGTTCGAGCAAGACCAGTTGTGCACCGGGAATGCGCGCCGCGATCAACTCCCCGTTGCCGACCGGGACCAACCGGTCGACCTTCCCGTGAATTACCAGCGTTGGAGCCGTGATTTGGGGCAGGCGGCTGAACGATTCCCACGCAAGTATGGCCTGCAGTTGAGCGAGATAGCCGGCCGGGCTGGTCGGCCAGGGTTGCCGCTGTGCGATATCCTCATCGATTAGGTACCGCGGCGTCACGGAGTCGTAGATAAAAGGGATCGCAGCCTCGGCGGCTTGTTCCCGGCTCATCCAGGTGCGGGCTTTGAGCATCTCGACCGCGGCAGGCTCTGCACGTTGCGCGTTCGGTCCTCCGGCCGCGGTGCAGCCGAGAATGAGAGACTGCACACGTTGGGGATACTGCAAGGCAAATTCCTGAGCGATCATGCCGCCCATCGACACCCCAAAGACGTGGGCGCTCGGAACACTGGCGGCGTCGAGCACGGTGGCTGCGTCCGAAGCCATGAGAGCGATCGAGTACGGGCCGGGAGGCACATCGCTCTGTCCCGCGCCTCGATTGTCGAGTGCGATCGTACGATAAAAAGCCGACAGCTTGGGCCGGGTGCGATACCACATAGCGGAGGGATAGCCCAGGCCCATGATCAACAAAATCGGCGGACCCGTTCCTTCCTCGTCCCAGTAGATTTTTGTTCCTTGGTTTTCGGCAAACGGCATTCCAGTTCCTCTTTCAGAACAAATCGACCGGCTGCGATCAGACGGTGCGACCGCCGGCAAGCGAGATCAGTCTGCGGCTACTTTGAGAATAAGTTTGCCGAGGTTCTCCCCTCTGAACAGTTTCAGAAAAGTGTCGGGAAAGGTTTCGAGCCCTTCGACAATATCCTCGCGCGACTTAAGCTTCCCGGCTGCCATCCAGCCCGCCATTTCCTCCCTGGCCTCTGCATAGCGATCGGCGTAGTCAAAGACCAGCATGCCTTTCATGGTCGCGCGATAGACCAATAGCGAGAGATAATTGCGCGGGCCCTGGACGGGACCGGTATTGTTGTATTGCGAGATGGCGCCGCAGATTACGATGCGAGCGCCGCGCGCCAGGTTCGAGAGAGCGGCCTCGAGAATGTCCCCGCCAACGTTATCGAAATAGATGTTCATCCCCTCCGGGCAAGACTTCCGCAACGCCGCAGTCACATCTTCTGATTTGTAATCAATGACGGCATCAAATCCGAGGTCGTTGAGGAGATAGCGGCACTTGTCGGCCCCGCCCGCAATACCAACAGCTCGGCAACCCTTGATCTTGGCAAGCTGTCCAACCACCGAGCCTACGGCCCCAGCCGCCGCCGAGACGACCACGGTGTCGCCCGTGCGAGGCTGGCCCGTTTCGAGCAACCCGAAATACGCAGTCATGCCCGTCATGCCCAACACGTTGAGGAAAGTTGGAAGCGGCGCCACGTGCGGATCAACCTCGACCAGGCCCTTGCCGTCGGAGATGAAATATTCCTGAACTCCAAAGGTTCCCGAGACATGCTTGCCCACGGCGAAAAGGGGGTTCTTCGAGGCCACCACCTGGCCAAGCGCCAAAGCCCGCATCACTTCGCCGATGCCAACTGGCGGGACGTAGGATCTGCTTTGGTTCATCCAGCCGCGCATTGCTGGATCGAGCGATATAAACAATACGCGGATCAAAAGTTCGCCTTCGTGCAACTCGCGAACTGTCTCTTCCTCATAGGCCCAGTCGGTGCGCTTAGGCATTCCAACGGGGCGGGAAGCGAGAGTGAATCTGTGATTGATAAATCCCATGATGTCTTCCTTTCTGTTCAGACGGTGTAGCGTTCGCTGGACAAAAGTCGACACGCAATCTGGCGACGAAGCGCAATCGAGTTAACCGGCGTGTGATCCGCATAGCCGCGCACGGTTAAAAGATGCTTGCGCAAAACGTCTCCTTCCGAGCAGGCGCTTAGCACCGTGCGTGAGAACCCCTCAATTCGAATGGTGGCATCACGCAGGCATACGGCGCAGAAGTCGAGGGCGTTTCCGCTCTTGCCGGAGGATGTCAGCTTCTTGCAGCGGAGCAGGCCCGATTCCATGGCAAACACATCCGTAGCGATATCGGAGAGGTTCATGATGACTTCTTGCTGCTTCTCAAGCTGATCACCGTATTTTTGGTGGGCCACCGCCAGCGTAAAAAGGGCGATTGTTTTCGCGTTGCGAACGAGGCGGTCTTCTTCGGTTTCGGTAGCACTTTGGTTCTCGTTCGAGAAGCCGGGTTTCCCGCTCCGGTCCAAGACGGAGCGGGCGGCTTCGAGAAGAAGTAACTGCCCGCGGGCCGCACGCTTTAAGGGCATGCCCATAATGACCAGCCGGTTGATTTCGTTGGTGCCCTCAAAGAGGCGGTTGATGCGCGAATCACGATAGGCTCGCTCGACGGCATAGTCCTGATGAAAGCCGTAACCACCATGGATCTGGACCCCTTCGTCCACCACGTAGTCGAGCATCTCAGAGGCGAAAACTTTCACCATCGAGCATTCCGCTGCGTACTCCTCGACGGCCTGCAACTCTGTGACGGAACTCTGTCTGTGTTCTGCGGACCTGGCCTGCATCTGGCTTTCGATGAGTCCAGCCACGCGCCAGGTCATGGACTCAGCTGCGAAAATCCGAATCGCCATTTCTGCAAGTTTGTGCTGAATAGCGCCGAACTCAGCGATGGCGGAACCGAAGGCTTTTCTCTGCTTCGCGTATTTGATGCAGATGGCCAGCACATTCTTGGCGGCTCCGACGGATGCGGGACCAAGCTTCAAGCGTCCGATATTAAGCACGTTGAACGCGATGACGTGGCCGCGCCCGATTTCTCCAAGAACGTTCTCGATGGGAACGGGCACGTTGTCGAGATAAACCGCGGTCGTAGAGGTACCGCGAATGCCCATCTTATGTTCCTCGGCGCCACTGCTGACGCCAGGAAAAGCTCGCTCCACCAGGAAAGCAGTGAACTTGTCGCCGCTGACTTTGGCGAAGACAGTAAACAAATCGGCTGCGCCACCGTTGGTGATCCACATTTTCTGGCCGTTGAGTATGTAGTGCTTGCCGTCGGGGGACAGGTCGGCGCGAGTTCGCGCCGCAAGAGCGTCTGAACCGGACAACGGCTCAGTGAGGGCATATGCAGCCAGCAGCTCCATGCGAGCTAATCGAGGCAGATATTGTTTCTTCTGCTCGGGAGTGCCGAAGTACACAAGGGGGAGGGTTCCGATGCCAGTGTGCGCGGAGTGCCATCCTGCATAAGAAGCGTCGCGTCCCATGTGCTCGGCGGCGACCATCAGCGAGGGCAGGTCCATTTCCATGCCGCCAAATTCCTCAGGTATAGTCATGCCCGTTAGGCCCAGCTCAGCAGACTTCCGCAGTACCGCAAGAGCAAGACCCGGCTGTTTCTCTCGGATGGCGGGAAGATTGGGCTCGACTTCGCTGGCCCAGAACTCATCGATCATGCGGCCGATCGCAAGATGCTCCTCCGTGAGATCCTCTGGGGTGAACACCTGGGCCGGAAGCGCATCTTCAAAGAGAAACGCTGAGCCTCTTGTCTTGCCGGAAATTTCTGTTAGTGTCGTCATCATTGCGATGCCTCCTTTTGAAATTAACCACCTCAACTCGTTAAAAGAATTCGAAGGCCGTGAACTGCCGCCGACGGACTGGCTGGTGCTGACCCAGGACCGCATCCAAAAGTTCGCGGAAGCCACGGAAGACCGGCAATGGATACACGTTGATCCAGAGCGAGCGGCGCGTGAATCGCCCTACGGCGGCACCATCGCTCACGGCTTCCTCACGCTTTCGCTGATTAGCTATTTTTGCGGACAGGCGATTTGCGTTCGAGGGGGAGTTGGGATGCGCGTCAACTATGGACTGAATCGTCTTCGTTTTCCGTCGGCGCTGCGGGCGGGTTCGGCCATCCGCGCTCGCGTGACCCTGCTTTCGGTCAAAGAATCCGCCGAGTTTGTGGATATCATTTTCTCGGTGAAGATCGAAGGCGAAGGTGCCGAGAAGCCCTGTTGTGTGGCCGAATGGCTGGTTCGGTATTACCGGGCGTGATGCGACGCGGAATTGGAAATTATTCATATCGTCCCGCTTTCTGCGCACTGTAGCGAGGCGCGCATCAGGACCGCGACTCGTTGGGGCATGGTGGCAAAGCGCTCATCGTGCGTGAGCCCGCGGGCGTAACGGTAGTAGATTTGCTGAACAATCACTGCGACCTTGAAACGCGCAAAGGTCAAATAGAAAACCATGTCGTCGATACCGCGGCCGGTGGCCAGTGCGTATCGGTGAACCAACTGGGCGCGAGTCAGAGTTCCTGGAATTGTCGTGGGAGCGGAGCAGACTTCCTGCAGCTCGTCTGCATCGCTGGGATCGGTCCAATACGCCAGGGTTGTGCCCAGATCGGATAGAGGGTCACCCAACGTGCACATCTCCCAGTCCAGAACGCCGACTATTTTCGTAATGCCGTTCGAGTCGAGCACAACATTGTCGTACTTGTAGTCATTGTGAATAAGAGTCGCATGCATCGATGCTGGAATGTACCGCTTGAGCCACGCGGAAATACGGGCGGCTTCAGGAAGATCGTGGGTTGCTGAATTGTGATAGCGCTCGATCCATCCCCTCACCTGGCGTTCGAGATAACCTTGCGGCTTACCCAAATCACTAAGCCCGATTTTGCCGTACTCGACGGCGTGCAAGCGCACGAGGTTATCGAGAAAAGCCTCGCTGAGTTGCCGTGCCCGACCTGCCGAGAGCGACAGACTGGGCGGCAGTTGCCGGCGCAGGATGACGCCTCGAATCGGCTCCATGAGATAGAAAGCGGCGTCGAGAACCGAAAGGTCGTCGCAATATAGAATCACTTTGGGCGCAACCGGATACGTCTCGTGCAACCGGCAGAGCACGCGATATTCGCGGCTCATGTCATGGGCAGATTTGACCTGGCTGCCGAACGGTGGCCGGCGCAGCACCAATTCACGGCCGCCCCAGGTCACGCGATAGGTCAGATTCGAATGACCTGCAGGGAACTGTTCGACCGCAACCGGCCCCGGACCGTCGAAATGCCGGCTCAGGTACGCGCTGAGCCGGGCCAGATCAAGTTCTTCCCCGGCTCTTACGGCAACCGCGTTATCGCAAGGGGCAACCATGATTTCGAACTTCTGGTCCTGTCTTTCCGAAGTTGCGTAACTTCCTACCGATACGTGAGCAGGCGTTCCTCTTCGAGATGCGGATGCGCATTGAATGTACCGAGTGTGAAACGGTCACCCGAACTTAGAAACTCGGTAAACGAGGCGTTGCGCGACATCCAGGTCAATTGCAGCGTGTCCGCATGTGACAAATGCAAGGCACGCCGCATGGCAACGCCGATCGGCCCACCGGAAGTAAAGACTACGGAGTCTCCGGCGAGCGTTGCGCTGTTTGCGAGGGCCGCGATTCCGCGATCAACGCGCGCACAAAAATCCGGCCAGGATTCCACACCGTCGATCGCTAACTCACCACTCACCCACATGCCAATGACCGCCTCGAACATTTGCTGGAAGCTTCTTTTTCGTTCATCAATGTCGTTGGCGTGCTCGAACACACGATGAAGGTCGCTGACTTCAGGAGATTTCTCCAGCACCTGCGGCAGACCTAGCTTCAGAACTGCTTCCGCTGGATATTCGTCGAACTCGTTCATCACACCCACTTCAGGAAACTCCTGTGCGAGCCTTCGATAGGTTTCCTCGACGATGTGTGCGGTCTGCAGCTGCCGGACACGAGGGCCCGAGTAGGCGCGGCCGAACCGTACTCCGCGCCGGGTCCAGTACTCTCCCAGCAGTCGGGCTTGTTCTTCGCCGGTGGTACAGAGTTTGTCATAGTTCGGCTCCAGAAAAGACGCCTGGGCGTGTCGCACTAGAATGACGCGGCTCATAATTCGCGGCCTCAGGCATTGACCACATGTTCCTTACCGAACTCGGCAAATGTCTGGTTCGTCTCGGCGAGGCGCTTCAACAGGGGAGCCGGTTCCCAGAGTTCTCCATGCTGTCGCTGAAATTCGTACACGCGGTCATAGACGTTTTTCACGCCCACCGTGTCGGCATACCACATGGGACCTCCGCGATATGCGGGAAACCCGTAGCCGTTCAGGTAGATGATGTCAATATCGACAGCGCGCAGCGCGTATCCCTCTTCAAGAATGCGGGCGCCTTCGTTCACCAGGGCGTAAACGCAGCGATCGATCATTTCCGAAGCGGCAATTTTGCGTTGGGGAATTCCAGCTTCGGTAGCCCACTTCCGCACCAGAGCACTCACTTCCGGATCGGTTGCTACGCGACGCTGGTCGTCGTAGCGGTACCAGCCGGCTAGAGTCTTCTGGCCATAGCGACCCATCTCGCAAAGACGATCCTCTGCAATGGGCTGGCGCACACCAGGTTTTTCCAAATGGCGATATTCCTTGCGAATCCGCCAGCCGACATCGAGTCCGGCAAGATCGCCCGTCGCGAGCGGACCCATGGCCATGCCGAACTCAACCAGCGCGTTGTCAGCGGCCTCCACCTCAGCGCCTTCTTCGACGAGAAATTGCGCTTCCCGGCGATAGGGCCCGAACATGCGGTTTCCGACAAAACCGCGGCAGTTTCCCACCAACACGCCAATCTTGCCGAGCTTTTTCGAGAGCTGCATGCAAGTGGCGATGACTTCGTTACTCGTCTTTTTTCCGCGCACAACTTCCAGCAACCGCATGATGTTGGCTGGGCTGAAGAAGTGGGTTCCAATAACAGACTCCGGCCGCGAGGTGACGCCGGCAATCTCATCGATACTCAGGGTGGACGTGTTGCTTGCCAGAATCGCGTCTGGTCTACAGGCGCGATCCAGATCCTGAAACACCTGCTTCTTGAGCGCCATGCCTTCGAAGACGGCCTCCACCACCATATCGGCGTTGGTGAAGTTGTTATAGCTGAGAGTGGGTGTGATCAGGGCAAGCCGCTCGTCGACCAACTGCTGGGTGAAGCGTCCGCGCTGAACCGAGCTGGCGTAATTCTTTCGAATCTTGGCGAGGCCTTGCTCGAGTGCGGGCTGATCGAGCTCCTTCAACAGCACGGGAATACCGGCATTGGCAAAAACCATGGCGATCCCTCCGCCCATGGTCCCGGAACCGACGACAGCGATACCTCGGATTGGCTTAACGGATGTGTCTTTCGGCACATCGGGAATCTTTGCCACCTCGCGCTCGCCGAAAAAGACGTGGATGAGCGCTTTAGATTGATCGGAGAACAGGCACTCGGTAAACAGTCTCCGCTCAACCTCGCAACCTTCTTCGAAAGAAAGTTTGGTTGCCGCTTCCACAGCATCGATGGCAGCAAGCGGCGCCTTCAGACCCCGCTGCTTCTTCTGGACAGTCTCGCGGGCAGCCGCCATGATTGCAGCGTTCTCTTCGGCCGTACCTAGTTTCTCGCCGCGTTCGCGCGTTCTTGGTATCGGTTTTCCCGCGACTTCGCGGGCAAAGGCCACCGCGCCTGCAAGCAGATCGCCTTCGATCAAGTGATCGACGATCCCAAGCCGAAAGGCTTCTGCCGCGGCAACCGGTTTACCGTCAGTACACATTTCAAGTGCCTTAGCGACGCCGGCGAGCCGAGGAAGACGCTGCGTTCCCGCCGCGCCTGGAATGAGGCCAAGCTTCACTTCGGGCTGGCCGATCTGCGCATCGCCTGCAGCCACACGGTAATGGCCTGCCATCGCCAGCTCCAGCCCTCCTCCAAATGCGGCGCCGTGAATCGCCATAACCACGGGCTTGCTGCAGTTTTCGATGCTGAGAAGCAGTGGCAGAAGGCTCGCGCCGCGCGATTTGCCAGAGGTCATCTTCCCGAATTCTTTGATGTCTGCTCCCGCAACAAACGTGCGGCCACCGCCGATAAGAACCGCCGCTTTCACGGAGGGATCGTTGTTGATGTCTTCGATAGCTTCAGCAATTCCCTCCGGCACCCCAGGGCTTAGCGCATTCACCGGAGGATTGTCGATGGTGATGATGGCAATATCGTTGTTTCTATCTCTGCTCAATCGGA
Organism: Candidatus Sulfotelmatobacter sp.; assembly: GCA_049280095.1. Lineage (GTDB taxonomy): Bacteria > Acidobacteriota > Terriglobia > Terriglobales > Acidobacteriaceae > Sulfotelmatobacter. The sequence continues at coordinate 91,924 of JBAPPL010000039.1, read as the reverse complement.
CTAGAGCGCTCATCGTGAACTCCGATCATTGCCGCGCGGCTGACCCAGCCCCGGGCACCTGCGTTGTCGATGCCACTGCTGTCACAATTCCCTGGTAAACGTCGCTGCCGTGCCCCGGTATTTCTTTCGCAGTTCTTTCTTCAACGCTTTTCCAGTCGCAGTCTTGGTCAAGGTCTCGGAGAATTCGATCGAGCGAGGGCATTTGTAGTGCGCCAGATTAGAGCGGCAGAACTCGATGAGCTCCGCTTCGGACGCGGCGCATCCTGGTTTCAAAATCACCACGCCTTTTGGGACTTCTCCCCACTTATCGTCTCGGACTGCGATCACCGCAGCTTCGAACACGGCGGGATGCGTCAACAACGTTCGCTCCACTTCCAGCGATGAGATGTTTTCGCCACCGCTCACAATGATGTCTTTCTTGCGATCCACGATGAGGATGTAACCGTTCTCCATGACGACGGCCATGTCACCGGTGTGAAACCACCCGCCACGCAAGGCTTCCGCGGTGGCCTCTGGCTGATGCCAATAGCCGGCCATCACACTGTCGCTGCGGGCAATGATTTCGCCCATGGTCTCGCCATCGTGGGGTACCTCCTTATCATCGAAATCCACGACCCGCAGTTCCACTCCCGGATATGCGTAGCCAGTCATGGACTGGAGCACGTAACGCTGCTCGGGTTCGCATGCGACGTCTGGCTTGAGCTCCGCCGTGGCTAGTGAGGGCGAGCACTCGGTCAGGCCGTATCCGGAAAAACACTTGCAGCCGAGTTTCTGCTCGACCTCGCTCATTAGGGAAGGAAAGGAGGCTGCGCCCCCAATCGTAATCCACTGCAACGAACTCAAGTCATACTTGGAACGATCGGGGCAATTTACCAATGCAGCCGCCATAATGGGCACCAGGCTGAGGGAACCGACTCGCTCCCGCTCCACCAGGCGAAAGATCTCTTGCGGGATAAATCGCGGACTCATCACATGCGTGGCTCCCACGAGTGTGACGGTATGCGCTGCCCCCCATCCGTTGGCGTGAAACAACGGGATCGTATGCAGGAAAACGTCTTCATACTTGGTCTTGTGGAACAGGGCAATATACAAAGCGTGGAGATAGATGTTCCTGTGAGTGAGCATCACCCCTTTTGGATCGGCGCTGGTCCCGCTGGTATAGAAGAGTTCGCAGATAGAATTCTCGTCAAACGAGGTAATTTCAGCCCGGTGCGGCGTCGCGGCGGCCAAGAGCTGTTCGTAGTTTTCAGGAGCAAGCCAGTGCGCCTGAGGAGTCGCATCGAGCAGGTGGTAGGAGTCGACGCTGGTCAATTTCGTACGAAAGGAATCGACAAGGCCAACGAAATCCTGCGCCAAAAACAACGTAGTCGCCCCAGAATCGTTCAGGATGTAAGCGAGTTCCTCAGACGCTAGACGGTAATTGAGCGGCAGCAGAACGGCCCCGGCATCGAGGACTCCAAAGTATGCCTCCAGGAGCCGATGACAATTCATGCTAAGAAAGGCAACCCGATCCCCCGCCTTCACTCCGGCTACGCGCAACGCGCCCGCCAGCCGCGCCGCGCGATCAGCGAACTGGGCGTAGGTAAATCGCTGCTCCTGGCAAACTACCGCCGTCTTGTTTGGAAATTGCTGCTCCGCATAACGGAGGAAGCGGACGGGCGTGAGCGGGATATTCATGGGCGGTAACTACCAGGCAGTCTGACCTCCGTCCACCACAAGCACATGTCCTGTAACGTAGGCCGAGGCGTCAGAAGCCAGAAAAACGGCCGCGCCTTTCAGGTCATGGTCGCTGCCGAACCGGTGAAGGGGAATCTTTTCCAGCAGGGATTCTTTGCGGTGCTCAAGAATCCAGCTGGACATATGCGTAGGAAACCAGCCGGGAGCGATGGCGTTGACCTGGATATTGCGCGCGGCCCATTTGCAAGCCAGATCCTTGGTGAAGGCGATGACCCCGCCTTTGCTGGCGTGGTAGCCGATGGCTTGCAGATCCGCAGAAGCGCCGCCCAGGCCTGCTACTGACGCCATGTTGATGATCTTGCCGTGCTTTTGCCCGATCATGGCTTTGCCCACGGCTTGCGAGAACAGGAAAGTTCCGGTGAGGTTCGTGTCCATGACCTTGTTCCACTGCTCCAGCGTCATTTCTTCGACCGGGGCTCCCCACGAAACGCCCGCATTATTAATAAGGATGTCGATGCGGCCGAAATTCTGCAGAGTCGATCCCACCACTTCCTGAATCGCGGCGGGATTTGTCACGTCGCAGCTTAGAGCGAGGGTCTTGATACCCAAGCCAGCCAACTGGTCGGCAGCTTCCTGACAGCGCTCCTTCTTGCGGGCGCACAGCACAACATTTGCTCCCATTTCCGCCAGCCCTTCGGCCATTTGGCGACCAAGCCCAATTGAACCACCGGTGATGATGGCGACGCGCCCGGTGAGGTCGAACAACTTCCTGGCATTCACAATATGAAAAGCTCCCGGCCAGAAGTTTCAGCCTTACACAAAGTGATAGTCAATATCACAATATAGCGACTAACGTCAAACCCGTATTGCATTCCGACGAAGAACCTACGAGCCCATGCTTAACGCAAGCCGGCCGGAAGCCTGCCCCCGGCGCAGTTGCTCCAGGACTTCGTTCGCCTGAGACAAGGGCCGTGTTGCCACCTCACAGTGAACCCTCCCCGCCGCGCCCAGTGCGAGAACTTCCAGCAGATCTTGTCGCGTGCCAACAGCGGAAGCCTGAATCCGGATTTCCCCGGCAGCCATCAGGATGGGCGGAAAGCAAATGTCCTGAGCGGGCAAGCCCACGGCAAGCAGAACTCCGGTGGGGCGGAGACAGTAAAACGCCATGTCGTAAGCGGCTTTGGCCGCGGAAGTCACCAAGGCGACGTGAACTCCGCCTTTTGACCGCAATTGCTGCACCACCTTGTCGGATGTCGCATTCAGCGTCATTGAGGCTCCGAACGACTTGGCCAGAGCCAGCTTTTCTTCGCTGATGTCAATTGCGGTCACGTCCGCTCCGAGTTCGCAGCCGATCTGAACAGCCAGGTGCCCCAAACCACCTATTCCAAACACAGCTAAACGTTGGCCGTTCGTGATGCGTGACTGTTTAAGAGCACGATAAACAGTAACCCCAGCGCACAGCAGAGGAGCAGCTTGCGCCGAAGCAAGATTATCTGGAATTCTGGCCACGTGGGTCGCGGATGCTTTCACAAATTCGGCGTAGCCTCCATCCACGGTCACACCGGTGATTTGCTGACGAACGCACAGGTTCTCGTTGCCTTCGCGGCAAAACTCACACTTTCCGCAGGTCCAATGGATCCACGGCACGCCAACGCGGTCGCCGACATCGACATTCTGTACACTCGAGCCGACCTCAACAATGGCGCCGACCACTTCATGTCCAAGGATGAGCGGCTTCTTGACAATCCCAGCCAGCTGAGACCAATCGCCATCCGCCACGTGCAAATCGGAGTGGCATACTCCGCAAACTTCAACCTTAATCAGAACTTCACTCTCCGTGGGTTTGGGAAGAGGAACATCTTCAACTATAAGTGGAGTCTTGAAGTCGCGAAGCACAGCAGCTTTCATCTTCTTCCCTTCGGGGAATGCGATTAGTCCTCGAACCAAGAATGGGTTGGATCGCTCGAACAATTCAGGGCTCGATCCCTCGAAGGAAAAACTCTACCGCGCTGCGTACTCGTTCTGTCAGCTTGTGCGGTCCGGTCAAATCCACCGCCCACTGCCGTACCACCGTGTTGTAGAGGCCTTCCATGAATTCCGCCAAATGAACTACGGGAAAATCATCTGTAATATCGCCCCGCTTTTGCCCCTGGGCGAGAATTTCTCGCAGCAAGCCAACCGTGGCTTCCTCGTGTCCGCGCATATTTGAGCAACGCACCGGATCCATCGCCCCCGAAAGAACAACGGCCTGCCATAAGCTGCGGTCCGCCTCTACTTCCTTCGCCATGCTGATATAGAGCCGTCGCAGGCGTTCCGCCGTGCTGGCGTCGGTCGATAACTCCGAGCGCAGCCGTTCTCTTATGCACGTAAACCCGCGTTCTCCGACCTCCCGCAGAACCGCGTCTTTGCTGGAAAAATACCGGAAGAACGTGGGTTGGCTGACCTCCAGCGCCCGTACGACGTCGTCGATTCGCGTGTTCTCAAAGCCGCGCTTGCGAAATAGTTTGATCGAGGTTTCGATGATCTGCTGACGCAGTCGGGCTTTCTTTCGCTCACGAAGCCCCACTGTCAGGTCGTTTTTATATCGTTCGGCAACAATTCTCCGCGCCGCACTTACTCGAGGCATCGGTTCCCCCAGGCACTGCCCGAAAGCGTGCGATCGCGTCACGGACAATGTGATAGGCACTATAACAAAATAGCGACTAACACATTGAAGATTTTTCAGCAGTTCACCGTCAGAACCCTCTTTCGTGGACGAGTTGCGGTTTTCATAAGAGAAGGTCACTGCAGAACGGGCATAGGGTCGAGCGGTGATCGGACCTCCGGAGCGGCGAAACGCCAAGATCCGGGCGGTCTCGGATTAAGAATGAAGAGCAAAGTTGTTATAGCTTGGCGCGAGGCCGGTGCATCAGCCCGAGCGAGCGTTCCAGCCGCGACCTAGCGGCACCCGCCCGGAGGAGCGGAAGTGGAAAGCCGTCGGTTCACTGCTGACCTGTTTCTCAGGCTCGCGATTTGAACGCGCAAGCGGCACACAAGTATCATGAGGAGAGCCAAGGTGGAGGATTTTTGTGGGTGCCGACTGTCAGCCTGGCAGCCTGGCCTTCTTGTTCCACCCGTGGAAACGCGAGAGGTCCCCCGCATTCCATGCCTGGCGGAGCCCAGGAGTACTCAGGTCCCAGTCTGGTCGGATTTCGCTCGTCACGATGCGCAGGTCGTGCCAAAGATCGACCACCGATGGACGCCCCCAGAACCAGTAGCCGTTATAGATACTGTAAATCACGAGTCCTGGCTTGAGAACGAGCGTATGCGGGATCATTGGATTGTGCTCGGGGTCGGTGTACTCCTGGATGTCGAGATCCTTCTGAATGGTTCGGTCGGGGTCTGAAAGGAAAGTCCACTGGGCTCCGACTGAGGCACGGAATTCCTGCAGAGTATGGTGATTGTCGGTGGCGATCGTGGCGATCTGAGTGTACGCCACCGCGATTTTGGGGTAGAACGCAGCGAGTTCCAAATGCTGCTGGTGCTCCTTTGGGCAATAGTGGCCGCGTGCCAGCGTGAGGATCAGCGGATCCTCGCCCTGTAGCTCGCTGAGCTTGCGCAGTTGGCCCGTGTGATCGGGCAGTTCGTAGTTGGGGAAAATGCCTCCGGGCACAATATCAGAACGCATGATTGGACTCCTCCCGTTTTTCTCGAAGGTCTTCTCTTAAAGTTCTTCATTCTAGAGATCCAGAGTGACACTCGCGTTTGGCTGGGAACAGCATACGAGCACGTTCCCGGGAACGGGCTTCTCTAGCGGCTCAGGATTGTAAGTAATCGATCCGTCAATCAGACCAGTCATGCAGGCATGACAGACTCCAATGCGGCACGACCATCTGACCGGAACGTCGCACGCTTCCGCCAGTTCAAGCAAACTGGCAAATCTACGATCCCAAGCAGCGGTAATCCCGCTGCGCGCGAATGAGACTGCGGGGCCAGATCCGGGCGGCCCTTGTGGCAGGTGAGGAGTGTGAACGACCTTCGCCATACCAGGGGTAATGGCCTCGATAGAACCGAAGATTTCGGTGTGCACATTCCCGGCGGGCACGCCCCAGTTTCGCAACCCATTGCTTATGGTTTGCAAGAATGAAGTGGGGCCGCACAGATAGAAGTCACCATTCCGTGACACGCCAATTTTCTCGAGCAAAGCTGTGTCAATGTGTCCGGGAGCATCGAAGTCTACCCCGACTCGGTCGGTTGCGGCGGGCCTGCTGTATACGATGTATCCGCGTCCTCTAGAAAGCTCTTTCAGCAATGAACGCGATTCTTCTGCAAATGGATGCTCGACGCTATTGCGCGCTCCGTAGATCCACCAGATCTCTTGTTGCGATGTTTCAGCGGCGAGTGAGTGCAGCATCGACATCACGGGCGTTGCGCCCACTCCAGCGCTCAGCAGAACCACAGGATTCTGGCCGGGACGGAGAGTAAAGCTACCGCGCGGTGCGCTAACATCCAATACATCACCTTCTCGCGCATGGTTGCACAGAAATGAACTTCCAATCCCGTTCAATTCGTCCTTCACGCTGATGCGGAGATGGTCGGGTGCCGGCAGCTCAGACAACGAATAGCTGCGAAGAATCGTTGGTTTGCGCGGATCGACGAGCAACCGCAAGACGACAAATTGACCCGCCTGGAAGAGAGGAAGAGGTTGCCCATCGACCGGCGCCAGCACGAAGGAAGTTACGCTATCGCTTTCCTTATGAATATTCGCGACTCGCATCTGTCGAAAGCCGGGCCACGCCGGCGCTTGTTCCTCAAAGGCGAGTCCCGGATTGCCAGCCGTAGTTTTGGAGTTCGAGTCTTGTTGAAGCATTGCCTGGAACGAACTTTGCCAACCCTTGCTAAGCGCAGGAATCCGGAGGGCGCGGTGCAGTTGCCCGCTGGACTGCCCCGGCAAATACAGGAGGGCGTCAATGTCGGCCACTGTGATCCTTTCCGGACCATCGGAGATTTTTACGATGTCATCGCCCGCACCAACTTCTCCTTCCTGCAACACGCGAAAGTAGAATCCTGGTCTGTGATGTTCTACGAGTAGGGCCGGCATACGAGGCTCGTTCATGCGGATACCCACGCGGTAGCACGTGACGCGTGGCTGGGTTACTTCAAATATCGCATCACCAATGCGGTAGCGATCCCCAACGCAGACCTCGTTATCAGGAAGTCCGTCAACAGTGAAGTTTTCTCCGAACTGGCCAAAAGTAAAGTCGTTGCGGCCCAAAAAGCGCTCCCAGTAATGGTAAGAATCCATCTGGTAGACGAATACGGCGCGCTGCTCCCCGCCATGACCGGCGAGATCGGCTTGCGCATCACCATCGATATCGAGCTTGCGCGCTGTTCGCCGTCCCGTAACCGGAGATTTCCAGATTGCGGTTCGGACGATTTTGTCGTTCCACGTCACATCGCACGGAACGCCGACATTTACTGACAGCAATCGGGGCATTCGTACCTCGTCGTAGTCGAGCGTCTGGCTGGGATCTTTATTATCTTCTTACCACCGCCTAGCCGGAGCGGCACCATCCACGTGGAGAATCTCTCCACTGACATGGCCTGCCTGTACCAGGTAAAGAACGGCATCGAAAACATCTTTCACCGTCGCCTTTTTCACAGTCGGCTGCAAGGTCGCATCGTTAGCATCATCGCGGTGCATTGCTGTATCCACTTCGCCGGGGGCTACGGCATTAAAGCGAATGCCATCCCTTGCATACTCGATTGCGAGATTCTGGGTTGCTGAATTCAACCCACCTTTCGTAATCATCGAAATCGAGCCATTTACGCCGGCGATTGGACGATCGGCAAGCGCGGCGGTGATGCTCACAACGCATCCCGATTTTTGTTTCAGCATCTCTTTCACAGTGCGCTGCGTGATGTAGAAGAATCCAAGCAGATTCGTGGAGATGAGGGCCTCAAAGTCCTTGGCAGTGAAATCTGTGAAGGGCTTGTTTAGGAAGATGCCCGCGTTATTCACCAAAACATCGATGGTCCCGAAGGTGTTCATTGCAGCCTCGACGGCATCGGCGGCCGTTTGCTGTTTGCCGATATCGCCATCGAGCAGGACCAAGCTGCCTGAGCTAGTCAGCTTTCGATCGGCATCACGAGACGTCGCGACGACGTTATAACCTTCTTCCAGAAACCCGTTGACTAAACCCGCGCCAATGCCTCCCGATGCTCCAGTTACGATTGCGGTTTTCTTGGCAGACATAAATACCTTTCGTTTCAAAGGTGCGACCAATACATTGCTATCACCAGCGCTCTCAAGGTGGCTTCATCCCGCCCGCCGCGCGTCGACTAGCCGATTTGCCAATCTTGCCGAGGCCGCGATCGTGACCGTCCGCCAATTTCGGTCTGTCGATCGAACCGGGCCGTCCATTAACTCTAACTCCTCGAGCCAGTCCTCCACCGAGAGTTTAGCCTCCTCCGGACCAAACAGTTGCGTCACGGCGCGAGTGAACGCAGATAACTTATGCTCCGCAACCAGCATGTGGTCAGCAGAACCAGAATTGCAAAACTGTTTCTGGAAGTTCATGAAATCCGCCTGGACTTTTTCTCGGATACCGCAGGCCAAGACGAACCCGGAAAACTCGGCCCTCACAACAGACGCCCAGGACAAGTTCTCGGGTAATCTTCGCGATGCCCATCCCGATTGAACCGGGCGACGTCGGTGATCAGAACAGAAGCGCTGGAGCAGGACAATTGGACGATGGTATCGGCGATACTTTTGTATCGCCTTGCTGATGAGCACGTTGCAGGGTGTTCGCCTAAGCAAATGAGGAGATTTCTGATAAAATCCTCTCAACAGTGGGGCGTCCTCAGCCAATTGTCGGCATTTAAGCAAGGGTTTGAGCCGACGCACGTTGGCCAAAGATGAGGTTGACCCAATGTCGGATGTTACGCCCATCGTGTTCGTTGTCGACGATGACCTCTCGGTGCGGGAGTCGCTGGAATTGTTGATCCGCTGTGAAGGCTGGCGGCCGACGACATTCGCTTCCGCGCAGGAATTCCTCTCCTACCCCCGAGCCGATGTTCCGAGCTGCCTGGTACTCGATGTTTCTCTTCCGGGCCTCAATGGTCTCGATCTGCAGAAGCGCGTCGCCGTCGAACGGACGGACCTACCGATCATCTTCATCACCGGCCACGGCGACGTACCGATGACCGTCCAAGCCATGAAGGCGGGGGCTGTCGAATTCTTGACCAAGCCATTCAATGATGATGTGCTGTTGAGCGCAATCCGGGCGGCCCTGGAACGTAGCCGAGTTGCTCTCAGCCTGGAGGCGGAGATGAGGGTACTCCGGGACCGTTACGCGTCACTATCGCCGCGCGAACGGCAGGTGATGACGTTGGTCGTCTCGGGCCTGTTGAATAAACAAGTCGGTGGGGAGCTCGGTATCAGCGAGATCACGGTGAAGGCACACCGGGGCAAGGTGATGCAGAAGATGAAAGCGGATTCTCTTGCTGAACTCGTGAAAATGGCCGCGAGGCTCCGCCCCGCACCGGCAGCGATTACGGCGGCGTAGGCGGTCCCGAAACCGGGCGGACAAGATGAACGCGTGAGCCAGGTACCCCAGAAACCTCGGGTATAGCCGGCCTCTATCGGAGGAAAGCAGCATGAAGAAGACCACAGCGCCGATCTCCCTTGCCGGCTCCCAGCTCGGCGAAGTACGCCATGTCTGCGCATTTTTTAATAGCGACGACGAAGAGTATCGCGTGCTGCTTCCGTTCATCAGGGACGGATTTGAGTGTGGCGACAAGGCGGTTCACGTCGTGAATCCCGACCAACGTCGCAACCATCTGCAGCGGCTGGCTGTGGTCGGAATCGACCCAGCGGCTGCCGAGCAGAGCGGGCAATTAGAAGTTCGCATCAACACCGAAGCTTATATTCAGGACGGCCGTTTCGATCAGGATCGAATGCTGGCAGCGTTCGAGCAGATGGCCAGCGGCAATGCCAAGGGTGGATTCCCGCTGAGCCGCATTTGCTGCCGGATGGATTGGGCAATGGAAGATCAATCCTACATTGACGATCTCGTTGAATTCGAGTCGCGCGTGAATGATGTGTGGCGCCGTCACGACGACGTGGTGATCTGCACCTACCAACTCGGCAAGTTTGGGGGTGACACGGTGATGGACATCATGCGGACGCATCCGATGATCATCATCGGCGGCCTCCTACACTGGAATCCGTTCTACCTGCCCCCCGAGGAATTTCTGCGCGAGGTCCGCCAACGTCGGGCCATGCGGCCTTCCTCGTCCTCAACGGCTGCCTGATATGGACGTCCGACCCGAACTTGCTCCCGGCGAAGTCAAGCACCTTCAACGGTGCATTAACGATCTTATTAGCCTGCTTGCTCTTCCCGCCATCTGGAGCGGCGGCGATCCATCCCAGGTTCTCCATACCTTGCTCGATGCCCTCATGCGCATGCTCCGCCTGGACCTGGTCTCGGTGAGGCTGACGGATCCAGTTGGCGAGGCGCCGGTTGAGATCGTCCGGCTCGCTGAGCATCGAGGACCGATGCCTTTGGCGCACGAAATCTGCGAAGCGCTCAGCCAGTGTTTGAGAAATGACTCGCGGAAATGGCCTCCAGTGCTTCGGAATCTTATGGGCGAGGGAGCCGTTGCGATCGTGGCTCTCCCATTGGGGTTACAAGGCGAACTCGGCGCATTCGTGGCAGCGGCTGAGCGCGCGGATTTTCCGCGGCAGACGGAGGCACTTCTGCTGAGCGTGGCGGCGAATCAGGCGTCGATCGGGATACATGAGGCACGACTCCTGAGCCATCAGAAGCAGGTTGCCAGCGAACTTGATCAACGGATCATGCAACGGACTGCCGAACTTGCTGCCGCCAACGAAGAGCTCAAAAAGGAACTTGCCGAACGCAGACTGGTAGAAGAGAAGCTCGGGCAAGAGGAGAGGCAACTGAAGCGCAGTGAGGTCCGCAAGGCAGCGATCGTGGATTCGGCGCTCGACTGCATTGTGACGATCGATCACGAGGGCTGCATCACTGAGTTCAATCCGGCGGCGGAGCACACCTTCGGCTATCGTCGGGACGAAGTCTTGGGAAGACATCTAGCAGACGTCATTATTCCACCGTCTCTCCGGGAGAGGCATCGGCAGGGCTTTGCCCGCTACCTGGCCACGGGCGAGGCGCGAGTGCTTGGGAAACGCATAGAGATGACGGCAGTACGTGCTGACGGGAGCGAATTCCCCGTTGAGCTTGCGATCGCACGCATTCCCTTGGACGGGCCGCCGTCCTTCACTGGCTGTCTGCGCGATATTACGGAACGCAAACGGGCGGAACACGAACTGCGGCGCAGCGAGGCATTCCTGGCAGAAGGTCAACATCTCGGTCAAATCGGCAGCTTTTCCTGGCGGGTCGCGACAGACGAGATCACGTGGTCAGCGGAGCTCTATCGCATCTATGAGCTTGAGATCGGCGTGCCCGTGACCATTGAACTGATCCGCAGCCGAGTCCATCCAGAAGACCTCAGTTTGATCGAGAAAATGAAGATGGTAGACCAGGAACGAGAAGGCGGCCACGACTTTGAATGGCACTTCCGCTTGCTCATGCCAGACCACTCGATCAAGCACATGCACGCAGTCGCTCATGCGACCCGGGACCAGGATGGTCAGCTGGAGTACATCGCCTCGGTTCAGGATGTCACGGCGCGAAAGCTGGCGGAAGAGGCACGCGACAGGGCTCGATCGGAACTTACACATGTAGCCAGGGTGATGAGCCTCGGTATGCTGACGGCGTCTATCGCTCACGAAATCAACCAGCCGCTGTCCGGTATTGTCACGAATGCCAGTACCTGTATGCGAATGCTGGCCGCCGATCCTCCAAACGTCGAGGGCGCACGGGAAACTGCGAGGCGGACGATTCGCGATGGCAACCGGGCGTCCGAGGTGGTCACTCGATTGCGCGCGCTCTTTGGCAAGAAAGAGACCACGAACGAGTCGGTCGACCTGAATGACGTTGCGCGAGAGGTGCTTGCGCTGTCATCGAGCGAACTTCACAGGAACCGAGTGATACTTCAGCAGGAGCTTGCCGACGACCTCCCGCTTGTCACGGGCGATCGTGTCCAGCTTCAGCAGGTCATCTTGAATCTGGTACGGAATGCCTCTGACGCCATGAGCGGCGTCGACGATCGTCCGAGGCAGTTGCTGATCAGAACCCAACGAGGCGAAGCCGATCGCGTAATCCTCACCGTACAGGATGCAGGCACCGGTTTCGACCCTCAAGCTGTGGACAAACTTTTCGAGGGATTTTACACCACCAAGAATGACGGAATGGGAATCGGATTATCCGTCAGCCGCTCTATTATCGAAAGCCATCATGGTCGACTGTGGGCAACGCTGAATAATGGTCCGGGAGCTGCATTTTCGTTCTCCGTTCCTTGTGCGCCCGAGGGCGCGACGGACGCCGACGGTGATCGCGCCATTCAGACTCCTGGTGACGTGACGGATGCAGCGTGAGGAAATCTGTGTCCTGCACGAGCCGTTGCCGGACTTACCAAGGGATTTCAGCTTTGCGGCGTGGCCCCATTCTGCGAACCTTTCCTCCTCTCTGATCGGCAAACCAATACTAAAGTGCAATAGACAGTACCTCCGGAGTGGCGCACTCTCGTGCTGTGGAGTGTGCCGAGAAAAGATCACCCCGGAGAACAGCATCGTCATCAAAATGCTACCGAGATTGGCATGGGCGGCACTGTCGGACGGGGGCATCGACTTCCCCAACGAACCTCTGTCCAAATACACCGGGTTTTGCGTTGCCTAAACCTGCGGCTGCGGGCGCGGCATAAGAAGTCTATGACAGTCATGCATTCGCTTGTGGCGGTGGTGGATGACGATGAATCTGTACGCGAGTCCCTACCTGACTTGCTAAAGGAGTTCGGCTTTGCAGCCCGCGCGTTCTCGTCGCCGGAAGAGTTCCTCGGGTCCGGTTGCGTTTCCCAAACAAACTGCCTGATCCTCGACATCGCCATGCCGGGGATGAGCGGTCCCGACCTTCAGCGGGAATTGAAGCGCCGTGGGCAGGAGATTCCAATCATCTTCATCACCGCCAGCACGGATAAGGCGGTTCGACCCCGACTGCTCGAACAGGGCGCGGTGGAGTGCCTGTTCAAGCCATTCAGCGATACGGCCCTGCTTGGAGCGCTCAATGCCGCGCTCCGAGTGAACTGATCGATCAGCACTCTGATACGCGTCTGGGCGACCGTTGTCTGTCCGAGTCGCGTTTAGTTTGGTCCGCCGTTGTGAGTCGCAGCGAAATTCCAACCCCTCGTGCTCGCTGATACCAAGGTATCGCCAATACCATCGTCCAATTGATTTGGCCGCAGGATTTGGGGTGTAATCGCTTCATCGCGGACGATTACGGGGAACAACGCCGTAAGCGGTACAAGCATCACAACTCGTGGGTTGGAAAATCTTCCTCCCGCTCAAACTAATACAGCTCGGGCTGACAATGCGCTCGACCTCTAACCAAACATTTAACGAAAGGATGGCAAAGATATGCCGGAAGCGACTTGGAAACCTCATGAGAAACACGGGCAGCTGACAACGCAGAGCGACTTACCTGACAGCGTGTACGCGTTTCCGAAGCAACGTAAAGAACCCCTCACCGACGCACAGCATGTGCGTAACGCGGTCGCGCGGTTCGATCAAGTGATCGACGTCTCTGATGCCGATCGTGCTTTGGCGTTCCAGAACATCGAGAAAGCTGCGAAGTACTACAACGTCAACCTCTCGGAAACGTCGTGGCACGACCTGGGCATTCATCCCCAAAAGAATAGAAAAGAGGCTGCCGCCGAAGGCGTTCTGACGCGCGAACGGCGGATGGAGAGCTAAGCATCCACTGGTCGGAGAGTCTGCCGACAGAAGAAGTAATGGCAAAGTGATGTGAAATCTCAACCAACCAAAGCCGAACTTAAGGAGAGGAGACGAAATTATGACGGATACAAACGCAGTCATCGCGGTGTATGACAACCATACGGCAGCAGAAGACGCCGTGAAGGAACTTCAGAAGTCAGGCTTCGACATGAAGAAGCTGTCCGTTGTGGGGAAGGATTATCACACGGACGAGCAGGTCGTCGGCTACTACAACGCGGGGGACCGCATGAAGTATTGGGGGAAGTGGGGCGCCTTCTGGGGCGGATTCTGGGGTTTGCTTTTTGGCGCCGCATTCTTTTGGGTGCCCGCAATAGGCCCTGTGCTGGTGGGCGGCCCATTGGTGGCTTGGATCGTCGGCGGCCTGGAGGGCGCAGTGGCAGTCGGCGGTTTGAGCGCTATCGGCGCCGGCCTCTACAGCTTAGGTATACCGAAGGACAGTATTGTGACCTACGAGACTGCCCTCAAGGCTGGCCAATATCTGGTGGTCGCTCATGGAACTTCCGCTGAGGCGGCCCAGGCCAGAAATATTTTGAGCACTTTAAAACCAACCCAAGTGACCAACCATGTCCTCGAACCTGCTATGGAAGCGGTGACCCGTTGAACGGACCGTGAGGTGGAGATCAGATCGTTTGTGGATCTCCACCTCACGCCATTTTGGAGGGAAGAATTCTGTGGACATCTGAAATGGTGGTGAATGTTATGCCCAGACAACAATCCATTCGATCCGGTTGGCGATGTGATAGCTGCGGCTGCTTTATCTCAGATTTGCTGGCAGGCTGGGTAGAGTGGCTCGCAGCAGAGGATGCCAAGGGAAAACCCACAGTAAGCGGTTTGCGGTTAGTTCACCGTCGCGACACCAGCCCGAGATGGCGAGAGCCGTACGGCTGTCAGTACGATCCTCGACACGAATTCAGAAGAAACCGGGGCATCGTAGAGGGATTAGCTCTTGACCGGTTCGCGGGTCCTGACGGCCTTATGTTACTGCTTTCGATGATTGCTGAACGTGAACTCCCCATGCAAGAAGTGATCGAACTCGCCAAGCGAGTGCAGGTCCCGGGCTACGAAGCAGTGCATGAACTGGTTCACGATGCCGTCAGCGAAGGAGTGATAGCGCCCTCTATCTCATCAGGCTTTTACTTGCAGTGCGAGATCTGGGAGGTGCTGAAATGGGCAAAATGCCGGGCTTCAGCGAGAACGAGCCATGTTGAGCGCCAGGATCGTTCCGTCGTATCTCACTAAGTTATTCTGTCATGCTTATCCCGGCGGCTTCCAGGTTCGAATTCTCGGGAGTCCCTGGCGTCGGCGACCAATTCCAGCTTCGCTCATCTAAGCTTTGTTGGTTACTCTTAGCGCACGTACAAGGAGATGAACCATGAAAGCGATCGTTGTCCACCAATACGGCGGTCCTGAAGTACTCAAGTTCGAGGAGTACCCTGACCCGGTTCCGGGTCCGGGCGAGGTGCTGGTGCGTGTCGCCGCCACGAGTGTGAATCCGATCGACTACAAGCGACGGGCGGGATTGACAAAAGATTTTTATCCCATCCAGTTCCCCGGCCTCATAGGAGTCGATATCGCGGGGACTGTGGTCAAGATTGGTCCGAGAGTGGAAGGGTTTTCCATCGGCGATCGGGTGTTCGCTATGGCCGACAACACGTACGCCGAACTTTGTGTCGTGAAGGCAGATGTGTTGGCGAAGGTCCCCAAAGGGCTCGATTTGGTGCAGGCGGCGGCGCTGCCGCTGGTGACGACGACCGGCAATCAGCTGATGTCCGCGACGGGAATCCAAGCGGGCCAGACGGTTCTTGTCGTAGGTGCTGCAGGAAATGTCGGGCGTTCGGCGGTATTCACTGCGAAGCAACGCGGGGCGAAGGTGATCGCCGGTGTTCTGAAGAGGCAGATCGATGCGGCGAAGACTGTCGGGACGGGTCAGGCCGTCGCGACCGACGACGATACAGCGATTGCGAATCTTCCGCCGCTCGACGCGGTGGCCGATACGGTCGGCGGAAGAACCGCCGAGAAACTGATCGCCAAGGTCAAGCCGGGAGGAGTGTATGCCTCGGTTGTCGAGGCGCCGCAGGACGCCGCGAAGTACCCAACCGTAAGGGTGGTGCACGTGTTCTCGAAATTCGACAGGAAAACTCTCGAGTTCATGGCGGAAGCCGTGCGAGACGGCAAGTTGGTAATCCCGATTAGCCAGAAACTGCCCCTCAGTGAAGCGGCCAAGGCTCAAGCGGCGGCAGAAAAGGGCACTGTCGGGAAGATCCTGCTCGTGGCTTGAACTCTTTGCCGAACACACAGCATAAAGGAAAATCGAAATGAAGAAAGATCGCCGCGGAATTAATCTTACTTCAAAACCAAGTGGCGACGGATGCGTAGAATGCCTGGCAGCCCCGAAAGGTTGGTGGTTTCATCTGCGCCGGTGTGCGGAGTGTGGACACATCGGATGCTGTGACAGTTCTCCGAGTCAGCATGCATCGAAGCACGCGGCGGCCACAGGGCATCCGATCATTGCCAGCTTCGAGCCGGGTGAGGATTGGTTCTATGATTACGAGACGCGGGGGATGGTCAAGGGTGCGGAATTGCTTCCGCCGCATTCGCATCCAACAAGTCAGCCTGCTCCTGGACCTGCAGGAAAGGTGCCAGCCAACTGGGAATCGCTACTGCACTAGCGGCCTGCCGCGCCGATTGCACACGAAGCCTTCTTCGCACTTATTTCTTCACCGTGAGCGACCTGGACAAATCGAAGGACTTCTACGTCCGAATTCTTGGCGGCAAAGTGATCAAGCCAGAGAATCCTGCTACATCAAGCTGGCGAAATGCGTGGCTCACGTACGTGCTTGGTTTTGAAACCTTGAAACTCTGAAACCTTGAAACTGAATCTCCTCGAGCTCTTCTCTAGCAACAACCTGCTTCGCCGATCGATCACCTCAGGAACTGGCCGGTGAGCCAGTAATCGACACTGAACTTTCCCGGACCAGAGCCGATCAGCCAGATAAAGAAGAGCACGTACAAGACTTCCGGAAGGTAGAGGAAATCGTCGAGCCAGTTAAGAGGCGAAAGTCCTTTGGGTAAGGTGGAAACCGCGCTGGTTAGGGTGGCCACAGTCATATCGATCAATAAAGCCACGCAGGCCGGGCTTGAAAGAAATCCCACGGCCACCAAGGATCCGCCAACGAACTCGACACTCGCCACGAAATAAGCCGTCTGGTGGGGAAACGGGACTCTGGCTTTGACGAGCGTTTCGTAAACAGGTTTCGTACCATCGGGCACAAACAATTTGTTTGCCCCGGAGATGGCGAAGAAGAGCCCGATCGAAACCCGTACCAGCAGAATGGCATACTGTTCTAAATCACTGCTACCCAGCAGCGCCAAGTGGACCAAGCGTTTCCAATCCATTTGTTGCCCCTCCCTTGCAGTGTCGTCAGCGAATCTCGCGCCCAGAGATTATCTGTCCATCCGTTCGACCCATTGAGCGCGAAATGCGGGAGCCGGAAATGGTTCTGCAAAGTACTGTGTTTCCCGCGCAACCTTGTCGCCCGTGAACTCCATGATGCTCACGGTATAGGTCGGCTTGCCATCATAGGTCAGGATGAGCTCGGTGACCCAAAGATCACCGCCGCCAATAATTCGTTGGACAGTAAACCGCTTTTTGCTCGGCTGACTCGCGCGCTGGCTCTGTATGTTGCGTCGACCGCGGGTTCGCTCGCCTGACTGAGGGTAATCGAGCACCGCGTCCTCACGATAGATGAGGTGCTCCGTTTCAAAATCGTTGGCATCCGACGCCGCCCAATGCTGATCCAGCTCCGCACGTATCTCTTCATTTCGCACTGCGGAATCCTGCTCGTTCTTTTGTTGATCGTTCATCCCGAGCCCTCAATTCGGCAAAGTACTGTGTTTTGTGGACTACCTTCCAGTTCTTGGATTGAAGTCACAGTCTCCGGCCCCCTCCTGCGCGCAAATTGTAAACCTGAAAACAAAACCCTGGGCGCTTGGGGCCGACTAAGGCTGGAACCCGTCTGCCATCCACTTGGCGAATAGTTCAATCCGAGATTGCTGCCAGGGACCTTCTCCTCTTGGCGGTGGGGGTGGCATTACGGCACCGCCGATTCCGCGAATGCGATCGTAGATGGCGTCAGCATGCTTTTTGACGTCATCGTAACTTCCCAGGTTGAAAGCCTTGCTCATGCCTTGGATGTCTCGCTCCGTAAAGAGCGGGCGAATGTCCATTTGAAAGCTCGTCGTTTTCGTCATTGCGCCTCGCAGGTGTGGATTATACGGACGTTGCTTGCCCCTCGTGAACCCGAACTTCCTTTCTCTTGACGTCATGGTATAGCCCGTTCATTTCAAGTTTGCTTTCCAGAAGTCCTCTATTCGGAATCTGATCGAACTGGGCAACGACCAATGTTGATATCTGGCCGAGCAACTCGAAGAACCTCGACCCCTAATCGTCGCTCGGGTGACACGAACATCCGGTGACTTGCAACTGTCGCCATTGGGCCACAGCAGATTGGGCCGAGCAATTGGACGATGGTATTGCCAATACTTTCGTATCGATTGCACAGTCTTCGTACCTGCGGCATACGGCTTTCTCCATCCGGCTACTCCTGAGAATCGATCAGAGCGAAGGAAACTCGCCCCATACACTTGATACGAAGGTATCGTCGATACTATCGTCCAATTGCTCGAGTTGCCTTCCGTCTGGCCTAATCGCAATCGTCCGAGATGCACGTTGATCGCGCTTAAGAAATCTGTTGCCAAGGAGAACACACCGTGTCTGAACTTGTGACTAAATCTGTGGCGCAGGAGCCGCAAAAACAGAAGATAGAAACACGCATCGCCGTGGAGCATATCCCCGGCTTCAGCATCGTTGCCACGGCCGTGACCGTGCTCGCGATCCTGGTCGCCGCGGTCGTTTTCGCGCAAGGCCAGGATCAGGACAAGTATCGGCTGAAATCGCCGAGCGGAATCGCGTTCTCCGACTTCAGGGGATACGAGGACTGGTCGGTGGCGTCTTCCGCCGCGACCAGCGAAATACTCAAGGTCATCGTCGCCAATCCGACGATGATTAAGGCGTACAAGGCCGGCATCCCCGTCAACGGCCAGCCTTTCCCCGATGGTTCCATGATCGTAAAGCTCCAGTGGAAACCGAAGAAGAGCAAGGAGGCCCAGTTTGCAGTGGATGTACCGGACATCTTTACTCAGGCTTTTGTGATGGAAAAGGACAGCAAGAGATTTCCGAAAACCGGTGGGTGGGGATACGCGGTGTTCAACTACGATGCTGCATCGGACAAGTTTACGGCGGATCCCAAGAGCCTCTCCGACTGCGGAAACGCGTGCCATACCGTCGTGAAGGCGAAAGACTACATCTTCCACCCGTACGAAAAGCGTTGATGGGAGTTTCAGCCCCGGCTACAAGATCTACAGTATGGGAACGACCATAGTTCGACTAGCCTGGTTGTACTGATGAATGCCTTGATCGAGCAGTGCTGGTTCCTAATGGGGGACACCGGGGGCCTGCTCCCTTCCTTACAGATTCATCCCTCCGGTGCGTGCAGCGCGCGGGACCACCAAATACAGGTTGAAAGGGATTTGACCGCTCGTACTTCACGGCTAAAGTTCTGGTTAACACAATCGGCCGGAAGGAGGGTTCATGCTTTATTGGACGCTAGTATTTCTGATATTCGCCCTGATCGCCGGGGTCCTGGGCTTTACCGGCATCGCAATTGCGGCTGCGGGTATCGCCAAGCTGTTGTTTTTCATTTTCCTGGTGTTCTTTGTGATTTCACTCGCCGCCCATCTCACGCGTCGAGGTGGCAATGTATAAGTCTGCTCCACTCCGCACAAAAGAGCGGAAGGATCATCGCCGCCAAGGGGACTGCAACAGCCTGGTGCCGGTCGAGAGCCCGCCGTCATCGACGAACAAATAACGGTTAAGTCAGGCTCATGCAGACAACTAAAGGAGACAAAATTATGAAACTCACCGGAGTAGTCAGGATATTCGTTTTGATTTCTCTTCTCGGGGGCAGCGCGCTGATCTATGCACAAGATCAGCAAAATGACGCCAAGCCTCCACAAGAAGAAGCTCGCCCCGAAGCAACCAAGCCGGCGCATGATGAAGCCACACCTCCGCGCCAAGACGAGGTGAAACCTCCAAAACAGGACGAAGTTAAGCCTCCCCGAGATGAGAACAAACCGGCAAATCAGGAAGAAGCCAAACCGTCCAAGCAAGCGAAGCAGGCGCAGGGTGCCGACCGCCAGCATGGCCGCATTCCCGACGACAAGTTCCGCGCCCACTTTGGTCGTCAGCACACGCTGGTTATCAATCGGCTGACGCTTGTCGAAGGCCAGCCCCGTTTCCAGTACTCCGGCTACTGGTTCGCCCTCGCCGATCCCTGGCCAGTTGGCTGGGCCTATACAGATCAGTGCTACATCGACTATATAGATGGCGAATATTTCCTGTTTGATTTGCTTCACCCCGGCGTTCGCATTGCAGTCACGGTTGTGATGTGAGTACCACTGCAGGTTGACATGAGCGAGAAGGCCCTCCTTTCTGCGGCGCAAAGATTCCGCAGATCGGAGGGCATTTCTTTTGGCTCGTTGGATCGCTTGTCAGATCGCTGGTCGGATTGAGACCGGCTCCACTGCGATCAGCCAGCTGGAATCTCTCCCAACCTTTGCGGTCGACCGCAGCAACTAACTTCTATGTGACTAAGAACTTTTCGGAGGCGCAGGAAGGCCCGCGCCTTCTCAGGAGGAATCTTTTATGGCAGACGATATGGAGAAAAAGAACCAGCAGAGTGGTCAACCAGGACAAGGCCAGCAGACGGGTCAGTCCGGACAGCAAGGTCAGCAGGGAGGCCAATCCGGACAATACCAGCCGAAGAAGGGTGGCCAGACCCAGGACGAAAACGAAGAAGACCAGAACCGCGATCGCCAACGCCGCGCCTCATAGGTCTTTGTCTTCGATGCATTGATCACTGATGGTTTGAAGTCCCGGCCCGGTGCGGGCCGGGACTTTTTCACATTAGTCGAGCATGAAGATCATGACCCGATGCGAAACGCCAAAGCCCAACCTGGGAGCGCTCCACAGTGGCTTGGAGTGCCGCGCAGCCACTCGGCGGACGCCCTCTTGTGTCTTAGAAAACTACATGCGCCCGCTCTGGCTGGTAAGGAAACTATCGCTGCTCAACCGGGGCTGCACGGTATTGCCGACTGCTAAGCGCCATTTTAAAGTGCGGAGAGTGCAGAAAGTTGAGTTCTCTCCCATGGCATACAAGATTGCAGGACAGCGCATCGAAGCAAACAGCACAGCGTCCGCAGAGGATCTGAAACACGTATTCGAGACGGCCGTGTGCGAGATTCGTCGATCTGATCTCTCCACCAAAAACGGGCTTGAGTATCGGGCTCCCATCGTTACCCGGGCAAGACTCCTGGGAATCTCCCAGGCCAGCGCGGAGAAGCGCGCGCTGTACGCCGCGGCTCGAGCCCTCGCCCAATTGTGGAAGGTTTGAGCGCCATCACGCAAAAGGGAAGGAAGGTTTACATCATTGCGAGAAATACGAAACAGTGAGGCCCCAAGTCTCTGGGGCCCGACAGCAGAACAATCAGAGTGTGAGTTGAGGCCGCACAGTGATGCCTAGCTCACGTTGCGTCGTGCGCGAATATCTTCCTCATCTATCGTAACGTCTGTTTCAACTGAGCGATCAGAGGGTTCGCGATCCTGATCCGTCTTCTTGTCTGCCGCCCTTCTTCCGGCATTTTTCGCATTGCCCCAGGCGTTCTGCAACTTTCCCTCGACTTGCTTCAATGTCCCATCTACCTCTTTCTCTTTGTCTCCGGTCCATTCGCCGGCCTGGCGCTCGATGCGGCCGGCCACGTCTTTAACCTTGCCTTCCACTTGATCTTTATTCATGGCTTTTCCTCCTGGATTTGTCTTTATAGTTCAAGGCGGCCAGTGCTTGCTTGCCTTTTGCGACCTCGATTAACTCAGAGTACTGGGCTTCGGCCTTGGATTAGTCGGATTAAAACCGCAATCACTGCCAAAACCAGCAGGATATGGATAAATCCACCGAGCGTGTACGAGGTGACCATACCCAACAACCAGAGGATCAAGAGCAACACGGCGATGGTCCAGAGCATAGTCAATTCCTTTCCTGAAAAACGGTGTATGTGCTAATCACCTGCTCTGGAGTTTACGTAGGCTGCTGTGTTGCTTGTATCGAGTAAAGACCGTAGCGAAGACTCAATCTGGCTTTACTTGCGGCGGATTGTCGCGATAACGCCCCTGCGGCCGTTCAATAGATATGAACGATTCCGTTCCGCACTGCATAGAGAGTAAGAGCCGCCACCGAGTGCAGATCGAGCTTCCGCATCAAATTGGTCCGGTGGGTCTCTGCCGTCTTCACGCTGAGATTGAGGGCCATCGCAACTTCCTTGGTGGTCTTTCCCTCGGCGACGAGCTGAATCACTTCTCGTTCCCGCGGCGTCAAAACACATTGTCGAGAAGCGTCACCCCCTTCGTGAGGACGACGCAGGTAACCCTCGACCATCATCTGCGCTACGCTCGAAGTGAAGAAGGTTCGCCGGCGCTGGAGAGCCTCCACCGCGGCCAGCAGGTCGCGCCCCGCGTCCGACTTCAGCAAGAAGCCGCTTGCCCCGACGTCCAACACTTCCCGCACTACCTGTTCCGAATCGTGCACGGTGAGGATCAAAATGCGAGCATCGGGGTTAGTTGACAGGATCTGTCGTGCGGCATCCAGCCCGTTCAAGTTCGGCATTCCAATATCAAGCAGGATCACGTCCGGCGTCAACCTGCTGGCACACTCGGCGGCTTCACGACCATCACTGGCCTCAGCACAGACCTCCCACTCCGGATGGCTTTCGAGCAAGGAGCGAATACCTTTCCTCGCCACCTCGTGATCGTCTGCGATAAGGATTCGAAGCACACTCAAGCTTCACCTCCTCGTACAAGGTGGACGAGATCTCCGACGCGAGATCTAACCCGAAGCAATTCAAAGACGACGTCAACCTAACGAGCACGGAGATTGCCAACTTCGTAATTCTTTGAATCCCAATGTTTTAGTTCAGGAACCCAGAGAGATACGTGATGTAAGTTTTTCCCGGTGCGGTCGTGTGCACGACGCCGTAGCCGGTTCCCGCGGGTGAAGCCGGCTTGGAAGCTACGCCACGGTAGTCTCTGGCGTGCCGCCGAGCTGTGGCATCTGAATCTGGATAATGTTGTTCTTGATTGCGTACACCACCAGATCGCGGATAGAGTGCAGACTGAGCTTTCGCATGATGTTGCTGCGATGGGTTTCCACGGTCTTGGTGCTCAGGTTCAACAGGACAGCCACTTCCTTAGAGCTTTTCCCTTCGGCCAGAAGCTGGGTGACTTCACGCTCGCGGGCGGTCAGCGTTGGTAAATCCGGCGGCTGGGTCTGGGATATGGCATGTCCCTTCTCTAGAAAACCCGCCAACACGAGATCGTTTACTCGGGGTGTGAAAAACATTCGCTTGCTCTGCAATGCTTCGACCGCAGCTACCAGGTCGCGAGCTGCATCGGATTTGAGTACAAAGCCGCGAGCGCCAGCGTCGAGGGCCTCGCGAATAACCTGATCAGAGTCGGTGATGGTCAGAACTATCACTTTGAAGTTCGGATCATGCCGCAGCAACTGGCGCGTCGTGTCTAAGCCGTTGAGGTGCGGCATACCAATGTCCACAATTACCACATCGGGCTTCAACAGTTTGGCCATCTCGACCGCTTGCCGCCCATCGGATGCCTCTCCGCACACTTCCCATCCTTCACGTTTCTGGAGAAGCGAACACAAGCCTCGGCGTACAATTTCGTGATCGTCGGCTAACAAGATCCGTAGTTTCATACACCCTCCACGCATAGCCTGAGAAATAGATAACTTGCACTACTTGTGGCGCGGAATTCAACACGAAGCATTCGGGCTTCGGGCCAGTGCTGTAAAAACTCGATGCTGACTCACCGCCTCTACGGCCTCCAGCAGATCGCGGGCGGCATTCGACTTTACTACATACCCTCTTGCTCCTGCGTCCAGGGCCTCGCGCATCATCTGCGGAGAATCATGTTGAGTCACAAACAAAACCTCGAGACCGGCGCCCGTTTGCGTTTTTTGAATTATTCGACATGCCTCCAAGCCATTCATCCGAGGCATGGTGACATCGAGCACTACAATATCGGGCTGCAGAGCCTCCACCTTATCCAGCGCCTCGATTCCGTCCGAGGCTTCACCTACGACTTCCCAACCGGACCGTCCCTCCAGCAGAGTCCGCAAGCCTTGTCTCACGATCGGATGATCATCCACCAGCAGGATTCGGACTGCCATAAGCTTTGTGGCTCTCTGGAGGCAGCCCTTTACACTCAATCGCATCGGTTCATGGCTGGCTCTATTTTCAACTTTGTCCTGTTCTTCCTGCACGACTCCACTCATGCCGGCCGGAAAAGCGATTGCTAGACGAAGCGACCTCTAAACTAACATGGTACTACCGTGCTTCGAATACAGAGAATCCTGTATTTTCGCTCGGCACCTACGTGCCCGTTGAGCCCAGCGACGGGAAATAGGTCCCGGCATGCAGCAGAACGTCGACCGCCTCGACAATAGAGCCGACATCTGATTTCGCGCAGGCCCCACGGATGCCCGCCTTGCGCGCTTCCTCCGCCAGTTGTTTGGAGAGATGAATCGTCACCATCAGAATGGGAATTTCGGGAAACAGTCTCGTGACTTGCCGCGCCACATCAAGCCCATTTATATCCGGCATCTGGAAATCCAGCAGAATCATGTCCGGTGGATTCTTTTCTACACGCTGCAGCGCTTCTGTTCCGGTTCGAGCCTCGTCGCAAACTTGCCAGGCGCTCTGCTGCTCGAGGAGAGCTCGAAGGTAGTGTCGCACTGCCGGGTTGTCGTCTACCACCAAAATCCGAACCAAACCGCCGCGCCCTTCTCTCCAGGCTCAAAAACCTGGAATTCGGATCCCAGTTCGGCCTGGGCCAAGATACCCCGCTACCAACTCTCTGGTCTGTGGCGCTGGTGCAGTGTGTCGACCTCCAACCGCCAGTTTAACGTCCCTTGCTGTGGCCCTCCGCCTTGTGCTTCTTGAGCACAGTCCGCGCAGCCACTTCCTTGTGCCCGGTCGCCGTAGCGTCCGGACCGTTGCGCACTCTCCTTAATATGCTCGTATTCCCGCTGCTCCTTGGCGCTGACGCCGCGAAGATGTTTTCTTTCGGGCATCAGTCCCTTCCTCTCAAGACATTTCCTGTCTGCTCCGTCGTTTGCCGCCCTTCGCTTACAGCGCTATACGCAACACAAAGTTGAGCGCCACCGTCGTTTTCCTCGGGAGATCGGGATGCAATAGCCGTCGTGGCTGCGGGTCGGCGCAGAATCTTGCGCTTCGGAAACAACAAGTCACGCATCTTCATCTTCGCCTTGTGCAGTTGCGATTTAGAGTTGCCAACTGAGCAGTCGAGCATTTGAGCGATCTCATTATGCTGGTATCCTTCAACCTCGTGCAGAACGAAAATCTTCCTGCAGCCCTCCGGGAGTTCGCGCATTGCGCGGCGCAATGCAATACGATCAATCGCACCAGAGAGGCGCGGGTCCGATTTTCCAACGTCGCGCCGCAGCGACGGTGACTCCGACGATATCGGCTCGTCAAGGGATAGTACGGGTGCGGCTTTACGGCGCCGCAGCTTCATCAAAACCGTGTTCACCGCAACCCGATAGAGCCAGGTAGAAAAAGCAGAGTCGCCCCGGAACGAACCCACGCTGCGAAACACTTGCAGGAAGGCCTCTTGAGTCAGGTCCTCCGCTTCCGCCAGATCTTTTGTCATCAACAGACAAACGGAATACACCCGCTTCTTGTGCAGCTGAAATAGGCTGGCAAATGCGTTTTCGTCACCGCACTGTGCCCGCTGAACGAGGCTGCGTTCGGACTCTCGGTGGGCTTCCTGCTTGCTCGGAACCAGATTTGCTTCTGTCGCGGAAATTACGCAAGTTGCCACTGTAGTTTCCTCCGTTCAAACTAGAGTGCTGGTTAAATTGCTCTCGACGATTCCGGGAGCTTTCAACTTCCACATTGAGAGTACCGACACCCCGTTCCGCAGCCCATCAGGCTGCTCCTGTAATTGAGTACCAGACTTGCTGTACAGCTTGCGGGAGCTAGGGCTGTTTTATTGGGAAGCGGAGAGGCAAAGCATTTCTACACTTATTGGTTATGTTTCCGTGGTTGAAGATCCGAGGCCCAGCCTGCAGAGCAAGCCGGGCCTCAGAAAGAAACCATTAAGAAATCTTCGCCTCACCGGCTAGCGGTGATCGGAGTCCCCGGCGCGGGTTTCAGTTCGCCGTGTTCTGCGGCTTGGCCGGAATAGCGCCTGACCGCAGACAGAAACGGTTCGCTTGCCGCCCTGGGCCGAACTTTTCCGTTCAGGATGTCGGCAAACGGCACGAATCTTCCGTAGAGAAGGCGAGTTTCGTCTTTGTCTTGCGTGACGACGGAACCACTCAGGTCAATTCCCGCAAAAATGCCGCGGGCTCGTGAGTAGGTAAGCACTTCTGCCCTCATTTTCCAGTCTGTGTCGGCGCCGGTATCGCGTCCGACGGGACCCGCGGCCGCCGAAGCATCCGCGCCCAGCTTGAAGTGGCTCGATATCAGATGTTGCATTCCATCGTCATTGGTTACAATCATTACCAAGTCCACTGCCTGACCGCCCAGCTGCAATCCCCAGCTTCCGCCGGCGATGGTGATCGGTGCAGGTGCGCTCCAGCGCCCGCTTTCAGTCCGGCACGTAGCAACGCCTTTGCCGTGACTACCTCCGAAACCGATGGCAATTTTCAGCATGGAGGGAATAACTGCTACACACTTCGCATCGTTCATCACTTTATCCGGAATCGCTTTATCCGGAGTCGCCATGATTTCGTTCAGGACCTGAGCGGATGCATCCAAGCGTTTATCGATGTCCGATTGATCTTTGTTATCCGCCGAAAATGCCGAGCCGGCGCAGAGTAGAAGACCAGCACCGAGCATCAGGAAACATCTTGGCAATGCAGAACTGATTCTTGTCATAAGCAGACCTCTTCTTTGCTCGAAACGAGCAATCGTTCGAATGTCTTGCGAGCTCAACCCTAACTTTCCAGCTGGACTTGTTCCATCGGGTTTTCGCTGTAAGGCGAAGCAGAATGCGCGGGAGAACCAGGGAATCTTTCTAGCGGGATACAGGCTTGTGAGGCAGGTTACGGCCGCGCCAGCGGTCTCAGCACTGTTTCGGCACTATGGATCGCCAAAAGTCGGAAGGCATGCCGTTCCAACAATCGCTCACAGATCCGTCAGGAGGCCAGGACAGGATTCGGCTCCCGCAACACCAAACGAAGGGGCATCGTGAGCTCGACGAGGGTTCCGGGGTGGGCATTGGTCAACCGCAGCTCTCCGCCAAATTCCCGGGCGCGTTGTTTCATCCCTCCTATGCCAACTCCAACGCTGTCCGGTTGCAGTTCTGTAATTCTCTGGTCGACTCCTTTGCCATCGTCCCGGACGGCGACCACGATGTTCTCTTCTTTTTGAGTCAAGCTAATCCACACCTTGTTGGCTTCTGAGTGGCGGAAGACATTGGTTAGCGCTTCTTGAACAATTCGGAAAACAGGAGTCTCTACGTCGGCGGAGAGCCGCGGAAATTCGCGGGGCTGGACCTCGAGAGATATCTCAATGCCGCTGCGCTTTGTGAGCCCTTCCACGTACCAGGAAAGCGCCGATAGCAAACCAACTTCATCGAGCAGGGGAGGATGCAGTAGGTGCGACATGGTGCGCACTTGCTGAATGGCACGATCCACGATACTGCTCGCCTGAGTCCAGTCGTCAGCTGTTTCTGCCGGTTGCGCGGATCTCTGCAGGACGATTTTGTCGAGCACCATCTTAGCCACGGCAAGTTCCTGTCCTAACCCGTCGTGCAGATCGCGCGCCAATCGGCGGCGCTCCTGGTCCTGCATCGTCATGAGCCGAATCGACAGACGCCGCAATTCGTCCGTCCTCCGATCGACCATTCTCTCCAGTTCTGCGGCGTTGTCGCGAATCGACTGTTCCACCAGTTTGCTATCCTGAATGTCGGAACAGGTTCCGTACCATTTCACGATCTTCCCGTTATCGCGAATTGGAATTGCGCGAGCCCGGAACCACCGATAGGACCCGTCTCTGGACCGGAGCCGATACTCAGCTTCGTAATTCGCGCCGGTTTCAACACAGTGCATCCAGTCCGCCATGGCCTTGTCTTTATCCTCGGGATGAACATAATCCAACCACCCGAAACCATTCGCCGAAGCGGGGGGAGCGCCGGTAAAGTCATAAAACCGGTCGCTGATGTAGTCCCTGGAGCCGTCAGCCTGGCGACTGAAGATTATGTCTGGTGCGGTCTGAATAATAGCGTCGAGTTCCTGGTTTCTTCCCACCAGCTCAGTGTTGACATACAGCAGCAATTCCGCTTTTCGAGCCAGCTCTTCTGTGCGCTCCAGTACTCGTTGTTCCAGTTCGCGATTCAGGGTTTCAAGCTGTCGCGTTTTGCGGTGCAATTCGGCAAATACCCTGACCTTCGCGCGTAGGAGTTCTGCCACCACCGGAACTGAGATGTAATCGACAGCGCCGTGTTCATATCCCTTGAGCTGGTCCAGGTCGGTCAGATGCACCGCCGAAACGAAAATGATGGCCGTCCTCTGAAAACGCGGATGCTGGCGGATCATGGCAGCCAGTTGAAAACCATCGAGCTCGGGCATACTCACATCCATCAGCACTACGGCAACGTCGTTCCTCAAAAGAACTTCAAGAGCCTCCTTCGCGGAAGCGGCTTTGATCAGGTTCTCGCCCAGTTCGCCGAGCATGACCTCATAGCTGAGCAGCTTGGCTGGCTGATCATCTACCATGAGAATGTTGACCTTATCGTTCGCGCTCATGACTTACATGTCCTCTCTGAGCAGGTCGTAGTCTCCACACGCTTACGTCGGCCGGTTATCGATGAAGCCACGTCCGCAGCGACGAGAGCAATTGCTCAGTATTGACCGGTTTGGCCAGATACTCTGAAGCTCCCGCCTCAAGACATTTCTCGCGGTCCCCTTTCATCGCTTTCGCGGTCAGGGCAATGATCGGCAAGCGCCGGAACGAAGAGTTTTGCCGGATCACCTGCATGGTCTCGTAACCATCCATCTCGGGCATCATGATATCCATCAGCACAATCGCGATATCCGGGGTCGATTCGAGCTCGGCGATCGCTTCACGGCCGGTTCCCGCCGTGATCACGGCCATGCCTCGACGTTCGATCACGCTACTCAGTGCGAAGATGTTCCGCACATCATCATCGACTACCAGCACTTTTTTCCCCACCAGGGCGTCGTCAGACTGGTGCAACCGTTCAAGCAGTCGCTGTTTTTCCACAGGGAGATCGGTGACCACACGATGCAAGAATAATGCTGTCTCATCGAGCAGGCGTTCCGGCGACTCCACGCCCTTTACCACAACACTGCGCGCCAGAGAATGCAGCCGGGCATCTTCCTCCGAGGAAAGTTCCTTGCCAGTAAAGACCACAACCGGCAAGTCGCTCAGCGAGGGAGTGTCCCGGAAACGCTCGAGCACCTCGAAGCCTGAGATGTCGGGCAGACGAAGGTCAAGTACCACGCAGTCAAAGGCCTGCTCGCCCACGACCTGGATAGCCTCGGCACCGGTGGCAACGACTGTGACGTCAATGTCCTCATAACCCAGCAATTCCTTGATGCTCAACTGCTCGGCAGGATTGTCTTCCACTACCAGCAATCGCTTGCGACGAGGAGCGGAATATTCCTTGATGCGGGCCAACGCGGCCTCCAGCCCTTCCGGAGTAGTCGGCTTGGTAACAAATGCAAACGCGCCCCGCGCCAGGCCGTGGCGCCGATCTTCGTCCAGCGTCAACATCTGAACCGGTATGTGACGGGTGGCGGGATCCTGTTTCAAGTGGTTCAGGACCGTCCAGCCCAGCATGTCGGGAAGGAAGACATCCAGTGAAACCGCAGTCGGATGATATTCCTTGGCCAGCGCGAGAGCCTCTGCACCTCGTGTCGCCAAAAGGACTTTAAAGCCCTTGTCTCTGGAAAGGTCACACAAGACACGCGCATAGTGCGGGTCATCCTCGATAATCAGTAAGACGGCATCATCGGGCTGCAGATTGTCCCGGTCGTCTGCAATTTTCTCCACTGGGTGCTCCGCGGCTACGGTCAATTGCATCGGCAAACCCGAAGATCGGAATCTACCCTCTGCAGGAGTAGCCAGCGCCGTGGAAGGCCCCACATAGGTTTCCGGCAGGTAGAGAGTGAATGAGCTGCCCCGGCCGGGGGCGCTGCGCAACTGGATTTCTCCTCCCAGCAGACTAGCCAGTTCACGGCTGATCGCCAGCCCCAGGCCCGTGCCTCCATACTTACGGCTGGTGCCGGCGTCTGCTTGCTGGAAGGCCTCGAAGATGATTCGCTGCTTCTCGAAAGGAATGCCGATGCCGGTGTCAGAAACTTCAAAGGCCACCACCGAGGCTGCATTGCCCAGGATGGGATGACCCTCGGTCCAACCGCTTCTGGCTTGCGACACAGACAGGCGCACACCGCCAACTTCGGTGAACTTAAAAGCATTGGACAACAGGTTCTTCAACACCTGTTGTAGCCGCTTCGAGTCGGTGACCACACTGCGGGAAAGGTGAGGGTCGGTCTGCACCTCGAAAGTGAGATGCCGGTTCTCCGCCTCGTGCCGGAATGGCCGTTCCACCGCATCCAGCATGCTGGCGAAGAAGACTTCCTCCGCTTCAACGGAGACAGTCCCGGATTCGATTTTCGACAGATCAAGAATATCCGTGATCAAGTTCAGCAAGTCTGTGCCGGCACCATGAATAGTGCGGGAAAATTCAACCTGCTTCGGCGTCAGATTGCCGTCCGGATTATCGCTGAGCTGCTGGCCAAGAACCAGGATGCTGTTGAGCGGCGTCCGCAACTCATGCGACATGTTGGCCAGGAATTCAGACTTATATTTCGAAGTGAGTGCCAATTCTTTGGCCTTCTCTTCCAGAGCTCGGCGGGCTTGCTCGATTTCCTGATTTTTGCGCTCGACCTCAACGTTCTGTTCGGCAAGCTGTTGTGCCTTCTGCGCCAATTGCTCATTGGTCTGTTGCAATTCTTTTTGCTGCACCTGAAGTTCGGTGGCCAGCTGCTGAGACTGCTTCAAGAGTCCTTCAGTCTGCATGGTGGCCTCGATGCTGTTCAGCACGATGCCGATGCTGGCCGTCAACTGCTCCAGAAATGCCAGCTGAGAAGTAGTGAAGCTGCTCAGCGAGGCCAGTTCAATCACGGCCTTGACCCGGTCTTCAAACAGCACCGGAAGCACGATGACATTCCGCGGAACCGCCTCGAACAAGCCGGATCGAATGGAAATCGTATTTGGCGGCAGGTCGGAGATCAACATTCGCCGTTTCTCCGCCGCGCATTGACCTACCAATCCCTCGCCCAGCTTCAACCGCCGCAGATGTCCATCCTCCCCGTCGCCCGCAAATCCAGAGAGCAGCACCATCTCCGCCGATTCCTCAGTTCCCATTTGATAGATTACGCCTTGCTGGGCGTTTACCAGCGGCGTCAACTCCGATAGAAGCATACGTCCGACGGTCGTCAGATCACGTTGACCTTGCAACATGCCGGTGAAGCGGGCGAGGTTTGTCTTGAGCCAGTCTTGCTCTGTATTCCGGTCGGTGGTGAGCCGGAGGTTGTCGATCATGGTATTTATGTTGTCTTTCAATTCGGCCACTTCGCCGCTGGCTTCCACCTGAATGGAACGCGTAAGGTCGCCCTTGGTCACGGCGGTGGCAACTTCGGCGATGGCCCGCACCTGGTTGGTTAGATTGTCCGCCAGCAGGTTCACGTTGCCCGTGAGATCCTTCCACGTACCTGCGGCGCCGGGCACGTTAGCCTGGCCCCCCAGCCGGCCTTCCACGCCGACCTCGCGCGCGACGGTCGTAACCTGATCGGCAAAGGTCGCCAGCGTATTTGTCATATTGTTGATGGTTTCCGCCAGCGCCGCAACCTCGCCCTTCGCGTTCACAGTCAGCTTCTGAGTCAGCTCACCATTAGCGACGGCGGTCACCACTTTTACGATGCCACGCACCTGTTCGGTCAGGTTGGCGGCCATCACATTCACGTTGTCAGTGAGATCCTTCCAGGTTCCGGCCACACCGGGCACCTGCGCCTGCCCGCCCAGCTTGCCTTCTGTGCCCACTTCTCGAGCTACACGAGTGACTTCGGCCGCGAAAGCATTGAGTTGATCCACCATCGTGTTGATGGTGTTCTTGAGTTCGAGAATCTCGCCCTTCACGTCGACCGTGATCTTGCGCGATAAATCGCCCCGGGCCACGGCCGTCGTGACTTCAGCAATGTTTCGCACTTGACCGGTGAGATTGCCGGCCATCGAATTTACCGAATCCGTGAGATCCTTCCACGTGCCCGCTACACCGGGCACGTTGGCCTGTCCTCCCAGACGCCCTTCAGTGCCGACTTCTCGCGCTACGCGCGTCACCTCGCCGGCGAACGCGTTGAGCTGATCCACCATGGTGTTGATGGTTTCCTTGAGCAGCAGAATTTCACCGCTCACGTTTACCGTGATCTTCTTCGACAAGTCCCCGCTCGCGATGGCCGTGGCCACTTCGGCGATATTGCGCACCTGGCCGGTCAAGTTGCTGGCCATCGAGTTGACGGAGTCGGTAAGATCCTTCCACGTGCCGCCCACTCCAGGCACCTGGGCCTGGCCGCCGAGTTTACCGTCGGTGCCTACTTCGCGGGCCACGCGGGTCACTTCTGATGCAAACGAACGCAATTGATCCACCATCGTGTTGATGGTGTCCTTGAGTTCGAGAATTTCTCCTTTCACGTCCACCGTGATTTTCCGCGATAAGTCGCCGCGCGCCACGGCAGTTGCCACTTCGGCAATATTTCTCACCTGGCCGGTGAGGTTGCTGGCCATGAAGTTCACGTTGTCGGTGAGATCTTTCCAGGTGCCGGCGACTCCAGGCACTTGCGCCTGGCCGCCGAGCTTGCCTTCGGTACCGACCTCGCGAGCCACGCGCGTCACTTCGCCTGCGAACGCGTTGAGCTGGTCCACCATCGTATTGATCGTGTTCTTAAGCTCGAGAATCTCGCCCTTCACGTCGACCGTGATCTTGCGCGACAGATCGCCTCGTGCCACAGCGGTCGTAACTTCGGCAATGTTGCGCACCTGACCGGTAAGATTGCCGGCCATCGAATTTACAGAATCCGTAAGATCCTTCCACGTACCGGCGACGCCGGGCACGTTGGCCTGTCCTCCGAGACGCCCTTCGGTGCCGACTTCCCGCGCTACACGGGTTACTTCGCCGGCGAAGCGGTTCAGCTGATCGACCATCGTGTTCAGGGTTTCTTTGAGCTGCAAAATCTCGCCGCGAACGTCGACCGTAATTTTTCGCGAGAGATCGCCGTTCGCAATAGCCGTCGCTACTTCGGCAATGTTTCGCACTTGGCCGGTGAGGTTGCTGGCCATGAAGTTCACGTTGTCCGTGAGATCTTTCCATGTGCCGCCAACTCCTGGCACTTGCGCTTGTCCGCCAAGTTTGCCTTCTGTACCTACCTCGCGCGCCACACGAGTGACTTCGCCGGCGAACGCGTTGAGCTGGTCGACCATCGTGTTGATGGTATCTTTGAGTTCGAGAATTTCGCCCTTTACATCGACCGTAATCTTTCGTGATAAATCACCGCGGGCGACAGCAGTGGTCACTTCGGCGATGTTCCGCACCTGAGCCGTCAAGTTGCCGGCCATGGCGTTGACGGAATCCGTAAGATCTTTCCAGGTACCAGCCACGCCCACCACGACGGCCTGACCGCCCAGCTTCCCGTCCGTCCCCACTTCACGGGCAACGCGCGTTACTTCAGACGCAAACGAGCGCAACTGGTCGACCATCGTGTTGATGGCTTCTTTAAGTTGGAGAATTTCGCCCCGGACATCAACGGTAATTTTGCGTGACAGATCGCCGCTGGCGACCGCCGTTGCAACTTCAGCGATGTTGCGCACCTGGCCAGTCAAATTGCTGGCCATCGAGTTCACGGAGTCCGTGAGATCCTTCCACGTACCGGCCACTCCCGGTACTTGTGCCTGGCCGCCAAGCTTGCCGTCCGTGCCGACCTCACGCGCTACGCGCGTTACCTCGGCGGTGAATACACTGAGCTGCTGAATCATGGTATTGACGATGTTGGCGGAGCGCAGGAACTCGCCTTCCAGAGGCCGTCCGTCCACGTCCAGGCGCACGGTTTGGGTCAGATTCCCCTGGGCAACGGCCGCGATGGCGTGGGTCACACCTTCGGTTGGACGAAGCAAATCTTCAACCAGCGTGTTGATCGAAACTTCCATCTCGCCCCACGCTCCCCTGGATTCGTGAAAGCGGGTGCGCTCGCGTGTTCGGCCTTCTTTTCCCACAACCTGCCCAACGCGCTTCAGTTCCCCGGCCATCTGCTGGTTGGCCGCAACAATGGAATTGAAAGTGTCTGCAATTTTCCCCGCCAGTCCCGTCCATGATCCCGGAAGTCGCACGGAGAAGTCGCCATTGCGCATGGTCTGGAGGCTGGCCAGGATCACGCCGAGGTCGGCCGCAGTGGACTCAGTGACCGGGCCGGAATTCCCGTTGTTCTTGTTTCTCTTGTCTTCGTTTTTCTTAACTTCGGATGCCCCGTCGATAACGGCAGTCGCCGAGTCTTGGCTGTTTCTCTTCATAATTCTCTTCTTCTCCCGCAGGCTTCTGAACCACCAAAAGCCGGGTGAATCAACACATCTATTTGAAATGTAAACCTAAGGGGGAATCTACAGGTGACCGATTGTTATCACGAAGAACTACAGCATGACTCTAGGGTATTTCCTGTAGGGCTGATCGACCCAGTGCCCGGGGATTCAGGAACCAAAGCTGAGCGCTACGGCGATTCCTGTATGTTCCCGGCGGGCTCCAATTATTAAGATTCCCCATGCGCTTGTTGAGTGTCCGGCTCATCGTGTCTCTGATCGTCGGCATCACCCTGGTGTCTCTAGGGTTTTCCTACTACGAGGTCGTGGGAGAAAAACGCGCGTTACGCAGCGACCTGGAACGGCGCGCGGAGGTGATCGGCGAAAGTGTTGCCGGCAATGTTGAGAAGTCATGGGAAAACGGATCGGAGCGCGGACTGCAACGGCTGGTACAGCGCTTCGGAAGCCGCGAACACCTCCTAGGCATTGCCGTCTATGACCACAAGGGCAAGCTGGTGGCGATCACCTCCGAGCTACGAGAAGTCCTCACCGCTACTCCGCCCAACGTGGCCCAAGTCATAGCCCAGGATAGCGAAGAAGGCTTCTTCGGCCGGCTGGGAAATAACGCCGTGCACATCCTTGCGGTACCGCTGCACCGGGAGGATGAAACCGTAGGGGCACTCCTGGTAGTCCACGACGTCAGCTACATTCGGGCACAGACCCTTCACGCCTGGCGCCAGGCGTTTCTGAGGGTGCTAGTGCAGATGTTCCTCATAGTGTTCATTACGCTGCTGATCGTGCGTTGGAGCATCGCCGGTCCGATCGCACGGGCGGCGCAATGGATGCGCGCGCTTCGCATGGGCAGGATTTCCTCACGGCAGCAGATGCCAGACCTTGATCTATTCCGGCCGCTGGCGCGGGAAGTGGTCACGCTGACTGAAAGCCTCAGTCAAGCGCGCAATGCGGCGGAAAACGAGGCCCGCCTGCGGGAAGCGTCACAGTCCATGTGGACGGCCGACCGGCTCGCAGTGCAGATCCAGACTCGCCTGGACGGTGGCCGCATTTTTGTGGTGTCGAATCGTGAGCCTTACACGCACCAGCGAAACGGGAAATCGATCGAGGTGGTTGTACCACCAAGCGGCCTGGTCAGTGCTTTGGAACCGATACTCGACGCCTGCGACGGAACCTGGATCGCACATGGCAGCGGAGACGCCGACGCCGAAGTTGTGGACAACCACGACCGGCTGCGCGTCCCTGTGGACGATCCTCGTTATACCCTCCGCCGGGTGTGGCTGAGCAAAGAGGAGGAAGAAGGCTACTATTACGGTTTTGCGAATGAAGGTCTCTGGCCTCTATGTCACATCGCCCATACGCGCCCAATTTTTAGGGCCCAAGACTGGCAGCACTATCAGGAGGTGAATCGCAAGTTCACCGATGCGGTGCTGGAAGAGATCGACGACACGCCCAAGCCGGTCGTACTGGTCCAGGATTACCACTTTGCGCTGCTGCCCCGGCTGCTGAAGGAGAAAAGGCCGGACGCGCGCGTCGCTATTTTCTGGCATATTCCGTGGCCTAACCCGGAAGCCTTTGGCATCTGTCCATGGCAGCGCCAGCTGGTCGACGGACTTTTGGGAGCGGATCTCGTGGGATTTCAGATACAGTCCCACTGCAACAACTTTCTTCAGACGGTTGACCGGGTTGTGGAATCCCGTGTCGACTGGGAGCATTTTTCCGTGTCGCGACAGAACCACCGGACAATCGTGCGCCCCTTCCCAATCAGTGTGGACCTTACGGATGACGAGTCCATCGAGAGCGAGGATTCTTCCCTCAATTACCTTCAGCGCTCGGCATTGAAGCATAGTCTGGGCATAGAGGCAGCGTTCCTGGGGATTGGCGTCGACCGCGTGGATTATACGAAGGGAATCCCAGAGCGCTTTCAGGCGATTGAGCGCTTTCTGGAAAAATATCCTGGTTACCGAGGCAAGTTTACATTCGTGCAGATTGGAGCGCCCAGCCGCACTCACATTAAGCGATATCACGACCTGTTGGCAGAGGTGGAATCCGAAGCGGAGCGAATCAACTGGCGCTTTCAGGCTGGTAAATGGAAGCCCATTGTATTTCTGAAGCGGCAGCACAGCCATGAGGAGATCCAACGCTACTACTGCGCAGCCGACCTTTGCCTAGTGACCTCACTGCACGACGGCATGAATCTGGTGGCCAAGGAATTTCTTGCAGCGCGGCGCGACGAACGCGGCGTACTGATCCTGAGCCAGTTCACTGGGGCTGCGCGTGAACTGCGGGATGCTTTGCTGGTGAACCCTTACGACATTGACCAGACGGCCGAAGCCATCCGCGCTGCCTTGGAGATGGAACCGGAAGACAAGCAAATGCGCGTGCACCGCATGCGCAAGGTGATCAAAGAGCAAAACATTTATCACTGGGCGGGAAGCCTGATCACAGAGCTTTGCGAGGTGAGGTTGGATGCGGCAGGTCACGCTCAAGAGGAGTTTCATGGCAGCGTGACTGCAGCATGATCGACCAGAAAGACGAGATCGAGGAGGACTTGTTGACGGCGCGCGCAAAACCCAAGGTTGAATCCCTTCTGCAGGCGGTCGCCCGAGCGCCCCAATCGCTTCTGATGCTTGACTACGACGGCACGCTCGCGCCCTTCCGGGAAGATCCAGGACAGGCATTTCCGTATCCCGGCATTTCGCCGCTCCTTCAGGAGATCGTTCGTGTCAGCAAGACGCGAGTTGTCATCATTTCAGGGAGAGATGCGAAAGACGTTATCTCGTTGCTCGGCATCGAGCCGCATCCCGAAGTTTGGGGACTTCACGGGCTGCAGCGCATCAAACCCGACGGGAGCGCCGACCTTGCCCCAGTCGACGAACTCGCGGTGGAAGCGCTGGGGGCAGCTGACAACTGGTTGCGCTACCAGCATCTCCGGCACACAGCCGAGTTCAAAACAGGAAGCATCGCCGTTCACTGGCGGGGTTTGGACGAGATCGAGGCGGAGTCGATTCGGGGGCGCGTGTTGCTGGGCTGGGCGCCGATTGCGAGTCGCAGCCACATGAACCTGCTGGAATTCGATGGCGGTATCGAGATTCGTGCGACGGAAACGGACAAAGGCCATGCCGTCCGCACCGTCATGAGTGAAATGGATCCGGGCACGCCCACCGCTTACCTGGGGGACGACAATACGGACGAGCACGCATTCCAGGCTGTCAATGGCAGGGGCCTGACCGTTTTGGTGCGGCCAGGGTGGCGGCAGACAGCAGCACAGCTGTGGATCAGTCCGCCCGACGAAGTCCTCAGCTTGTTGACGCGCTGGCTCGGGGCATGCCTGGAGCGGGATGGATCGCGCTCTGCGAAAGCGGTGAACGTATGACAAGCGCCGTGGCAACAACTCCCGCGCTAGCGCCTGTGAAGCCTTTTTACTTCAATACATCTGCTCATCTTCTGCGCATTACCCGGCAGAAATCGAGCACACTCGCTGAATTCCTGGTTGCACTGCGAGAGTGTCCGGAAGGCTCGATCTTTCAGCACGCTTTTCAAACTTTGCAGGAGCATCATTTCATCCGCGAGGGCTTCTCCAACGACTTCGCCCACTGGGCACTCTCGGCCTGCAATGAGCCCAGCCTCGCGGAGGGCTTAGCCAGCGTGGACGTGCGTGAATTCACGTCGGTCGCACAATTACGCGAACGCTTTATCCAGATTGTTGACGCCTTCGTTCAACGTTCCCCGGGTGCAGCCACGCGAATTGCCCGCGAGACTTTCTATTTCTGCGCCTCCGACGGCGTCGTGATTCCCACCAGCTTTGTGGCTCATAACCTGCGGGAGTTCGCGGAGGGATTGCGGGGCGTAAGCGTGCACTCTGTTCATCATCACTTTATCGAAGCACGGCTTCGACTTAAGCTTATGTCAAACGATTTCTCGCAATGGTTGCACGAGGATATGGGACTGACCGAAACGGCTCGCCAGTTGAATCGGATCGATATCTACACCCGCACTCTGGAGGATGTTCGCCAGCAGATAATTCGAGTCGTGGAGCGAGCGCTGGCTTAGGTACACACTATGGAACCCGTGGAACCACAAACCCAAACCGAGAGTGAATCAGCTGCACAGGAAATTCAGTCAGACCATGCGGCGGCTTCAGCCCCGGCCCCAACTGTGCGTCGTGAACGACGGAAGCAACCCCGAACCTGGGAGACTCCTCCTGCGCCGGTTCCTCCCCCACGTTTGGACGACTACAAGGGCATTGTCGGGGCGGCAGACATTGAGGAATTGAGGTTTCTCGCGCGTGAACTGAAAGGCAAGACGGTGAAGATGGTCAACTCCACCGCGGTGGGCGGGGGAGTCGCCGAGATGCTCAATCAACTGGTGCCGTTGCTGAATGAATTGGAAGTAAACACTCACTGGGAGGTCATTACCGGAGGGAATGATTTCTTCGAGGTAACCAAGGCTTTCCACAATGCACTTCAGGGGAGCGATTACAAACTTACGCAGAATGCTCGCGACATCTTCTTGATGTACAACGAGCAGAATCGTCAGCGCATGCAGTTCTCCGAAGACGTCGTGGTGATTCATGACCCGCAGCCCGCCGGGCTCATTCGTGATCGCCCGGACTCGTCTCGGAAGTGGGTGTGGCGTTGTCACATCGACTTATCGAGCCCGAATGCGGAAGTTTGGAGTTTTCTGCAGCCCCTCATTGAACAATATGATGCGGCGATCTTTTCTTCGCCGTCATTTGCCCGGCAGTTGGCCATTCCTCAGTATTTGTTTTATCCGTGCATCGATCCGCTGTCGGAAAAAAACAAAGATCTCGAAGACAGCTTTGTGCAGCAGGTATGCGACGAGTTCGGCATCGACCGCTCGCGGCCGATCGTGACCCAAGTCTCACGCTTCGATCGCGCGAAAGATCCAGTCGGGGTCGTTCAGGCTTTCAAGCAGGCCCGCAAGTACGTGGATTGCCAGCTTGTGCTGGCTGGCGGCGGAGCCAGCGACGATCCTGAGGGCGCGGCGGCTCTTAAGGAGGTCAAGGAAGTTGCCGGCGAAGACCCAGACATTATTATTCTCGACCTTCCTCCCTGGTGCGCCCGGGAAATCAACGCTCTGCAGCGGGCTTCGACGCTCATTGTGCAGAAGTCGATCAGAGAGGGTTTTGGGTTGACCGTGACGGAGGCTCTCTGGAAAGGGAAGCCGACAATCGCTGGCGCCGTGGGAGGCATTCCCAATCAGGTCATCCACAAGCTAACTGGGGTGTTGGTTCATTCCGTGGATGGTTGTGCTTATCAGATGCGCTACCTTTTGACCCATCCGGATTTTGCCAAACAACTCGGCGAGAACGGGCGCGCGCATGTGAAAGAGAACTTTCTGATGACAACCAACGTCCGACGATGGCTGCTGCTGATTCGGATCCTGTTAATCGGCGGCGCAAAGTAATCTTCGCCCGGCGACTTAGCAACGTCGCACGAAATCACGGCCTCGGCGCGCCGTGGCCTTTCCCGTCATGCTTTGGGCTCGTCGCCCCGGCGTCCGCTTCGATGGTAACTTCCACCTCGGCGCCCTGTTTAAGGCGCACTTTGTCTCCATTCTCGTCGGTCAGCGTATTCTCGATGCGAAGCTCGCGATAGAGGTGATCGGCGCCTACCACGGCGATCTGGGCCTTCTCCGGTTCACTCGGGTATAAAGGTTTAATAATCTTCTCGACGGTTGCCGGCAAAGTGGTGCTCGGTTTTTCGCTCATAGATGGCTCCTCATCATCGCGGCACTCCGGCACGAAGCTCACCGGGTGCATCTACTCCCGTACCCCCGAAACTACTCAGGCTTCGGTCCTGTATCGGCATTCTTTCCTACGTTCTCGTGCTCATCTTTATGGCCGAAATCCAGACCAAAGTGTGGTTCTGATTCCGTCCCTGAGATTCTAATGGGGACCTCCGTACCGGCTCCGTCTTTGCTGAAGAACGGGTCGACAGGCTTCAAGAGAATTGACTTCCAGCCGGTGGTCATTTGCGACAGCTTGGCATCAAGCCGGGCTTCTCCATGAAAGTCGAACGTTTGTCCGTCCAGACTGTAATCGCCGGTCATATCGACGTGCGTCCCCGGGATAAGAAAATGAAGAAGAGAAAAGGACAGCACTCCATCCTTCAGCGTAAAAACGCCCCGCAAGTCGACAGGCACATCTTCTTCAGAATGTTCCTGCGCTTCTTTGGGTTTTCCCAAGCTGCGCAGGCTCAGGGAATCGACATTGCCCTGCACTTTCTGGTTTGCGAAGTGCCCGCGCAGCACATGAAACGAGCCGGCCAACTTAAGTCTGTCGGCCACATTCGCATCCCCGGGAGCAAGGCTCAGTCGTGTGTTCATTTCGACCGGACCGCTCATGACCGGCGGATCGGTACGCACGCCCAGTTGCAGCAAGTCCTCAATCCGCGCCTTATCGAGGACGACATCAAGTTCTATATCGTGACCCTTGGGTGCGCTCACGCGGACCACGGAGCCGTTGGCGGTAAGAGAGGAATGAAGGAATGTTGCATTCACCGGTTGGAGATAGGTGTCGCCGCTAGTGCCGTCAACAACGGCGTGGAACTCGGTGTGCAGCGGCACTGCATGCCCGCTGGACGCGATTCGAAAGTCGGGTGTGTCGGTTTCCCCATGTACAACAATATTGCCGAGAGTTCCCGAGTACTCACCGGTGGAGGAGAGCATGCCTCCAATGCCTTTGATAGTGCTGAGGTCGGCATGGGTAAAGGAGTAGTCGCCCTGAACCGGGGTGTCTCGAGGACTGTCCTGTTGCCATGGGCCGAACAGACCGGTGGATTGAATATCTCCCACTGGCTTAGGGTTGACTAGGGTCGCATCAAACTGCAAGGGTTGGCCGGGACCAATGTCCTTCATTCTTAAGTTGTCGATCGCAAATTCCAACGGCGGTTTCCCCGGCTTCGAGGTATTGATCATCAGCCTCGTATCCTGGCAAACAAACCGGTCGACGAAGATGGTCATCTTCGGCGTTTTCGAGCCCATGTTCGCCATTTCCCGGCGATCTCCCTTCGGTGGAATATTGAGCTCAAGACCTTTCACATATACCGTCTCTACGTGCATCGGCGAACGAAACAGGCTTAGCAAAGAGGTTTGAAAGCGGAATTCCTGAACTCCGATCAGGGCCTGGATTCCCGGTTCGTAAGGATTGGGATCCGTTGTGCCAAAAATCTTCAAGCCGTTTCCGGAGACCTCAATTCCATTACCACGGAAACATTAAGATTCGCCAGTTCCACTTT
This sequence comes from Candidatus Sulfotelmatobacter sp., assembly GCA_049280095.1. Taxonomy (GTDB): domain Bacteria; phylum Acidobacteriota; class Terriglobia; order Terriglobales; family Acidobacteriaceae; genus Sulfotelmatobacter. The sequence goes on along the minus strand of JBAPPL010000039.1, from coordinate 50,263 downwards.
GCTGTTGAAGCGATTCGATAAAGTCTCAATAACCCGCGTTCGAAGAATCGGTTGAGCTCGAGCGATCACCAGTCGCCCAGCCACGCCGGCGCCAACTAACAACACCGGGACAGCGATCCCGATCCATTTCCACGGCGCGTGGCGAGTGGTTTTCGTCGGAGTTGGTTTGGCGGAAGCTTGCACAATCTCCATTGCAACATTAGATGTGGCATCCGCGATAGTGGTCTATACATTGCTTCCTTCAGATTTCTGAGGAAAGTCCAACAGAGTGCCGAGTTATTTCGGCCGCGCAAAGTAAAGGCCGGGTGGTCGACTCCCGGCCTGGGAAAAGCTTTGATCGCGAAGTCAAGGCTTCCGCAACAACCATGCTGCTACCTGGGCCTCGCCGGAGCAGGTCGCGCTGCCTGTAACCTCTGCTGCTGTGCTGAGTGCCTTTGCTGCAACTGCCGCGTCTGCTGCTGGTGCTTCTGCTCCATTTGCTGCGTCTCGGACTCACTGGCCTTTTGTTTCGTCAGCTTCTGGTGTTCCTGGTCTTGCTTCTGCTGAAGTTTCTGCCGTTCCTGTTCCTGCTTGGCGTATAGCTTCTCTTGCTGTTGCTGATATTTCTTATCCGCTTTAGCGTTACCTGTATTTGGTGGAGTGGGACGCTCTAGAGGCGGCAAGTCATTCGGATGGATTGCCGAACGGGCTGGGGATTCAGCGCGGGTCTCGGCAGCGCCACGATTGTTTTCCGCTTTGTAAGGAGCTCCGGCCTCTTTCGCCTCGACTACTCCATGACCACTAAATTCCCCTGGCTTCTCAGTGGCCGCAATCGAAGGTTTTCCATGGTTCTCCGATGCCCGGAGCTGCGGGTTGCCTCGCGCCGCCTGCACATGTCGATCTTGTGCAGCCACGGGCGGAATATGCCTCTCATGTTCTGCCGCTTCCTCATGAGGCGTTGGACGCGCGTCGATCCCTCCATTCCCACCGTTGTAACTCACTCGATTGATTATGGTGGTATTGATCCTGGTGTTGTAGACGTTGTGGATGTCGGTGACGTTCACATTCATGACGGCACGGTTGTAGAAGAAATGTCCATTGTCCCAGCGCCCTCCCTCAAACCCCGTTCCGAAATAACCGAACCCGTAATTGATCCCGCCGTAAAACCCGACCGTCGGTCCCCAGTAACCCTCATGCCAAACAAACGCCGCATCTCCCCACCCCCACCAGCCCGGGGTCCACAGCAAGCCAACTTCAGGAGCCAGCACCCACGTGCCCGGCACCCAGAAGTAGTCGGCGGCGTCGTCATCCCAATACCAGTAACCGGGGGTCCAGAGATAGCCATCGCCCGGGCAAACTGGTTGCTCATACACCGGCAATGCAGGCGGGCCAATTGTGATGGCTACTCTGAATTGCCCGAATGACGGCGCCGACATGGCTAGCATCACCAGGACGAGTGCCAGAGAACTAATCGTCAGTGAACGGATGGTTGAATTCATGTGCATATTATTTCCTCTTACCCAATCATCCTTCGCTTACCCGGCGCTGATCTACAGCTTCGGGTTGCGCGGACCGAAAGGGTCAAACACGAATCACGACAACCATAGAGCCTAACCATCGCCGATGGCTCCGCCCATCCACTGGAAACTCTAATTGTCGCGTACCGTGGCTGTAGTTTCTTCTCATCAGGAGGCTACAGATCATCAGGAGGCTACAGAGCGAAGGTGAACGTAGGGAATCTTTCTCCGCCGCGGGCACTTGGAAGCGGCGGGCGTGGCAACGCAGGCTCGAGCAGACTAATCAGGCCGTAGCTGCAGCACTCAATTGTTCTTCCAGCGTGGCGGCTTCCTGTGCTCCGGTGTGCCGCAACACTTCTCTAGCCCACTGTGTTTTCGCGCTTTCCACGCAGGAGACGTACACCAGAGCGCCCAGATTGCCGAGTTGATCCTCGAACCTTTCGGCTTCTTCTTCAGAAAAACCGAGACCCATCAGAGTTCTCGCATTCCCACAAAGCGCCGGGGCCTCGCGCGCCACCATGAGGGTATGAAAAAACGCCTGTGATCGGATGAAGAAACCTACGGTGGGAATCAGGACCGCCCCGAATTCCGAAAGCCACCCTATCAGTCCCGCGGTTGCCGCAGTGGCTTCCTTTTCCGCGTTGAACAGGCTCGCGTCCCGAACGATCGATGCAATGGGATGGCCGGGAGGTAGCATCATACAAATACTCTCGTTCTCGAAGCCGGCCAGGTTTAGATTGCGCACGACATCGGTCAACGCGATGTCCTGAGGATAAAATCCATACGCGGCTGTTGTGCTCATTGCCATGTCGAACTCTCCACGCGCTCGCGATGTCTACCATGCCAAGGTTCACGTCGGTCCTCCGGGGTTCGAAACGGACTGCCGGAAGACCGGTGAAAAACGCCTGACGCGAGATTCGCTGTTTGATCGGGGTGGTTCTTTCCCTCGGTACTGCTCAAGGTACGCGTCCTGATGAACCGATGAAACTCGGGTAGATCATGTAGACTCGCCATTATTTCTTGGGGTTGGACACAGGACCGACGATAGTCGATCGAAGAAATGCGGTCGTGAGGGTCTGGATGCCAGGCAGCCGCCTGGCGCCAACCCATGACCGCCTGAACAAAACGATGCTAAGACGACGCGATTGTCATAGGCAATACCGCAAACCCCGTAGCTTAGTTTGAAGAAATTATCAGCTAGAACTCGTTAACAGCCAATGCGATGTCAAGCATACTAATTGCTGTCGCGGGGGGATCTATGCCAAGGTGCACCGGAACCGCCTCCGCTACCTGCGAGCGTTTTTTTCTCCACGCCTCCCGGGATGTGAGCGCGAGGTAGTGGCTGAATTTGGTGAATTCAGCCACTACCGAGCGCGATGGAAACTTGACAAGAGCCGCAGGTTTTTTGTCGCATTAAGTCAAGGGAAGCAATCGAGTGAGCGTATGACCCTCAACATCAATCCATCACCGCGTGATGCAGCAGGCCATCCCAATTCAGCTTTTGTGCCTGACAGCAAAGCAGGATCCGATGACTGAAAAGCCCAGGAGCGAAAGCCGCTTGCAGCGTTCCAAGCCACTGACCGATTTTTATGGTGAGGATCGTCACGAACTGGTGCAAGAACTCGCGTACCGGCACTGGCAAAAAAGAGGCGGTCCGCTTGGGTCACCGGAAATCGATTGGTTCACGGCCGAAAAGGCCCTGCGTGCGTACCTTTTAGCGTCGGGAATTGAGCTCGGGCCAGACGAGGATCTGTACTCCTGACTCGCGTGGCTTAAAATATTGAACACGAAGCGTTCCACACCTTGGAAAACTAAGGATCGTCTTATGAGCACCGACCGCGTGGCGCACCCGATCTCCGCCAAAGTCGTTTCCATGGCCACCAGCGCAACTAATGTTTCAGACGCTCTGCAAAAGTACGGATACGGCGCAATGCCGTTTATCGGGACGGAAAACTCTTTTTACGAACGGCACCTGGTTTTTAACAGAGCGATCGATCCCAAAGCAGCGAGTGCTCGTGAGCGCTTTGAGGCCTTCTCCCGTTCCGTGCGAGACATTCTCGCTCAGCGTTGGGTGCAAACCAAGAATACTTATGAGCGAGAGAATGCCAAGCGCATCTATTACCTCTCGATGGAGTTTCTCATCGGGCGCTCGTTGGCGAACAACATCACCAACCTATTGCTAGACCCGCTTTTGCCGAATGCAGCTCAAGAGAACGGTATCGACTGGCTGGAATTGATTGAGCAGGAACCGGATGCTGGGTTGGGCAACGGCGGCTTGGGCCGCCTCGCGGCGTGCTTTCTCGATTCGATGGCGACTATGCAGCTCCCCGGCACTGGCTATGGACTTCGCTATGAGTACGGCATGTTCAAGCAAACGATCGTAGATGGCTGGCAAAAAGAGAATCCCGACAACTGGCTCCGTTATGGCGATCCCTGGGAGATCGGCCGGCTTCACGAGAATGTGGAGGTCAGGCTGAACGTCTCATTCAAGTTGCAAGGGGGTAATTTTCAAGTTATCCCCGACCGACCATCAAGCCTCATCGGCATCCCGTTTGATCGTCCCGTGGTGGGCTACGGTGGTAAGACGATCAACACGCTGCGGCTCTGGGCCGCGGCGGCGCCCGATTATTTTGATCTCGAGAAGTTCGACGCCGGAGACTTCGTGGGCGCGCTCGGCGAAACTCTCCAGGCGGAGTCGCTTACCCGCGTGCTGTATCCCGACGATTCCACGACGAAGGGGCAGGGGCTGCGCTTTCTGCAGGAGTATTTCCTGGTCGCGTGTTCCATGGCCGACCTGGTGCGCCGTTTCCAGCGCCACAACTCGGATTGGGAAAAGTTGCCGGAGAAGGCCGCCATTCAACTCAATGACACGCATCCTTCCATGTCGGTCCCTGAACTGTTGCGAATCTTGCTCGACGATGCGCATCTGGGATGGGATCAGGCCTGGGACCTGACGAAGAAGACGCTTGGGTACACAAATCACACTTTGCTGCCTGAGGCTTTGGAGAAATGGCCAGTGGCGTGGTTTGAGACGCTGCTTCCTCGTCACCTCGAGCTCATCTACGAGATCAACCGTCGGCTGCTCGATGAAGTTCGGGTTCGCTTCCCGGGCGACGAGGGACGTGTGCAGCGCACAAGCCTGGTGGAAGAAAGCAGCCCGCGCAAAATCCGGATGGCCAACCTTGCCATTGTCGGCTCGCATAGCACCAACGGGGTGTCTGCCGTCCACTCCAAACTACTGCGGACGGTGACGGTCAAGGATCTCGCCGAAATGTTTCCCGAGCGTTTTAGCAACAAGACAAACGGAGTGACGCCCCGGCGCTGGTTGCGCGAGTCCAATCCCGCGCTGGCCCGCGAAATCACGCAAGTCATCGGAGATCGCTGGGTTACGGATCTTAGTCTGCTCAAACAGCTCAAGCCATTCGCGGAGGATTCCAATGCTCGCGAACGCTTCCTCAAGTCAAAGCGAGAGGCCAAAGTGCAGTTTGCCAATTGGCTGAAGTCGACGTCGGGCCGTGTCGTGGACCCGGATACAATCTTCGACTGCCACATCAAGCGCATTCACGAATATAAAAGGCAATTGATGAATGCGCTGCGGATTGTGATTTGCTATAACCGGCTGCGGGAAAATCCCAGGATGAAGATAGCGCCTCGGACATTTTTCTTCGCTGGTAAAGCAGCGCCAGCTTACACGCTGGCCAAGCTCATCATAAAGCTCATCAACAACCTGGCCGACACGATTGATGGCGACCCGGCGGCGCGCGGCCGGCTCAACGTTGTGTTCCTCCCTGAGTACAACGTTTCGCTCGCGGAACGCCTCATTCCAGCGAGCGACGTCTCCAACCAGATCTCGACCGCCGGCTACGAGGCCAGCGGAACGAGTAACATGAAATTTATGATGAACGGCGCCTTAACGGTGGGAACCCGTGACGGTGCGACCATCGAAATGGCGGAGGAAGCTGGAGAAGAGAACATGTTCCTGTTCGGGCTCACCGTGGAGCAAGTCGAGAACAGCCGCGCCTGGTACGATCCGCACTGGCATTATGACAATGAGCCGGAGACGCGAGCCGCTCTGGATCTGATTTTCTCTGACCACTTCAGCCGCAACGAACCGGGAGTATTTGCTCCCTTGCGCGATACGCTTCTGACCCAGGGCGATCACTACATGAACCTGGCGGACCTGACCTCGTATTGCAACGCCCAAGATCGGGTCGGCGCCCTCTATGCCGAGCCCGCCGCATGGGCGCAGAAAGCTATCTTGAATGTCGCCAGCTCCGGGAAGTTTTCGAGCGACCGCGCGATTGCGGAATACGCCGGCGAGATTTGGAAGGTGGAACCATGCCCGGTGCTTTAGAAACACAGTCCCTGCCAGGTGAACCTAAGATTTCGCCGCTGGCCGGCAAACCGGCGCCCAAGTGGTTGCTGGTCGACGTGGCTCACCTGGAGAAGGAATATTTCGAGCGGCGTCCCGACCTGGATGATCCTAACCAACTGGTCAGCTTTGGCACCAGCGGACACCGGGGCTCGCCCCTGCGCGGCACATTTAACGAGGCGCACATCCTTGCAATTACCCAAGCGATCTGCGAATACCGCCGCGAGCAGGGAACCGATGGCCCGCTCTATATGGGAAAAGACACCCACGCAGTCTCCGAGCCCGCGCAGCGCACCGCCCTCGAGGTGCTGGCGGCAAACAACGTGGAGACGATCATCCAGCAAGACGACGGGATAACTCCGACGCCAGTTATCTCGCGAGCGATTCTGGTTTACAACCGCAGCCGCGGTCAGAAGGACCATCCAGCCGACGGCATCGTGATCACGCCGTCGCACAATCCGCCGGAAGACGGAGGCTTCAAGTACAACCCGCCCAACGGCGGTCCGGCCGATACCGACGTGACCGGTTGGGTACAGAATCGCGCGAACGAATTGTTGCGAGCAGGGAATGCAGGGGTCAAGCGGATTCCCTTTGCTAAGGCGATCCGGTCCGCGACCACGCACCAGGAAGATTTCATTCTGCCGTATGTTCGTGATCTCAAAAATGTCGTCGACATGGATGCGATTCGCGGCGCTCGCCTCAAACTCGGCGTTGATCCATTGGGAGGAGCCTCGCTGCCTTACTGGGAGCCGATCAACTCGATTTACGGGCTGGACATCGTCGTCACCAATCCAATCATCGACCCGACGTTTTCCTTTATGACCGTTGACCACGACGGCAAGATTCGCATGGACTGCTCCAGCCCCTACGCTATGGCTCGGCTAGTCGCCTTAAAAGATCAGTATCAGGTAGCTTTCGGGAACGATACCGACGCTGATCGGCACGGGATCGTAACTCCGGTCGCGGGTTTGATGAATCCGAATCATTACCTCGCCGTCGCCATCCGATATTTGCTTGAGCACCGTCCCCAGTGGCGTAGCACAGTTGCGGTGGGAAAGACGCTGGTGAGCAGCAGCATGATTGACCGCGTTGTCAAAAAGCTCGGCCGCAAGCTCAGTGAAGTGCCGGTGGGTTTCAAGTGGTTTGTGCCGGGCCTGGTCGATGGCTCGTATTGTTTTGGCGGAGAAGAAAGCGCGGGTGCGAGTTTTCTTCGTCTTGACGGCACCGTATGGACGACCGACAAGGACGGGCCGATCATGGACTTGTTGGCGGCAGAGATTACCGCGCGCACTGGCAAAAATCCCGGAGAGCATTACCGCGAACTGACGGCGGAGTTCGGCACTCCGTACTACATGCGCATCGACGCGCCCGCCACGCCCGAACAGAAAGCAAAGTTAGCAAAACTCACGCCGGACGCGGTAAAGGAGTCAGATCTGGCGGGCGAGCCAATCACCGCTAAGCTGACCAAAGCCCCTGGCAACAATGCCCCAATCGGCGGCTTGAAAGTTGTGGCGGAGAGCGGTTGGTTTGCAGCGCGGCCATCCGGAACCGAGAACATTTATAAGATCTATGCCGAGAGTTTCAAGAGCCAAACCCATCTGAACGCGATTCTGCGCGAGGCGGAGGAGATGGTGAATCATGCGCTGGGCTCTTCGGCAGCCGTTCCCGAGCAGGGAGTCCGGCCATGAGCGGCAACGGCGAGCTCATGGTTGCGACGCCGTTTCCGGTTGAATATCGCGCTTCCGGCTTGCTGTTACACGTCACCTCTCTGCCGTCTCCGTATGGCATCGGCGATTTGGGATCGTCCGCGTTATCTTGGATAGATCGTCTCCACGATGCCGGCCAGAGCTGGTGGCAGGCGCTGCCGCTTGGCCCGACTGGTTATGGAAACTCGCCCTATCAACCGATGTCATCGTTTGCCGGCAACGCGCTGCTGATCAGTCCCGGCTCTTTGATTTCGGACGGGTTAATACAGGCGAGCGATGCTCAGTCTCACTTCTCGGCTGACGTGGTCGACTACGACTCCGTTATTCCGTTCAAACAGCGGCTGCTCGAAAAGACATGGGCAACCTTCAAAGCCGGGCAGCGCAGTGACAGAGTTCTCGCGCCTGCCTACGATGAGTTCTGCGCCGCGCAGGCGCATTGGCTGGAAGACTACGCTCTCTTCCGGGCACTGAAAGAAAAGTATCACGGCGCTTATTATCTCGAGTGGCCCGCAGAGCTCGTTCAGCGCAGCCCGAGTGCTCTCACAGAGGCGCGGCGAGAGTTGGCAAGTCAAATTGATCAGGTTCGCTTCGCGCAATTCCTGCTGTTTCGCCAGGCCGACCAACTTAAGGATTATGCCCATGCCAAAGGCGTGAGCTTGATCGGCGATCTGCCCTTCTTTGTTTCCCCGGATTCCAGTGATGTCTGGGCGAACCCTGAGCTATTCCTGCTCGATGAAGAGCATCGGCCACGCTTCGTGGCCGGAGTTCCTCCCGATTATTTCAGCGCAACAGGTCAGTTGTGGGGCAATCCCGTTTACGACTGGGATGCCGCGCGTGCGACGGGTTATCGGTGGTGCATCGATCGGTTTCGGGCGTTGCTGGCTCACGTCGACGTGATTCGCTTGGATCACTTCCGCGGGTTCGCGGCCGCATGGTACATTCCCGCCGGAGCGCCAACCGCTCAGTCTGGGCAGTGGGTGGCGGGTCCGGGAGCCGGCTTTTTTCAAGCAGTGCAAACCGAGCTGGGCCATCTGCCATTCATTGCAGAGGATTTGGGTGTGATTACGGATGACGTGCGGGCCCTGCGCGATCAGTTTGGTCTTCCGGGGATGCGCGTCCTGCAATTTGCCTTCGATGGTCATGCGGATAATCCATATCTGCCGCACAACTTCGTCCACAATACAGTCGCCTATACCGGCACGCATGACAATGCCACGACTCGAGAATGGTATGAGGAATTGCCCGACTACCAGCGGCAAAACTTCTGGAGCTACCTCAAGCGTGCGCCGGGAACCATTACAGATGCCGCTCCGGAGTTAATGCGGCTGGCGTGGTCGTCGCCAGCGGCGCTCTCGATTGCTCCGTTGCAGGATCTGCTGAACTTGGGAAGCGAAGGTCGCATGAACGTGCCTGGTCGTGCCGAGGGGAACTGGCGATGGCGAGTCCGAGAAGACATGCTATCCCCTCAGGCTTTTCAACGACTGCAAAATTTGACGGAGAGTTCCCACCGCTCAGTCAGTCCTGCAACATCGGCTCGGGCAACACTGGACCGCGGACGGGCGAGCTCTCAAATCCTGGAGCAGACGGGAGGTTAGTCTGGTCATTCAAGTTGCCAAGAGTATTCTCCTGGTCGTGAGCGCGCTCTTTCCGATCGTCGATCCGATTGGAGGCAGTCCGGTCTTTCTGCTGCTCACGCAGGACTACGCGGCCGAGACACGACGAGCGCTGGCTCGCCGCATTGCGGTAGATAGTTTCATACTGCTGATCGCGTCCTATATCCTGGGGGCGCACGTACTCTCCTTCTTCGGGATTTCGCTCCCGGTTGTGCAGGTCGGCGGTGGGCTGATCGTGGTTGCAACCGGCTGGGCGATGCTGGATCAGAAAGGCGGGGATGACCGCCCTGCCAGACGAACAGTCACTTGCGCTGATGCTCTGAGCCAGGCGTTCTACCCGTTGACCCTCCCTTTGACAGTTGGTCCCGGTTCCATCTCGATTGCCATCACTTTGGGAGCGAATGCGCCGCAACACCTGGGCGCAAACCTGCTGGAAATTCTCGCGGCGGCGATCGGTTCCGCTTTCCTGGCAGTAACCATCTATTTCTGCTACGGCTACGCCGATCGTCTGGCAAGCAAGCTGGGTCCCACGGGGACGAACGTGATTCTTAAGCTCTCCGCATTCCTTCTGGTGTGCATTGGAGTGCAGATCTTTTGGAACGGCGCGAGCAAATTGCTCAGTTCGTTGCCGCAGTTTGCCGGATCCGTAGCTCTTCCACATTGAGAGCGAAACGAGCGGTTGGAGTGAATGAAAGAGAGGGGCAGTGAATAGTGCAAGCGTTGATGTGCTCGGCAACAAGGATGATCGGGCCGAGGCTGCCAACACCACTGCGGCTCCACTCGTGAAACGACCAACTTGGGAGCAGGCCGAGGGCAGCCCATTGCCACTGGGCGTTCACTGGATCGAAGAGGAGCAAGCGTTCAATTTTGCGGTTCACTCGGAACATGCGGACAGCGTCACTCTATTGCTCTATTCTCCAGACAATCTGGTGAATCCCCTTCTCCGGCTTCAGTCGGATTTTTTGCACAACAAGTCGGGGCGGATTTGGCACTGCCGCGTTCCAGTTACAAAGCTAGGCGCCGCTTGTTATTACGCATATTCCGTGTCAGGAGAGACGATTCCTCAACTGCACAGTTTCGACCCGCAGAAAGTTCTGCTCGATCCGTACGCGAAGTGCATCTTCTTTCCACCGGCATTCGATCGCAACTTGGCGATGCGAGAAGGGTCCAATGCAGGCCACGCGCCTTTGGGAGTGCTGATTGATCACAAACCGACATTTGACTGGCCGGCAGATCCGCCTCCGTATCATGAGTCTGATGCGGTCATATACGAACTTCACGTTAGAGGTTTCACAAAGAATTCAAACTCAGGTGTCGACCCCTCGCGAGCCGGCACATACGCCGGTCTCGTGGAAAAGATTCCCTATTTAAAGGAACTTGGGGTGACGGTTGTAGAACTAATGCCAGTTTTTCAGCGTGATCCACAAGAAGGCGACTACTGGGGCTATATGCCTTTGAATTTCTTTGCACCGCATGCCCAGTATGCCAGCACGCACCGTACTGATGAGCAGCATCTTGAATTCAAGAATATGGTGAAGGCTTTTCATCAGGCCGATATCGGCGTCGTGCTCGACGTGGTTTACAACCACACTTGCGAGGGCGACTCCAAAGGTCCGATCTACAGTTTCAAGGGTTTCGACAGCGCCGGCTATTACATGTTGTCCTCCGATCCGGCAAATCCCTACGCCAATTACTCTGGCACCGGCAACACCTTGAATTTCGGACAGGCGCATGTGCGAAAGATGGTGATCGACAGTCTGCGTTATTGGAAGCGAGGGATGCATGTCGACGGATTCCGCTTTGATCTGGCGTCGGTATTCAGTCGCAACGCAGACGGGTCTCTCAATTGGGGCGAAGCGCCCATCTTCAGTGAAATTGCCGCGGACCCGGAATTGGGGCGGGTGCGCTTGATCGCAGAACCTTGGGACACGGCCGCTTATCAGCTTGGGCGCGGATTTCCGGGCCTGACCTGGCTGCAGTGGAACGGCCGTTTTCGCGATGACGTTCGTCGTTTTGTGAAGGGCGACACAGGGATGGTTCCCGAGCTGATGCGACGTATCTACGGCAGCGACGATTTGTTTCCTGACAGCCGCGCCGACGCGTATCACGCGTACCAGAGCGTGAATTATGTAGCGTCCCACGACGGCTTCACGCTCTATGACCTCGTCTCGTATGACCGCAAACACAATTGGCAAAACGGAAACAATAATCAGGACGGTACCGACGCGAACTACAGTTGGAATTGTGCGCAGGAAGGGGACGAAGGCGTCTCCCCGGCAATCCGCGCATTGCGCCGGAAGCAAGTAAAGAATTTCTGCTGTCTGCTCTTCTTATCGAACGGTACGCCGATGTTTCGCGCTGGGGACGAGTTCCTGAACACGCAATTTGGCAACAACAATCCCTATAACCAGGACAACAAAACTGGATGGCTTGATTGGAGTCAACTGCAATCCAACAAGGACATTTTCCAGTTCTTCAAGAAGATGATTGCGTTCCGGAAAAATCATCCCTCGCTGAGCCGGAGCAGATTCTGGCGAGAGGATGTTTCCTGGTACGGCGTTGGCCCCACGGTCGATTTCTCGCACGACTCGCACAGCCTGGCATTCTGCCTGCACGGCGCTTCTCAAGATGACGACGACATCTACGCAATGATCAATGCCTACTGGGAAGAGTTGGAGTTCAATGTGCAGGAGGGAACAGCACAGGAGTGGAAGAGAATCGTGGATACCGCCTTGTCCAGTCCAGATGATTTCCAGGACGCCGGAATCCCTTTGGAGCGAACGAAGTACCGACTGGCCCCAAGATCGATTGTGGTCTTATGTCGACCCAAGAAAAGCGACACTCGCCAGGATCCATAAGCACGCGATCAAGGGTCCTTCTCGTCATCGGCGATCATCAAAGACGCGGATATTGAACTCCCGAGAAGGTCTGCCATTCAGCAGATCTCCCTTTAATAAATAAGGGGAACTGTGTGCCAGTTCCCCTCATTGGACAGTTTCGGGCGATCGCTACAAAGGCCCAACCGCCCGTAACCTTATGATTGCGTTGGTTGCGGGGGGTGGATTTGAACCACCGACCTTTGGGTTATGAGCCCAACGAGCTACCAGACTGCTCCACCCCGCAGCTTGATCATAAACAATGCTTTCGGCATCGTCAAACATCCGCCTCCAACACCGCCGCTTGCCATGACCGATTCCGCCGTTCGGGTACTCTCCATATTCACCTACAGCGCATGACCCTGTTTATTTGGATTCTCCCCTCTAGACCGCACCCATCGCGCTGTTCCCCACATCAAACAGGAGGCGTAGTTCTGTGAGCACGAATTTTAGTAAACTACGAATCGACAGTTGCGCAGTTAGGAGAACATATGGCTAAGAAGGATCTCAACCAGAAAGCACCCACCAGCGAGCGAGGGACCGTAAGTGCCCAGCCTCGTCTTCACCAACGGGCCGATGCAATTCAAGAGTACGGCACGGTTTCGCACATGTTGCCTCTTGACCTCATGGAGCCAGTTCGCCTGGAAATGACCGAGCAACTCAACCTTTTGCTGGCGGATACCATGACCCTGCGCGATCTCTATAAGAAATCGCATTGGCAGGTTGCAGGACCAACTTTTCATCAGCTTCATCTCTTGTTCGACAAGCATTACGGAGAGCAATCAGAAATCGTCGACACCATCGCCGAACGAATTCAGCTCCTCGGCGGCGTGTCGATTGCCATGGCCGCCGACGTGGCCGAGACCACGCGCATCGAGCGTCCGCCGCGGGGCAGGGAAGAAGTGCCGGTGCAGATTTCCCGTCTGCTCGACGCCCACCAGATCATCATCGGGCATTGCCGTACCCTGGCTCGCCGCGCAGACGAAGTGGGAGACGACGGAACTAATGACCTGGCGGTAAGCGACGTGCTGCGGACTAATGAACTCCAGGCGTGGTTCCTGAGCGAGCACTTGGTCGATGCACCCTTAGTGCATGCGGAGCAGCCGCGCTTGCGAAGCGTCGGCTAGCCGTGCGTAAACAAATCGAGCAGGCTTTCGACAATCAAAGCCTGCTCGTTCGCTGTTCTTGAATTCATCCCGCGTGCGCCGATTTACTTCCGGCTGCCTGCCTTCAAGTTGTCATGATCGTAATATTCGTAGGCTGACATCGGTTTTTCGCCACCCTTTTTCCAGGTGCGTGAATCCTCGGGCAACTTGCCCAGCACGCGCGCCATTTCCCGGATGTGCATCGCCACCGTGCCGCAGCATGCGCCGATAAAGTTGATCCCGATATCGCGTGCCTGCGCTGCATAATCTCCCATCTCCTTCCGAGTAAGCTGCAGTGGATCCAATCCGTAAGGAAACTCAGGCAAGCTGGTGAAGTCAGGTTTCGCCTTCGGAGTGCGGTAGGCCACGGGCTGGCATGCCAGATAGCCCGGGACTGCTTCGCGCATCTGTTCCATCGGCCCCAGAATGTGCTCCGGAGGCCGCAGGCAATTCATGCCAACAATGTCGGCGCCGGCATCGAACAGCGCTTTCGCGGCGTCGGCCGCGCTCTTGCCGTCAGTGGTCTCGTCTTTGTTCTCGAAACAAATCGTCACCATCGTGGGCAAGCCGCTCTTCTTTCCGCGCTCCACCGCGATCAACGCCTCTCCAAGAAAGGAGAAAGTCTCCCCGATGATAAAATCCACACCCTCCTCAACCTGCACTGCCAGTTGCTCGTCGAACGTTTTCCGCACCCGGTCGGCAGCCGATGCGCTGCCCGGCTCGTACATCCAGGTCAGACTCAAGTTCCCCGCAACCAGGCACCGATCGCCCGCGACTTCGCGCGCAATTTGCACCGCGGTCCGATTCAGATCCTGCAGTCGATCCTCAAGTCCCACCGTGGCCAGCTTGTCTCGGCTGGCATAGAACGTGAGCGCCTGCAGCACTTCTGATCCCGCTTCGCGAAACTCCACGTGCAATTCGCGCAATGCCTCAGGATGCGTTAACACAACCTCGGGAGTAAACGGACCCGCGCGCACCCACCCGCGCTTCTCCAGTTCCAGCAGATACCCACCATCGCCCAACACCGGCCCTTCTTTCAGCCTTTCCAGAATCCCTTTCTTCTTCATGCTCCTCCTTTCTCGATACACAGCTCGCATTTGAGTTCGCAGTCACGACTTCACCCTCACGCGGCAGCTTTGAAGTATCCCTTCTTCCAATCTCGCAGAGCTTGTCGCGCCGCATTCCGTCCCGGCGCGCCCGTCACTCCGCCGCCGGGATGCGCACCCGCGCCGCACAGATAAAGCCCCCGAATCGGCGTCCGATACTGTGCCCAGCCCGGCACGGGACGCATAAAGAAAAGTTGCTCCAGCCGCAAGTCCCCGTGAAAAATATTTCCTTCGGTCAATCCATAAGTTCGTTCCAAGTCCAGCGGCGTAAGTACCTGCCGCGCCACAATCGAGCTCGACACATTCGGAGCATACTCGGCAATCTTCTTCACCACGCGATCGCCGAGCAGTTCCCGTTTCTCATCCCAATTTCCCTCGCGCAATCTGTAAGGCACATACTGCACAAAGCAAGTCAGAATGTGCTTACCCGGGGGCGCCAGCGACGAATCCGCATTCGAGGAAACTACGCAATCCACCCACAGCTCTTCGGGAATCTCGCCAAATTTCGCGATGTCATAACAGCGCTCGGCGAATTCCAGGCATGGAACCAGCGTGTAAAACGTGCGCTCCAAGGGCGTTGCTTGGGGCGAGGTCCCAGTAAACCGCGGTTCTTCCGACAAAACGAAGTTCACTTTCGCACACGGCCCATCCATCTTGATGCCGTGCACCGCAAACAGAAAGTCTTCCGGCAGCTCGCGCGCCGCAACCATCTTCAGGAAAGTCCGCTTGGGATCGGCATTCGACAGAATCATCCGCCCTCGAACTTCACTTCCGTCTTCCAGCACAACGCTGCAGGCACGACCGTTGCGAACTTCGATCTGCGCCACTGCAGAGGAGGTTCGAATCTCGACCCCCAACTTCTTCCCGGCCGCAGCCAGCGCCTGCGTAATCGCTCCCATCCCTCCCATCACGTGCCCGTAGAACCCCTGCAACTCGTGTTCCCCACCACTCAGCAAATGAAACAGCAGCCCGATCGCTGTTCCCGGCTGATACGGTCCACCATGTTTTCCGTAAACGTTGTTCGCCAGAAACATCGTCTTTATCTTTTCAGATTCGTAATTATGATCGAGAAACTCTCCCAGGCTCCCGGTAAGAAACGAAATCAGTTGCGAAATCTCCGTGCTCGAAATCCCGCGAAATCGTCTGCCTACGCGAAACAAGTCGCTCCAGCCGCCCACCGTGGTGGTATCGATTTCTGGCGGGGGCTCCATGAAGAATGGCTGCAGGTAGCGCGCCAGCTTTTTCAGTTGATCGTCGACTTCAACGAACCGTGCCGCATCTTTCGTCGATATCTTGCCAAACTCCGCTTTCGCCCGTTCCCGGTCCAGCCACCACGGCACTACCTGTCCATCAGCGAAGGGAACTTGAATCGCCGGGTCGCAGGGAATCATGCGCAGGCCGTGCTCGGCCAGCCCCAGTTCGGCAATCACTTCGGGCCGCAGCATGCTGGCAATATAAGAAGTAGTCGAAACACGGCAGCCGGGGGCGATCTCCTCGGTCACGCAACATCCGCCGACGATTTCGCGGCGCTCCAGCACCAGCGTGGAAAGTCCTCCGCGCGCCAAATACGCCGCCGCCGTCAGACCGTTGTGGCCGCCACCAACGATGATCGCGTCATAAATGAAGTTGGAAGCCGTTTTCGCCAAGGCCGACTCGTATGTCCAAAACGTCTGACTTTAAGTCACGTCGCAATGTGACGTGGGACCTACATTACTGTACTACTCGCTAAAAACGAAGTTGAAAGTCAGAAACATCTCCTATATGCTTGCGTGACTTGGAGTCATTCATGAGCGGAATCGCCAGCAATCCCATCGCACCTCCACGTTACATGCGGCAGCACGCGCCCCGCCCGCGCTCCGAGGCCAAGCGCTCTCGCATCATCGATGCCGCCATGCAACACTTCGCCGAGAATGGTTACAACGCAGCCCGAGTCGGCGACATCGCGGCCGCGCTCGGCATCGCTAAAGGTTCCGTCTTCCAGCACTTTGGCAGCAAGGACGGTCTGTTCTTCGAGGTCTACAAACGCGCCGTCCGCTCTTTCTCGAAATATCTGGACGCGCCCGCCGACGTGCGTGCCGCTGGCTTCTTCGACGTTCTCTATTACTGGCTCGTGCGCACCGAACACCTGCTGCGCGAGGACTGGATTCCTTACCGCATCTCGCTGCTTGGCAACTACGGCACCGATCTGGTGTTGAAGCGTGAGATCAATCGCTTCCTCACCACCGAAGATCCCTACGGCACCGTCTCCTTCGTGCGCTTCGGCATCGAGCGCGGCGAATTGCGCAGCGACATGGACATTGAAATGATTGTTTCAATCCTCGACTGGACCATGGAACGCTTCCAGGACGCACTGCTCACGGCCGAGCTCGACCCGGGTCTTTTCCGCAGGCAGGGTGAGATGCCGGAAAAAAAGGAAGCCCGCATTCGGCAATTCCTCGAGGTCCTACAGCGCGCGGTGGGTACCACTTCTGCGGCTACGGCTCGCGGCCGCCGTGAGATGCGTGAAATACGAAGCCTCAGCGCCGTGCAACTGGTGGCAAAACCGAAAACATCGTGACAATCACGACCGCGAGATGCAGGGTAGAGTAGAACCCAAAACTGAGAACAATTCAGATGATGCAAACTTCCATCGAGCAAATTCTCGCCAGCTACGACGATCACGCCCCGCTTTCACAGGCCTCGACCATTCCCGCAGCCTGGTACGTCGATCCGCGAATTGCGGAACTCGAGCGCCTCAGCGTATTCAGCAGAACCTGGCAACTCGTTGCCCGCACTGAACAAGTGAAAACGCCCGGCCAGTTCGTGAGTACCTTCGTTGCCGGTGAGCCGGTCGTCGTTGTCCGCGGCAGCGACGGTGCTCTGCGCGCTTTCTACAATGTCTGCCGCCATCACGCCGCCGCCGTCGTGACCGAACCCTGCGGCCAGGCTTCTCTTTTGCATTGTCCCTATCACGGCTGGAACTATGGCCTCGATGGTTCCCTCAAGGGCATGCCCGAGTTCGAAGGGGTCGAGAATTTCGATCGCGCGCAAAACGGACTTGTCGCCATTCGAGTCGAAACCTGGGAGTGCTTCGTCTTCATCAACCTCGACAACCACGCCTCCCCACTCGCAGAATTTCTCGGCGGCCTCGTGCAGCGCATGGACCCGCTGGGCATCGGCAAACTGCACTACTTCGACCGCCGCACCTACAACATCAATTGCAACTGGAAGGTTTTCGTCGATAACTACCTTGACGGCGGCTACCACGTCCCGCATCTGCACAAAGGTTTGAATTCAGTTCTCGATTACAAGCAGTACACCATTGAGAATGAAGGCCGTTACTGCCTGCAGTCCAGCCCCATGGTCTCTTCCGACACGGACGCGGCGACCGGAGCCGCCCGCAAAGGCGACCGCGCCTGGTATTTCTGGCAGCATCCCAACCTCATGATCAACTGCTACGAAGGATACATGGACACAAATTTAGTACTCCCCGTCGACGTCGATCATTGCCACGTGATTTTCGATTTTTACTTCGGCGACATCAGTGACGCCCGCCGCGAATACAATGAGCAGTCGGTAAACGTAGGCAACCGCGTGCAGGAGGAAGATCTCGGCATCTGCGAAGACGTACAGCGCGGCTTGAAATCGCGAGCCTATCGCGCCGGACGTCTTTCGGTGCATCGCGAAGCCGGAGAACAATTATTTCACCGGCTCCTGGCGGCCGACTTGAAACGCGGCTTGGAGCCGATATCCGCCGCCGCCGATTAGAAGCGTCCAACTCCAGTCGCGTTAGCGACGTCATTCATTAACCCCGGACGTAAGTCCGGGGAAGGGCAGCAGAGCGAGAGGAGTCCCGAAGGGACGGCACCAATTCTCACGTCCGCACGACCAGCCGCGAACGCAAGGTGCATCGAGGAAGAATGACCCAGAGGCAAAAAGAAAGAACCGAACGAATCGCCGTTACCATCCGCGCGTCCCTGCTGACTTCTTTTGCCTGCTGCGTCCTGCTCGTTCCGGCCGTCGCACAGGTCACTGCCATCCGCGCCGGCAAACTGATCGACCCAGACTCGGGTACGGTTCTAACCGGCCAGACCATCCTGATCCGCGACAACAAAATCGAAGCTGTAGGCAGCAACGTAACTATCCCTTCCAACGCCAAAATCATCGATCTCACCAAGATGACCGTCCTGCCCGGTCTCATCGACTGTCACACCCATCTTGCCGATGGCGCGCACGATTCGGAACCGATGAGCGTGTTCAGCAAGACGGCCGCCGAACTGGCGCTGGAGTCGGTGCCCAACGCGCGGGTCACGCTGGAATCAGGATTCACCACGGTGCGCGATGTAGGCACCTACCGCGCTCTCGGAGATATTGCTCTGCGCGATGCGATCAATCGCGGCGATATCATCGGTCCACGCATGTACGTCGCCGGCGCTTACGTCACAATTACCGGCGGCGCCGGCGCCGATACCGGCCTCGCTCCCGACATCACGTTGCCTTGGGACATGCACTACGGCGAAGCCAACAGCCCGTGGGAAGTGCGCCAAGTCATTCGCAAGCTCGCGCATGATGGAGTCGATCACATCAAGGTTCTCTCCAGCGGCGCGGTGCTCACCCACGGCAGCAATCCTCACTCGCAGGAGTTCACGCTGGAGGAACTGCAGGCCGCGGTCGACGAGGCCAGCCATTTTGGACTGCGCGTCGAATCGCATGCTCACTCCGCCGAAGGCATCAAGAACGCGATCCGCGCGGGCGTGGCCTCGGTCGAGCACGCCACCATGATCGACGACGAAGGCATCGCCCTCGCCAAGCAGCACGGCACCTATCTCGACATGGATATCTACGACGAAGAGTGCATTCAGGAAGAGGGAAGACTCGGAAAGATGCCCAAGGACTTCCTTGAGCATGATGCCGCACTCGGCCAAATCCAGCGCGACAACTTTCGCAAAGCCGTCGCCGCCGGTGCCAAAATGTCATTCGGCACCGACGCCGGAGTCTGTCCCTACGGCACCAGCGGCAAACAGTTCGCCTTCATGGTGAAGTACGGAATGACTCCCATGCAGGCCATTCAGGCCGCCACCAGCAACGCCGCCGACTTGCTCGGCCGCTCGAATGAAATTGGATCGATCAAGCCAGGAAAATACGCCGACATCATCGCCGTAACCGGCGACCCGCTAACCGACATTCGCACGCTCGAAACGGTTCAGTTCGTAATGAAAGCCGGCAAGATCTACAAACAGTAGAAGGGCTGGCGCCCTCACTGATGATCTCTCGCAATCGTCTCCTCCCAAGTCTTCGACTTGATCATCGTCCCATCCTTCAGCAATTCACGCGTGTACTTGTAATAAAAGTTCTTCCGATCGGTCGTCACCAGCAAATGTCCACGCCACGTCAGCGTGCGTCCCTTCAGCGTAAACACGGTCTCAGCTTCACCGCGCACCGAACAAGTCTCCGGATGCGCGTCCTCAGCATCGTAGGTCAGATTTTCATAGTCTATTTCTTTCCCCCAGGGATACTCGCCGCTTTCCTGCCCGTTCCAGCGCACAGTAGTCTTGTGACGAGCTTCGTCGCGCTCGACCGTCCACTCCCCTGGCCAGGGAAATCCTTCGCTCTTAAGATCGGTCCGTTGTTCTGATGGCTCAGGCGGAGAAAACGCAGGTGCAGCAATGCCGTGCTCAGGCACGACTGGCAACACAATGCGCGAACCATCGCTTCCGCCGAGTTTCAACGAAGTCGTCATGGAGTAAGGCGTAGGCAGCATCATCGGCCACAGCGCATTCGAAATAGCCACCCGAATCCGATGACCCTTGGGAAATACCCAGGAAGTCAAATGCATTTCAATATCGAGCGGATAAATCTTACCCGGTTCCAAATCGCGAGGCTCGCTCATCGAATCCCGCTGCGCGCCGTTGATCCCCGCGCCGGTAATTTGCGTAACGGTTCCATCCGGCGCTACATCCGAGAGCCGCGCAAACCAGTCGGCCAGCGGCGCCGTGGCCGAGGCCCGCAGCAAAGCATGCGGACGGCCCAGAATAGCCACATCCGCTTGCAGCGGCGCCGAATCATAAACCAGACTGAACGCATCCACCGGCCGCACATCGCTCAATAACTCACCCCACCAGAATCCCGCCTCCACGCCAATCGACGGCACATACTTAAGCTGATGCGTGTCGATCTGCGCGGCACTCTCGGCCAAGGAGTGATTCGGCTGAAAAAATAAAGTCGACGGCCGCGCATCTTTCGGCGGCCAAACATTCTCCCGCCTCCACTCACCGGGCACGTTTTCCAGACTCGGATCAGGCGCATGCCAGTGCTGCATATAAATGACCAGCCGCGGATCATGCTCCACGCCGGTGTCGCGCCCTTTCAACCAATGATCAAACCAGCGCACCGCCTCATTCCGCCACTCAATCTGCGGACCGGGCACAGCCTCATTCGGAAACGTATGGTTCCACGGCCCCACAATCGCCTTCACCGGCCCGCTAGCCTGCATCAGCATGTCGGTCACATTATCGCGATATCCATCCAGCAACCCACCAATCAGAAAACTGGGAATGGTGATGTCCTTCAACGGATGCACCGGCTCCCGCCAGAACGGCCCATCATGCTGATGTCTCAAGTAAAGCAGCGACCACGGAGGCGTCTCAAATCGCGGTCCCAGAACTTTTTCGTCAAGCGTGTAGTCGGGCGCTCCAGTCCATCCCTCCGCCATATCCATGTTCAATTCGAACTCATCGATGTGCGCGATGCCATCGATGTAATGCACGTCGTCATGAAACAATTCCCCCGTCGCATCCGTCGCCAGAATCGCCTTCAACCCCGGCGCATGGCGCATCGCCATCTGCAGAGAGTTAAACCCTCCCCACGAAATGCCGAACATTCCCACATTCCCATTCGACCAACTTTGATGAGCCAGCCATGCAATCACCTGCTCGCCATCGACTTGTTCTTGTTCCGAGTACTCCCGCTGCGGCGGCGAACCCTCACTAGCGCCGAATCCGCGAATATCCACCCGCGCGCTCACATACCCGCGCCGCGCAAAATAAGAGTGCTTGGGATAATCTCCCGCCGCCGTTCCATCATCTTTTCGATAAGGCAAATATTCCAGCAGAGCAGGGAACTTCTCCCCGGGCTTCGCGCCATCCGGCATATAAAGCGTAGCCGCCAGCCGCACTCCATCTTTCATCGGAATCCACGCCTGCTCCATGCGAACCCCATAGGAGGGTGGAGAAGGCGGCTCAATCGCAAAAGCGGCAGACGCAAATAAAATAGATGTAAGTGAACTGAAGAAGAACGCCCAGACCATCCAACATCGACCCGTTCTGATCAACGGTATCTCCTAAATGTGTGTAGAGGAAAATCTACTCCTGCGACCCCTGCTCTCGCCGAATCGCCCGCAGATCAATCCCCAACTGCTCGGCCTTCTTGTAAAGATGGCTCCGCTCCAGCCCCAGCGACTTCGCCGCCAGACTGACGTTGGAATGACTCCGCTTCAACTCCGCCAGAATCACTTCCCGCTCAAAAGCGTCCACCCGCGCGGCGAGCGCAC
This sequence comes from Candidatus Sulfotelmatobacter sp., assembly GCA_049280095.1. Lineage (GTDB taxonomy): Bacteria > Acidobacteriota > Terriglobia > Terriglobales > Acidobacteriaceae > Sulfotelmatobacter. The sequence goes on along the minus strand of JBAPPL010000039.1, from coordinate 28,421 downwards.
CCGAGGAAAATGCAGAAGAGGCGGCAACGCCCGTACTCCCACCCTTGGGCATCGCGATCTCTACAGTCGCAAAATCAACGTGACCGTCGGTAGCCAGCAGCATCAACCGTTCCGTCATGTTCCGCAACTCGCGTACGTTACCTGGCCAGGCATACGACTGCAACGCCGCCATCGCTTCCGCACTAAACGGAATCGCCTTCCATCCATTCTGCGCGCTCACCTGCGCTGCAAAATGCGCTATCAGCAACGGAATGTCTTCGCGCCGGTCGCGCAACGGCGGCAGCACCAGCGGAAAAACGTAAATGCGGTGAAATAAATCCTGCCGGAATTTCTCCTCGCGCACCCGCGCTTCCAGATCCCGATGCGTCGCCACAACTACCCGCACATCCACGCTCACCGGCTTATCGCCGCCAATGCGCTCCACTTCTCCTTCTTCCAGCACGCGCAGCAGCTTGGCTTGCATAGCCAAAGGCATATCGCCGATCTCATCCAGAAAGATCGTGCCATGATCCGCCTGCTCGAACTTCCCAATATGCCTTCCCGCCGCTCCGGTGAACGATCCTTTCTCATGCCCAAAAAGTTCAGACTCAATCAGTTCCGCCGGAACCGCCGCGCAATTCAACGTCACAAATGCTCCGCCGGCCCGCGCACTGCGCTCATGAATCGTCCGCGCCACCAGCTCTTTCCCTGTCCCGGTTTCTCCCAGGATGCAAACTCGCGTCTCACTCGCCGCGACGCGCTCCACTTGCGCCATCACACGCTGCATGGCCGCGCCCTGCCACACAATCTCGTGCTTGCCCAGCCGCTGTTTGAGTTGCCGATTTTCGCTCTCGAGCCGCTGTAGCTTAAGCGCATTCTCCACCGTCAGCAAAAGTTTTTCCGTGGAGATCGGCTTCTCCAGAAAATCCAGCGCGCCCAGCCGCGTAGCCCGCACCGCCGTTTCAATATCGGCCTGGCCAGACATCATCACCACCGGCGTCGCGATTCCTTGTGCCTTCAATTCCTCGAGCAGCGCCAGTCCTCCTTTTCCCGGCATCACCACATCCGATAGGATCACGTCGAAGTTCTGCGCCTTGGCCAACTCAAGAGCTTTGCTCGCGTTGTCACACACTGTAGCCTCGTGTCCAGCCAGCCGGAACGCCCGCGACAGCGACGCCAGCGTGTTCGCTTCATCGTCCACAATCAGCAAATGTGCTTTCGTCGGCAACCGCCCTCCGATTTCTGGATTACTTCATCCCACGTTTTGCGCGGACTTCGCATTCCGCGGCAACTCAATCACAAACGTTGTTCCGCGCCCCGGCGAGCTCTGTACGCGGATTCTCCCACCATGATCGCTCACCACCGATTGCACAATGGCCAGCCCCAGTCCGGTCCCATGTTCCTTGCTCGTGTAATAAGGAGTAAAGATTCGCTCACACTCCTCGGGCGTCAACCCCGCTCCCGTATCCCCGACCTCGATCACCACTTGGCCGCCATCGTCGCGCGTTCGCAGCGTCAGCGTCCCGCCCTGCGGCATTGCATCCATTGCGTTCAGCACCAGGTTTGAAATCGCCCGGTGCAACAACTCCGCATCTGCCGAGATCGGCTCCAAGTGCGGATCCAGCTGCACCTCGCAACCGATCTTCGCACGTCCCGGCGCTTCCAGCTGCGCCTGAAAAAGTTGTACCGCGCCGCGAATCACTTCATTCAGCTGCACCCGTTGCAACTGCGGCTGCGGCATCTTCGAGAACTCGCTGAACTGTCCGATGATCCCCTTCAGGTTCGCAATCTCCGCCAGCAATGTGCGCGAGCTCTCCCGAAACACTTCCTCAAACTGCTCTGGATTCTGTTGCCGCGCCCGCACCAGATTCTCCATCGTAAGCTGCAACGGAAAAAGCGGATTCTTCAATTCATGCGCCAGCCGCCGCGCCAGTTCCCGCCACGCCGCGACCCGCTCGGCCTGCATCAGCCGCTCTTTTTGCCCAAGCAATTCCGTGGTCATTCGATTAAAAGAATCGGCCAGCTGCCCAAGCTCGTCGTCGCCCAACACATCCACTCGCACATTCCAATTCCCCCCGGCAACTTCCTGGGCGGCATGCGCCAATTGCTCCACCGGACGCGTTACCCTCGCCGCCTGCCAACTACCCAGCAGAATCGCCAGCAGAATCCCTCCGCCTCCAACCATCAACGCTGCCGAGCGGATGTGCCGCATTAGCGTCACATAACTCCGCCGCGAATTCCCAATCAACAAGATCGCGAGCACCGGACGATCCTTGCCCGAACCCGCACCCAGCAGAGGAATGGCATGAAACACTTCATCCTCCGCCCCGTCTCCCGACCAATGCACCAGGCCGCTCGCTTCTTCCTTGGACTGCCGCACTGCATCGACCAAAGGCTCTAGTTTCTCCGCCGGGCGCCCGGTCTGGGCGGCAGACTCAGACGGATCCACCAGCAACTCCGCCGCAAACCGCTCGCCCCGATTCTGATACAACAAAGTTCGCATTCCCGCCGGCATATCGATCCCGGAGAGGAAAGATTTGTCCAGACGGCGCCCGCCAATCACGTAGACCGGACGCTCCCCCACCCGCGTCGCCCGTACAGCGAACAGTCCCAGGGCCGTCCCATCCTGCAGTTCCTCCTGCTTGAGGAATGCTCCCTGGCCGGCCGACGCAGCGAAGCTCCCAACCGCGCTGTCCGCGTAACCAAACTTCGCCGGCCACTGTGCGGACGAAATAATCGTTCCATCACTTTCCACAAACTCCAAGAAGTCGAGGCCGGTATTTTGTGCGGTAGTTTTCGCTAATTCAAAATAAGGCCCCGCATCCGCCTGCGGACGATTCAATTTGACCGCCATGCGGCTGGCATCTTCCGACGCCGCAATCGCTTCCACCCGCCGCGCCACATCCTCGCCCTGCCGGTTGAATTCGCGCCGGAACTGCGTCACCAGCGCCGCCGTTCTCTCATCCTCACTCCGCTCGAAGGCCCGCCGCGTGACCGCCGACACCAGCAACGCTACCGCCGCCACCGACAAAAAAACGGTCAGCGCGAACACGGCCAGCAGTTTGCGGCGAAACATCATTGCCCTTCTTTTCCCACTCGGATCCAAACCAGGTTCTGTAAGATCCCAGGGAATCGTCTGCATCATATCTCACCACTCAGTTTTACTAGTGTGAAAACCTGTTCGCCGAGTGATCTGGTTTGAGGAGACGCTCATGAGGTTGTGGCTGAAGATTTATCCCGAGGGGGTACTCGGTTTAGACGGGAGGTCCGCCGCGAGAATTCCCACGGCGAATCCTCCGCGTCCCCGGCGCAAAATTATCTCGCTTGTCGCCCCGTCTGCCCGCTCTGGCTCGCCATATCCATGCCGCGCAGTACATCATTGGCAAAAAAGAATTTTCCATCGGCCGGTACCATCATGATCTGCAGCTTATCCGAGAGCCGCTCCGCCACAATCTTATTAATCAGCAGCGGATTGTCTTTCAATATCGCGGCCTCGCTGTGCAGTCGCTCCGCATCCGCCGCCGCCGTCACCCGGATGCGATCCGCCTCCGCGTCCGCCAGCAGCCTGCGCCGCTCACCTTCCGCTTTGCTGTCCATCACTTTGGCCTGCGCCTCCGCGTCTGCCAGCAATTTCCGGCGTTCGCCCTCAGCCTTGCTGTCGATCTCTTTGGCCTGCGCTTCCGCCTCCGCGTTCTGGATGGTAGCTTCCTTACGTGCCTGCGCCTCCAGTCGGCTCTGCTGGATTTGTTTCTCCTTCAGCGGCAAGGTGTATTGCATCGCGTCCGCCTCGCCCTTCGCCTGCAAGACGTGAACCTGCGCTTCACCCTCCGCCTGGTTCACCTGCTGCACCTTGGCGGCCTCGGCTTCCAATTCGGCGATCCGCACTTCCTTCGTCTTCAATTCGGTTTCGACGCCCATGCGGTCATTCTCCTGCTCCTTCAGCAGCAGCGTCTCCAGCCCTTTGGCATATTCCGCAGGAAGTTGGATATCCCGCAGCATCACCTCTTTCACCACAATTCCATCCGCCGCCAGCTTCTGCGTGATCAGCGCCGAAGCCCGCTGCCGCACTTCCTCGCGCTTCGCCGAAAAAACATCGCGCACCGTATAGTTCGGCACGATTTCCCGCCAAACACTAGCCACCGTAGGCGGAACAATTTCCTTCTCCACCGGACGCGGCAAATTCCCCTGAATGTAATCAAGCCTCTTGGCATCCAGCCGGTACCGCACCGTAATCGCCAGTCCCAGCGTCAGTCCTTCCTTAGCCTGCACATCAAGAAGCTGCGGCCTGGTCGGTAGGCCACCCGCGGAGGGCTTTGGAACCTCCGAATCCCCCGTGGTAAAAATCTGATCCCGAGTATCGAACAGCGCAACATCCTCCACCAGCGGCATCACCATGTGCGCGCCGGGATAAAGCGTCCCCGGCACCGTTCCGCTCACGTCGCTGATCCGCACGCCAGCCATCCCGCTCGGCACCACCACAATGCTGAAAGCCACCAGCAGCGGCCCCCAAGCCAACATTACTAAAGCCAGCGACGTCCGCCACCGCACCACCACCGGCTGCGCACTCGCGGCTCCTCCCGGTGTCCCGAGCATTCTCCGGTACAACAATTCGCGATACAAATCGTAAGTGAGAATGCACACCGCCGCGACCATCATCGCCACGGCGCAAGTAATCAGCAAATCCCGCAACGCCAGCATCGTAGTTCTCCTGTGCGCCTCAGCGCTTCTGCTCTGGTTTCACCGGCACAGTCTGCCCGACGCTCTGTCGCGCAGTTTGCGGGACAGATTGCTGGATGAAGAACAGCCGGCACATCTGTCCGAAAATCAGCTCCTCCGCCAGCAACGCCACCGCCGCCGAAAAAATCAGGCCCGCTACCACCGCCATAAATGTGATCGCCATCTGCATAAAGCCTCCGTGTCCCCCATGCCGCACACCCGGCTTTTATCGCAGGACGAACGCCAATCTTCATGGGATTGAAAAACAAGGATTTACAGGAAGCCCCACCGTTGCGTGCAGTGGATTTCTGAAGTCAGTGTGTTCAGACAGACACAACGAATCCCGGCATCTCGGGTAACTCAGGTGGTTTTAAGGCGCCCGGCCCCTGCCGTCTGGGGTAACGGCTCTGTGGGGTTCTGTGGGTTGGAGCCGGGCGATCTTCAACTAGTAAGAACTAGTTCAGTGCCAGCATTCTGCCACGACGAACATCTAATTTCCGTGACCACCGTCACGGTTCTGCGTGATGGAATCACAACGCTCTCGATACTCGCGCCCCAACCTTCATCCCGCGCGCAAACATCGAACTGTGATCCTCATCACCGCCTCACTTCATCTCCTCTCCTACACTGATCTCGAGCGAAACCCAACTTTATTCCGGAGATTTTCATCATGGCCTACGTAATCACCGATTCCTGCATCAAGGATTCCCTCTGCGTCGACGTCTGCCCCACCGACTGCATCCATCCCAAACTGGATGAACCCGGTTTTGAAGCGGCGACTCAGCTCTTCGTCGATCCAGCCGAGTGCATCGACTGCGGCGCCTGCTTGCCCATCTGCACCTCAGATTCGATCCACGCCGTGGACGAAGTCCCCGAAGACAAAAAGCAGTTCGTCGCCACCAACGCGGCCTACTTCAAGAACTAAAGCTTGCGCCCCCACTGGGCGCGCTAAACCGGCGCAAGGTGCGGACCAACGAGTCCCGACACTTTGCGCCGGTTGCTATTTCGCCACAGAGACACGGAGAAAACAAAAAGGAACGCAGGAAGAAAGACAAGAAGAATTGAGATTTCTCCGTGACTCCGTGGTGAAAAGCCTTTCACGCTATTTGACTTCCCGTTCACGCCGCCGCTATCGTTGCCCGCATGAACGTAGTCAAAGCCACGCGCCAGTTCGAGGCCTGGCTCGCCCAGCGCACCCGCATCGATCAGAAAGACCTGCGCCTGAAACACTCCAACATGAAGAAGGACTGCTTCATGTTCCTCCGCGCCACCTACTACCGCTGGGCGCAACTCTGGCCGCAAGTCTGTCCTGACCTCGCCCACGCCCCAAGGGTTCTAGCCGTAGGCGATCTCCACGTAGAAAACTTCGGCACCTGGCGCGACATCGAAGGCCGCCTGATCTGGGGCGTCAACGATTTCGACGAAGCGTGGCCCATGTCCTACGCCATCGATTTAGTCCGCCTCGCCGTCAGCGCTCACCTCGCCGCCGAAGCCGGACATCTCCCCGTCAAGCGCGAAGACATCTGCGGCGCCATACTCGAAGGCTATCGCGAAGGCATGCTGGAAAAAGGTTGCCCCTTCGTTCTAGGAGAAAGTCATCAATGGCTGCGACGCATCGCCACCGGTGAACTCCGCGATCCCGTCCACTTCTGGCAGAAAATGGACGCCCTCCCCACCCTCAAAGCCGAGTGCCCCATCACCGCCATCGATGCACTGGAGCATCTGATGCCAGCTCCCGGCATCTCCTATCGCCTCGCGCACCGCGTCGCCGGACTCGGCAGCCTCGGCCACGCCCGCTACGTTGCCATCGCCGACTGGCGCGGCGGACGCATCGCTCGCGAAGCAAAAGCGCTGGTCCCGTCGTCCTCGCACTGGGCCCAGAGCATCGATGCCGACAAGAACTGCGGCCCCGCCGAAATTCTCTACCAGACCATCATCAACCGCGCCGTCCGCTGTCCCGATCATTTCGTTCAGCTCCGCGGCCGCTGGATCGTCCGCCGCCTCGCTCCCGACTGCTCCCGCATTCTGCTTGCCTCCCTGCGCCCTCCCGACACCGAACTCCGCCTCCTCCACTCCATGGGATATGAAACCGCCAACATCCACCTGGGCACGCCCACCGCCCGAAAAGCCATCCTCCGCCACATCGACAAGCAGAAATCAAAGTGGCTGCACCAAGCCGCCGAACAAATGCTCGAAGCCACCCGCGCTGACTGGCAAGTCTGGAAGAAAAAAGGCTACGCCTGACGCAGCGGGTGGAGCAGCCCTTCCAGGCCTGCGTCAAAACTCAAGCAAATGGAAACAGGCCTTAGCCCCTGAGGTGCCTGCGTTACACTATCTCGCCGGACATGCCGCCTACCCGCCACGATCCCGAACAGCTTCTAAGCCAGCTAGAAACCGCCAAAAACCAATTCACTCCCGGCCAACCCACTAAAATCCAAAAACTCCTAACCCAACTCTCCAGGCTCGAACTAGATCCCCCCCAGCTAATCCGCTTCCACGAATCCCTTCTATTCCTCCGAGCCTTCCCTCACGGCCCGTCCGAAATCCCGCGTGTAGAGAATCTCCTGAACACCTTCCACCAGCGGATAGAAAAGCTCCGCGCGACAGACGCCGATATGTCCGTCTTCGATGACTTCGACACGTCCGGCATCGCCGGCACCACCATGCAAGACACTCTCTCCTTCGACGTAGCGAAATGGCTGGCCAGCCGATTTCCCCACAACGTTGAAATCGCCTGGAAAGATTACTGGGACGACTACCAAGCAGAACGCGCCCGCGGCAACACCTGGCCCCGTTTCATTCCTCTGCTGGAAGAAGATGCCGACGTAGAAGCCAACATCCCGTGGTCAAACTGGATCGACGCCGCCCGCGGCCGCGAGAACCCGCTCCAGTGGCTGCTAAGTCAATTCGCCAAACTCCCACTCCCGGCTCGCCAGCAATCCGAACTTTACGATTCCCTCCATCTCCCGCTCCGCTGGAAACTGGAAAACTCAAAACTCTCCCGCTCCCGCAACTGGACCACTCCCCGCCGTTTCTACTTCCACCAATCCGCACTAATCCAGCGCAGCGAAGTAGATCTGGCGAAAGAACTATCCCGGCCCGCGCCGAAACTAAAAAAGCTCTCCCGCGCCGCGGGAGAATCCGTAATGCAATCCATCCGCGAAGTCATGGTAGTCCGCTATCGCGAACTCTACGGCACCACGCTGGGCGACCCAACCACAGTGGTCAAAGCCGACCTCGGCCGCGGCGTAATCATGCATTTCTGGGGCCTTCCACCCAATCGCCGTCTCCCGCTCCGGGCCTACGTAGCGGGCTACACCCAAAAAAACGGAGTTCCCATCAACTACATCGAAGCCATCGGCCTCTGCGAATGGATCGAAGTCGGCTTCAACACCTTCTACACTTACCGCCAGGGGGAAACCGCCTGGATCTACGCCCAAGTGCTGCGCTGCCTCCGCGCCCTCACCAATGCAAAATGTATTTCGATTTATCCCTACCAGATCGGCCAGAACAACGACGAAGCCATCGACAGCGGCGCCTTCTGGTTCTATCGCAAACTAGGCTTCCGCCCCGGCCGCCCCGATCTTCAGAAACTATGTGAGAGGGAAGAGAACAGAATCACCGCCAACCCAAACTACCGCACCCCACCCCGCACCCTGAAGCGCCTCGCCGAAGCCCACATGTTCTATGAGTTGAATCGAGAAGAAGTTGGGGGCGCTGCGATCGGGAAGGGCACGACTTCCAGTCGTGCCGCAAATGCCGCCAAATTCCGACCGGCTTCAGCCGCTGACTCCGGCCCCTGGGACACTTTCTCCACCCGCAACCTCGGCCTCAGAATCAATCGCCGCATGGCGCGTGAATTCAAAGGAGACAGCCACAAAATCCGCCAGGCCTCCACCGCCGCCGTAACTCAAGCCTTGAACCTCAACCCTTCCCGCTGGACCCCTCTTCAAAAGCGATCCCTCGAAGACTGGTCCCTGGTCTTGTCCGAAATCCCCAACCTAACCCACTGGACGCGCAACGAAAAAGATCAGCTGATAAAAATAATTCGCGCAAAATCCGCCCTCACCGAACTGCCCTACCTACGCCAAACCCAACACCACCCCCGCCTCCGATCAGAACTCCTCCGCCTAGGGTCGACCGCTTGACGTTGTCATTCCGACCCCTTCATAGCCGCGATAGCGGCGAGAAGGGCGAGGAATCTGCTGTCCCCTCCGTCACCTCACCTCGTGTGGGACACACACCCTGTCCCTCCCCTTGACTTCGCAAAATGCTAGAGTCTTCCATACCCCATGCCCAACCCCATCCTCCTCTACGACGGCGTCTGCGGACTCTGCAACCGCTTCGTTCAATTCATCCTCCACCGCGATCGCAACTCTATCTTCCGTTTCGCCTCGCTGCAAAGCGCGTTCGCCGGCCCCATCCTTGCCCGCCACGGCGCCAGCCCAACCGATCTGGATACGGTCTATGTAGTTATCAACCACGGACTCGCTGATGAATACCTGCTCTCCCGCTCGGCAGCCATCCTCTTCGTCTTAAAACAACTCCCAGGCCCTTGGCGCACAGCCGCATCCCTGCTGCTGCTCCTTCCCAATTCCCTCCGCGACGCCGCCTACAACGCCGTAGCCCGGCACCGCTACCGCATCTTCGGCCGCTCCGAAACCTGCATCCTCCCCAATGATCAAGATCACAACCGCTTCCTCGATAGCTAGAGACCCTCTAACTCGGTCATCCTGAGCGGAGGATGTGCTTCGCGTTCGCGAACCACGTCCGCAGTCGAAGGACCCCTATTCCCATTCGTTATCATTGACCTCGCAAGGCATTTCTATCGCTCTTGCGTCTTCACTTCCCGCTGACCAGGACTTGTTCCGACTCCTGGTAGTAAAATGTCGCGGGTATACTCCTCCCAAACCGAGGCTTCCTTCCATGTCCACCAAAGCGTTAGACGATCTCCAGGCCAGCAGCATCGATTCCATTCTTCAGGAGCAGCGAAAATTCGAGCCCCCCGCTGAATTCAGCCGCCACGCCCACATCCGGAGCCTTGAAGAATACGAGGATCTCTACAAGGAATCGATCAACGAACCCGATAAATTCTGGAGCCGCATCGCCAGCGAGTTGCACTGGTTCAAAAAGTGGGACAAAGTCCTCGAGTGGAATTCCCCATGGGCCAAGTGGTTCGTCGGAGGCCAGATCAATCTCTCCTACAACTGCCTCGACCGCCACGTCCTCACTGCGCGCAAAAATAAAGCGGCCATCATCTGGGAAAGCGAACCCGGCGAAGTCCGCACGCTCACTTACCAGCAACTTCTTCGCGAAGTCCAGAAATTCTCGAACGTCCTGAAGGCTCTTGGGGTGAAGAAGAATGATCGCGTAGCCATCTACATGGGCATGACGCCCGAGCTGCCCATCGCCATGCTGGCCTGCGCTCGCATCGGCGCGACCCACACCGTAATCTTCGGCGGATTCTCCTCCAACGCCTTAGTCGACCGCATCCATGATTCGCAAGCGACGGCGGTTATCACCCAGGATGGCTCCTACCGCCGCGGCGCCGAAGTCAAACTTTTCCCCGCCGTGGAAGAAGCCCTCAAGTCCTGCCCCAGTGTCAAGCACGTAATCATCTACAAGCGCACCGGCACGCGAATCAATATGCAGCCCGGCCGTGACCACTGGTGGCACGAGCTGATGTCCATAGCCTCTGACGTCTGCCCCGCCGAGCCGCTCGACGCCGAGCATCCTCTCTATATCCTCTACACCTCCGGCACCACCGGCAAACCCAAAGGCGTGGTCCACACCACCGGCGGATATTCTGTAGGCACCTACATCACCACCAAATGGGTCTTCGACTTAACAGAAGAAGACACGTACTGGTGCACCGCCGACATCGGATGGGTCACCGGCCACAGCTACATCGTCTACGGACCGCTGCAAAACGGCGCCACCACCCTCATGTACGAAGGCGCTCCCAACCACCCCGAGCCCGACCGCTTCTGGTCCATCATCGAGCGCCATCAGGTCAACATTTTCTACACCGCTCCCACCGCCATCCGCACCTTCCTTAAGTGGGGCGATCAGTGGCCAAAAAAACACAACATGAACAGCCTGCGCTTGCTGGGCACAGTCGGCGAACCCATCAACCCCGAAGCCTGGATGTGGTACCGCGAAGTGATCGGCGGCAACCGCTGCCCCATCACCGATACGTGGTGGCAAACGGAGACGGGGAATATTATGATCGCGCCACTCCCCGGCGCCGTTGCTACTAAGCCCGGTTCGGCGACGCGGCCCTTTCCTGGTGTCGCTGCCGAGATCGTCACCATGGAAGATCAGCCCGTCCCGCTTGGCTCCGGAGGGTTCCTGGTCATCACCAAGCCATGGCCGGGAATGTTGCGCACTGTCTATGGCGACCCCGACCGCTACGTGAAAAATTATTGGTCGCAGATTCCCGGCGTCTATTTCACCGGCGACGGCGCACGTCGCGATAAAGACGGATACTTCTGGATCATGGGCCGCGTCGATGATGTGCTCAACGTCAGCGGCCACCGGCTCAGCACCATGGAAGTCGAGTCCGCGCTGGTTGCGCACGAAGCGGTCGCCGAAGCTGCAGTGGTTGGCCGCCCCGATGATCTGAAGGGTCAGGCCATCTCTGCCTTCGTCACGCTCGAGCAAGGACGCAAGCCCACCAACGAGTTGAAAGAAGAATTACGCAAGTGGGTGGCGAAAGAAATCGGAGCGCTCGCCAAGCCCGACGACATCCGCTTCACCGATACCTTGCCCAAGACCCGCAGCGGAAAAATCATGCGCCGCCTGCTGCGCGAGCTTGCCACCAACGGCGACGTCAAAGGCGACACCACCACGCTGGAAGATTTCAGCGTTATCGCACGGCTGAAAGAAAGCGACGAAGTCTAGCGCGCGCCGAAACCCCGCGACGGCAGGAGAAGGCCAGGCGGCCTTCTCCCACGCAATGACGCTCTATTCGCCGGCTGCGACTGTCACATCCTGATGCATATCACGGGATAACTCCCGCTCCACACGCCTCGGATAAACGAATTCGTGTCCCACGGTCTCGCCGGGATAAAACCAGTCGAGTACTGCCCGCGGCTCGCTGTGCGGCCGCTCCGCGTACGTGAGAATCGTTCCGTGGCTGGCTTGCGGGCGCTCGATGGGGACGGTAACCAACGTGGCGCTCAGCACCGACCCATCCGCATTGAAAATCCGAACTATGTCGCGGGAAGAACTATTGTTGGCCAGAACGAACCAGTAAGTCCCGGCAGGCAGTGCGTGACCCGGAATCTCCACGGGTTCGTTGAACGTCAGCTCGGTTCTCTGGTTCCATTCGTCGGCACGCGCCCTGGGCACACTGATTGAGAATGCCATTATGAGAAACAACGCAATTGCAAGAAATACTCGCTGACTCATACTTCCTCCTTACTTTTTTACCTCCGCCTGATCACGCTGAGGTTTTTTCCGTCTATAACTTTTTGGATGCATCGATCTGCGGCAGGACGGTAAAGAGTCAGTAAAGGAGTGTAAAACCGGCCTCAGGAGTGTTCTCTAGTACAAATCCAGTAGGAAAAAAATCAGCAAAAAATGCGCCGCCTGCCCTTGACTCCATCGTCTCAAGTTCTATGATTGAGGAGTTAGAACTCCTCCCTAGGGTAGGGGACAACCAACCAACAATCTGTAAGAAGAATGAGGAGGAAGTCCCCATGAAACTGAATGACAGCATTTCCACTTACGATGTTGCCGAGGCTCTACAGGGCGAGTCCGGCAAGTTTGAAGTCACCAGCCCCAACGGCGAGCGCTATTTCATAACCTGCATGCCCGGGCACTCGATCTCCAGCATAGAGTGGGCCGGTTCTGAGCCTAACCTGCAACCCTTCCTCGTGCGTAAAGTAGCGCAACCGGTCACGACGGAGGGTCGTACAAAAAGATCCGCGGCTGCCTAGCACTTTTAGCAACCCCAATCAGTAAGCCCGGCTCCGATCAAGCCGGGCTTTTCATTTCTTCTCAGTCCGGCGATGGTTTTTGGGATGATAACTTCCAGCTGGAACGTTCGTCCAACCGACATGCGCTTGATCAAGCTAGGAATCGTCCTGTTTGCTTGCGTCGGGCTGATCCGGCCGCAACAGGCTCAGTCGCAGTCGGCGCAACTTAAGACTGCCAGCGCCGTTCTCGACCGCTACAAGCAGGCCCTGGGTGGTGTCGAGGCCATCACTAAGGTGCAGTCTGAAACCGCACGCGGAGAAATCGAAGGCACCGGCCTGTCCGGAAAAGCCACGTTCGTTTCCTACGCCAAGCCGTTCAAGTCGCTTTTTAAAGTCACACATGCCGACGGCAGCGAAGCCATCTCAGGATTTGACGGCGAAGTTTCGTGGTCGATCGACGCACAAGGACCGAGCATCGACAAAGACACCGCCCTCGAAGCCGTGCGCCGCGACGCCGACCTCCAATACGCCCTCCATCAGCCTGACTATTTCAAGAGCCTCGACCTCGCCGGCGTGACCGATTTTGACGGCCGTACCTGCTATTGGCTTCACGGCACCACGCACTGGGGCAAGGACAATAATCAGTTCTACGATGTCCAAACCGGATTGCTCGCCGGCTACCGCTTTCAGTCCGACAACAAGTCCGCCGCGGTCTCAACCCTCGTGTTTCACGACTACAAGAATTTCGGAGGCCCCATGGTGGCGACAAAACTCATCTCGCGCACCGGCGACCGCCTGCGCACCTTCACCCTCAAGTCCATGAGCTACGAGCCCATCGCCGATTCCATCTTCGATTTGCCGCAGGCTGTAAAGATACTGGTGAAGTGATTAGAGCGTTTTCAAGTTAAACGGGATGTCATTCCTCACGGGGCCGAGGACCCGCTGAGCAACGCGCTATTTCCCTCGATTGGCCAAAATCTTGTCAAGACCCTAAACTTGACGATTTCCCCGTAACTCATTGTCCCCGTTGGAAAAATAATCTCCGAATCGTGACGGTTTCACCCCTCCAAATCTGCTATCCTAAATATATAGAGTAAAAATTGGCGCAAGCCCCAAGGGCGAGCGCCTTTTGCCTTTTCGGACTCTTTTTCTCAACATTCAAGACCAAAATTCATGCGCAGACGCAAGGGCCCGTCCCCCGGACGCAACCAGCGTCCGGCCCAAGCCCTGCCCACTCGCGCCACTCCCAGCCCCAAGACTCCATTCGAGCGCGAACAAACCACCAAACGCCGCGGCGAAATCTCCGAACTAGCCTTCGCCCTGGCCGCCGCGCGCCAGGGCTTCGGCATCTCCCGCCCCTACGGCGACAGCGAACGCTACGACCTCATCCTCGACTCCACCCACCTCAAATCTGTCATCTCGACCGAAGCCGAGCGAAAGCGAGCGCAGTGGAGGGACCTGCTTCTCGCCCAAGCCCGCCCGCGCCTAATCCGCGTCCAGGTGAAATCTTCCACCCAACTCCAATGCGGACTCTACCGCGTCAACGCCCACCGCCGCATCAACGGACGCGCCGTCCCCTACACCCTCGCCGAAATCGATTTCTTCGCCGCCTACGTCATCCCCGAAGATTCCTGGTTCATCTTCCCCCTCCCCCACATCCTGGGTCTAACAAGCCTCCTGCTAAGCCCCAAGAAACGCCGCCGCCCCGGCCTCTACGACAACTACCGCGAAGCCTGGCCCCTGCTCCGCCAACCCGACGGCCTCGAATTCGCGTAGCGAATGTAGAGCGGGCGCCCCCGCCCGCTGCCCTTGACGTTGATCGTGATCTTGATCTTGATTTTGATCCTGGCTTTGCCCGATGCGCGAAGGGTGGGGCAGCCTCAGCTGGAACGGCGCAAAGGCGGGCCAACCCCCCTAGTTCTGCCCGGCGGCTGGCCTCGCCTTCTACTCTAGTTGCGGGTGCCCCGTCCTCGTCCCTGCGCTTTTCGCAGGGACAGGGCGGGGATTTTGATCTTGAACTCTCAACCCCGGCGCGATCCCGAGCAGTTCTCTTTTTCGGGCCGTCCACTGCGACTCGATTTCTACCGCGCCCTCGACGCCCGAGACGTAGTGGCGAAAACTACTCCACGCCCACAGCTCGGGGCTTGCCACCAATCCTCTCCGCACCGGATTGCGATGTATGTAGCGGATCTTCTCGATGCGCTTGGCCTCACTCCAAACGTTGAAGTCATAGTACCGAGCCTGCCAGAACGAGCCGCCCTCAACCTCGCGCAGTTGCTGTGCAACATTCTGCTTAAGCATCTGGAGCGCAAGAGAAAGCTTCGCTCGATCCGGTTCTGTCACCAGCAGATGGACGTGCTCTGGCATGACTACATATCCAGCGACGTAGAATCCGTACCATTTTCTGGCCCGTTCCAAGGTCTGCTCGAAGATGTCACATGCCCGTGGTGTTCCCAGGCGCGGCGCTCGTCGATAGCAGCTGAACGTTAGAAAGTGGAGGCATCGCGCTTCCTGAAATCGTTTCAGACCCCAAGGCATGCACTCAATCGTAGGCCGACCTCGAGGCGTACGGTGGTGACCGGGGAAATAATTCGTCTACGATTCCGAGAATAGGAAGAATGAAACGGGAGTCAAAACCCCCGCCCTGTCTCGCAAAAAGCGCGAGCCAAGGACGGGGCACCCGCACTCTTATTTTTAGTTCCGATGCCCACAAACCACTGAGGGCCATCGATGAGGGTGCCCCGTCCTCGTCCCTCCGCTTTTTGGAGGGACAGGGCGGGGATTTTGACTTCGTGCGCGCGTGCTGTCAGACTCCGCTTCAGAAAGGGTGGGCCAGCCCCCGGAGGACCATATTGCATGGTAGCTGGCCCTACACCAGGTGCCTTTCATGCTGATGCTGTAGAAACTAGATGCCAAAATGGTAATCAGGGTGGCGACAATGGAGGCGATGGAGAAGATCCAGACGATGATAGCGGTTTCCTGGGTAGCGACGGCTTTGGTGACCCATTCGCTGGCGCTGGTGGGCCTTCTATTAGCCCGCTAGAAGGAAATCTATATGACGAAAACGTGGAGGCGGTCGTGGATGGTCCGGGAGTGAACATTTCGGGATCAGTGGGGGCAGACGGGGGATTCATTGGCGCGGGAGTTTTCGCCTACCAAGGCGTCCCCGGTGTTGTGCCGGACGATCCTTTGGACTTTCCCGCTTACGGTGATCTTAATTTTGGACCATGCATCACCTACGTCATGGCTTGTGGCCCGGTCCAGGCAAACAACGGGCCTGATCCTGGTGCCGTCCTCAACTCAAAGAAGCAGTACGTCAAGGCGCAAACGTCAAACTGTTACAACGGTTTTCATCAGACCACTGGCGGGGAGGCTGTGCAATCGTTCAGTGCGCTGGCACTGTTCCCGGTTGCGAACAACGCCGGAGACAATCGGCTAGCACTCGGCGCTGAGGTTCTGGGTAAGTTTTCAGTGGTAGCAGGATCGAACGCTGCAGGGGGAATCGTCACAGCAGGGCTTGAATGGTTTACGGCGAACGTAACGACGCCGTTATTTGCTCTAGGAACAGCCGCTGACGGAGGAGCATATTTGCTTTGCGCTGCTGGTGCGGCAACGAGCATCCACCCGTAGCATAGAGCGTACCCGACAACGGCAGTCTGGGAGCGTCTGTGACTTATGACGAAATTTGATCAATGGCCGCTGTGGTTGCAGTTGTTGGTAGGTGTACCGCACGCGCTCCTCGCGATGGGTCTGGTTTGGGTTTGGAGGCCATTGCGCGGGCGAGGCTTCTATTGGGCTGTGGGAGCGTTTGCGTACCTGTGCCTGTTCTATCTAGTTTTCGTGCGATGAGAGTTTTTTTGTTTAGCTGCGGGTTTGGGTTTGCTGGCCGCGCTGGGGGTGTGGCGCGGCCTTGCCGTCTGCTGGGTGCCGATCCCGATCCCAAGTCCGGGGTGAGCCGCCGATCCGCGCCGTGGTCTCGATGCTGCCGGGGGCGTTCCGGGGTCTGCTGGGCCGGGTTTCAACGGGTTACTGTGCGGTATCGGGGAAGATCAAAAGCGCGCCGCCTACGGCGTCGGGTGGATAGGGACACTCCACCCCTGAAAGGGTGCTGCGCGGTAACTTTCGGCTACCGTGCGCGAACCTGTTGAAAGCAGAACAGCTAGAGGAAAATCCTGCCGATCCGGTTGCTGTAGAGCAACCGGAAGTTAGCGCAGGCGAACTTGTTGATTCTTAAGCGCGGCTGCTAGTCTCGGCTGAGATGGCGAGAGAGGAAGCCCCGACATGGTGAAGCCGCCGCTGCGCACGAAATCCATCGGTTTCAAAGTGAGCGAGGAAGAGTACGCCCTGCTCGAAACAGCGGCGCAGGCCGACGGTCGGACGCTCGGGGAATGGTGCCGCGAGGCGATCCTGCGGGGAGGGTCGGCCAGCGAAGATCCGGCGCTGGCCGAGATTAGTGGAGGGGGCTGGCTCAATCTTCCGTCGGAAGTTGCTGAGGCTGCCCCATCCTCGCGTCTTTGCGAGGGGTGGAAACGATGCTAGGGCAATCTCAGCCTGTCACGCCGACTAAACCCGCCAACGCCTGCCAGTGCCTCCGATGCGGCCCGGTAGCCTTGTCGGATCCGGCTTGCGTACCAGCGAGACACTCCGATCCGCGATTCGAATGACGGAAGGTGACACACCGGTGAGCAGCGGCTGGATTTTGTGCGAAAACACTTCGCTCGTAAGCCAAGATGGTTTCGTGGATGCGTCCCAAGCCGAGCGCACTTCTATATGCCGCAAATGTGAGGCGACATATTTTGCCCGAGCTTCCTGGGTCCTCGCTGCTATTCGGCCAACTTGAGCAACGTGCTCTAGGCGCTCGGTAGCGATCTCGATGGAACAATTCGACAGTGGCTTCGCCTCGCCGTGATAGGGACACCGCAGTCTGTGCAAACGTGCTCCGGTTTCGGTTTTTGCTCGTGGTCACTTCACTGCCTTTTACTGCGCGCCTAGTGCGCTGCGTAAGCCGCGTCGCTAGTGACCTGCCCCCAATTTTCGTTCACGTAAGAATACGACAACTTTCACGGCTTTCCTTTCAGGAAGCCGCTGCTTAGGTCGTATCGGTCGGGGAGGAACTACAGGACGCGGCTTTAGGGCTAAAATCTTACACCTGTGCTTTGTGGGCGGGTAGCCCTGCTATGTGAGCCTGTGGAAAACGAAACTGGTCCACTACCCTCTAAACGCTCCGCCTTTACACCCCCACCCCCTGCCTGTTATCCTCACTAAGTCACCAAGATAAATCGAAACCAGAACAGGAGTGCACCAGGTTAGTGTTAGCCAGAGAGCAAAAGAAATCCGTAATTGACCAGTATCAGACGCACGCGACTGACACCGGGAGTCCCGAGGTCCAGATCGCCATCATCAGTGAACGCATTGGCCAGTTGACGGACCACTTCAAGACGCACCAGAAGGACCACGGCTCGCGCCGCGGCCTGCTCATGCTGGTCAGCAAGCGACGGGCCTTGCTCGACTACCTCAAGAGATACGATTCCGAGCGCTATAAGACGGTCATTGGCAAGCTCGGCATCCGCAAGTAAGGCTTGCGAAATCAACCCGGGAAATTGTTCCCATAACGTATCTGAGAACGCCGCCTTCGTCTGGAAGCCCGGCCGAGCATTGAGGATCTTCTGCATCGTGCATCTTTTGAGCGCATCCCACCACACCAATCTCGACCAGAGATCGATGAAAGTACAGGCGCGCCCCTCTCTAAATCTGCCTGGAGCGAATGCTCCTAGCTAGAAGCTAGGAGCTAGGAGCTAGCAGCTGTTCTAAAGGATGAAACATGAAACCAGAAGTTAGCAGCGTTACCGTAGACCTCGCCGGCGGCAAACAAATCTCATTTGAAACTGGAAAATTAGCCAAGCAAGCCCACGGCTCAGCCGTAGTGCGGCAGGGCGACAACGTTGTGCTCGCCACTGCGACCGCGAACGCCGACCCGCGCGAGGGAATTGATTTCTTTCCCCTCACCGTCGATTACCGCGAATACACCTACGCCGGTGGACGCTTCCCCGGCGGATTCATCAAGCGCGAAGGCCGCATGAGCGAGCGCGAAGTTTTGACGAGCCGGCAGATCGATCGCCCGGTGCGTCCCATGTTCGCCGACGGGTTCAAGTGCGAGACTCAGGTCATCGCCTTCGTGCTCTCCGCCGACACTAATAATGATCCCGACGTGCTCGGCATCAACGGCGCCTCGGCCGCGCTCACGCTTTCCGACATTCCGTTCCTCGGACCGATCGGCGCAGTACGCGTAGGCCAGATCGACGGAAAGTTCATCATCAATCCCACGTACGACGAGATGCGCGAGAGCCAGGTGAACATCATGGTTGTAGGCACCGCTGACGGCATCGTGATGATCGAGTCCGGCGCGAAAGAGATCAGCGAAGAAGTAGTAGTAGACGCCATCGAATTTGGCCACACCGAAGTCAAGAAAATCTGTGCCGCCCTCAACGACCTCCGAGCCAAGGCCGGCAAGAAAAAGAGGGAAGTCACACCACCGGAATTCGACCAGGCCTACTACGACGCGCTGAAAAAGAAAGTAGGCGCGGACTTGTCCGACCGCCTCGACACCAAGAAACATCCCAAGGCCGAAAGCCACTTGTTGGTGAAAGAGCTGAAGAAAAAGCTGCAAGCCGAAATCCCTGAAGATGATGAGAAAGCTCAGGCAAAGTTAAAGCAATACTTTGAGACTCTGCGCGAGCGAATCTTCCGCGAGGAAGTAATCGAAAAGAAGCGCAGACCAGACTCCCGAGCCTTCGACGAAGTCCGCGACATCTGGATCGAAGCCGGAATCCTGCCCCGCACCCACGGCAGCGCCATCTTCACCCGCGGCGAAACCCAGGCGTTGGTAACCACAACACTAGGAACATCCGACGACATGCAGCGCCTCGAAGGCTTCGAAGGCGAAGCCAAAAAACGCTTCATGCTGCATTACAATTTCCCGCCGTTTTCGGTGGGTGAGGTGGCTTTTTTGCGCGGAGCTGGGCGGCGAGAGATTGGACATGGGGCGCTGGCGGAGCGCGCGGTTTCGGCGGTGCTGCCTACCGAAGAAGCCTGGCCTTACGCGATGCGCGTGGTGTCGGACATTCTGGAATCGAACGGATCGTCGTCGATGGCTACGATTTGCGGAGCATCGCTTTCGCTGATGGATGCCGGGGTTCCCTTGAAGGCTCCGGTGGCGGGCGTCGCGATGGGGTTGGTGAAGGAAGGCGAGCAGTATGCCATTCTCACTGACATTGCTGGAGCCGAGGATCATTACGGCGACATGGACTTCAAAGTTGCCGGCACCAAAGATGGCATCACCGCGCTGCAGATGGATATTAAGGTTGCCGGCATTACTTCGCAGATCATGCGCGAGGCCCTGGCGCAGGCGAAGCGCGGACGGTTGCACATTCTCGGGAAGATGGAAGAAGTTATTTCCATTGGGCGCGAGAAGATTTCTGACTTTGCTCCACGGTTCTACACGGTGCAGATCCCGGTCGATAAGATTCGCGATTTGATTGGGCCGGGCGGAAAGATGATTCGCAGCATCGTCGAGCAGACCGGAGTGAAGATTGACGTGGAAGATTCCGGGCTGGTGAAGGTTGCGTCGAGCGATCAGGCTTCGGCGGCGAAGGCGCTGCAGATCATCGGCGATCTGACGGCGACCGCGGAAGTTGGCAAGACTTACCTCGGAAAGGTTACTCGTCTCGCCGATTTCGGGGCGTTTGTCGAGATCATCCCCGGCACCGACGGGTTGCTGCATATCAGCGAAGTGGCGGAGCATCGCATTGGCGATATCCGCGACGAGTTGAAGGAAGGCGATCAAGTGCTGGTGAAGGTGCTGGCGGTGGAAGGCAACCGCATCCGGCTGTCGCGCAAGGCGATTTTGAAAGAGCAGCGCGCGAAGATGGGCGGTGGGGTCGCTGCGGAAGGTATGCCGGCGGATGGGGCTGAGGGCGAGTTTGCTCCAGTTGCGGCGGCGACGGGCACTGTGGTGATTGAGGGCGGCGGCGATTTTCCTGACGAAGCTGAAAGTGAGCCGAACTTCAACCGCGACGGAGCGCCGCATGTGGCGAGCAGCGACCGGCCTCACGGCGATCGGCCACATGGTGGAGATCGCGGCGGACGCGGCGGACGGCCCGGCGGTGGCGGGCGGGATCGTGGACGCGGCGGACCTGGCGGCGGGAGACACTAGAAACTTTTCGCCACGGATTTGCGCGGATTCACGCGGATCAAACATGAAGGGCCACGATGAGAGTCGTGGCCTTTTTTCTTTCCCTAGATGTCGGGCCGAGGATATCAGCAAATACTTCACCGAGCTTGTCCTTATTCGGAATGACATCCGTTGGTGGAATCTTTTTTCGCTTGCGGCATGGCTTAAGCCGTGCCCTTCCCGATCTTAGCTCCTGGCGTGAGAGGTGCAGACAGCTTAGAAATGCATAGGTCCTTCGCGTGGTGGTTTTCGGCGGCACCGGGGCACGCTGGGCTCAGGATGACAAGTCCGGTGCAAAACATCAAAGTCAGAATCAAGGTCGAAGGCGACGGACACGAGTGTCCGTCGCACACTATCAAGGCCCCCGTTATGATAGAAGGAACACTTTCTAGCGATGTCGTGAGGAGGGCTCATGTACGAGGTGATTCTGAAGCGGTTTGAGAATCCGGATGAGGTGCGCACTTTTGAAAAGGGGAAGTTCGAACTTGTTGAGGTGGGCGGGATGACGATTGGACGCGCGACTTATCAGCCGGGCTGGAAGTGGTCGCTGCATGTGGGGAAGGCTGCGGGCGCGAAAAGCTGCATGGTGGAACATGTCGGCCTGGTCGTGGCGGGGCGAGCTACGGCGGCCATGGACGACGGCCGGGTCATCGAGATGAAGGCGGGCGACTTGTTTTATATCGCGCCAGGGCACGACAGCTGGGTGGTGGGCGATGAGCCTTATGTCTCGCTGCATTTTATGGGCGCGAACAAATACGCGCAGCAGAAGAAATAATGACGGTGAGTATTATGCGTTTCGGTGCGCCGAAAGCCGTGCCCTACCCGGTCTCAACTCCTTGGCGCGATCAGTGGACCCGCTAAGAAAATGCATGGGTCCTTCGCGTGGTGGCTCTCGGCGGCGCTGGAGCACGCGGGGCTCAGGATGACAAATCGACAGGGCCTGTTCTGAGCTTGCCGAAGCGAGTGTTTGTCTCACATGGTCCACCTCGTTTGATCAAAGTCGCCGCCCGGGCGAACAGATATAATGCGGCGTTCGTCTTGATTGAGAACTTTCGCCGATTCATCAAACTATGAATTCACAAGCTCTCACCTTCTTTCTGGCGGTCGCGATCCTGATCGTGGTTTGGATCACGGCTTTTGCGGCGAAGCGGCGCGGGAGTCCCTTTCTTGAAGCGGAGGGCGGCGCGGTCGAGCGCTGGAGTATGGGGCAGCTTTTGCTGGCTAGCTTCCTCACTCTATTTGCAGAACTGGCGTTCATTCGCTGGATCGCGGTCGAAGTGCGGGTCTTCGCTTATTTCAAGAACCTAGCGCTGCTGCTTTGCTTTGTTGGATTCGGGCTGGGGTGCGCGCTGGCTGCGCAGAGAGCGCGGTGGAAATCCGCTCTGCTGGCTTTTCTGGGGCTGCTGCTGATCGTGCGAATGCCGTGGCGGGGCGCGGAATTGCTCGAGGGACTCTCGGAAAGTTTGGGAGGAGCAGGGGATATTGCGATCTGGGCGACGGGAAATAATTCCAATTGGTTGCAGTATGGGATGGCGGTGCTGGTGGCTGGAGCACTGTTCCTGCTGATCGTTTCTGTGTTTGTGCCGCTGGGGCAAACCGTGAGCCGGCAAATGGACCTTGCACCCAGCGCCTTGCGGGCTTACTCGTGGAATCTGGTGGGCAGCCTGGTGGGCGTGGCGGCTTTTTTTGCTGTGAGCCTCTTGATGCTGCCGCCAGCGGTTTGGCTGGGGGCGGTGGTCATCGGCTTTGCGTTTCTGCAGACTTCGCGGCGGGACATTGTGCTGGTCGCAAGCTTGATTGTTCCTCTGGTTTTGCTGCTGCATGGTGAAGCCGGTCCCGATACTACAGTCCTGTGGACGCCCTACCAGCAAGTCCAATACACGCCCGTGCACACTCCGGATGGCGAGGTCTACGGCGGAGTGATGCGGGTGAACCACGCGCTCTACCAGAAGATCGTGAATCTATCAGACGAATTCCTCGCGCGCCATCCGCGGGTGATGAAGGAGCTGCCGGATGAAAATCCTTACAACATGCCGTTTCGTTTTGCTCTGCCGAACCCGGCGGTGATGATTGTGGGCTCGGGGACAGGCAACGATGTGGCGGCGGCCTTGCGGCATGGCAGCAGCCGGGTGGATGCAGTGGAGATTGACTCGGCAATTTTGGGGCTGGGGAAGCGGAAACATCCGGAGCATCCTTACGATTCGCCGCGGGTCTCGATTCATGTGGATGATGCGCGCGCATTTCTGAAGCGGACGAAGCAGAGCTACGATTTGATCCTGTTCGGGTTGCTCGATTCGCATGCGCAGTTTTCCGATTATGCGAACATGCGGATCGACAACTTTGTCTACACAGCGGAATCGTTTCGCGAGGCGGCACGGCATTTGACGCCGAATGGCGTGATCTTTGTGAAGTTTCAGGTTGACCATCGCTGGATGGGAACGAGGCTGGTTGAGATTCTGCAGCAAACGTTTGGGAAGCCTCCAGTGGTGTTTCTGGCGGAATCGAATTACAGCGCGTCGGCGACGTGCTTTGTGATTTCGACGGGGAACCGGGTGGAAGAGGCTCTGGGCGCCGATCCGCGGCTGGCGGAGTTTGTGCGCAGGAATCCTTTTGCGCTGCCGACGGAACCGGTTCCGGTTACCACCGACGACTGGCCTTATCTCTATCAGGAAGGGAAGTGGATTCCGCGGACTTATTATTCGATTGGCGTGCTGGTGATTTTGATTGCGCTTGGGCTGTATGCACAGATTGGTGGAGTTCGGCAGAATGCGCCGTCGCTGTTTTTCTTCAGCATGGGTGCGGGATTTCTTCTGCTGGAGACACAGGTGATCAGCCGGCTGGCGCTGTTCTTTGGAACAGTCTGGCAGGTGAATGGGATTGTGATTTCCGCCTTGCTGATCGCGTTGCTGCTGGCGAATGCTGTGGTCGAACGTAACAAGAAAGAGTGGCCGCGATTCTGGATATGGGCGGCGTTGATTGCGGGGCTGGCGATTGCGTATTGGTTTCCGTTTGAGCGAATTGGCGGATCGCCGGCGCTTGTGGGGACCATTGCAGTTGCCGTGTTTTCGGTGCCAGTGGTATTTGCGGGCATCCTGTTTGCTTTGGAATTTCGAGCGACAGCGTCGCCGAGTGCAGCGCTGGGGGCGAACATGCTAGGCGCGGTGGCGGGAGGATTGCTGGAAACTCTTTCGCTATTGTTTGGAATGCGGGCGCTGTTGCTGGTCGCCGTGGGAGTTTACTGCCTGGCCGGCGTGGGGCTGTGGAGACGGAAGCGGACAGCTTTGGCTTGAAGTGCGACAGTTATTTGTGCCGGCGCTTCATATTCAAACACAAATTGGCAGCCGTGCAGCGCCTGTGCGATATTGACAGGGTGCGATCGATGTAGTGTGTGATGCGGTGATTCCAGGCCGGGATGGCGAAATTGGCAGACGCAGCGGACTTAAAATCCGCAGGGGCGAAAGCTCTGTGGGGGTTCGATTCCCCCTCCCGGCACCATTTAAACCCAATAGGCTGATGCGATTATCAAGAGGTGGCAGGTTCGTCAAGATTCGCTTCTGTGGGTTCACTATGCCCGAGACTATGACCGTCGCGAAGTTCTAGCCTTCCCAGAGCCTCCGCAATGTCCGCCTGAGACACGATTGCATAGCGCTCGAAAACACTCCTTGTCCGCCAGCCTCCAATTTTCATAATCACGCCCTCTGCTACACCAGCCCTTCGCAAGTTTCGCGCTGCCGTTCTACGGAGATCGTGAAAGAGTAATCCCGGAACTCCGGCCTGTTCACAAGCGTTCGCCCATGTCCCTCGAAAATCCCGGACAGGTTGACCATTAGAACGAGTGAAGACAAACGAGTCGCCAGTTTTGCCGAACACGCAGAGTTTCAGCAATTCGTGAACACGCTTCGTCATTGTGACTTCTCTTCCATCCCGGTTCTTTGTAGTACCCGGTTCCAGGCGAATCGTCCGAGAGAGAAGATCAATCTGGCTAACCCGCATACTCAACAATTCGCTGATTCTCCATCCGTAGGTGCGGCCAACTTCGACAATGGCTTGGAACCAGCCCTCAGAACACGCACCGAAGAGTTTTTCATACTGCCCGTCTTCCAAGAATCCCTTCCGAATGTTGTCCTCGGCCAGTCTAGGGAATGCCGGGATGCGGTTGACCTTTGGCGGAGTCGTCCGGTGTCCAAGGTGATACATGCGCTTCAGCGCCGCCAATTCCCGGTTGATCGTCGCGTTCTTTGCCCCTTGCTCTTGCCGCTTATCGACGTACCGGGCGACTAGATCGCTGGAAACGTCAATCGCTTTGAGATCGCCGAAGAACGGCTTTAGGTGGAGCTTCCATCGGGCTTCCAGATCGTCAATGGACCTCTTCCCATTGATTCGGTAGTCCCTCAAGAGATCATCCGCCAGTTCGTCGATTCGGACTCGCTCTGTCTTCGGGCCGTAGAAGTTCCCTGTGACAATCTCCCCCATCCGTTGTGTGAGGAAGTCCTGCGCTTCCTTCTCATTCGTCTTGTGAGTGCTCTCCCGATACGGCTTGCCATTTCGGTAATACTTCACCCACCACACAGCACTCCCTTTCTGGCGGTAGATGCTGCCTGTACCTCGCGGTCTTGGCATTCGATTCTCCTCTTTTGCGGTCATAGTTCGGTCATAGCCAGTTTGGAAAGCCGCATGAACACTGGCGAATTCGAGACGCGGCGGATATGGAATGCAACGCGAGGACCAAAGCTGGGGAGTCCCTAACAGGCTGGAATCTTCGCAGCAGGTGCTCGGAGAGATTTTTCCCGCCGAGGTTTAAGCTTATCGCTCGGGGGGTGGCCTCGATTGACGGATGGGACCCGCCGCCGAGAAAATTTCAGAAATTTGGCAATTGGATTGAGCCCTCTGGAGGGAAGACAAATGACTGATGCGACGATGCCGCGGCAAGACCGTCTTCGCCGGGTCGTGATACTATGCCGCAATTTCGCGGTTAATCTCGCCTATTATCGTGTCGGGCGAAAGACGGAGCACTTGCATCTCCAGGACTATCAAACCAGAGGTAATTTCTGGCGGGTGATGAGTGGCAACTGCATCGACATGTGCGTACTTGAATCGTGCAAACTCTTTGCCAATCCTAAAGAGAAGCATCACTGGGGGAGGATCGTAGCTGATCCAGAGGGGTTTAGAGTTCAGCTAACGAATGATCTGGGCATCGACGAAGTAGCATTCCAGAAACAAATCGAAGTCATGCGGCAGTATCGGAACAAGTTTCTTGCTCACCTAGACTCTGACGAGGTCGCGAACATCCCAGCGTTGGATATTGCCAAGAAAGCTGTCTGGTTCTATCACTCTTATGTTGTTCTGCACGAAGCCCAGCCGAGCGACTTGGAAGGTTTTCGGTTTGATCTGGATGCTGGTTACGCGAAATGCGAGAGAGAGGCGCAAGTAATTTATGAGCAGAATAGCTAAGCTTAACGCGGCGATCAAGCCCAGTCCGAATGGAGAAGTGTTTCGGAGGCGATATGAGCAATTACTTCGCAGGGTCTGACTGGTCTCAGACGTACGCCAAGAAGGCACTGCCGGTTCTGGTCAATCTCGCCGAGAGCCGCAGGGCGACCACTTATACGGAACTCGCGAAAATGCTCTTGGGAGACAAGAAGTATGGGCATCCCCTAATGAGCGCCTTAGGGAGGTTGGGCCGCGCACTGGAGTCGCTGAATGAAGCTGAGCCCAAGAAATACGGGAAAATTCCTCCTATCGAGTTATTGGTCTGCAACCAAAAAACGGGCAGACCGGGGAATCTCGGCCTGAACTTTCTGGGATACAAGAAATCCGAGACTGACAAAATGTCGAATGCGTTGCTCGATACAATCGTGTCGCGCGCACACCAGAATATCTTTGAGTACCCACGCTGGCAGCATGTCTTAAAAGCATTCGGATTGAAGCCGGTAACCCTGAAATTGCCTGCACCTGAGAGCGTCCTTCCGAAAATACGGGAACTTGAGGTGCGCACAACAGGAGAAGGTGAAGAGCACGAACGGCTGAAACTGTTTCTTGCTCAGAATCCTGAGAGAATCGGGATTCAATGGAAAGGCAACGGTGATACCGAACGCCTCCTTCTCTCGGGAGACCGCCTTGACATTAGCTTCCGTGATGACAGGAGATGGATAGCCGTGGAAGTGAAGGGCAAACACTCGCCGTCGGCCGATCTCGTTCGCGGAGTCTTTCAATGCCTAAAGTACAAGGTGATTTTGGCAGCACAACTGCGATATGAAGCTCTCGGAGGACAGGTCCATCTGGAGCGAACGATTCCCAAAGTAGTATTCGCGTGCGGCGCTCCTTTGCCTACGGAACTCCTAACGTTCGCCACGTCCCTCGATGTAGAAGTGAGGTCGGGCATATCCGTGCCGGAAGATTTCGTTCCGATGCGTGCCACAAGCCGTCACAACGTTGCAGCTCTCCGGGCGGAATGAAGCTTCTCAGGAATGCGAGCCTCGGTTTGCCCCAGGGTTCCGATTTTTCGATGCGAAACCGGTCGTTCAGTAGCGCGGGCTATTATTCAACAGGTCAATCAGCAACACTCCAGTCCCGATTCTCTCCTCGCCGCAAAACGGGGGTTCGCATCGCCTCTGTGGGAGGGTTGCCAGTGTGCTTTTACGAAACCAGTCGCTCGGGGCAGAATTTGACCTAAATGCTGCGAACAGGCGCTATAATCTGGAGCTTACTTTTTGGATCAAGAATGAGCGCGGGTATCAGATCCCCGCAATATATTCTGCTACTTCACTCGAATAGCTGACGACGGAGGCAATCGCACTACGGGAATCAGAAGAGCGGGAACATTCAAAGGCATTCTGAAAAGCCGTCTCCTTCGGTTCACCACGGATGCCTTGAGGATTGTCGAGGACAAAGTCTTCAAGCTCGACACCGACTTCGATCTATTGGTTGAGGCTTCAGGTGTGTCTATTTTAAGACCTAGCGGCTTCGAGTTTGTAGGCCAACTTCAAGGAGCGATTCTGAATGCTGCACCGGCAAACATCAATATAATCCAAAAGGAGTTGCCTTTCGTGGACTTCGGTGGCATTGAAATCTATGCGACAAATCACCCCCGAGCGGCTCGTTACCTGGCATCGATCCGCGTGCAAAAAGAGGCGGCGGACATCGACAAGGCGTCTCTGAGGGACCTGTGTCTGAGAACGGGCGTAAAGATTCGGGAAGAGAAGGGCAAACTGATTGTGGACGACGGGTCCGTCATGGACTTTCTAGGAGTACTTGATCGCCGTTTGTATCAGATCGAACTCGTGAAAGGATCGCCCGAGTCGTTCAGGGCAGCCAGCCGCAGCAGAATTGGATAATCGATCTGCCATTGCAGACGGGAATCATTTCGCCTAGGCGTATATTTCCGACATGGGACGCCACCTCTCCCATCTGTTAGGGACGGTCGGAATGCTGCTGATTATGCTCCTCTTGACCTGCCCCCCAGAAATTAGTCCAGACGAAATGTGACTTCTCCCATTTAGAATGGCCCGCCCAGGGCCAGGAGGAGGAGTCGTGCGCAAGAGTCGATTCAAGGAAGAGCAGATCATTGGCATCCT
>JBAPPL010000038.1:0-1687 GCA_049280095.1 Candidatus Sulfotelmatobacter sp. | reverse complement strand
TCTCAGTTCTCAGTTCTCAGTTCTCAGTTCTCAGTTCTCAGTTCTCAGTTCTCAGTTCTCAGTTCTCAGTTCTCAGTTCTCAGTTCTCAGTTCTCAGTTCTCAGTTCCTTGATGCCATAAGCAGTGCCTTTGGTTTTCTATGAGAGCAACTGTTACGCTGGATGACGATTTAGTGGGTATCGCTCAGGAGCTCACTGGATTATCAGGGAGAACGGCTTTGATTCGCGAAGCTCTCAAGGCTCTCATCGAACGGGAGAGCGCCCATAGGTTGGCTTCCCTGCGAGGGACGATGCCCAAATTGAAGAATGTTCCGCGTCGCAGGATGCAGCCCAATTAATTTCTGGCCGATACGGCAACCTCGACAGATTTGCCCGATTACCCATTTACAAATTTTCTTTCGGTTTCTCCGGCTCGGCTGGCTTCGCGTCTGGCTTCCACGGGTTTGCATTCGCCGGGGCTGAGGGGTTTACGTTGAAATCCCAGACGTAGAGGTTCATGCCTTCGTTGCCCTTGGTCTCAATCAGGACGTACTCGCCGGGGGCCAGGTCTTCGGTGGGAGTTAGTTTGAGCCAGCCGCCGCTTACGCGGTCGATGGTGGTCTTCACGAAATTCTGGTCTTGACTGATTTTGCCGTTGGGCGCGCGCTTCAGATCGCCTACGATGCGCTTGCCGCTTTTTACCTTGGTCTGGACGATGTGGAAGCGATTAAACGGGACAAGGGCCTGTTCGGGCTGCTGCGGCTGCTGCGGGCCTTGTCGCTCGGAACCTTGCTGCTCGGGGCGGGGAGCATCGAGGTTGGGCTGGGATAATTCTGCGGATGAGGTTTGGCCGCTTGGTGGCGCAGAGTCATCCTCGACATTGATGTAGATCGAGGGCACGGCCACGTGGGCGTGCACGGCGGCGTGTTCGCCTTCGAGTTCGACGGTCTGCTTTGCGCCGGCAGCGGGGATGATTCCGCGCAGGAGGTTGGCCTTGGTGTCGTGGTTGATGTCTCCCTCGCTCTGCTGCAACTCGACCAGTTGCGGCTGGCCTTGAAAGTTATCGAGCAGGAAGACGCCGGAATAATCTGGCAGGCGCAAGCCGGGGGCGACTTGCGGAAGACGGGAGAGTGCGGTTTCGCGGTCGGCGTCGATTTCCTTGTCGGCCTCCTTGTCGATCGCGGCCGCTTCGGGGATGGCGGAAGCGGCACGGTCTTTCTCGTACTTTTCGGTGGCCGGCCAGTCCACCAGCGCGGAGGGAAGTTCCTCCCACTCGTCACGCTCGGAGCTCTTGTAGCGCACGCGGTCGCCTTTGATCTCATAGGTTGTGACCAGTTGGTAGGTGCCGTCTTTGAGGATGAGACGGCGGGCGAGCTGCTGCGCGGGAGCTTGAAGAACGAAAGCGAGAGCGAGCACAGCCAGGGTGATGGCTATAAACATCGGCTTGCGGAGATTGGGTATGGTTGTGCAGATCATGCGTTTATTTGGATGCGCCGGTTTTAATTGTGTTTAGCTATTATCGTCTGACGCGTCGATTATTCGCCAACTGCAGGCTGAGCTGGTTGACTGGGCGGAATTGGGCGGGGTCAATGCATTATGAAGGAGCGCCCTGCTTCAGAAGGTTGAAAGCAGATAGTGTGGCGCGGCCTTCACTCCGCTGCGCCGTGTAGGGCTGCGCTACGGCCGCGCTGAGAAGTAATTGCATAGAA
>JBAPPL010000037.1:0-60724 GCA_049280095.1 Candidatus Sulfotelmatobacter sp. | reverse complement strand
TGCTTCGCTGCTGTGGTGCTAACCTTCTTCATTGCCGGTCTCCTTTTTATCTGTGCTTTGAGCACGTCGATAACTTGGGAGCGTACAGCATCCCGTCTGGAGACCGGCCTTCTCATCCCATCTGATTTCCTCAACTATGGCGCTTTCCACAGGACCTTTCTGTGAGGGTTGTCAACAAGGATCACTGAAGCGGCAGATGCAGGATGAGCTTCCCCTTCATACAGGAGGCCTGTTTTACCAATCCACGCCGCGAAACCATTGTCGTCCTCTAGTCTTATTCCACCGGCCACCCACATGTCACCCGGCGAAATCGTGGTCATTGGATGGCCTGCCGAGTCGAGCAACGAAATATGCCCTCCAAACCCCGGCCCTGAAATGAGTCCGCGCAACTCGCCTCGCGAATCGAAGACACTGACGACTCCGCCAGATAATCCATTTCCACCTTCCACTTTTATTCGTGTGCCACCTTTCTCATCGAACAAGACCAATTCTGAGTTGGAGAGGGATTCATTCATTGACAATCTCGCACGTACATTCCCGGCGCCATCTCGCAAAATGAACTCGTTCGCCTCGACAGTCTTTTTCGAAGAAGTCTGTCCCATGATGACTAGCAAAGCTACGACAATCAGTCCTGCAGCTCCGGTGCGTTTGAGTCTGCGATTTTGGCCTTCCACTCTAGCGACCCTTTTCTCTAGCTCCTCAACTATCGAGCGATCTGAATTCATAGCGGCTCCTATCGAAGGAAAGTTTAACCGAAGAGCCATTGTGG
Source organism: Candidatus Sulfotelmatobacter sp. (assembly GCA_049280095.1). GTDB lineage: Bacteria > Acidobacteriota > Terriglobia > Terriglobales > Acidobacteriaceae > Sulfotelmatobacter. The sequence continues at coordinate 59,955 of JBAPPL010000037.1, read as the reverse complement.
GTTTGTGAATTTGGAGCAGGCAAGCTGCACGATGCCAATTGTTGAAAAATCTCCGTTGCACTCACTACCCGAATCCTCTCCTCACTCCGCGGTTTTCCTTGACTCCCATTCTCAACCGTGAGACCCTATCTCTATACGCATTGGATCATTGACAAAAGAATAGCAATGAGATAACTCCCGCAAATGCAATATTTTGCGAGCCGCCCGCTGATTCCAGGGCACTTACCCCAAGTAAGATTGCCTAAGTCCTTTGAACTGAATATTTTACGAGCAAGTCATTTGTTTCCAGGATTTTAGCCGGATTCGACCCCAGCTATCTGCCTGCAACCCGCTGATTCCAGATATTTTAGCCAATCAATCTGTGTTTTTTTTGATCTGGATCTCGGACGGATCCAAGCCGAAGCCCGCAGCCCAAAAGCCGCAGCCCGCCTTCCTGCTTTACACTAACCATGTGAAGATTGCGCTCGGCCAAATCAACCCCACGGTCGGAGATTTCGCAGGCAACCGGAACAAGATCGTCGAGTTTTCCCGCCGCGCGGAATGGAACGGCGCCGGGCTGATTCTGTTCCCCGAGTTGTCGGTGTGTGGCTATCCGCCTCGCGATCTGGTGGAGCGTCCATCCTTCGTCGCCCGCAATCGTGAGACTGCCGAGCAGATTGCCCTTGAAACCCGCGGCATCTCAGTCATCTGCGGCCTCGTAACCCCGGCTCACTCTGAAACCGGCAAGTCCGCCATGAATTCCGCCGCGCTGTTGCAGGATGGCAAAATCGCTTTCCTGCAGTCGAAGATGCTCCTGCCCACCTACGACGTCTTCGACGAAATGCGCAACTTTGCGCCGGCCAAGAGTCAGGATCTATTTTCCTTCTGCGGCAACCAGATGGCGCTCACCATCTGCGAAGATGCCTGGAACGACAAACTGTTCTGGCCCAAGCGCCTGTACACCGTCGATCCCATCGAATCCCTGGTCCGCGCCGGGGGCAACTTCGTACTCAACATTTCTTCATCTCCTTTCTGGATCGGCAAGCGCGAACTGCGCCGCGACATGCTGGCCGCCATCGCCCGCCACCACAAGGTTCCGGTCGCTCTGGTCAATCAAGTCGGAGGCAATGACAGCCTGGTCTTCGACGGTTCAAGTCTGGTGCTCAATGCAAAAGGCGAAGTCGTCGCGCAGGGAAAATCGTTCGAAGAAGATCTCATCTACTTCGATTCCAAAACCCTCGCCGGCGAACTGCACGAGCAGATCGAAGGCGAGGAAGCCAGCGTATACGCCGCACTGGTATTGGGCACGCGCGACTACATGCGCAAATGTGGTTTTCAAAAAGCCATCATCGGCCTCAGCGGTGGAATTGATTCAGCGCTCACCGCCGTCATCGCCGCCGACGCTGTCGGAGCGGAAAACGTGATCGGCGTGGGCATGCCCGGCCCGTACTCGTCGCCGGGCTCAATCGACGACGCCAGCGCCCTGGCGAACAACCTTGGCATGCGCTTCGAGATGCTCTCCATCAATGGAGTGTATGAAGCGTACCGGCAAACTCTGCAGGAAGTGTTCGCGGGAAGGAAGGAAGACGTCACCGAAGAGAATATTCAGTCACGAGCCCGGGGCACGCTGCTGATGGCGCTGTCTAATAAGTTCGGGGCTATCGTGCTTTCCACCGGCAACAAGAGCGAGCTGGGTGTGGGCTACTGTACACTTTATGGGGACATGGTCGGCGGCCTCGCGGTCATTTCCGATGTGCCGAAGACCATGGTTTACCGGCTGAGTCATTACGTAAATTCGCGCCGTGCGCGGATTCCGCAGGCTACGCTGGAGAAGCCGCCATCGGCCGAGTTGCGGCCCGACCAGAAGGACAGCGATTCGCTGCCGCCCTACGAGATTCTGGACGCAGTGCTGGAAGATTACGTGGAAGACGCGCACTCCGCCGAGCGCATTGCAGCCGATCGCGGCTTTGACATCGAGTTGGTTCGACGCGTGGTTCGGATGGTGGATCGCGCCGAGTACAAGCGCCAGCAGGCGGCCCCGGGTATTAAGATTTCTCCCAAGGCCTTCGGCTACGGCCGCCGTTTTCCCATTGCTGCGAAGAGCGAGGCTTGAAAGGGATCGGTCAGAGATTGATCAACAGTCCCCGCGTCTCCTGTTCTACAACAAACGCTGAATTGAAAGGAAACCATGCGCAGTTCTATCAATCTGATTCTTATCCTAACGTTGGCGTGCAATGTGGCTGCCGCTCAAACTTCGACCACCGCGAAACCTGCGAGCGCGAAAGTCGCAGAAAAGCCGGCCTTCGGAGTGGCGGTCAATCTTCCATCGGAATCCACGGTGGACTCTTTCATGCAGCAGACCTTTGGCTATGAGCCCCAGGTGAGCTGGAAGATTTCCAGCATCAAACCTGCACCCGTGCCCGGGCTGGCTCAGGTCGACGTGATTCTGGCTACGCCCCAGGGTCAGTCCCTCAGCCGGTTCTACGTTACGGCAGACGGGGAACACGCGGTGCTCGGCGAAATTATTCCGTTCGGCGCCAAGCCTTTCGATCCCGCGCAGAAGATTCTGGAGAAAGGTGTTACTGGCCCCTCGCGCGGGCCGAAAGACGCGGCGGTTACGATTGTTGAGTTCGGCGATCTGCAGTGTCCGGCATGCAAAGCAGCGCAACCGGTAATCGAGGGACTGATCGCCGCGGAACCCACCGCACGCTTTGTCTTTCAGAATTTTCCGCTCGAGATGCACAACTGGGCGGCAAAAGGCGCGGCCTACGCAGACTGCGTGGGGCGGGCGTCGAACGATGCGTTCTGGAAATTCATTGCCAAGACCTACGAAACGCAATCCGACATCACGGCCGAAAACGCCGATGAAAAGTTGACGGCACTGGCGGATGGCGCGGGCCTGAAAGGGTCCGACATTGCGGCATGTGCCCGCACTCCCGCAACCAAAGCCCGTGTCGATGCCTCTATTGCTTTGGGCAAGGCCGTCAGCGTGAACGGCACGCCGACTCTTTTCATCAATGGCCGCGCCATCGGAAATGTCGATGGGCGAATGGCCGAGACCTATAAGGGCCTGGTGGATTTTGCCGCGAAGGAAGCGAAGTAACTCGGCTCTGCCGGGCGGGTTGGAAAGACTACTTCGCACTCAGCCAGATCTCATCCGTGGTTCGGTCCGGGTTGGCCAGCACGTGCGGCGTGATCACGATCAGCAGTTCATCCTCTTCTTTCATGCGGGTGTTGTCGGTTGCGGCTTGGGTTAGGAGGGGAATCTCCGCAATGCCCGGAATGCCCGCCATGGAGAGTTGATCGTTCGTAGTGATTTCACCCGCTACCACGGCGGGCTCGCCATCGCGCAGTCTTATTCCTCCATGGTATTCCGTGTTGGAAAGCACAGGCACTCCGTTCGAACTTTGCCCGGTCAGGGAGCGGACCTGCAGTTCGAGCGCCAGGGTCACTTCGTTATCGCCGTGAATTACCGGCTTGGCCTTGAGACTCAGACCCAGATCCTCGTAACTGACCGACGGAAACGGCGGCACGTAGCTTTGATTTCCCAACACCGCGGAAATCGCCGACGAATTAAAGACGGGCGCGTAGGACGCATTCAGGATGGGATAGCGCTCGCCCAGATGGAACGTCGCCTCATTGCCTTGCGATGCGCGCAGGGTCACGCGACTCAGGCTGCGGGCCCACGATTCGTTGAGAGAAAGCGCGGTCGTAATGTGATCCAGGCTCACTCCTGAAAAAGTGAGGCCATTGCCGAAAGTGGCCAGAGGCTGGCTGAAGATGCCGCTGGTCTGGTTCTGCAGTTGCGCCAAAAGACCGGACAGAGCTGTACTTCCCGCGCCGTTAATCCCGCCAGATGAAATCAGCTGGTTGGCGAGCGACTGCAGGTTCTGCCCGCCGCCGAGCGCCGCCACCGCCGCCGCGATCGCCGCCACTGGGATGTTGTACACGTTGAACGTATTCGGAATGTGCATCCCGATTTCGCGGGTAAAGTTGTGGCTGATCTGGTAGATCTCCAGATCGAGCGCCACCTGCGGACGATCGTTGGTCAGCTGGTGAAGAAGCCGGGTACAGGCCTCCAGTGTTTTCTGCGGGGCGCGCACTTCCACGGTTCCATTTTGCCCTGAAGTGATCTTCTGAAATTCGCAAACGGTTCTCAGCGAAGAGACCAGCTCATTGACTTCCTGCGGGGAGGTCGCTCCGGGCACCGAGAAAGTGGCGAGCGCCATGCGGTCAAACTGTTTGTGATTCTGCTGCGTATCTTTCGCGATGAATACCTGGTGCGCGTCGAGCGGAACCCACATCGTCCCGCTGACCAGACAAGCCAGCCGAAGAGCGGTAGAGAAATCAACATCGTCCACATAAAAACGCACCGGCTTCGGCGTAACCGAATCGTCAAATTCGGCGCTCACGCCGTAGGCCGCGGAGAGCTCGTCAAACAAGCCGCGAATGTCGCCGCGGTAGTGAAAGGTAGCAAGGTACTTCTTGGGTTGGACATCAATCTCGCTGGCATCGGCCAGCGTCGCAGACAATTTGCCCAGCCGGGAAGCTGCCGGACCACGCAGAGCTTGGGTAAGGCGCTCCTCGACATACGCATCGTCGGGGTCGAGCTTGAGCGCGGCGCGGAACTCAGCGGCCGCCTGCTCTGGCTGGGCCAGGGCCATGAGCGAGTCGCCGCGCTCGGTGCGCTGAAACACCAGCTGCGACTTGGTTTGTTCCTGCGCCGAAAGAAACGCCATGTCTTCCGGCTCCAGCCGTGCGGCCTCGTCGAACTGGTCGAAAGCCTGTTGCAAACGATCTTGGCCCTGCAACTTCAACCCGCGCGCATAAGCGTTGCGGGCTTCTTTCAGGTCCTTCTTCGTGGGAGCGCAGTAAACGCCGCCGGGGATGCCATTGCCGCAGGAGATGATCGGAGCATCGATGCGCGCATCGTCCGCGGCGAACGCCGGAACAGCCAGCATTACCGCCAGAAGATAAACCGCCGCCATGGCCCATGCTTGGAACGACACTCGCCGCATCGGTTTGATTTTAACCTGAGGCCTCGTTCTTGCCGAGGGCTAATAGTCTCCGTACCTTTGGCTTAACGGGGGATGGGATGGGGAGCCACAGGTGAGAACGGGTGAAAGACACTTTCTTGCAGAGCTTCAAAAGAACAACTCGCCGAGGTAATCTGAGGGTTGATATACTTCGCGCGCGCTTCTGTGCGACAAGGAACATTGGAGGACCAGCGGTGCACTCATCAATTCTACGGTTCGTTCTGGCATTTTTGTTTGCAACCTCTGCTGCGGCGCAGCAGACCACCCCACAATCGGCGGCGAAGCCGATCTTCAAGCTCGAGGAAGTCATGATTCCCGTGCGCGACGGCGTTCGCCTCCAGACCGTCATATTGACTCCCGTCGATCAAACTATCCCGCTACCTATTCTGTTTCGCCGCACGCCCTACGGCGTCCCCGAGAAGCCGCTTCAACAGATGCCGCCCTTCATGAAAGAACTCGCCCAGGATGGCTACATCTTCGTCATACAGAATCTCCGCGGACGCTTCAAATCCGAAGGCACGTTCAATCTTTCATCGTGGGTTGACCTCAGCGATCCCAAGGCCACCAATGAGACTACCGATGCCTACGATTCGATCGACTGGCTGGTGAAAAATGTTCCGAACAACAACGGGAACGTCGGCATGTACGGTGTTTCCTATGACGGACTGACGACCGCGCTCGCCCTTCTCCACCCGCACCCCGCGCTGAAAGCCATCAGCGAGCAGGCCTCGCCGGTTGATCAGTGGATGAATGACGATGACCACCGGTACGGCGCCCTGCGGGAGAGCTACGACTTTGAATACGCCGTGATGGAGCAGGCCGACAAGAACAAGAACACCCATTTCGATTTCGAAACTTACGACACTTACGAGTGGTATCTCGATCTCGGACCGCTCTCCAACATCAACACGAAGTATCTTCACGGATCGATTCCTTATTGGAATGCGAGCGTTGACCATCCTGACTACGACGATTTCTGGAAGAAAGAAGCCTGGGTCAACAAGCTTCATGCCTCCACGGTTCCCAACCTCAACGTTGCCGGCTTGTGGGACCAGGAAGATCCCTGGGGTCCCTGGCAAATCTTCCGCCACGCGGAAGAGAACGATCCGCAACATACCAATTTCATTGTCGCCGGGCCGTGGTATCACGGAGAATGGTGGAGTCCCAAGGGCGACAGCATAGGCCTCGTTCCCTTCGCAGGACACGAAACCGCCCGCGAGTTCCGGGAGAACATTGAGGCTCCATTCTTCCGTTATTACCTGCACGGCAAGGGCGAGAAGCCGGCGTGGCAGGCCAGCACATTTCAAAGCGGATCGAACACCTGGCACACCTACTCAGAGTGGCCGCCAAAGAATGCGAAGCTCACCAATCTCTACTTGCATGCGGACGGGAGGCTTTCGTTTACCGCGCCGGAGGAACCTGGGAACGGAAAGGCCTATCGCGAGTACGTTTCCGATCCCGCCAATCCCGTGCCCTATCGGCAGCGCCCGATCTCGCCGACGTATCCCGCCGGCGACTGGCGCACCTGGGAAGTTGCCGACCAGCGCTTCGTCGATCACCGTCCCGACGTGCTGTCCTTCGTGAGCGATCCGCTCGACCACGATCTAACTGTCACCGGACCGCTCGCGGCCAATCTGTTCGCCTCAACTTCCGGCACCGACAGCGATTTCATCGTGAAGCTGATCGATGTTTATCCCGACAACGCGCAGAAGAATGATTGGAATCCCGACGAAGGCCCAAAGCCCGGACAATACGCGCAGTCGCTGAACGGCTATGAGCTACCCATTGCGATGGAGGTGCGCCGCGGCCGCTATCTTGCGAGCTACGAGAAACCGCACGCCCTCAAGCCGAACCAGCCCACGGAATGGAACGTCCCGCTGCGCGACCACGACCACGTTTTCCTCAGAGGGCACCGCATCATGGTCCAGATTCAATCCACGTGGTTTCCCGTGATCGACCGCAATCCGCAGAAGTTCGTGCCCAGTATTTATAAAGCAGCGGCATCTGACTTCGTTTCCGCGACACAGCGAATCTATTGCTCGGGCGCCATGCCTTCGCATCTGGTCTTGCCGGTCGTCCCCTGAAAGGCAATCTTAGTTTAGAAAGCAGTGCAAGATTCAACTCAGCATCAGCCGTTCAATATCCCGCGCCTTGCCGGTTTTCTCGTCGCAGTCGATCACCACGGCGCACAGCCGCACGTCGCCTGTGGCCGGCTCGAAGCGCACCGGCATGCCGTTGAGGAACTTGTTCACCACTAACTCTTTCTTCACTCCGATGACTCCGTCATAAGGGCCAGTCATGCCCACATCAGTGACATACGCGGTTCCGTTGGGGAGAACGCGCTCATCGGCGGTGGGAACATGGGTGTGGGTGCCGACGACCGCGGTCACGCGTCCGTCGAGGTACCAGCCGAGTGAAATCTTTTCCGACGTGGCTTCGGCGTGGAAGTCTACGAAGATGACCTTGGCCGTAACCTTCTGCAAAAGCTGGTCGGCGGTGCGAAACGGATCGTCGTTCGATGCCATAAATACGCGTCCCTGCAGGTTGATCACGGCGTAAGGGATCTTGTGCTTATGACCCTGATACAAGCCCCAGCCCGGCATGTCCGCAGGATAATTTGCGGGACGAAGCACGCGGCGTTGCGGACCGTGGCCGTTGCCTTCGACTATCTGGAAGTAGTCGAGGATTTCGCGCTTGTCCCAGACGTGGTTGCCGGTTGTGATGACGTCAATATTCAGCTCGAACAGTTCCTCGGCCAGCGCCGGAGTGATGCCGAAACCAGCTGCCGAGTTCTCTCCGTTCGCGATTACGAGATCGATGGCCTGATCGCGGACAATGCCCGGCAGGCGGTCCTTGACGATGGTTCGTCCCGGCCGCCCGAAAATGTCGCCGATGAAGAGAATGCGCATGAAATGAAACGGAGAGCCGGCGAGATGCCGGCGCTACGTCCGAAGTTCGATGGTAACACGCGAAGTTGGCAGCTTAATTATTCACCGGTGCCAGCTCAGCCGTGCGGAGAAAGTCGAAGTTTCCCGCCGGATTGAGCTGCAGATTCTGCACGCGTTTGTTGTGGACGAGAACGTTATCCAGATACCACAGGTCGATATAGGGGAGCTGCTCGGCCAAGATGCGTTGTATCTCCGCATAAATCGGCTTGCGCACCTTGGGATCGACTTCGCGGCGCGCCTGGTCGATGAGCGCATCGATTTGGGGATTCGAGTAATGGCCGCGGTTGGCGCCGTTCGGAGGGAACCTAGAGGAGTGGAACACGTAGAAGATATCGGGATCCACGTTGCCCCCTACCCAGCGCAAGCCATAAAGTTGGAACGCTCCGTGGATCACATCGGCAAAGAAGGTGGCCGACTCGAAGCTGCGAATGTCGAGCGCAATTCCCACCTGGCGGAGTTGCTGCTGCATAACCGCAACCATGAGACGCGTGTTTTCGTCAGTGGAAGTCTTCATGGTGATGTGAAAACGCAGGCCGTTTACGGCGGGATAGCCGGCTACGTCGAGTAGCGCCTCCGCTTTGGCGGGATCGTGATTGTAAGTCGGCACGTCGCCGTTGTAAGCCCAGCTTTGCGGTGGAAGAACGCTGCGCGCCGGCTGCGCCATGCCCCGCCACAAATATTCGATCATCGGCCGGCGGTCGAGCGCATAGGCGATCGCTTGACGTACGCGCACATCTTTCAGAATCGGATCGCGAAGATTGAATCCTAGGTACTGCACTTCGGTGCCTGGAGCGTGTTCGACGGCAAGAAAGGGCTCGCGCTGGAGGGCGAGCACCGTATCTGGCGTGAGCGCGTTGATAGCCAGGTCGGCGCTGCCTTTGCGCAGCTCGAGGGCGCGCGTTGTGGCGTCGGGGACTATTGCGAAGCGCACGCGGGGCAATTTGGCTTTCTCGCCCCAATAATCTTCATTGCGCTCGATGATCACTTCTTTATCAGTCTCGGCGCTCACGAACTTGAACGGTCCCGAGCCGATGGGATTGCGCGAAACCTCAGCTCCGCTGCCGTAGGGCACAATGCCCACTGCGCCGTCGGACATGTTCCAGAGCAGGGCTGCATCGGGCTCCTTCATGTGAAAGACCACGGTGAAATCGTCGGGCGCGTCGAGATGATCGACAAAACGATATGCTGCCGCCTTGGTGCTGCGAACCTTGCCAGCCATCAGCGAGTCGAAGGTCCACTTCACATCGCGCGACGTGAGCGGACGACCATCGTGAAACTTCACGCCGTCGTGGAGATGAAAAACGTAAGTCAGCGGATTAGGAATCTCCCAACGTTCAGCCAGCCCCGGCGCCACATCGAGATTGTCGCCGCGCGAGAGCAGGTCGTCGAAAATCAGGTTGTCGATGCGCTCCGAATACGCGTCGATTCCCACGCGCGGGTCAAGATTCGTGGGGCTCGACTCGATCACCATGACCAGCGTATTGGGATCGGCCTTGCCGGTGCAGGAAAGCAGGGAAGCCGCCAAGGCCAGCGCGCCGAGAGCTGAGAGAACTGAGGAAGCCCGGGCCATCAGCGGCAGTCCTGGCACATCTGGTGGAGGCTGTTCACAGTTTTCCAATTGCGAGTGGTGGCGCTTACGGATAACACGCCATCGAGCGGATGCTTCCACAAACTGCTGCCGGATACTCCATTGGGAAAATAGAGATAAACTTCCTTGCCGAGGCAGCGCGATTGATCCGGCTTCAGAGTGAGTTGCGCCAACTTATTCAAAGCCGATGGTGCAGGAGCCTCTGACAGAAAAGCGACGTGCAGTTTCTCGGGATCGATTCCGGGCTGGTTGACGAAGGGATTGTTCTTGATCGTGTTGGCTATTTCGTTCGCGGTTCTCGAAATGACGGAGACGGAAAAATCAAAGTCGCTAAGAATTCGACCTTCGATTTTCTTAGACAATCCGGATGCGGAGATTGTTCCGGCCTTGAAAACCACGTTTCCACTCTGAATATAGGTCTTCACCTGCTCGAAGCCCAGCGCCTCGAACGAGTCACGAAGCTTCTCCATCTTGATCCGCTTGTTCCCACCAACATTAATTCCGCGAAGCATCGAGATGTAAATCGGCATAACTTGACCAGTCCGCGCGTATAAGATTACTGCGCTCGAGAGCTAAGGGTAGGAAATCTTGCCCAGCACTGCCGCGCGTCTCGCCCCGGTCGCCGAAGGAACATTCGAGGCACGACGGTGCCATGTTTCGTGGGCGAGAACGGCAAAGGCCACGGCCTCTTTTGCTGCCGAAGGCAGGCCAAATTCGTCGGAAAACCGCAGTTGCAATTCAAGCGATGAAAGTTCGCTGCCCAGCATGGCCATAAGCGTGGGGTTTTTCGCTCCTCCTCCGGAAACAATCATCTCCCGAAAACCCGTCTTCCGTGCGGAGTTTGAGCTCAAGGCGAACAACCGCGCTGCATCTGCAATCGATTTCGCAGTCAGCGCTGTAGCGGTCGCCACCGCATCCTGATTTCGGCAACTTCCGCAGCTCCGCAGGAACTCGCGCACAAATTCCCGGCCGAATTCTTCGCGCCCCGCTGTTTTGGGCGGCTTTCTCCGGAAGAAGTCGCGCTGCAACATTCCGTCGATGACCTTATCCAAAACTTTTCCCGAAGCTGCGATCTTGCCGCCGCGATCGAACGGCTTCCCGAACAGCTTCTCGGTGACCGCGTCGATCACCATGTTACCCGGTCCGGTATCGAACGCGGTCACATCGCTGGCCGCCGCGGCTGCTGGAATCACTGTGATATTTGCGATGCCGCCGATGTTTTGCACGAGCCTACCTGTGCGCGCGCCACGAAACAACAAATAGTCGAGAAACGGAACCAGGGGCGCGCCCTTGCCTCCGACGGCCATATCTGCCGGACGAAAATCCGAAACCACCGGCACGCCAACTCGGGCCGCGATGATAGCCGCCTCGCCGGTCTGCCACGTCGCGGCCACTTTGCGCCCAAGAAAAGTCTGAGGCTCGCCTTGATGATAGAGCGTTTGTCCGTGGCAGCCCACCAACTCTACCTTCGTCCGAAACTGCCGCACCGTTGCCAGCACCGCATCGGCATAAAGTTCGCCTAACAGAAAATTCAGCCGGGCCAGATTGGCCACGCTGGCTCGTGGAGCATTCATTGCGGCCAGCACCTGTGTCCGAACCTTCTTCGGAAAAGAGTATTCAGCGTGGCCAAGCAATTCAAAAGGCGTGTGGGAACGGCTGTCCGTCCGCACCAGCGCCACGTTGACGCCGTCAGCAGAGGTTCCGCTCATCACCCCGGCCACAATCATGTCTTTCTTCGTCATGCCGGCCGCCGCGGCCTCTGCGCGCGATTGAGAGCTTCCAGCCGCACCTGCTCGCTGAATTCCCACAGCTTCCGCGGGAGCCTTTCAGCAGTCGCGGCAGATGGTTCTTGCGCCCTCCGCAGTATTTTCGCGGACTTCTTCTTGAAAGCCAGCACTCGCTGTACCGATTCTTCGACGCGCCTGGCAAACTTGGGGTCGCGCTCTGCCGTCTTTGAGAGTTCTTCAGAAGCTTGCGCGATGTTTTCTTCGCGATGGCAGATCAGGCACAGATCTCCGCCGGCACGAATGAATTCGACCGCGGCCGGTCCTACGGGCGCTGCCGACAAAACTCCTCCCATTTCCAGATCGTCCGACACAATCAGATTGCGATATCCGATGCGCTTGCGCAGGATGTCGGTGATCCAAACCTTCGAGAGCGACGCTGGAGTTCGATCCTTCGTGACCAATGGATACGCCCCGTGCGAAATCATCACCAACGGCATCTTCGCGCGGAGCGTGCGGTAAGGCAGCAGATCCTCGTTCCAAAGCTTTCTCAAAGGCTTGTTGATCACCGGCAACTCGCGATGGCTGTCGAGACTGCCTTCGCCCAGTCCGGGGAAATGCTTGCCGCATCCCAGCACTCCCGCGGCCCGCAGGCCGGCAAGAAACTCCCGTGCGTAGGCAATCGTCTGGCGCGGATCTGCCGAAACCGAGCGCGAACTCAGCACGCTGCGCGAAGCTTCAAACGCGAGATCCAGCACGGGAGCGAAGTCGACGTTGAATCCCAGCGCGCGGCAGTTCTCGCCGATCACTTGCCCATGTTTGCGGAAAAGTTTGCGATCGCCGGTGGCGAACACGTCCGCCGCCGCGGGCGTCGGACCCAGCACATCGCGAAAGCGGTCCACGCGTCCGCCTTCGAGATCGACACAAGTAAACAATGGCGTTGAAACGCATTTCTGACAATCGCGCAGCAGACGCAAGGTCTGCCCGGCACTCTTTATATTGCGAGCGAACAGAATCACTCCTGCCGGCTGCAGACGGGCGAGCAGGGAACTGAGCCTCGGCGTTAGCTCTGTGCCGTCGAAGCCGACGATCAGCAGTTGGCCGACGCCGTGTACGTGGCGCGTTTTTCGTTGAGCAGTCATTGGATGCGATTTACCGGTGGCCCTTTGATCTCTGTGGCTAGATTTCTTTCTTCAACTCCGCCAACAAATTTAAGGCCTCCAGCGGAGTGAGGCGGTTCAAATCCACTTCCCGCAGCTTCTCCAGCACGGGCTGCGAGATCGGCGTGAAGATGGTCAATTGTGTCGCCGGCAGCTCGGCCCCAGGCGAGAGATGCTCGGTCAACGCGCGTTCGGCCGATTCATGCTCGGCCAGCACCTCCCGCGCCCGCGTAATCACTTCGTTCGGCAGTCCGGCGAGCTTGGCCACTTCGATGCCATAGCTGCGGTCGGCCGCGCCCGGCTCGACTTTTCGCAAGAATACGATCCCTCCGCCGGTCTCTTTCACGGAAACGTGATAGTTCTTCACTCCCGCAAGCTGCTCGGCCAATTCCGTCAGCTCGAAATAATGCGTGGCGAATAAAGTCTTCGCCCGCACCCGCGCGTGGAGATATTCGATGGCCGCCCACGCTATCGCTAATCCATCATAAGTGGATGTGCCACGGCCGACCTCATCCAGCAGAATCAACGACCGCGCTGTCGCCGTATGTAGAATCGCGGCCGTCTCCGTCATCTCGACCATAAAGGTCGAACGACCGCGCGCCAGGTTGTCGCTGGCGCCGATGCGGGTGAAGACGCGATCGACCACGCTGAGCCGCGCCGAGCGCGCCGGGACGAACGAGCCCATTTGCGCCAGAATCACAATCAGCGCCGTCTGTCGCAGGTAAGTAGACTTGCCGCCCATGTTCGGGCCGGTCAGCAGCAAGATAGTATGGGATGTCGAGTTTAAGAAAAGATCGTTGGGAACGAAGCGCTCGCTGCCTCCGGCCATCTCCTGCTGCTCGATCACGGGATGCCGCCCCTCGACAATCTCCAGGTCGCCCGCGTCACCACCCGCCGTGGCCTTGCCTGTTGGAGACATGAATTGCGGCCTGCAGTAATTGCGCAGAGCCGCGATGTGCGCCAGCGAGGCCAGCACATCCACTTCAGCCAGCGCCAAAGCCGTATGCCGGATTCGCTTCGCCTCGGAGGCAATCGCCGTCCGCAATTCGGTGAATAGACGCCGCTCGATCTCGACAATCTTTTCCTGCGCATCGAGAATCTTGGCTTCGTATTCCTTTAACTCAGGAGTAGTGAAGCGCTCCGCGCCCACCAGAGTCTGTTTGCGTTCATAATCCTGCGGAACCAGATGCAGGTTCGGCTTCGAAACCTCGATGTAATAACCGAAAATGGAGTTGAATTTAACTTTTAGGGATCCGATGCCGGTGCGCCCCCGTTCCCGCTGTTCGATCTGTGCCAGCACCTGCTTGCTGTTGCGCGAGAGTTCGCGCAATTCGTCGAGATCGCGGTCCACACCCGGCGCAATCACGCCGCCATCGGCGAAACTCAACGGTGGCTCAGGCACAATCGTGTTCTCAATGCGCCCGCGCAGGTCACTGAGCTCGTCGAGCAAACTGTGCAGCGCCTTCAGCCGTTCCGCCGCGAGTCGTCCCACCGCAGCCTTGATCCCAGGAATTTTCCCGAGCGACGCCGCCAGCGCCAACACATCGCGCGGATTCGCCGTTTCCAGTGTGATTCGGCTCAAAAGCCGCTCCAGGTCGAGCACGCCATCGAGCGCTCGGCGCAACTCCTCGCGTGCAATCGTGTCCTTCACGCTAGCTTCCACCGCATCGAGCCGCGCGTTGATTTCGGCAAGAGTGAGCGACGGTCGCAGCAACCATGCGCGCAGCAACCGTTTGCCCATGGGCGTAACCGCGGCATCAATCGAGCGAAAAAGAGTAACGCCTGCATCTGTCCCCGCAAACAACGGTTCGATTAATTCCAGATTGCGGACCGTAACCGCATCCAGCACCAGACAGTTCTGCCGTTCGTACCAGCCGATGCGGTCGACGTGATCGAGCGACCCGCGCTGGGTTGAGCGCACATAATAGAGGATGGCCCCTGCTGCTGCCGCTGCGGCCGTGCGGCCCGCCAGGCCAAAACCTTCAAGCGACAGGACACCAAAATGATTTTCCAGCAGCGGGATAGCGTGATCGGGCGCGAAGATCCAGTCATCGAGCGGAGTCTCGGCGCAGGTGACTCCCGGCGCACGAGGCTGAGGCGTTTGAGCGGCCGGTGGCTGCGTAGGCAGAGCGCGACTCGTTTTAGTTTCAAATAGCGGAGCTGCCGACCCATACAACAACTCTTTCGGCCGCAGTTGCTCCAGCTCTTCCTGCACTCGACGCAATGCATTCTCGCCGGTAAATTCGGTGGCGCGAAACTCTCCAGTGGAAAGATCCAGCGCGGCAAAGCCCACGTGCTCTCCGACCTGCGCCAGGGCCGCGAGAAAATTATTTTCCTCCGACCCCAGCAGTGAATCCGCGGCTGTTCCGGGTGTGACCACGCGCGTCACTTCGCGCCGGACCAATTTCGTGCCGATCTGTTTCTTGGCAAGACGCGCGTCCTCTATTTGCTCGCAGATGGCAACCTTGAATCCCTTGCGGATCAGCTTGCCGATGTAGCCTTCCGCCGCGTGGTGCGGCACGCCGCACATGGGCACGGCGATGCCTTTCTCCTTATTGCGCGAGGTGAGCGTGATCTGCAGCTCTTTGGAGGCTACAATCGCGTCGTCAAAGAAAAGCTCGTAGAAATCTCCCAGACGGAAAAACAGCAACGCGGTGGGATGCTCTTTCTTGACGGCGGCATATTGCCGCATCAGTGGAGTAGACGGCTCGGTCATTGATTCAGCGCGCTTGGCGCGGATTATAGCAAGTTCAAGGTTCCAAAGTTTCGAGGTTTCAAAGTTTCAAAGACAGACTGAATCGAGTTTAACGTTGGAACCTTGCAACCTTGAAACTTTGAAACCTGGTTCCTGCGTGCTTGACGCCGCTTCTCCCACAGTGTTTACCTAATATATGGAACTGCGCAAAGATCCCATCACTCGCTCCTGGGTCATGACGGGAGATGACTCAGCCGAAGCCACTCCGCGTCCTCCAAGCGCCTGCCGTTTTTGCCCGGATGCACCCGAGGCCACGCAGGTCATCTCCGCCCTGCCCAGTGTAGCGGGCTGGTCGGCGCGCTCCATGGTGCATCCCGCTCCGCTCTACCATATCGAAGGCGAGCCCGGCCGCCGCGGCGACGGCATTTACGACCGCATGAATTCGGTTGGCGCGCACGAAGTGCTGGTTGAGAATCCGCGGCATGACCGTCAGCTTTGGAGTGCAAGCGACGATGAAATCGGAATGTTCCTGCGCCTGGCGGCCGAACGCATCCTCGATCTTAAACACGATCCGCGGATCAAGTACGTCAGTCTCTACAAAGACTACGGTCCCAACGCCGGGCAGGAATTCAGCCATCCCACATCGCAGCTGACGGCCACCATGTTCGTTCCCCGGCGCGTGCTTTACGAATTGCGGGCGGGGCGCGAATACTTTACGGAAAAAGAGCGCTGCGTTTTCTGCGACATTCTAAACCAGGAAGAGCGTCAAGCCTCACGCGTGATCGAGGCTCGCGGCGATTATGTCGCGCTCGGGCCCTATGCTCCCCGCGTCCCTTATGAAACCTGGATTCTGCCTCGCAACCACGACGCGTCTTTTGAGCGTACGGGATTGTCGAAGCCGGGATTGCGCATAAATCTCGCCGCGCTTCTGCGCCGCACGCTGCAGCGCATTCGCACCGTCACCGAAGGCTTCCACCTCGTGTTACACACCTCGCCCAACAGCCTGCATCCTTCGAAGACCCTCGGCTATTGGAAGACCATTGACGACGACTACCACTGGCACATCGAGATTATGCCGGTCCTCGCCGCCAAAGCCCGCTCCTATACTTTCAAGGAAGTTTATTATTCGCCGGTAAGCTCCGAGACCGCAGTCAAGCAACTGCGGGAGGCGAAGATTGATGGGTGACGCTGGGCTGTCTCGCGGCCCTGCTGAATACGTTTGCGATATCCAATAGGGATTTAGGAGAGACGTTGAGATACAGCCTCTGCACGGTGTTGTTGCTTATAGCCGCATCTGCTGCCCAGACAGCCGGCAGTCCATCGGCGAGAGCCCCCTCGCCCGAGAAGCAAAAAGTCCTCTGGCAAAAGCTGGAGTCGACGATTCACGATGTCGATGATCATCTCGATGGCGTGATCGGAGTAGCCATCGAGGACCTCACGACCGGCAACCAGTTCTTCCTGCACGAGAATGAAATCTTTGCGCAGGCCAGCTCGATCAAGATCACGGTACTCGCGAATCTTTATCTCCAGGCGCAGCAAGGGAAACTGAAGCTTACCGATCTCTACACCGTGCAATCCTCCGATCTCGTTGCCGATAGCGACATTATGGGCGGACTCACCCCCGGCGTCACGCGCGTCACGCTGCGCGATCTTGCCACCATGATGGTCGCGGTCAGCGACAACTCGGCCGCCAATGTGCTCATCGACCGCGTCGGGATGGCAAACGTCAACGCCATGCTCGATTCCCTCGGTTTGGCGCACACTCGCCTGCGCCGCAAGATGATGGATGTGGAAGCCGCCAGGCAAGGCCGCGAGAATATTTCCACCCCGCGCGAAATGATGACCTTGCTTGAAGCCATCTATCGTGGGAAGCTGCTCGACAAAGAGTCGACCGCCGACTTCTTCAAGGTCTTGAGCACAAATAAAGATTCCTGGATTCCCCGCGACCTTCCGGCCGATGTGAAAATCGCCAACAAGCCGGGCTCGCTTGAAGCGGTGCGCAACGACTCGGGCATCGTCTTCGTCGAAGGCCGTCCGTATGTGATTTGTGTGATGACCGCGTTTCTAGCGAACGAACGCGACGGCGAACAAGCCATCAGCAAGATTTCTCTCGCCACGTGGCGCATGTTCGACCGTCTCAGCCGCGCCTCGGAATACGGGCGGGTCGTCTCCCCGGGCAACGGAGCCCGCTAGTCGCAGAGGCAAGACTTATAGGCCGATCAGTGCACGAGGTTGATCGCCACTGCGGGTGTGACCGTCGTGTTCGTGTTGTGGCTGGGCGGAATTACGCGGGTGCCGAGAAGTACGCCCAGATACGGCTTCCAACTGTATTCAACGGCCGGCGCCAGGGCGAACACCTCGCTTGAACCGGAGTTCAGCAAGACGCTGGGATTCTCGGCGCTGCCGGAATCCACGTTATACCCGATCGCACGCGTGTTCCAGTTGTGGCGGTATGTGAGATCGATTGCCAGCACCCATTTCCGTGTCACGCTGTATTCCCACGAAGAGTCGGCAAGGAACGAACTTCCAGGCTTCGCATTGCCGCGGAATCCTGTTGTCGTGCCGTAGACACTCACGTCTTGCACGTTGACGTTGCTGGAAAGCGCCTGCGAGGCGTCGAAACGCATGCGCAGAATGCGGCCATTCGGCAGCCAGAAATAAGTCTGGGTGTAAAGAGCCAATGTCGTCGTATAAGCTCCGCTGCCGAGGCCGTTCGGGCGGTCGCCCAGCCGGTCATACTTTCCAGTCGGAAACGTTTCCTGAACGACGACCGAAGTGGCCGGAACCGAGCTGCCTTCACGAAACTTTGCGAGCCTGTACTGCCCCTGCACGGTGAGATCGCCCAGCTCGACACTGGAGCTGCTGGGGCCGCTGTTCGCTACGTTGAAGCCCGCCGTGGGGATCAACCCGACAGTCAACCGGTCTCGGAATCCGTAGTTGATGTAGGTGAGCGAACCCAAGCCATTCGCGTGCGCGGAGATCAAATCGTAGAGATAGGGTTCAATCAACAGATGTCCGCGCGGCAAGGTCGTGGCGTTGGGTGCCAGCATGGGACCGGTCCACCAGGCATCGTCGAGCGACTGGCGGACCGCAGTCGATGACAGCGAGGTATCTTGGGCGGTCGCAAGGCCGATAGTCACCGCGAGCACGATGAATGCTCCCTGAATCACTTTCTGGAAAATCACCCGTGTTGTCCTCTTGGATGGTCTTGCGGCACGAACTTTGAGATGTGGCTCTTGGCCTCGCCGGCTCTATGCGCTAGGCCCATTGGATTTCCTTTGCTTTATCGGATGCAGCTTTCAGCCGGGAAGTTTTGCAATGAAGTTTTTCCTCGAAGCCAACGCCCGCTATGGTCGGCCTCCAGCGCGGCGCAACAAACGAATCACCTCGGTATTGTTTCGAACCTGGGCCCAGGTTAGAGCGGTATAGCCGGTTCGGCTGCGCAGGTTCACATCCGCGCCCGCTGCCAGAAGTGCCTTGACTACGTCGGGGATCGCCTTGGGGTTTCGGCAAGCGAGAATCAACGCAGTTTGCCCGCTTTGATCCAAACTATTTACACCTTGCGCACTAACGCCCACTGCATTTGGGCCCGTATTCACATTGGCGCCCGCCGCCGCGGTGAGCAACTGCTGCACCGCCTTTAAGTCTTCCCGCGCCGCCGCTCGCATCAGGTCGGTTTCATCCGGATCCTCAAGAGTTTCCCCACCGCTCCCAAGCTCGATTGGCCAGGCGATCGGAATGACCCGGACCACCTTGACGCCGATATCCCCATTCATCTTCTGAAAATCATTGAGCTTGAAATAGCTTCGCAGCAGGGGCTGAATCTGTATCCCAATTGTCGATTGCCATGCCTCACTTCCCACCGGACGCCAGACCCCCGCGGCTTCGTCCCACACTTGCAGGCGGAAGACGTTGAAGCCGTCGGCCAGGTTCCACTCGAAGTGCGCATCCAGATCGCGCGTGAAGCCGGCAGGGCTAATCCAGACGACGGTGCAAGCCACCAGCAATGCCGCTACGACGTAGGGCCACGCGCGCCGGCCAGCGAATCGAGATACCACCACCGCCGCCAACCCCACCAAGGCTAACGCCTCAATCAAGAAGCCGGCAGAGATGAGCACTTCACCAGCAATGTTCCACCAGCGCAGGCGCCAATCGAGGAATCCGCCGTCATCGAAATGCCAAAACGGATTGAGGTAAAGAACTACCAGGCCGGCAACGAACAGCACGGCCCCTGCTTCCAGACCATAGAGCGTCCAGGTCGTGCGGCGGATGTGCTTTGCGTTTGGAGTGAGCATCAATGTCTGCCTGCGTCATGCGGACCAGCAAGAAGAGTATAGACACTGCGCGGGAGGCGGGGAATCAAAGCGGATACTACAGAGAACGGGGGAACGGAACCTGAAGACTGTCCTATTGCGCTCCCGCCACTTTCGCATGGGGGACCGGCGTCCGCTGGCGCAGGAGTTGCTCGGCGGTCTTCGCCTCCACCGGCGGCGAGAAGAAGTAACCTTGCCCAAAATCGCATTCTAGGGCATGGAGATGATCGAACTGCCTGCTGGATTCGATGCCCTCGGCAATCACCTTCAACTTCAACTTGTGCGCCAGCAGGATGATCAACTCCACCGTATCACGCATGCCGCGGTCAACCAGCATTCCGGCGATCAGCGAGCGGTCGATCTTCAACGCTCCAATGGGGAACTGCCGCAGCCCGCTTAAAGATGAATGTCCCGTTCCAAAATCATCCAGGATTATGCCCACCCGGAGTTGCTTCAGGTGCGAGAGAACTGTTGCGGTCAACTTTGCATCGGCGGCCGCCACGCTTTCCGTCATTTCGAGATGCAGGCGCGATGGGTCAGTGCCGGTCTGCCGCAGGGTCGCCTCCAAGCTGGCGACGAACCTGACGTCGGCCAGTTGCCTGGCTGAGACGTTCACGCTGACGCTCACGGGCGGCATCGCAGAATTCTCGGCGTGAGCGTTGCTGTCCCAGGTACCCAACTGCTGGCATGCCTCCGCAATCACCCACTGGCCAAGTCTAACCAACAACCCAGTGTCTTCCGCCGCGGCGATGAACTTGTACGGCGAAATCAGGCCCTGCTCCGGATGCTGCCAGCGCAGCAGTGCCTCAAACCCCGCAATCTGCCTGGTTTCGAGTTCCAGGATGGGCTGGTAGTGCACGCGAAACTGCCGTTGCTCGAGCGCCTCGCGCAACTCGGATTCCAGCTTCAACCGGTTCACGGCGCGGGTGTGCACTGCCTCATCAAACACTTCGCAGCGCGATCCTCCCATCGCTTTGGCGCGGCGCATGGCGACGTCGGCATCCACCAAGAGGTCTTCGGCGCGCTCGTGCGAGGGCTTGCTTAAAGCGATGCCCACGCTTGCCGAGGTGCGCACCTCGCGCCCTTCCACCAGAAGTGGCTCGGCTACGGCAGCAAGGATTCGCTCCGCGACCCGCATCGCGTTGCTCGGATCGCTCACCTCTTCGAGCAAGACAGTGAATTCGTCGCCGCCCATGCGGGAAAGTACCGCATCTATGGTGGAGTTTTCGAACTGCGGGCGGGAAACCGTGTCATCATGCCGCAAACAGGCCGCTAGACGCTGGCCAATCTCGACGATCACGCGATCGCCGAGCGCGTGACCCATGTTGTCGTTAAACGTCTTGAAGCCATCGAGATCTACAAGCAACACTGCATGCTGCCGCTCGGGGTTGCGCCGCGCCCGTGCAAACAAGTGCTGCAGGCGATCGAGGAAGAGACGGCGGTTGGGCAGCCCGGTCAGAGCATCGTGAAAGGTGTTGTGCTCGAGTTCTTCTTCCGCTTGCTTGCGGTCGGTCACGTCGCGATTCACGATGACCAGCTTGGCGACTTCGCCTTTCTCGTTCCGGATGGTACTGGCCATCGACTCGAGCACCCGCCAGGTGCCGTCTTTGTGGCGGATGCGGTATTCCAGCTTTTTCCCGACGCCCGTGCTGCGCGCCTCGCGGGCCGCCTCCAACACCTTGAAACGATCCTCTTGATGGATCTGCTCAAAAGAAGAAGTCTCGGAGAGTTCCGCAGCCGAATAACCCAGAATTCTTTTATACGCGGGACTGTTGTAGAGCCGCCGCCCTTTCACATCGACCAGCGCAATCATGTCGGCGGCATTTTCGGTGACGATCTGAAACAGCTCTTCGCGCTTTTCGGACTCCCGCCGAGCGAGGTACATGCGGAACTGCTGGTAGATCACCAGGATGCAGAGCGCGCCGAGAGCAACGCCGTACCATTGCAACATTTTTGTACCCGGGCTGAGAGGAAGAGCGTCCGAAGCCGACCCTCAAGGAGGCTATCGGCAAACGCGAGCCGGAGAATTAGCCGGCCGTGCCAGTCTGTGCTAGGGGTTCACTATGATCTTCCCGAACATCTGGCTCTTCTCCAGGTACTCATGCGCTGCGCGCAACTCGCTTAGCGGAAAGACGCGGTCGACAACGGGCTTTAGCCGGCCGGCGAACACATGCCGCAACACTTCATGCAACTCACCCATGGTTCCCATATAGGAGCCGAGCAGCGTCAACTGCCGGGCAAACAGATGCCGCAGATCAAGCGCGACGCTCGGTCCTGTGGTCGCTCCGCAAGTGACCAGTGTGCCGCCGGTCTTAAGAGATTTCACACTTTCGTCCCAGGTTGCGGCGCCTACGTGCTCGACCACGATGTCCACACCTTCTTTATTCGTAATCTTCCGCACTTCTTCGGAGATCTTCTGCTGGTAGTGGTTGATGCCGAAGTCTGCGCCCAGTTCGCGGCCCTTGGCCAGCTTCGCTTGATCGCCTGCTGTTGTAATCACGCGGCAGTGAAAGAACTTGGCAATCTGAATCGCGGCAATGCCCACGCCGGAACTTGCCCCCAGCACCAGCACCGTCTGTCCCGGACGAATGCCGGCTCGTCCCACCAGCATGTGCCACGCGGTCACAAAAACCAGAGGTACGCTGGCGGCTTGATTGAAATCGAGCGAGTCGGGGAATGGAATCACATTTGCCGCCGGGACCGCGATCAGTTCACAGTTTCCTCCATCCACACCATTGCCCAGCACAGTAAACGCACGGCACTGGTTCTGCAGCCCGGTGACACATTTCTCGCAATGTCCGCAGTAATGCATGGGCGCCAGTAGCACGCGCTGCCCAGTTTTGAATCCGCCGACGTATTCGCCGACCTCGACCACTTCACCCGACACGTCGCTGCCGAGAATGTGCGGCAGTTTCACTCCTGGCAGCCCCTTACGCACCCAGATATCGAGATGATTCAAAGCACAGGCGCGTACGCGGACCAGCACCTGGTCCTTGCGCGGCTGCGGATCGGGTATGTCTTCGTAAGTTAAGACTTCCGGGCCGCCGAATTGATGAATGCGGACTGCCTTCATAGAGGCGTTCTCCTGTTCGCTTTAACGCCACACAAGCATACCTCCCGGATCAGGAATTCCAAATCCGGAATCCGGGTAACATTTCTTGAATTGATCCACTCGATCTCGGGAATTTTCAGAGTACGATTTCCTCGGCAGGCCAGTCTAGAGGGTGTTGCCAGTGGGTACTGGACACGGCTTGCCAAGTCGGTGAGTGGCTTCATCAGCCACTGCAGTTCGACTCTGCCACCCTCTGTGTTCCACTCACCGAAAAGTAAGCTTGACATCCAGTTCACCCTGGTTCACGCTTAAGGAGCTTGGTAAGCCGTGCAGTGCCGATCTGGTTTAACGCGAAGCCCCGGAGTGATGACCCGGGGCCTTTGCTTGCCGTCTCGTTTGACTCTCCCCTATTAACCGACTGATAATCAGACCAGCGAGCTGTCGCCAGCCTGATGGACATTTACGAACAGATCGTGCAGCTCCGCCGCGACGGACGGCGCGGCGCCGTCGCTACCATCGTCAACGTGCGCGGCTCGATCCCTTCATTTAAGACTGCGAAGATGCTGGTGCGTGACGATGGATCAATCGTTGGCACCATCGGCGGCGGTTGTGTCGAGGCCGATGTGTGGCAAGCGGCGCGCGAAGTCATGGAATCGGAAAAGCCCCGCACCCTCACTTTCGATCTGAATCAGGATCCGAAATACGACACTGGACTGGTTTGCGGCGGCACGCTCGAAGTTTTCATCGAGCCGGTATTACCTCCAGCATTACTTTATGTATTCGGTGCAGGTCACGTAGCCATGAATCTTTGCCAGGTCGCCGCCAGTGCAGGGTTCGACCCTATCGTCACCGACGACCGCACCTCTTACGCGACCAAGGAACGTTTCCCGGCTGCCCGCGAAGTGCGCGCGCTCGATTTCGATGAGGCTACGAGGCAGCTTGAACCCAACGAAACTTCCTACATTGTCATCGTTACTCGCGGCCATCGCGACGACATGCGGCTGCTGCGCTGGGCGGTGCAGACTCGCGCCCGCTATATCGGAATGATCGGCTCGAAGCGCAAAGTGATCGGCATCTTTAAAACGTTGCAGGAGGAAGGCGTGCCCGCGCATCTGTTCGACCGCGTCCACGCACCGATCGGACTCGACATTGGCGCCGTCACGCCCGAGGAGATCGCGGTCGCGATTACGGCAGAGCTGATCGCTTTTCGCCGGCACGCCGGCGCCAGCCTGCCCCACATGAGTTGGTTCCATTCGCAAAGCTCTGAAGCTGAAACGAACAATGCGCCGGATGCGCGAGAAGCGGCGCTCGATGAGCGCGAGTAAATTGTTGATTGATGATTTCTGATTGCTGATTGTGAAGCTGGGCCTCAATCAGCAATCAACGATCAAAAATCAACAATTCTTTACCGTTCCCTGCTATCTTCCGAACATGATCCGAGCTTCCACCTTCGCCGGAGTGATTCTTGCCGCCGGCGACTCCTCGCGCATGGGAAGGGATAAAGCATTACTGCCGTGGCCCCCGCCGGTGGCGGGGCAAGCGATTTCCAATGACACCTTCCTCTCAGCCGCAATTCGTTCGCTCTTGCTGACGACTGATTTCGTCGTGGTTGTGGTGGGGAAAAACGAAGCGGCGCTGGCGCCAATCATTTATGCGGACGGAGCGTCTCTCGTGGTCAACAAAGACCCGAGTCGCGGTCAGTTCAGTTCGCTGCAGATCGGCCTGCGCGAAGTGCTCAACCATGGTCGCGATGCCGCCATGGTGACTCTGGTCGATCGTCCTCCGGTGAGCCCCGCTACCCTCCAGAATCTGCATGATGCCTTCGACGCTGCGGATCCGAATATCTGGGCGGTCGTGCCTGAATTTTCCGGCAAGCACGGGCATCCCTACCTTGTCGACCGAGGTATGATTGAGGCATTTCTCCGGGTCCCGCCTACGTCGATCGCCCGCGATGTCGAACATCAGAATCAGGAGCACATCCAGTACGTACCGGTCGACGATCCGCTGGTCGCCCTGAATGTCAACACTCCGGAGGACTATGCGGCGCTGCTGATGCGATGCTCTTGACCGAGCCCGCGCGTTGCGAGATTTGCTGGTCCACGTTATCGTCGATACATGAACGCTGCCGAGTCTGAAACATTCCCACCCGTCACCAACGCATTTCTCAATTCGATTCTCCGTCTTAAGCTGCGCGTTGCCGCCTTCGATTGCGACGGCACGCTGTGGTCGGGCGATGCCGGTGAGCGCTTTTTCGATTGGGAACTGAGGGAGCGCGAGCTTATTCCGCGGGACCTCAATCGTCCCTGGCGGGAGCGCTACGCCGCCTACAAGCGCGGCGAAGTGGATGAAACCACGATGTGCGGCGAAATGGTGACGATGCACCGGGGCATTCCGGAGCCGAAGATGATGGACGCTGCCACCCGCTTCTTCGACCAGTTTTTTGTGGTGCAGATTTTTCCCGAGATGCGAGAGTTGGTGCGCCGCCTGCAGGAAAATGGCTGCGAGGTCTGGGCTGTGTCGTCTTCAAACGAATGGGTAATCCGCGCCGCGATGAAGCATTTCGGCATCCCTGAGAGCCATATACTCGCTGCCCAGGTGGAAGTCGAACGTGGCATCGTTACCGATCGACTGGTCCGCGTGCCTTCAGGTGCGGGCAAACCGGAGGCCCTCCGCGAGGTCGTCAAGAAGGAAATCGATGCTGCATTCGGAAATTCTCGTTGGGATCGAGACATGCTGGAAATGGCGAAGCATGCTTTTGCGGTGAATCCGAATCCAGATCTCGAGTCTGTGGCGGTGGAGCGAGGCTGGCGAATTTATTTTCCCGAGGGCACGCGTTCGCGGAGTTGAGCGTACTGCCCGCCCGCCGTTTACAATTGAACAGCCCAATGTATTCCGCGCAGCTACTCGATCATTTCCAGAATCCGCGCAATGCGGGAGAAATTGCCGATGCCGATGCCGCAGCAGAAATTGAGAATCCCGCCTGCGGAGACGTGTTGCGGCTGACCTTAAAAGCCGGCGGGGGCCGAATTACCGGGGCTCGATTCAAGGCGAAAGGATGCGTGGCGTCGATTGCCTGCGGCTCGGCACTGACGGAATTGATTGTGGGAAAGACCGTGAACGAGGCTCAGGAATTGCGGCGTGAGGACGTGATTGCTGCGATCGGCGGCCTGCCGCAAGCTTCGACCCACGCTTCCCAGTTGGCCCTCGATGCGCTTTCGGCCGCGCTGAGTCAGATCGGAAAGTAGTGCAAAGCTCATGCCACTCTCGCACACGCCCCGCCGCATCGCCTGCCTGCAACCCTGCGCGACCGTGATTCTCGCCGCCGTTGGCGAACTCGACCGCGTGGTCGCCTGTACCAAGTATTGCGCGGATGTAGTTTCTGAAATCATGGTTCCTGAAATCAAGGGGCAGCCGCGGACTATCCTCGCGGACTCTTGGACGGCCAATGCCGGGCAGATTATCGCGGTTGAGCCCGACCTCGTCATCGCCTCAGTGCCTTACCAGGAAAAGGCGGTGATCGAAATACTCAAGTCTGGAACTTCTTTTCTAGGCCTTGCGCCTAAGAGTCTGGCCGATGTGTACACTGACATCGCCCTCATCGCCGGGGCAGTCGGAGCTAGTGAACGCGGCGATGAAGTGATCGCCCATATGCAGCAGCACATCGAACAAGTTCGCGCCCGCGCCGCTGGAGTAGCTGGTCCAAAGGTCTTCTGCGAGGAATGGGGCAAGCCCCTGATCGCCTCGCAAGGCTGGGTCGCGGAACTGGTGGAAGCCGCAGGGGGTGAGTTTCTGGGCGCACCTGGCCGGCAGATTTCCGCCGAAGAAGTCGCCCGCATGGATCCTGACATCGTGATCGCCGCATGGTGCGGCGCGGGCGACCGAGTGCCGCTAGAGAAAATCGTCGCCGAGCGCAAGTGGCAGGGAATTCGCGCGGCTCGTGCTTCCCGCGTCTATTGCGTGCGGGACGAGCACCTCAACACACCCGCTCCCACTCTGCTGCGCGGTCTCGATGCCCTGGCATTTGCCATTCATCCCGAACTGTTTGCCCGCACGGAAGGAATCCGGCAGATTACTTGCGTTTCATCTTCCACAGCCGCGAATCTCCCGCTCTGAGTTAAGATTCTGTTCATGCCGGTCACCACCAGAATCGAAGAGGTTCGCAACGAGATCACGGCACTCGCGCAAGCGGCGCCTACGGCCAAGGATCTTATGCAAGGCGTCTGCAAGCTTTTGCATGAGCGCATGCTGAAATATAACTGGGCTGGCTTTTACATGCTCGAAGCTGGCGCCCAACCACCCATGCTGGTGCTGGAGGCTTTCGTGGGCGCCATGACTCCGCACACGCGAATCCCGCTCAACCAAGGAATTTGCGGGGCCGCTGCTTCCAGCGGCAAGACGATCGTGGTCGACGACGTCAGCAAAGATCCCCGCTACCTGGCCTGTTCTCTGGAGACAAAATCTGAAATCGTTGTGCCGGTTTTTATCAAAGGCCAAGTGGCGGGCGAACTCGACATCGACAGCCACTTTCCGGCGGCGTTCGGCGTCGACGACCAGAAACTCGTGCAGTACTGTGCTGAAGTTGTCGGGAAAAAGCTGGAAAACGGCCGCTGAGCCTGGTTTGCTGGTGGACCACGAAATCAAACGGGAAACTTATTCGTCCTCTGGAATGGGAAATTTATGAAACGGGTGGTCGCAGCCGTAATCGAGAAAGATGGCAAATTGCTGGTTTGCCAGCGGACTCGGCATCAGACTATGCCGCTCAAATGGGAATTTCCGGGAGGAAAAATTGAAGATGGCGAGCAGCCTCGTCACGCCCTGCGCCGCGAGTTGGAGGAAGAATTAGGAATTCACGCTAAAATCGGCGACGAAATTGTGCGACTGAAGCATACCTACCCCAACGGAGCTATGGTGGAGCTGCGATTCTTTGTGGTGCGCGAGTACGATGGCGAAATCGAGAATCGCATCTTCCGCGATCTGCAATGGTCGGCTCCCAAGGATCTGGGCAAGTATGATTTTCTTGAAGCGGATGCTTCCCTGGTGAAGGATTTGGCGGCGGGAAAATTTATATGACTGGCGGGAAAAATTATCTGTGGAACAGTACGGAGTTCTAGCCGCCGCCACGCAATGTCCAGAACCACGCAATCGTCAGGCCGATCATGATCACAGTAGTCGCCCACGCTATAACGTTGAACAGTCGCGTGTTCACGTACTCACCCATGAGATCTTTCTTGTTGATCAGCAGCAGCATGAAGATCAGCACGAACGGCAGCACCACGCCGTTCACCACCTGCGACAGGACCGCGATTTTCACCAGCGGCAAGCCGGGGATCAGAAGTACGGCGCCGCCGGCCACAATCAGCAGCGTGTACAGCCAGTAGAAAAACGGAGCCTCGCCGAATTTTTTGTCGACACCGGATTCAAAGCCCAGCCCTTCGCACACCGTGTAGGCAGTGGAAAGCGGCAGAATCGACGCGGCAAAAAGCGATGCGTTGAACAAACCCACGGCAAACAGGATGTAAGCGTACTGCCCGGCCAGCGGCTTCAGGGCCTGGGCCGCGTCGGCTGCGTACTTGATGTCGCGGTATCCGTGCACGTACAAGGTTGCGGCGCAGGCCACGATGATGAACCACGCCACCACGTCGGTAAAAATGCAGCCTACAATTACATCCCAGCGCGAAGCATGAAGCCCACGCCGGGTCACGCCCTTTTCCACTACGGACGCCTGAAGATAGAACTGCATCCAGGGCGCGATCGTGGTCCCGACCACGCCAATCACCATGTACAGGTAGGCCTGCTCGCGGAACTTAGCCCACTCCGGCGGCTTGAAGGTTGCGACGGTTGCAACTTTCCAGGCGGGATGCGCGAGCGCTCCGGCGAAGATGTATGTGATGTAGAAAAAGGACGCAGCCAGGAAGACTTTCTCCACGGTCTTGTATTGGCCTTTCACCACGATCAGCCATACGATGACGCCGCAAACCGGGACGGTCACGTAGCGCGAAAGGCCGAATAACTCAAGACTGGTGGCGATGCCAATAAATTCTGTGACCACGTTGCCGAAATTCGTGATCAGAATTCCAAGCATCATCAGAAATGTGATGCGGAGTCCGAACTCTTCGCGGATCAGGTCGCTCAGGCCCTTGCCGGTTACCGCGCCCATGCGGGCGCACATTTCCTGCACCACGATCAGCGCCAGGGTGACGGGGATCATGGTCCACAGCAGCAGAAATCCGTATTGCGCGCCGGCCTGCGAGTAGGTCAGGATGCCGCCGGCGTCGTTGTCGACGTTGGCGGTGATGATGCCCGGCCCAACTACCGCCAGGAATAACAGAGTCCGGCCTCTCCAGCGTCTCCAAAGCTTCATGCGCGCATTTCGCCGACATAGGAATAGAACAACCTTGGAACGGGCTGCGGCTATGTTTCGGGGCGCGCATTCCGTCTCAAGGCGGCATAAGAATACATGGGGAGAGCGTAACCGGGGTAGGCGAAAATGAAAAATAGTGAGGAAAAGAATCGAAAGCGCAAACAGTTTAAGATGTTCCCAGGCCCGGACTTCGCAGATGGAGGGGCGGGCCAAGACTCCGAATGACGAAGAACTCCGCGCGCGCTCTGTACCTGTTGATCGCCCTTATGGTTGTCTTGCTGGACCGCTGGACCAAGCACATGGTGGCGCTGCGCATCCCGCTCTATTCTCATATTCAGGTCATCCCCGGCTTTTTTCAGCTCACTCATACTGAGAACACGGGCGCGGCCTTCAGCCTGTTCGCGGACTCGAACGCGCATTGGAAAACGGCGATGCTGATCGCGTTTTCGGTGATCGCTCTGACGGTCGTCTCGATCTTACTCTGGAAAAACAACCACGCTCATGTGACCACTGGCGTCGCCCTGTCACTGATTATGGGAGGGGCGTTGGGGAACCTCTGGGATCGCCTGGCGCACGGACGCGTGGTCGACTTTCTGCTGTTCTATGTGAAGCGGTATCAGTGGCCGGTGTTTAATCTGGCGGACAGCGCGATTGTTATTGGGGCGGGATTGCTGGTGCTGGAAATCGTGTTTCACAAATCGAGCGGGCACGACACGCCGCCCGCAGGAGGATAAGCATGGCGTCCCACAAGAGGATAGCGAGATCCGGGTCTCTTTTCGCGGCCATTTGTGGGGTGGCATCGTGGCTCGCGGTTTGTTGCTTGGCATATGGGCAGCAGGTCGCTTACCCCGAGCAGGAGGTCAGCGTCAACGACCTGCCTTCACTGACGGCGCGGTCTGCTCACGCAGTCGATGTGCTGGCGACATCGTTGAAGATTCTTTTCAACGATAAGGAAATTTGCTGCGGAAAGAATTCTGCTCTGGAAGACAGCCTCGAGACGGCGGATCCAAAATCTTTGAAAGACATTGCCAGCAAGGTGCAAGGAAGGCATCTTCTGAGCGATGGCCGCGCCATCATGGTCACGACGGAATATTTGACGCCGGATCAGGTTAACGCCGGGCACTTAATCGCCATGATTCGGAACCAGCGTGCTGCGCTGATGATGTGGAACTCTCACCTGTACGTGCTCTACGGCGTGACTTACGTCGGGACGGAAGATTACTCGACGAACGAGACTGCATATGCAGTCCACAAGTTCCTGCTTCAGGATGTGCGTTTTTCCGATTCGCGCCGGGCAGTCACTTTCGATCGATTGACCGAAGACGCGAGTAAGGTGCAAGGGTTGTTGTTTGTTGAGGCGACGGGGCCGTAGCCAGCCTCTACGGCGTTCCGTAGAGCTGTTTATACACGCTGGCGTTGCGCAGAATCGCCTGCACGTACTCGCGGGTCTCGGTGAAGGGAATCGATTCCACGAATTCTTGCGGATCGCGATATTGGCCCTGACTTAGCCAGTCTTCGACGCGATCTGATCCGGCGTTGTAGGCGGCCAGCGCATACTCGAAAGATCCGCCGAACTTGTCCACCATGCCACGGAAATAGCGCGTGCCTAACTGCAGGTTTACCGCCGGCGTATACAACTGGCTCGAGTTATATCGCCTCATCTTTACCTCCCGGGCTACGGTTTTGCCCGTTTTCGGCAACAGCTGCATCAGGCCCACGGCGTTGGCCCGCGAAACCGCGTTGGGATTAAACTCCGACTCCTGCCGGATGAGTGACGCGACGAGGTAGGGATCCAAACCATTGGCTGCGGACGACCGTTTCAGATCGCTCCAGTAGGCTTTGGGAAAGAGCGCTTCCCAATATTTCCGCGGAAGGTCGGGAATGTCGAGGGCAAAATAATTCGGCGCGGAGTGCTTTAAGACCTCGATTGCCTGATCGTAATGTCCGGCTTCATCGTAGAGCTGCGCGGCTTCTGCCGGGCCCCAACTGCCGCCGTCGGCAGCAGCGGCGGCCTGCAATTCGCGCACTGCGAAATCGACGAGTCCGCCATTACCCAGAAGCTCCGCTTTCTGCACGTGCAGCTCGTCAGATGGTGGTTCGGAATCTGCTACCTTCCCGCTGTTGTCGAGAGGGGGCACGCGATCGAGCAAGGCGTAGTGGGTCGTGGCATCGGCTGCCACCGTGGGAAGATGCTTCAGCCTCTGCCGTCCCAGTTCTGCGTAGTAGAAGTTGCAGTAGCGATCCGAAAGCTTCTGATAGAAGGCGCGCGCCATGAGGAGCTGATTGTCTTCTTCCGCGAGACGAGCGCGCCAATATAAAGCTGCCGGAGTTTCTGCGCCAGAAGGATACAGCGCAATCTGTTCTTCGAACGCTTTCGCGGCATCCTGGTTGCGTCCCTGCCGCAAGGTTAGCCAGGCTGCCTTCCAGTGCGTATAGGAAGCGCGCGCGCCGTTGGGAAAGCGCTGCTGCGCTTCGCGGAATGCGTCGAGGGCCTGGTCATATTCGCGATGAACCAGATGCAGATTCGCGGCGGAGATCAGTGCCTGCTCCAGCCAAGGACTTGCCGGCGCCGCCTGGCGCAGTTCGTCGACGGTGCGGTAGAAAGCGTCATTGTCATTGGTGACGAAGTCGACTTGACCCAGCAGATACAGGCGATGCGCGTTGATTTCTCCGCCTTCGCCGCCGATCAAGGCGAGGACCAGCTTGGCGTCACGGTTCCTGCCGCTGCGATGAAGCGCGTCGGCCAGGTCGAGTTGGATCGCGGACTGCTCCGTGCTATTGGCGTTGGGACTAATTTCGTTGATGAGATTCCGATATTCGTCGGCGGCGTCGGCATAGCGCTTCTTGCTCATTAATCCGTCGGCGCGGGTTTTGAGCTGGGAGGCGGTTGGAGGTGGCACCGACGGCAACTTCCTCAACTCCCCATATGCAGCATCGGCGTCAGCGCTGGCGGGCATCGTGTAATAAATGTTCGCAAAGATTTGGGCGGCCTTCGCGGTCTGGCCTGCCGTGGCGCAAGCGCGTCCCAGGGCAAGCTCCACATCGGAGCGCACGGGGTTGCGATCCTTCTCGAGCAGAGCTGCCGCTTCTGCAGCCTGACCTTCCTCCATGAGCACGCCGGAATAGCTGACATCGGCGTCGCGCACCAGCAGCGAATCCGGATGGGCTTTCGCAAAGTCGGTCAAGGTTGCCAGCGCCTCGGCGGTATGTCCGGTCTGCAGGTAGGAGGTTCCGAGGTAATAATCGACGTAATCGCCGAGGTCCCCGGCGTGGACTTTGGCGCGGCTCAACGGATCAATGGCCTTGGCGTATTCTCGGTCGAGCACATGAGCGTAGCCGACCACCAACCAGGCCAGAGCCCCGGCATCCTCTTTGGCATGGGCTCGTGCGTAGGCTTCAACCCCAGCGTAAGCCGCGAGCGAGCGATCCTGCAGGAGCTGTTGCGCCATGGGCCGCAAGCTGGCCGAAGCCACAAAGGCCTGGCGCATGCGCCGCACTCGCGGAGAAATCGCTCGCCGGTGAGTGGCGATGGGGCGACGCCTCAACCGGACTGCGGGCTTTTTGACGGCAGGAGCTTTATCAGCTGGGGCGTTGGTGGTGGCGGGAGCAGCGGTTTGATCGGCATTCTGGGTTGTTTCCGCAGGAGGATGCGACGGAGCTGTGACTGCCTGGCTTTGAACGGAACTCGGCCGAGAGTGCGGTGATGCCTGTGCTGGAAGCAGGAACCCGGACGCCCCGCAGAGAGCCAGGGCTGCGAGCACCGGCCACTTCGAAGCTGATCGCACTACGTTTGTTTTTTGCGAAGACACGCTACTGCCAGAACCCTTCCGCAAATCTAGCGGCGGAAATTCGAACCCATGATGGAGATATCGTCCTCGGCCAGACTGCGCAGCAACTCGCTCTGAAAGTATTCAGCGCTGGCGGCCGCCGTGTTGCCGTACCGCTTCTGAAACGTACCGCGGCTCTTGTCGATGTCTTCCTTAAGCCGGTCGTACAGATCCTTATTGCGGCGTCCCTCGGCCACTTTCGCCTGGTTGTAGAGTTTGATTTCATCCACCAGCAGGCGCGCGAAGCGCTGCGCTTTGCGATGGATGTCGGCGTCCTCTGGCGAGAGTCCGGCCAGCGGATCGGTGGCCGCGGCCGGTGCGGCTGCGGCGTGGGCCGAAGCCACTTCCACCACCTCAGCAGCGGGTTCGGGCTCGACTGCGGCCTTGGCAGGCACATGCTTTGGCGCGTGCGATGCGAAGGGATCGGAAAACGAAGAAACTGTCTGCACCGGCGGGCTCTCAACCCGGCTCACCGTTTCGACGTCTTCTCGGGCGGCTGCCTGCTTGCGCAATGAAGTTACTTCAAGCCATGCGCTGGTCGCGACGACCAGTAATTCCAAGGCATCTTGATCGAGCTTACCGGAATCGCCTCCATCGGCATAAACCAGGGCCGCTACTTTATCCTTGAGTGCGAGGGGCAACACCAGCACCTGTTCATTGGCCGGGCTGCCAAACTCTTTCACGAATTTGCGGCCCATCTCTGCGATGTTGCCAGGCGTTGCCGCTCGATTCTGGTAGGTGTGTGAAACCGGACCGGCGTTTAGATCGAGAGCAAAATCCTTGACCACTTCCTCATCACCGAAGCCGCGGGATTGCCATCCTGACGCGGCTCCCGCCTTGACCACGAACAGCGCGATGCGTGCGCAGTAGCCGCTGCCGGCGTCCAGCAGCGCCCGCAGAATTTCCTTCTGGCTCGATCCTGCATGAATCGCAGCGACGGCTTGAACCAGCGCGCCGGAATCAGAACCGGCCGGAGCATGCGCAGCCGAGCTCTCGCTCGACCGCGCGGGCAATGCCTCCAGCACTTGCTGCACAATCTGCGACTGCAGTTGCGGCATCTGTGCCTGAAGAGCTTGCGCCACGGCCTGCTCGACTGCCTGCTGCAACTCGGTTTGTTTCTCTTTCCGTTCCGACATGCCTAGAGAACCGTATCCCTTCGCAGCGCGCACCGCTGGTAACATGCGGCTGAGTCGAGCCCTAAGTGCTGATTATACGGCACTTGTGAGAGCGCCCCAGAGTACGCAAGGACGTGTTCGACCGCGCACCTTTCCAATCCTCGACTCTACCGCAAATCTTGTCCCGCTTGAAACTGGAAACTCGATTGGGCAAACACTTCGGTTACCAAGTAGAATAACAGCTTACTTTTCAGGAGCTGCGGTTTGGAGCCGCAAAATACTGCATCGTCGATAGAATGGGAGCCATCCAAAACAAACTAGAAGGGCCTGTCAGTGATGAGCTGACGCTGGTCCGGGCAGCCAAGCAGGGCGACGACTCCGCCTTTGAAGAGTTGGTGCGGCGTTACGACCGCAACGTTTTTCGGATCGCGCAACACATCACGCAGAACCGCGAAGATGCGGAAGATGTGGTGCAGGAAGCGTTCCTGAAAGCGTACGGCAACCTGGCGAAGTTTCAGGAGCAGTCGAAGTTTTACACCTGGCTGGTGCGCATCGCCGTCAACGAAGCGTTGATGAAGTTGCGCCGCCGGAAGCCCGAGCGTACCGTTTCGCTCGACGAAGATATAAAGACGGAAGATGATTCGCTTCCCCGCGAGATCGCGGATTGGAGTCCCAATCCCGAGCAGCAGTATAACCAGGCGGAGTTGCGGGAGATTTTAAGCAAGACGATCCAAGGCCTGCCCCCGGGCTTCCGGACCGTGTTCGTACTGAGAGACGTGGAAGGACTTTCGACCGAGGAAACCGCGGCCGCGCTGGAGTTGAGCGTACCCGCGGTGAAGTCGCGATTGTTGCGGGCGCGCCTGCAACTGCGCGAGCGCCTGGGAAGGTTCTTCCAGAAACGCGAGAGTGGAGATGGCGACCAGTGAAATGTTCTGAATTTTTGCACGAGCTGACCAATTATTTGGACGGCGTTCTCGACGAACCTACGAAAGTGGAGTTGGAGAATCACCTTTCTTGGTGCCACAACTGCTATGTGGTTTGTGACACCACGAAAAAGACCATCGAGATCTATCGCGACTCCCAGCTTTACGAATTGCCCGAAGACCTTCGTTCCCGCCTCCGATCCGCCATCATGACAAAATGTCAGCAGCACAAGAAGCGCGGGCCGGAGAGCGTATAGGACAACGCGCTGTGGTTCGGAATAGCGGCAAATCCCGTACGCGCTTTACTCCATCGCTTATAATGGACTGCGCGCCCAGGGGTGTTGCATGCTGCGCTTGTGGAGTACCGCTCTTGTAGTTTTTCTCTGGTTGGTCCCCTGCCTTGCCCTTGATCAGGCGAGCGGACCCAGCCAAACCGATTCCAGCCAAACCAGGAATTCACCCTCTGCTTCAGCCTCCGATCGGAATCCGGGGCCGGATGCTCTGCCGATTCCCGCCAACGCGCCGCGCATCAGCAAGCAGAGTCGGTATCAAATCATCCGCGAAATCGAGACCCAATTGGTGTATGCGCGCACGTCTTTTCCGATGGGCTCGAAAGGATTGCTACTGAAGGACGGGGTGATCACGCCGAACGGCGAACAATTGCGGCAGGATCTTGCTCTTTGGGGACCGGCGGTCAAGCCCGGCGACCCTGCGCACATCTCTTTTGTACGGATCAAGGATGACCACATTCACTTCGAGATTAATGGCGGCCCCACCCGTCACAAGAAGTGGTATCAGCGCGTGGAAGTTACCGGGGCCTATGGTGCGCCGGTTAATGGTGGGCCTGACGACGGGCAAACCAATCCGCACGGTACGTTTGTGGACCTTTATTTCGACAAGCATGTGCCCGAGATGACTGTGGCGCAGCTGCGGGCGTTGTTGTATCCCGTGCTCGATTTCAAAGCAAGGAATAAAGAGCAGGCCTACCTGGACACCGTGCCTCCTAAGGTGAAGACAGCGATTCAAGCCCACCACGTTCTCGTTGGGATGAATCAGGAGATGGTGCTTCACGCCAAAGGCAAGCCGCCAAAGAAAGACCGCGAACGGGATGGGGAGACGGAATACGAAGAATGGATTTACGGCGAGCCTCCGGCGGATGTCGACTTCGTTCGGTTCGTGGGTGATGAAGTAGTACGTGTGGAAACCATGAAGGTGGATGGCGAAAAGATCGTGCGCACTGAGAAAGAGGTTATCCTGGAGCCGTCGGACAGGGATAAGGATAAGGAAGCGAAGAAAGAACCAGCGGAGCAGCCCGCGAACGCTCCCACGCTGCGGCGACCGGGGGAAGACTCACAAGATGTGCCGAGACCGGCGAACGGAGCCTCGCCGGTGCCGCCCATGGCACCGCCGGATATTCCTCAGCCTCCAGGCGATCCGAATGGGATGCTGCCGGCGCGGTAACACTGCGCAAGGGCGCGGCTATCGCGTGGCGACGGCTGCTCCACTATCCGCGAACGAGAAAGCCAACGCTAC
This sequence comes from Candidatus Sulfotelmatobacter sp., assembly GCA_049280095.1. Lineage (GTDB taxonomy): Bacteria > Acidobacteriota > Terriglobia > Terriglobales > Acidobacteriaceae > Sulfotelmatobacter. The sequence continues at coordinate 23,701 of JBAPPL010000037.1, read as the reverse complement.
GTTTGAAAACTCCTGCCCATCGACTTCCACGTAGGGATAGACGAAATAGTTCAGCGGCTTACCCTGCTGCGGCGGGCTGAGCCGCAGATCGCGCCCCATGCTGAACTGCACACGGTTCACGTCGTGCGAGCCGAAGAAATAGTCGCGCTTCTCCGGATGCTTCCATGCCTCGGAAATGTCGACGGGTATCCATCCTTTGCCATCAATCCAGAAATCGGACCAGCAGTGGTATCCGGCGATCTCGGCGGAGTGCTTGTCGGGGGGCAAAGGAAACCCGATTTCGAAGCGTGCCGGGATGCCTTGCGATCGAGCCATGGCGATGAACAGGGAATGGAAGTCGGTGCAATTGCCCTTCTTGGCGTCACAGGCATAGAGGACGTCGCCGTGTCCCCAGCCGGTTCCGGTTTTGTCGTAGCGCATGGTGGTGAAAACGTAATCGTAGATGGCGTGGGCTTTGTCGAGCAGATCGGTCTTGCCTTGAGTTACCTTGAGTGCAAGATCGGCGGGCAGCCCGGTCACGGGAACGAGTATGTCGGGCTGAAGGTCCTGATGCTTTTCGGTGGAGGAGAGTGAAACAGCCGTCAAGTGCGATGCGGTTTGTCCGAGCGCCACGCGCTCGTGACGGATCACGTCATATTCCACATCGAAATGCAGTTCGGGCTGCGCCGAATTTGTTTCGGTGTAATAGATCTGGTTGCCGTATTTCGATTCAGTGGTTTTCTTCAAAGGCAAATCGCCCTGAGCTGAAACGACTTTTACCTCTTGATAAGCGTCCGAGTGCGCTGCAGGCATCCAGATTCGGACTTTCTTCCCGGCGGGAAGATTTCTAACTGTGAAAGCGTAGTGAAAGGTGAAGTGGCGCGAATCCTGGGCGACGGCGGACAGAGCAAAGGCGAGGAGCAGAAGCGACAATACGCAGAGCTTGCGCAGCATGGGCGGTGTCCTTTCAGGTGCTCAATGCGGAAAAGAGAACCGGGAACTGGGTGCCGTTTGGAAAACGAGGGACGGGCCTTAGTGGGAGGGCGTTTTCAAGTGAAGCCGCGCTTAAGTGTGCGCATGGAAGTGAAGATGCCGACACTGAACCCGGCGATGCGGTATTTTAGCAGGACGGCGTTGGCCGGGGAGGGAAAGATTATGTCAAGAAAAGACGCTATGGTGTTGGCGGGCCGCACCTGGGCCCTACTGTTAACAGTATGGGCCCTGACCGAGGCATCGTACTTGCCAGCGAGCCTGCACTCGTTCCTCCGCTACATTGACCAGGGGCCGGGAGCGTCGACCGCAATTCAGTATTGGCGACACTACTACCTCATCACGTTAAGCTTTATCGTTACCAGAATGGTGGGCTTCGCTCTGTTGGCTAGATGGCTGTTCAAAGGCGGTCCAGAAGTCGAGGATCTCTTGTCGCCCCGAACGCCTGAGCAAAGTCCTGTGACGAACTGACCTGTAAACAGTGTCAATCGCGTCCATCCGGTAAAATCGAACCGTGGCCATAGCGATTCAATGTCGCGATCTGCGCAAAACCTACGACGGCAAGGTTGAAGCCGTGCGCGGGCTGAACCTTGAGATTCAGACTGGCGAATGCTTCGGTCTCCTCGGGCCGAACGGGGCAGGGAAGACCACGACCATTGAAATCCTTGAAGGATTGCTGGAGCCGACTTCGGGCGAAGTGTCGATTTTCGGCCACTCCTGGCGCGAGAATGCGCGCGAGATGCGGGAGTGGTTGGGGATTTCGCTGCAGGAGACGCGGCTTTCCGAGAAACTTAGCGTACGCGAGACGGTCGAACTGTTTGCCAGTTTCTATCGCGAACCGCGTTCGTCCGATGAGGTGCTCGAGCAGTTGCAACTTACGGAGAAGGCCGACGCCTGGGTGGGAAAGCTTTCGGGCGGCCAGAGGCAGCGCTTAGCGGTGGCGACGGCGCTGGTGTGCAATCCGAAAATTCTTTTTCTCGACGAGCCAACGACGGGGCTCGATCCGCAGAGCCGGCGTCAGTTGTGGGAGATTATTCGCGAATTTCAGCGCGCCGGCGGCACCGTGCTGCTTACCACCCACTACATGGATGAAGCCGAGCGGCTGTGCGACCGGCTGGCCATCGTCGATCATGGGCAGATCATCGCGGAGGGTTCCCCACCAGATTTGATTGAGCGGTTGGGCGGGCATCACGTGGTGGAGTTTGCCGTGGGCGCAAGATTGGCCGAGAATTCCGACGGCGCGGCGTTGGAGGCGTGGCGTGCGCTGCCCAGCGTAGAGTCGGTGCGCGAGGATGACGGCATGGTCGCGCTGAGTGTGAAGGAGCCGCATCTGACGATTCCGGCGCTGCTAGAGGCAGTCGGGAAGCAAGGCAGCGCGTTGCAACATCTGACCACGCGGCAGGCCAGCCTGGAAGATGTGTTTGTGCGCCTGACCGGGCGGCATCTGCGGGAGGAGTGATGAGCTCCACGAAAGGACGATTGATTTGAGGAGCCGCGTCTGCCATGCCGCCTTGGTGATGTTCACCGTTGGCGCCGTGATCTACGGCGCTGCTCAGATTTCTGCCTCTAATTCGGTGAGCAGCTTTGTGCCGCTCGTGCAATGGAAAAATTCGGTGTTGTCGGGTGACCGTGCGGGACTGAAGATGCTGTACAGCACGGCTCCTGCGGCGCAGGTGACAGTGCCCCCGGCTGAGAGCAATCCCGATGCGGATATCGACTTTTGGGTCGGATTCAAAGCGCGAAGCATCGATCTGGATATTCTGCAAAATAGCTCACCCCGGCCGGGTGTTCAGGTCGTTCGGTTTCAGGCTGAAATTCAGTCGGGAGTTCCCCCGGAAACCGAAACTCTTTTTGTGAGCGAAGGCCAAGTATGGCAGCAACAGGGCGGTGAGTGGCGGCTCGTCGTGGTGCAGCGTACGAATGCGGCTCACCTCAAGCAGCCGGTTAACAACGACAAGAATATCTATCCCGCGGACGCCGATGCGCGCGTTGAGATCAAAGAAGCGGAAGAAAAGGCTGCGAAAGAGCACAAACGCGTTCTGCTGGTCTTCGGAGCGAACTGGTGCTACGACTGTCACGTCCTCGATCTGGCGTTTCAACGGCCGGATTTCGCGGCGGCTATGGCGGGCTATGAGGTTGTGCACGTGGATATCGGGCCAGATGGAAAAAAGAACGCGGACCTGGCAAAGCAATTCCAGGTTCCGCTGGACAAGGGAGTTCCAGCCCTGGCGGTCGCTGACAGTGCCGGCAAGGTATTGGTGAGTCAGAAGAACGGTGAGTTTGAGAATGCGCGCGCGATGACGCCGGAGGCGCTGCTTGAGTTCCTGAATAAATGGAAGCCCGAGGTGCGGGAGTAACCGTTTCTATGAGTGTTGCTGAGCAAACACCCGTTGTAGAAAAAACGGTTCCGCCGAAACAGCCGCCTCGGCGGAATGGGCGCTGGGCCGGTTACCGTCATCTGCTGATGGCGCGCATGCTGGAGTTAAAGCGCGAGCCCGAGGTCGTGTTCTGGGTATTCGTGTTTCCGCTCTTGTTGGCGCTAGGACTCGGAATTGCCTTCCGCAACAAGCCAGGCGAGGCGTCTTCTGTGGCGATTGTATCCGGAGCGGAGGCGCAGGAAGCGGAGGCATTGCTGCAGCGCTCGCCGCAGCACGCATCGTTCAAGATTGATGTACTCGACGGAAACGCAGCGCGAAAGGGTTTTCGTTTGGGAAAATACGATCTCGTGATCGAACCGGGCGGAGGCGGAGGACTTCAATATCGTTACGATCCGGCGCGGCCCGAAAGCGTGCTGGCGCGGGCTGAGGTAGATGATGCGTTGCAGATGGCGGCCGGTCGCAAAGATGTGGTGGCAACCTCCGTGGTGACTTCATCGGAGCCGGGCTCGCGCTACATCGATTTTCTGATTCCGGGATTGTTGGGCATGAACCTGATGAACTCCGGGATGTGGGGCATTGGATTCGCACTAGTCGACATGCGGCAACGCAAGCTGCTCAAACGCTTCGTGGGTACGCCGATGCGGCGCAGCGATTTTCTGCTGGCGCTGATGTCGAGCCGCTTAGTGCTGATGATCATCGAGATTGCATTATTGCTCACGCTCGGCGTCATCGTGTTCCATATGAAAGTCCTGGGATCTCTGTTCTCGATTCTGTTACTGGGTGCGGCGGGAGCACTGTGCTTTGGTGGAGTTGGATTAGTGACGGCAAGCCGGGCGCAAAAGATCGAAAGCGTTAGTGGCCTGATGAATCTGGTAATGATGCCCATGTGGATTTTTTCTGGAGTGTTCTTCTCTTATGAGCGCTTTCCAGTGGCCATTCAGCCGCTGATCAAAGCGCTGCCGCTGACTGCGCTGACCGACGCGCTACGGACCAGCATTCTGGAAGGTACGCCGCTGATCCACCAATGGCCGCAGCTCCTGGTGATGTTTTTGTGGGGTGGTATCTCGTTCGTGCTGGCGTTGCGCTGGTTTCGCTGGACTTAGTCGCAGCTTAATCCCAGACATATCGCAAGTGCCGTCGAGTTGCAATTTAGCGATGAACCTTTGGAGAAACGGCAGTGACAAAAGACGAGGCCTGGAATCTGGCGAATGATTGGGTTGGGGCTTGGAACGCCCACGATCTGGACTCGATCATGGCGCACTATGAGGATGCAGTCGAACTGACGTCGCCGGTGGCCGCGCAGCTATTGGGGACGCTCGACGGGAAGGTGGTCGGAAAGGCAAACTTGAGAAATTACTTTCAGCGAGGGCTGGAAGCCCGTCCCGAACTCCACTTTCGCCTTGAGGACGTGCTCTGGGGCATAAATAGCGTCGTGCTTTACTACACAAACTGGAAGGGCACGCGCACCGGAGAATTTATGGAGCTTTCGGCGGTAGGAAAGGTGGTACGAGTTGTCGCGAACTATAGTGATTAGTTTCGGAGTCAGCTTCTCGATTCATTCCGAAGCTTGACCTCGTCCGCAAGTCTTGGGAGAAGTTACGAACGAGGCCGGCCGCGGTGCTTGCGAAACATTACTCTACTTAGGACTTCACTAACTTGCCTGCAGCCTTTCGGACTTTCGCCCAGCGTAGTCTTTGCGCCGCGGCGATTCGTCTGCGGGCGTCCTTGCTCAAAGTACGGCCTGTCTTTTTGAGCTTCTTCCCACCGGCATGACCGAGAGCATCGAGCGCCTTCCCTACTTGTCCCATTTCTTTTTCCAGGCGGGAATACTCCTTCTGCAGGGAAGCAACCACTTTATTGATTATCATTGAATACCCCCTTTGCCCATAAGGCTAACACGGGAAGACATTTGTTGAGACCTCCTCTTGACTCTAAGTCAGAGTTAGCCCGCGCCGATTGTAGATAAGAAGCGCGGAGCCTGGCGAGCCTTTGTGGTTTGCTCGAAAGCGAAGGCCAGTCGGATGAGAACCGGTTCGCCCCAGGCGCGCCCAAAAAACGAGATACCAACCGGCAACCCAGACACAAATCCGGCAGTTACGTTGATATTAGGATAACCTGCGACGGCCGCGGCGTTAGAGCTTCCCCCGGCGGCATGGTCGCCATTGATCAGGTCAGTGAGCCACGCCGGCCCGCCGGTGGGTGCGACCATGGCATCGAGGCGATACTTGTCCATGGTGGCGTCAATGCCCTCGGTGCGGGCGAGTTGATGGTTCTTGTCGAGCGCGTCGAGGTAGGCTTTTTCAGTTAGCGGGCCTTTGGCTTCGGCCTTCAGAAATAAATCCTGGCCGAAGTACGGCATTTCTTTCTGCCGATTGCGATCGTTAAAGTCGATAATATCCTTCAAAGTGTGCGCAGGAGCGTTCGGGCCGAGGCGGGCGAGATAGCTATTGAGGTCGGTTTTCAGTTCGTATAGGAAAACCAATAGCTCGCTTGCGTCGAACTTACCCAGAGTTTCAACATCAGCGGGGTCGACAAGCGTGGCTCCCTGTTTCTTCATAGCATCGAGGGATTGCTCCATGAGCGCATCGACAGCATCGTTGAAACCGAAATACTTCCGGGCGACGCCGATGCGTGCGCCCTTGAGGCCGTCGGGATCGCAGAACCGAGTATAATCCGTGTAGGACTTGCCCGCGCTCGCCGCGGTCGCTGCGTCTGCGGGATCGACGCCGGTGAGTGCGCCCAGCAAAATCGCGGCGTCGCGGACGGTGCGGCACATGGGGCCGGCGCTATCCTGGCTGTGGGAGATGGGAATGATTCCGCTTCGGCTCACAAGGCCGACGGTGGGCTTGATGCCTGCGAGTCCGTTCGAAGACGACGGGCAAACGATGGAGCCATCGGTTTCCGTACCGATCCCGACGGCGCACAAGTTGGCCGATATGCCCGCGCCGGTTCCGGAGCTGGAACCGCAGGGATTACGGTCGAGGGCGTAGGGATTCTTGGTGAGGCCGCCGCGGCCGCTCCATCCGCTGGTGGAATGGCTGGACCGAATATTTGCCCACTCGCTCAGATTTGTCTTGCCGAGGATAACAGCGCCGGCGCTGCGCAGCTTCTGTGCAACCTGGGAATCTTGCATCGGCTTCGAGCCGACCAGCGCGAGCGAGCCGGCCGTCGTCATCATCCGGTCTGCCGTATCAATGTTGTCTTTGATCAACACTGGGATGCCGTGCATCGGGCCGCGCGGGCCTCTCGTCTTGCGTTCTCTGTCGAGGCTGTCGGCGATGGAGAGAGCGTCCGGATTCAATTCAATGATGCTGTTGATCGCAGGACCGTGTTTATCTTTGTCAATCTCTTCGATTCGCAGGGAATATTTTTCCACCAGAGAGTGGGCCGTGAACGCGCCGGAGTTCATTCCATCTTGCAGATTGGAGATAGTAATTTCGTCGAGCTCGAACGGCTTGATTTCTGGGGGTGGTACGGAGGATGCAACCTCACGCGCCGCGCCGAGAGCGGGATGCAATGGGATCAAAGTTGCGGCTGTACCGCCAAGCAGAGTGTTTTTGAGGAATGAGCGGCGGCTGGCGGCAATCCTCACAGCTTTTCGGCGCATGGTTGAAAGGGTCCTTTGTTACACAGTTCGCAAGTCGCAACGGAACATACTAATTCATACGGTCCGAAATCTGCTGAACCGACTGTCGCGAAGATCGAGGCGGAAGGATAACTGGCAATCGAGCTAGCTACGCTTGTTTTTTGCTGGAGCGTGATGCACGCGTCGCGACTTCCGCCGCCCTGGCCGGCTGCTTAATTGCACCGACCTTCATCGCAGCCGCAAATAGATGTTGGCCGTCGTCGTAGGGATTGTAAGCCTCGTCGGGATACCAGGAGCCCGCGAAAAGATCGCCTTGCCGGGTAACCGCGCAACGCTGCACGTGCACGCAGTCAACGAAGCTGTGCTTGATTTCAGGGGCGCCCCAGTCGCCGCCCCAGATGAGCCCGCTGCTGTGAGCTAACTGCCCGAGGAAGGAGAAATCACCTTTCCAGCAAGGCTCTCCAGCTGCCAAGCGGACGACGTCGCAGGCCAAGCCATAATGATGAACACCCACGGTTCGAAGTTTGGTAGCGCCGTTGTTGAACAGCTCCTGCTGGCGGTTCTGGCTGCGGTAGGTTTCGTAGATCATGACTTCGATTCCCATTTGCTGCGCGGTCAAGACTAGACTCTGCACCAGTTGGCGGGTCGCGGGTTCGAGCAGGGAAGGGTCGTCGACGCGCGTCAAAGAGGCAAACCGTAAGTCTTTGCAGATCACATCACTGTAGAAGTTCCCCATGGAAATACCTTCCTGCGCGTGGCGTCGCGCAAACCAGAGTTGCGCCGCTGCAAGCATGGCTGGGGCAGTGGCTCAAGCTAATCACGGATCGGTTCAATGTACAGCCGAAACACTGAGAAAGCTTAGGAAAAACCGTCGTTCGTTTCAAAATGGGACTGTCACTTTGCGGGCGAGTTTTCCTGAAAATCGAGGCTAGCTCAAGATTTGGGGTGGTTTCTTGCTTCCTGGTGTACAATAGGTTTAGCTAAGTTTGACTCACGAGCAATTGAAGGTCGGTATCGCCAACCAGCGTCACCCCCTCACTAGCAGCGAATCTTCTCAGCACAATCCAAAAGAAACAGAATAGGACTATCAACAATGGCAGAACAAGGAACAGTGAAGTGGTTTAACGACGCCAAAGGCTATGGCTTTATCAGCCGTCAGAATGGCGAGGACGTTTTCGTGCATTTCTCCGCGATTCAGGCAGGCGGCTTTCGCAGCCTGCAAGAAGGACAAACCGTGCAGTTCGACGTGACCAAGGGCCCCAAGGGCTGGCAGGCGGAGAACGTCCAAGCTGTCTAAGCGACCGCTTTTGCAGTGAAAACAGAATGCCCGTGATTCGCAAGAATCGCGGGCATTTTTGTTGGCGACGAAAATCAGCTCTGCGCCGCAACCGGATATTACGGTTGTTGCCGGGCTTGCTGCACCATCTCCACCAGAACTTTTCTAGCTTGCCCCGGATCGCGCACCTCCCGCAGGAATGCGATGCGAGCACCTTTCATCCCCTCTGAGGTTTTCAGGCGGGCGTGGAAGCCGAGTCGATCGACGGCAGTCATCACTGCTTCCTGAGACTCGATGCCGGCAAACACTCTGCCCAGCAGGATCAGCGCATCTTTGTGATCAGCATTCATGTGTTCGATAATTCCGTCTGCGGCCTCGGCTAGCGGGTCCGGTTGAGCGAGGGCATAATCGGCAGCCTGTACCCAGCCCATTACTCCGAAGCCGCCCACGTAGTAAACATCCAGCACGTCCATGCGGTAGAAAGAAAAATCCTCAAAATCCACCCAGTACTTGCTGTTCTCGTAACGCTCCAGGTAGAGCTTGCGTGCGTCCGCCACTTCGGGCTTGGGGATGGTCAGAACATTCCCCATGACCGTTACCCGGGACGCGCCCAGCGGATCGCCGCTAGCATCCGGCTGCGTCACCAGCAGGCTGGCGCGCGCATCCGCTTGCAGATTCTGCGTGTGCATGGCCATACTACTGATCAGGAAGATGGGACGACCGCCTGCGTCGAGCGCGTAAGGCATCACGGAGCCGAAAGGGAAGCCAGGTTGCTTGCGCGAAAGAGTCGAGAGGCTTCCAATACGTCCCAGATACACGAGCGTTCTCGCCCGCTCCGAGAAGGAAGGTTCAGGGACTACCGGCTGATCGCCGGCGCTCGGGCCCGCGTGCTTTCTTGGTGGTGAGGAAGACACAATTCTGCTCTTCAGGCAGTCTAAATGAAAAACGAGCGCCCGGTGACCGCAGCGAAGGCGCTCCGGAGAAAATTGTGCACTCCTGAAACAAAGACGGTTGAAGCAGAATGCCCGCGCACCGCCTGTCATTCACACCGTACAACTCAATACGGGACACTTAGCGTGACAAATGACCTCATGGATGAGAGCCCACGGCATATGGGCTGCGATTCGCGGCGAGGACGTCCGGTTCGCACCCATTACGATCAACTCAGCGTCGTGCTTTACTGCCGTGTCCAGAATCCCTTCCGGCAAGAAATCTGTGGCTGCTATATATTCTGGTGACGCCACCAGTTTCGCGTTGGGCGGAAGCAATGCCCTCAATCTTCTCCTGCTTTCTTCTCGCATCGTCTTCTGCCAATTCATGTATTGGTCGGCAGCGCAAGCCGATGGGCCGTAAGCTGTCGGGGATAGGTTAGCGCTCGGCATCGGCGGAACCATGTGCAAAAGGAAAAGCTTCGAATGATGGTCTTCTGCCAGTGACAAGGCATAGGGAAAGGCTTTGTCGGCGGCGAGACCGAAATCGGTTGCAAATAGGATCCGCCTGAACTCGACCGGGCCAGAGCCTACAGGCGCGACCTGCGGGCCAATTGTAAGGACTGGGCACGGGGCCAGACGCAGGGCTGCTTCCGCAACCGAGCCCAATGCTAGCTTCTTTAGTCCTCCCCGTCCGTGGGTTCCCAGCACCAGCAAATCAACGCTCTCGCGCTGAATCACCGAAGCCAATACATCCCACACCGGACCTTGTTGAAGCAGCGTGTGGTAGTTGAGGTCCTCAAGCCGCAAGTTCTCGCCGAGGCGCTTCATTTGCTCTTCCGCATCAAACTGGCGGCGGTTCAACTCCCGGGGCAGCGCCTCCAGTGGAATTGGATCCCGCGGCCCCGGCGGAATCGCGTGCACGATAGAAAGAGAGGAGCCGTACCGCCTGGCGATGGCAAGCGCATAGGCGAGCGCTTGCTGTGAGGCATTCGAGAAGTCCGTGGCTATTAGAACGTGCTTGAATCCGATTGTTTGCTTCTGATCATGTATCTCGGCCAGCGCTGACATAAGAATACCTCCTGTATGGGTCAAGCGAAGTCCCACGGGGTGGCTGCGATTTCACAATCGTCGCAGTCTGGTTGGGACTCAAGGGGAACGACGATGACTCCGGTTCGGGTAGAGACGAGCCTCATCTTTTTCGAGCATTCGTCACAAAGCCAGAAGCGCTCGAAAATCGGGGTGCCAGGACTGTCTGGAGTTTCCGGTGCCGCAGACGCGACTGCCAGATAGAAGAGCCTTCCCTCATGCAAATAGCGGAAAGCGGTCGAGCAGGCGGGATTCGCGCACTTCGATAACATAGCCGCCCTCCAAAATTGCGCGTCAACCTCAAGGCAATTAGTTGGAGCGCAACTTGCGTCTCTATAGTGACTCTACTATTCGAACGGGGGAAATGACGTGATCTGGATCACGGTTGACTGTGATTCGGCGAGCTCGTCAAAACCGGCAGCCGGGGTCGTGATTGGGCAACGATTCGGCCACTTCCGGCGGCCAGTGACGCGGATCAGCAGATTGTTTCCAACGGCTTCGAGTGCTAGACTTTCATTGGCTTAAGGGCAGTATTTCGCATCCTTGCCAGCGAGCGGGAGTAGTTCAGCGGTAGAACGCCAGCTTCCCAAGCTGGATGTCGCCGGTTCGATCCCGGTCTCCCGCTCCATTGATTCTCTTAGTGTGATGCGCCGCAGAGGTGGCGAGATCAAGGCTAGAAAACGTTACAGCTATACCTGCCCCAGCCAGAAGGCTATAATGGTTTTATCATGACTAGCAATCTTGAAAATCCCTCAATGTCGGAAGTATGTGCACGGGTTAGGCATCTTGGATACGCGGTTTCTGGACGGGTTCGCCTTTATGGCGAGGAGTTTGAAGTAGTTTCAGATCCGTTTCCGGAAGCAGATGGCATCGCCGTTCATGTCACCACCAAGAAGGATTCAAGGATCCGCGTGTTGCAGTTGCCGGCGACCGTTCTTCAGAGTGTGAGAGGACGAGGCGCTAACGCTGCATAGGCGAAAATCTCGCCGAAGGCGGCTCCCAGCACTCGAATCGGCGACACGCAAAATTTTGATGCATGGCATCAAAATTATGCATCAAAGGAAAAGCGCGGGTAACTTGACGCGCCTAAAGGTCAAGCCTACTATCTTGGGTAGCATGATGAGTATCAGCAATCTTCGCCAGATTTGTATGTGTGCATGTTGTTGTTGTGCATGCGTGTGCTCTGGCGCAGGGAGGTTGCTGACTTAAGGATTTCATAAACTTCAGCACTTATCGCCCACCGCCAGAGAGCTTCTGGCGGTGGGCTTTTTTTGTCAAATCAGCTAAGACGAATCAGGTTTAGGGAAGTCATCCTATGGCAAATCCAGCTACGGTAAATCCAGTTAAGGAAACGAAAGCGCAAAAGGTGGAGCGTCTGAAGCGCGCCATGAATCCCTGGGAGGGGCTGGCTGAGATTCGCCGCTTTGCGCGGGAAGGCTTCACCTCGATTCCGGCGGAATGGATTGGAACCTACTTCCGCTGGTGGGGAGTCTATACGCAGGGCGATGGTGCGGGGGTTGTGGGCGGGAAGGACGGCCAGGGACTGGCGCTGCCGTTTTTCATGCTGCGGATCCGCATTCCGAATGGCCTGCTGCAGTCGGACCAATTGCGAACCATCGCCCGACTGACCAGTCGCTACGCCCGCGGCATCGCCGATCTCACGGTGCGGCAAAACATTCAGCTGCACTGGGTCACCATCGAGGCTCTTCCGGAGGTGCTCGAGGAACTTTGGCGCGTCGGCCTCAACACGATGGGCGCTTGCGGCGATGTCACGCGAAATATAACCGGCTGCCCGGTCGCAGGAGTGGATGCGGATGAGATCTGCGATGCGTCATCCCTGGCGCTCGAAGCCGATCGCATGCTGGCGGGCAACGCCGAGTTCTACAACCTTCCGCGCAAGTTCAAGATTTCCATCACGGGATGCCGCGTGTGGTGCCCCTACCCTGAGATCAACGATATCGGCCTGACTGCGACCCAGCGCGTGGTTCGTGGAACGCCGGAGATTGGATTCGCTCTGCGCGTAGGCGGTGGACTTTCTACCGAGCCCTACCTCGGCGCACCGCTGAATGCGTTCGTGCGCTGGAACCAGGTTCTGCCGATGATTAAGGGAATCGCCGAGCTGTTTCGCGACTCCGATCAGTTGCGCGAGCATCGCGAGCGGGCGCGGCTCAAGTTTCTTTTCCTGCGCCATGGTTGGACGCCGCACGACTTCCAACAAGAGTTGGAGCGCCGCATCGGGTTTCAACTTGATCCCGCCGAACCCGAACAGCCGCCAGCAGACGTCTACCGCGATCACATCGGGATTCATGCGCAGAAGCAGCCGGGCCTCTGCTATGTGGGAGCCACAGTTCTGCGCGGCCGAATCACTCCCGAACAGATGCACACCGCGGCCGATCTCGCCGATCGCTTCGCCAGCGGCGAACTTCGCACAACCAACATGCAGAACCTGTTGATCGTGAACGTGCCCCGGCTGCACGCCGACGACTTAGCTAAAGAGCTAGGTGCGATCGGACTGCCCGTGAGCGGGTCGCCGTTCCGGCGCGGCGCTATCGCCTGCAGCGGGACGGAGTTCTGCAAGCTGGCTATCACCGAGACGAAAAGCTTTTCTCGCTGGCTGGTCGAGGAATTGGAAGAACGCCTCCCCGGATTTGATCAGCACCTGAAACTGCACGTCACCGGGTGCCCCAACAGTTGCGGACAACATTGGATTGCTGACATCGGAATCGAGGGCAAGAAGATCAAGATTAACGGGCACATGGTGGACGCCTACTACTTCTGCCTGGGTGGCGCCCTGGGCTTGAATCAGGCGATTGCTAGGCCGGTGGGATTCCGCTGCGTCGCGACCGAAGTTCCGGAAGCCATCGAACGCTTGCTGCGCCGCTACCTCGCAGACGGCAGGCCGGGTGAGAACCTGCGGCGCTTCTTTGCTCGTCATAGCGACACGGACTTGCGGAATTTCCTGGCAGGAGAATTCGTAGAAGCAGTCGCCCGTGATTTGCCCGAGGGACGCGTTCCGAGCAGCGTGGAAGGTTAACGAACATTATGAGCAGCTTGTTTCCCATGTTCGTGAAACTCGAAGGCAAACGCTGCCTAGTGGTCGGCGCCGGCAAGGTTGGCGAACCCAAGATCGGCGGCCTCATCGAGACCGGTGCGCGCATCCATGTGGTTGCTCTGGAAGCGTCCGAGGCCGTGCATCAGTGGGCAAGAGCTGGGAAGATTACTTTGGAGGTCCGCGCCTTTGCCACCACAGATCTCGACGGAACTTTTCTCGCGATCATGGCCACTGCATCGCGCGATCTGAATGGTTCGCTTTATTGCGAAGCGCAGCAGCGTGGAATTTTGTGCAACGTCGTCGACGTTCCAGAGTATTGCGACTTCTACTATCCCGCGGTCGTGCGCCGTGGCGATCTGCAGATTGCAATCTCGACAAACGGGCAGAGCCCTTCTCTGGCACAAAAGCTTCGGCAACAACTGGAGAAGCAGTTTGGTCCCGCGTATGCCCGATGGGTGGCGGACCTGGGCGAGACGCGAAAACTGGTGCTGGCCAGTGATCTCGATCCGCAACGAAAGAGTGAACTATTGCACTCGCTGGCAAGCCGCGAGGCTCTGAAGGCGGCGCTCGAGGAAGAGTCGGCGAAGCGAGAGCGAGAGGAAGACAGGAGGGTAACGGCATGAACGGCAAGGTGTATCTGGTGGGCGCAGGCCCGGGCGATCCTGAGTTGCTCACGGTGAAGGCTCTGCGGTTGCTGCAGACGAACGATGTGGTATTTCACGACGACCTGGTTTCGTCCGAGATCTTGAAACTGATTTCGCCCTCCGCCGAAATCCAGAACGTTGGCAAGCGCTGCGGCAGCAAAACCATCCGGCAGGAAGAAATTAACTTCTTGCTGGTAGCGCGGGCAGCCTCGGGATTGCAGGTGGTGCGCCTGAAGAGCGGAGACCCGCTGGTCTTCGGCCGCGCCGGAGAAGAAATCGAGGCGCTGCGCCGATCAAACATCGAATACGAGATTGTCCCCGGAGTCACCTCGGCTCTTGGCGCTGCCGCTGCTGCCGGAATCCCGCTGACCCATCGGCGGGCATCATCCACGATCGTACTGACGGCCGGCCATCGAGCGTCTGTAAGCCGAACATCGGCAAACGGTGGCGATTGGAGCCAGTTTGCAGCAGCCGAGTCGACCCTTGTCGTCTACATGCCCGGTTCCGACTATACGGAGATTTCCAGCCGGCTCGCCGCTGCGGGATTCGCGGAAAAAACTCCGTGCGCAATTGTTTCCCGGGCAACAACTCCCCAGCAACGAATTTACCGCACTACAGTTTCGGATCTCCGCCGCGCGCCGCAGCTTGCGGCCCCGACTCTTCTTGTAGTCGGCGAGGTCGTGAAGTTCGCCGATCGGAATTTAGTAGAAGAAGCCGCTTGCTTTGCGGAACCGGCCTTTGAAGCCACGTTTACGCAACCTGTCACTGCAAGCTTGAGAACGGATCAGGAGCCGTTGGCATGAAAGAAGAAGTCATAAAAGACGAAGTAGACAAACTGCAGATCGCTGCGGAAGCCTGGAGCCCCGAGCGCGTTCTCGGCTGGGCATTCGACGGTTTCGGAGACAGCGTGGCAATCTCCTCTGCGTTCGGCGCCGAAGGTATGGTCCTGATCGATATTGCTTCCCGAGTGCGCCAGACCTTTCGCCTCTTCACCCTGGACACTGAATTTCTATTTCCCGAAACCTACAACCTCATGGACCAGGTGGAGCAGAGATATGGCATCACCATTGAAAGGGTCTATCCGCTGAATTCGCCGGAGGAACAAGAGCGGGAGCATGGTCCAGCTCTGTGGCAGCGAAACCCTGACCTATGCTGCAACCTGCGGAAGGTTGAACCGCTGCAGCGCAAGCTGGGCGAGCTTCAGGCGTGGGTCACGAGCATCCGGCGGGACCAGACCGCGGCCCGCGCCGGCGCCGGCAAAATCGAATGGGAACAAAGATTTGGTCTGGTGAAGATTAATCCCATCGCCGATTGGAGTTCGAAGCAAGTGTGGCAATACATTCGCGAGCACGACGTGCCTTATAACGAACTGCACGAGCGCAATTATCCGAGCATTGGTTGCACGCACTGCACGCGGGCGGTCCGGCCGGGAGAAGATCCTAGGGCAGGGCGCTGGGCGGGATTGGCGAAGACTGAGTGCGGACTGCATGTAATTCAGGCCGCTGCCCAGTCGGCCGGAGGCGACGCGTAGAAGTGGTCGGGTCGTGCTAGTGCGCGGACGCTTCCGTCTTCTTCAGATAGTCCGAGAGTTGCCGCACCACGGCGATGAAAGTCTTGTTCGCCACCGAGAGCGTACGATCGCGCCGGTAGGCCAAGCCGAGTTCCCGCCATAATTCCGCGCCTTCCAACTCGATCAGCTTTACTCTGCCCGCCGCGACTTCGTCGCGGGCAAAAGACGCGCTGATCAGCGAGATGCCAAGATCGGCGGCTACGAAGCTCTTGATCATTCCAATGCTGGGCAATTCCATTCTGACTTTTAACTCCGCGTTGTACTCGCGGAAGAGCTTGTCCAGCAGGCGTCGCGTGTGGCCGGTCTTCGGCAGCAGTAGCGGATATTTCACAACATCGCTGATGTGCGCTGCCTTCAGCTTGGCGAGAGGATTCTTGGGGCTCACCATCAGCATCAGCCGGTCGCGGTAGATGGCTTGAACCTTCAGGCTCGGAGATTGCACGGGCAGACTGAGGATGCCTACGTCGAGAGAGCCATTCTCCAATTTCTCTACTATCTTGTAAGTGAAGTTGCGATAGATGCTGATCTGCACGTCGGGATACTTGCGGCAGTACTCTCCGAAAACTTCGGGCAGAACATAAAGGCAAGTGGCCTCGTTGGCGCCGACCAGCAGCGTGCCGCGCGGCGTGTGCCCGTGGTCGGCGACAGCCACCAGCGATTCGTCGCGCAACTTTTTCATGCGTATCGCGTAATCGTGGAAGACCTGGCCGGCGGGAGTCAGCTTGACGGTCTTGCCCGAGCGGTCCAGCAGGCGATCGCCGTACTCCTGCTCGAGTTGACGGATCTGCGCGCTCACAGCCGATTGCGAGCGAAAAACTTTCTCGCCGGCACGGGAGAAGCTGCCTTGCCGTGCGACCTCCAGAAATGTGATGAGTTGATCGAAATCCATGCAGTCTGGTCAGGAGATTATAGCGAACTTCGCGTCGAAGTGGTTCCGGTACGCACCCGGCAAGCGAGCCGGCTCATTGCACGACGGGTCTTTCGGAAGTGAGAAGTTTGTCGCGTCCGTAACTGCGCGCTTCCTCGGCGGCGAGACGCGCCAGAATCGAAGCCCAGGTGTCTTCGATAGAGCATGGAGGCTTCACGGGCTCGACCCGAAGCAGCGGCAGCGCGGAACAAGCAAGCAAGTCAGCAGCCCGGGGACTTCCAGTGAGTTGCAGGTGCCGGCGAAGAATGCGGCGGAGCCACAGCTCTTCCTGAGGTTCGAGAGTTGCAAACCGCACGGAGTCGCGGTTCATGGCATCGTCGTCGAAGTAGTCGTCGGCATCGGCGCGCAGCAGATAAGCCAAGCCACCTGTCATGCCTGCTCCCATGTTGGCTCCTGCCGGGCCCAGGATGACGACGACGCCCGCGGTCATGTATTCGCACCCGTGACGACCCACTCCCTCGACCACGGCCAGCGCTCCGCTGTTGCGAACTGCAAACCGCTCTCCCGCGCGGCCAGCGACAAAGAGCTCGCCGGACGTGGCCCCATATAGCACGGTGTTGCCCACCAGAACATCTCCGCGCGCCGAGGCTTCGGCTTGCGCGGTAATGGCGATGCTGCCGCCGCACAGGCCCTTGCCCACATAATCGTTGGCTTCGCCACTGAGCCGGAAGTTCGCGCCCGAAATCAGGAAAGCACCAAAGCTCTGACCCGCGGTGCCAAAGAACTCGCAGTCGACTCCTGTCATCTCCAGAGTCGAGCGCCCGAACGAAGACCCCAAGCGGCGCAGCACCTCGCCGCTAAAGTGTGCGCCCACGGCCCGATCCTCATTGGTAATTTCAAAACGATAGGGACGGATAGAGAGCGATTCCAGATCGTCGACCACGCGATTCAGCTCGAGGCGAAGGGCGCTGGTGTCCTCATGAGGGCACGGAAATTGTGCGGGTGAATCAAGAATAGGCTGCAGCAGCGAGGCCACGCTCTCGTCGGCCTCGGCCGAACGCGGCTGCAAGCGGTCGACAGCACCCAGAATTTCGTCAATCGATCCTGCGCCCATGCCCGCCAGCATTTGGCGGACGTCGGCTGCCAGCGCGCGGAAGAAGGTTTCGACCATCTCTGGATTTCCTGTAAAGCGTGCGCGCAGAGTTTCATCTTGTGTCGCGATGCCGACGGGACAAGTATTAAGGTGACATTGGCGAGCCATCACGCAGCCGATGGCCAGCAGGGCTGCAGTTCCAAAGCCGAATTCCTCGGCTCCGAGCAGCGCCGCGACCACCACGTCGCGGGCGAATTTCAACCCGCCATCCACGCGCAATCTCACTCGGGCGCGCAGGCCAGCCCGCACCAGCGCCGTATGTGCGTCCCGCAAACCAATCTCCCACGGGAGTCCGGTGTTCTTGATCGAGGTAAGCGGCGAAGCACCCGTGCCGCCGTCGTGTCCGCTGATAGTAATCACGTCCGCGCCGGCTTTGGCCACGCCGGTAGCGATGACGCCGACGCCGGAACTCGAAACCAGCTTTACTCCGATTCGCGCATTCGGATTTACGGCACGCACATCGTAAATCAACTGCGCCAGGTCTTCGATGCTGTAGATGTCATGGTGCGGCGGCGGCGAGATGAGCGATGTTCCGGGCACGGCGTGCCGCAGGCGTGCGATGTAAGGCGTAACTTTCGCCGAAGGCAGTTGTCCGCCCTCGCCTGGCTTCGAGCCTTGCGCCATCTTGATTTCGATTTCGTCGGCGTGCACAAGATATTCCGCAGTCACGCCAAATCGCGCCGAAGCCACCTGCTTGACGCGGTTATTCGCCTCCGGGCGCTCGTAATAAATGCTGGGGTCTTCACCACCCTCCCCTGTATTGCTGCGCCCACCCAGGCGGTTCATCGCAATGGCGAGCGTTTGGTGAGCTTCCGGTGAAATCGCGCCGAGCGACATGGCTTGCGTGCTGAAGCGGCTAAGCAGAGAAACTTCACTCTCCACTTCGTCCAACAATAAAGGCTGCGCGGGACGAACCTCGAGCAAATCCCGCACCGAAACATTTTTCCGTTCGTTCGAGAGCACAGCCAAAGACGCCTGATTCTCCGAGGTTGGCGACTTGATATAGCGATGCATTCGCCGCACCAGTTCCGGTGAACTCGAGTGCAGTTCGCCGTTGCGGCGGAAGCGGTACAGGCCAGCATCGCGAAACTCCGCCGCGGAAGAGCCGAAGCCTGCGGCGTGACTCGCAAGGCAGTCCTCGAGAAGACCATCCAGCGATTTCCCGCTGAGCGTATGTCCCGCATCTTCGAAGAATTCTTCGCACACTGCCGGATCAAGGCCGATGGTTTCGAAGATCTGACTGTTCCGGTAACTACTCATGGTGGAGATGCCCATGCGCGCCAGCACCTTGCTCAGACCTTTCTCGATGGCGGCGCGGTAGCGCGCGGCTCCATCAACGTTGGCGCGAGCGCTCAGGTTCATGGCGAGATAGGGATGCACGGCGCTTGCGCCCGCTGCGATCAACAGGGCAACATGATGGGTGTCGATGACCTGGCCCGTCTCCACAATCAGCGGCAATTTCCAGGCTCCGGCAGCAGTCATCGCGTGCCACGCGCACGAAACCGCCAACAGCGCAGGCAGCGCTGCTCGCGTCTCGCTCACGGCGCGGTCGCTTAGCAGAATGGCCCTGCCTACAGCAGTCGCGGTCGCAGCTTCTTCGCGGATTCGGTTCAAGACCTGGCGCGCAGCCTTAACTCCTCCCGCCGCCTCGAAACTGAAGTCGATGCAGTGGACCGTCAGCAGCGCTTCTCCGAGCGAATCCATCTGCCCGGCATCGAGCAGCGGAGAATCCAGCTTCGTATTCTCGTCCAAGTACACGTCGAGCGACATTACGTGGCTCTCGCGCAGGGGATCGATAGGAGGATTCGTGACCTGCGCAAACCTTTGCTTGCAGTAATCCCAGAGCGGGCGCGGCAGGGTGGACAGCAAGGCCGGAGGGGCGTCGTCGCCCATGCTCCATAGCGGCTCCTGGCCATTTTCCACGAGAGGCTGAAACAGCATCCGAAACTGATCTTCCGTCCAGCCAAAAGCTGCCATCAATCGGTTGCCATCGAGATTGATCGGCGCGGCCGTGTTTTGCGCGGGAATTACAGTTGCTGCGGGCTGAGGTGCGTCATCCACATGGACGAGCCGCGCTACTTCGCCCGGCCGGAAAAACGTTCCGCTCGCGGGATCGGCGATCAGCATCTCGCCCGGACCCAGTCGCTGCCGTTCGATCACCTGCTTATCAGAAAGATCGGTAATGCCAACTTCGGAGCCCACGATCAGCAATCCATCGGAAGTCAGCGTATAGCGCAGCGGACGCAGGCCATTGCGGTCCAGCTTCGCCCCCACCACCTGGCCGTCGGTAAAAAGTAGCGCAGCCGGGCCGTCCCAGGGTTCTTGCTCGGGAGCGCTGTCGGCAAGGAACTGCCGCAACCCAGGGTCGAGACGCTGGTCGTGCTCCCACGCCGGCGGCACCAGGCGCAAAGCAGATTCGGCAACGCTTGAACCGCTCCGCACCAGAGCTTCGAGTGCATTGTCAAAACTCGCGGAATCGCTCATTCCCGGCTGCAGCAATCGCGAATTGTCCGGCAGCCCGAGCAGGCGGCGCAGCGTGGTGCCGCGCGCCTGAAACCAGCGGCGATTACTGCTGATGGTATTGATCTCGCCGTTGTGCGCCACGAAGCGAAAAGGTTGGGCCAGCGACCAGCTCGGTTGCGTGTTGGTCGAATAGCGCTGATGGAAAACCACAAACGCGCTTTCAAACTCAGGATCGTTCAGGTCAAGATAGAACGGGGCCAGCTGCTCCGGAGTGAGCAGTCCCTTGTAAACGATGGTTCGCGAAGAGAGCGAGCAGTAGTAGCCGGCACCAGAAATGGTTTCCAGTTCTTGCCGCAAGCGGAAAAGCTGCAACTCAAAGTCGTAAGAATCCAACCCCGGAGATTTTAAGTGGGAAGGCCCGCCCCGAGGCGCCACGAAACATTGCCGCACCACAGGCAGGGAATCGCGCGAGCGCGGACCCAGGATCGAAGCATCGGTGGGCACCGACCGCCAACCCAGAAACGAGAGATCAAATTTTGTAACGGTAGAACGGAGCGCATCCAAAGCCGCATTTTCCTGGCCACGCTGAAGAAACACCATGCCGACGCCAAACTCGTCAGGCAATTCGATCCCGCGAACCCGAGCGGTCTTCCGGAAGAAAGCCTTCGGAAGCGCGACCAGCAGGCCCGCGCCATCTCCACTGCGGCCATCCGCGTCCACGCCGCCGCGATGGGCCAGGCGCGCCAGGGCCTCCAGCCCGCGTTCGACCACGGCGTGCGACGCAGGTCCGCCCAGCTGGGCGATGAAGCCAACGCCGCATGCATCATGATCCGCCGAAAAGGTGAGGCGACTCTCCGCCATACTACTTGTCTAACCTGAAACACCCAGCCAAGTACAATCGTCATTTTCGATGCGATGGATGAGTTTTTCTGCATAGCCCGCGCAACTGATTTTCCGGGGTCTGGCCGAGGTTCCTGTATCGTTAGGCTTCAATATTTTCAGGTAAAATGACGACTCTTGCCGCAGCCAGCGCTCCCATGGTCGGTCTCTCGGACATTCAATCCGCTCTCGTACGGATTCGAAAATCGATCTATGTATCTCCCTGCGCGCGGTCGGAAACGTTTTCCGAACTCACCGGCAACTCGATCTATCTGAAACTAGAGAACCGGCAGAGAACTGGCGCCTACAAAGAGCGGGGCGCGTTGAACAAGCTGCTGAGCCTTACAGCAGAGGAACGCTCTCAGGGCGTGATCGCAGCTTCGGCGGGCAATCACGCGCAGGCCGTTGCGTATCACGCCTCCAAGCTTGGCATCCGGGCAAGAATTGTCATGCCCCTTGCGACTCCGCTGATCAAAGTGTCAGCCACGCGCGGCTACGGGGGCGACGTTGTGCTTCACGGAGGGAATTACGACGAAGCATACGAGGAAGCACTGCGCCTCAGTGCGCAAGACCACCTCACCTTCGTCCACGCCTTCAATGATGATGTAGTGATTGCAGGGCAGGGAGCTCTAGGGCTTGAATTACTCGAGCAGCTTCCCGATCTTGAGGCGATCGTCGTGCCTATTGGCGGAGGTGGTCTGATCGGCGGCATCGGTTGCGCCTTGAAAGAAACGAATCCCCGCATCCAGGTCGTTGGCGTTCAGCCCGCGCGGTTGCCTTCGGTCAAGGTCGCGCTATCGGAAGGGAAGCCTGTGACCTTGCCTTCAGCCGTGACCATTGCCGACGGGATTGCGGTGCGCCGCGCAGGTGAGCGCACGCTCCCGCTGATCCAGAAATACGTGGACGAGGTCGTCACCGTCGAAGAAGAGGAAATTGCCAACGCCGTTCTGCTGCTACTGGAGCGAGAGAAGATTCTGGCCGAAGGAGCAGGCGCGGCTGCGCTGGCCGCCGTGGTCAATCGTCGGATTCCGATGATTGGTGACAAAACCGGCAAGAAAGTTGCCGTGGTGGTGAGCGGCGGCAACATCGATGTAACTTTGCTGGCACGCATCATCGAGCGCGGCCTGGTCAAAGATGGACGACTGGTGCGCCTGCGTGTGCATCTGCCGGATTACCCCGGGGCTCTGCACCGTGTCACAGGAATCCTTGCGCAGCACCGCGCCAACATCGTCGAAACTTCTTACGACCGCGCCTACCATAACGTGAATTTAGGCGACACTGCCATCGACATCACCATGGAGACTCGCGGTCCTGACCACATCGCCGAACTGATTTCAGCCCTCGGCGCCAACGGCTACACCCACGAAAGAATCCTCTAGAGGCCAGGCGACCTGCTCGCTCCAACTGCATCTTAACTGGTAAAGTGAGGAGAGCAGCTCCGCTTGCCACGCGTTTGAATCCCCGGACTTACCCAAGGCGGGCATACTGGCGGGACCGCTGAGTCTATTTGCGACCATCTCAATGAACTGGACCTGGAGCCATTATCAATTTGAAACTAAGCTACCCTTCAACGCGTGTGGGCCTACTGATTGTATCGATCTTATTCTCTGCGGTTTTCTTCGTAGGTCAAAGTGCTCCGCAGCCTCAAACATCGGATCCTGCCCCGTCCGCCCAATCGCCCGCGAACACTTCTTCGAGCCCGACCAAGCCCGGAGAACAACCCTCTGCCCAGGGTAATTCTCAAGATCAAAAGAACCCGGCCCAGGAAGATCAAGAGAAGGAAGATCAAAAGAAAAAAGATGACCGGATGTTCTACGTGATGCCGAACTATCTGACGGTTGACAGTCAATCGCAGGCGAAACCCATCTCGTGGAAAGAAAAGTTCGCTATCTCAGCGAAGGGATCCTTCGACCCCTATGAATTCACGGTGGTGGGCATCGTGGCGGGCATCCGGCAAGCGGAGGATTCCTCTCCGGCGTTTGGACAGGGGATGAAGGGATATGCCAAACGGTATGGAGCGGCTTTTGCCGATCAAGTGGATGGCAATATCATGGTGGGCGGCGTTTACCCCACCCTGCTAAAAATCGATCCTCGCTATTTTCAATTAGGCAAGGGTTCGTTCGTGAGCCGCTTTGGCTATGCCATCGACCGCATTTTCATAGCTCGAAGAGACTCCGGGGCCAGCATGTTCAATGTTCCCGAGTTTGCCGGTAACGCAACCGCGATTGCAATTTCCAATTTCTATTATCCCGCCGCCGATCGCAGCTGGTCGTCGAGTTTGTCGGACTGGGGAACGCAGATGGGCCTCGACGCCTTTGGCAATGAGTTGAAGGAGTTTTGGCCGGATATTCACGGTTACTTGCAGAAGAGGCACGCCCGCCACCTGGAGAAACAGCAGCAGAAAGCGCTCGAATGAAAGTTCGTTCCGGATTCCACCCGCGCTGTTTTCCGAGGATGAGGTGCATCCGGACGGCGATTCAAGCAATCCAAGTTCCGGTGACTGGCGGGATATCTGTTTGAGAAGTAGCTGGTAAGCCCGGAGCGAGAAAATACGAACGGGGGGAGATTTTGAAAGCGATCCGAATTTTTTGCACGGCGGTAGCGCTCGCCGGGATGTTGGCAGCCGCGTCAGTTCAGGCTCAGGAAGCAGTAAGCGCGCGAGAACAATCTCGGGCAGGAGCGGCACCGTTGGGTCTGGACGATGTTTCGCTGACCATCGAGTTTGCCACAACCGATGTTTCGCAAAACCAGCTTCCACAAAACCAGGTTCCACAAAACCAGGTTCCACAAAACCAGGTTCCACAAAACCAGGTTCCACAAAAACAAGATACGCAAACCCATGGTC
>JBAPPL010000036.1:0-7756 GCA_049280095.1 Candidatus Sulfotelmatobacter sp. | reverse complement strand
TGGCCTGATGCACGTCCATGCCGATATACTTTTCCTGACTCATAAAGGCGCTCCTCTTCGCTAGGTTGGCGATGCGAACAATCTCAACCTATCGCAAAAGTGGGCGTCTTTTTATATTGCGTGTAATTGATTCCATGACGTGTCGGCTCCGACGCCCGAGTAACGTTGGTAGTGCGAAAGCCAACCAATTCTACTCGGACGAGGGAGCCAACATTGCCATGGAATCAATTACACCCAAACTCCCTGCCAGTTGCAGAGAGTTTGTCGAAATCACCCCTGCAAGAGAACTGGTCTGCATGTTATCCGCGCCACACCAGTTATTTCGGGAGGAGACCGAACACGGATACGCCGTTGGTTGTGCCCACGTAAACTTTGCCGTTGGCAACGAGGGGGGTAATGAACTTGTTACCGGCACCGAAGTGATCGCGTCCATCGGCGGCTTGGTTGGAGTTGTAGAGCTCTTGCAGGTTAACTGCGTTGTAAGCGTACAAGACAGCGGGGTTGGTATTTTCCACAGCCCAGACGATGGCATCTTGACCTACGTTGAAGGAGATGCTGGGAGTGGCTCCGGGATAAGGGAAGGTATTGCTGGTTTTCGCCACTGGCGTGGTTAACAGTTTCGCGTCCTTGAATTGAAAAGCGAGGATGGGCTGCCCCACCGGGCCGAAATATAGCTTGTTTCTGACGTAGGCGGGCTGGGACCAGATGCCGCCGGGCAAGGCGCCGGGGAGTTCCTGGTAGATATTGTTGCTGCCGGAATTGAACTTTCCCATGGAGCTGCGATCGACGAGGTAAAGATTGCCGTCTTTGCCGGCGCCGGCGGCCAGGTTCCTGGTGGTGCCGGAGGCGTCTTTCATTGCGGGTAGCAAAATGGCTCCGCCGGAACCGAGGTCAACGTCTCCCGCACTTTCCGTCACGCCGTTATCCATCTCAAAGTAGTCGGCCACGGCCAGGCCTCCGGTGGTGGTTAGCCTGATGAAGGCGTTGCCGTAGTCGCCGCTGCTGGGGAATCCCTTGGAATTCAAGGTGGTGTCGAAGATGCCATTGGCGTCGAGGAAAAAGATGTTACCGAGATTGTCGGTGGTGAGGCCCCCGCCCGCTCCCCAGATCGCGCCCTCATTGCCGTCGGGCGTGACGTTGATGACGGTTTCCTGGGTTAAGGTAGTCGCATTATAGCCCATGATCCAGCCGGTGTAGGGACGTATGTCGCAGTGCGACGCCCAAGCGAGATAAACCACGCCACCCGTAAGAAGCAGAGCCGAACGTTCTTTGTATTGGGCAGGATCGAAGACGACCTCGCCGCCGGAAGAGTTATCACCGGTGCCGGGGAATTTGGCCGTAATGTCGACAGGGCCTTTGTAGAGCTCGCTGCCGGTGGCGGCGCTGAGAGCGTGCAGGCGCTGATGATACTCGCCGGAAGTATCCTTCGACATGGCGACGGTGTAGATGACGGCGGTCAATCCGGCAAGGCGGATGGTAGGCGTGGAAGTAATTCCGATTTCTGGTGTGACCTGGGAGCAACCGCGATCGTCGGATGGGGTCTCGCCGGACTTGAGTGTAGAGATGTGCCAGATGGGCGAGCCGGTGTCGGCGTCGAAGGTGTAGACCGAGCCGTGTTCGGTAGCGACGATAAGGAGGTTGTGAGTGCCGCTGCCGGCGATCGGAATGGCAGAGAGATAGAGAGGCTCCGCGTCGACCCGGCCGTCCAGGGAGAGGGTGTATAACTTCCCAAAGGATGCTGAATTGACGTTGCCGGGCGTTAGCGTGGTCTCAGTGTTGAGTCCGGTGCGGAAAGTGTTGTTGTGATAGGTGAGAACGTCCTGAGAGAATGCGAGGGATGCGCCGCCGGCGAAACCACAGGAAAGGGAAAAGGCGATTGAGACGAGTCGCGTGACAAGTCTTGTGGAAAGCGGCATGATGAGACCTCCGGGGTAATCCTTATAAGGGGGGACAGGTTGGAACGCCGAATTGGCCCTCTGATTTGAGCGTGTTTTCAGACGGAGCCACGCAGGAGATAGTTTTTGCTGAACCTCTTCTACTATGCCCGCAGTGGAGGAATTATCGCAGAGATGTACAGGTAAGGCAAACTCTTTGGTGCAGGCAGGACGGGCCGCTGGAAGCGGGTATGCCCTTGGTTTTTTGTCGGTTGGTAGCACCCGCGGTGCAGCCAGCCTGCCTCGCCCGGATGTCCTTCTGGCATCTAGGCACGTGGCCCAAAGCTTGCGAACCTGTATGGTTTATGCGACTCCGCCGGTGGAACGGTCGATCCCTGTCTGCGACTGCCATTGCTGTAGTAGCGCTGGCCATTCTGATGACGCTGCCCCCGAGGATGCAAGCAGCCCCACCCGCACTCAATTGTTCGCCGACCTACCTGCATTTCGCCAATGTCGTCGTCGGCCAGACGGAAACTCTTGTCGTTGTTGCAACCAACCACGGACAGTCGAAGGTAACGGTTTCAGAAGTAAGGGCGACCGACAGCAATTTCAAAGTCTCGCAAGGGACGCTGCCACAGGTTCTGGCCCCGGGGGAGAGTCTTGGGGTCAGCGTCACTTTCGCTCCCACTGCGAAAGGCCGGGTGGGCGGGACGATCACTTTTGTCACCAGCGGTCCCGAAGGGATCATTACAGTGGGCTTGAGGGGAATCGGTGTGACCCGCGAGGGGGTGACGGTAAGTCCACGGAGCATCGCGTTCGGTGACGTGCCGGTGGGAACGAGTTCAAAACTGCCTGCCGTGTTGACCAACACCGATCCATGGAAGGTGACCCTTGCCGGCTTGAAAACAGAAGGCAAAGATTTTTCGGTGGGCGGGGTGACATTTCCGTTGATCCTGGCACCGGGGCAACAGGTGAAATTGGACTTTATTTTCACACCGCAAGCCGTGGGTCCGATCGCCGGCAGCTCCTTTGTTGTCGGCCCGACTCTGAACATACCGTTGACAGGCATCGGGATCGACAAGCCGGAGCTCGCGATTACCCCCGCCACACTCAACTTTGGCGATGTCGCCGTTGGAACCACCGAGAAGCGGACCGTAGAAGTAAGCGCCAGCGGAGGAAGCGTAACCATTTTCTCGGTCTCCAGCAGTAGTTCGCAGTTTGCGGTTCTCGACACACCTCTTCCGTTGACAGTCTCGGTCGGCAAGGACGTAGCACTCAACGTCGCCTTCACACCGCAGGCCAGCGGGGACCCAACCGCCACGCTTTCGTTTGCCAGCGATGCTGCAGATTCCCCAACGCGCTCAGCTTTGATCGGTACAGGCACTACTGCCTTTGTGAGTCTCTCATGGATCGCAAGCACGTCGCCCGAGGTCACGGGGTACAACATTTACCGGAAAACCTCGTCGACCGGTTCTTACACCAGAATCAATTCGAAACTGGATCCCGACACCAACTATACCGATGCGACTGTGACCCACGGAACGATCTATTATTACGCGACGACCGCAGTGAACTCGAAGGGGAAGGAAAGTGAATACTCGAGCGGCGTAAAGGTAGAAGTGCCGTAGCACAGCCGGAAAGTGCAGCAGCATCCGTTCAAGCTCAATGCTGATTGTCACCACCATGGTTACGGCGTGGAGCTCATGACCGGACAACTCCAAATTCGATGCTGACAACTGCTTCTCTACCTTCCTTTTCCTTCTTCATCTGCAAAACACTCGCTGATACGTTTCCCATCAGTTGGGTCCGCTCAAGGCTTAGGATCATGTGGCGGCGGTCGCGCAGTGTGACCGCTGGCCAGATCCCTGGCACAGCACCTACATTTCACGGCTGCGCCGATGATCCAAACGGATGATCCAAACGGCCCGATCCAAACGAATGAGACTTTCCCTCGTCATGCCGGCGTACAACGAACGCGCCACGCTTTGGCAGGTAGTCGCACGAGTGCTCGCCGTTCCGCTGGACATCGAATTGATTTGCGTCGACGACGGGTCCACTGATGGGTCGCGCGAGATGTTGGCGGTGGTGTAATTCAAAATGCAAGATCGAGGTCCGGCATGCTGGCCGGCCGCGCCATCGGCAGCCTTCGAAGTGGAAATGTCTGTGGAAATCTCCTCTGCTCACACTTAAATTTTTGGGCTTTCCTTTAAAACATGCGGGTGTATGATGATTTCTCAATTCCCAGGTAAGAGTCCAAGTGCTGAGCAGGCCGAGGGTTTGGCGTCAACCCCTGCGATTCTGGGTGTTGCCGGAACCCCCAAGCAGCAGGGAGAACAATGAGAACAAACCAGCAAGTCTTATTATGGTTGAGCATCTCAATTCTCGGGGCGCTAACCTTGTCTCCAGCTTCAATGGGACAAGCGTCCCGGGGCTCCGAAGCAGCCGCACATGCGATCACCGACTGGAGTTATCACCACGTTATTTTCTCCAAGCCCGCCACCGCGGAACAAGCCCGACGCGTAGAACGGGACCCTCGCTATTGGCAACAAATCCGTCGCCAGTCGCCAGCGTTGATCGAGGCAGAAACGCCTCGAGTGCTCGCCACCCGATTGCGGGTTCGCCCGCATCCCCCAGCTTCCGGCAAGAGTCAAGGACTGAAGCGTGACTGGGCGCAGGACATGGGCACTGGCGCCACCGTCGGCGCCGGAAACTACCCCGCGAAGTTTTCGTTCAACGAGACAACTGCAAGTTGTGCCAACGATTTCATCGTGTACAACACTGGGCTTCTGGGGAGTAGCGGAAGTGGCGGCCAACCCAGCATTCTGGCGTACAACAATGTCTACACTGCCTGCGAGGGGGATGGGTTGGGGACGGCGCCTGCGGTTTATTGGTCGTACTACACCGGAGGTCAGATCCAAACTTCTCCCGTGTTTTCCCTCGACGGTTCGCAAATTGCTTTTGTACAGACCACTGGCGGAGTTGCAAGTTTGGTCCTGCTGAAATGGGCGGCTGGAAGCGGACTCCTCGTCGCCCCAGTCACGCCCGCATCGAACGCCGGTTACCCCACCTGCGCCGCACCTTGCATGACCACATTGGCGCTCGTAGATGCGAGTATCGCGGCCAGTGATACTCAATCATCCATTTTTTATGACTACGGCGACGACGCAGCTTATGTTGGGGATGACTCCGGCTTCCTTCATAAGTTCACCCCAGTATTCACCGCCCCTCCCACAGAAGTGACTTCGGGAGGCTGGCCGGTGAAGGTGAACTCGAGCGCCCCCACCGCTCTTACCAGCCCGGTCTACGATTCTGTGACAGGGAATGTGTTTGTGGAGGATGTCGGCGGCTTCCTGTATCTTGTCAACTCCAGCGCCGGTGTGACCCAGTCCGGAGAGTTGGATTTCTCCCTGGTCAACGACGGTGGCCCCGGCTTCGTGCAAGGCCCGATTGTCGATTCCTCGGCTGGACTGGTGTATGCATTCGTGACGAGCGACGGCACGGGGCTTTGCGCTGGCGGAGCGGACTGCCCCGGTGTTTACCAGCTGAGCACCAGTTTTATTTCCGGCGACACTGGGTCGGAGTCGGCACCGGTTGGTTCCAGCACCCTTGCGCCTGCGACGCCGAATCCCATGTACATCGGGGCTTTTGACAATGAGTATGAGAGCTCCACGGACCCGCCCACGGGAAACCTTTATGTTTGTGGCAATACAGGAGCCAACCCGATTCTGTACCGGATCCCGATCGCGGCCGGAGTTTTTGGCACTGTCACAACCATTGCAGCACCGACTCCCACCGCTGACAGTCCCGCATGTTCCCCCGTGACCAACGTCACAAACCCGAATACCAGCGTAGGTACGGCCGAGTGGGTGTTCTTTAGCGTACAAAATAATGGCCTGCCGACTCTGTGCGGCGGCATCGGGTGCGCCTTGAATTTCGTGGATTTGCCGTGGCAGGCCACGACTCACTACAACGTGGGTCAGGAGATCCTGGTGGTCCGGACGAACAACACACCGTTTATCCAGGTGGCTGTCTCGTCGACCGGCACCCAGAAGTCGGCAGCGATCCAGCCCACATGGCCGGCCGGACCAACGGGTGTGGGTGGGCTTACGAACGATGGCGGCGTCACCTGGCTGAACCAGGGAGCCACCACTCTGACACCGCTGGGAACGTGGGAAGACTTCCATGCATACGCCGTGCACGCCCGTATTGTTGACAGCAATGGCAACGTCGAGATCGTGACGAACGGGGGCACCTCGGGCCTCGACCATCCCGTCTGGAACGAGACGCCCGGAGGTCCTACCCCCGACAACGGAACCTTGACCTGGGTCAACGCCGGTGTGTTGCCCAGTGCTGCTCTGACCTCGACCGGAGGGACGAGTGGATTCATCATCGACAACGTCGTGACTACGGGATCGTTGCTGGGGTATTCGCAGGTCTACTTCTCTACCCTGCAAGATCAGACTTGCGTCGCTGGGACCGGCGGATGCGCAGTGCAGGCGTCGCAAGCGGCACTGCAGTAGCGGCCTGGGGTCCAGGCAACGCTCCGAGCCAGACCGTTTCGCTGGACATGTTCTAGCCGGATCGCCACGATCCTCCCGGCTTCATTCCCATCCCAAAGTGGAGGACGCCGTGGCGTATCTTGCTCGATTGACTCATTTCGCGTCGACTGCTTCTTTCACGTAGCGAGTGAGCACTGTTGCCAGACTCTCGAAGTAAGTGTCGACCATTCCCTCGTGATCGCCCGGCACAATCTCGACCTCAAGCTCGGCTGCCAGCCCTTTCCAGAGAGGGGTTGGATCACTCTGGTAATAATGGTCAGCCGCGGGCGTCACGAATCTTATCTTGCCTGGATAAAACCGGGGGCGATAGCGTGCCAGAGCGACCAAATCACTTGCCTCGACGCGCAAAATGGTCTGAGCGAATGATAGGCGAGATGTTTCTGGAGAAAGAGTTCGGTGAAGGGCTTCAACCATGTGCGATCGACGTTCAAGGGCACGCACGAAGTTTGAAAATGCCTCCCCGGGCTTCTGCTTTACAAAAGAAATGCGGTGTCTTGTGCGTTTCGCGATGAATCGCAGGCGCTGGCCTGGCGGGAAGTACCGTGGATGCGCGTATGTGCCCATCAGGATCAACTGTGCAACCTGTTTACCCTGGGACAGACGCTGTGCCATTTCCAGAGCCAATAAGCCGCCGAAGGAGTAACCCATGAGAATGTAAGGGCCGTAGATCTGTTGCTGGTTCAGCGCATAAAGGTAGAACTCGGCCATATCCTCCACACGCTCAAATGGTTCCTCCATTCCGTCGACGCCCCTGGCTTGGATGCCATAGATCGGATGCCTTGTGTGAATGTGCTTGGCGAGCTGGGAGAAACTCGCCCGGCCCCCCAAGCCGGGCGCAATGAGGATCGGCGGTGTCTCCCTGCCCGATCTGATTCTGACGAAGGGTGAAAACCGTGGAAGACTGGGTTGCTGTAACAAGACAGCCAGCGAAGCAATCGTCGGCGCATGGCAGATCGTAGCGCTTGGAAATTCCCGGCCGCACACTTGTGCGATCTCGGCAAATACACTGTCGGCCAACGAATCGTTGCCGCCAAGATCAAAAAAAGTTGTCTCCTGAGTTGATGGGTGACCGTTGCAGAACGCGCTGCCAAATCTGAGTCAACACCTCGATCACTGTCGTGGTGACCCAAAACCCAAAAACTGACACAGAGGGGATTAGAGGTAAGCTGGGGCAGGAGTCCGGAACAGGAGACAAGGTGAGCGAGTTGCGTGAGCTGCGGCAATTGCGGGAAGAGGTGGGGCGACTGAAGCGGTTGGTGGCGGACTTGAGCTTGGACCGGCAGATCCTGCAGGAGATCGTATCAAAAAAGCTGTAAGGCCTCG
>JBAPPL010000035.1:0-11734 GCA_049280095.1 Candidatus Sulfotelmatobacter sp. | reverse complement strand
AATCTGCACCGAGTGTCTTGCAGACATCATAGAACGCATTGGCGAACACCACCCGTTGTGCATTGAAGCAATTAACAAAGTACTTCGCGAGTTCGGCTTCCGTCGGTGTCATCTGCACAAAATGCTTTGGAAGATCGCCGTGTGCCTTACGGATCAACAGCGCATCGGGTTCGCTAAATACTCCTGCAACACAAAGCTCATGGTTATCGACGAAATCAGAAAATCGCGCCCGTTCCCGCAGGAACTCAGGGCAGAACGCCAGTCGAAGCCCACTGTATTTGGCAAGCCGTTCGGTTGTCCCTGGGGTAACAGTAGATTTGATAACGACCAACCCCCAGTAACGATCACGCTTTAGGTTGGAGATAACAGACTCAATCGCCGAAATGTCACAACTACCATCCGGTCCCGACGGTGGGGTTGGTACACAGACAAAGATCATCTCGGTCGCGGCCAATTCCGAAGCCGGCGATTGGTTCTTATCGGGGTTGCGGTCATAACCAACAACTGTATGACCAACCCACTGCAAGCCGAACGCAACGGCCTCACCAACCATTCCTAAGCCTATGACACCGATCTTCATGGACAGTACACTCCTTTAGGTTCCATCACCAACCAACCCATCAAGCACGGTCGGCCCTCACTCAAGGCCAACCAACGATAGTCCGATGTCATGTGCACCAACAATTGATGCTTGTTTGGGTTTCGCGGGCCTTCTACCAACATTGTAATCCAATGGGTACTACGAAATCGCTCAACCAGAATGTCGTCGGTCTTCTGCTCTGGCTGAGTATCGCTGGGCAGAAAATTGTGAGCTTCGACGATTAGATAGGTACCCCGCAACTGTGGCCACTGCGCAAGATCACAGTAATGGATCTCGTTGCCCTCACAATCCATCACAATCAAATCTGGGCTCTCCATTGCCACGTTTAGTGGCGCAACAACAACACTCACCCCGTTGAGGGTCGCCGCTCTACCGCAAATCTCAAGAGCGACCTCATCGGGTTCGACCACAAACACCGTTGCCTGCGGGATACGACACTTGAGCCCAATTGCGTAGTAGCCCTCCGCCGCTCCGACCACCACAATCTTCGGTGCCGCCAACTTCTTGAGACGATTAATCTGTCTCTCAATCTCACCATGTAGCTCTTCCTCATAGCTACCCAGCAACATTGGTACTAGATAAGAATCCTTCCACGATGTGTCCGGCAGGATTCGCATGCCCGTAAATGGACCGCTCTGCACCACGCCATCGACTTCGTGGTAGATCCAATCCGTCAGCTGGGATTTGATTTCCTTAACATCAAGCGATGCCGTACGCCAATTGCCCGGACGCTGACGTATTACATCAAGCACTACGCAACCTCCTGCAACCGCACTACGTTAGGCTTGACCAAAGCCTTCTTGACGGCATCGATGATTGCCTGTGCCGAAATATCGGAGATACAGGCCGCAGCGTGGCCGAGGTCCTTATTAGGAACACAGGTGTCGATAGTGTCGTGAAGACGATGGCAAGGCCAACAGGGAACACGGTAGGGGTCGGCATGGAGCGTCGTGGTATTGACCCAGTGCTTTGTGATGTTTTCAACCGATGCATGGCTCATCATGACGATTTTAGGCACTTCCTCGAACGCAACTGCCCACGCCATGCCGGTATCGGGCGTCACCACACAATCCGCCATCATGCAACTCGCGAGTGCGGTGCGCAGCGGCCAGCGCATCTCCGGCGGATGATGGTCCTGCACTAGCATGTAAAACATGTCGCGCGTGCCATTTTGACGAATCACATGGTCGCGAATCTGATTCGCCATCTCCGCCTGTTTATCACCAATACCGAACAGCACCACCGGAATGCCAAGCTCGATAATAATCCGGCCGATGACCATCGCGGCATATGGATAGATTTTGTCAACTCGCGATCCGGAAATCACCCAGGCAAGGAACTTTCCCTTGACCTGCTCGTCGCGCCACTTCTCGGCCTGTTCACGTTCTTCCTCAGTCGGAAAGAACAGCGGACCGAAGATGTGCGGTACCCCCACGATGTCATGTACAGTCTCAAGATAAGAACCGGCCGCAATCTTGCGGCGGAACTCCTGCGGCCACCAGAATTGCGTTTGCGACTTGAAGAATGAGTGGAGATATTCCATCGAGTGAGAGAGGTTGACGAAGGAGTCATACTCAGAGCTGCGCTTCGCAAACCATTCCTGCCATTCATTACCGCCGGTCGGGATATCGCCGTCAAACTTCAACGATAATTTGTCGATGAACGGATTGTTGAGAAACACAGTGTGGGTGTTACTGCCCTTACCGGTCGTCACCACCTCCACGTTGTATCCAAGCTTCTTTAATGGACGCAGGACGGAAGCCGCCACAAAATCGTCCCCAACGCCGCCGAATCTGCAAATTCCTACCCATCCCTTACTCATCTGGGAAGGTCCTTTGCCGGGATCACCATAATCAAATCGTCATTGATCCGAAGCTTGCCGAGAGCACCAGGCTGGTCGTCCGATTGCGACTGTTGTGGCTGTTCTTTCTTCGGGCGAGCCAGATGATAAACAATTACCGGTGGAATCCCCGGCACAATTTGATAGCCCTCGGACTCAAGCGCCTGGACCTGCTTCTGAAGACTTTCATCGACTGGAAAACTGCGCACGATATGCTCGACATCCATATCACGTCACTCCTCTCGTTTTTTGGTACTAGCGGAAATACCCAGATAGGCCGGGCGTAATATAGATTGGCGAAGGCTCGACTTGCTTACTTGCCCGTTGATAGGCTTCATCGCGGTCAACTTTACGCATCGGCTCAAGCTGCGGCGCATAGATGCGCGATAGCCGATGCGCCAAGTCTGCCGTATATGCATTCAACCACCAATACGGAATCGCTGCTTGTCCACCACCGCGCAATACCGCGTCCTCGGGTTGCGTGTAGATGTAATAGGTCATGATGTAGCTGGTGCTGTCATCCGGCACGGGCCACAAGGTCAGCGTCGGAGACAGAGCACGGTCGTACCAGAAGCTGGTGGGAAACCCTTGCTGACTCGGTTGGGCAAGCGATGCGTAGTCGGTACGCGAAAATGGCAAAATCAAACGATTGGAGCCGCCGGTTGGCCCATTGGGGGAAATATAAACATCGAGTACGCTAACCGTATTGGCTGGGATCGCGTAAGTAGCAGAGCCTGCGGTCAGCGGTTGGTTAACTTGGAGAACTGTCCAAAACAGGATTCCATCCGCCGCCCAATCTGACTGCAACAAATTACACTCAAGGAACGCATCTTCCATGTGAGTAGCCGTCAACATAGTACGACGCACCCCACACCGTGCAAAGGCGTTAAGGGTCAGCGTACCAATTCCTGGGTTGAAATTATAGGTATCGCTTGTCGCCATAGGCGTCTATTTCACGGATAATCCGACGACTGGTTGGCTATCGTCATGTTGTTGAGCGTCCAGTTGTTGCCCTCACCGGAATAGTCATTGCCGAGAGTAGTCACCGAAGCCCCTTCTGAGAAGTTCAGGTAGAAGTCGAAGACCCCGGTGTATGTACCGGTATAGGCAATCGGCGCTCCTGGCGTCCCACTGATGAAGGACGACGGCGTTAATTGCTGTCCGTCGATGTAATAATACTGCGACAGCTTGCCATCAAAATAAGCCGATGACGGAAGTGCGCCGATCAAGTACTCAGCCGCAAAATTATTATTGAGATTTGTATTCTGTGCCGGGTTGGTATCGACATTCCAGGACGTCACCTCAGTTCCATCGACATAAAGTCGGATGCGATTGTCGGCGATGAGCTGAGTAGTATCCACTGCGACGCACAGATGATGCCAAGACGCCGTATCGGTATAGGTGGCGTTGGTCACCTTCTGCACGTTCTCGGTGACACCATTGTTATTTATGATATTCAACCGATCATCAAATCCGAACGACACGTCAAAATACAGAGCGCCACCAAGGCCGTTTTCGGCCCGGTACAAACCCATAGTGGACCCTGTCGATGTGCGCTTGAACCATTTTGCAATCGTGAACTTCTGCGTATTGATGCCGACGTTGCCGGTTGCCGAGAGATACTGCGATGATGCTTCCGAGAAAATCAGCGAGAACAGCGGCAGCGACAAGCTACCGGAACCTGCAAAGGTCGCCGTGGCGTGTATGGCACCGAAGACTGTTACCGACAAACGCCCAGTTCCAGCCAATGCTGCGGCTTCCTGTTCGGTTTCTCGCGTCACCACTGACATTACACCCGCGCCACTAAACGCAGCAAACCCGGCCTCGGCAAGCGTGGCTGACGCAGACAGCGAGGTCGCACCATTGAAGTTAGCTAGGCCGGCATTGCCGAGGTCGGCCAGCGCCGACATGGACCCGGTGCCTCGGTATATGATGTCGACAACAGCCGCAGACGCCAATAGCGACCCAGCGCCCCTGAAAGTCGCCGCGATATGCGTTGTCTGGATAGTGGACAACGACAACGCGCCAGAGCCGCGAAACTGGGCCGCCTCCCGGATAGTCTCCTCGGTAGATGGGATGAGACCGCCGGCACCGATGAAGATAATCCCCTCGAACGCACCGTAGCCCAAAATCAGCCCGGAGCCAAAGCGCAGCCCGGTCGACACCGACAAGCCGCTGGTGCCTGTAGGTCCGATAATGATCTGAGTCATTGGATTTACATATCCGCTTGGATCACGGTGAGGGTAACGCTGCCGGAGCCGGAATTGAGCAGGATGCGAACGATCCTTGGTATGTAAGCGTAATTGCCTTGCACTTCGCCAGTTATCCCATTGAGCGCCGGATCTGGATGATTAATCCAGTTGACGGCGGCATAGCCACCGGAACTTTGGTTGGGATCGTTAAGCGACTGCTGGACAGTTGCGTTGACCGTGCCAGTCACGTCAATCTGCAGGGCCGTTGGCGCGGGCGCAAACGTATCGAGGAAGATTGGGCGTGAGGAGCCGACGCCGTTCGTTCCAACCGTCACCGCTCCCGCCTGCGCCATGTTAACCGCAATCTGAGAAACGGTCAAGTAGTCATAGAGCGATTGCGCCGTTGATGGATTGTTGACGCCATTGATCGTCTCAGTGACCCCATTACCATTCCAGTCGGTACCGGAAATAGTCCAGATCGTCCCATTGCTTGCCTCGGCCCCTGCGGGCGTAAACAAAATACGTTGCGGCGTCGCCAGTACAAAAGGCGTCGCAGTCAGAGTGAGATTGCCCGCCCCGCTCGGTGTCTGAGAGACAGCGATGCTGTTCGCCGTCGACGCCAATGACGGGCCAACCGTGACCGAAATCGGGAGCATGGTTCAACCTTCCGTGCTTATCCGGTTGACACCCACAGGTGCTAAATCCTGTGTCATGCCGCTCTCCGGTATTCCTCAGCAGGGCGCTCAGCACTGAGCGCAAGCGCGCGAATGTTTCGGGCCGCGTTCACATCGCGGTCATGGCTTTCACCACATGACGAACACTCCCACGCTCTTATTCCACGACCTTTTTGACCATTTGCGCTTCGGCGCACCCGCCCGATAGCGCGACTCGGTATCGCGCTGTTGCGCACAGCAGTAATTCCACACCTGATTGACCGCAAAGGCGTGGCGGCGCAACGCCGACTTGGCGTTGCGGTTCTTGATGCGATATTTGTAGGTCAAGATCATCTGGATTTAGTGTCCGTGGGTGTCAACCGGATAAGCATGCAACCTTCTAGTGATGCCAATGCTTGGCGTTCTCGGCAAACACGGCGCGCTTGCGCACTTTTGGGTCAGATGAATGCTCGGCCTTCGCCAGTTTCTTGGCTGGAATCGGCTCGCCTTTGGCGACGCCGAGATTCTTGTGGAGCAGACCTTGGTGACTCTTCTTGATGTGAATGCCGCCGCCGGATTTGCGTCCCTGCATCTTCTGCGGTGGCCCCATCTCTTCCATTATTTGCCTCCTCTGCTCACGCGTCAGAGGCGATGGATCTCCGCCGGTATCTCCTGACGGACTAGTAGTTGCACCGCCGAGGTCGCGCTTGGCAACCTTGCCTCCTCTGGCATGTTTGCCGGCGTGCGACTTGGGAGGCTTGCCCTCGCCAATAGCAACAATGAGGAGATGGTGGGGGTGGTGAGAGACCACACCACCCCGTGCCCGATGCGCCTCGCCACGTAATTGATGATGTTGACGATGACGTGCGCGCATTTGCGGACCTCTGCGTTAGTTGTCAGTCTGCTCGTTCGCTGGACCGGCCCCCATGCCGCCGCCCTTCTCTTCGGACAATTTCTTCGTGATGGCGGCGCTGGAGAGTGGACGTTTGTCGGAACCAATCGCCCCACCGCGAGCACGCTTGTGATGCTCGTGCTCTTCGTGCATCACATGACCGCCGCGCTTGCGATCTTCATGCTTGTGATGCATCCGGCCACCACGGGCACGCTTGCCGGCATGATGCTTGGCTTCCTCACCTTCGCCCTCATGCTCGATACGGCCGCCGCGCTTTCGCTCGTGGGCCTCCTTCATCACATTGGATGCGCCGCCTGAATAGGCGACGACCTTGCCACCACTGGCGCGCTTGTGGTGCTTTTCGTGTCGGAGTCTGGACATATCTCAAATCCCTTTCAACAGGGCCGCCCGGATCCGTGGGCTCGGTTGGCAGATAGACCGCACTACCAATTGCGGCACGCCATTTACGAACCTTCGGTCTGGCTCGGGCTCTCACGTTCGACAGCGGCCAGCACATAGTCGACCAACATGGTCTCAGCAGCAGCCGTACCGTTCTCCACGGCCATCGTCAGAGCAAGGTTGGTCGAGGAGGGCGGCAAGTTAGTTGTGGCGACCGAACCAACCGGACTTCCGTTAGCGTACAACTGAAGTACACCGGACTGTCCACCATCATAGTAGAAACCGACATCGACATAAGTCGCGTTCGCCATGGTCAAACCCCATGACGATGTCGTAGCCGTCGACGATGCCGCCACCACCGCGTTGAGTGTCGTCGAGGCCTCGGCTTTGTAGAACCAGACGCCATCCGTCGCCGCAAAAGCGTTAGTATTGAGATTTTGCAGCCCAATGATGAGACCTGAGTTGGTGGCGTTCGATACCTGGAAGCGCGATTTGAACCACGCTTGCAGTCCAGGAACAAAGGCAAACGTAGCCGCCACCAACGTCAGCTGGTCGAGGTCAGCGGATGTGGATAGGTTTGCCATCGACAGGATGCCGCCATTGCCAGCGATCACGCCATTGGTCGGAGTATGAGTTCCGGTTGCCGTCCAATCGCCAGATGCGTAAACGTCGAAGTCGTTGAAGTACTGGTGGACCGTCGAAGGATCCATGCCGAGGTAAGTTTCCAATACCGTACCGATCACAGCATTGGTGACCCCGCTTGGAATAAGAGTTGTGACTCGGTCAGGCATGACACCTAATCCTTATGGTTTGCTTATCCGTGAATTCACTATCCAAAACAGCCCCCGGCAGTATTACCCACCGGGGGCAGTTGGAGGCCGAGGATGAAGGAACCAAGCCCAAGCCTCGTTCGGAGAGGAGAACGTACACACACCATGGAGATTCAGATTAGCTGGATGGGGCTGTGCCCCACACAGTCCTCGGGTCGTTGTAGTTGAAGGAGTATCGTTCGAACGCCTTGACGAGCAGATTATCCGTAGTGAAGTCGACCTGCATATCGATTTCAAAAGGAATGCGTTCGAGATACAGCAGACCGGGCTGGTCGGTCTTGATCCACCACGAGAAGTTGGAGGTGAAGAACACGTCCTTGACGTATTCCGTGATGCCGCCCGCAACCGTCGGAATGACGTTCGGGTCGTTCATCGCGGTGCCAGGACGAAGCTCCGCACGCAACAGCCGCAGTGCCACTGGCTCGTTTGCCGGATGGATAACGAGCGTACGCCCAGTCGCCATCATGCGAAGTCCGGCGTTGTCGTAGAAGCCGGTCTGGATCGAAATCATGCCGTTGAGCAACGAAGACTCGTTGAGATCGACATCGACCGACGGTCGGTTGGCCCAGGTCGTCGGACCTGAACCGCCGGTCGGCAATGGATGCGCCGTGTTGATAAGCGAAACGCCATCGCCGGAAATCGTCGCATCGTAGGTGGTCGAATTGTTGAACACACCAGCAGCGTAGATTTCCTTGGTCTGTGCAAAGGAGCGCTGCAGACCGAGATTGGACGGCCGGAACTGCGCCTTGTACAGATTGTCGTCGATGGTATTGCGGGTGATGGCGTAACCGAGGCCAACACCGACGTGGAGTTGGTTGTAGATAAACGCTTCGCCAGAGTTGTTGTCGAAGGCCGTCTGGCCTCCGTCCTGTTTCAGTTGCGCGAGAGGAAGGAACCGCATGGAAGCGGTGCGTTCCTGCGCCATATCCGACTTGCCTTGGTCGAACAGCTTTGGCCAAATTGCTGGCCATTGCTTGTATTCGCCAACCACTCCCCGAAGACCGGGAAGAAGCAAGTCGCGAATAGCACCAACATTGATTGCCATGTGCGTTGCTCCTTATGAGTGGATCGTCAAGAGGGATTTGAAGATCTGGTTGTTGAACGCCACCAGAACGTTGTTGTACGACGTCGTGACATCGGTGCCGTTCACGCCCGGAGGGGCGGTGACGGGACCGATAATCTTGAATGGCAGATACGATGGGTTTGATGTCGACGGGTTTTCGAGAGACATGGCCGACCAGCCAGTCGTCGTATTGCCGCTACCCACCTCCACATCGCAGGTCATCCCAACCATCGACTGATTGATCGGGCCGGAGTAGGCCTGGATCATGAAGATCGCGTTGGGGTCGGCGCACACATAGGCTTCGACATCTTGCCCAGACGCCACATCGCTGCCCGGCCAGAAGTTGTTCCAGACGACTTTGCGTTGGCTGACCGAAAGATACCGGCAACCAAAGAACACGCCCGCCGCCTGATAGGTTGCGGAGCCGTCACCGTTAGCCCATTGCGTGATATAACCGGTCGGTGTCGAGCCGGAAACGAGAGATACAAGGTCGCCATAATAGATCGCGCCGGCATTGTAGGCGATCCGGAATGGCGGGTTGTTCATGCTGGCAAAGTTCGGCGTTGCACCGTTGACAGTGCCCCATTGAACCAAGCCAAACGGACTTGCTACGTTTGCCATGGCAAACCCTTCCGCTCTTGGCGGTTTGCAGCGTACGGCGCGTACGGCAAGCCACCGGGGAATTTAGAGGCCACTGCGGCGCGCAGCGGCGGGTTCACGCTATGCTGAGATGGGGAGGGACTGAGGGTACCGGCGCGGTGCCCAGTCACCAATCAATGGCCCAGCGCGGGCCATGCAATAGACGCACTATACAGCAACGTAACGCGGCTTGCAATACTGCCCTTAGTCTTCGCCCCGGATCATCACCGGACGCATGTATTCCTTAGTCACGGTGGGTTCGACGCCGGGAAAATTCCGCGTCAACTCGCCCTTTGGCGTCATGCCGAGACGGGCCTCGGCCTCGCGGATTTGCTGCTTTGAGGCCGCCTTTTCTTCCTGCTTGGCCTGTATCGACAGCTCAATCGGACGCTCCATGAGAATCAGGCCGCCCTTGATAATCTGTGGCTTATCGTAGCCCGGCGGCAGCCAATTGGGATGCTTCTTGGGCTCAACCGGCTCCCATCCCTGCTCGCGCAGCATGGCGATGTAGAACGGGTCTTCCTGTCCCATGTTGGAGAACCGCTTCCACTCGTAGGAGATGACAAGACTGCCATCGAACATGGCCTTGTGGGTTTCGGGGATCTCGTCCACCGGCAACCAAAACTGATCGTCGTGGGTCAGTAACTTGCGGCGGCGGGTTCGCGCCGGAGGCTCGTGCACCGGCTCGCGCTCGGAAGCTGTTGCCGCCGGCTGATGCGCTGGCGTGCGCAGCGGGTCCCGAGGTGATTGAGGTGCTCTCTGCGGACGGGCTCGTACTTTTGTCGTAACATTCATAACTCAGTTCCTTGTCAGTTAGTGTGACGTCCGGCCAAGCTTGCCCTCGGAGGTGAGCTGTACCTTGTTCTTGGCGTATTCGGCGTAGGCCTTCGCCGGCTCAAGATTTGGGAACGAAAA
Source organism: Candidatus Sulfotelmatobacter sp. (assembly GCA_049280095.1). Lineage (GTDB taxonomy): Bacteria > Acidobacteriota > Terriglobia > Terriglobales > Acidobacteriaceae > Sulfotelmatobacter. The sequence continues at coordinate 1,710 of JBAPPL010000035.1, read as the reverse complement.
CCGAGCCGCGTCCTGCTCGTCCTTGTCCAGACGCACGGTGCGAGTAGACCCGGTTTGCTGCGCGCCGGGTGGCTCGCGCGACGGCGGCGCTGACGGCTGCGCCTGACGCTGCTGTGACTTTGGCTTCTGTTGCTCGCTACCGTGAGCCTCTTCGGCGGCCACTTCCGGCTTGCGGAAGCCGGCCGACTCGTCAATGACGCGGAAATACTGCTCAGAATTTGCCGGAAAACCGCGCGCCAACGCATCGTAATGGCCGCGCATCATCTTGGCATTCATGTCTCCATTGCCACCAACAGCGGTCGGCGCGCATTCCGGATGCGCCCGCAACCACGTCTGTGCCGGGGGGTCCATGCCGGAGATGTAGCGCTCGAACGGATTGGCCTGGACAATCGGTTGCTGCTCGATGACCGCACCTTCGGTGGTCGGCCGAGCCTGCTGGGTTGACTCGTAGTCAACCTTCTTGGCCTCCAGGCGGTCGAGTGCTGCCGATGCTTTTGCAAGTCGTGTCTGAACCTCGGCAACCTTTTCAAATTCACCGGCAGACATGGCTGCCGACAGTTCCTTTTGCGCGCCTGAAATCTCTCTGGTCGCCGACGTAATGCCGGCTTCAATAGAGGCAAGCTCACGTGTTTCGATGGACTGCCGCGCCTGCTCAAGCTCCTGCTCGCGTGTCAGGAGAGCGCCGCGCGCCTGCTCAGCCTGCTGCCGCGCGGTTATTGCCGTCTGCTCTGCAGCGGTTCGCAAGCGCCGCTCGCTATCGACGGCCGCCTGCAAGGCCTTGGTGGCCTCATCAAGTTCCGGCGATGCTTCCTTGCGCGGCGGTGATTTTTCGACAACGGCCTCTGCCACTACCTTCTGCGGTTCGCCGCCATCGAGCGCGATTTCGACTACTCCCTCTTCGGGAACAACAACTTCTGCTTCGTCAGCCATGATTTCTGGCTCCTCTCTTAGACGCGCGACTTCAATCTATCGCCCGATGTTTTCGGCTCCGGGTCAGGAACTTGACGACCCGATGGTCCGGTTAACTTATTTTCAAACATTAGCTTGCCGGGGGCTATCCCCAGCGATTCGCCAAAACTCATTCGACGACCATGTTCCAATGGGACTACTACAAATGGCGGACAGTCCACTTCGTAGCATACGCCAAGAGCCGCCGCCCAACCAGATTTGGCATTCAATGGACCGCTAATAATGGGCGCTGCATTGATTACTGTATAATCATACCCTCCATTGCGTGGAGGAGAAAGGCAAAATGGAACATCAAACAAAACAACCCGAGGAATCGGTAACTCAAACCCGTGATCGTCAAGGATGGCTAGGTACATTCGCAATCTACCGGGATTGGCGTTGCTCGGCCGCACATAATTAATACACCACATCAGGTGCCGGGATTTTGAGGCGAATGTAGCGATCCTCGACCATGCGGCACAGCACGCCGTTGATGACAATCTTGCGGCCATCCGACACCCAGATTGAAACCCAATCGCCGGGTTTCACATCCTGGCCCTTGAAATCGTAGTTCTCGTCAGAAACAAACGCCAGCGGCCCCTTCTTGATGACCAGCCCGGCCTTGCCCTGATATTCGTCTTCCTTGCGTGTCCCGTCGGGGATGTAGAGCACCTTGTCGGTGCCTTGGATGTGTTTTTTATCTGAACGCAGATATACCGCAATCAGCACATCGTTGTGCATGACTTCGAAGCCTCTCAGATC
>JBAPPL010000034.1:0-81022 GCA_049280095.1 Candidatus Sulfotelmatobacter sp. | reverse complement strand
CGAATCGCTCCTCGAGAGTGCGAATGGAAGCATGGCGACAGTGGCCACTCGGCAAAATGAAAGCTCTTCTTATGAAAAACAGGAACGAATCCACTTGACTCCGACCGGCCTTCTCATGGAAGGCGTTTACACTCAAACCCTTCCAGGGGTAACTGAGTGATATGGCGATTTAACGCCAGTCGTGCGAGGCCCTTCACTCCGATGCGGGAGCGCGCTCCGTGAGTAGAATGCGTTTTACTTGATTCCGGTCAAGAATCTGGGTGTTCCCGCCAATACGCACTTGCACCTGCATTCCGCTGACTGACACCAAATCCCCGACCAAGACCGATCCATCTCTTAATTCGATGGTGTCGTGCGCAGCACTGCCTAGTTCATAACTGACACTCCCTCCAGAAGCGTCGCGAGATGTGATTTCTAACGGGAACTTCCCTGAATTGAATCCTTCCTTTTCAAACTCAAGCATGTGTTTGCCGATTGCGACCTCGATGATTTTGGGCGTGATTCCGGTTGCCTTTCCATCTACCGTGAGAGCGGCTCCCTGTGGAACCGAGTTAACTGTGATAGACACGCTGCGCGGTGCACTCGTTGCTACCGCTACGGAGTTTGGAGAACCAGAAGCCGAAATCGTTACTTGAAACCTGACCGTTTGACCAGCAGCAACGTCGGTTAGATTGATGTAGCCCTCAGCGATCCGCACTTTGCTCTTATCGAAAACGTACAATGAAAAACTTGTTCCAGTGATGGTCTTGTTTGAGAGATTTTCAGCCGTTACGTCAGTGACATACGTGCGTTCCTTCCCCACTCCGCTGCCTATGCTGTTGAACTTTGAGAAAGTGAAACGAAGAACAGGTTGACCGGAACCAGGCCAGGAAACAACTTGGAAAGGCTGATCTTTGGCGTAGGCTAGCAAACTGGCGACAGTCACAATGAGAACTGAGATTGCAACGCGGCGCATATTTCCCTCGGCGTATCGATTGGCAGGCAATTCTAGAACCTTGTGGACTTCTTGTCATTTGATGAAATCAGGCGTTAACACTCAAAATGATGACGGGCGGAAGTTGGAGCTTCCATTCGGGAGAGCATTTCCATGGTGCGGGACTCTTAGTCTGCTGGTTCCTGCGCGGCATGGTCAGTCGCTATTCGCGGCCGGAGTGGAGTCGCCTTCGCGACTCTGTTCCTCTATCATTCGATTCCCCCGCACTCACGTGCGGGGCTATCGAATATCGTCGCTTCGCGACTTCTGGAGCGGCTTACGCTTCGCTCCATGATGCAATCACATCGGCTTAGCGCCGGCGGCGGCGCTGCTGGCGGCTTGTGCTATTTCGCCACTTGAGGGCGAAGCATTGGGAGGCTCGGCAGCAGGCGATTTCAGGCAGAGCTCGGCAGCCTCGGCCATGCTTTGGCATTCCTCCCGCTTCAACGCGACCCAGCTGTCGAACGTGGCCTTCTCGCGCGCCACACCCTCGAGGTTGCGACCGATTCGGGCTGTGTAGTGGGCCCTTACTCTCTCCAATTCCGCCTGAATCTGGATGTTCTCTTCCGCCTTCCTTGCCCACTCCGCTTCAATCTGCTTCCGTTCCAGGGCCTCATAGGTATCGAGGGCGTCGCGGCGCGCTTTGGCGTCGCGCAGCACTTCGTCGATGGCAACGCCCGCCGCATCCAGTGCCATGAGCAGGGCCACGCGCTTCATCTCCTTCGACAGTCCGCGAATGTGTTCGCTGTTCAGCATTTCGACTACCTTGTTGATGCTGTATCCCTTCCGCGGGAGCAGGATGCCGGCCGCACGGTAAATATCTTCCATGGGCGACAGCTCGACCCGGAAGCTTGGCACCTCTCGCGCTGCGGGAGCTTTTTTCGTGGGTGGAGCTACCGGGGGCATAAGATTCTCCTTATGATCTTCGCCTTTGCCGTTTGCCTTGCCGGCTGGGTCGCCACTTGAGCTGAGATCGTCTTGCTGATTGCCCTTGGGGGTCAATCCGAACCAATTGCTTCGCATAGATTTCCTTTCCTCGCCAGCCTGTGCTCTTCTTGGAAGCTGTTTCGTTTTAAATTGATTCCGTCGAAGCGCATTGAATTCCTCGAGCCGTGAGGCGAGGCGCTTCTCCCCGTCGTCCATTTCGTGATCCGCGCCGGGCGTAGGCGATGCGCCGGCAAGTGGCGCAGTATGCGACACGGGCGCAGTTGCTGCCTTCAGAGCCGCTACGGGAATTTCGTTCGGCTTGCTCTCGCGCTGCTTCGGTATGCTTTCGGCTTTGGCGGTGGAAGCTTCGGCGGGAACGGGGTCGCTCGTGAGTGGATCCTTTGTAGTGTCGCGCTGAATCCCCACCAGGTATTCCCTGCCCTCGCTGCGGCAGTATTTGGCGGTTCCGGAGAATTGCTCGAAGCGCCACTGAATCCGCAGCTTTGATCCCACTCCGATTGGCATCTTGACCCGTATACATGCTCCTCCGGCAGATCTGTCTTCCATGCGTGCGGGGACTGACCGCAATGCTCCACTCTGGTCCACCCATGATGCTTCCACCATGGTCATCACGGGCGTCCGGCACTCAGGCATAAAACTGCGCTCATTCAAATCTATCGGCAAGGATTTAAATTAGTTCACAAGCGGGCGGGAGTCCCGGTTTGGAGATACAGCTTTCACCTTCCCGTTCCGGGCCGGTGGGTGGTTGGGAACGGCGTCGCGGGCGGGCTCGACCAGTCGTCGTCGGCGGAATCTAATCACCGCTGGCTGGAAAAACCGCGTGCTTGGGCGCCGGCACGGGGGCATCGCCTTTCTGATCCTGCCAGAGAACTTTGTTTAGAGCCGCCGCTCCGGCTGCGTCGGGACGGGAGAAATCCATCTTCGACGATTCGGTTGCGCCCCGGGCGTCGCGCCGGTTGATCTCGTAGATGAGACCGTTGTTCAGATTGCGATGGTCGGCTTTGAATGCGGGCTGGTCGCCTGCACCGGAAAACATTGGTCCCATCAGGGGGGCGTAGGCGTCGTCCTGGTTCATCGGCGGCAAGCCTAACAGCATTTCCATGGTGTGAATCAGGTTGACCGTCGTGTAGAAACGGTGCTCGACGTAGGGCTCGGCGGTGGTTCCTGGCGAATACTTGCTGACGACGAAGGCGATGGAGCGGTGGGCGTCGACGTGGTCGCCGCCGTCTTGCGCGTCATCTTCGAGGATGAAGATGGCGGTGTCATCCCAGTACGGGCTGTGGGAAACGGCATCGACGACGCGGCCGAGCGCGAGATCGTTATCGGCCACCGAGGCCGCTGGGCGCGGGTGCTCGGGCCGCGTGCCGCCCGTGTGATCGTCGGGTAGATAAAGCAGAACGAATTCCGGCAATTGGAACTCGGGGCTTTCGTTTTCCTTGCGAGCGCGCGAGTAGGCTTCGAACTCGTTGAGGAATTCATCGGCGCGAAGCTGGTCGGGATAGTCGGTGTTGAAATCGGGGAACAGGGGATCGAAGTGATCGCGCAGCACGGCTTTGGTGGGCTTGACGCCGTTGAAAAGAGGCACCGACCACGGGAACGGACTCGGACCGGCGTGCGGAACGCCGACATTCGGCGGCAGAGCATCTCCCTGGTGAAGTTCGGTGCGCGGGCACTGCGTCTCCTGTGCGGAAGGAGTTCCCTGCTTGGGGCTTGCGGCCTTGCGAGGTTTGTTGCACCACACAGCGTTTACGAATTCGCCGTAGTCACGATAGGTCAGGCCATGGCGGGCGAGGTTGTCCCAGAGAAAGCCGGTGCCGGGATCATCGATATCGGGCTGGTTGTGGTCGAGGGGAAATTCATCGGCGACTGTGCCCTGGAAGTCGTAGGTGCGTTCTTTGCCGCGGTAGGCGATCTGCCAGGTTTTTTCGTTGTAATCGCTGGTGATGGCGGCAGTCGACCAGAGATGGCCGTCGCCGGAAACTTCTCCGCTGTCGTAGAAATTGTCGAGCACGCCGAATTGCAGAGCCAGTTTGTGCTCGTTGGGCGTGATATCGGCGCCGTACATGGTCAGGGAAGGGTCGCCGTTCCCGACAGGTTTGTCACCCGACTTCAGATCGCCGAGAATCTGGTCGTAGGTGCGATTTTCTTTGATGACGTAGATGACGTGCTTGATGGGATTCTTGCCGCCGGCGAACTGGATGGTGCCGGGGTCCTTGTTTAACGGATCACGGTCCAGCAGGTTGTCGTGCTCGACGACGCGGGTGAGTTCGTCGAGCTTGCCGAGAGTCGAGGGAATATTCAGGCGCGCGATCGAGCCGCGCAGGAGCGTCGGAATGTAGGGATGCTCGTGGTGCCGGACTTCCCAGGCAGTCTTGCCCGGACCAGGGTTGGGGCGCGTGCCTTGGCCTTTGGCAGTGGCGATTAGGAGATCGTCGCCTTGCACTGCGAGGGCGCTGGGGTACCAGTCGGTGGGGATGAAACCGAGGGGCATCAACCTGAGGACGGCGCCAGCAGCGGCAGCCTCGTGAGGATCGAGGGTCGGCAACAGTTTCGATGCGTCGGGGACGGCGTGGGGATCGGCGATTGGTTGAACGTTGGACGTATCAAAAACGGCGATCGCATTGGAGGAGGCGTCGGCGACAAATAGCCGCTTGCCATCGCGAGATTGCGCCAGAGCGTTCGGGTATGTGCCCGCGTACTGCTGGGTGCGAACCGTGGTGTCGAGCGAGATAAAATAGTCGCCTTTTTCGGTTGAAACTTCGGCGACTGCATCGGCATTTGATAGGGCGACATAGAGAGTTTTCTCATCTGGACTTAGCAGCAGTGCCGTGGGATGCGAGCCGGGGGCAATAGGTTCTTTTGGTTCCTGCAACTTGATCCAGCGGAGAACTTTGCCGCTGGCCAAATCCAACTCGGCGACTTGTGATGCGTTCCATAAGCTGCACCAGGCGCGGCGGGCGTCGCGCGTGGCGACGCATCCATAGGGAAACGAAGACGGCACAAGATCGCTCGTGCTTAGGTCGAAGCGCTGGAGCACTTTGCCGCTCGCGATATCGAGGAGCACCGCGTTGTCGGAAAGATTGTTGGCTACTAGAAGCCGATCTTTCTTGTTGCCGTCGGCGGCGGAGGAAACCAATGCTAATCCTGCTGGATAAGGAATCGCGGTGCCCGGCGGGGTTTTCCGCAGACCGATTGCAACTTTTTTCCCTGCGGAGAGCACTTGCGGTTCGATGACGATGAATCGCTCGGGCGCGACCTTGCCGTCGGCGAAGGTGTAGACCGCGATTCCGTTGCCAGTGTCTCCCGGCTTCAGCCCGGTAGGGTCGGTGATCGAACCAACCGAAGCGTAGAGATGCTTGCCGTCGGAGCCGAAGACTAAACCGAGGAAGTAGCTCTGGTGCACGTCTTCGCCGAAGCGCTTGTCGGGAAATTCGATGATCTGATTCGTCTTCAGATCAAGAACCGCGATCGACTGCATGGCCATGGTTTCCTGCGTGCCGTAGCCGTTGTTCAAGAGCGCGGCGTAGCGGCCATCCGGGCTCAGTGTGATGGTCGCGGGAAAGCTGTTGGTGCTGCCGATGCGGCCGGGGGTGGGAACAGTCAGGGTCTTGCTGGTGGGCAGAGAGATCGACGAGGTCGCCGGCTGTTCCTGCGCGCGCAGAACCGCAATCTGTAAGGCGAGAAACCCGGCCAAGAGAACTATGCGGGAGAATCGAATCACGGGACCTCCGCGAGATTTAATCTGCAGGAGCAGAATGATGAAGTGGGATCAGCGTAATTCAATCCGGAACCTGCGGTCAAAGGGGCAACAGAAATTCCTTGCGAGGCCGAGGTCGCGAAAGAGCGCAAGGGATCCTTCGACTCCGCAGGGGCTTCGCTTCGCGAATCCCCTGCTCCGCTCAGGATGACAGAGATGCGCGGGCAACTAAGCCCCGGAGGCGCGCGTTGGAGTCTCGTGGTGCTGCTCGGAGTGCTCGTCCGTGTTGGCGTTGTGACGCACGTCGGCGCCCTGCACCCAGAAGATGACGTCCTCGGCGATGTTGGTGGCGTGGTCGGCGACGCGCTCCAGATTGCGGGCGACGAGGAGCGCATCGAGGGCTTGCCGCACCACTTCCGGACGCTGGTTCATGGTCTTCACCAACTGGATGAAGGCATCGTCCTTCATGCGATCGACCACGCTATCCATTTCGAGCACGGCCTGGGCGAGTTCTGCCTTGCCTTCGATGAACGACTCCAATGACCGGCGCACCATGGCGCTCACAGCCGCGCCCATGCGAGCGATATCAACCGGCAGATCTGCGGCGGGAAGCTCGACCATGTCCATCACACGCTCGGCGATGTTGACGGCCTGGTCGCCGACGCGTTCGAGGTCAGAGTTGATCTTGGTGACGGCGAGGATAAAGCGCAGATCGACCGCCATTGGCTGCTGCATCGCGAGCAGATCGAAAGCGGCCTCGTCAATTTCCCGCTCGGCGGTGTTGATGAGGCTCTCGCTTTCGAGAACCATCTGGCAGCGAGCCAGATCGCGGTCGACGTAGGCCTGACGGGCGCGGTCCACCGCCTGTTCCGCCAGCCCGCCCATGCGGAGCAGCCGCTGGCGCAGATCGTCGAGCCCTTGCTGGAAACGCGTGCGCATTTTCCGAACCTTCCTTCTTAGGAAGCCTTATCCAAATCTTCCCGTAATGTAGTCTTCCGTCTTCTTGTCGGACGGCTTGGTGAAGATTTTTTCCGTCTTGTCGAACTCAATCATCCGGCCCAGCAGGAAGAATCCGGTAAACTCGGCGACGCGGGCAGCCTGCTGCATGTTGTGCGTCACAATCACTATCGTATACCGCTCTTTGAGCTGAAAGATCAACTCTTCAATCTTGCCGGTGGAGATAGGATCGAGCGCGGAACAGGGCTCGTCCATGAGCAAAACCTCGGGCTCAACCGCCAAAGCGCGGGCAATGCAGAGCCGCTGCTGCTGGCCGCCGGAGAGACTGGCGCCCGATTTTTTGTGGACCTGATCTTTCACTTCGTCCCAGAGCGCGGCGGAGTCGAGCGACCGATGTACGATGTCGTCGAGCTTGCGGTGATCGCGAAAACCGTTCAGCTTCAGCCCGGAAGCGACATTGTCATAGATCGACATGGTCGGGAATGGGTTGGCTTTTTGAAATACCATGCCAACCCGGCGGCGAAGCTGGGTCGCCGAAGTGCCGTTGTAGGCGTTGATCTCGCCGATGTGGACATTGCCCGTCACCCGCGCCTCTGGAATGGTCTCGTGCATGCGGTTCAGGCAGCGGATGAACGTCGACTTGCCACAGCCTGAGGGCCCAATCAGGGCGGTGGCATGGTTCGCCGCCACCGTCAGCTTGACGTCGTACAGCGCCTGGGTCTTGCCGTACCAGGCATTCAGGTTGTCGACCTGGATTCCAACGCCCATAAACTATGCTGCTCCGAAGGTACCACGGCGTACGGCGATGCGCACAGCCGCGACCGAAGTAACGATGAGAACGATGAGAACGAGCGCTCCCGCCCACGCCTGCCGGTGCCAATCGTCATAAGGAGAAAGAGCGTAGGTATAGATCTGGAGTGGCAGAGCGGCGGTCGGCTGGCCCAACCCTAGATGCAGGTGGTGGTCCCAAAAGAAACTGAAGGGATGGCGCAAGAGGAAATTCCAAGGGCGCTCCACATCGGTGCTGAAGCTCCAGTACTGATTGCCCAGCGTGGTAAACAGCAGGGGTGCGGTCTCACCCGCGACTCGGGCAAAGGCCAGCATAATTCCGGTGATCACGCCGGAGGTTGCGGTGCGCAGGGTGATCGAGAGGGTGGTCCGCCAGCGGGGAATCCCCAGCCCATAGGCAGCCTCGCGCAAAGCCTGCGGCACGAGTAGGAGCATCTCTTCGGTGGTGCGTGCGATGGTGGGAACCATCATGATGGCCAGGGCCACGGCTCCCGCCAAAGCCGAGAAGTGTTTCTGCGAGAGCACGACCAGGGCGTAGGCCACGATACCAATCACGATCGAGGGCACGCCATTCAGCACATCTGCGACGAAGCGAATGGCATCGCCGAAACGGTTGCGCCCGTATTCTGCGAGGTAGATACCGGCGCCAATCCCCACCGGAATGCCCATTAGGCTGGCGATGATCAGGATGATGATGGAACCCACGATGGCATTGGCCATTCCGCCGCCCGCCTCCCCTACCGGCCTTGGGGTTTGCGTGAAAAAAGCCCAGTTAATTGAACCCACGCCACGGTAGACAAGGTAGGCAAAGATGGCGAACAACGGAATCAGAACCAGGAGGACCGTAAGCACGGCCATGCCGGTCATGACGTGGTCAGTGATGCGACGCCGCAAGGCGATGGGCGGGGGCAGTGCTGAAGTATGCGTGGTCTCAGGCATTGGCCCTCGAAGGCTGGCCGCGGGTGACGGTCCACACCAGCAATCGCGCCAAGGCGTTGACCGCGATCGTAACCAGGAACAGAGCCAGGCCAATTTCGATCAGCGCTGAGAGGTAGACATCGCCGGTCGCCTCGCTGAATTGATTGGCCAGCGCGCTAGCCATGGTGTATCCCGGCGCAAACAAGGATTTCACGATCTGTGGATTATTCCCGATCACCATGGTGACCGCCATGGTTTCTCCTAAGGCGCGGCCCAGGCCCAGGATGATGCCGCCCATAATGCCGGCGCGCGCATTGCGCAGTACCCCAACACGAATCATTTCCCAACGCGTCGCTCCCAGCGCGAGTACGGCTTCCCGCTGGTGCTGCGGCACTACCATCAGCACTTCCCGCGTGATCGAGGAAATAATGGGGATGATCATGATCGCCAGAATGATTCCGGCGGCCAGCATGCTAAGCCCGAAGAACGGCCCGGTAAACAAACCGGTCCAGCCCAGCGTTCGGGCCAGGAACGGTGCTACGTAGTTGGTCAGGATCGGAACGAGCACAAATATCGCCCACAGCCCGTAGACTACGCTCGGAATCGCGGCCAGCAACTCCACAAAGAAGGAGAGCGGGTTGCGCAGCGCCTTGGGACACATCTCAGTGGTGAACACTGCGACTCCGATGGACAGGGGCACGGCGATGAGCAAGGCGAGGAACGAAGAAACCAAAGTTCCGTAAACGAACGGCAAGGCGCCGAAGTGTTCGTTCACCGGATCCCACTCACTCCCGCCAAAGAATTTGAATCCGAAAGCGTGCCAGGAAGGTCCGGAACGCAACATCAGCTCGTAGACAATCAGCACGAGAGTTGCGAGCACAGCCAGGCCGCACAACAGCATGGCGGCTTTGAACACCCGGTCGCCGATTTCGCCGCGGGTTCCGCGAAGAGAAGGCTGGGCTTGCTGCCCCGCTGGAGGGAGGCTACTAACCTTCGTCGCTTCAACAGGTTGCGGAGCCGGCATATTGGGCCGAGGTAAGGCGGAAAAAGCCATTCGCGCCTTAAGGTAGCAGAATCCTGTTAACAGGATGTTAAAATTGAAAGGTTTTCAGGTTGCCTTTTCCCCGGCAAGCCTGTATTTTCATCTCCCGGTTCGATTGCCTTTTCTTTGATATGCCGATCGCGCCAAAGCGCAGCCGTGTGATTTTTCAGAAGCTTGAACAGGACTTGGTCAAGCTTTCCTCGAAACCTCGCGCACAGAATGTGCACCGTTTCCGCACCGGTACGCGCCGGCTCCAAATTCTTCTGGGCGAACTCTCGCCCAAGATGGATCGGAATCAGAAAAAGCTGCTGAAATTGCTGGGCCGGATTCGCAAGCGCGCCGGCAAAGTGCGCGATCTCGACGTGCAGTTGGCCGCTCTGCGCAGCTTGAAGATCCCGCAGGAACCACGGCGTAAAACGCAAATGATGAATCGTCTGATCGAATTGCGGGCACAGCAGGAAAAGAAGCTGCGCAAAGCAGTCGATCGAGACGGTGTCCGCGAGATTCGCAAACGACTGAAACGCGCCGGAAAGAATTTCAATCCGGAAGCGAGCCGTGATCCTTTGGCAGTGGCCACAGGAATGCTGGAAGGGATCAATCGGGGAGACGCGCCGGTGACCGAAGCGCTGCTGCACCAGTACAGAATCCTGAGCAAGCGTGCACGCTATGCGGCTGAGTTCGCCGAGCCGTCGGCGAAAGCGGAAAAGTTCATCGCTGCGGTGAAGCGCATACAAGACGCGTTGGGCGATTGGCACGACTGGCTCACGCTCACGCAAACTGCATCCGAGCATCTCGGCGAAGTGCGGGAATCGCCGCTGGTGGCGGAACTGCACAATGTAACCGGAGCAAAATTCCGGCACGCGGTTGCGGTGCTCTTGCCGATGCGAGCCAAGCCAGTTCCGGCCCCTGCCCTCGAACCGGCTCACCACACCCCCGCTCAAGCCAAAGAAAAAACTACCCGCCCCGCAGCTTCGGCGGCGTAACGACCGGCTATTCCGAATAAATCACTCCGTTCTGAAGACAGTGCAAAATGATAAAGCGGTGCGACTGGCTCGGCGCCGGGGCCGCTGCGGCCGCTCGAGTACAGCCCGCAACAGCGATGTGCCAGGCACTGGGACGCAGATGTAGCCCGGGATGACCGGACGACATTGGGCATGTAAACTGTTGGCCTTGCCTCATGCCAACGTTTGCCGCGGTTGATATCGGTTCCAATTCCGTTCGGCTGAAGATCGCACGCCTCACGCGCGGACGCCTTCGTTCCATCCACGAAGACCGGGAAGTAACGCGGCTGGGCGAAGGCGTTTTCCGTTCGGGCTTTCTCACTCCCGAATCGATGGCTGAGACGGTGAAAGTGCTGCGCCGCTTTCACCGCGCCACCCAGCAAGTGGTCACCGATCCAGTGCGCGTGGTCGCCACCAGCGCGCTGCGGGATGCCCGCAATTCGCAAGCCTTTCTGGAGTGGGTGCGCTCGGCCACAGGGTGGAAAGTCGAAATCATCTCAGGATTAGAAGAAGCTCGGCTGATTCATCTGGGACTGGTCGCCAATCTTCGGGTAGATAGTTCGCCGGCATTGATGATGGATTTGGGCGGTGGAAGCTGCGAGCTGACAGTCTCGGGGCGCGGACATATTCGCGATATGGTGAGTTTGCCGCTGGGCGCAGTACGTCTCACCGATGAATTTCTTAGTCATGATCCGCCGCGCAAGGGTGAACTCAAACAGTTGCAAGGCTTTGTGGCGCGTGAAGTGAACCGCATCGCGGCGCGCGTGGTGGCGGCGAAAGTCAAGAATGTGATTGCGACGTCGGGAACCGCCGCGGCGCTGGCCGCTGCGGCGAGCCATTTGCGGAAAAACGGCAGTCGACAGCGCGCTGTCGTTACGCGCGCGGAGATGACGCGAATCGCCAAGCAGTTGTCGCGGCTGCCGGTGGACGAACGGCAACAGATTGAGGGCATCGGGCCGCGGCGGGCGGAAATCATCGTCGCCGGCGCGATCGTTTACCACGAATTGCTCGATCGCTGCCATCTCAAAGGTTTTCGTTATTCACCGCTGGGCCTGCGCGACGGGCTGCTGGCGCAGATGGCGGCTGAGCATGACCACAGCACGCGCTCGGGAAAACAGATCGAATCGGAACGCTGGGAATCGATCACGCGAGCCGTCGCTCACTATCAGGTGGACCTGAAGCACGCGCTCGATGTGCGCGAGTCCGCGATGTTCCTGTTCTCGGCGCTGCGTTCGGTTCATGGCTTGGCGCCGGAATTCAGGGAGTGGCTCTCGGCGGCGGCCATGCTGTATGAAGTGGGCGACTACGTGAACCGCAATGCTCATCATCGGCACACGTATTACATCATTTCGAACTCGGAGATTCTGGGTTACACGCCGCAGCAGCGGCGGATTATTGCGGCAATTGCGCGGTATCTGGGAAAGTCCCGGCCGACGGTGGAGGATGGTCCTATCAAGGCACTTGATCCCGTCGAACGCTCCGGAGTGCAGAAAGCGATTCTGCTGCTGCGGCTGGCGCGGGCTTTGAACCTGGGCCGCAGCCGCGCCGTGCAAAAGGTGCGCGTCAGCCAGCGCGCGGCGGAAATTCGTCTGACCCTGGTGCCCCGCCGGCGCATGGGAGTAGACCTGGAACTGTGGGCAATCGAGAAGGACCGCGCTTATTTTCGCGAAGTGTTCGGACGGGAGCTTTCGACCGCTGCGGTGTAGAGAGTGCGCAGCGCTTTCGGAGTGAGGCACCACATCAGCGTGCCGGAACTGCGGCGCATGTCGACGCGGGCCACGGCTCCTTTTTTCAGTTCAATAGAAGCTTCACATCCCGACTCGCTGATTACGGTGCCGAGGAACTGGCTAAGGTTGGGATTGTGTCCGACCACCATGATCGATTCCTGCTTGGCGTACTTTTCCAGCAGACGGCGGAAGTCGGCGAAGGTTGCCGCGGGACGCAGCGCGGCCTCGATTTGCAGCTTGCCTTCGTAACCCATCTCGTTGCCGACCAGTGAAGCGGTTTGGGTGGCGCGCTTGAGCGGGCTCGAGATAATGCAATCCACCTGCGCTTCGATTGCGGCCAGGGCGCGGCCGACGTAACCGCACTGCTCGATGCCGTCTTTATCGAGCGCGCGCTTCTCGTCTTTCTTCGGGTTGGCGAAGGGTTCGCCGGCGCTGGCGTGACGCAGAAAATAAATGATCATTGGGAGTTGTCGTTCTCTCGGTTATCGTACTCTTCCAGCGGGAGCTTTGCGCTTCGCTGCCGGTGACTGCGGGGGTATTGCGAAATCCGCTGCCTGCTTGCCTTCCGCAACACCGATTAAAAAATCCTGCGCGCTGAAGGCGGCCGCGCCGGTCGGCGGTTTGCGATTACGTTTGCCGTGTAACGGTTGCCAGGCCCGAATGTAGGTGGCATCGGGCAGGAGGATGCGGGCCTTGCGGTTATCCGCCAGATAGGCGTCGAGAATTTCGCGATGTACGCGCTCGCGCAGGAATTCGTCGCGCAGCGGAACGAGGACTTCGACCCGCTCGTAAAGATTGCGCGGCATCCAGTCGGCGCTGCCGATGTAAATTTCTTCCTCGCCGCCATTCGCGAAATAGTAAATGCGGCTGTGTTCGAGAAAACGACCGACGATACTGCGCACCCGGATGCGGTCGCTCACGCCGCGCACCCCCGGACGCAGAGCGCAAATGCCGCGCACGATGAGATCAATTTCCACCCCGGCCTGAGAGGCGCGATACAGCGCCTGAATCACGTTCTTGTCGAGCAGAGCGTTCATCTTGGCGATGATCCGCGCCGGGCGGCCCAGGCGGGCGTGCTCGGCTTCGCGATCGATGAGGGCGATCACTTTTTCCGCGAGATCAAGCGGAGCCACCAAGAGCGGGTCATAGCTGGGATTCTCTGCGTACGCGGTGAGAAAACTGAAAACGTCATGCACGGCGCGGGTAACCTCAGGGTTCGCCGTCAACAGGCTGAGGTCGGTATAAATTCGGGCAGTCGTGGCATTGTAGTTGCCGGTTCCGATGTGAGCGTAGCTGCGTACGCCATCGGGATCGCGGCGCACCAGCAGTGAAAGCTTGCAATGCGTCTTCAGGCCGACCAGTCCGTGAAACACCTGCACTCCGGCATCTTCCATCTCGCGCGCCCAGCGAATGTTGTGAGCTTCGTCGAAGCGCGCCTTCAGTTCGACCACCGCGGTAACTTCCTTTCGCGAAGCCGCATCCATGAGCGAGGGAACAATCAGCGAGTGCTCGCTGGTGCGGTAGAGCGTCTGCTTGATCGAAAGGACGTGCTCATCCTCCGCCGCGGACTCGATGAACGACACGACCGCGTCGTAAGAATCGTAAGGATGATGCAATAGAACGTCGTGCCGGCGCAGCTCTTCGAACAGGTTCTGCGATTTGGCGGTGAGCCGCAATTCACGGGGAGCAAAGCTGCGGTACTTCAGATCGGGGCGCTGAACCTGCTCGTAGACGTTGAACAGCCGTGAAAGATTGACCGGACCGTTCACGGGAAAAACCTGCCAGGGGTCGAGTTCGAACACAGTGCGCAGGCGGTCGATGATTTCAGGATCGGCGTCAGCCTCAATTTCCATGCGAACCGCATCGCCCTTGCGGCGGTTGTGCAACTCCGCCCGGACGGATTCGAGAAGATTGCGCGCTTCTTCTTCCTGCAGATAAAGATTGCTGTTGCGGGTCACGCGGAAGGGGGCTGAAGAAACGATGTCGTAACCGTGATACATGTTCTGGGCGTGGTGCGCGACCAGGTCGGCGAGAAAAATGAAGTCAGTCGTAGTGTTTGAAGGCAGCCGCACTAACCGGGGCAACGCGCGGGGCACCGATACTACGCCGGTATAGGTGAGCGCGGAGCGGCGCCGCCGGCGCAAAAGAAATCCCAGGCACAGCGCCTTGTTGATCACCCGCGGAAAGGGATGGGTGGGATCGACCGTAACCGGGGTAAGCAGAGGATCCAGTTCTTTTTCGCAATACTCGTCGACGAAACGCCGGGCCTCGGCGTCCAGTTCGTGCAGGCTCAACAAACGAATTCCATGTTCGGCCAGGGCGGGGCGAAGTGCGTTCCAGCATTCGTACTGGTCGTCGACGAATTTATGACTTTGACGCGCCAGGATTTCGCGCTTCTCGGTCAGCGTTAAGCCGTCGGGACCGGCCTCGTTGTAGCCATCCTCGATCTGCTGCACCATGGCCGCCACGCGAATTTCAAAGAATTCATCGAGATTACTGGCGGAAATGGCCAGGAACTTGAGGCGCTCCAGAAGCGGGTTGCCTTCATCCTGGGCCTCCTCGAGCACACGCCGATTGAACGCGAGCCAGGAGGTATCACGGTTGAGGTAATACGCAGGATTTTCCAAAGAAAGACGAGCCATGTGCGAGGGCGCTACTCGTTCATCTGCGATCTTCTTGGTGCTGACGGGGGAATCCGCTTGACCAAGGTCTAGTATAAAACATCCACCCCGCCGGGCGCAGAAACGGTGAATCAAGGGAGACACGCTATGGCGGAAAGTTTTGCATAAAAAGAATGCGGCGCACCAGAAGCGGCTACTCCTGCCGTCTGATGCGCCGGAAGAATCGCAAAACGGGCTTTTCTTACCGAACCAGCTTGATTGCCTCTTTCTCTTTCTGGACAACGTTTTCGGGCAATGGAGCATAGGAAAGAGCAGATGTCATCTTCTGCCCGTCGGTCATCATCCACTTCAGGAAGTCGACTAGGATTTTCGCGTTCGCGGCGTTTTTCGACTGCTCAGGCACCAACAACCAGGTAAAACTGGAAATGGGATATGCATCTTTGCCCGGAGCGTTGGTGATGGAGACACGAAAATCCGCCGGCATCTTGGGAGCGGACGCGGCCGCCGCCGTGACGCTTTCCAGGGAAGCTTTCACAAAGTTTCCCGCGGAGTTCCTCACGACGCCATAAGGAATATTATTCTGAACGGCATAGATCAACTCGACGTAGCCAATAGCTCCCGACAATTGCCGAATCGAACCGGCCACTCCTTCATTGCCCTTGCCACCCAGCCCAATCGGCCACTGCACAGAAGTGTTTCTGCCGACCTTGCTTTCCCACTCCGGGCTAATCTTCGATAGATAGTCGGTCCAGATGAAGGTGGTGCCGCTGCCGTCGGAGCGGTGAACCACGATGATGTCCTTATCGGGGAAATTGACGCCGGGATTCACGCTGGTGATGGCCTTGTCATTCCACTTGGTAATCTTGCCCAGAAAGATTCCCGCGAGGGCATCGGGGGTAAACTTCACGTCTCCGCTGACTCCTGGAACGTTGTAGGCCGGCACGTCCGCGCCTAACACGGTAGGAATGTTGAGAACTTTGGTTTTCAGTTTGGTTTGAGCTTCCGCGAGCTGGCCGTCCGTCATAGGCATATCGCTGGCGCCGAAATCTACCGTACCTTCGGTCACCTGGCGGATGCCGCCGCCGCTTCCAATGGATTGATAGTTAATCTGGATATCGGGATGCAGTGTGTGGTATTCGCTGAACCATTTGGAATACATGGGGTAGGGGAAGGTCGCTCCCGCTCCGTTCAGCGTGGTCTGCCCTATCGCGGGCAAGGCTACAAAAGCGCACAGCAAAAGCAGGGTCAGTCTGCGCATCGCTTGATGAATCCTCCTAAATGTGGATATGTTAGGTTTTATCGGCGCCATGTTACAGGATGGTTACAAACGGATGAATTTCTGATGAACGGGTTGGCCGCAAAGGGGCGAGTGCGAAAAATAATGTTGTGGCCACGCAAACCTGCCACGCAAACCGACTCAACGCCAATTAGTTGCGCAATCCCAAGCCGAGCCACAAGGCTGCTAAACTGAGGACTAACGCCGATCTGGATAAGGCTGTGGCTGACATCGTCTGGGCACAAGTTCTTCCACTATTGTTGGTTCGCGCGGCAATGCACCACAACTTTTCGCGCATGTCACTGAGATGCAACTAATTGGCGTTCAGTCCATCCCATTGTGGTGGCGCAGAGTATCCCTGTTCTACGATTGGGTTGCACTCCGGCGGAACGCCCCGGGACGAAAACTTCATGAGTGACTCGATTCGCTACGCTCCCGGTTGGCCGGGCATTCCACCCCGCTGGACCTCGAGCGCCAAAACCGGTGTGGGCACGGCGCTGAACCAGCACAGCAAAGTGTGGTTCACGTTGAGTCACGGGATTCTCAATGAAGTGTACTTTCCCCGCGTGGATCAAGCCTGCACCCGTGATCTCGGATTCATAGTCACCGACGGCCGATCTTTCTTCTCCGAAGAAAAGCGCCACTGCACGTTCGAGAACCGTCCCGTCGAGCCAGGCGTCCCGGCCTTTGAACTGACGAACACGGAAATCGGCGGCCGTTATCGCATCCACAAAGAAGTCTTCACTGATCCTTACCGCAACGTGCTGCTGCAGAAAATCCGGTTCGAGCCGCTGCGGGGGCAGCTCTCCGACTATCATCTTTATGCGTTGCTCTCACCCCACCTGGCCAACTGCGGTTACCACAATACCGGTTGGGTCGGCGACTACAAAGGGCTGCCCTTGTTCTTCGCGGAGAACGACGGAACCGCATTGGCACTCGGCAGCTCGGCTCCCTGGAAAAAAATGTCGGTCGGATTCGTGGGCGCCTCCGACGGATGGCAGGACCTCTCGGCTCATTTCCAGATGGAGTGGGAATACCAGCGCGCAGAAAATGGCAACCTGGCCTGTACCGGAGAAATTGATCTTGCGGCCTGCAACGGAGAGTTCCTGCTGGCGCTGGGTTTTGGTGCGAAGTCGACGGAGGCGGGACAGCAAGCGCGCTCCAGCCTGCAGGAAGATTACGGTGAGCTTCGCGAACATTATGTCTTCCACTGGCAGAACTGGCAGAACACCCTGCTCAAGCTCGACGAACCGAAGCGCGAGTACGATCTCTACCGCGCGTCGACGGGAGTCTTGCGCACGCATGAGTCCAAGGATTTTCTGGGCGGGATCATCGCCAGCCTTTCGATCCCGTGGGGCTTCAGCAAAGGCGACGAAGATCTCGGCGGTTACCACCTGGTTTGGCCGCGCGACCTGGTTGAAACTGCGGGAGCATTGCTGGCCGCCGGCGCTGCCAGCGAAGCCGTCAGAGTACTGCGCTACCTCGAATCCACGCAAGAGGCTGAGGGCAACTGGGCGCAGAATCTCTGGCTTGACGGGCGCTCTTACTGGAGCGGCGTGCAGATGGACGAAACCGCTTTCCCCATCCTGCTGCTCGATCTGCTGCGCCGCCACGCCGCGCCTGGTCTGGGCAAACTGGAGCGCTGGTGGCCCATGGTGCGCAAAGCTGCGAGTTTTATACTGCGCAACGGCCCGGTCACGCAGCAGGATCGCTGGGAAGAAGACGCGGGCTATTCTCCCTTCACGCTGGCGGCGGAAATTTCCGCGCTGCTGGCCGCGGCGGAGATCGCAGAATTAACCGGCCACCCCGATGCCGCTCCCTTCCTGCGCGACACTGCCGATGCCTGGAATGAGAACATCGAGCGCTGGGTCTATGCGACGGGCGGCGAGCTCGCCCGGCAGATCGGCGTGGAAGGCTACTACGTGCGCATTGCTCCACCGGATACGGATGGCGCGGCCTCGCCAACGCAGGGTTTCGTGCCGATCAAGAACCGCCCTCCGGGGGATAATCCGGAACGTGCGTTTCATATCATCAGTCCGGATGCGCTGGCCCTGGTGCGCTTCGGATTGCGTGCGCCGGATGATCCGCGCATCCTCAATACCGTGAAGGCGGTTGACGCTCTGTTGCGGGTGCAACTGCCGCAGGGAGCCTGCTGGTACCGCTATAACGGCGACGGCTATGGTGAACACAAGGATGGTTCGCCGTTTAACGGCACCGGCATTGGACGACCTTGGCCCCTGTTGGCCGGGGAACGCGGTCACTACGAAATTGCTGCCGGGCGCACCGGCGAAGTCGACGCCTTGCTTACGATGATGGAAAACTGCACCGTGGGTCACAGCCGACTGCTCTCCGAGCAAGTCTGGGATGCTGACGACATTGCCAGCCTCGAATTGTTCCGCGGGAAGCCCACCGGGTCCGCTTGTCCGCTAGTCTGGGCTCACTCCGAATACATTAAGTTGCGCCGCTCCCTGCGCGACGGAAAGATTTTCGACCAGCCGCCGCAGACGGTACAGCGCTACCAGGTGGAAAAGCCGAAGCGGCAGGTTTCTGGGTGGAGGATTAACAACAAGCCCCGGTCCATCCCGCAACACAAGATGCTGCGCATCAAATTGCTCGACCCCGCGCTGGTGCACTGGAGCATTGACGCCTGGAAGAGCGCGCATGATACGAACACGCGCGACACCGGACTGGGCCTCCACATACTCGACTTGCCGACAGCTTCGCTGCCCGCGGGAAGCAAAATCGTGTTCACGTTTCTTTGGATGCAGGAGAATCGCTGGGAGGGTACGGACTACACGGTCACGGTGGTTTAGACCACCGACACGGGGCCGGCGAACGAATACACCAGCTCCACCACGGTGCAGTCGTCGCTGAGTGGATTTCCGGCGCAGAATTCCGAGACGGCGGAAAAGATGCCTTCCAGCGTGGGATTCTTGGCCGCGGTCGCTTCCAGCCGCGAGTCCTCGAAAAAATCACCCATCGCATTTTCCGCCTCGGTCACGCCGTCGGTCACGAGGATAAAGCGGTCACCCGATTTGAGCTGGCAGCGGGCGCTCTCAAATGTGGCATCGGGCAGCAAGCCCACCGGCACATTGCCGTGCGGCGGGCGCATCACTTCTCCAGCGCAAACCAGCAACGGCTGCACGTGCCCGCAATTGACATATTCCAGATCGCCGTCGCGCCGCAGGAGAACCAGAAGCACGGTG
The DNA here is from genome assembly GCA_049280095.1 of Candidatus Sulfotelmatobacter sp. Classification (GTDB taxonomy): domain Bacteria; phylum Acidobacteriota; class Terriglobia; order Terriglobales; family Acidobacteriaceae; genus Sulfotelmatobacter. The sequence continues at coordinate 61,867 of JBAPPL010000034.1, read as the reverse complement.
GCGTACTTTTCTCCCACAAGTTTTTCGGTGAAGAAGTGGTTCACGGCGGCCACCACGTCTAACAGCGGCATGCCGGAACTCAAATGCGAATAGATCATCCCCTGCAGCGAAGTAGCCAGCAGCGCCGCCGAGACCCCCTTGCCGCTGACATCAGCCAACACTACCGCCAGGCCCTCCTTGGTATTGACAGCATCGAAGAAGTCCCCGCCGATTTCTTTGCAGGACAGGTTCTTGCCGCGCAGTTTGGCAAACGGCACTTCGGGAATTTTCACCTGCATCAAGCGCTGTTGAATGCCCGCCGCGATGGTGAGTTCCTGCTGGTAACGGCGGGACTCCTCCTCGGCCTGCACCAGGCGGGCGTTCTCGATCAAAGACGCCGCTTCAGTCGCGATCGCGCGCAGAATGTCGTGGCCGACGCCGGAGAATTCGCGCGAGGCGAAGCGCGAGTCTACATATAGAACCCCCGTCACTTCGGCCGAGGGGAGGCCGGGGACCATGGTTAATTGCTCGCGCATTTTGGACTGCACCTGCCGCTTGCGTAGAGGAATGCAAATCACTGTACGAAGATCGTAGGCGACAATGCTTTGCCGGCCGGCGAGCTCCGGCGAACTGCCCGTATCGGTCAGCAAAAACTCGGAATTCGAACGCAACGATTCTTCGAGCGCGGAATGCGAAATAGTCTTGTCATCGAGCAGCGGCTCGCCCTTGTTGTTGCGTCCCGCGGCCAGCCGGAGGCTGCCGTCTTCGTCTTTCAGAAAGACGTAGCCGCGCTCGGCGCGAGTCAGCCGCAGCGTGACGTCCAGCATGGTCATGAGGATTTCGTCGAGCACGCCGGCGGTGTTCAACTTGCGCGCCGCTTCGAGGAAAAGAGTCAGCTTCTCGAGGTCGTTGGCTTCCTGCGAGATCTGAATCTCGGAGATCTGACTCAAAAACTCGCGTGCCGTGTTCGAAGTGCCGTGCGCCGGATTGAAAATGGCGTAGGCGGAATCGCGCGCGCCAAATTCCAGGCGGTCGTTGCGCTCCAGCTTTTGCCGCTGAATCCGTTCTCCGTTGACGAAGGTGCCGTGCTTGCTGCCCTGGTCGACCAGAAAGAATCCGTCTTCTTCCAGAACGATAAGCGCGTGATCGCGCGAGACCCGCGGATCAGCGATGACCAGATCCTTATCGATTTTGCGCCCCACGCTGAAAGGCGTGCGGTTGAGCACGATGTTCTTCTGCTCATTGCCCTGCACCAGCACCAGCCCGGGAAACACTCCCGAAGCCGATGACTGTGGTCGGCCTATCGCGTTTAAGACCATGGGATGTGGCGCCGCCCCCTGCCCAAGACTACACGGAAACGGCTCAAATAAGAATAATGCAGAGGAATTATGCCCCGCCGGAGCGCTTTCGTCGAGAGCGCTGGTGGCGCTTCCTGCATTGGTTCGATAGACTGCGGCGGCGTGTTCTCCCGGGACTCAAGTCGCGAACCGGCTCTCCGGTCAGCAACCAAGACCTTCATTATTTGTGTCTTCGTCGCTGCGGTCGCGTCTTTCGCCATGACCCGCTCCTCGGCGTTCCTGCAGGGCACCGATTTCCCGGATTTTTATTGTGCCGCGCGCATGCTGGCTGCGGGCCATGGACACCATCTCTACGATGCCGACCTGCAGCGCCAATATCAGGCCCACTACGCCGGAAGAGTGGGCACACTCTACATCCATCCGCCTTTTGAAGCGGTACTTTATCTCGCCGTGGCGTGGCTGCCTTTGCGCTACGCCTATCTGCTGTGGTCTTTGCTGAACCTCGCGTTTCTGGGGGTTGGAGCGCGTCGCCTGGCCAAAGAAATCCTGCCCTGGGATTGGCGTTTATCGCTCGCGGCTTCGCTCACCTTCGTTCCGGCGTTGCTCTGTTTTCTGCAGGGTCAGGATTCTCTACTGTTGCTCTTGCTGGCGGTTTTGGCTTTTGCAGCTCTCCGGCGCGGCCGCGGATTCGCCGCCGGTTGCTGGCTCGGCCTCGGACTTTTCAAGTTTCAACTCGCGCTGCCGTTAGCGCTGGTGCTGGTGGTGACCCAAAGCAGAAACGTCCGAACCGGGCTCGTGAAGGGGTTCGGCCTGATTGCGTTGTCGTTGGCGGCGTTGTCGGCGGCCATCTCGGGATTGTCTGTCTTCCTCATCTATCCGAAGTTTCTGCTCGATCTGAAAGCCCGGCCCTTCGCCGGAGTTGTTCCCCAGGCCATGGCAAATTTCCGGGGATTGACCTACTTCTTCTTTCGTAGCGATTATTCCTCCGGCTCCATTATTACGTTGTCGATCGTTTGTGCAGCCATGCTGATCGCGACGCTCTGGGGATGGGAGAAGATGGGACGAGATAACACGGGACCGAATAACAAAGACGAGTTCGATCTGGCTTTCGCCAACTCTGTGTTGTTCGCGTTACTGGTAAGCTATCACCTCAACCCGCACGACCTCAGCCTTCTGCTGTTGCCGATTGCCCTGCTCTTCGGCCGTGGGTTCGGGCGAACGTCGGGGGTGCGGAATCCCGCGAACTGGATAACCTTAGGCTGGGTTGGAATCTTGTTTCTGCCTCCGCTCCATCTCTGGACGCTTCGAGCGGGCGTGTATGCGCTCATGAGTCTTCCCTTGCTGGGCTTGTTCTCGAGCTTGGCGTTTCTTCTGCGGCGAGAAGAAACTCGGGCGGCAAATTAACCGCCGCTCTCTTGGACTCCCGCGCGTCGCTGAGCGCCCTGCACGGCAAGAAGGATCAGTGCGAAGACAAAAACCGGCAAGCTGAACGTCGCGAAGAAAGGCAGTTTCCAGGAGCTGATCGCCCACGCCCGCCATCCCAGCAAATAGCCGCAGCTCAAACCCAAGCTCGCGATCCACTGCCACGCTAAAGCAAAAGCCGCTGCCAGGTAGAGGAAGCGAACTCCACGCGAGCGCGAGGTGAAAAATCTTCGATCCCGCACCAGCACCAGAATCGCGGGCAGAAGCAGCACCTGGTTATAGGGCGCGTACATGGGCACCACGAGCACGGTCAAGGCCAGCACGAGTGAGATAGCCACGCCGAAGTTTTGCTTATCAGGAGGTTCCTGGCGCAGCTTCCAAAGGAGAAACCCGCAAGCGACCACGGCGGCGGCGACAAAGATTCCTGAATACTCCCACGAGACAAGCAGCACTGACTGGTTCTGGGTGTAGCGATGATATTGCCCCAGAGCATGGACAAACAGCCGCCACCAACCCGGTAGAATAATTTCCGCGCCACCGAGCAACAGCGCCATCGCCACGGCAAATCCGAAGAAAAAGCGTCTCCGATTACGCCAATCACTCAACGTCCACACTAGCAGCCAAGCCACTAAAGGCCACGCCAGCTGAGGCTTGATCGTTGCAGCCGCCAGCAAGACGCCGCCGCAAAACAGAAAACCTTCAGCCGCGCAAGCCGCTGCGGCGGCCAGAAGCGCCGCCACTAGCAGGCTCAACTGCTGCAGCTTGATTCCCTGCACCGCAGCAAAGCTTCCCAGCGTGAGCGCGATGCAGCTGGCAGTCGCAAGCACCGGCAGCCGCCATCGCAGCACGCGCAGCCACAGCCAGACGCTCGCTGCTGTCAGCGCGATCAGCGCACAATAAAAGACAAACTGCACTGTGTGAAATGGAAACTTGATAAACGGCGCCAGAAGGAACACCACGTAGACGGGATAAGCGAACCCCTGCTGGTCTTTGGGATCGTTGGGGCGGGTGGGATCAAGCGCGCGCCCGTAATATCCTTTCTGGATTTCGATAGTAATGTCATCGCCGTAAGGATTGCGGTGGTGAAGCAGCAGTTCCCGCGCTCCGAGCCAGCGAGGATACAGATCGGACAGATTGCCGCGCGGACGCTCGCGCAAGGCAGCATCCGCAACCTGAAAACCTACCAGGATTCGGTTCACATAAAACCACATGCTCGCCGCGGCGACGACAGCAAGGATCAATCCGATCTGAGCCTTCCTCGTCAAGGTCGTTGGGTCTCCGGTAAATCGAAGCGGGATGAAATCTCCCGCGCAATCCCCCACGTCCACAGCAGCAATACCGTAGCGAACAGATTGAAGTGATCGAGTCGCAGCCACAGCAGCATGTAAACCGGGGTGAGGAAGAGCAATCCTACCGGCAGCATGAGAGACCAGTTTCTATAGCGGTGAAGCGAAGCCGTTTCGATCGCGTAGTTAACCAACAGAAGCACGGGAATCACAAGCAGGCTGAGGTCGTAAGGAAACGCATGATAGCTGGCCAGCACTGCCGCCACCATCGCCACGGAAAACTGCAGATCGAACTCCTGCAGATTGAACTCCGGATGGAATCGCTGGCTTGAGTGCGTCTGGCTTCGACCTTTCACGATGACCCACACAAGCAGACCAATCGAAACTGTAATGGTTATCACGTGCGCGCCTGGGAACCCGCTGAAAGACCAACCCTCGAGCAATCCGCGCAGGTTCGGCATGTCCACGGCGATTCCCCCCCGCTCCATGAATTTTTCGAAGTGCAAGACATACCAGGGATAGCGCAGCACCCCCGCCCAGCCGGTAATAGCAACGGAGATTGCCGCCAGGACGGCCGCCGTGACCGCGAAACTCTGAGCCACTCGGGTGCGCTTCCAGCACAGCAGAATCAGAACGAGAGGAACGATGAGCTGAAACTTAAACACGCTAAGGCCGAGCCAGCATCCGGCGAGCGTGTCAGCCTTTCTCTTCAAAGCGGCGAATGCCAAGGCATTCAGCAGAAGCAGCAAAATCACATCCTGCCCCTGCAGCAGCGCAACCAGTACCGGAAAGAAACCAAGAAAGACCAGCAGACACACAAAAGCAGGGTATTGCGCCAGCGCCGGAATATATGGTCGCAGCAGAAAAGGCAGCAATCCCAGGATCGCGAGATTGATCATGCTCCAGACCAGGTACGCCGTGGGGTAATCGAGCGAGGCCAGCGGCTCAAAGATCAAAGCCTCAAACGGCGGATGATTGTAAGGCAGCGGCCCTTTCCGGATTCGCACTCCCGCAGCAAAAGTCTGCTGCACTTCATACTGCAAAGCGCCGTTGTACAGATTGTGGCCCAGACCCTCGTGCAACATCTTTCCCGCCGTATAGAAAATCGTAAAGTCCGGGTAGCCCTGCCGAACTAGGACCCTCGCCTTCCAGAAGAGCACGCCGTGAATGCACAGCATGCCGACGATCAGCACGGCGATCCACGTCTTGAGTCTGTTTCGGCTCACGTATTCCTTCGTCCTCTTCCTTAAGTTCGGGATTATATCTTCGCTCCAAGCGCGGTATGATCCATGCCACCGTGAAGAAACTTCTGCGGACGAGAAACGTCTTTCTGGCAGCGCTGTTCATCGGACTGTTCGCCATGGCTGCGCGCAACGTCACTGACCCTGACGTCTGGTGGCATCTCAAGACCGGGCAGTATATCGCCGAGCATAGAAGCGTTCCTCACACCGATCCATTTTCTTACACTCGCGCCGGACAGCCCTGGGTCGCGCATGAATGGCTTAGCGAGCTTTCCATGTACGAGCTTGAACGCACCACGGGGTGGGGCGGGTTGATCTTGTTCTTTGCTGCAGTCGTGACTGCGGCGTTCTTCCTGCTGTACCTGCGCTGTGGGCCTGCGACCTACGTTCCGGGCGTGGCGACTCTTGTCGGAGCCTGGGCCACCGTACCCTTGTGGGGAGTACGCCCACAGGTTCTTTCTCTTCTCTTGACCAGCTTGTGGCTTCTAGTTCTCGACCGCTCCGAACGCAATCCCAAACTTCTGTGGTGGACTCTTCCGCTCACTCTACTCTGGGTGAATCTGCACGCCGGATTCGCCGTAGGCTTGGCTGTTTCAGCCTTGTACCTCGCCGGAGAATGGATCGAACGCAGGCTGGGCCGCTCTCATCAGAGCTCGTCCGGCCTGCGGTTCGCGGCGCTGATCTTCTTACTCGATGTTCTGATCGTGCCTCTAAATCCCAACGGGCTGCGGATGTTCTCCTACCCCGTCGAGACCCTTCGCTCGACCGCCATGCAAAAATATATTGCCGAATGGGCCTCGCCCAACTTTCACCACGCAGAGTACTGGCCTTTCCTGCTGGTGGTGCTGGCCACGTTCGTGACCCTCAGTTGGTCCCGTCTCGAGCTGCGGCTGCGCGATTTGCTTCTGTTGCTCGTCAGCTTGTATGCCGCCCTGGTTTCAATCCGCCTGATTCCGCTGTTCGTCCTGATCGCGGTCCCGCTGATCGCCAAGCGGCTCGGCAACTGGCCACGAAGCCGGCCTGGGACGCATCCACAAGCCGCCGCCTCGACCCTGCTCAACGGCCTGATCCTGCTGGCAATGGCGGCTTTTGCCGAGGTCCATATCGCTCAGGTTATCCAGCGCCAGCCGCAAGCTGAGATTGAGCACTTCCCCGTCCGCGCGGTTGCATTCCTGCGGAATCATCCACCGTCCGGTCGAATCTTCAACCACTATGACTGGGGTGGCTATCTAATCTGGAAGCTCTACCCTTCAACACCCGTCTTCATCGACGGTCGCGCCGATCTCTATGGGCAACAGCTGTTTGACCAGTTCGCCGAAACCTATCAGTTCAAGGGCGAGTGGCAGCAACCCTTCCTGCGCTGGGGCATCGACACCGTAATTGTCCCCTCCGATTCCGCCCTGGCCACAGGTTTGCGGAGTTCTCCGGGTTGGACCGTCTCCTACGAAGACCCGCAGGCTGTGGTCCTGATTGCGCGTCCCGACGCGATCCGTGATGAGCCCGCTTCAGCGAAACCATCCATGGCCAAGCCAAGTCCTTAGAACCGCAGTCGGTTAGAGTTCAATGCCGAGGGCGAAAACAGTTACCATCGGTATGCAAGAAAGTACACCTCTTAAAGCATTTTGCAGGTTATTATGAGGGTGATTAAATCTCCCCGCAGAAGCAGCGCGAGCTAACGGGACGCAAGTCCGCGAGGCCCTGCGCCTTTTATCTGCTTTGAATGCTTGTTTCAGAAGCTTGATATTTCTAAGGAGGCCGGAAACTATGGATCGTCTTTGGAGATTGTGGCGCGACGAAGAAGGACAGGATATTGCAGAATACGCCGTGATGTTGGCCGTGATCCTTGTAATCGTCGTAGGCACGATCCGGCTGATCGGCTCTAACGCAAACAATGTTTTCTCCAACGTCGCCAGTTCGATTCAGTAAGGGATCGGCAATGGGCGCAGCGTAAAGTCAGTCCTCCACGGATACGGCGTGGGATCGTGCTTCTGCTCGTCCTGATAGAGCATTATGAACCGCACTCGTTTGTTGATGATCGGAATCGTGGCGTTGGCCTTGGGAGCCTTTGTCAGCCTCTTTGTCTACAAGAACCTAGTGGGGCGGCCGGCAACCGTCGAAGCCGGCGCAGACGTCATCGTTGCCGCCGACGACATTCAGGTAGGATCGCGCGTCGAAGAGCATGACGTGCGGATCGCCAGATTTCCCGCCTCTGGACTGCCGCCCGGCGCTTACACTAAGAGGTCTCAGGTAATGGGCCGCGGCGTGATCATTCCCATATCCAGAGGCGAATTCATTCTGCCCAGCAAGCTGGCTCCGGAAAATGCTGGAGCGGGTTTGCCCGCGCTGATTCCGCCGGGCATGCGCGCCGTCTCTGTGCGGGTGAATGAGGTGGTCTCGGTCGCCGGCTTCGTCGGTCCCGGAACCCGGGTCGACGTGCTCCTTACCGGAACCCCCAACGGCAGTTCGGAATCCCAAACCACTACAGTGCTGCAGAATGTTGCCGTCATTGCATCCGGCCAACGCCTGGAACGAAATGCTGCCGGGGAAGCTCAGACCACTCCGGTGATCACACTTCTCGCCTCTCCCGAGGACGCGGAACGCCTGACCCTGGCCAGTGCCGAAGGCAAGATTCAACTCGTTCTGCGTAACCCGCTCGACACCCATCAGGATCCCGTCGTGGCGGAGAATGCCAAGGGTCTGTACATGAGCGGCACACCGGTCGCGGCTCGACCGCACGTAACGATTCGCCCCGTAAAGCAGAAGACTGAGCCACCGCCGACCTCTCCCTCGGTGCTCAGTATCGAGGTTTATCAAGGTGACAAGAAGCCAGACGTCGTCAAGTTCCCGGATCAGAATGGTGAAGATCCTAAATAGTGGGAGAGAGGTTCGTCCTGCGCGTTGGATACGCTCGGTGGCAGGTTTCCTCAAGTGGAGAGGAATCAAACGATGAAGGTTCGCACGACACTTTTCGTAGCTGCCGCAATGTCGTTCCTGCTGCCGGCGTTCGGGCTGGCCGATGCGCTGCCTCAGGAGCCGGCGACTCAGGCGCCACAGGAACCAACTCTGCCGGCGGCTGCCCAGACCACACTTCCGCCGCAGTCGGCCCAGCCCTCAGGGTCGGCTCCGCTGCGCGTGATGGTCGACAAGTCTCTGCTCATCAACACCACGGAGAGGCTCAAGCGCATTTCGATCACCGACCCCACGGTCGCCTATGCCACCGTGATTACTCCCACCCAGATTCTGGTTCATGGCCGAGCCCCCGGCGAAGTCTCGTTGCTGATCTGGGACGAACTGGAACGCTCGCGCAGCTTCGATCTTCGGGTAGACGTTGATGTCAGCGCCTGCGCCGAAGAAGAACATCGCGTCTTCCCCGAGGAACAGATTTCCGTCACGCCTTCACGCGCCGCCATCGTGCTCTCCGGCCACGTTACCACCGAGGATGTCGCCAAGCGCGCCGGAGAGTTGGCTACCGCTTATTCCAAAAACGTGATCAATGTGCTCACCTTCGGTCCGGTTGGCGCTCAGGAAGTGCTGCTGGAGGTGAAGTTCGCTGAGGTCGACCGCTCCGCTCTTACCCAGATGGGCGTCAACGTTTTCTCCACCGGCGCCGCCAATTTGTTTGGAAGCACAACCACCGGCCAATACGGCGGCATCACTGCGCCAACGATCACCCAGACGCAAGGACAAAGTCCTCCGCTTACGGCCACTGAAACCCTCAGCAACGTTCTCAACTTGTTTCTGTTCCAGCCCAATATTCATCTCGGCGCAGTGATCGAAGCGCTCGAGACCAAGAACCTTCTTCAGATCCTGGCCGAGCCTAATCTCATCGCCGTCAATGGCAAGAAAGCCAGTTTCCTTGCCGGCGGACAATTTCCCTTCCCCATCGTGCAGCCCGGACAGGGATTCACCGCCGTTACCATCTCCTTCAAGGAGTTTGGCGTGAGGCTCGAGTTCACACCGGTGATCATGCCCAACGGAAACATTCATCTCACCGTCGCGCCGGAAGTGAGCACTCTCGATTTCGCCGATGCTCTGACTATTTCAGGTTTCACCATACCGGCGCTCAGCACGCGAAAGGCGGAGACCGAGTTCGAGTTGCGCGATGGACAGAGCTTCGTGATCGCCGGCTTGATCGACAATCGCGTCACCGACATTTGGAACAAGGTTCCTGGCCTGGGCGACATTCCGATCCTGGGTAATTTCTTCAAGAGCAAGAGTATCCAGAAGAGCAATTCCGAACTCATGGTGCTCTGCACCGTACATCGGATTTCACCCAATACCGAACCACCGCCTATCCCCAAGAATCCCCAGCCTTTCATCAACAACGAAAAGTTCGATGGAAAGAAACCTTCGGGGAAGTGACCCTATGGACGTGACGATCTTGCTGACAAGTGGACACTGGACACTGGCACCTGGTTTCAGGGGAGTGGAGAAGTCATAAGTTATGGCGGAGCTTTCAGTCGTCATCGTGGCCACGGATAACGAGCAGCGCACCGTGCTACAAGTGTTGGTGGATGGCACCAGCGTAGCCCGCACGGTTCATACCTGCGCCAGTTTTCCGCTCGCTGCTTCTGATCCGGTTACGCGGCGGGTTCAGGCCGCCAGTCCTGACGTTCTCCTGATCGACATACCTGCCGATAATCCAAACACGGCCATGCGCGCCGTCGAACTTCTGCGCCAGGAACTGCCCGACTCGGCGGTATTCGCCATCGGTAGTCTCAACCAGCCGCAAGTCATCGTGAATGCGATGCGCGCGGGCGCCCGGGAGTTCATCGAACGCCCCACCACCACCACCGATCTTCTCGAGGCCTTTGTCCGCCTGACGACAGCCCAGCGCAAGGTTAAGAAAGAAGGACCGCGCGGCAAAGTGTTCTCCGTGGTCAATGCCAAAGGCGGCAGCGGCGCGACCACTGTAGCCGTGAATCTTGCCCTCGCCCTGCAGGCAGCCCATGGGCACACCGCCCTGGTCGACCTTGCGCCCCTGGGACACAGCTCGCTGCATCTGAATCTCAAACCGCTGTTCACCCTGGCCGATGCAACCCGCAATCTGCACCGCATGGATAGTTCGCTGCTCGAGAGTTTCATGACCCGGCATAGCGGCGGTCTGCAGTTGCTGGCGGGAACCAATGCCCCCGCCGCCATCGAACCCTCGACGGCGGAGTTTGTACGGCTGTTCGACATGCTGGTCACGCATTATCGCTATGTGGTTGTGGACAATTCTTCCCGCCTCGACGCCGCGAGCCGCCTGGTCGCGAATTTGTCAGAGTGCGTCCTGTTGGTAGCCTGCACCGACGTGGCTTCGCTGTGGAGTGCCGCGCGGGTTCAACAGTATCTGGGTGAAACCGGCAACCGCGAACGCCTGCGGCTGGTGCTGAATCGTTTCCGCAAAGTTCCCGGCTTCAGCGAGGCGGATGCGGAAAACGCGGCCGGCGTCAAATTGTTATGGCGCGTTCCCAATCAATATTTCGCCATCTCCTCCGCCATTGACCGCGGCACGCCAGTGATGGAGCAAAGCCATACTGAAATCGCGCGTTGCTTCTCTGGCCTGGCGCAGGAATTGACTCGCGACGACGTCGATGTGAAACGCGCTGCCTGGTCTTTGTTTAAGACTGTTTAGGTTCAGCACGTTGCGGTTAAAACGATATAGGGCTAAGGCGATATAAGACGTTATGGCCAATTTGCCGACCTTCGAGCACGGCGAGTATCAGCAGGTAAAGGCTGATCTGCACCGCAAGATTCTCGACCGCCTTGATCTCGAGAAACTCGGCCGCGCTACCGGCGACAGCGCCCGCGAGGAAGTTCTTGTCCTCATCCGCAACTCGGTGAACAGCGAGGTCGTTCCCCTCAGTTTTACCGAGCGTGAGCGGCTGTCGCGCGAAATTCTCGACGAGATCTTCGGCCTTGGCCCGCTCGAACCCCTGCTCAAGGACCACACCATCTCCGACATTCTGGTAAACCGCTTCGATCGGATCTACATCGAGCGAGCCGGCAAGCTGGAGTTGATGAAAGACCTGGCCTTTAAAGACAACCAGCATCTCATGCAAATCATCGAGCGCATCGTTTCCCGCGTAGGCCGCCGAGTCGATGAATCTTCCCCCATGGTTGATGCCCGTCTGGCTGACGGTTCCCGCGTGAACGCCATCATTCCTCCCTTGGCATTGGACGGAGCTTGTCTTTCCATCCGCCGCTTCGGACGCGACCCAGTTACAGCCCGCAACATGCTCGAGAATCACACTCTCACCGAGCCCATGCTCGAACTGCTCTCGACCATGGTGAAAGGGCGGTTGAACCTGCTGATCTCGGGCGGCACCGGAGCCGGCAAAACCACTTTGCTCAACGTGCTCTCCGGCTACATTCCAAATGTCGAGCGCATCGTCACCATCGAAGACGCCGCCGAACTGCAGCTTAAGCAGGAACATGTGGTGCGCCTGGAGACGCGCGCCCCCAACATTGAAGGCAAAGGCGCGGTTCGCCAGCGCCAGCTTGTGATTAACAGTTTGCGTATGCGGCCGGACCGCATCGTCGTGGGCGAGGTCCGCGGCGAAGAGGCCTTCGACATGTTGCAGGCCATGAACACCGGCCACGAGGGCTCGCTGACTACGGTCCACGCCAACTCGGTGCGCGACGCTCTGGCCCGCGTCGAGAACATGGTCTCCATGGCCAACCTAAATATTCCCGAGCGTGCGGTGCGCCATCAGATTGCCTCCGCCATTCACGCGGTAGTCCAGGTCGCCCGCTTGTCCGACGGCACCCGCAAGGTCATCTCGGTTTCCGAAGTCACCGGCATGGACACCGAATCCATCACCATGCAGGACATTTTCGTGTTCGACCGCCGCGGCCTTGACGAAAACGGAAAGGTGCGCGGAGCGTTCCGCGCCACCGGAATTCGCCCGCAGTTTGCCGAACGCCTGGCCAATGCGGGCACAAAGCTGCGCCCGTCGCTGTTTGAATCGAAGACTGAAGTTTAGGAAGAAGATTGTTCCAGAGAATTAGGAAGCCATTAGTCTATGTCCGCACTGTTGATTACGTTCCTGGTGTTCGTGGTGGTGGCCCTCGCGGCCTTTGCGGGTTTGTCGCTGGTCGATCAGCGCCGCGCCCAGGCCCGCCTCATCAGAGATCGTCTGGCGACCGTGCAGAAAGCACCCGAACGCGAGCCGGACGAGGAACTGGCGCTGCTGCGCGACGAGCAACTCAGCGAAATCCCCGCCCTCGATAGCCTGCTGCGCCGCTCCGCCCGCGTTTCTGCCATTCAGGAAGCTTTGCTGCAGGCGGGCATGAAGTTTCGCGCCGGCAACTTTCTCGTGCTCTGCCTGGCCTGCGGCGCTGTCGCCGGATTCGCCGCGCTGGTCTGGAGCCGCAATCCCGCCATCACCTGGGCCGCCCTAATCATCGGCGCCTTTATTCCCTACGCATCGGTATCCTACCGCCGCCAGAAGCGTTTTGAAAAAATCGAAGAACTTTTCCCCGAGGCGATCGACACTTTGGCCCGGGCAGTCCGCGCCGGACACGCCTTCACCACCGCCCTGGAAATGATCTCCAACGAAACCACCGAACCCCTGGCCGGCGAGTTCCGCAAACTCTTCGAAGAACAAAAGTTCGGCATGCCGGTACGCGACGCCCTCATGAATCTTACCGAGCGCGTTCCTCTGGTGGACGTGAAGTTCTTCGTCACAGCCGTCATGCTGCAACGCGAAACCGGCGGCAACCTCGCCGAAATCCTCGACAACTTGTCGTACGTAATCCGCGAGCGTTTCAAGATTCAGCGCCAGGTGCGGGTTCACACCGCGCAGGGCCGCCTCACCATGGCCTTGCTCATGGCGATGCCTCCCGCAGTGGTGGCTGTTCTCGCGGTCTTTAGCCCGGAATTTGTTCGCCCGCTTTTTTATGATCCCATCGGCCATACCCTGCTGGTGGTGAGTATCGCCTTGCAAACCATTGGCTATTTTGTGATCCGCAAGATTATTAAGATCCAGGTTTAAGTAAGGACAAGGTTTAAGCAGAACAAGGTTTAAGCGGTAGCAGGCTAACAATGCCGTCAATGATTCTCGCGATCGTCGTATTTGTCACCGTCGTACTGGTGGTGTTTGCCTTCGGCGCGGCGGTGGTGACGCCCAGTTCCGTGCTGGGAGCCCGCCTGCGCGCACTCGGCGGACAGCGATTGCAGGCTACTGAAAAGCCTGCGATGAAGATGAAGGAGCGCTTCGAGCAGGCGCTCGATCCCCTGAGCAAAGCCATCCCGCTGTCGCCCTCCGACGTCTCCCGCACCCGCGCCTGGCTGATCCAGGCCGGACTTCGCGAGCCGCGCCACGCCAGCTATTACCTCGGCGCCCGCATGCTGCTGGCGTTTCTAGGCTTCGGCGGTGTCGTGCTTTTTTCTGGTTTCACCAGTCTGAGCCTGCTGGTCTGCGTGCCCGCGCTCGGTTTCTTCCTTCCCCGCTTTTTCCTGAAACGCATGATCAAAGACCGCCAGCAGCGCATCCGCATCGCCTTGCCCGACGCTCTTGATCTGACCGTAATTTGCGTCGAAGCCGGATTAGCTCTAGATCAGGCGCTAATGCGCGTCGGCAAAGACCTGCATCACGCCCATCCCGACCTCAGCGACGAATTTCACCTCGTCAATCTCGAGATGCGCGCCGGCAAGCCTCGTGCCGAAGCCCTGCGGAATCTCGTCGACCGCACCGGGGTCGATGACATTCGCTCGCTCGTGGGCACGCTCATCCAGACCGACCGCTTCGGCACCAGCGTTGCCCAGGCTTTACGCGTTCATTCCGACTCTCTGCGCACGGCGCGTCGGCAGCGGGCTGAAGAACAAGCCGCCAAGACCACGATCAAAATGGTTCCTCCCCTCGTGATATTCATTCTGGTACCGTTCCTTTTCGTCACGGTTGGACCGGCACTCATTCAGGCTTATCACTCGCTGGTTTCAAAGTAGCTCGCGGCGAGAAGCAGCTCGGGGTGCATCCAACAATAAACTCAGGAGTCGCAATGCCGGGATCACTCCCGCACGGCCAGGCTTTCAACCAAACCCGCCAGCTTTTTCTCGCCACGAGTCTCGCCATGGCCCAGACGCACTGGTCCCGGCTGGTTGGCTTGCTCGGAGCTTCCGAAGATGACTTCCGTAACGGTTGCGGCCTATGGATTCGCCCCTGCCGGGGCGTTCATACTCTAGCTATGCGGTTCCCTATCGACGTGGTCTACCTCGACCCCGGCGGCACAGTCGTGCACCTCGAGCGCGCTCTGCGGCCCTGGCGCATCGCGCCGGTCCGTTTGCAGGCAGCCTCAATCCTGGAACTGCCGCAAGACACGATTACCTCAACAGGAACTGCTGTCGGCGATAGAATTGAAATCAAGGTAAAGGAGGAGGCTTAGCAGCTTCGGCCACGACGCCCCGACCCGCCGCGGGCCAGCCTAACGCAGACCAGCCTATAAGTATTAGTGACCGATACCCTCCAACTCGAAGACACGATCCAGCTTCGTGATCTGCATGATGCGCCGAAGCTACTGGTCGAATGGTCGCCGCGATGGCAGGAATTCGTCACTTCGATCCGCCCCGCCTTCGCCCGCTCCGGTCCGCGCCTGGCAGGCGAAGCTCCTCACGGTATTTTCCCCTACGCAGGCTTGCTGGCTTCGTTGCTGCTGGAAGCGTTCATAGTGTTCGTCCTGATCGTAATCCCGAAGGAGATTGCGAAGCTCCGTCCCTACGCCGCACCTAAGGTACAACCCTATGAAGTGATCTACTACTCCGGCGACGAACTGCCGCGCACCGAAGACCTGGGCGGCGCCCCGGCTGGAGCCACCGGCCGCGCCGGCGGTCACGACGCGCATCACCGAACCCAAACCATTCACGTAGCTCGCGGAGGCTCGCTCGCGCCTAAAGTTGTCGATGCTCCCAACCTCAAACTTCCCTCCGCCGCGGGCGCCGTGGCTAATCTACTCGCCTTCAAAGCCACGAACCCCGGCCCGCCTCCCTCGGAGGGCTTACATTCTTCTCTGGTTGCTCCCAGAATTCCCGTCAACGTGATCGCTCCGCCGCCCGCGAACATTACTCGCGATCAATTCCGCGCCGCGCTTACCCTCGACTCTGTCGTTCCCCCCGCTCCCAGTATTTCTTCCGACAAGTCTCGATCCGCTCCCGCCCTGAATGCGGCGGTCGTGCCTCCCGCACCCAGCGTCCGCTCCGAGCATACGCTGATCGCGCCTGCGCTCGACCCTAGCATCATCGCGCCGGCCCCCCGTGTTTCCCGGGAGCGCACGCTAGCCGCACCGTCCCTGACCCCCAGCGTGATCGCCCCGGCATCCACGCGCGTCTCCGGCGACAAGGCGCGCCCCGCCCCAGCGCTCAGCGCCAGCGTGATTCCACCCGCTCCTGCCACCGTGGGCAGCGAAGTCGCGCCCACGCGAGTGCAGATGAACAATGTCGCGGTCGTGCCTCCGCCGGTGTCAGCGCCGGAGCGCGACAGTTCGCGCACCGCGAAGCTCAATCTGCCCGCGCCATCCGTGGTCGCGCCGCCGCCCTCAGCCGATTCCGTCCACGACCTGAGGCGTCTCGAAAGTGGCAGCACCGACCCGTCGAAAGCCGTAGTTCCTCCGCCTCCCACACCGACGAGCAACGGATCATTCGTGAGCACCGTCATCGGCAAGCTTTTCGGCACGCAGGATGTTGTGCCGCCTCCGCCTACCGTCTCAGCGGCAGGCGCGTCAGGAGCCGCTCGTAATGGGGAGCCGGGCGGCTCGCTCGCGACCAAGGTTGTTCCGCCTCCGCCTGCCATCAGTTCAGCAACCGCCGGCAAAACCGCAGGAACGCGAGGCGAATCGCTCGCTGCGAAAATTGTTCCGCCTCCGCCGTCGATCGGCGTGTCCGGTAACTCGACCCCTGGAAGAACCGGGGGGGCAAATCTCGGCGCCTCAAACGTTATTCCCCCACCCCCATCAGTCGCGGGCCCTGACACGAGTCACGGTTCCCCTACTGGAGCGGGAAATTCCGGCAGGTCCGGTAGCGGCGCGGTTCTGGCGGGCAACGTCGTTCCGCCGCCTCCCTCCATCGGCTCCGGCAGCGGCTTATCGGGCTCCGGCAGAAAAGGTTCCGGCCTCGGGGGTCCCGGCGATTCCGGATCAGTTCTGGCTCCTCCCAAAAACGAATCGGGAAGCAGCGACGGTTCCGGAGTCGTCATCTCGTCCCAACCCGGCTCCAAGGTTGGAATGCCGGGCGGCGGCAAAGGCTCGCTGGCCATGTCGCCATCCGGTGGAGACAAGCCGGGCCTCGGCGGATCCGGCGGAGGCGCAAGCATTGGTCACGGCGAAGGTCCGGGCAGCGGTTTGAATTCAACAGGCTCAGGCGCAGGCAAGACTGGAACCGGAGTGGGCTCCGATCCCAATAAGAATGTCCGTGCCGGAATCTCTCCCACGCCCGGCCCTGGCGGTGCTGGCAGCGCTGCTACCGGATCTCCCGCCGTTCCCGGCGTCGACGTTCGCGGCGGCAGCACCAGCGTCGTCAATCTCCCGAGCTTCGGATCGGACAGCAGCAGCGCTCCCAATTCTCCTGACCATACCCCGGCAATGCCGAACCAGGGCCCGGCCATTACCATCGTCGCCACGTCGCGCTCCGGCGGAGCGTTTGATTTTTACGGCAAGCTCCCGGGCGACAACTACACGGTCTACGTGGATACTTCGATCGGCACAGTGGTGATGCAAGTTGCCGAAGTCAATCCCGCGGCACACTCTGAGGGCGAAACGTTTACCGCCCCGCGAGGCTACGTCACCGATTTGCCCGCCAATCTTCCCCACGCCCGCGTAGTCATCAAATGCAGACTCGATACTTCGGGCAAACTGCAGAACCTCCAGGTGATCGAACCGGGACCAGCCCCGATGACCGCCAAGATCATGGCCGCGCTGCCGAATTGGAAGTTCCGCCCGGCCATGCGAGGCACCCGCCCCGTCGAAATCAACGCCATCCTCGGCTTCAACATCAATACCGACGACCGCTATTGAGCGTGAACGCATCGCACCTGGCCGCTGTGAATCTCTCCACCGAAATACATTCGGCGAGCACGGTTTGGACTGCAGGTGCTGGCGTTGACCTCGGACTCTTTCCCTAACTCCTCACCCTTGGGTTCTATTGCTTGCGCGCAAGGAAAATCGTTTGAGGTGCTAATTGAAAAGGGGCCGGATTTCTGATTGAATCGTGCCCGGGAGCCGCCATGAAAGTATATAACCTCACAGGCTATCTGATTGTTGTTCTCTACATGCTGGCGTGCGTGTTTTCCGCTCCGGCTCACTTGGGGCCATGGAAGGGATTATTGATCGGCGGCGTTTATTTTATCTTCTGCTGGTTTATGGGCGGGTTGTATTTGGCCGACGTTCTCCATCTCGGAATCGCCCACCGCTCTCTCGACTACCAGGAATGGTTCATCAAAGCCGTCACGATCGTGAACAATACCTTTGCGATCTATGTAAATCCGATCACCTGGGTGAATCGCCACCGATTGCATCATAAGAATTCGGACCACGATGGGGACCCCAATAAAGTGGGCAGCGATGGTTTGTGGCGGACTTTATATCTCTGTCTCTTGCCGTATCGATGTCAGGAGAATGTGGCCACCGACGACATCTTGAAGTCCGGAACCTTCCGCGTGGTGGGGAGCCCCTTGTTTGCGGTCGTTGCGCAAACCGCCAATCTTTGGCTCTTGTGGAAGCTGGTTGGAAGCCTGAAGTTCGCGCTGGTGACGTGGTTTGGCGTCCGAATTTTTGGTTGGTGGATCAATATGATTCAAAACTACTGGACCCACACTCGAAAATTTGGATACCGGAGGTATAACGACGAACGCGACAACGCGGTGAACATTGGCGAATGGCTGCCGGTAACGGCGACTTTCAGCGCCTGCCTGCAGAATAATCATCATCACTATCAAACTCTATTGCGGCTCAGCCATGCCGAATCCGAATACGACTTTGGTTTCTTGACCGTTAAATTCATGAAGGGTCTTGGGCTGGTGAAGGCAACGCCAAGGGGCGAACAGATACCCGCGGACGTTCCCTTGGGAGAGCTGGGTTTTTAGGGCGTTCTTCTTCTTTTTGGAATAAACGGCTCAATCGTCTGTCCGAGAAAGCTCGAGGAAATTTCTTCGCTGTCCAAGCCATAGCGTTCCGGCCATTCGTTGGGAAAGTAATAAGTTCCGAAGATTTTGTCGATCCATGGAAAGTGGATGGCAAAGTTCTTGTCGATGCCCTCTTTTTGAGAAGTGTGGTGCCAGTGGTGATACCTAGGCATAACCAAGTACTTTTCCAGCCATTTTGCGTTCGGTCCGAAATTGCAATGAGTCCAGGTAGCGTGAAGCGTGACAAAAATCAAATATGCCAGGATGATCGATTGCGAAAATCCGAACATGAGAGGCACCAGGATAAATCCGCGCACGAGCGTGTCGTCGACAAAGTGCGAGCGTGAGCCTGCGATCCAATCCAGCGCCTTCGAAGAATGGTGAACGGCATGAAAGCGCCACAGAAAAGGCACTTTATGCAAAGCCAGATGAATGAAATATTCAGCGACGTCCGCAACCACAACGGCCACAAAGAACTGCAACAACCAGGGCATTCGCGCGATAAAGTGCTGGAGAACCGGAACCCCCAGATACTTGACAGCCTGGGTAGCGGGCAATAAAACCAGAAACGACAAAATCTGGATCGGGAGATGAGTGGACATGAAATAAACCACATCCAAGGTCCACTGGTTTCGAAATGTTCCTTGTTCTGGATACTGAGGCCAGAGTCTTTCAAGGGGCACGTAGATGAGTGCCATCAAGAACAAATCAAGCAAGAACCAGTCCAGACCGATTGCAGGGGCATCGCGGAATGTCCCGTTAATCTGGACGCTTGATCCGCCCAGAGCTGCGGCGGCGGTGGCAAGCAACAGTCCCGTTAGCGCCAAAGTCTTTTTCTTGCGCAGGATCGAAGAAATGACTCCAAATACAATTGCTCCCGCAATAAGGCATTGGATCAGAAGGCGGATGGTGTGTATCGGATAGTAGGAACGCAGCTCGGGAGAGGTAAGAAGCTGAGGAAAATGCAGGCACAACACTGCTCCGAAGGAAAGAAATCCGAAAAAGGCTGAGATTATTCCACTCCACCAGCCGGTGCCGAAGCCGGTAGACTCGGCATCACGAAAGAATTCGTTAATTTTTTGCTCGATCATGATGCCTCCCAGGTGAGGCGGGGTGGCCGCATCCTTTGATTTTCGATACCCCGAGAGTGCCCCATCCATGGGTGCTTTGCAAGAGTAGGAACGGGGAAGGTACAAACTTCGGTTTGGGTCTGTGCGACCCATCTTTTCGCGCTGGACGGGAAAGAGCCTGCGCGGAACCGGCAGTGGGCCGGTGAACCATTTAACTGCGGCCCTATTGCAAGCGCAGCCGAGCCAGCAGCGCGTACGCCTTGCGAAACCAGGGACGCTCACGGCGGCGTTGGTAAGAAGGCATTGTGGGTCGTTTGTCGAGAATTTTCTGCGCCCATGCGCGAGCCTCTTCGGTACGGCCCTGCGACTGCAGGAACAGAGCGTAGTTGTAGTAAGTTTCCGAGCTCGTCGAAATCTTCGTCGCCTGCTGAAAGAGCGCCTCGGCCTTTTCCGCTTGACCGGTTTGCGCGTAGGCGTGAGCCAAAAGCCCCTTGGCTCGTTGAAAGTCGTAATTAGGATCGGCGGCAACCGCGCGCTCGAGATCAGGAACCGCCGCGGCGAAATCGCCCAGCTCGACCTCAGCGATGCCGCGCCGGTAGAAAGGATCGACCGAATCGGTTCGCGACGAGATCGCCTTATCGTAGCAAGCGCGTGCCCGTGCAAAGTCGCCGTCGTCAAGATAGAGCAGGCCAAGTTCTTCGTAGTTGCCAGCCGAGGGGTTATCAAGAATGGCCCGCTCCAGCTCGTGAATCCGCCGCCGCCGCGGAAACGCTTGAAACGACCCGCGTAGCAGCCCGGCGTCAGGAATCACTTCTGCAACGATGTAAATCAGCGCTCCGATCCCTCCCAGGAAGATGATGATAAAAATCCAGTAGGTATCCGGCCGCCGGCGGATGAAGTGAACAATTGCCACCGCCTGCAGAACGAATCCCCATCCGCCGAGGAAAAAGAAAAGTGATCCCATGAAGAGCGCAATATGGACAGCGCAGAATATCACGGGCCTCGATGGATGCTAGAATCGTCAGTGGTCAAGTCCTTCGCGCGACCGATCCGCCTTCTCGCTTCCGATATCGACGGCACGTTACTGAATCCCCAATTCCAGATCTCACCCGAGGACTTGGCAGCGCTACGCCATGCCCATGATTCCGGCATCGAAGTCGTATTAGTCACCGGACGTCGCCACACTTTCGCATTGCCCATCGCGAAGCAATTGGGTTTTGATCTATGGCTCATCAGCTCAAACGGCGCCGTCACCCGCTCACTGGCTGGAGAAACTTTCCACCGCGACCTGATGCCGCGCGAGATCTGCCGCGAGTTGTGTGGGACCATGCAAGCTTACCGGGGCAATACCGTTCTTACCTTTGACAAGGAATCCAAAGGCGCGATCGTGCTCGAGCACCTGGACGACTTGAACGCCAGCATCCGGCGCTGGCTGGAGAAGAACATGGCCTACATCGAGTTCATCGTGCCCATCGAGACTGCACTGGTGAGCGATCCGGTGCAGGCGATGTTTTGCGGCTCCATGCAGCGGATGAGCGGGGCTTTGCGCACACTCGAAGCCAACGGCATGAAAGGAAGGATCACAGTGCTGCGCACTGAATATCCCAAGCGGGATTTGTCTATGATCGACGTGCTGAACGCGGGCTGTTCCAAAGGCCACGCTCTCGAGCGCTGGGCCGCGCATCGGGGCTATAAGCGCGAGCAGGTCATGGCCATCGGTGACAACCATAACGATGTGGAAATGCTTGAGTTCGCCGGCCATCCGGTTATCATGGGGAATGCCTGCGAGGAGTTACGCGGGCGCGGCTGGAGCGTAACCCTGGGCAATGATCGCTGTGGCGTAGCCGCAGCCGTTGCAGACGTAGTTGGAAATTAGATCTCTGGCATGAAGAAGCCAATCCAGATCGGGCAATGGGCTGTGCTCATGCTTCTGCTCGCCGCAACGGCGCTTCCCTCGTCAGCCGCCGACGTAGCCGTGCTGCGCAACGGATTCTCCATTCGCCACGAACGCCGCCAGGTGATCGGGACGATCACCCGCCTCTATATCGATGGCGACAACGCGAGTTTTGTGGATGTGCCGACTGCGGAGATCGACCACTTCGAAGCTCTGCCGGCGGAATCCTCGTCGCATGAACCGGTAAAAAACAATTCCGTCCAGTCACGATCTCCCGCACAAGACTTTCAGCCTTCGACGGATCTGAACGAGGTCGTAAGAGCAGCGAGTGGAACCTACCACCTGGATCCGGATCTGGTAAGCAGCGTGATTCGCGCCGAGAGCGGCTTCAACGTCCGGGCAGTCTCGCCAAAGGGCGCGCAGGGATTGATGCAGTTGATGCCCCAGACTGCGTCGGAACTGGGCGTGCAGAATGCATTCGATCCGCAAGCCAATGTTGAAGGCGGCACGCGCTATCTGCGGGAACTGCTCGAGCGTTATGACTTCGATCTGATCAAGGCGCTGGCCGCTTACAACGCCGGCCCGCAGCGAGTGGAGCAGTATGGCGGCGTCCCTCCTTATTACGAAACCAAAGCCTACGTAGCGCGCATCGTGCGCGACTTCAACAAAAAGAAACTCGCCGCGAAAACCGCGCCGCAGCGTGCGGCTTCCAAGACTTCGGCGGCCAAGTCGCCCAAGTCGATCCCGCAAACCCAGGCTAAGTCGAATTCCGCGCCCAGCAAATAACCCTGCGCCACGACTTGTCTTCCCGAGCGAAGCGAGGGACCTTGGTGTTAGCCCGCGGCGGCGAGACAGACGGCGCAGGCAAGGACCACAATCCCTCGCTTCGCTCGGGATGACAAGCCTGTTTTATGGCGTGCAGATTTTAGCCGTCCGCCCGGTTTGACCCCCTCCCCGCACTCATTTACCTTGGGAGTGCCGTTTCCGCTTCGCGTTGCGAAGGTCGCGGCGCGAGGCTGCTCCTTCATGGACAAAAAGCGCATTCTGGCCAGTACTGTGGTGTTCCTCATCCTGGCCGTTCTGCTTTACCTGCAATATCGTCACTGGCAGAGCTTCGACTGGGGGACGTTCTGGAGCCAGACTCACCGGATCAACAAAGTAAAAGTATTGCGCGCGATTGGGTGGATCTACATCGGTTATGTGTTGAGGGCGTTGCGCTGGAAGATTTTTCTAAAGCCGGTGAGACCGAAAGTGAAGACGATGGAACTGGTTTCTCCGACTTTGATTGGATTCACCGGATTGGCTCTGCTCGGGCGCGCGGGAGAATTTATCCGTCCCTATCT
Organism: Candidatus Sulfotelmatobacter sp.; assembly: GCA_049280095.1. GTDB lineage: Bacteria > Acidobacteriota > Terriglobia > Terriglobales > Acidobacteriaceae > Sulfotelmatobacter. Next base: position 39,240 of record JBAPPL010000034.1, on the reverse strand, counting down.
GATCGCCCGGCGCGCTGATCTTCCTTTCTCTTCGCAGTTGGCGGTGTGGACGGTGGAGCGCATTTTTGATATTGGCGCGTTCACAGTACTGATCGTGCTGGCGATTTTTCTGCCCAGCGCATTGCCCGCGATTCCGCATCCTGAGTACTACCGCCGCTTCCAGGAAGGTGGCTTTTTTCTAGTCGGTGTCGTGCTGGTTACAGCGTTGGCTGCGGTCGTCATCCGGCGCAGCGGAGACGCCGTAGCACGATGGGTGGAAGAGAAATTCGGGCATCTCTCGTCGAACTTTGGCCACAGACTGGCTCAGAGAGTACGGGAGTTTGGCGCGGGACTTGACACCATTCATGGGCCCTGGTCGATGCTTTGGCTGAGTCTGGTTTCGGTAGGGATGTGGTACATCATCGCGCTTGCGTATAAGGAAGTGACGCATTCCTACGGCACGGCGGCGCTGGAAATTCCGGTGTCGCAGATTCTGATTCTCATGGGAGCGAGCATGGTGGGTTCGATGCTCCAGTTGCCGGCGGTAGGCGGCGGCTCGCAGATGGCGACCATCGCCGCATTGTCGAGCGTGTTCGACGTGCCTCCGGAGATGGCAGCGAGTTGCGGAATTCTGCTGTGGCTGGTCACGTTCGCGGCCGTGGTGCCCCTCGGCTTGGCTTTGGCGCACCACGAAAGATTGTCTCTGCGGAAGTTGTCGAAAGAAAGCCATCAAGCCGAAGAAACCGAAACTGCGGGGCCTCTGGCGTAAAGCTGCTGTCTATTACGTAGGTACGGCCTGCGAGGCGCGGCCTCTCCCCTGTTACAATTTCTATATTGATTCCGACCTAACAAGTTAATTGGACAGATTCGTTTTCGATCAACATCAGCGCCATGAAATGTCCCTTTTGCGGATTTGCGAATGACAAGGTAGTTGACTCGCGGGAAAGCAAAGAGGCGGAATCGATTCGCCGCCGGCGCGAGTGCCTGAAGTGCAGCAAACGCTTCACCACTTACGAACGCATTGACGAAATCCCTTACATGGTGGTCAAGAAAGACGGCCGCCGGGAAAAGTTCGATCGCCAGAAAGTTCTGAACGGCCTGCTGCGGGCTTGCGAGAAGCGGCCGGTCCCGATCAGCAAACTGGAACAGATTGTGAACGAGGCGGAATCATTCGTCATCGAGTCGCAGGAGCGCGAGCGCAAAACCAGCGAACTGGGCGAACTCATCATGAACCGCCTGCGCCGCTACGACAAAGTGGCCTATGTGCGATTCGCTTCCGTCTATCTGGATTTCAAGGACGTGAAAGAATTCATGAACGAGCTGACGGATTTGGTGAAATCGAAAGAACCTGCGGATATTAAAGCGAAGAAGAGTGGATAGGCAGAGTTTAGGGACCAGGGTTTAGGGTTAGCAGGGCTCTCGGAGCGGAGGTTGGCTATTGCCTAGCCCCTAATCCCTAGTCCCTGCCTAGAACAATCATGAGTCATAGAGTAACTCTGATTCCCGGCGACGGCATCGGCCCCGAAGTGTCTCAGGCCACCGTGCGCATTCTGGAAGCGACCGGAGTGAAGTTCGAGTGGGAGTCCTTCGCCGTGGGTGCCGACGCCTTCGAAAAGCACGGCGAATACATTCCAAAAGAGGTAATCGAATCGATCGAGCGCACGCGCGTGGGATTGAAGGGACCGGTCACTACGCCCGTAGGGGGCGGCTTTTCCAGCATCAACGTTGCGCTGCGCCAGAAGTTTGAGCTGTACGCCAACTTCCGCCCGATTCGTAATCTGCCTCACATCCCCACGCGCTACCCGGATGTCGACCTCATCATTGTGCGCGAGAACACCGAGAGCCTGTACTCCGGGCTGGAGCATGAGGTGGTGCCTGGCGTCGTCGAAAGTTTGAAGATCATCACCGAGAAGGCCTCAACCCGGATCGCGAAATTTGCCTTTGAGTATGCCCGCAAAAATCAGCGCAAGAAAATTCATGCCATCCACAAAGCCAACATCATGAAGCTTTCGGATGGCTTATTTCTGCGCTGCTGCCGCACCGTAGCCAAGCAATATCCCGAAATCATTTACGGCGAGCACATCGTCGACAACACCTGCATGCAGTTGGTGATGAATCCGTATCAGTACGACATGCTGGTGATGGAAAACCTTTACGGCGACATTATTTCAGACTTGTGCGCCGCGTTTGTGGGCGGCCTGGGATTTGTGCCCAGCGCCAACCTGGGCGATCACTGTGCAATTTTCGAAGCGGTACATGGGTCCGCGCCTGACATTGCAGGAAAGAATCTGGCGAACCCCACCGCGCTGCTGCGCTCCGGACTGCTGATGCTGCGCCATCTTGGCGAGTACGAGGCGTCGCTGCAGATTCGTAATGCTTTGGAAAAGGTATATCGCCATCCGGAAAAGCTTACGAAAGATGTCGGCGGCAAAGCCGGCACATCGGAATTCGCGGATGCAGTGATCGAAGAAATGGAAAAAGCAAAGACCGCGCCCGCTGCAGTCCATTAAGATATCGTCATTGTATTGCTTGGGCCTTACGAGTCGGTGAGGCGGAAAAGGGGCGTTATGAAGCAGAGGTTACTCGCAGGTGTGGTCAGTGGTCTGGCGTGCTGGTTTCTTTTTGCAGGTTCGGCGGCGGCACAGGGCGGCGCATTAGTGGCGGCGGAGTATGGCGACCGCGACCGGCGCGTGGATGTGACTCCGCAAGTGCGGTCGTTTCTGCACGACGGCGTCCTGCAGTTCGATGTAAACGACCGGAACCTGGGCGTGGACCCGGCCCGAAATCACGTCAAAGAGCTTTTCATCCGCATCCGGCACTGGGACGGCAACGTCGAAGAGCTCCGCTTTCCCGAATATTCCCACGTGAATCTGGCTCTCGATCCCGACCGGGGATACGAATGGCACGATCGCGAACTTCACATCATGCGCGCCTTCTACGGCGGCGGCGGGCATTTCGTCGACGTAACCGAGCAGTTGCGCAGCTATAAGCATGGAGGCCAGCTCTTTGTGGTAGTGGATAACCGCAGCATGGGCGGCGATCCCGATCCTGAGGTACACAAGTTTCTGCGCGTTCTCTATTTTGTCGCTGGGGAGCGGCATCAGATCGTGGTTCCTGAGCACGGCGAATTGCGGTTGCCGTAAGCGGCCGCCAGGAGGCGCGCTCGTTCCGCAACGAATTTGACGCGTTATCGATTTCCGCCATTGACTCTCGCCGCAGATGAGAGTAAATTCGCCCGTTCTGGGGAATCTGGGGAATGGCGCGCACAACACGGCGTGTGGGGGTGATTCTGTTTCAGCTGGGCGGTCCTGACACGCTGGCTGCGATCGAGCCTTTCCTTTATAACCTCTTCTGCGACCCCGATATTATTGACTTTCCCTTTGCCCGCATCGGGCGAAAAGCTCTGGCTAAACTGATTTCCACCACTCGCGCCCGCAAAGTGCAGCACCACTACGCAACTATTGGCGGAGGCTCTCCCATCCGCCGCTTCACCGAGCGCCAGGCGCGGGCACTCGAAGCCGAGCTCACGAATCAGGGTCTGGACGCGCGCTGCTTTGTGGCCATGCGTTACTGGCATCCCTTTACGAGCGAAGCGATCGAGCAACTCGAGTCAGCGCAGTGCGACGAAGTGGTGCTGCTTCCGCTGTACCCGCAGCACTCCTCGACTACGACGGGCAGTAGCCTGAACGAGTGGGAACGGTTGTTCCGCGGCGATGTTCCCGTACACAACGTGGGCGCCTTCTACCAGCATCCCATGTATTTAGACGCATTGATCGAAAAGATCGAAGAGGCCCTGGCGCGATTTCCAAGGCCGGAACGCGCTGAGATTGTCTTCAGCGCACATAGCATTCCTATGTCGATCATCGCCAAGGGTGATCCCTATCAGCGGCACGTTGAGGAAACGGTGCGCCTTCTGATGCAGCGCGGCGGCTGGGACAATCGTTACCGGCTCTGCTACCAAAGCAAGGTCGGAGCCAGCAAATGGCTACAGCCTTCACTGCACCGCACGCTGCACGACCTCGCGGGTGAGAAAGTGCGGGAAGTTTGCATCGTGCCGGTGGCGTTCGTCTCCGATCACGTGGAGACGCTCGGCGAGATTGATCACGAGGCTCGCGAGGAAGCACGGCGGCTGGGAATCACACAATTCGAGATGAGCGCGGGGTTGAACGATTCTCCACAGTTTATTTCGGCGCTGACGCGGTTGGTGACCGCCGCTCTGGGCGATGAGCTCGATGTCGGCGTTCCGGTTAGCGAATCGGGAAGGCAGGCAGTTCCGTCGGCGCTGGTGGCGGCCGACTAGCAAAGAGCAGAAGATTTACGAAAGAAAGTTTTGTTCGAGGAATTTTGTTCGACGAGTAAGTAAAGAATAAGGAGGAAGACTCATGCCGGAACCGGAGGGCGCGAAGCCCACCCCGAATCCCGAGCCGACCAAGCCGGCAGCCACCGGCGCGGTGGATGCCACGAAATACGTGGGCACGCCGGCGGTCGGAACTTCGAAAGCAGCAGCGGCCGGCGGATTGTCCTCGCCCGGACCTTCGAATACTGAGATCGACCGCCGCCGGCGCCGTCTGGTGTGGGTCGCAGTAACCGCGTTCCTGACGGCATGGTTCCTGGCTTTTTTTCGATTCTTTCTTCCTCGTACTCTTTTCGAACCCAACACAGTTTTTAAGATTGGCTATCCCTCGGAGTTTGCCCTGGGCGTCGACACCAAGTTTCAACAGAAATACCGCATCTGGGTCGATCGTACTCCCGACCGCGTGTTCGTGATCTACGCGCGCTGCACTCATCTCGGCTGCACTCCCGACTGGAAGCCGAGCGAGAACAAGTTCAAGTGTCCCTGCCACGGCAGCGGCTATGACAGCGAAGGCATCAACTTCGAAGGGCCGGCTCCACGGCCCATGGATCGCGCCCACGTAGAACTGGCGCCGGATGGGCAGATCATCGTCGATACTTCCCGGCTCTACCAGTGGCCGAAAGGACAGCCGACGCATTTCAATGACCCGGGAGCGTATTTGCCTGGCTAAGAGACCGGGGTGTAGCGCCGGCGTCCCGCCGGCTTTTTCGCGAATCATCATGAGGCAATAATGGCTGACGAAAATAACGGCAAGAACGGCAAAGTAGGCCTGGTCGACCGCGTGAAAGACGACATTCAGGCGATGAAGGTCGACATCCCTGCCAAGGCGAAGGAGCAGATCGAAGGTCTGAAGGATCCGACCAAGACGCAGGTCTACACCTCAATTTTTCGCCACAAGCACGACGACACCCCGCGCAACCGGGCTCTGGGCGTGCTTTCCAACGTGTTCCTGCATTTGCATCCGGCGAAGATCAATCGCGATGCCGTGCGTTACAGCTACACCTGGGGCATGGGTGGGATTACGTTTTTTTTGTTCATCATCCTCACCTACACTGGCGTGCTGCTCATGTTTTATTACCATCCCAGCAAGGTGCAGGCGTTCCGCGACGTGCTCTACCTCGAGCACGACGTGCCTTTCGGCAAGATTTTGCGCAACATGCACCGCTGGGCCGCTCACTTGATGGTGATTGCGGTATGGCTGCACATGTTCCGCGTATTTCTGACCGGCTCGTATAAGAAGCCGCGCGAATTTAACTGGAACATTGGCGTGCTGTTGCTGGTGTTTACTTTGTTGCTCTCGTTCACAGGATATCTGCTGCCCGACGATCAGCTCGGATTCTGGGCCGTAACTGTGGGCACGAACATGGCGCGCGCCACGCCGCTGCTGGGGCATGAAGGCCCGTTCGGATCGATGCTGGGCATGACGCCTTACAACGACGTGCGCTTCGGCCTGCTCGGCGGCTCGATCGTGGATGCGAATGCGCTGCTGCGGTCCTACATTTGGCATTGCATCGGAATTCCGATTGTCGCGTCGATCCTCATGATCGTGCATTTCTGGCGCGTGCGGAAAGATGGTGGAATTTCGGGCCCGGCGCAGGTGATGCTGGAAGCGGAAGCCGACAAGCCGCGCCGCGGGCCGAAGGCGGCGGGGGAGTAACGCCGCAAGGAAAAAGCAGGTTCCTCACCGGGCTTTCAGCCCGGTTCGGAATGACAAGAGTCTGATTTACGCGAGAACAATTATGGACTGGCGACAAATTTGGGAAATTTGTTCGGCTCCGGACAATGTGCCGATCGTGGGCTTGATTCCGCTCCTGTGCTTCTACATTTATCTGGCGTGGAAGCAGGCGCACGCCAATGATCAACTCATCGCACAGCTTGAAGCCGATCCCGCCATGGCCAAGACGCATCACCGCAAGACCTGGCCTTTCAAACCGGGCTGGCAAAAAGAAGTGCACGTCTGGCCGTTTTTGCTTCGCATTGAGTTTCTTGCCGCCATCATCGTCACGATTATTCTGATGGTCTGGTCGATTACGTTGAACGCCCCGCTGGAAGAGCCGGCCAATCCAAATTTAACGATGAATCCGGCGAAGGCTCCGTGGTATTTCCTCGGATTGCAGGAGATGCTTGTCTACTTCGATCCCTGGATCGCCGGCGTGGTTATGCCGACGGTAATCATCGTCGGTCTGATGGTAATTCCATACATTGACACGAACCCGCTCGGCAGCGGCTACTACACGTGGAAGCAGCGCAAGTTTTCCATTGGCACGTTTCTGTTCGGCTTCATCATTCTGTGGGTCTCGATGATCCTGATCGGAACGTTTATTCGCGGCCCTGGGTGGCAGTGGTTCTGGCCGGGGCAAACCTGGGACCACAACCGGCTGATCTACGAGGTGAACCGCGACTTGCCCGATATTTTCGGGATCACGTCGAACCTGGCAAAAGGAATTTTCGGCGCGGTCGTGGTTGGCGGCTATTACCTGCTTGGTGGATTCATCGTCTATTCGCTGTTCCGGCGATTCATGGCGAAAGATTTCAAGCGCATGAGCCTGCTGCAATTCTCTATCACCCAGTTCCTTTTGCTGACCATGGTGGCTCTGCCGCTGAAGATGGGGCTGCGCCTGCTGTGGCACATCAAGTATGTGTGGATTACGCCCTGGTTCAATGTTTAGAGGCAACGTATTTAGGAGCACCGTGAAAAAGTGAAGCGGGCGCGGACAGCAGATTCCTCGCTTCGCTCGGAATGACAGCTATCGGAATGGCTAGCGCTCTAGGACTAAGAAACACTTTCGGAGGAAGCGGTGCCTGAACAACCCAACCCCGAGCAGGATCCGATCACAAGCAAGTCTTACGCCGCCTATTATCTGGTCGCGATGGTGATTCTGATGGCGACGTTGTTCTGGGCTTTGTGGGATGAGGCGTGGACCCAGCGGCCATGGAAGGCCTTCCAGGAACAGTGGAAGGATCGCTACAGCGCTTTCTTGAACACGGCGCGGTCGAAGTCGGCCACGTCGGAAAAAGATGTTGAGCAGAATCCGGATTACGTCGCACTTAAACAGGCTTACACCAAGACTTATCAGGATTCGAAAGCCCAGGCTGAAGAGGCACGCAAGAAACTAGACGATGCCAGCGCCCGCCTGCTCGCCGTGCAGAGCGTGTTCACCGACCGGCGCGCCTATGTAAACGCGCTCACCTACGAGTTCGAAACCAGCAAGAGCAAATCGGCCAAGGCAAGTAAGCAGAACGAAATCAAGGAATACAAAGAGAAGAAAGCAACCGTCAAGTTCCCCGACGGAACCAGGCAGAGCTACGATTTCGACGAACTGGAAAAGACCTACAACGGCATTCGCGATGAGCGCACGAAACTAAGCCTGGACCTCGGCGAGGTGCTCAAGCCGGTAACCGCGGCCAAGGCGAAGATGGATGAATACATCTCCGATCACATGGTCGATCTCACGCCGCAGCAAATCGACGGACTGAAAAGGCGGGCGACTCAATGGGATCCGGCGATCGTGCAGATTAATGTGGCTGAGGCCAATATCGTCGACCGTTGCGAGTCCTGCCACATGAACGCCCGCGAACCGCTGAAGATCACCGCGGTCTCGATGATGGCAAAAGGCGAAAAGAAGCCGGATGAGTATGCGGATGCGTTCGTAAGCCATCCCCAGCCTGAATTGTTGCAGATTCACGATCCGGAAAAATTCGGCTGCTCACCCTGCCACCAGGGCAACGGACGCGCGACCACAAGTATCGAGAAGGGACACGGCACCTACGAGCACTGGCTGTGGCCGCTGTTCCCCAAGGAAAACTCGCAGGCGGGCTGCCAGAATTGCCACGCCGCCGATATGGTGCTGGCCAGCGGCGACGTGCAGTGGTTGACCATCAACAACGGCAAAGACCTCTTTCGGCAAAAAGGCTGCATGGGCTGTCATCGTTACGAGGGATATGACAAAGAACCCGAAGATCTAAATGCGATCAGCCAGCAGATCAAGCAGATTGAGACGCAGAAAAGAGACAATCTCAAGCAAACCGTGTACCTGATGAAGCAGGCGGATGCGGCCGAGTCGAACGAAGAAGCCAACAAGCTGAACACCCAGGCCGTGGACTTGAGAGTCGCGAACAGCAAGCTGGACGGCCGTTTGCAACAGCTCGACTACCAATCGCACAGCCTGATGCAGGACATGAAGAAGGTCGGCCCGAATCTCAAAGACGTGCGCCTCAAGCTCGACAAGAATTGGATTCCGGTATGGCTGAAGAAGCCAACGGATTTCCGTCCCACTACCAAGATGCCGAACTTCCGCCTCACCGATCATCAGATTCAGGCGATTTCCGCCTACATCTGGCAATCGGGATTCACCGATCCGCTTCCCAAGCACAAGCCCGGCAACGCCGCGCACGGAAAGGAATTATTTGAGGAGCGCGGATGCCTGGCCTGCCACTCGATCGGCGAAGGCGACCAGATGCAAGGCGGCACATTCGCCGCGAACCTAAGCCGCGTGGGCGAGAAAGCGAATTACGATTACCTGGTCCGCTGGATTCACAACGCGCGGCAGCGCACTCGTCCCTATTGCCCGTACGAAAAGAAAGACATCGGCCCCGAAGATTACGCCAAAAAGGGCCTTCCCTATCAATTTGATCTCGACCATAGCCGCTGCCCCAATGATGGCCATGAACTGCAAGTGCAGAACATGACCGTGATGCCAAGCCTGCGCCTGTCTCCGGAGGACGCCGAAGACATCGCAACTTATCTGATGACGCAGAAAAAGAAGGATCCGTCCTCGTATCCGGATGCTCCGTTCATGGACGACCCCGCGCTCAAGGCTGAAGGCAAGAAGTGGGTTCGTCACTTCGGCTGCTCCGGTTGCCACGAAATCGCGGGCTTCGAAGACGAAGGCCGCATCGGCACCGAACTCACCTACGAAGGGAGCAAGCCCATCGAGCGTCTCGACTTCGCTCTGTTCACCACGGTAGCCCAGCGCGGCGGCAAAAACGCCGAGCCGATTAAAGACAAGGAAGATCTCGCGCGCTTGCCTGACGGTCCAGCGAAAGAGCCCTGGTACGATCACAAAGGATTCTTCGAACACAAGCTGGCCGAGCCCAACGTTTTCGATCAGGGCATGGTTAAGACCGCGACCGAGGCTCTCCGCATGCCCAACCTGCACCTGACCAAAGACCAGGTGCTCGACCTCACGACTTTCCTGATGGGAAGCGAAGAGACTTCCCTGCCCGCGAGTTATCTTTATAAGCCGGGAGACGCGCGCCACGACATTCAGGAAGGCTGGTGGATCGTCAAGAAATACAACTGCATGGGCTGCCACCAGTTCATTCCGGGGCAGCAAACCGTTCTGATGGGATTGAAGCAATATCAGGACGCGCAGGAGCAACTGCCTCCGAAACTTCTAACCGAAGGCGCGCGCGTCGATCCCGAGTGGCTGCGCAAGTTCCTGTCGAATCCGGCGTTGAGCACGACCGACACGAACCGCGACGGCGTGCGCCCTTACTTGAAGGTCCGCATGCCCACCTTCTCGTTCTCCGACAACGAACTGCGCAAGCTGGTGCGCTTCTTCCAGGCGCTGTCGCAGCAACCAATGCCCTACATCCCTGAGGACGTGCCGGTGCTCACAACCAAGGAGACCGACATGGCGCGCAGTCTGTTCTCGAGCAGCGCAGCTCCGTGCCTGAAGTGCCACGCCACCGGCGATCCCTCGCACGACAAGATTGCCACCGCGCCGAACTTCCTGCTGGCAAAGGAACGCTTGAAACCGGACTGGGTCGAGCGCTGGATCACCGACCCGCAAGCCGTCAGCCCGGGAACCTCAATGCCATCAGGTCTTTTCAAGCAGCAGAATAATCAGTGGGTGTTTGCCGGACCGACGCCGCCCTCGTTCCAGGGCTATACGGGAGATCATCGCAAGCTGCTCACGGATTACATCTTCCAGTTAACGCCGGAAGAACAACGGAGAGTTGCAGCATCCATGCCACACGCGAAAGCGGCTGTACAGCGAAAGAGCGATCGCAAACAGGCGGCGGTTGAATCGCATGCGGCGGCAAGCGGTGGTTCGCGGTAAAATGGCTGCTTCGATAGCGGATTGCCTTGGTATCGGGTCGTCGTCACCTCACCAGGGGCTGTCATCCCGAGCGAAGCTAGGGATCTTGGTGTTTGCCCGCGGTGGCAGCACCGGCAGCGGAGGCAACAACCAGGATCCCTCGCTTCGCTCGGGATGACAAGTGCCTTTAGTGGACTATAAGAGAAAGAAAGAAGGAAGGACATCATGAATAAGAAAACCAGTTGGATGATATCGCTCAGCGTGCTCGCCCTGTGCGGCCTGCTGCTGACCGCAGCCTGCAGCAAGAAAGAGGAACAGCCCGCCAACACCATGTCAGAGCAACCGGCGATGGCTCCGGCGGCTACGCCAATCGATCCCGCCACCGTTGCGACCATCGACGGAACCGTAAAGTTTGACGGCAAGGCGCCCAAAGAAGCGAAGATCGACATGAGCCAGGATCCAGCCTGCAAAGGTATGAACGAAGCCGAAAACATCGTTGTCGATAACGGCGATCTCGCTAACGTCTTCGTCTATGTAAAAGACGGGCTCGGCAGCCGTACCTTTGACGTTCCCAAAGAGGCGGTCGTTCTCAACCAACAGGGATGCAAATATCATCCGCACGTTCTGGGCGTGATGGCTGGGCAGACGGTTGAAATCAAGAACGATGATCAGACTACGCACAATATTCATCCCACTCCGAAAGATAACCGCGAGTGGAACGAATCACAGCCCCCGGCAACCGCGCCGCTGGAGAAGAACTTCGCCCGCGAAGAGATCATGCTGCCGGTGAAGTGCAACCAGCACCCATGGATGAAGATGTACATCAACGTGGTGAAGAGCCCGTTCTACGCCGTGACTGACAAGTCCGGGAAATATGAAATCAAGGGCTTGCCCCCGGGCGATTACACGATTGCTTTCGTGCAGGAAAAGCTCGGCGAGCAGGACCAGAAGGTAACCGTCGGTCCGAAAGAAACCAAGACCGTGGATGAGAGCTTCAAGGCCGCAGCCGAGTAGGTCGCGCTCCGGGCGCTAGTTAACACGACCTAATTTGATAAAATCAGCTGTTCGGCATGGCGGGCTGCACCACTCGACGCGGCCCGCCACGCACAAAAGCAGGGACTCCTATCCCGGCTGACCCAAGGGGAACGACTCTGAAAGCAATCCCGGCGACTTACAACCGAGCCCATCACAGCTTCGCCGTCTTCGTGGCGTGTGCGACGCTGGTCGTGATCACCGCTGGCGCCTTGGTCACCAGCAACGACGCTGGACTCTCGGTTCCAGACTGGCCAACTTCTTTCGGCTACCTGGTGAAGGTTCCACATTTCGTGGGCGGCGTCCGTTACGAGTGGAGTCACCGCATGGTGGCCGGAACGCTCGTGTCGCTCACGCTGGCCATCGCCATCTGGACTCTGCTGGTTGAAAAGCGGCGCTGGATGCGCTGGCTGGCCGTAGGCGCGTTCTGCACGGTCATCGCGCAGGCAACGCTGGGCGGCCTTACTGTCTTATTGTTCCAGCCACCATGGGTCTCCACAGCCCATGCGACGGTAGCGCAAACATTTTTCTGCATCGCCGTCGCGATCGCGCTCTTCACCGGACGCAACTGGGTCGAAGATCACCCAGAAGAAGATCGACCAGAAAAAGCGCCACCGAGCGTGGAGTTCGACTCGCGCCTTCCCAGCCTGTTCACGCTGACCTTGCTCTCCATCTTCATGCTGTACGTCCAGCTCATCCTCGGCGGGATGTTTCGCCATCACGGCATGAGCTGGTGGCCACACGTGCTGAATGCGGTGGTCGTCTCGTTCGTGCTGACCTGGACCGCAATCCGCGCGATGTCGGTGTACTCGAGCATTGACGCCGTTCGCCGCCCGGCAATCGTGATGTTGTCGCTGCTGATCACTCAACTCTTCCTCGGCTTCGCCGCATTCCTGACGCGCGTTGCCTGGGGACAGGGCGCAGCCCAACCGGAGCTGCCCATGGTCGCAGCCACGGTAGCGCACGTAGCCGTGGGTGCACTGCTTCTCGCAACAACAGTGGTTCTGGCGATTCAAGTGTGGCGGCATGTTCCGGTCGCGCTTGCCGAACGCGCTCCCCAGGCGCAACGGAACGTGTCCGTCGCATGAGCGTTCGCGGTCCGCGGTGGCCACCGCCCAGCAACTGTCATCCTGACCGAGCGCTTCTTGCTTGGCGAAGGATCTCAGCGGGCGCTGCGCTTTCTCGTGATGCCGGACCCGATCTCGTCGTAAACTGTTAGTGGACAATTCAGGACGCCTCTTGGTATCGAAAGTTTCCCCATTCGCCGACGCCGCTCCGGAAGTCACTTCGCCTTCCGTCGCGCCCGTCATTTCCGTGGAGAACCTGGTCCACCGCTACGGCGACCGCACGGCCCTGAACGGCGTTTCCTTCGATGTTCGCCCGGCGGAATTGTTCGGACTGCTCGGCCCCAACGGCAGCGGCAAAACCACGCTGTTCCGAATTCTATCGACTCTAATGCTTCCGACCGCAGGGCGCGCCACCATCATGGGTTGCGACGCCGCGCAGGAGCCGGCGCGTTTGCGCCGCCAAATCGGCGTGGTCTTTCAGGCCCAGAGCATCGACCTCAAACTCACTGCTTACGAGAATCTCTGGCATCAGGGACATCTCTACGGTCTGCACGGCGCCGCACTGAAGAACCGGATTCAAGAAATCCTCAGCCGCGTCGGCCTGGCCGATCGGGCCAAGGAACTGGTCGAAACTTTTTCTGGCGGCATGCAGCGCCGCATCGAATTGGCCAAGGGATTGTTGCATCATCCCGGTGTGCTGCTGCTCGATGAGCCCACCACCGGGCTCGATCCCGGCGCCCGGCGCGATCTCTGGCAATACCTGCGGACGTTGCGCGACGAGGAACACGTCTCCGTGCTCGTCACCACACATCTTATGGAAGAGGCCGAGCGCTGTGACCGTCTCGCCATCATGAACGAGGGCAACCTGGTGGCTCTGGGCACAGCTGCGGAGTTAAAAAGCGAAATCGGCGGCGACGTCATCCTGCTCGATGCCGCCCATGACGCAGGAGTGCTGGCCGAGCGCATTCGCTCACATTTTCATGTCGACACTACGGTTCTGGAAAATCAGGTGCGCATAGAACGCCAAGGCGCTCACCGCTTCGTCACCGAAGTGGTTGAGGCTTTCCCCGGAGAAATCGAGGCGCTTTCGGTCAGCAAGCCCGCTCTTGAAGACGTGTTCATTCGCCGCACCGGACATAAATTTTGGAGTGAAGACAACCGTAACCAAGAGGCGCAGTCCAGTTCAGAAGATCGCAGAAGGAGGTAATGTGTTTTCCATGATGCTTGTCATCTCTCTGGCGCTCGGCATTCTTCCTCTGTTGGGCGTGGTGTGGATTTTCATCAGTGGCATGATCACCCTGTCGCCGCCTTCGGCAACGGTGGACGGCTTGTTCATGAGCCTGATCCTGCTCGCGCTCTCGGGAACATTTATGCTCAACGCTTACTGGGAAATGCGCGATCGCGGTCTGCTCGGTAAAAAGAAAGCCGCGGTCGCGCCGCCCAAGTCTCCGGCAGGGAAGGCGAGTTAACTTCGTGGCCACTCAAACCGCCACCTTATCCCGACCCGCCGCGCCCGCTTCAGCAGGCGTCCTGCTGCCTGCGTTCACACTCTGGTGGCGAGAAATCGTGCGCTTCTACCGCCAGAAGTCGCGGGTAGTCGGCGTGCTCGCGTCGCCGCTGGTGTTCTGGATCGTCCTCGGTTCCGGATTCGGCAACTCCTTCCGCTCCGGTGCCGGGCAAGGTCAGGAGCACTACATGGATTATTTCTATCCCGGAACGCTGATCCTGATCGTGCTGTTCACCTCGATCTTCGCCATGATGTCGCTCATCGAAGACCGCCAGGAAGGATTTCTGCTCTCTGTGATGGTCGCCCCCGTGCCGCGCTCGGCAATCGTGCTGGGCAAGGTTCTCGGGGGCACAACGCTCGCAGCAATTCAGGGATTGATCTTCCTCGTCTTCGCGCCCTTCGCCGGCGTGCACCTCAACCTGCTCCTGATCTTGTCGGTGGCCGTGGTCGTATTTCTGGTTTCGTTCGCGCTCACCGCGCTCGGCTTCGCCATCGCCTGGCCCATGGATTCCACTTCCGCCTTCCACGGCATCATCAATCTCTTCCTGATTCCACTCTGGCTCCTGTCGGGCGCGCTGTTTCCCCTGTCCGGCGCCTCGGGATGGATTCGCGTCCTCATGTATTTGAATCCCCTGACCTACGGAGTCGAAGTCCTGCGTGACTTGCTCTATCCCGGGACGGAGAGCAAATTTCCTCTGCCTTCCTCGATCGCAACGTTAGTCCTGTTCTCTCTGGTGATGTTTGCACTTGCATTCCTGATGGCAAACCGCCGCACCACCAAGCCTGCCGCCTGATCGCCAAAAAATATGATCGCTGAACAATACGACTACTTCCCCGCTCTAATCGCAAGTCTCAACGGAGCCAGCGCAGTTCTTCTCCTCGCCGGCCGCTACGCAATTGCCCGCGGACGCATGGCCGTGCACCGCGCCTTAATGATCGCGGCCGTCGTGTCGTCAGCGCTCTTTCTGGCCTGCTATTTGTATTTTCATTATCACGTCGGGGATATCCGTTTTCTCGGCGACCACTTTTGGCACGTCATCTATCTGATCGTCCTGATTCCGCACGTGACATTGGCCATCGTGATCGTACCCATGGTGATCATCACGCTAAGCCGCGGCCTCCGCGCCCAATATGATCGCCATCGTGCGATCGCGCGCTGGACCTGGCCGCTGTGGATGTACGTCAGCGTGACCGGAGTAATCGTATATTTCATGCTCTACCAATGGTTCCCGCACAGCTGAGGTATTGCTGATTTATGATTGTTGATTGATGATTGAAAAACCTAGATCCAGTTGCAGTTGGTTTTCAATCAACAATCAACAATTCCCCTATGTCGACCGTAAGACTGAAAATTGACGTCTCCGGCACAACAGGCGACCAAGCCTGGCGCGAGATCAACCAGTTCGACCAGATCCAGAGCGCCAACTTCGGTGCCCAGTTCGGCAGCGGCGGACTTTCCGCAAGCCCCGTGGCCAAGGTCGCCTCGGCCGAGCCGCCAAGTAAGTCAAGGCAGAGCCCATACCCCAAAGGCGCGTGGATTGGCGCCGAAATCAAGCTCCAGACCCCACTCCTGGCCCAGTACGCCATTTCCCATTATCTGGAGCAAGACCGCGTACTCGACGCCGATGTCGTAGAGTAGTAACTGTGACGATTCCCTCGCCCACCAGTATGTCTGCGAATCCAGCTCCAGCCACGCCTCCCACCGACGCCTTACCCCAAAAGCCAGGTATGTCCCGCAACCAGAAAATTCTCTTCTTCGTCACCGCCTGGCTGATCTGCCTCATGCCGTTCCTGTTCTGGTGGAACACCTGGTTCGGCCGCAAGCTCTCTGACCAGCAGTTAACTGAGTACATGCACGACACGAAAAAGCCGCGCCACATTCAGCAGGCGTTAGTCCAGGTGGGCGAGCGCATCACGCGGCATGATTCAACCGCGAAACAATGGTATCCAGAGCTGGTGCGTCTGGCCGCCGATCCAGTCGAAGAAGTTCGCAACACCGACGCCTGGGTCATGGGCCAAGATACGTCGGTCGCGGCATTTCACGAAACCCTACTGAAGATGCTATCCGATCCCTCGCAGATGGTGCGCGGCAACGCCGCGCTGTCGCTGGTACGCTTCGGCGACGCGACGGGTCGTCCGCAGATTCTCGCCTTGCTGCAGCCCGCCCACATTACTTCTCCCCAATCCGGCCGCATCCTCGATGCCGACCGCCCGGGCACTGCCATTCGCGAAGGCGGCCTGATCGCCAAGCTGGAGTTCGCGAACAAACAAATTGCAGAAATCCGATCCCCGATTCCCGGCCGCATCCGCTCAGTAGCCGGAACCGGAGCGAATCTCTCCGCAGGAGCGGAAGTCGCGGTAGTCGATCCCGCCAACGACCAGGTCTGGGAGGCTCTCCGCGGCCTTTACCTCATCGGCCAGCCCGACGACTTGCCCGCCATTCGCCCCTACGAGCGCGACCTGCCGGATATTTCAAACGACGTACGCCAGC
Source organism: Candidatus Sulfotelmatobacter sp. (assembly GCA_049280095.1). GTDB lineage: Bacteria > Acidobacteriota > Terriglobia > Terriglobales > Acidobacteriaceae > Sulfotelmatobacter. The sequence continues at coordinate 22,766 of JBAPPL010000034.1, read as the reverse complement.
AAGCGGTGGAGACGGAGCGGGCGATCCAGGACAGAGCGAGTAAGTAGGTCCCCAGTTTCTCGGTCAGGAGTTACGGACCTTCCCCGCCTGCATCCGAATCGATCGCTCATGCATCTAAAGTTATAGCCCGAAATCATAATCTTAGCTCATGGGAATTTATTGTTTGTCATGCAATTCGAAGTTGGAGATATAGTTCATAACAAGACCACAGGCGAAGAAGGTCGTATCGTTCGGATCGCGGAGCTTCCTGGTTACGGCTTGTCTTACATAGTGTCGGTCACGCCGCATCCGGTTTGGGGCACGGAGGCCAAAGAAGTCATCTGGAAACGATCAGAAGTTAGTGGCTGATCACAATCGACGAAAGGCAGCCGTCCCTGACCCCGCCGCCTCCATCACCACTCTCTCCACATCCTTCCAAGCCCCAGACCGCGGATCGACCACCTCAAAATGCCCTGCGCCGGCAATCTGCACCAGCCGCGCATCCTCTTTCATCTTTTGCTTCGCGGAGACGTAATCGCGACTGAATGCCGGAGGCACCACGTCATCCTCCGCGCCATGCACCAGCCATTGCAGCGCGTCAATTTCCAGCTTCATCGGATCCGCTTCCCGATAGTGATCTGCAACCTCCGCCGGCGTTCCACCCAGAAACTCCACCACGGCATCGTTGCTCAAATGCAGTGCATACGCCTGCTGCAAATCCACCACGCCTGCCAGCGAGATTACCGCCTTCACGCCCGTCTCATGTGCCGCCAGACAAAGCCCAAGCTGTCCTCCGGCGGAGTGCCCTATCACCACCACACGCCGCCTGTCGAACTCATACGTTCGTGCTTGCTGTAAGAGAAATTGATAACCGGCCCGTACATCCGCAAATGTCCCCGGCCAGCCTCCGCCCGCATTTCCCACCCGCCGGTACTCCAGATTTGCGGTCGCGATTCCCTTCCCCGTCAACGCCGAGCACAAATGCCCCATATAACCCAGGTCGTACTTGGCCCGCCAGTAGCCTCCGTGAATGCAAATCGCCAGCCCATGCGGTCCCTTTCCCGATGGCAACCGCAAATCCAAAAACTGATTTCCATCCCCACCGTAAGCCACCCGAGCATCAGCCCGAGGCGCAGCCAAACTCAAAATGTCATCAGAAGAAGTCATCTTTCACCAGGTACTAGGTACTGGCTACTGGAACTAGCTACTCGTACCGTAGCGCCTCAATCGGATCCAGCTTCGCCGCCCGCATCGCGGGAACCATCCCGCTAACCACCCCCACCAACGCCAATATCCCCGTAGCCACCACCAGAATCATCGGTGACAAAATCAGACGGATGTCTCCCGCCTCCGCATGCTTCGCCATCGCGCTATAAAATGTCAGTCGACCCACCGACACCGAGACCACGTACGACAGCAGAATTCCCAGCACGCCTCCCACCCCGGTAATCACCAGCGCCTCCGCCAGAAACTGAAACAGGATGTCCCGCCGCCGCGCTCCCAGCGCCTTCTCCACGCCAATCTCCCGCGTGCGCTGCGTCACCGTCACCAGCATCATGTTCATCAGACCCACTCCGCCAATGCCCAGCGTCAGCGTCCCAATAAACGCCAGCAGAACTTTCAGCGCCAGCGAAATAATCCCGAACTGCGAGAGCTGCTTCTGCGCATCGAATACAAAGAGCGCTCGCTTGTCGTCACTTTTGAAGTTGTGCGCCGCCCCCAGCGTGTTCCGAATCGTTTCGTCCAGCCGGTCGTGATTCAGCCCCTGCGAATCCATCCAGATTCCATCGAGATAGTGATTGTCCTTCAGCACATTCATCGCGTTATAGGGAATGTAGATCGTACGGTTATCGTCGTCGTCGCCCTCCTGCATCCGCGGCTTCACCACTCCCAACACCTGAAATTCCACTCCATTCACCCGGATCTCCTCACCCACGGCGGGCATCCCGGAAAACAGTTTATCCTTCGCTTCGGACCCAATCACCGCCAGCAACCGGTGCCGCTCGTTGTCTTCATCGTTGAGAAAGCGGCCCTGGTCCATGTCCAACTTCCAGATCTCCTGAATCGCGGGATCCATTCCCAGCACTGGCAGCGTGAACGTGCGGTTTCCGTTCTGCACCGTCGAATCTTTCTGCGACATCCGCACCACGTGCTTGCACAACGGCACATTGTTGCGCAGCAGTTCGACGTCGTCATTGGTGAAGCGCACCTCCACTCCCGCTTTATTCCCTCCCGCCTGCTCCGATGTCCGCCCGGGAAATATTCCCACCGCAGTCGCCCCAAAACTCTGAAAAATATTGGTAATCGCCTGCGCAAACCCATTCCCATATGCCAGCAGCAACACCACGGTCGCAATCCCCCAAGCCATCCCCGCCATGGTGAGCGTTGTCTTGCGCAGATCATGCCGCATCGCCGCAAAAGCCTGTCCCAACAAATCCCGATGCATGAATGCAGCTCCTAGCTGCTAGCTCCTAGCTTCTGGTCCTACCCTGTGATCCTCTGTGCCCTCTGTGTTAAAGACTTTGGTTTTAAATCCGCGTAGATCCGTGCAAATCCGTGGCAAAAAGATTTTGGACTGACCACTGTTCCTACTCCTTCCGCAGCGCCTCCACCGGCTGCAGCATCGCCGCCCGCCGGGCCGGATACAATCCCGCCACCACTCCCGCAATCGCCAGTGACACCACCGCCAGCGCCGCGGTCGACGCCACCAGCTTTGGCGGATCGAATCCATCGCCCAGATCGACCCCCGCCAGCATCGCCATCAGCCCCGCCGCCAGGGCTATTCCAACCGTCCCACTCAACAAAGTCAGAAACGCGCCCTCCACAAAAAACTGGAACATGATGCTCGCATTCGTCGCGCCCAGCGCCTTGCGCAATCCAATTTCCTGCGTGCGGTCGGCCACCGCCACCAGCATGATGTTGATGATGCCAATCGCGCCCAGCCCCAGCGTCACCAGCCCCACGCTCCCTAAAAACGCATCCATCGCGTCGAAAATCTTTCCCACCTGGTCCACCGTGTTTACCGTATCCCATTCGTCGAACGAATCCGGATTATTAGGATCGAACCCGTGGTTCCGCGCGATGATCCGGTGCACTTCCTGCCGCGCCTCTTGGTGCAGCGCCCGCGTCTTCGGCTGGTATTCGATAAGGCTGATCACATCCGGAGCTTCCCCCACGTTCGTCAGCCGAAAATATTCCCACATCGTCGTGAACGGCATAAAGCACTTCAGGTTCTGCGTATTGTTATCGCCGTGTCCAATGCGCTGCAGCGTTCCGATCACCTCAAACTGCACCCCGTTCAACAGAATCGTGCTGCCCACCGCCGGCCGCCCGGGAAACAATGTCCGCTGCGTTTCATCTCCCAGCACAATCACCGCCCGCTTCTGCGCCACATCCATCGTATTCAGCCAGCGCCCTTCCTTGATCGGCAGGTAACGGATTTTGTTAAACATCGCCGGCACTCCCATAAGGTCGCCGCTCGACTGGAAGTAATCGCTCACCGCCCGAATATCGTTGCGCCGGATCACCGGCGCCACCGCTCCCACGCTCGGAGCCTCCTGCAAAATGTCCTGGTAATCCCGGTCGGTCAGGTAGTACTGTCGCAGCGCCGTAAAGCTCCCCTGCATCACCGGAGCGCGGCTCGACCAGATGAACATCACGTTTTCGCCCAGCGTGTCGAACTGTCTCTTGTTTCCCGACCGGAATCCTTCTCCCAGCCCCACCAAGAGCAGCAGCGAAAACACTCCCCAGGCAATTCCAAACATGGTCAGAAACGACCGCAGTTTGTGCCCCCACAGCGTCCGCAGCGTCTGCCAGAAAATATCGAAAATAAGCCGCACCCCTGTATTATACGGGCTGCGCACCAAAGCTCTTTTTTACGGAAGCCTGCGATGAAACATCTCTGGAGAGCGGTGATCGAAGTATCGTTTATCGTCTTCCTGTTCTATTCCAATCTCTTGATGGGAGAATTTGAGCGCTCCGGCATGGGGCAGAAGAAAGGCATTGCCTGGGCACTCAGAGATGTGTTTACGGCTTCCAATTTTGAAATCGCCATGGTCGCCGCGGTCATCGGTTACATCCTCTTCGAATTTCTCCGCGAGAAATTCTAGGCAAGCGTAGGGTCTGACTCCCTGCTTCCCGCTGGCGCCGTTCTTGCCGACAATTATTCCGTAACCGGAAGGTCAATCTCCCGGATCACTACCCCTGTTCCTTCCGTCACGCCGTTCATCTTCAGAAAAGGATTCCCGTCAACAAAAACAATGTGTATGGGATACTGCTTGCTCAAATTCTGTGTAAGGTATTTCACCCTTTCGATCGTCGGTTCAATCAGTTTGTTGTCATCCGGCTTTCCGTGCGTGTAAAAACTCAAATCAAGAGTATTGTCCGATTCCAATTTATATCCCGTCATTGAAAACCCATCGTAGGGCAACTTGCGATTCCGTAGATCTTGGTAATCGACATAGGGTTTGCCGGTGTCTACTGTAAAAGTCGGACCGCTCACTGTTGCCCCTTGGTGAAACGCCCGAAAACCAATCGCCACACCGACCATCAGAACAACAACCGCCAGCATTTTCTTCATACTCTTTCTGCTCCTGGTGCCTGTTTAGCGCGCCGAGGAGATCACCGGACTGGACCCTCGAGGCATCGCAAGCCCGATTATTAGGCGCCGAATATACGGATTGAAGAGTACTAAAGTGCTTCGGCCCGCGGAGGATCCAGCCGGGTGGAACACAGTCACTACTCATGGACGAGGCCGCGAGGCCCTACTCCGATGTCTTGAACTCCATGTTCTCATCCACCGAAAGCTGCGCCGGCGTCCCCGAGCTGTGGTCGCCGGACCGCGTAGCCACCACGCGAAATCCGCTCGCGCTGGTCTCGATTTCATAGGTATAAGGAGGACGCTGGCGCATGGTAATGGCGTGGTTCGCGATCAACTCGTCAAGCGAAGCGTATTTCCCGTCGCTCGCGAAGTACAGCCGCTCCGCCGAAGCAATCCCGATCAGATCGGTCTTTACCCCGGTGATATTGATGGCGGCCTTCGGGTTGTTCGCCCCCGCCGCAGTAGATGAGTTCTGCGCCTGCCGGGAGTAAATATACATCCCGATCCCCAATACGATAACCACGCTAAGAAAACCAAACACGCGGCCCATCTGTCCCTCCCCATGTCTCTCGCTGAAGCCTATTCCATCGCGAAACCGGGCATGAGACAAGTAACCGGAGTCCATCGACCTGCTCCAAGCCTGCCCAGATTAAAGACCAGCCGAAAACGCGCCAAAATGCGCGCTGAACAACGATTCCACGCGATTTTTGTCCCGCACTTGGAGTACAGTTCCAAGGCATATGAATCGATCCCGACCAGAAGCACCGGCGCTGAACCCTCTCGTCGTCCTCGCCGGGGTCATTCTGATTCTCTATTTTGCCCGCGCCGTCCTGATCCCTCTCGCGCTCGCTCTCACCCTCAACTTCCTGCTGACTCCGATGGTCCTCTGGTTCCAAAAGCTCGGGGTGCGGCGCATGCCCGCCGTGGCGTTGGTAATGCTGATCTCGGTCTCCGTCGTTGCCGGCATGGGCTGGGTCGTCGCCGACCAATTACTTGAAGTCGCCAACGATCTGCCCAAGTACCGTCTGCATATCCATAATAAGATCGAAGCTCTTCACTTCCCGCCCGACAGCGCGCTCGGCCGCGCGGCCGACAGCGTTGCAGAAATTGGCAAGGAATTTGATTCCGGCCCCGCTCCCGCGACTCCGCCCGCAGGCCTGACTGCGCAACCTTCCCCCACCAAAACCGCCTCGCAGCTGCCTTCGCCCGTGCCGGTTCAGGTTGTCACCCCTCCCGCCAGCGGTCTGCAATATCTCGGCCAAATGCTGGGTAAAGCTCTGTTGCCGCTCGGCACTGCCGGCATGGTTCTCATCTTCACCGTCTTCATCCTGGTCAAACAGGTCGACCTGCGCAATCGCGTTCTGCGCCTGGCCGGCGTGGCGCAACTCAACACCATGACCCTCGCCCTGGATGACGCCTCCAACCGCGTCAGCCGCTACCTCGTGGTTCAGTTCCTCGTAAACGCCAGCTACGGCCTTTGCTTCGCAACCGGCCTCTTCCTGATCGGGATTCCCAACGCCATCCTCTGGGGAATTTTCGCCGGAGTCTTCCGCATCGTTCCCTACGCCGGAGTTCTCACCGCTACCACGTTCCCGTTTGTATTGTCTCTCGCATTATTCGACGGCTGGGGACCGCCGGTCTTAGTCATCCTGTTATTCGCTCTGCTTGAATTGGTCGCAACCAATCTTGTCGAGCCCGTGCTCTACGGTGCGCGCACCGGAATCTCCGCTCTAGCTCTCTTAGTGACCACCGTCTTCTGGACCATGCTCTGGGGATGGGCCGGCCTCGTCTTAGCCGTCCCGCTCACCGTCGTCGCCGTCGTGCTCGGGCGTCACGTCCCGCGCCTTTCTTTTCTCCATATTCTGCTCGGGGATGAAACCGCTCTCTCCATCGAAGCTCAGTTCTATCAACGCCTGCTCGCTCTCGACCAGGACGACGCCCGCGCCATCGCCGTCACTTTCCTGCAATCCCACCCCCTCGTGAGCCTCTATGATCAGGTCCTCGTTCCGGCCCTGACGCTGGCCGAGCAAGACCGCCACAAAGGTGCGTTGGACGAAGCGCGCGAGTCCTTCCTGTTTCTCAGCGTGAGCGAAATCGTCTCCGAGTTGGCGGTTTACCGCCCGGAAGAAGTCGCACCAAAACGCAGAGGCTTGAGATCGCGCTGGCGATCCACCGCGCGACCGGACTTGCCCTCACCCATGGCCGAGCCCGCGCCCTCCACCGTCCGCATTTTCTGTCTGGCAGCCAATGATCAGGCGGATGAAATCACTTCCTCCATGCTCGCCCAGTTGCTCGAGCGCGCCGGCCACGGCGTCCTGTCGCTCCCCGTCGCTTCCCCCGTGGAAGAAATATTGTCCAATCTCCTCCCCGAACCGCAGGACGTAGTCTGCATCTCCGCCGTTCCGCCCTTCGCCTTTGCCCAGGCGCGTACCCTCTGCCAGCGCATCCGCATCCAGTTGCCGCAGATCAGGATCCTTGCCGGCATCTGGGGATTCTCGGGCGACCTCGACAAGGCCAAAGAACGCTTCGGCAACACCCGACCCGACCGCGTCGTAGCCTCGCTAGCCCAGGCAGTCGAGCAAGTCAGCGACTGGCACAACGCCACCGTAGCGTCGGAAGGACAGGCCACCGCGCTGGATCCCGCGCAACCCCGCTAAAGCCAGCCCCGGGCCCCGAGTCGCCGCGCTCCCTTCCGGAAGGTTTGGATCGCTCGCCGAATATCGCGATTTATTCGACAATCAGGTCGGAGAACGGTAGCAGAAGAAACAGGGCACTACAGCGCCGCGCCATCCAAATGGTCAATATTGTACAGATCGGTTTGTTTCGAACGGGGTATTGTTTGGCTAGGCCGGGCTTGCATGAACTGAGGCGCCCTTGCCTACGAGCGTAGAAGAATATTCGGTAAGACGTCTCACCGGAAGTGGCCGTCCAGAACAAGCCGCAGTAAGGCTGTACAAACAGGATTGGCTTTTGGAGGAAACCCACATGAAGTCAGTAATCATCGGAATGTTGTTACTTCTTTTCGGGGTAACTGTTCCCGCCTTCGCGCAGGAAGAGCACCACGAAGAGAGCGCTAAGCCAGCACAGCATGAGGAACAGGCTAAGCCTGCTGCAAAGCAGGAACAAGCCAAACCTCAGAAAAAGGAACAGCAAGCAAGGCCTGCAAAGCGGGAGCAGGCGAAACCGGAGAAGCAGCAGGAAGCTAAGCCACAGAAGCAAGAGCGGCAGGCGAAGGGTCAAGAACAGAACCAGCAGAAACAGGCACAGCAACAAGCCAAGGGTCGGCAAGAAAAGCGACAACAGCAACAGCAGACCAAGACTCAGCAGAACCATGAAAAGAGTCAGCAGCACCAACAACAACAAGCCAAGGGGCATGCGCAACAATCACAAACCCAGTACGCCCGAAATGGTCAGAAAGACAAGTACGGACACGAATACAACGAAAGTCATTTTGGTCGTAACCATCATGCCCGCTTTGAGGCAAGTGGTGGGCGCGAATACAACGGACGCCGGGAGTACTCTTACGGCGGCTATTGGTTCTATGCAGGAGCATATCCGCCGTGGTTTTACCAGCAAGACGTGTACTTCATTATGGGAGCGGATGGGCTATGGTATGCAGTTGCATACGGTGACCCTTCTCTAACCTTCCAAGTCGAGATAGAGTAGCGTGTAAGTGTCGTCGGGCTCTCACGTACGGCAAAATGCCTCGTGACACGACCTGTTGCGTCGGGAAGCCGGAGCACTGCGGGCACCGCATCCCGACGCTGGCTCCAACATCCTACGAATCGTTCAACAGGCTAAGCCTCACCCCCATGTCACGCGTGTACTCACGATACTCAAGCCCCAACTCTGATTGTTCGTTTGTCTGTTGGCGATAAATCGCCATCCCTAACAATGTCGGCGAGTGTCAAGCACCATGTATTCGCCCGACTTTTTACCCCCACCCCACACATTTCATTTCTCTCCGCCGCAAAATTCCGCTATCCTCTACCCCGGATGACCACGCTGCCCCTTTCCGAGCTTCTCGGCGCCACGGTGTATGACCCGTCCGGTGCGGCAACCGGACACGTGCGTGAAGTCACCCTCGCCCCTCAGGAAGACCGCAACCGCATCGCCTCCTACATCGTCAAAACCAAATCGGGCAACCGCGTGCTTCCCTTCTCCGCCGTCACCACCATCAACGGCGACATTCACACCTCCACCAATCCCTCCGACTGGCCCGCCGCCAACGGCGCCGAAGGCCTGTTCCTGCTCGAACGCGATCTCCTCGATCAGCAGGTCATCGACGTTCACGGACGCAAAGTCGTCCGCGTCAACGATGTCGACCTCCAAATCGACGCCATCATCGAAGCCGGACGCCCTCATGCTATCCTGCGCATCCAGTCCGTCGATATCGGCGTCCGCGGCGCCATCCGCCGCCTACTTCGCGGTCTCGCGCCCCGCGCCGCTCTCCACGTCCTGCTCGAACGAATTCCTCCACGCACCATCCCCTGGAGCTTCGTCGATCTCATCGAAACCGATCCCGCCCGCCGCGTCAAACTCAAGATTTCCAACGAAGGCCTGGCCACTCTCCATCCCGCCGACATCGCCGACATTGTCGAAGACCTCGCTCCCGACGAGCGCGAAGCCGTCTTCCGCACTCTCGATGAAGACGTAGCCGCCGAGACTCTCGAAGAAGTCGAGCCCAGCGTTCAGAAATCCATCGTCGAATCCCTCGGCTCCGAGCGCGCCGCCGACATCGTGGGAGAAATGGATCCCGACGCCGCCGCCGATCTCCTCGCCGACCTCCCACAGGATCGCACCGAGCAAATCCTCGTCCAGATGGAGCCCGAAGCAAGTCAGGAAGTCGTCGAACTCCTCGAACACAAAGAAGAAACCGCCGCCGGCCGCATGACCACCGAGTTCCTCGCCCTCCCCGTCACGGCCACAGTCGAGAATGCCATCGGCGTAATGCGCGAGTTCGAAGGCGGCATCGAAACCGTCAACACCATCTATCTCGTCGATTCCCACGGCACCCTGGTCGGCGCCGTCCCTCTCGTAAAACTGGTCCTGGCCCAGTCCGACACTCCACTCCTTTCCTTGATTCAGGACCCTCTGGTCTCTACTCACAAAGAAACCAGCGACAACGAGGTCGCCGAACTCTTCGACAAATACAATCTCGTAACCCTCCCCGTAATCGACGAACACAACAAACTAGCCGGCGTGATCACCTCCGACGACGTAATCACCATGCTCCGCAGCAAACTGTAAGAAAAGCGTTGTCATCCTGAGCAAGCGTTCTTTGCGCAGCGAAGGATCCGGGCGAGCCGCGCAATGTGTCGCGTTCTTTGCGACACAATAATCGCGCGTTTGGCTCGCTTCCTTATCAAGCTGCCGCCCCCCACCACGGACCACTGCCTCCCCGCCAACCCGCTATAATCATTCGTTCCAAGGAGACCCCCTTGCCCTTCGACGACCTCCGCCAATGGATCGCCGCCCTCGACCGCGCCGGCGAACTAAAGCGCATAAAAACCGAAGCCGATCCAATCCTCGAAATCGCCGAAATCACCGACCGCGTAAGCAAATCGAAAACCGGAAAACCCGGCGGCCCCGCCCTTCTTTTCCAAAACATAAAGAATCATCCCAACCAGCAACTCCTCATCAATCAGTTCGGCTCCGAAGCCCGCATGAAACTGGCCCTCGGCGTAAACTCCTTCGACGAATTCGCCGACCGCATCCGCGTCTTCATGGACCTGAAATCCCCCCAGGGCTTCCTAGACAAACTAAAAATGCTCCCACTCCTGACCGAAGCCGGAAAGTTTTTCCCCAAGACCGTCCCCACCGGCCCCTGCAAAGAAGTAATCAAGCGCGACAATTTCTCCTTGCTGGATTTCCCCATCCTCCAATGCTGGCCTAAAGATGCCGGCCGCTTCATCACCCTTCCTTGCGTAATCACCCGCGACCCCAACTCCGGCAAACGCAACGTAGGCATGTACCGCCTCCAGATCTACGACAAAAACACCCTTGGCTTTCACGCACAAAGACAAAAAGTGGCGGCCGAACATTACCGCCAAGCGATACGCAATGCCGGGAGTTCCCCGGAACATGAGGGGACGGCCGCCTCGGCCGTCCAGCCGAGCGCAGCGAGGCGCGCCGCCGTAGACCTCATGGCGCGCACCTCCGGCGGCCAGGTTCTCTCCGCAAACCCGAAAGGCAAACTAGAAGTCGCCGTAGCCATCGGCACCGACCCTGCCGTAACTTTCTCCGCCATCGTCCCCGCTCCCCCCGATGTCGAAGAATATTTAATCGCCGGCTTCCTCCGCGCCGCGCCGGTCGAATTAGTAAAGTGCGAGACGGTCGACCTCGAAGTCCCCGCCAGCAGCGAAATCGTTCTCGAAGGCTACGTCAATCTCGACGAACTCCGCCCCGAAGGCCCTTTTGGAGACCACACCGGCTTCTACTCGCTCGAAGATCTCTACCCCGTCTTCCACGTGCAATGCATCACGCACCGCAAAGATCCCATCTACGCCACGACAATCGTCGGCAAGCCGCCCATGGAGGACGCCTACATGGGCAAGGCCGTCGAGCGCGTCTTTCTCCCGCTGATGCGCCTCACCATCCCTGAATTGATCGACATCAATCTACCCATCGAAGGCGTCTTCCACAATCTGATGATCGTCTCCATCCGCAAGTCCTATCCCGGCCAGGCGCGCAAAGTGATGAACGCCATCTGGTCGCTAGGCCAAGCCATGTTCACGAAGGTCATAATCGTGGTCGATGAAGACGTAGACGTGCAGGACCTCGCCGACGTCACGCTCAAAGTGCTAAACCACATCGACCCCGAGCGCGACATCCAGTTCACGCTAGGCCCCATCGACTCGCTAGACCACGCCAGCCGCCTCGCTAACTACGGCTCGAAAATGGGCATCGACGCCACCCGCAAATGGCCCACCGAAGGCTTCACCAGGCCGTGGCCGGACGAGATTGTTATGGATGCAAAAACGAAAACGTTAGTGGATAGCAAGTGGAAGGCTCTAGCCAAAGAACTAGGGATCGACTAGGAAGTGAGGCACAGAGACGCCGGTGGCCCACTCAAGCCGCACCTTGGCTTGAGTGGGGCAATTCGACAGATGGACAGAAGTCTTCCGCTTTCTCGTCCTTGACTGAAGCCGCCGGCATCGCGCGCGAAGTCCTGAGAACTTTACGCTGCCACCGTGGTTTTCTGAACTGCATTTGCCGCGGCCCGGATTACATCGATCACCACGTCGGGATGGGAGAGCATGATGACGTGGCTGCTAGCGACCTCCGTCGTGGTGGCGCCCATCCGCTTTGCAACGAACCTTTCCATGTCGGGAGGGACGGTGCGGTCGTTCTTAGCGACGATGTACCAGCTTGGCTTCGACTTCCAAGCGGTTCCCCCGGCTTTCGCATTGAACAGGTCTGGAACTGGCACGCCCTGAGTCGCCCAAACCAGCTTCTGCTCCTGCTCCGAAAGATCTCCGCAGAAATACTTCGTGCCCTCGGGACGCAGCCAGATACGTCCATCCACGACTTCGATCTGGGAGAAGACGTCCGTCGTCGGGAACTTGGACAGCTGTGTTTGAGACGTTTCATCGGCGTCCGGAGCAAGCGCGGCGATGTAGACGAGCCCCGCAACGCGGTCGTCGACTCCGGCGCCTGTGATGACGCTTCCGCCATAGGAGTGGCCGACAAGGATGACAGGGCCGCTGACCCGTCCGATCGTTGCCTTCACTAGGGCGACGTCCTCTGCCGTTGAGTTGAGGCCATACTGCGCTGCAATACACTCATACCCCTCTGCCTGAAGAGGAGCGATCACCTTGCTAAAGCACGAGCCGTCGGCCCAGAGCCCGTGACAGAAAACGATGCTGGGTTTGGTTTGCGTAGGTGTCATTTTGTTCTCCTTTACTTGAGGAATTACCGATTAGCGGATGGGCCACTCAAGCCCGGTTTTGGTTTGAGTGGGAACAACTGGACAATCTTTAATGTTTCTTACCCACAATATTTCTTACCCACAGCGCTACGAAACACGCTACCGCAACTTGGCCGGTTTTGCAAAGCTGGGGCAGTCTCAGTTAAGTCTCGCGCCTGGCCAAGATGTCCCAGCCCACCGTTCCTACAGCGTTTGCTGTAGCGCAAATTTTCTTGATCCCTCGACAAAAACTCTCGGCAGCTCCAACCGATCAGCCACTTATCCGCACCAAATGCATGACAGAAGTGAATGGCTCGAGACGTGCACTCACAACCACCGACTGAGGCTGGAGAAGAATATGCTGACTGTCCATACTGAAAACATCGGCGAAATGGCAGTGATCGAGTGCGAGGGCCGAATCGTGCGCAGCGAAGCCGCGTTCGAACTACGCAAGGCGTTCAACTTACAAAGCGATGCCCGCATCATTGTCCTCGATCTCTCGGAAGTCACCGCCGTCGAAGGCGGAGGTCTCGGCATGCTAGTCTTTCTGCAGCGCTGGGCTCACGACCACGACATTCGACTTAAGTTGTTCAACCCCCGTCCATCCGTGCGGGAAAGCCTGGCGCGCGCCAGTTCGATGCGAGAGTTTGACATCGCTACGCTGGACGAAATGATGGCCCTCCTGGCTTGCGCCGATGGACGATACACACACGCTGCCTAACCCCGCGGGTTGGGGCCCACCCAGCTTTAATGTTTCTTGCCCGCACTTCCACGAACGAGGCTGCCCCATCTTTGCCGGTTTTGTGTCAAGTCCCTTGCAAGGGTGGGTCTTCCCGAACGCCGACCAGTGTAGGCCCTACCCACTCTCCGCCCACCGCATAGTCATCAACCCCCAAGCCTCCCAATATTTCCCCAGCCTCCCGCTCCTCGCGTTCCCATGCAAACAAAGCTTCGCCGACTGCCGCCCGTAGATCGCCTCCACCGGAATCACAAACCACGCATCGCAAGGCATCACATAAGCCACCACAAAACCAATCTCCGAAGCGTCGTAAGGCACCACTTCCCCATTCGCATTCCTCTGCAAATTCACCATGTAAGACCCATACTGCTTGGCGCTCGAAGACTTCACCTGCACCCGCCACAACCTCTGCCCCACATCCAAAATAAAGTCATAGCGCCGGCTATCCCCATAAGGCTTCGCCGTAGCAAATCCCTTCTGCGCCGCCTTCACCATAAACATCATCTCCGCCAGCTCCCCGCGTTGCTTGCTGGTGAGGTCTGGCGTGGAGCGGGCGCCCCCGCCCGCTGCCTTTGACGTTGATCTTGACTTTGGTCCTGACCTCAACCTTAACCTTAACCTTGAAACGCACCCCAACCGTCTAACCGCACTCATACTCCTACCCCAGTTTTCTCATTGCTCGGATGATCCTGGTTTTTGCACGTGTGGAACGGACACTCCTGTCCGTTGCCTTTGACTTTGATCTTGCGTTTGATTTTGACTTTTTAGCTCCGAAGCACCTCCTCAGGCCGGACCCGCCTTGCCCAGAAACACAAACGGCGCAGACCGGAAGGCCTGCGCCGCTGTTTTCTTGACTCTATATATTCAGAATATCAAATTGGAGGGGGTAAATGAGTCACGTTCCATGAATTTATATTTCCCGCCGAATCAATCATTTAAGCAAAAATGCTCAGGTTCAGGGTCTTGACAAGATTTTGACGAAGCCGTGAGCCGCCATTTCTTGACTCTATATTCAGAATATCAAATCGGAGGGGTAAACCCGCCATCTCTCGACAGTTTATATTTCCCCGCGAATCAGTCAGTTGAGCAAGAAAGTTCGTGTTTGGGGTCTTGACAAGATTCAGCCAATTGCCAAGAACCAGATATTTCGAGCACTGATTGCTAAATGGTCAATGAAAACAAAGGACTGGCCACTGACCACCGACCACTGCCTTTCGGTATACTACAAAGGTATGCCGGTCCTGAAAAACATCGCCGCCATCGCCAAAGGGATGAGCATCACCTTCATGGAGATGTTCCAGCCCACGACGGTAGAAAATTATCCCGACGGCAAAGGACCATTGAAGGGAGCGAAGTTCGAAGCCCGCTTCCGCGGCGCCCACGTCCTACAGCGCGACGAAAACGGACTGGAAAAGTGCGTAGCCTGCTTCCTGTGCGCCGCCAACTGCCCGTCGAACTGCATCTATATCGAAGCCGCCGACAACACCGCCGAACGCCGCGTAAGCGGCGCCGAACGATACGCTAAGGTGTACAACATCGATTACAATCGATGTATCTTTTGCGGATATTGCGTGGAGGCTTGCCCTACCGACGCGATTACGCACGGGCATGGGTTTGAGCTGGCTACGTTTAATGCCAGCAATCTGATTTACCGCAAAGAGCAGATGCTGGCGCCCCGGCCAGCGCATATGGGAGAGAACGTCATATTTAATCAGGCCGATGTGGATGGCGGGGCTCCGGCGCAGATGGTGGCGGGGAGTTAGAGTTTCCGATTTCGTTTTCGATGACACGCCGGTCCTCGGGGGCCGGCGTTTGTGCATACTCAAACACACATCTTTGCCACGGATTTTCACGGATTCACACGGATCGAGCTAAAGGCTTGAGAGCTTCAGCATGAGTGACTTCTTACAAACCGTTCGGGAACGCGTTGTGGTTTATGACGGCGCTATGGGGACTAACATCCAGGCGCGGAATCCTACTCTGGATGATTACTGGGGCAAGGAGAACTGCAGCGAGATTCTGGTGCTGAGCCGTCCTGACATTATCCGGGATATTCATGCGGACTTCTTTCGCGTGGGCTGCGACATTGTGGAGACCAATACGTTTGGCGGGTCGCGGATTGTGCTCACGGAGTTTGAGCTTCCGGATAAAGTGCACGAGATCAACGTGAAGGCGGCGCAACTGGCGCGGGAAGTAGCCGAGCAGTTCTCGACCAAAGACCGGCCGAGGTTTGTGGCCGGGTCGATGGGGCCTACCACGAAGCTGCCTTCGCTTGGGCATATTGGGTTTGAAGCGATGGCGGCGGCTTATGAGGAGCAGGCGGCGGCGCTGATGGAGGGGGGTGTGGATCTCCTGCTGATCGAGACTTGCCAAGATTTGTTGCAGGCAAAGATTGCGACCATCGGCGTGCTTGATGCCATGCGGAAAGCCGGCAAGCGGCTACCGGTGGCCGTGCAAGTGACGTTGCAGGAAAGTGGGACGATGCTGCTGGGCACCGAGATTGGTGCGGCACTGACGGCGCTGGAGCCGTTTGATGTGGACATCCTGGGACTAAATTGCGCTACCGGACCCAAGGAGATGAACGACGCGGTCCGCTATCTCGCGCTGAATTCCACGAAAGAAATATCGATCCTGCCGAATGCAGGCTTGCCCCACAACGAAGGCGGCCACGCGGTTTACAAGCTCACTCCGGACGAGTTGGCGGAGTATCACAAGCATTTTGTAGTGGATTACGGCGTCCGCATCGTGGGCGCTTGCTGTGGAACTACGCCGGCACACTTGAAAGCCGTGGTGGACGCGGTTTCTGGCGTAGAGCCAGCGAAGCGTGAAGCGAAGCGCGTGGGCGCAGCCTCGAGCGCCTACACCTCCGTCCCGCTCGATCTGGAGCCGAAGCCTTTGATCGTCGCGGAGGAAATGAACACGACTACGCGGGTGGAGCATTTCCGGAATCTGGTGCGGGGGAAGAAGTACGACGACATTCTCGCGCTCGCTAAAAAGCTGGTGAATGACGGATCGCACATGCTGGATTTGTGCTGCGCGATTGTGGGCGAGGATGAGAAGGGATATATCTCGACCATTCTAGAAAGGATCGCTACGCGGGTTCCGGCGCCGATTCTCGTCGATTCGACCGAGGCTGATGTGGTGGAAGAGGCGCTGAAGCGGATTCCGGGGCGGGCGATTATCAACTCGATCAATCTGGAGGATGGAGAGAAGCGGACTTCGCTGGTGCTGCCGATGGCGAAGCGGTACGGCGCGGCGGTGATTGCGCTGACCATTGATGAAGACGGGATGGCGCTTACCGCGGAGAAGAAGGCGGCGATTGCGCACCGGATTTTCGATCTGGCTACGAAGAAATATGGACTGGACGGGACCGATCTGATTTTTGATGCGCTGACTTTGCCGATTTCCACTGGGCAGGAAGAATACCGGAGCGCTGGGATCGAGACTCTGAAGGCAGTCGAGAAGATCAAGAAGGAATTGCCTAACGTTAAGACGATTCTGGGTGTGAGCAATATTTCGTTTGGGCTGGATGCTTATCCGCGGCGGGTTTTGAATTCAGTGTTTATGCACGAGGCCGTGAATCGCGGGCTGGACATGGCCATCGTGAACTACACGAAGATTTATCCTTTGTACAAGATTCCGCAGGAAGAAGTGGATCTGGCGCGGAAGCTGATTTTCCGGGATGAGTCGGACGGCGATCCGCTGCAGAAATATATGAATCACTTCGCCGGGCTGAAGGGCAAACCGGCGGCTTCGACTACGGCGCATGTGGATACGCTGTCGGTTGAGGACAAGCTGAAGTTTGCCATCATCAATGGCGAGAAATCGGTGGGCGAGGGCGCGCATAAGAAATCTTTGGAGGAATTGCTGGAAGAGGCGCTGGGGTCTTACTCAGCTCTGGAATTGATTAATACTGTGCTGCTAGACGGGATGAAAACTGTCGGCGATTTGTTTGGCGCGCGGAAGATGCAACTGCCCTCGGTTCTCGATTCGGCCGGGGTGATGAAGCAGGCTGTGGCTTATCTTGAACCGAAGATGGAGAAGAAGGAAGGCGGCTCGCAGAAGGGCACGATTGTGCTGGCGACCGTGAAGGGCGATGTTCACGATATTGGGAAGAACCTCGTCGACATCATTTTGTCGAATAACGGATTTAAGGTGGTGAACCTGGGGATCAAGCAGCCGGGGGACAAGATTATTAGCGCGGCGCAGGAGCATGGAGCGGATGCGATTGGGCTGAGCGGGCTGCTGGTGAAGTCGACTCTGGAGATGAAGTATGTGATCCAGGATTTGCAGAGGCAGAAGCTGGAGTTCCCTGTGATTTGCGGTGGGGCGGCTTTAACGCGCAAATATGTAGAAGACGATTTGCGGCGGGAGTATTCGAATGCAGTCTTTTATGCGGAGGATGCGTTTGCCGGGCTGCATGTGATGGAAGATTTGATCACCGAGGATGGAGCTAGAGAGGCTCGCTTGCTGGATGGGCGGACGGTGAAGGAGTACGCAAAAGCGGCGGCGGTGGATGAGGAGACTGGTCCGGTGTTTGCGGAGCGCAGCGTGGTGGTGACGGATGCGCCGAATATTCCCGAGCCTCCGTTCTGGGGAGTGCGGGTGAAGCGCTACGACGTGCGGGATGTGTTTCCCTATATCAACGAGACGGCTCTGTTCAAGAATCAGTGGCAGTTGAAGACGGCTTCGCAGGCGGATTATGTGCAGCTGGTGGAGGAGAAGTTTCGTCCGATCAAGAAGAAGTTGGAAGAGGAAGTGGCTGCGTCGGGGTTGTTTGAGCCTAAGGTGGTTTACGGGTATTTCCCTTGCTTGAGTGAAGGGAATGATGTGGTGGTGTATGAAGTACCCGCGGGCGACGGCGGCGGGAATGGGCGGACACAAACAGCAGATTCCTCGCTCTCGCTCGGAATGACAAAGTTTAATAATGATTTGCGGGAGTTGTTGCGGTTTACTTTTCCTCGGCAGCGGGAGGGTAGACGGCTTTGTATTTCTGATTTTTTTTCTAGCAAAGCTTCGGGAAAGATGGATGTGATTGGATTTTCGCTGGTTACCATCGGAGCTAAGGCTTCGGTTGAGACGCAGAAGTTATTTGAGGGTGGGGAGTATACGAAATATTTGTATCTGCACGGCTTGAGCGTGGAGACCGCTGAGGCTTTGGCAGAGTTGCATCATAAGACTATGCGGGAAGAGTTGGGGATTGCGGGCGAGGATGCTCCTGCGATTCGCGATCTGTTTCATCAGAAGTATCGTGGGTCGAGGTATTCGTTTGGGTATCCGGCTTGTCCGAATCTGGAGGATCAGACGAAGTTGTTTACTTTACTTCGCCCTGAGGAGAATGTTGGAGTGCGATTGACTTCGGGGTTTCTTTTGGAGCCGGAGCAATCGACTTCGGCTTTGGTGGTGCATCATCCCGGGGCTAAGTATTTTGTGGTGTAGATTTTGCCACGGATTTACACGGATGAAGGCAGGAGGGCTTGTTTGAGGGACGCTTGCGGGCGTCCCTTTTTGTTTGCCAAGAGCGGTTGGCAGTTCAGGCATAGTCCCATGACGTTCGACGCTGGTGGTACGGCAGGGATCCTTCGACTGCGCATGATCGTCCTTCAGACGATCATGCTTCGCTCAGGATGACAGGACGAACCGCTTAGAATGTGGTTACCAGGCGGAAGGTGTATTGGCGGGAGGGGCCCAGGGCGTTGCCGGAGAACAGGCCTCCGAAGTCGATTACTTCCAGTTCGTTGCTCAGGTTCTGGGCGTCGGCCTGGAAGCGCAGCGAGCGTTTTTCGTGGTGGTAGAGATCGGCGCCTGCCGAGAAATTCTCCGTGAAGTAGGGGCTGACGCGGTCGCGACTAAAATTCAAGTGATTGATCACCGCTTGACCGTATTCCGTGGCGTATTGCTGCGGAGTCAAATCCGGTTGAAACGGCAGTCCGGTGTTGTAATCGCCGCCCACGGCGATCCACAAGTGCGGGGCGAGCTGATAGCGGATGCGGGCGCGAATGGTTTGCCGCTGGTCCTGGGAATCGGGAAAATGTCCGGTTAACTGAGTGGTCTCAGCGGCGGCGTCATGACCAAGAAACAGACCGCCCGTCACCGGGTTCCAGACATTGCCTACGATGTAGGAGTAGCTGGCGAAACCGGAAAAGCGTCCCCAGCGTAGAACTTCGAGCTTGGCCTCCGCGCCGTAGAGGATGGCTTTCCTGAACGCGATGGGGAAGCTGATGCCGGTACTTAGAACTTGAGAGTCGTCGGCAAAATTGTTCCCTTGACGCCGGAACATATTCGCATCGACCCGCAGTTTTCCGAAGAAGGCTTTCGTGGCTCCCAATTCATAATAGTTCCCGTGGGAAGGCTGGACTGGCAACTGCAGGGCGGGCACGCTGGTGTCGATGGCCTCCGCAGCCGGAGAGCTGGCTAAGAGTATGTTTTCGAAAGAAGGCGTCTGAAAGATGCGGTCATAGGAGGCGTGAATATTTAAGCCGATGGAGGGGAAATAACGCGAGACGGCAAGGCGCGGGCTGACTGCGTTCTGATTCAGCAAGAGTTGGTAGTGGTCCCAGCGGAGGCCGGCACTGACGGTCCAATCGCCGAGGCGGATTAAATCCTGAACATAGGCCGCTTGTTCGAGATCGGGACGCTGGCCCTGGAAGGCAAAGGCGGTCGCGCCGGAATCGAGGATCCCGAGATTAATGGGACATTGCGGGTCGGCAGAATCGGCACAGTCGGCTATCACGTAGCTGGTGTTTTCGTGCAGGAAGATGGAATCGGATTCGACGCCTGCCTTAAATTCCTGCCTGTCATGATGAACGGAGAAGCTGCCATTGAAATAGATTTCCTTGAAGTCGTTGTGCTGGGTAGCAATGAGGGGCCAGGAGGCAGGGTTCGAAGTAAAGTCAGTGGAGTTATCGCGAGACATTCCCCGCAACACTCCGATGGAGTCAGAAGAAAAAATGTGCTGATAGGCGATGCTGCCGATGGTTTCAAAGTTGTCGCCGGTCTGGAGCTGGCCTCCGGGAACGAAGACGCAATCGCTCGGCTCATCGTCGGGGGGAACGGGCGGGCAGCCGATGGTGTTGTTCGCGTTGGGCAGGTATGCTCCGTTCTGCTGCACGAGTTCGTTGGGGATTTGATAGCGCGCGAGTTCGTGGCGAACGATCAGAGTAACGCGGTCTTTCGGCGTGAGTTCCCGCTCATAGCTCAGCGAAAAACTGGCGGTGGTGCCGTTGTTGGTGTAATTTTCCGGGACTACCGGGTTGAGATAGTGGCCGGTCATATTGCCGGACGCGCTCACGCCGAGAGTATTCGCCTTCCAGGTGTATTGGTCTTGAGTATTGATGCCGGCGGTAGCGTAGGTGCCGCCGAAAAGGGTGAGTTGTCCGTGAAGGCCGGGGTCGGCGCTTTTTAGGGTATCGACCTCGACTACTCCGCCCATCTTTCTGCCGAATTCGGCGGGGATGCCGGCGGTATAAATTTTCAGAGAGTCGACGTCGTCGGCTTCGACCTCGGGGCCGAAGCTGGGCGAACGGTTGTCGGTGAGCGGGATGCCATCGATGACGAATTGAGTTTGATATTCAGAGCCGCGGGGGTGGAGAACGGCATTGCCTTCGTAAAGCCAGCCGGGTTGGGAGTTGACCAAGTCCTGCATGGAGCGGCCGGGGAGCGCCGTGAGGCGATTCTCGATCGTCTGCAGACCGATCTCATTGACCGAACCGGCGCGGTAGGGATCGATCAATGTGCGTGGGGTGGTCACAGTCACCGATTCGGAAGCGGCGGCCAGCTTCAGGCGAATGGTGCGATCCAGAGGAAGCGCGGAACGTATTTCAACCGGCTCGGAGACCTCAGCAAAGCCTGGCAGCTGGATCTGGAGTTGGTAGATTCCGTAGGGCAGGCGCTTGGCATCGAGATCGCCCTGGTCGTCGGTGGTGAAGGTGTGGCGATACTCGTTGCCCTGGCTGACGAGTTCAACCGCGGTCTTGAGGGCTAGGCCGTCGGGGTCGGTGATTTTTAGGCGGAGTTCTCCGGTGTTGCTCTGGGCCTCGGCGAGGAAAGCGAGGAGCGTAAGGGCAACTAAGAGGATGCCGAGGTGGAATAATGAGCGCACAGTTTTTGATACGCAGGAAACTTTATGCTACCAGTTTCACAGTGTGGAATTGAGGTTACGAAAGGAATGCTGGCTGACGGTTGATCGACTGGTTTTACAAACTGTTTACATCGCACTGACAAGTGCGGTGCCGGGGTGGGGCGGGATGAGGATGCGATCAGGGTCAAGGTTTGATCGTTGATCAGATCGTTGATCAGATCGCTGATCAGATCGCTGATCTTCACGCCCTCTGTCATCGTGAGGGAATGGGGAAACCGGCGTTTCCACCGCAGGGGGTGGGGACGCCGGTTTTTTATGTCTTCTACTTTCTCAGGAGTAGGTCTGCGGCTATGAAGAGGGCGAAGACTACGGAGATTACACCGTTCATGGTGAAGAAGGCGGCGTTGAGTTTAGTGAGGTCGCGGGGCGAGACGAGGGAGTGTTCGTAGGCCAGGAGCAGCGCCACGGCTACGACTCCGGCGACGGCGAGTTTTCCCAGCGCGAAGGCTGGGAGCAGGGTGATCAGCAGTAGAAGCATGATGAGGTGGAACGCGCGGGCGATCCAGAGAGCGCGGGGGATGCCCAGGTGGCGGGGGATGGAGTGGAGTCCGGCGTGGCGGTCGAACTCGAAATCCTGACAGGCGTAGAGGATGTCGAAACCGGCGACCCAGAAAGTGACGGCGGCGGTAAGAATAAGGATGCGAGGGTCGAGGGAGCCGCGAACGGCGATCCAGGCGGCGGCGGGCGCCATGCCGAGGGCGAAGCCGAGTACGAGGTGCGACCAGCGGGTGAAACGCTTGGTGTAGGAATAAAGGAGAAGAACGGCGAGGGCGATCGGAGAAAGCCAGAGCGTAAGGCGATTCAGTTGGGCGGCAGCGAGAATGAAGATGGCGCAGGAGATGATGACGAACGTCGCGACGAAGGCGGGCGAGAGATGGCCGGCCGGGAGAGCGCGGGAGGTGGTGCGGGGATTGGCGGCGTCGATGGCGGCGTCGGCCAGGCGGTTGAAGGCCATGGCGGCGGAGCGGGCGGCTAGCATGGCGATTACGATCCAAAGAAGCTGATGGGCGGTGGGAAGGCCGGAGGCGGCGAGCATGGCTCCGCAGAGGGCGAAAGGGAGAGCGAAGATGGAATGCTTCCACTTGATCATTTCGAGGGTGACGCGGAGGTTGTGCAGGACGGGCACGGGAGTAGGGTATCAGTTCTCAGTTCTCAGTTCTCAGTTCTCAGTTCTCAGTTCTCAGAAAGGCAAAAGCCTGCGCGGTATGGGTTGTCAACATTTGTGGCAGATTGGGATGTCTTAAACTGATACTAGCGCGATCCGGCCTTCTGGCGCGGGCCGAGTGGCTTTACTGAGAACTGAGAACCTTCTTTTTGCCATTTCCCTAATGTCGGTAGCAAGTTAAAATGTCCGCTTTTTGTAGCAAGTGAAATGTCCGGTTTCAAAGTTGTGCCCTCG
>JBAPPL010000033.1:0-3215 GCA_049280095.1 Candidatus Sulfotelmatobacter sp. | reverse complement strand
GAGCACAGCGCGCTGACGCAGACCGAGGGAACGGAAGCCGGAGTGGTGATGGGCACGGTGGGCTACATGTCGCCCGAGCAGGTGCGGGGACAGGGAGCCGACCATCGGGCCGACATTTTTGCCTTCGGCGCGATTCTGTATGAAATGTTGGCGGGGAAGCGGGCGTTCCAGAAACCGACGTCGCCAGAGACCATGACGGCGATCCTGAACGAGGACCCGCCGGGCATTTCACAGGTCGTACCGAATCTTCCTCCTTCATTGCAGCGGGTAGTGCACCGCTGTCTGGAGAAGAACCCGGAACAGCGCTTCCAGTCGGCCTCTGACTTGGCGTTTGCCTTGGATGCGCTTTCGGATTCCGGCGCGGCGTCCTCTGCGAGCGCTGCGAACATCGTGACCAGCGCTGGGCGGCGCTGGAAGATAATTGTCCCCGCCGTAGTGGCTGTGCTGGCATTGTCCGTTGGTGGCTACTTCGTTGTCTTCCACCACAAGGCCCAACTCACTGACAAGGACACGATTGTTCTCGCCGATTTTGCGAACAGCACCGGCGATCCGATCTTCGATGATACGTTGAAGACGGCGCTCACTGTTGCCCTGCAGCAGTCGCCTTTCCTGAGCGTGCTCCCGGACAGCACTGTGGCGAAGACGTTGCAACTGATGACGCGTCCCGCGAGCGCGAAACTCACGCCGGATGTAACTCGCGAGCTTTGCCAGCGTGCGGGAAGCAAAGCTTATATTGGAGGATCGATTGGCAGTCTGGGTAGCGAATTTGTGGTGGGACTGAAGGCAGTGAACTGCCAGAGCGGAGACACGCTGGCGCAGGAGCAGGTGACGGCGGCGTCCAAGGAGAAGGTACTGGAGGCACTGGGCGAGACGGCATCCAAACTGCGCACTGAGTTGGGCGAATCGCTGGCTACGGTGCAGAAGTTTGATGTCCCGCTGGCAGAGGCCACCACGTCTTCGCTCGAAGCCCTGAAAGCGTACGGTCTTGGACAAAAGGCCTCTAACGAGAAAGGCATCGCCGCAGCCCTGCCTTACTATCAGCGTGCCATCGAGCTTGATCCGAATTTTGCCACGGGCTACAGCGCAGTCGGCGGCGGCTACTTCAGTCTGGGCCAGCCGGAACGGGCCAGCGAGTACTACACCAAAGCATTTCAGTTGCGGGAACATGCAAGCGAGCGGGAAAAGCTGGACATCGCCGCCGCCTACTATCGGACTGCAACTGGGGAACTGGATAAAGCGGCTCAGACGTATCAGGAGGAGATTGAGAGCTATCCACGGCTATTCAGAGCGTATGTCCACTTGGCGACCGTGTACGGCGAACAGGGGCATTATGAGAGAGCTACGGAGATCGCGAGGCAAGCCGTGCCCCTCGCATCGAATCAGGTAGCTCCGTACGCCAGCCTCGCCATCTCCACGCTTCCCTTGCAGCGTTTCGACGAAACGCGGCAGATCATCCACGAGGCACAGGCCCGAAAACTGGATGATTTCATACTCCAGAGTGCCCTCTATGCTCTAGACTTTCTCGGGGCGGACCCCGCCGCGATGGAGGAACAGCAACAGTGGTTCGCAGGTCGACCAGACTATGAGAACGACGGACTGGCGCTCGCATCCGACACCGCGGCGTACGGCGGTCATCTGGGCAAGGCGCGGGAACTAACCAAGCGGGCTGTGGACTCCGCCATACGGGCGGACAACAAGGAAGCGGGAGCAATATGGCAGGAGAATGCTGCTCTCGAACAAGCGGCTTACGGCAATCCTGCAGAAGCCCGGCAGTCAGCGAATGAGGCTATCAAGCTCGCTCCTACCAGTCAGGCCGTCGAGGTCGAAGCAGCCCTTGCGTTTGCCATGGCAGGTGACACGGCAAGAGCCGAGTCGGTGGCCCAAGACTTAGGAAAACGCTTCCCGCTGGACACGCAGATGCAGTCTCTTTGGCTGCCCGCGATTCAGGCGCAACTGGCGCTGGATCGGAAGAACCCGGCTGCCGCTCTGAATGCCCTGCAAACTGCTTCCCCCATCGAGTTGGGGAGAATTAGTTTCCTCAACAATTTTTCCTGCCTCTATCACGTATATGTACGCGGAGAAGCTTACTTGGCAGCCGGACAGGGCAACGCCGCCGCCGCCGAGTTTCAAAAGATCATCGACCACAGCGGCATCGTTTGGAACTGCTGGACAGGAGCGTTGGCGCATCTGGGAGTGGCCCGTGCCAACGCCTTGCAGGCGAAAACTTCACAAGGAGCAGATGCCGATGCCGCCCGCGTGCGGGCGCTTGCCGCCTACAAGGATTTCCTCACACTCTGGAGGGATGCCGACCCCGATATCCCCATCCTGAAACAAGCCAAAGCCGAGTACGCGAACCTGCTGGGAAAAGTTTGAACCGCGCGGCGATGTCGCAGAAACGCCTATGACGCCGGAACGCTGGGAACAGATTCACGATGTATTGCAGAAAGCGCTGGAACTGGCGCCGGGGGAGCGCTCCGCGTTCCTGAATCAGGCCTGCTCGTCTGATCAATCCCTGCGGCAGGAAGTCGAAACCCTGCTGGCCTCCAGCGACGACGTGCGCTCCAGCTTCCTGTTGCAGTTCTCCGGGCCGCGAGTCACGCTCACTGCTGGGACGAAGCTGGGCGAGTATGAAGTCAAATCGCTGCTGGGTTCGGGCGGCATGGGCGAGGTGTATCGGGCCCGCGATGCGCGGCTGGGGCGGGATGTGGCGATCAAGGTTCTGCCGTCGTTTGTTTCTTCAGATCCCAATCGCCTGCGGCGCTTCGAGCAGGAAGCGCGGGCGGCTGCGGCGCTGAACCACCCCAATATTCTGGCCGTGTATCAGATGGGCACCTATGAAGGCGCACCGTATTTAGTGTCAGAGTTGCTGGAAGGCGAAACGCTGCGGGAGCCGATGAAGCGCGGCCGTTTGTCGGTGCGCAGAGCGATTGATTACGGAGTGCAGATCGCGCGCGGGTTGGCGGCGGCGCATGAGAAAGGGATCGTGCATCGTGATCTGAAGCCGGAGAACTTGTTCGTTACCAAGGATGGGCGGGTGAAGATTCTGGACTTCGGGTTGGCAAAGCTGACGCAACCGCAATCCAGTTCGGAGCACAGCGCGCTGACGCAGACCGAGGGAACGGAAGCCGGAGTGGTGATGGGCACGGTGGGCTACATGTCGCCCGAGCAGGTGCGGGGACAGGGAGCCGACCATCGGGCCGACATTTTTGCCTTCG
>JBAPPL010000032.1:0-3084 GCA_049280095.1 Candidatus Sulfotelmatobacter sp. | reverse complement strand
AAATAAGCACCCTCCGCATGTGTGGGCTATTGTTGGCGGTTTGCCTCCAAGTAAGTGCCCAGGTCGCCGTCACGACGCAACACAACGACAACAGCCGCACGGGCCAGAACCTGAACGAGACCATCCTCAACACCTCCAATGTAAATGTGAGCAGCTTCGGGAAGCTCTTCTTTCGCACGGTCGACGGCCAGATTTACGGACAGGTCTTGTATGTCCCCGGCTTGACGATCAAGGGCGGAGTGCGAAACGTGGTGTATGTCGCCACGCAAAACAATAGCGTTTATGCCTTCGATGCCGACAACCCTCTTACTTCCACACCCCTGTGGCAGGTGAACCTGGGCACACCCATGCCCAGCACCGACATCGCTGCCAGTTGCGTGTCCATCACTCCGCAAGTAGGCATCACCAGCACGCCGGTGATCGACACCGCCGGGAAGACTCTCTATGTGGTGGCCGACACCAAGGACACACTCGGCTACCACTTCAAGCTGCACGCCCTCAACCTGATCAGCGGGGCGGAGAAATTTGGCGGACCGGTCGAGATTTCGGGATCAGTGCCAGGCACGGGAGACGCCAGCAGCAACGGCTCAGTTCCCTTTCAGCCTCTGCAGCAGTACAACCGGCCGGGTCTGCTGCTGGCGAACGGCGTGGTCTACGCGGCTTTTGGTTCCAACTGCGAAACCATCCCCTGGCACGGCTGGATCTTTGGCTACGACGCTCTGACGCTGCAGCAAGCGGCTATCTTCAACGACACGCCCAACGGTTCCTCGGGAGGCATCTGGGGCGGCGGGCAAGGCATGCTCGCCGACAACTCTGGAAACATCTACTTCGCCAGCGGCAACGGCACTTTCGACGCCAACGCCGGCGGCAGCGACTACGGCGATAGCATCGTGAAGCTCAGCACCGCGTCTGGACTGACGGTCTCCGATTATTTCACTCCCTGGAACGAAGCCGTGCTGGAGGCTCGCGATGCGGACATAGGCTCCGGTGGTCCCATCGCTTTGCCGGGCACAGACATGATCGCGAACATCGGCAAGGACGAGAGAATGCGCTTGGTCAGCCTCAGCAGTATGGGCGAGTTCTCGGCCACCCTCGACGGCGATATGCAGGAGTTCCAGGCGACGGCCAATCCATGGGCTTTTGTCGGAGCCCCGGTTTACTGGAGCAGCCCCAACAATGGACCATCGATCTATGTCTGGGGCCCGGGCGATTACCTGAAAGCCTACCAGTTCACGGACGAAAAATTTGTGATTTCTCCTGTCTCCGAGAGCAGCATCATGAGCCCGGGAGGGAATTCCAATACTGTTCCACTGTCAGTTTCCGCCGACGGCAGTACGGCAGGCACGGGGATCATATGGGCAGCAAGTTCGCTCTCCGGCGATGCCGGCCAACATACGATTGCCGGCATCTTGCGCGCCTTTGACGCCACCGACCTGAGCAACGAACTCTGGGACAGCCAGCAAAACGCGGCTCGAGATGGCGTGGGTAACTATGCCAAGTTCAATCCTCCCACCATTGCCAACGGAAAAGTGTACGTGGGCACTTTCTCCGGACAGTTGCTGGCCTACGGGTTAAACCCACCCTCGGCCACCGGAATTAATTTCATCCAGGCGAACTCAGTCACTCCGCAATCGGCTGTTGCATCGGCCGCCGTAAGCTTCCTCAATCCCGAAACGAAAGGCCACTTGAACATCGTCGTGGTGGGCTGGAAGGACATTACGTCCACGATTCAATCGATCGTCGATAGCGCCGGCAATGTCTACTCCATTGCCGCGCCCCAGCTGAGCAACGGCAATAACAGCGCAAATTTCGTATCGCAGGCGATTTATTACGCGCCCAACATCACTGGCGGATCCAATACAGTCACCGTGACCTTCAACCAACCGGCTTCTTCCCCCGATATCCGTATCGCCGAATATAAGAGCGCCACGGTGCTGGACGTCAGCGCGGGAGCCACAGGAAACGGCACCGTTGCCAATAGCGGTACGGCCACCACCACGGCGCTCAACGAACTGATTTTCGCCGCCGACATGATGCGCACGAACACGCTGAACCCCGGCAACAATTTCAACACCCGCCTCTCTACACCCGACAACAACATTGCCGAAGATCGCGTCGTCAATGTGGCCGGCACCTACAGCGCGACTGCCAATCTGCAGTCAAGCAGTCGTTGGATCATGCAGATGGTTACGTTCCGAACCCGCCGGTTCCTGCACTCACTTCCGTTTCCCCCAACTCGGGTCCGACCACGGGCGGCACGCACGTGACCATCACCGGCAACTATTTCGCCGCTGGGGCCACCGTGACGATCGGAGGAGTCGCGGCGACCAAGGTGATCATCGTGAGCGCGACTTCCATCACCTGTACCACGCCCGCGCACGCGGCGGCGGGTGCCGTCAACGTGGTCGTGGCAAATCCCACTGGGGTAAGCGGTACTCTGACCGGTGGCTTCACCTATTAGCTCGACACAGGCGAGCAAGGTCATTCAGCAGGAAACCCACCCCGTTGGTGGATAGCGGCGAACCGCCCCCGCCCTTTCTGGTTTGACGGGGTAGTGTATAGCCCCGGCAAAAGTGCTACACTTCCATCCCTCCGCACAGCAGATCGACAAATAGTCAATCCCCGCATTTATCCACGAGAATCTCAAGAGCGCGCGTGCGAGAAAGAGCGTAATCCTCAGTCCAAACGTTTATCGTCTCGTCAGCAGTGTCGTCGACAATTTCGTGCATGCCATAGGTTTCGAACTTCCCGATGAGCACGTCCCCACTGTCAGGGTCGTGACCACCATACCACTCCAGGACAGCGTAACCCCCAGTTGCATTGACCATGAAATAATCACAACCAGAGATGCGCTTGGCCACCACACCCTGCGATGCGGCATATGCCGACTTCGGGCAGATCGCATAGATTACGCAAAGAATAAGCGCAACGAATATCGTTTTCGGCATCGTTCCTCCGTGATCAATTCTTGACTCCGGCTATTTGAGCTTTCCCACCGGCGGAAGCGGGGAGCCTGACCTGCCCCCCATTTTTAGTCCAGGGATAATGAGACTTTCTCCGGTTTTTGTTCGCCCCGCAGCGTAG
>JBAPPL010000031.1:0-125039 GCA_049280095.1 Candidatus Sulfotelmatobacter sp. | reverse complement strand
CGGTTCCTCAGCCGACCACCAGCCTCAACGGTTCTCGCCACCTAGAAAAGAGAGGAACGACTCGGCTCCACTCACACGCAGACCACAAGGTCGCTTCAAACATCGAGTTTTTCAACACCCACGCCTGCTAACAACAGTTCCTTCCGGGCAGCCCGTCACTCGCTCATTGGTTCCCAAGTGGATGTACCGCTTGCTTCGGCGGAGATAATGCGATCAAGGCGACACAAAGAAATGCAACTACGGTTAAGGGTAATAGTTCCGAGCGGAACTGTTTCAACTGCGAAGCTTGAACTGCCATCACAGCGTCGTGCGCCAAGGTACCCCACCCTGCGAAGGAAATCAGACTGCGATGGTCCACCGGCTTTCGCACTGCCATTAGCAGAAATACGCCGAGCACAAAATACACCGCGAGCATCATCTGATCGCCATAGTCTGACTGTTGGTGTTGCGGTATGGAAGCGAGCAGAGGGTAGATTCCTGCGACAAAGAACAACCCAACCAGCACCAACAAAACCTGCAGCACTCTCTCTTGTCTCATGGCATACCCCTTGACACAGAATCTCACACAATCGCAATGGCTATCCTCTGTAACCTCAGTGTTGCTCAACCTCAGGTGTGGTGGGCAAAATGGGAAGTTGTCCGAGTCGCCAATCGGTAGGCAATCGTCTCAATTGGCGTAACATCCCCATATCACTCATTTATGGGGCTGGCACACGTTTTGCCGGAGCCATTACAACCGAAGATGCCCCAGCCCTCGCGGTTTTAGAAGGCCGAGCAGCGATTGGTCCATAGGTAAAGAGATTTTGCCGTGAGTACCCCCGAGCGCCACTCAGAATATTCACAGCCCATGTCTGTGACATCCAACCTTGCGCCGCGCCAAAACCTCACTCATAATTGTCTAAGCAAAGGCAATAAATTCAGAGTTCGCTAGGGATCAAAAAACGACGCTCAACTCCTTTGCTTTCTATATTTTGACCACTAAGTCCTTTGCCCGCCATATTTTCCGAGGAAAAATGCGGTAACGTGATGATTCTAAAGATTGGAGCAGGAGGGGGGAGGGGGGCACCCTGTTACAAGAAGGTAAACAGTTATCAAACTATGAACCGACCTTCCACCAGGCAGGCCCGGCGGATCGCGTCAAAGCTTGGCCGTCACCGCCGTGTCGCAGCCGATTTTTCCCCACTCCTCAAAGGGAGCGGCGGACGGGCGCAATCGTCCCGGGTTCATGATGTTGTCGGGATCGAGCCCTCCCTTGATCGCGGCTACTGCCATCACGCCTACAGGCGAAATGTCATCGGTCAACCATGGCAAGTGTTCCGTGCCGACTGCATGATGGTGAGACAGCGTGGCGCCCTGGTCGATGAACGACTGCTGGACAGTGCGTTTGGCGTGCAGATACTGTTGCATTTCGTGCCCGTCCTGTTGCCTGCAGGCAAAGGTTAAGTAGAGACTGGCCCCGCTCTGATAAGTATGGCTGATGTGGCATCCGACCCAGGGCCTTACCCCACTCTCCTGGATCGCAGCGCGCAGCCCCGCAGTTGTCGCCTGATACAAAGGAACGATATTGCTCCAGACAGTTGAAGTCTCGCTGACATCCGACGTGATACCGCGATCCAGCAGAAAGTCGCGGATGTGGGGAAAATCGTACTTGGTCGATTCGAATGACTTGCCGGAACCGGAACCCAGGTCCACCGCACCGAAGCGCCGGTAGATGGAATTCACCTGACTGTGTTGGCGGACTGCACCGTTCTTGCTGCCTTCGAAAGTGGTGAGCATGAGACAAGCACGCGAATCGAAGCCTTTTGCCTTGAGGTAACTTTTCATGATTTTGGTCGCCGCCTGCGAGAGGCCCGACGACGGCGGTTTGAAGGCCAGCGACAGCGCTGTCTTGTCCAGGTCGCTGAGGCGCAACATCGAAGGTACGCATTCTTTTCGCACACATTCGTGCATAGCTTCGATGCCAGCCTCGAATTCCGGAAACAGGTAGCCGTGAGTGCGACGCAACTCAGGACGAGGATGAACTCGCATGGTGGCTTCCGTAATCACTCCCAGCGTTCCCTCGCTGCCGATGCACAAATGATTCACATCGATCCCGTTCGACGACTTGGGCACGGTTCGCGTGGCCAGCACACCAACCGGCGTAACCATGCGCAGCGCAATGACCATATCCTCGATCTTGCCGTACTTGTCGCTCTGCATTCCTGCCGAGCGTGTGGCGATCCAGCCGCCGAGCGTAGAGTGCAAGAAGGAATCAGGGAAGTGGCCGAGAGTCAGACCATAACCGTTCAACTGCTCCTCGAGATCAGGACCAAACGCGCCGGCCTCGATGCGCGCCGTAAACGATTCTGTATCCACTTCGAGCACGCGCCGCATTCGTCTCATATCAAGCGACACCACCACGCGCCGGTTGTCGCTTCGCTCGAGGCAGCCGGCGATATTCGAACCACCTCCAAAGGGGATGACGACGACGTCGTGGCGCGCCGCCGCCCGCAGCGTCAGAAGAACATCGTGTTCGTTCTCGGGATAAAGCACCAGGTCAGGAGCACCGTCGGCTAATCCCCGCCGCATCCGGAACAAATCGCGGAAGCCCTTGCCATAAGCATGGATCACGCGCTCGCGGCGGCTGTCGCAGATCTGGTCGGCGCGCACGGAGGCGCGAAGTTCAGCCACGAACCTCTCATGTCGAATCGCCTCAGGCAAATGAACAGCGTCAAGAGGCACAGGCGGCGCTGCTACCTCGTCTTCCTCCACCCCGAGCTGCGCTTTCGCATACGGCCACGCCCCAGGATGAGCACTAGAGTTGAAGGCAATATCTTCATCTCCCCATCCCCACCATTTCATGTGCTTCGCCGTGTACATAATTTTCCCTTACCAACGATCGAGCCCGCTACTCTTTATGTTTTCGCCCTGGGGCACCGCAGCGGAGACGGAAATTGCCGCGCGCTGTTCCTCTTCCGTCAGCCCGGCCAAACCTCCCGCGGCAGGCTTCCGGCTCAGTTCGCGAATCCGTTGTTCGAGCAATTCGACAGCGGCCTTCCGAACCTCGCGCCTGAGCAGCGGATCGGACGAATTGGATGCGAACCTGATCGGCTCTCCGAAGCGTACGGTGACCGCTCCCAGCCGCGGCACGTTTTTTCCCTTTGCCAGAATCTTGTGAGCGCCCTCGATGTAGGCGGGCACAACGGGTGCGCCAAGCGCCACGGCAAACAGCCCGGCGCCCTTCTTGAATGCCCGCATTTCGCCGCTACTCGAACGCGTCCCTTCAGGATAGAGAATTAAATTGCCGTGTGTTCGCTGCAAAAAATCATCACACATTGCCAGACTCCGCCGAAGTGATTTGGGTTGGGCCTGGCGATCGATGGGGATGACGTTCATAAATCGAGAGACTACGAACCTCACCCTCCGGGAGTCAAAGAAATAATCGCTGGCGCCAAGCAGTGCGAAAGCCGAAAAAGGACGCCTCGAAGCGGTCATCAGAACTGCGCTGTCGATATGGCTCGTGTGATTGCTGCAGATGATGAATGGGGAAGGCGGAAGGCGATCGCGCCCTTCGACCGTCAGCCGACCGTAACAGAAGAAAAACCAGCGACAAAAGGCTTGAAACATGGCGCTACCGAGGGCCGGCGCCAAGAACCTGCCTTCCGCTTTGCCCGTGCCAGTCATGGGACGTGAGGTGTTGCCTCAGCTCTTTTCCCGAAAAAGTCCAGTATCCGTGCGAATGTGCCTACTGGAGATGCCAGACGTACGCCAGGGCGATCACGACGATGCCAACCACGATCCGGTAGACGATAAACACCCGCAGAGTGTTGGACTGCAGGTAACGAATGAGCCAGGCGATAGTGGCGTAACCCACGACCGCGGAAACGACAATGCCGACGATAAAAGGCGCCTGCATCCCCGCAGGCAGGCCCTCCTTGTGAACTTCGTACGCCTTCAGTAACGCGGCGCCCGCGATGAGCGGAGTTGAGAGCAGAAAACTGAAGCGGACTGCGGCTTCTCGAGTCATGTTGCGGAACAATCCCGCTGTGATGGTTGAGCCCGATCGCGAAACGCCCGGGAGCAGAGCAAACGCCTGCGCTACGCCGACGACCAGCGAATCAGCGAAAGAGATGCGCGTCAGCGGTTTCTCTCGCGTGCCAACCTTTTCTCCGAGCCACATCAGAAGCGCAACAATGATCAATGCGGCCGCAATCAGGAGGATGTGTTCGCGGAAATAATCTTCCGCCGAATGCTCGAGCAACTTGCCTGCGATTGCCCCCGGTATCGTCGCCAAAGCCAGAAACCACAGCAGCATGCGTTCGTCGTTCCGCTCCTGCAGGGTCAGGTTTTCGTCTGAGCCGCCAGCTTCGGAGAAGCGGACGATTTTTCCTCCCAGCGCCGCGCGGACGATCTGAAACCAGGTGCGGCGGAAGTAGAAGAGCACGGAGACCAAGGTGCCGAAATGCAGAGCGACGTCGAAGGTGAGTTCATGAGCCGGGGAAAGCTCGTTCCAGCCGAGCAAACGCCGCACAATGATGAGATGTCCAGAGCTGGAGACGGGAATGAATTCCGCCAGTCCTTGAATGATGGCAAGAACTACAGCTTGATAGATGGGCAAATTTTAGTCCGCCGTATTCCCGTAGGTTGGAATGCCTTGCTGAATGTAGAAGATCAGCCGCTGGGTACGCAAGGCCCAATCGCTTTGCCCGTACTGGCTGACAAGTTTCTGGGCCAGCGCCAGAGCGCGATCCTTTGATTCAGCAGACTTCTTCTGGTTGGGCTCTGTCTTGTAAATCTCTATTAGCGCAGAGCGCCGCCAGGCTGCGTCGTACAAAGCCTCTGGCGCCGCCGGAGACTGTGGATGCTCCTTCGCGTAGTTTTCGTAAAGGTCGGCCTCTTTATCCGGACACTTCGCTAAACCTTCCCACTCGCCGCACAGCTTGTTTTCTATTAGCCGAAAGGCGGCTAAGTCAGCCCACTTCGTGCCGGGGTATTTCTTGATAGTGAGCTTCATCCACTCCTCATTCATCTGACCGCGCATGTAGGATTGGCGTTCTCGCGCGGAAGGTCGGGTCATCACGTCCGCCCGCTCGATTTGCCAGCGAATATCGGCCGCACGATATAGAGCCTCCGCAGCCAGGGGTGAAGTCGGCATCAAATCGTAAACGCGGAAGTAAAGCTGCATCGCGTCCTGTGCCGCATCGCGCCGGCCGCGGCGGCTGCTGGCCGCGTCTTCGGAGTCCGCGGCTTCGCCAAAGATAATGCGGTCTCCGTCCTGGGTCGTGCTGGTTACGACCGCCCTGGCCGGAACCCAGCCGGTAATTGCTTTGCCTTCCTCTTCATCTTCAGTGGCGTCCTCGGCATGGCTCGGCTGGCGCAGGATCGCTTCCACGTGAATCCAATCGCGGCTGGAGTCTATGATGACCAACTCGCGCCCTCGCCCGACCTCCGCCAGCTTGGCGGCGCCGCTGTCCGGAGCGACGCGAATGCTTTCTTCGCTAACCAGCGTTCCACGCAGGGCGTCAGCCCGGGCGAACGAGACGCAAAGCGTAAAAACTGCGGCAATGTTGAATATCGCAATCGTAAATCGTGGCTTCATAAAATTCTGAAAGCTAGCCAATATGTTAGCCCCTTTTTCCTTCTCGGGTCACGCCGCCGCTAAAGTTTCTGGTGCCGAATAATCGACGCTGTACCCTCCGCCGATTCGGGCCCAAGAAAAAATTGGTAAGATTGGTAGCCGGTCGCGCGATGCTCCGATGACGCCCTTATCGATATTCGGCCTGTTCGCGGTAACAGCCATGCTCGTGTGCTACACGCTGGAAGCGCGGAGCCGCTGGTTCATCCTGGCTTTCGCGGGGGCGTGTGCGCTCGGCTCCGTTTACGGATTTCTGCAGGGAGCGTGGCCGTTCGGATTGGTCGAGGCCGTGTGGTCGGGGGTCGCGATTCGGCGCTGGGCGGCATCCGCACGCGCAAAGTGACATTGCGGTCCTTCTTCCACCTAACCGCGGCGGAACTCCTCCAGCATCTTAGGATCGATGTTGCCGCCGCTGATAATGGCGACGTTCAGCTTCGCAGCCGGGATCTGATCGCGGTGAAACAGAAATGCTGCCACGGCCACAGCTCCACTTGGTTCGGCCAGGGTATCAGGATTCGCCGCCAGCAGACGGACTGCCTCAATGATCTCTTTTTCACTTACGGCGACGATGTCGTCAACGTAGCGGCGGATGTGCTCGAAATTGATGGGGCCAATGCTCTGCGTGCGCAATCCGTCGGCGATGGTGGAGGAGACTTGTTCAGCAGGGAACTGAACGATTTTTCCAGCACGAAAGCTAGCCTGCGCATCGCCTGCCAGCTCAGGCTCCACGCCGATTACCTTGGTCGAGGGCTTGCATAATTTAATCGCTGTCGCCACGCCGCTGAGCATTCCGCCGCCGCCGACTGGAGCAAGAACGGTTTCGACCCCCGGCAGGTCTTCGAGAATCTCCAGCCCCATCGTGCCCTGACCGGCGATGATCTGCTCATCGTTGAAGGGAGGCACGATCACATATCCATGCTGCGCGGCGAGTTCTTCAGCCTTGAGTTGACGCTCGGAGCTGCCCGGGCCTACGAAGACGATCTCGGCTCCCAGCGCCGCTGTGGCTTCGCGCTTGATTGCCGGAGCGTTCTTCGGCATCACGATGACGGCCTTCACCCCCAGCGCCCGCGCCGCGTAGGCCACGCCCTGCGCGTGGTTGCCGCTGGAGTAGGTGATCACTCCGCGCCTGCGGTCTTTTTCCGATAGCGAGGCGATCTTGTTGTAAGCGCCGCGAAGTTTGAAAGCGCCGATGGGTTGCTGATTTTCCGGTTTTAGGTAGAGTCGGAGTCCGTCATTTAACAGATCACGCTGCTGCAGGTTGAATTCAATGAGATGCGTACGCAAAGCCACGCTCGCAAGGCGGGACCGGGCCTCCTGAATTTGCTTCAAACCGACGATGGCGCCTCACTCCTTGACGAATTTCTGCACTCGACGGCCCCAGATATCTCCAACGTAGACGGCGCCATCCTTGCCGACGGCGAGGTCATGACC
This sequence comes from Candidatus Sulfotelmatobacter sp., assembly GCA_049280095.1. GTDB lineage: Bacteria > Acidobacteriota > Terriglobia > Terriglobales > Acidobacteriaceae > Sulfotelmatobacter. The sequence goes on along the minus strand of JBAPPL010000031.1, from coordinate 117,994 downwards.
GACGTAAATTTGCCCATCATAGTTGCCGTGGCGGCTCCAACGGTCCAGCACCTTACCGCTAAGATCGAGACGCAGGACGCCGCCGTGGTCTGGCGGGGCCGGCTTCTGATCGCTGCCATCCACCACATAGGCAAAACCATCCGGCCCGATAGTGACTGCGAAAGGCTTGCCCAGTTCGTCGCTCTTCCACGCGGAGAGAAACTTTCCATCATGATCAAAAACCTGAACCCTTCTATTTTCTCGATCCGCGACATAGACGCGGCCTTCGGCGTCAATTGAGATGCTGTGGGGGAGGTTGAACTCGCCAGGCTTATCGCCCTTGCTACTTCCCCACTGGCCTAAAAACTTTCCATCCGGTGAGAAACGTGCGATCCGGTTGTTACCGTACCCGTCGCTGACGTAGATGGTTCCATCGGCGCCGATGGCAACGTCGGTGGGTTTGTCGAAGTGAGTACCGTCCTGACCGGGTGTGCGCGCCGTACCCAGAGTCATCAAAAGCTTGCCATCGTGACTCAGCTTGAATACCTGATGCAGCCCTACGTCGGTGAGCCAGAGATTATCGTCACGATCGATCCGGAGGCCATGGGGCACGACGAACTGATTCTCGGCGAACGCTCTAATTTGCTGGCCAGTTGCACCATCAAAACAGAGAATGGTCGGCTCGGAAATCAAAGGGAGATTGGGTTCCGCCGAGTACTTGCGACTTCCGCGATGAAAGACGAAGACTTGATTGTGGCTATCGACGGCCACACCTGAGACTTCGCCCAAAATGTAGCCCTCAGGCAGCGCAGGCCAACCGTGCACAACATGATAGGCAGGGTGTTCCTCGCCGGTCGACTGGGGGCGATCCGGCGCTGAAAACGACGTCTGGCACATAAGAAGCAGGACAGCCGAAAGATAAAACCAGTGGGAAGGCTTCATCGAATTCTCCAGATTCCTCGCTTGCAAAAGAAAGCCGCCAATCTAAATCTCGAGTATCACCGGCATGATCAACGGCCGTTTCTGGGTCTGCTTGGAAATGTAACGCTTCAAGTCGGCGCGAATCTTTTCTTTGATCACGCCGTAATCAGCTTTCTCTTCTTCGCTGGAGTGTGCCAGGGTATCCTCGACGATGCGCTTGGCTCCGTCCATCAAGCCGTCGTCGCCGGTGTTGAAACCCCGCGTCACGATCTCCGGCGCGGTTTCAACCCGGCCCGACAGTTTGTTGATGGCGATGATGGGCAGCACGATGCCGTCTTCGCTCAAGTGCCGGCGGTCTTTAATGATCAAATCTTCAACCACATCCGTGCGCGAGCCCGAATCGATGCAGACGCGGCCTACGTTAACGCGTCCGGCCTTGCGGGCGTTGTGCTCGTCGAATTCGAGAATGTCGCCGCTCTCGATCAGAATCACTTTGCCCACCGAGCTGTGCATGGCGCCAGCCATTTCCGCGTGCAGCTTCAGTTGCCGGTACTCGCCGTGGATGGGAATGAAGTATTTCGGCTTCACCAGGTTGATGATCAGTTTCAGTTCTTCCTGGCTGGCGTGTCCGCTGACGTGAATAGGCGGCGAGGTTCCGTCTTCGTAAATCACGTACGCTTCGCGACGGAACAGGTGATCGATCATGCGGTAAATCGTCTTCTCGTTGCCGGGAATGATGCGCGACGAGAGCACAACTGTGTCGCCCTTCTCGATCTTCGCGTGTTTGTGATTGTCCACAGCCGCGCGCGAGAGTGCCGACATTGGCTCACCCTGGGTTCCGCTAATCATGACGCAGACTTTTTCCGGCGGGAAGTTTTTCATTTCGCCGGGATTGATCACGAGACCTTCAGGAATCTCCAGATAGCCCAGATCTTCGGCGATTTCGGCGGAGTTGTTCATGGAACGGCCAATGAAGGCCACCTTGCGCCCGTGCTGATGAGCCAGTTCCACGGCCAGCCGGATGCGATGAATGGAAGAAGAGAAGCACGAAATGAAAAGCCGACGTTGAGTGTGTGCGAAAACCTCGTCAAACTTGCGCCGCACCGCTCGCTCGCTCGGCGTGTACCCCTTGCGCTCAACGTTGGTCGAATCCTGAAACAGGGCCAGCACGCCTTGTTTGCCGTATTCGGCGAAGGCGTGCAGATCGAACAGATGATTGTCGGTGGGCGTGGGATCGACCTTGAAATCGCCGGTGTGAATGATCACGCCCAGCGGAGTGTGAATCGCGAGCGCAACACAATCCACCAGGCTGTGCGTCACCCGAATGGGGTGGATGGTGAACGCTCCAACTTTGAAGCGTTCGCCGGCATGGATCTCGCGCAGGTCGGCGTCGTCGAGCAGTCCGTGTTCGTCGAGTTTGTCTTCCACATAGGCCAGCGTGAACTCCGTGCCCCACACCGGCACGTTCAGTTCGGAGAGAATCCAGGGCAGCGCGCCGATGTGATCTTCGTGGCCGTGAGTGAGCACGATTCCGCGAACCCGCTGCCGGTTCTCAATGAGGTAGGAAATATCAGGAACCACGATGTCGACGCCGAGCAATTCAGCCTCGGGAAACATGAGTCCCGCATCGATCACAATAATATCGTCGCCCCAGCGCACGGCCATGCAGTTCATACCGAACTCGCCGAGCCCTCCGAGGGGCACAACCTGCAATTTTCCAGTTGGCATTAGATATTGATGATGCTAGCACAGGCGGCAGTGGCCAGTAGCCAACGGCAAGTGGCTGAGAATCGCTCTTCCCACTGGCCTTTGGCGGTAGGCTGAGCTAAGGTTGAAGGCAATGGCCGATGTTGAATCTAAATCTTGGCTTCGCCGCCGCGTCGAGAAAGCGTTGGTCAAGGGATTGACGCGCGCCTACTCCACCGTCCAGGTTGATCCCGCAAGATTTTTAGTGCAACTGCGCTCCGCCTACAGGCTGCCCATTAGCGGTTATCACGGAGTGTATTCCCTCGAAATGGGCGAACTCGACAGCGTCGCCGACGAACTGATTCGCAGCGGCATGAAACTCGCCGCACTTGAGGGGGCCGGCTTTGGCCTCGGCGGCTTGATCACCATCTTTCCTGATCTTGGCATTCTATCGGCCATCACCATGCGAACCATCCAGAAGCTGAGTCTGGTCTACGGATTTCAGTTCAACACCGACAATGAAATCGCCGAACTATGGATCGCGGCCGCCAGCGCTGCCGGAGTCGATATCAGCCGTGAGCTTCTGGAAAAAGAAGTGGTCAACAAGTTTGTTCCACGCGTGATCCAGCGCATCGCTGCCCGTGCCAGCGCCGAGGTAGTAGAAAAATGGGCGGGACGCATGATTCCACTCGTCAGTTCGGCCCTTGGCGCGGGCTTGAACTACTGGTTTGTGCGCGCCTGGGGCGAGCGCGCCAAAGCGCACTTCCGCCAGCGCCATCTGCAACTGCGCCAGCAAGCCCAGCAGGCTTTGTCGCCACAGCCGCCACAGATTCTGCCAGCGCCAGTGCGTTAGCCAGTCGTCTTTGTGATAGAAAAAAGAATGATCAAGTTCAGTTGCACCGCAATCCTCTTCGATCTCGACGGAGTTCTCGTCGATTCCACGCGCTCGGTGGAGCGGCAATGGCGCATCTGGTCGCGCGAGCTGGGACTGGACGAAGAAAAAGCAGTGACCGTTGCCCATGGCGTGCGCGCCATTGAAGTGATTCGCAAAGTCGCTCCTCACCTGGACGCGGAAAAAGAATTGCGCAAGCTGGAAAGCCGCGAGGCAGCGGATTACGACGGCGTCACCGTCATGCCAGGGGCGATCGATCTGGTGCGCGCGATTCCTCGCGAACGCTGGTGCGTGGTCACGTCCGGAACCCGGCATCTGGCGGTTGCGCGCCTGCGGCTGGCTGGTATACCAGCTCCCAACATCATGATCACTGCGGACGACGTGGCGCGTGGAAAGCCAGATCCCGAGCCATATTTGAAAGGTGCCGAGCTGTTGGGAGTGAATCCAGCGGAGTGTCTAGTAATCGAAGACGCTCCCGCCGGCATCCAGTCCGCGCACGCGGCAGGGATGAAAGTGATTGCGTTGACCAGCACCTATCCAGCATCTGCGCTGAGCGAAGCCGATGTGGTGGTCGAGAGGCTCGATCAGATTCGAGTGGTTCCCGACGGTGCGCAGATGCTCGCAGTCGACATCAAATAAGCGAACGGGAGTGTCAGCGTAGCCAATCTTCCAACTCAATCCCGCGATCTGTCTTCTCGTCGCGGTATTTTACGATCACTGGTGTGTACAAGGAGATTCCTAACCCAGCCGCGGCACCCTTCGTTACCGTACGAGATCCCGGCACAACCACCGCGCCCTCGGGAACTTCAAGTGGCGCTTCGAGGGTCGCTCGATAAACTTCGTCGCGCACCAGGTCATACAGCGGCGTCGAGCGGGTCAAAATCGTTCCTGCGCCCAGCACGGCGCGCGCGTGTACCAGCGTGCCTTCATACACTCCGCAGCTGCCGCCGACCAGCACATCGTCTTCAATGATCACAGGCGAGGCATTGACGGGTTCGAGGACGCCGCCGATCTGCGCCGCAGCGCTCAGATGCACGCGCTTGCCGATCTGCGCGCACGACCCTACCAGAGCGTGGGAATCGATCATCGTTCCCTCATCAACATAGGCGCCCACGTTGATGAACATCGGCGGCATGCAAATCACCGACGGCGCCACGTAAGCTCCCATCCGCACGGACGAGCCGCCCGGAACAATACGCACGCGGTCCGCGATCGAGAACCGCCGGGCAGGGAAGGTGTCCTTATCCACAAAGGTGAGCGCCGCACAGCTCGTCTCAGCCAGTTCGCCCAAGCGAAACCCAAGCAGAATGCCGTGCTTCACCCAGGCGTTGACGATCCAGAGGGCTTCGCCTTTTTCGTTCGTGATCTTTTCGGCGGCGCGTATTTTGCCCTGCGTGAGCGCGTCCCGGAACTCGAGAAATGCTGGCCGCGCCTCGGGATTGCGCTCGACTTCGCCCAGCGCGGCGAGACGCTCGATGGAAGATTTCAGCGATGACATGCGGGGAAAGTATAAACCAAACCAGGAAAGTAGAAGTTGTATGCCCCTAAACGCACTTGCACTCGCTGCGGATGAGTATGCCAGTCATGCCGTGGGCGGCCTCGCGGCCTTGCACCAGCGTTGCGTACGGTCCATGCCAGCGCGCGTGGTTGGCGTCATGCCCCGCGGGACGTCCCTTGCCCTGGTTACATTGCCCGCACGATCCCCGATGCAGCACGATCTTATGTGGCCCAGCCACCCAATTTTCATAGATGTAGAATTGCGCTGCCTCGGGCACTGGTGCGGCCGGCTTTGTGATCAAACCGACCTCCGTCACAACTTTCTGCAGCTTCGATCGTGTATCGCGCCGCATGGGCAAGAGCGGCAAGCGGTAGTTTTCTTCGATTTTGCCCATCATCGCCAGCACCGCCTTAACGGGGAGTGGACTAGATTCGATGAAGTTCGCTTGCATCAGCGGCAGATATTTGCGATGGATGCTGCGCGCCGTGCTCCAGTCATTATTGAGCGCAGCCCGCGTCATGGTCGCCATCTCACGCGGAATCTCGTTCGATGCCACCGAAACAACTCCCACGCCGCCCAGAGCGATGACGGGCAAGGTGACTGAATCGTCTCCGGAAAAAACAAGAAACGTTTCCGGCACTACGTTGATGGCTTCGGCGACTTGCGTCATGTTGCCGCTGGCTTCCTTCACGCCCGCAATGTTCGGAATCTCGGCCAGCCGCGCCAGAGTTTGTGGTTCGAGGTTCGCGCCGGTTCGGCCGGGTACGTTGTAAAGAATCACCGGCTTCTCGCCGACGGCTTCCGCGATCGCCCTGAAGTGCCGGTACTGGCCTTCCTGCGTCGGCTTGTTGTAGTAAGGAGAAGCCGTGAGAATGGCGTCGACTCCCGGCCGCGCGGCAACCTCTTTCGCCTTTTCCACGGCATCGTGCGTCGAGTTCGAAGTCGCACCCGCGACAATCGGCACACACCCCGCCGCTACCTCGATGGTGGTGTCGATCACGTGCAGCCACTCCTCATGGCTGAGAGTAGGCGTCTCACCAGTGGTCCCGCAGGGGACCAGGAAATCTATGCCAGACTCGACCTGCCATGCCACGAGGTTGCGCAGAGCAGCGTCATCAACCGAGCCATCCTGATGGAACGGTGTGACCAGCGCGGTACCACAGCCACGGAGTTGCATGTTAATAAGATAGCGCGAACCCGCTTTCGTGGGAACGGCTGACGGAACTACAACTTCCGCCACACGTCCTTGAAGTCGTAGAAGCCCTTCTTGCCGGCGATCCACTCCGCCACCCGAACCGCGCCGTCGGCGAAGCCCTGGCGCGACTTCGCGTCGTGGCAGAGATAGATCCGGTCGGCGGCAGAGTCGAGAACGACCTCATGCATACCCACTACATCGCCTTCGCGAAACGATGTGATTTCCAAAGCCTTGTCCTTGTCTGCGCCGCTGGCTTCGCTGATGATCCGCTGGATCACGAGGGCCGTCCCCGAGGGCGCGTCTTTTTTCTGAGCCTGGTGCCGCTCGAAGATCTGCCCAGAGTATTCATGCCGCAAGGCTACAGCTGCCGCGCGCGCGACGTCGTAGAACAGATTGACCCCGATTGAAAAATTAGCTCCGTAAACGAATCCCGTGCCGCCACTTTCGACCAACTGCCGGATGCGATCCAGTTCTGCGTACCAGCCGGTAGTGCCGACCACCATGCTTTTGCCTGCCGCGATACAGGCTTCGATATTGGCGACGACGCAGGCAGGACTGGTGAAATCGATCACCACATCGATCCCACCCAACTTGTCACTGACGAGGGCTCCGCCGCAAACATTCTCGGCCGCGCCCACGATACGAACACCGTGTCCTCGCTGCCGCGCTACTTCGTCGACGAGCGATCCAGTTTTTCCGCGGCCGAGCATGAGGACGTTCATGAAGACACACCTTTAACTGGAATCTTACGCGTACACTTCGGGATCCAGTTCCGCAAAAAACGTCCGATGTAGCCTCTGGATCACGTCCTGCACTTCATCTTCCTCAATTACAAAAGTGAGATTAATCTCTGACGCGCCCTGCGAGATCATGCGAATCTTCTTGTCGGCCAACTCGCTGAACACCAGCGCAGCTACGCCCGGTTTATCCCGCAGGCTCTCACCCACCAGACAGACGATGGCTTTGCGACCCTCATACTTCACGTCGGCCATCTTGGCCAGATCGGCAGCCAGAGCGGGGATGGCGTTGTTCGAATCCACGGTAAGCGAAACGCTTACTTCGCTGGTCGAGACTACGTCGACGGCCACCTTGTGCCGGTCGAAGGCCTCGAAAATCGCGCGCAGGAAGCCGTGAGCCAGCAGCATGCGTGGTGCGGCCACGTCTACAATCGTAATCCGTTTCTTTACCGCAATTGCTTTGAAAATGTTTTTTCCCTGGGGAGCGCGAGTAGTGATCTTCGTTCCTTCGCAGGACGGATTTCGCGAATTCAGCACGTATACCGGGATATTCTTCTGGATGGCGGGCAGGACCGTCGCCGGATGCAGCACCTTTGCGCCGAAGTACGCCAGCTCCGCGGCTTCGTCGAAGCTGATTACTTTGATCCGCCGCGCGTCAGGACAAATGCGCGGATCGGTAGTCAGAATTCCATCCACATCGGTCCAGATCTCGATGCGTTCGGCCCCCAACCCTGCGCCGACGATGGCGGCGGAAAAATCGGAGCCGCCCCGGCCAATGGTTGTCGTCACTGCGGCGCGGTTTGCTCCGATGAAACCGCCCATCACCGGAACCCGGCCGGCGTCCAGCAAGGGTTGGACCTTGCTCCGCAGACGCTCGTTGGTTTCTTCCGTCTGGGGTACGGCTTGCATGTAGCTGCTGTCGGTGACCAAAACTTCTCGCGAGTCCACGTGCGCGCCGTTCAGGCCGTGCGCCGAAAACGCCGCCGCCACAATCTTGCTGGAAAGCATTTCGCCGAAAGCGGAAACGTGATCGGTAGTACGCGGAGTCAACTCGCCGACTGCCGAAATGCCACGCAGCAGTTCATCGAGTTCCTCGAAATCGCTTCCGAGTTCCGAGTGAAAGTCGGTGAACAGCGCCGTGCCCAGCAATTCGCTGGCGGTGTTGTAGTGTCGCTCCTGTAGCGAGCGGCAGAGTTTGAGCGCGGTTTTGCGTTCTCCGGCTCCCGCCGCGCGCGCCATGGTAAGCAAAGTGTCGGTAACTTTGGCCATGGCGCTGACCACAACTACCGGTTTTTGTGGCAGGCGGTCTTTAACGATTGCGGCCACGCGTTCGATGGCCCGGGCGTCTTCGACCGAGGTGCCGCCGAATTTCATCACGATCATCGGCGTAGCTTCCTTGCAGGAGGGCGGAAACGCCGATTGTAGGAGCACGGTTCAGGTTTCATTCTACGAGCTTGCGAAGTAGCCCTTGGCCTTGAGCAGTTCGGCATTCAGCACTGCCGCTCCGGCAGCTCCGCGAATAGTGTTGTGCGAGAGCACGGTGAACTTCCAATCCAGCACGCCGCACGGCCGCAACCGACCCACCGCAGTGGTCATGCCTGCTCCCAAGTCAACGTCAAACCGCGGCTGCGGACGATCATTCGCCTCGAGGTAAACTATGGGACGCTCCGGAGCACTGGGCAGCTTCAACTCCTGGGGCTCGCCGCGATACTCATTCCACGCCGCGATGATCTCCTCCGGCTTGGCCTTGGTTTTCAGCCGCACTGAAACTGATTCCGTGTGCCCATCTTCGACCGCAACCCGGTTGCATTGCGCGCTCATGGCAAAAGTTGCGGGAATAATCTTCGTTCCGTTCATCTGGCCGAGAAGCTTAAGCGTTTCCTCTTCCATCTTCTCTTCTTCGTTGCGGATGTAGGGAATCACATTGCCCAGAATGTCGAGGGAAGCCACGCCCGGGTAGCCCGCCCCGCTGACGGCCTGCATAGTGACGGCCATCACCGTCTCCAGGCCAAAGCGCTTTTGCAAAGGCACCAGAGCCAGCACAAGTCCGATCGCGGAGCAGTTGGGATTGGTCACGACATAACCGCCGGATTTCTTCCGCCACGCCTGCCCGTCAATCAGCTTGATGTGCCCGGCATTCACCTCCGGGATCACCAGCGGCACATCCGACTGCATGCGCAGCGCACTCGAATTCGAAACCACCGCGCAGCCTGCCTCGGCAAACCGCGGCTCCATTTCGGCGGCAATCGAAGCATCGAGTGCGGCGAAAATAATCTTTGGGGCGCCTTCCGGCGTCGTGGGGGAGACTCGCATCGCAGCCACGTTTGCCGGAATCGGCGTCTTCAGCCGCCAGCGGGTGGCGTCGGAGTAGATCTTGCCTTCAGAACGGTCGGAAGCGGCCAGCCATGCCACCTCGAACCACGGATGGCGCTCCAGCATCTGGATAAACCGCTGTCCAACCACGCCGGTGGCGCCCAGAATCCCGATAGGAAGTTTATTGCTCATAACAGGGTCTTCCGATTCTACAACAGCTGCTATTCGTCACCGGGTGCCGGGACCAGGGTCTAGACCCCGCAGGACGTGCAAACCCCGGAACCACCGTAACTTACGCTCAAGCCCCGGAAGCTGGCGGTCTTCCGTCACAGGGGTGATTTGGGTTCGATGCCGATAGAAGATTCTGGAGGACTTACCATGCCTGAGCTGCGCCAGAACTTCTTTACCAAGGAATGGGTCATCATCGCCACCGAGCGCGCCAAGCGTCCCGAGGAGCTGGCCGCTCGCCGGCCGTCGCAAACCGTGCCGTCCTTTCTGGAAAGCTGCCCCTTCTGCCCGGGCAACGAGAGCAAGACTCCGCCGGAAGTCATGCGGTTTCCGGCGAAAGAGCAGCCGTGGGCGGTACGGGTCATCCCCAACAAGTTCGCCGCGCTGGACAGCACCGCCCAGCCTACCCGCAGCCTGCAGCATCTACGGAGACGGGTCGAGGGTTTCGGTTTTCATGAAGTCATCATCGATGGTCCGGATCACGCGGGCTGTATGGCGCTTCTGCCGGACGCGCACGTCGCCAGCATTCTCGGCGTTTACAGGGAACGCTACAACGAACTGAGCATGGACCGCCGCGTGAACCACGTGACCATCTTCAAAAACCACGGGGCTGATGCTGGCGCCAGCCTGCAGCACCCGCATTCCCAACTCATCGCCACTCCGGTGATTCCAAGCCAGGTCCGGCATCGGCTTCATGAGGCCCTGCGCCATTATGACGACGCTGGAGAATGTATGTTCTGCCACATGGTGGAACGCGAAGTGGAGGACCAGACCCGTGTCGTTCTCAAGAGCGAGCACTTCGTGGCCATGGAGGTGTTCGCCTCGGCCACGCCGTTCGCGACTCACATCTTTCCTCTGCGCCACATGGCCAGCTTCGGCGAGATCACCGCTGCCGAGATCACTGACCTGGCCAGAGTTTTGCGGACGCTGCTGGCCAAAATCTACTTCGGCCTCAACAATCCCGACCTCAATTTCGCCATCCGCAGCGGCCCTTCAGACTATGTCGGTGCCCGCCACTTCCACTGGTATGTAAGCGTGATTCCGCGCCTCACGCGAGTCGCCGGCTTCGAATCGGGTTCGGGCATGTTCATCAATACGGTTCTGCCCGAAGCGGCCGCCGAGTTCCTGCGGAAGACTAGCGCCGGAAAAACAGTAGGCGCAGGCGCATCCGCTAGTTAAATGCCGAAAGTTGAAAATGCGGCTGGAGTGAATACAAAGAAAAACTAGGAGCTGAGAACTGAGAACTGCTCGGTTACTTCGAGCGCCCGACCTGGTTATCCAGCACATACTCACTGAGGGGGCCGAACTTTCTCTTCTCGGCATACAGCCGCCAGCGGCGGAAGACGATTCGCAAACTCGCCATCACAGGGATGGAAAGGAAGATACCCAGAATGCCGGCCACTTCGCCGCCCGCCATCACGCCAAAAATCGCCGCCAGAGGATGCAGCTCCATGCTCTGCCCCATAATGCGGGGCGAGGATACGTAGTCCTGGATCAGCCGCCAGATGCCGAGAACGAGTATCAGCACGAGCCAGTGCTTGTATCCCATCAGCAAGGCGACCCCCACGATGGTCGTCGCGGCCACCAAGGGACCTAACACGGGAATAAATTCGAGCAATCCGCCCATCGTCCCCAATACCAGCGCGTAAGGCATTCGCATTACGCCGAGAGCGGCCGAATAGGCAATGAAGGTGAGCGCCGCCAGCGTGAGCTGCGCTCGGATGAAGTGGGCCAGCATCTGGTTCAAGTCGCTGAGCACGCCCTGCAGCAATTCACGTTGCGGCCGCGATTGTACGAGAGCCAGCAAGACCTCGCTGAAGGCGCGGCCATCCCTCAGAAAAAAAATCGACAATAGCGGCACCACCACCAGCAACCATGCCTGTTTTGCGACTTCCGCCACGTGCAGTCCAATGCTCTGGGCGAGTTTCACAATTTCGTCAGTGTGGTTGGCCAGATAGTCGCGAAGCAATTCGAGGGCTTTGCCGTTCCAGCCGTGTTCTTCTCCCAGTTGTTCCGCGATCTGTCCGGAGCTCAACTTAGCCAGAGCCGGCAGAGATTGCCCTAAGCGCGCCCCTTCGTGGCCGATCTGCGGTCCCATAGAGATGAAGAACAACACCACAAGCCCTAGCAGCAGGACGTAAATCACCGCGATGGCAGGGCCGCGCCCATGCAGAAATTTTTCCAGGTGCGATACCAGAGGGCTCATCAGGTAGGCGAAGAAAATGGCAAACAGGAAGGCCATCAGGGTTTCCCGCGCCACGTAGAGAAACCCTAATCCCAGCGCAAACAACAGCACTGTGATCAGAACCCGCGCCGTTCGTGCATCTGCCAGCGGCATGGTGCCCAGTCAGCTCCTAATCGAATCCGGTGCAGCTGCCGCGTTCGGCTAATCCCGCACTACTTCTGTATTATCGTCTGGAATCAGCACCCGCATTAGCTTGAACTGGTCTTTGTCGTCCACCCAGAGGGCCCAGGAAAACGCTTCGCCCTTCAAGTCTAACCGCAACAGTTCGCGCTCGGTTCCTCGAATGTTCACCTTTTCTCTGCCCACAAGCTCCAGGCGCACTCGCATTGACGTCCGGTCTTGCGGCACCAGCACGCCGTACTCGCCCGGATCCTTCTGGCACCGGAACTCCCCGCCCTCGCTGCCGCAATTCGTCTTCAAGTAGCGCCATGCCAACACCTCGCGGTGAACAAAAAAGTTATTGTCCAGAATCGCCGATGTGCTGGGCATGAGAAATGGCTGCTCAGCCGGTTTTGCACCTGCCGAGGGCGTGATCCTTTCGAGCAGGAAGTCATTATTGGGCGTCACGACCAGCGAACTGTTGCCATCGGTCCATTCGTACTTAACCAACTCGGCGGAGCTCGTCATCTCTAGGTCCGACCTTTGGCCGGTAGAAGCAGAACTGCCGATTTCTTTGAGTTGCGACTTCACTATGCTGATGTCGTTCTCCTGCTTCACGCTGAACGTCTCGGTGACCACGCGCTGGCCTTTGACGAAAACGCCGAACGAGCCTGAATCGATCAGCTGCGCGCCACCTGGCTTCGCCTTGTCTTTCTTGTTACCGGCAGATAAAACTGCCGCGCACGCTAGAACCACTACCGTTCCCCATCGCATCCGCGCCGTCAAAGTCACTACTTTTTTCCTCGCTTTTCTCGGCTTCGGTCCAGGCCTAAAGCTTGAATCACCTCGGTTGCAATTTCCTGGACAGTCTTTCCCCCGGTTTCCTGCCTGAGCGAGGCCCTGAGGTAATGCTGCCGCCTTGCGTCGTAAAGATCGGCGAAGCGTTCCGGGCTGCCATGTAACGGGCGCTCGACTCCTTCGTCCTCGGCCTGTTGCCGGCAGCGCCGCCACAACTCCTCAACTCCCGCATCCAGGAATACAGTAGGAACGGCTCCAGCCTCGATCAGCATGGCATTCTCCCTCTGCACAAAAGCCCCGCCGCCGAGGGCCACGATTCTCTTCGGAACAGCTTGCAATTCCCGCATCAGTTCCTTTAAAGCCGTATGCTCCGCCTGGCGAAAGCCCACTTCGCCGGAGTCGCGGAAGATTTCAGGCACCTTGCGCCCGGCCCGCTGTTCAATCCGGTCATCGAGGTCCTCAAAGGTCCAGCCCAGTTGTTCGGCCATAGCGCGGCCGACACTGCTCTTGCCGGCGCCCATGAAGCCGACGAGGATCACGCCCCGTGTCCCGGGCCGGCGGCGTGGCTCTTGGACTTTGCGCCCAAGCACACCGGAACCCGCCGTTTTCTTCGGGCCTTGAGCAGACCGTTTCCGCCGAACCGGTTTTCGCTTCGTTTTCTTTATTGTTTTTCGGAGCGTTTTCTGAGGTGAATTTTACCACTGAAGGTGCGCAAGACCACGGTCGAAGACACTGCTACTCGACCGACGGTACCTGCAAAGGCACGTCCCTTGTCGATGGGAAACCAGGTGTGATTTTTGGGCTGGAGAGGAATATCGTCATGTACTTCTCCGCGTACCGAACGAGCGCTTACATCGGCGGAGGTGCCTTCTGGAATGGTGGCTTCGATATCGCCGCTGTGGCTGGTCAGCCGGTACTCGCCGCTGTTGCCGAAGTCGCCGATGTAATTGATTCTACCGCTGGTCGAGACCACCTGCACCAAAGGGCCAGTCACGCTCCTCAGGGTAACGTCTCCGCTCAACGAATCGACCTCGACGTGGCCGTTTTGGATGTTGTCCAGATTCACGACCCCATTCATGGTCTTGACGTGGACATGGGCATCGGAGACGTCTCGAACATCAACGGCTGCGCCCGCGCCTTCAAGGTCGACATCGCCGTGCAGTTTCTCGGCCCGCAAGGAGCCGGTGCTGGAATGCAAGGTAACGCTGGCATCGGCAGGAACCAGAACTTCATAATCCACGCGTCCCGAATCGGCGTCGGCACCGGCCAGCAGGTGCGATTGAATATCCACGCGGTTTCCGTTCTGACGATTGTCGACCTCAACTTTGTCGGAATGCAAAATCGCGTTGACCACAACCATATTGTTCAACGACGGCTTGACCGAAATCGAGCCATAGGGATTCATCACCGACACACCGGCTTTCGGCCCAACCGAGAAGTGATATTCCTTCTTGCTCTCGGCCACCAGGGTGCCCGCAACGATTACGCCAATCGCAACCAGTTTTGCCGCGCGTTTGCTTGCCATATGCAACTCCCCCAAGCCTGCCGATCCGCCGTAATCCTACTCGAAATCTCGAGGACTATTCCGCACCGCGGTCCATGGCCAGTTCAAAAAGCATGGCTTTCTGCTGGTACGCATCCATCAACGACCGCCGGGCGTCCTCGTCATTCGGAGTCTCATCTACAACGCCCTGGGCATCGCGAATCGAGTCGTTCACCTGCCGGAGGTTCTCTTCGTATACCGTCTTTACTTCGGGTGCGGTATCCGCAATTTCCTGCCTCAGGTCGTCGTCGTTGAGATCTACGCGATTCACGGTCGAGACAGCCGCCGAGGTCTGTCGAGCCAACTGATCCGGCTGCAACTCGCGCCGCACCGAGATTCCCAAAGCCAGCAGTAGCATCGCTGCCGCCGGGACGAGCCATCTTGCCGCCCGCCAGCGGATGCCGAAGAAAAGGATCAGCCTTCGGGTCGCTCGCTGCGGACGGATGAGGCCCTCTTGTCGCAATGCGATTTCAATGGAATTCCACACTCTAGGGCTGGGTTCGTCTGCCGCTTGCAGACGGCTGGCCGCGGCGGCGATCTGATTCAGGTCTCTGACGAGTGCCGAGCACGCCGCACAGGCCCTGAGGTGGGCGATCTGTTCCACAGCGCCGCCGTCTTCCACATCCGCCAAGCTTTGCTGCAGCTCAACGCAATTCATAACCTCTCCCCCAAGTCATCCGCGGCCCGAAACTCGTGCCGCAGCGCTTGCGCCCCTGCCCAGGTTAATGTCTTTCAGCGGTCCAACACTGCCTAACCCACTCGAGATTTCGTGGCCTTTTCGGCTCTATTCATCTTGAGCAGATCGCGCAACTTCATGCGCGCCTTGTGCAACTGCGACTTGCTGTTCCCAATCGAGCATCCCGCGATCTTGGCGATTTCATTATGCTCGTAACCTTCTATGTCGTGCAGCACAAAAATCGTCCGGTAACCAGGAGGCAGATTATCCACCGCCCTCTGTAACTGCATGCGGTCAATTGAGCCGGCCAGTGCTATATCGTCAGCCCCGAAATCCCTCTTCGGAGATTCCTCTTCAGTCCCCTGCGTGGTCTCTTCGAGCGACACCACGGGAAGACTTTTCTTCCTCAAATGCATCAGCACGACGTTCACCGAAAGGCGATGTAACCAGGTCGAAAAGGCAGACTCCCCGCGAAATGTCGTAATCTTTCGGAAGAGCTGCAGGAAAGCCTCCTGCGCCAAATCTTCGGCCTCCGCCGTGTTTGCCGTCATGCGCAGACACAGCGAATATACCCGCCGCTTGTGCTTGTCATAGAGCGCCTGGAACGCCTCGGCGTCCCCCAACTTAGCCCGTTCGATCAACTTGGCTTCGCTGGGTTCAGTGCCCGGGTGCTGTCGTGGCTCGGTCAAGTTGCCTGTTCCGGGCCGCAATCATTGGGATGCGGCATAAGTAGTTTGTGTTGTATCGTTTGCGTGGGTCTCGCGAAACCGAGGTGCCCTCCGTAGTTCCAGAATATCAGAGTATTTCTACCAATCTTCGGATACTTACATTAGCCTAATTTGCGTCCCGGGCCACGCTGGAAAACCTTTGCATTCGGAGGTTTGGATGTATCGGATTACCCATGACTTCAAACCCCGACCGCACTGAAGAGTCGCAACCTCCGCAAATTGGTAGCTTCCCAGACTTATACGGCACCCCAAGAAGTGAAGTCAGGATTGTCTCCAGCCCGCGCCGGTAAGGACCCAATTCCCCTTGCCGTGACAGGAACAAACACGGAACCCCAGAATTGAGAAAACACAGCCGCCCGGATCGCAACAAAGCGGTCAGTTTAATACTTCACAATTGCCGCAAACGATTTCGGATCAAGCGAAGCTCCCCCTACCAGCGCGCCATCGATTTCCTCTTGCGCCATCAAGATCGCGGCGTTATCCGGCTTCACTGATCCTCCATAGAGAATGCGCATCTGAGATGCGAAATCCTCTCCAAAGGCCTCCGCAGCTTCCCGCCGGATTACGGCGTGTGCTTCGGCGGCCAGCTCTGGCGTCGCTGTCTTGCCCGTGCCAATCGCCCACACCGGTTCATAGGCTACGACCAGCTTAGCGGCTTTCTTGGCAGAGATGGCATGAAAGGCTCGGACGCATTGCCGCCGCAACACATCATCGGTAAGTCCAGCTTCACGTTCCTCGAGTACTTCGCCCACGCAACAGATCGGCGTGAGACCGGCTTCCAAGGCGGCCTTCAACCGAAGGTTCACAGTGTCATCGGTCTCGCCAAAATACTGCCGCCGCTCCGAGTGTCCCACGATCACATGGGTCACTCCCAGAGCCACCAACATTGGTGCGGAGATTTCCCCAGTGTAAGCGCCGTCGGCCTTCCAATGCACGTTTTGCACTCCGATCGCCACATTCGAGCCCCGCGCCGACGCGATTGCGGCGTCCACATCCGTGTAGGGCGGACAGACCACAATCTCGTCGCGAGTGTGACCTGCGACCAGCGGGAGAAATTCGCGGAAGTACACGCGAGTTTCGTCCGGCGTCTTGTTCATCTTCCAGTTGGCAGCCATTAGCTTCTTTCTCATGAGGAAGCCTTTTCGATCCGGAATGGAGAAACGAATGCCGGATGGTTCAACTTTTCGCAACCTTGGCGAAGATGAATCACTTCTTGTCCGTCAGGGCTTCGACTCCCGGCAGTTTCTTGCCTTCCAGAAACTCCAGCGACGCACCACCACCCGTGGAAATATGCGTGATCTTATCCGCCACTTCGGCGCCGTGCACCGCCGAGACCGTGTCGCCGCCGCCTACAATGGAGATCGCGCCTACGTTCTCCGCCACGGCATGGGCGATCTTGAAGGTCCCCCGCGAAAATCCTGGAACCTCAAACACCCCCATCGGCCCGTTCCACACAATGGTGCGCGCCCGCGAAATCTCTTCGGAGAACAGCTCGATCGTCTTCGGCCCAATGTCGAGCGCCATGCGATCTGCCGGGATGGGCTGGCCTTCACCAATCTGCTGCACTACGGTGTTGGTCTCGGGTTTACTCGCCACCACGTGATCGATCGGCAGCAGGAACTTCACATTCCGCTTCTTCGCTTCTTCCAACAGCTGCCGCGCCAGGTCGACCTTGTCGACTTCCAGCAGCGACTTGCCGATTTCCTGTCCCTTAGCCTTGAGGAAGGTATAGGCCATTCCGCCGCCGATGATGAGCGAATCGACCTTGTCCATCAGGTTCCGAATCACGCCGATCTTGTCGCTCACTTTCGCGCCGCCCAGGATCGCCACAAACGGCGGCTCCGGACGCTCCAGTGCCTTGCCCATGTACTTCAACTCCTTCTCCATGAGCAAGCCAGCCGCCGATTTTGACACGAACTTTGTAATGCCTACAGTAGAGGCATGGGCACGATGCGCCGTGCCGAAAGCATCGTTTACATAGAAATCTGCCAGAGTTCCCAATTGCTTGGCGAACTTCTCATCGTTGGCTTCCTCTTCGGCATGAAAACGGAGATTCTCCAGAAGCAGGGTCTGGCCTTTTTCCAATTGCGTGGCCACTTCCTCTGCTTCCGGACCGACGCACTCCGGGCAGAAGCCCACGTTTTCGCCTCGCGCCAGTTCTTTGTCGAGCACCATGCGCAGCCGCTCGGCGACAGGCTTCAGGCTCATCTTCAGATTGACCTTGCCTTTGGGCCGGCCCAGATGCGAGGCCAGAATTAATCTCGCCCCATGGCGGAGCGCATACTCAATGGAGGGCAGCGTTTCTCGGATGCGCGTGTCGTCCATCACGCGTCCATCTTCCAGAGGAACGTTGAAGTCGACCCGCATGAAGATACGGTTGCCGTTCAGCGGCAGGTCACGGATAGAAAGCTTGGACATTGGCTGGTTCGTCCTTCAATAGAGGCAATGTGAAAGTAACGCCGCCGTCCCGGCGGCTGTCGTGCGGGCGTCTCGCCTGCACTTCCGACAGCCGGCAGGATGCCAGCGCAGAGCTACAACCCCTTGCCGGCGATGTA
Organism: Candidatus Sulfotelmatobacter sp.; assembly: GCA_049280095.1. GTDB lineage: Bacteria > Acidobacteriota > Terriglobia > Terriglobales > Acidobacteriaceae > Sulfotelmatobacter. The sequence continues at coordinate 99,901 of JBAPPL010000031.1, read as the reverse complement.
GTGAATCAGGTCCCGCACGCGACAGGAGTATCCCCATTCGTTGTCATACCAGGAGAGCACCTTGACGCAATTGCCGCCAACCACGAGGGTCATGGGCGCATCAACGATGGAAGAACGCGGATCGCCCTTGAAATCCGACGAAACCAGTTCGTTCTCTTCGTAGCCCAGGTAACCCTTCAGCGGCCCGCTCTCTGATGCTTTCTTCAACGCCGCGTTCACTTCTTCCTTGGTCGTCTTCTTTTCCACCCACGCCACCAGATCGACTACAGAAACGTTCGGCGTAGGCACGCGCATGGAGAATCCGTCGAGCTTGCCGGCCAGCTCGGGCAAAACCAGCTTCAGCGCCTTCGCCGCACCAGTCGAGGTGGGGATCATGTTGATCGCCGCAGCTCGCGCCCGGCGCAGGTCTTTGTGCGGAAAGTCGAGGATGACCTGATCATTGGTATAGGAGTGAATCGTAGTCATCGTCCCGCTGACGATCTTGAAGGTGTCATTGATCACTTTGGCGATCGGGGCCAGGCAGTTCGTAGTGCAAGAGGCGTTTGAAATGATGTTGTGCTTGGCGGCATCGTACTTCTCCTGATTCACGCCCAGCACCAGCGTAACGTCTTCATTCTTCGCAGGAGCGGAGATAATCACCTTCTTCACCGAGCCTCGTAGGTGCTTCTTGGCGTCGTTCGCGTCGGTGAAGTGTCCGGTTGACTCAATCACCACTTGAGCGCCCACAGAATCCCAAGGCAGCGCGCCTGGATCTCGTTCCTTGAACACCCTGATGGTTTTGTTATCGATCGTGATGCTGTCCGTGCCCGCCGAAATCTTGTTGGGCAGGTTTCCAAGAATGGAATCGTATTTCAGCAAGTGAGCTAACGTCTTGGGGTCGGTGAGATCGTTTACCGCCACGAATTCCAGGTTGGGGTCGTTGAGCGAGGTCCGCAAAACGTTGCGGCCAATGCGTCCGAATCCGTTAATACCAACTTTGATTGCCATAATTTCTCCGTTCTTATGTTCTATGAGTGCGACATCAGAAACCTTCCTGAGCCGGTAGACAGACAGATGATGTTAGCAGGACAGCGAACCGGCGTAAATGATCTGACCCTCATTGAAAAGGTACCGGTTCCCATCACGGAAACCTGTGCTTCCGGTCCTTGACAGGCGGGTTATGGGAAGCTTATTTCGAGAAACGCATCAGCCCTGCTGAACGGCGATGACAGCCGGGCCAACAAATACTTTCGGTTGATGGTCTTCCGCGCGTGGGCGTGCTCCTCCGGCGGAAGGATGCGTGCCGTGCCTGGGACTTCAGAGCCCGTCAATTTTCCTCTCATGGTGCAAGGGGCAACCGTGACCTGCGGATTGTTGCGAATGCGCTTCGTCTTGCCCATCTTACTTAGGGTCATCACGTAGAGCTTATCGCCGTCTTCCCCAAACCACACCGGGGTCGCGATCTTTGCCCCGGTCTTGCGGAAGGTGCCAAGAGAGATATATTTCTGGCCGTGAATTGCGGAAGGGATTGGCTGAGACATGGTGACATTCTATCGGGGTTCACTCGGCTGTCGCGCGTGGTTCATGTGCGGTCCGACCGATTGATCCCGCCCTCTCTTCTGTGTTAAAAGCCTTGCATGCGTAAATGGATGCGCGAGCGCTTGCAGCGCCGCAAAAAGACGCCGGCAGAGCCCTCCGAGCAGCCTGCGCCCCCGCCGCCCTTGCAGCCGGCCTATTTTGAAGCGGAACAGGCGCCCAGCACGCCTGCCGACGCCGGGAAGACAGAGCAGGAAATTCCCGTTCCAGCTCCGGCTGAGCCGGAGGTTCGACCGGTGCGCAGGTCACGTTCAACTTCGGATGGACCGTCGTCCGAAGAACCGTCGCCAGAAGCGCCTGCGGCCCAGGAGGCTGCTTCAGCACGAACTCCCAACACCGGCCGCGGCCGCCGCCGCCGTGGTGGACGCGGACGAGGTGGCCGCGGACGCGAGCAGGCGGTCGCTCAAGCCTTTGCGCCGGCCGCAGTGAAGGGATCCGTTCCAGTAGTGCCCGCGGAACCGGCGGAGGAAGAGTTTGCCGACGCTGCAGACGCGGAAGAGCCAATAGCAACTCCTTCGGTCACGGCTGCGCCGAGGGTTCCATCAGTTCCAGCCGCGCCGCAACGTCCGCCGAAAGGCGTGGTCGTTCTGGCTATTGGCCTGCCTGGGTCGGGCAAGAGTTCGTGGTTCAAGCGCCACAACGTGATCCCACTCTCCAGCGATATGGTGCGTTCGCTACTCTTCGACGATGTGCGCGAGCAACGTTTTCAGGATCTCGTGTTTTCCAACCTCCGCTCCATGCTCAAGGCGAGGCTCATCGCCAAGCGTCCCATGAATTATGTGGACGCCACCAACCTGACCCCGCAGGAACGCCAACACTGGATCAAGCTGGCCAAAGATTACCAATACGAAGTGCACGCGGTCTTTTTCGACGTACCGCTTGACGTCTGTCTCGAGCGCCATCAGCGTCGCGACCGTGTCGTTCCTGAAGATGTGATGCGCCGCATGGCGGCCAAGCTCAAGCCTCCGGCGTTTGAAGAGGGCTTCGCGAAGATCACAGTCGTCCGGGTGAAGAAGAAGGATTCCGAAGGCTAACCCATTTTCAGAGACAGCATAGGCCAGACGTGGCTGGGGCACGGGACGGTTGACCGCGCTCCCAACCCGTTGGATAATGAACTGACTGCCCCCTCGTTCAACGGCTAGGACACCTGCCTCTGGAGCAGGTTATCGGGGTTCGAATCCCTGGGGGGCAGCCAAATCCCCACGAGCGACTCCGCGTTATCTTCTCTGAAAACTGCGTTACTTAGAGAGCCCATCCAAATCCGCGGCCGCGGAATCAATAAGCGCAGCTTCATTTTCGAGCACCTTGGCGACGCGCTCGATCTCAGCGTCGGCCTCCTGCCAGCGGCGTTGCTCGATGGCCTCGCGGATACCTGGCATGGTTTTAGGCCCGTATCCGGTATAAACGCCGGGAGCGTAAATCATGTGCCGGTACCACGGGCGGCGGGGAAGACCTGCGGGATCGGTGAGCCGGCGCTCGCCTTCCAGCAGCATCTGATTTAGCGCGGCTAACCGCTGGTCGCTCCCAGGAAATCCCGACGCTTCGGCTCTGTTGAAGGCCGCCTTGTAGCGCTCCGCGCTCTTGGTGAGCGCTTCGAGAGCATTCTCCAGCGGCGCAAAGTTCAAGTGCGGCGGAATGTCTTCCGCTGGCGGCGCGACGGTCGGCTTGCGAGGATCGAGAGCGGCGTGAAACGCGCCTTCCTTTAACTCCAGCTCGCGTTCGCGAGCTTCATCCTGCTTATTCTGCAAAAGTTTTTGCAGGTCTTTGCTGTAGTTCTGCATGGTGTCGGCGAGATCGGTGAACTCGTAAGGCAGAACGTCTGCGTCGGCCATGCGCATCACCGCGGTGCCAATGGTCTGCGAGAGGGCGACCCCGTAAGCAAAATTAGTATCGGAGAAATGCGTGTACCAATAGAAGTCATCGTAGATGGAGTGGTAGATCCCGGCGTCGTCTTCACCTCCATACCCAAGGTTGAGAGTCGCGACGCCGAGGTGGTCGACAAACGCTGTGTAATCGGTACCGGAGCCGAGAGCATTCATACGCAAATCAGCGCGCTGGCGCAGTTCTTTCCGCTCGTCGTCAGACTTGGCGTCGACAATGTCGACCAGCCGGTTGCGTTCGAAAACCGAAAGCTTGCTCTCCGGATCCTCGATACTGCGAGCCACATTATTCATGAAGTGCTCAAGCGAATGTGAGCCTTCCATGAATAGATAGCCGCGATCGTTGCTGTCGGAGTTGATATAGACAGCCGCGTGTTCCTGTAGCTCGTGCCCGTGAGTTTCCGCCCATGCGGTCGAACCCAGCAGCATCGGCTCTTCGCCGTCCCACGCACAGTAGATAATGGTGCGCTTCGGCTTCCACCCCTGCTTTAGCAACTCGCCAAACGACCGGGCTTCCTCCAGCAACGCGACCTGGCCTGAGATGGGGTCCTCGGCGCCGTTCACCCAACCATCGTGATGGTTGCCGCGCACTACCCATTCATCGGCTTCGGTCGAGCCGGGAATGCGGGCGATGACGTCGTTCACGTCCTTCACGTCCCAATTCGCTTCAACCACTAAATGGACCTTTGCAGCGCCGGGACCGACGTGATAAGGAATCGGCAGCGCCCCGCGCCATTCTTCGGGCGCAAGCGGGCCGGTAAGAGCGGCGAGCAGGGGTTGTGCGTCCCCGTAAGAGATGGGCAGAGTTGGAATCTTGGTAATGCTCGGTGCGTTGCTGGCAGTCATACGGGGCGCATTGGGATCGCCTCGATCAGGAGTGAGCGGATCGCCCGGATAAGAAGACGCAAAGTCCATCACACTGCCGCGCTGCACACTTTGATCGGGACGCATCGGGCCCTTAGGAAAAACGTCGCCATAAAAATAACCGTCGTCTTTAGGATCAGAATAGATCAGGCAGCCGACGGCGCCATGCTCGGCGGCAACTTTGGGCTTGATCCCACGCCAAGATTCGCCATAGCGCGCAATCACGATGGCGCCCTCCACCGAAACGCCGAGGCGTTGCAGGCGATCATAGTCTTCGGGCAGGCCATAATTTACATACACCAGACGTGCGGTAACATCTCCATCGCGGGAGTAGGCGTTGTAAGTGGGAAGCTGTTCGTCCTTCTGACTGGAAGTCGGATCCTCGGCTAAAGCAGGTTCCTGCAATTTGGCAACGTAGCGTGTGGGCGCAATCAACTCCACCAGCCGGCGCTTGGGCGTGGGGAAGAGTACTTTGAAGCTTTCGATGTGTGCATCTAAGCCCCACTCCTTGAACCTTGCAAGGATCCATTCCGCATTCTGCTTGTCATAAGCAGATCCCACATGATGCGGCCGGGCGCTCAGCAATTGCATATAGTCGCGCTGCTTCTGGGCGTTGGGAAGGGCGCGAAATTTGCTTTCCCACTCTTGCTCGGTACGCGCGCTCTGCCTTGAAAATCCGTCGAGGGTAGCATCTTGATTCGGTTCCGGAGAATCTGCCAGAGCTGGGTGCAGAAACAAGCTCAGAAACAAGCCGGTGATCAGGACCGCAAGGATTGAGCGCCGCATAGGCCTCCTGAGATTTACGACCAACGAGTATGCCACGGAAGGGCGTTGCTTTGATGTGCTCGGAGAAATTTGTTAGGCTGTCGCCGTTTACTGGAGGCACATGTCATGAGACGTTACGGCCTTGGGTTTCTTGCTGCTGTCCTACTTCTTTCGATTTCGAGCAGCTTCATTCACGCCCAGCAGTCCTCAACGCCGGCCCCGAAGCGCATCGCCATCCGTGCCGGGCGCCTCATCGATTGCAAAGCCGATACACCTATCTCGAATGCTCTTATCCTGATCGAAGGTGACAAGATTCTCAGCGTGACCCCGGGCGGCTCCCCGCCCGCGGGCGTCGAGCTGATCGATCTTTCGAAGGCCACAGTCCTCCCCGGCCTTGTCGATGCTCACACGCACGTTTTGCTGCAGGGCGATATAACTGCGGAAGACTACGATAAGCAACTTCTCAAGGAGTCCATTCCGTACCGCGCCATTCTGGCGGCGCGCAATGCGCAGATCGCGCTCTCGCATGGCTTCACCGTGCTGCGCGACCTCGAAACCGAAGGCGCAATGTACGCCGATGTTGATCTCAAACAAGCCATTGCCAATGGGGAAATCGTAGGCCCGCACATGCAGGTTGCCACTCGGGCGATGGCTCCGACCGGCATGTACCCCCTGCTCGGCTACTCCTGGGAACTCCATGTGCCTACGGGCGTGCAGTACGTCGATGGCGTTGAAGAAGCCGTTAAAGCAGTCCGCGAGCAGGCCATGTTCGGCGCCGACTGGATCAAGTACTACTCCGACCACGGCTACTTCTACGGTCCGGATGGCGTGCTGCACAGCCACGTGAATTTTACGGACGCGGAGGCCAAGGCTATCGTCGATGAAGCCCATCGCATTGGAAAGAAAGTCGCCGCGCACGCTATCGGCAACGATGGCATCGCTGCCGCTTTAAGAGCAGGGGTGGATACCGTCGAGCATGGCGACGGACTGAGCGCTCCGCAGATGGAGGAAATGGCCCGCCGCGGCATCTACTGGGTTCCCACCATCGCGGTCGGCGCCTATGTCGCCTCAGGACGCCAGGGCAACTGGCCGAAGATGGTGGAGACTGAAAAGGTTGCCTTTCAATTGGCGCTGAAAAAAGGAGTGAAGATCGTTCTCGGTACCGACGCCGGCGGTTTCGATTGGAGAGACTTGAACGAAGCAAAGGAATTCGAATACTACGTCGATTACGGCATGACGCCGCAGCAGGCAATTCGAACCGCGACCACCACGGCCGCCGAACTCCTCGGCTGGTCCGACAAGATGGGCACCATCGAAGCCGGAAAGTGGGCCGACTTGGTAGCCGTTTCCGGAGACCCTCTGAAAGACATCACCGAACTCGAACGCGTCAAATTCGTGATGAAGTCCGGCACTGTGTTCAAGAACGAGTACAAATGATCGCTAATCCAGCGGATTCGCGAAAGATGATTGAGGAGGTAGCCACAAAACTTTACAGCACCAGGCGGAGCCGAGCGGTATGATCCGGACAAGACGGCATCGACCGTCTGGCCCATGCTATGAGGAGTTCTCGCCTTGACCTTTTGAATTTTGCAGCATTCAAAGAGAAGCTGCGCCCTGAGTTCGTGGTTCAGGTCTTCTTCTTGATTTACTTTGTCGCGTTTCATCCGCACTTCTTGCGAGCACAGGCCGCTGCCCAAGCGGCCGGAGCACGAACTATCCGCGGTGTCGTGAAATCGGGAAATATGCCGATTCCCGGCGCCGGAGTTTCCGCTGAGAATGTCGCCACGAAGCAACAATTCAGCATATGGACGGATGTCGACGGAAGTTATTCACTGCGAATTCCCGCCGATGGCCGCTATACGCTGCGAGTGCAGATGACGGCATTTGCTGCGAGCGCGCAGGAAGTTGTGCTGGACGAAACCCACCCGGACGTGCAGGCGAACTTCGAGCTGATTCTGCTGTCACGAGCGCACGAAGCCGCCAGCAGGAATGAGCAGCGACAGGCGAACGCCGGCGGCGGACGGGGCTTTCAGAGTCTTTCCGTGTTTCAGAGTGGAGCGGGGCAAGACGCGACTGGCGGCTCCATGAGTGACGTCGTTCCCTCAGGTATGCCGGTTCCGGGGATCGCGCCCGACAGCGCTACGGAATCCGTGGCGGTTTCTGGCAACACTTCAAATTCCTTCAATGCCATGAGCGCTGATGAAATGCAGCAGCGCTTCAACGATGCCCGTCAACAGGGAGGAGGATTCGGCGGCGGTGGATTTGGTGGCCGAGGAGGCGGCGGGTTCGGTGGCGGTGGTTTTGGCGGAGGTTTCGGCCGGCGAGGTTTCGATGTCAATCGCCCCCATGGATCGATCTATTACGGGATCGGCGATTCGGCGCTGAACGCCGCGCCGTATGCGCTGAACGGCCAGGTGACGAATCCGTCATATGAGCAGAACAGTTTCGGTGGATCGGTGGGTGGGCCGCTGAACATTCCGAAGATTTATCACGGCGGCACGAAGACATTTTTCTTCGCGAATTACAACGGCAGGCGCGGAGAAAATCCGTTTGACCAGTTCTCGACGGTGCCCTCGCTGGCCGAGAGGCAGGGGAATTTTTCGGCTCTATGCCTGACTGGATTCAATAGCTCAGGTGTATGCAATGACGTGAACAGCAGCGGCCAGACCGTCGACCAGATTTATTCGGTCAATCCAGTCACCAGCGCGAGCACGCCGTACGCGGGGAACGTGATTCCAGGATTCGCCTCGCAGGCTTGCCCGTGGACTACATCGTCCACGTCGGGGCCGGCGAACATTGCGGCAGAATTGCTCGAATACATCCCTTGCCCGAATCTGCCGGGACCTACGCAAAACTTTCACTACGTCACTTCGACCACCAGCGACAGCGACGACCTGAATATACGCGTGAATCATACGATCGGCGCCGCGCCTGCAGGCGGCGGCCGTCGCGGTGGAGGAGGACGCCGTCCGGGCAATAACCTGACGTTTGGTTTTCACTACCACGGGTCGAGCGCGAACATTACGAATCCGTTTCCGAGCGTCAGCGGCACCACTGGCGTGCGCAGCTTCGATGTGCCGATTGCGTGGGTGCGGAGCATCGGGAAGCTGACGAACAGTTTGCGCTTCGATTTTAATCGCAGCCGCACGAAGGCCCAGAACCTCTACGCGTTTCTAGACGACATCGACAGTGGGCTGGGAATTACGGGAGTTTCGACGAATCCCTTCGATTGGGGATTGCCGAATCTGTCTTTTGGCGATCTTACCAGCTTGTCGGATACGAATCCTCAGCTGCTGCGAAACCAGACCTACACGTTCTCGGATTATGTGGTGTGGTCGCACGGCAAGCACACGTGGCGGTGGGGTGGAGATTTCCGGCGAGTGCAGCTCAATACTGAAGCCAGCAGCAACGCGCGCGGGGCGTTTGAATTTTCGGGCGTCAATAGTTCCGACGTCGTGAACGGTAGTCAGGTTATGGGCACAGGGTATGACTTTGCCGACTTTCTGCTGGGATTGCCCCAGTCGACCGCGGTCGAGTTCGGACAAGACAACTACCACTTCCACGGCAACTACTGGGACATATATGTGCAGGACGAGTGGAAGATGCGCGGGAATCTGACGCTGAATCTGGGCGTGCGCTACGAGTATGTTTCGCCGCTCACGGAAGAAAATAATCTGATCGCGAATCTGGACCTTTCGCCCCAAGTTTTTGTTGCAGGCCCGTTGCTGCCGCCGTCAGCGGCGGCTGTGGTTGTGCCGGGCCAGCCCGGTCCCTACAGCGGCAGTCTTCCTGCCAGCTTGGTGAGGCCGGATCGCAAAGGCATCGCGCCCCGCGTGGGAATCGCGTGGAAGCCGTTTTCGAAAACCGTGGTGCGCAGCAGCTATGGGATCAACTACAACACGGGTGCGTACCAAACGATTGCGCAGCAACTGGCGTTTCAGCCGCCGTTTTCGACGGCGGAGACGAACATCCAGAGCAGCCCCGGCGATCTCACGCTGCAGAATGGTTTTCCCGCCCCGGCGACGGGAATCATTACCAACAGTTACGCGGTAAATCCAAACTACCGGTTCGGGTATGTACAGATTCGTAATCTGGATATTCAACAGCAGATTCGCCCGACGCTGTTGCTGAACATCGACTATACGGGAACGAAAGGAACGAATCTCGACATTCTGGAAGCGCCCAATCGAACGATTTCGTCGACGGCGGGAATTTCGACGCGGATTGCGGAAGTGCAGGCCTTCACGTTTGAGAATTCGATCGGCGATTCGGAGGCGAACGCAGGATCAGTGCGGTTGCGGAAGCGGCTGGCACATGGATTTTCGATCGGCGGCATATATACGTTTTCGAAGTCGATCGACGACGCGTCTTCGATCGGAGGAGGTGCGACGAGCGCGGCGAGCGCTCCTGGTTTGGGCGCAGGCGGAACCGGGGCCGCGGGAGGCGGTGCTACCGCGTCGTCGGGCAGCGGGGCGAACAGCGTGGCGCAAAATCCGTTTGACATTTCGGCGGAGCGCGGGCTTTCGAGTTTTAATCAGACACACAAATTCACAGCTGATTATTTGCTGGAACTGCCATTCGGCCACGACAAGCGCTGGCTTACAGGCAACACTCCGATGCGAGCGATCTTCGGCGACTGGCAGTGGAGCGGGGACTGGACGATCGCGTCGGGACTTCCCTTTACCCCTCGCATCCTGGCCAGCTCGGAAGAGCTGAAGGGGGGCACAAACGGAACCCTGAGGCCGGATTTGGTTCCGGGGCAGGCGATTCAATTGTGGCATCCGTCGATTGGAGAGTGGTTCAACACGGCAGCGTTTACGGCGCCGCCGACAGGACAGTATGGCAACGCTCGCCGCAACAGCATTATTGGTCCGGGGAGCAAAGTTTTCGACATGGCACTGACCAAGGTGATTCCCATGCGCGAGTCGCGGACCCTGGAGTTCCGAGCGCAGGCGACGAATGTGTTCAACATCCCGAACTATTCTGCGATCGATGCCAGTCTCACCTCGCTGACTTTCGGACGAGTTACGGCAGTTGGCGCAATGCGACAGATTACGATCACGGCGCGGTTTCGATTCTGAGGAGGACATTACCGGGCAAGACGTTTCGAAAAGGATTGTTATGACATCCATCCCAAACCGATTTGTTGACAAGGCCGTTGCCGTGCTGCTGACGCTCGTACTCCTGTGTGCTGCCTCACCATCGCAGCAGGAGTCGGGGTATGTGCTTCGCGTGGAATCGGAACTTGTGCTGGTGAACGTGACGGTGCGGGACAAGAACGGCAACTTTGTGCCGGGCTTAAAACCGGAAAACTTCACGATTCTCGAAGACAACAAGCCGCAGAAGATTCTTTCCTTCGATGTGGAAAATGTGGATGCCGTCCCAGCACAGGATGTGGCCCAGGCAAAGCCGCTACCGGAATCAGCGGGGCAGCCCAGTCCGGCAGTTACCCCGATGAACGCGGCAACCCAGTTTAAAGACCGGCGCCTGATCGTCTTGTTCTTCGATCTCTCTGCCATGGAACCAGACGAGATCGACCACGCGGTTACCTCAGCCGAACACTATGTCGACACGCAAATGGCGACCGCGGATTTGGTCTCGATTGTTTCCCTGGGAAGCTCGCTGCTGGTAAATCAGGACTTCACCACTGACCACGCGCTATTGAAAAAACAGCTCGACGCATTCAGTTCAGGCAGCGGCCAGGGCTTCGAAGAAGGCACCACAGGAACGACAGAGGGGACGCCCGACACGGGTCAGCCCTTTGCTGCCGACGATACGGAGTACAACATCTTCAACACTGACCGCCGGCTGGAAGCTCTACGATCAGTGGCGGAAAAGCTTTCCCACATTCAGCAGAAGAAATCGCTGATCTATTTTTCCAGCGGCATGGACCGCACCGGCATTGAGAATCAATCGGAATTGCGCGCGGCCGTGAATGAAGCCGTGCGTTCGAACCTGGCGATTTACACCATGGATATGCGCGGCCTGCAGGCTTTGGTGGCGGGCGGGGAGGCGCAGAACGCGAGCCTGCGCGGGGTCTCGGCCTACTCCGGGCAGTCGACGCTCAATGCCCTCAATTCCAACTTCACCACGCAGGAAACGCTGGTGACCCTTGCTAGCGACACCGGCGGCCGCGCCTTTCTCGACGATAACGACTTCACCAAGATCTTTAAGGGAGTGCAGCAGGACACCTCGACCTATTACCTGCTCGGCTATCACAGCACGAACCCCGCGCGGGACGGCCATTACCGTCGCATCGTCGTGAAGAGCAATGTTCCCGGAGTGAAGATCGATTATCGCCGTGGTTACTACGCGCCTGCGGATTTCAAGCATGCCACTCAGGACGACAAAGAGCGCCAGCTTGAAGAGGAACTGGCTTCCGAACTGCCGGCCACCGATTTGCCGCTGTATTTAGGTGTCGCTTATTTCCGATTGGATGGCAACAAATTCTTCGTTCCTATGTCGCTGGTCGTGCCGGGATCACAGATTCCTTTCGTGCGCTCCAGCGACCTGGACAAGGCGACTTTGGATGTGATCGGGATGGTTCTCGACAATGAACACCATCCTTTGAACAGGTTCCGCGATACTGTGAAGCTCGCTGTCAACACTACCAGCGATGTTCACAAGAAGAACGTGCAGTATGACACTGGCATGAGCCTGCTCAGCGGCAAGTATCACCTGAAATTCGTCGTGCGCGAGAATCAAACCGGCCTCATGGGATCATTCGAAACCGACATCGACGTGCCGGACTTAAAAACGCAACCGCTGAAGATGAGTTCGGTGGTGCTGGCCAACCAGATTCAACCCTCCAAGAAAAGCGCCAACCCGAACCCGTTGGTTCACGACGGTTCCGAAATCATTCCCAGCATCACGCACGTTTTCTCAGCCTCGCAGCACCTGTTTGTTTATTACGAGGTGTACGATCCGGCGCAGTCCGCAGCAACGGCTTCTGCCGGAGCAGGAGCGCACAAACCTGGCGTACGGCTTTTGACCAATGTCGCGTTTTTTCAGGGCAAAGCCAAGGCCTACGAGAGTTCGTTGGTCCAGTTGACAGAATTAAACGCGCGCGAGCGCAAGGCCGCCGTTTTCCAACTGGACGTGCCGCTCACGTCGCTCAAACCCGGTTTTTATACCTGTCAGGTAAATGTGATCGACGACGCCGGCGGCCACTTCCTGTTTCCGCGGCTTGCCTTGTTGATCCGCAAAGAACCTAAGGCCTGACGCACAACAATCGGCGCGATAACAGACGAAGACCTGCCGCGCCATTCAACTCCCCACGTACCGCGCATACAGACTACGCGCGACCCCGGTTTCAGTCGTCCCTTTGATGATTGCCCGCCCATCGGGGAAAAGCGTCATCTCATAGGGGTCGCGCCAGAACTTCAAGACGAATTCGTTGTGCCGAACCACGCCGTGGGCTTCGAGTCGCCGCTGCATCTCGGCAAAATCGATTGGCCGGGCGCGCTCATGAATCTGCACTGAGTTGCGTCCGCACATCGTGATATGCGGACGCCCTTCGCCCGCCAAATGCACAAAATCCCGCTCTCCACATGCCCGGCAGCCCGGCCGAGGATGCGCCGCGGCAATCTCTGCGTGCTCATTTTTCCACACGTCAAACGACCACAGCGTTTTCCTCAACTGCTCAGCCGCGACTCCCCCGATCAGCAACTTCACTGCCTCGGTCGCCGCAATCGAAGCCACCAGGTTCACCGCGGTGTTCAATATTCCGGAGGTCTCGCATGTCTCCACCATTCCACTCGGAGTATCCGGAAAAATGCACGCCAGGCATGCACTCTTGCCCGGCAATACATTCAGCGTAACGCCGTAACTGCCTACCGCCGCCGCATAAATCCACGAAATGGAGTTCTTCACCGCATAATCATTCACCAGATATCGCGTCTCAAAGTTATCCGTGCCGTCGAGGATTACATCCATCCCCTCAAGTAATACATTGATATTCCCAGGAATCAGATCCTCGACCCGCGCCTCCACCGCGATTTCCGAATTGAAGGCAGAAATCTTTCGTGCCGCCGCAATGGCCTTGGGCAACGATTCAGCCGCGTCTCTCTCTTCGAACAGCGACTGCCGCTGCAGATTGCTCGCTTCCACATAATCGCGGTCGATAATCCGCAATGTTCCCACGCCCGCGCGCGCCAGTAATGACGCCAATGCCGACCCGGTCGCGCCGCATCCCACGATAGCAACTCTAGCCGTCGCCAGGCGCCGCTGGCCCTCAGCGCCGATTCCGCCAAACAGAATCTGCCTTGAGTACCGTTCTTCGAACTTTTCCTTCTCCACGCCCTGCCTCAAAGAGGTCACCAGTTTTCACCCGCAAAACCTTTATTATAAGTGTCTGGACTGCTTCAGCCGCTAGGATGCAGACAACACCGGCCTTCCGCGCTTCATCGAATGTAAGCAACAGGCCCAAGGACATTTTTTGCTGAGACGGTACGCCTCATTCGTGATGGTTATTGTTTTGCTCGGCCCAGCCGCCCGCGCTGGCTCGTCCGCACCGGCCTCTGCAAGATCCTCTGCGAAGCCGCAGGCCACTCAGGCTTACGCAACTCTGGCCGCGATGGCTGCTTACGACGGACGCACCGTCGAATCCGTCGAACTCCCCGGCGTGCCGGACCCCGGCCACTTGCTCCAAATCCTCCCACAGAAACCTGGCCAGCCGCTCGACCGCGACCAGGTCCGCGAAAGCATCCGAGTCCTGTTCGCCACCGGCCGCTTTGCCGATATCCAAGCTGACGTTACTCCTTCCGGCGCGGGCGTGGTGCTGACTTTCGCCACCTCGCTCAACTTCTTTGTCGGAGCCATTGATGTGGAAGGCGCTCCCGGCCATCCCAACTCTAACCAGATCGTCAACGCCACAAAGTTTGAACTCGGCGAGCTTTATACTACCGACAAACTCGAACGCGCCCTGCGAAACGTGCGCCAGCTCATGCAGGAGAACGGCTATTATCGCGCACGCGTCACCGCCGAAAGCACTTCGAACGCCGCCAACCAACAGGTCAATGTTCTCGTCCACATTTCTGCTGGAGAACCTGCCCACGTTGGCGAGGTCAAACTCACCGGCCACGCAACTTTCACCCAGGGACAGGTCGAAGACATTGCCAGGATGCACCCCGGTGATCGCATTACCGCCGCCCGCATCACCAATTCTCTTCAGCGTCTGCGAAGAAAATTTCAGAAGCAAGAACGCGTCCTGGCCCAGGTTTCCATTGCTGAACAGCAATACGAACCGGGAACCAACGCGGTCAACTATACCTATCTGCTTGAGCCCGGACCCGTGGTCCTCATCCGCGCCGAGGGGTTTCATATCGGCCGCGGCGTCTTGAAAAAAGACGTTCCGGTCTACGAAGAGAATGCTCTTGATGAAGACTTGCTGAATGAAGGTAGGCGCAACCTGCTCGACTATCTCCAGAGCCGCGGCCATTTTGACGCGACTGTGCAGGTCCAAAAGGAAACTGCTCCCGACACCGTCCATGTGACTTACCGCATCGATCCTGGTCCCCTGCACAAGTTCGATCTCATCGAGATCAAAGGAAACAAATATTTCTCCCGACGAATTCTCCGCCAGCGCCTCCAGATTCAGCCCTCCGGCAGGTTTCTTTCCCACGGACGCTACAGTGGAGAGTTGCTCAAGAGCGATGTCGCCAATCTCCAGGCCTTATATGTTTCCAACGGATTCCGCGACGTTAAGATTCAGACCAAGGTCGACGACAACTATCACGGTGCCGAGAACCACATCGCGGTTCACATGCAGATTGACGAAGGTCCCCAGACCGTCGTCGGCTCTCTCCGTATCGTCGGCAATCAGAAGATCGACACTAAGGCGTTCCCTGAACTCTATACCGCCGAGGGCCAGCCCTATTCGGAACAGAATCTCGCCAACGATCGCGAGTCTATCCTCAACTACTACTTTAATCACGGGTTTTCCAACGCCAACCTTGAAATCACGACCAACCCTTCACCCGGCCAGCCTAACCACGAAGACGTTACCTACACCATCCAGGAGGGCGAACAGTTCTTCGTGAACAAGGTAATGGTCGCCGGTCTCGATCACACGCGCAACTACGTGGTGCAGCGCGAAATTCAGGTGGTTGCTGGAAAACCTCTCAGTCAGGGAGATCTTCTTGATACTCAACGCAAGCTCTACGACCTCGGCATCTTCAGCCAGGTCGATACTGCGGTGCAGAATCCCGAGGGCTCGGACCCCCAGAAAAATGTTCTGGTCCAGGTGCAAGAGGCCAAGCGTTACACCTTCACCTACGGCTTCGGGCTGGAGTTCGAAACTGGCCTGCCCGCGGGAACAAGCTCTCCCACAGGCTCAACTGGCGCGAGTCCGCGCTTCGGATTCGATATTACGCGCCTCAACATGGGCGGCCGCGACCAGACCCTGACCTTTCAGTCTCATGTCGGACGCCTCCAGCAGCGTGGCCTCATCAGTTACGAAATGCCCAAACTCTTCAACAATGACCGCTTCAAGATCTTCTACACTGTCTTTTACGACAATAGTCTTGACGTTGCCACGTTCACTTCGCAGCGTGAGGAAGGCAAAGTCGATCTCCGCCAGCAAATTGGCCAACTACGTCCCAATTACTCCGCATCGATCACCTACCGCTTGGACTACCGCTACGTAAAAGCCAGTCACCTGGCTTCGGACTTTTCGCCTGCCGAATTCAGTCTGTTTTCTCTGCCCGCGCGCGTCGGTGGTCCCGGTCTTACTTACATCCGCGACAAACGAGACAACCCCCTTGAAAGCACAAAAGGCCAATACTTCACTCTGGATGCCTTCGCCTCATCCAGTTATTTTGGTTCTCAGGCCAGTTACGGCCGCGTCCTCGGTCAAGATGCCACCTACTACGCCTTCGGGCGGCCCAATCACAAGTTTGTTATCGCCCGCTCCACCACCCTCGGCCTGGAACAGGTCTATCACGGCACGCGTGTTCTTCCGCCAGGAGCTTGTCAGCTCAGCGGCTTGAGCCTTAGCTCATGCCCGGCGGATATTTCGGTGATTCCTCTCCCCGAAGTTTTTTTTGCTGGCGGCGGCAACTCCCATCGTGGTTTCGGGTTAAATCAGGCAGGACCCCGCGATCCCGATTCCGGTTTTCCCGTCGGCGGCACAGCGCTGTTCGTCAACAGCGAGGAATTGCGCTTTCCCCAGGTCAGCCTGCCTTACCTCGGAGAAGGCTTCGGCTTTGCCATCTTTCACGATATGGGCAACGTCTTCACCGCCGGTCACGATTTGCTCACGGGCCTGATGCGCTGGCATCAGCCGGATCCCGCCCAGTGTTTGCTTGCCAACCCCGGCGCGATCGTTCCAGCGTGCGAGACCTATTTCAACAACAGCGGCTACGACTACACCTCTCACGCGGTTGGGCTGGGGTTGCGCTATAAGACTCCCATCGGCCCCTTGCGCTTCGACTTCGGGTACAATCTAAATCCAACCTACTATTTTCAGGGTCTAGTCGATCCAAATACGGGACAGCTGACTAACAACTTTGAGACCCAGCGTATGCGTCATTTCAACGTGTTCTTCAGCATAGGGCAGCCATTTTAATGATATTTCGAATCGACAGAACGATTACCTTGCTCGCGTTAGCACTCCTGCTTTCGGCATTTCTGTTTGCGCCGACGAACGCCGCCGCTGACGTAATCGACCGCATCGTCGCTACCGTGAACGGACACATCATCCTGCAGAGCGACTGGGACGAAGCCCTCTGCTATGAAGCTCTGCTCACCAACCGAACCCTGGCTCAGTTCACCGACGATGATCGCCGTGCCGTTCTGGACCGTCTCATCGACGTCGAGCTTCTTCGCGGGCAAATGAAGTCCGCCGACTTCTCGCATGCTACCGATGCCGAGGTTGCTGCCCGCGTGGCCGATGCCCGTAAACAGTACCCTCAAGCCACGTCGGCAGAAGCGTGGCAAGCTCTCCTGGCCCAGTACCACCTCACGGAGAAAGACCTTTTCGCTCACGTCCGGCAGCAGATCGATGTAATGCGCCTCGTCGACGCTCGCCTTCGGCCCACCGTCGAGATCGATTCCAAGTCCATCGAGGCGTACTACCGCGACAAGTTTGTCCCCAAGTTGAAGCAGTCAGGAGCGTCCGATGTTCCTCTCGCGGAGGTTTCGGGCAAGATTCGCGAACTGCTCACCGAAGAAAAAGTCAGCGAGCTACTCGTCTCCTGGCTGCAAACTTTGCGTTCCGAAGGGCAGATTCGTATTCCCGGGGTCACTCCCTCTGTTAACGACCCGGGAGTGCAATCGCAGTGACTGAAACGTCCGCCAAACCTACTGGCCGCCGCTGGTGGAAATATCTGTTGGGTTTGGTTGCGATCGGCATCCTGATCGCGCTTGGCCTGCTTTTTTACGTCAACACCGGCTCATTCCAAACGCTCGTCCGCCGCCGTCTCATCGCCGAATTGGAGCGCATCACCGGCGGCAGCGTCGAGATCGGCAGCATTCATACCGCTCCCTTTCGCCTGCAGGCCGACGTGCGCGATATCACCGTGCACGGCCGCGAGTCCGCCTCCGACGTGCCTCTAGCCCACGCCGACCGCGTTGTCGCGCGCCTGAAGATCAGTTCTCTTGTCCGTTCGGAGTTTGGCTTCCATGAAGTCGCTATCGAGCAACCCGTCGTCCACGTGGTCTTCTATCCCGACGGCACTACCAATTTTCCACCGCGAAGAACTGCGACGGTCAGCGGCAACAGTCTCGTCGAGCGACTCTTTGCTCTCTCCATTGATCATCTCGAACTTAGCCATGGCCGCATCCTTTGGGACGACCAGACCATCCCGCTCGACTTCGCAACCCGCGACGCTGCGCTTCAAATGGACTATTCGCTGCTCCACCGCCACTACAACGGACGCCTTCGCCTCGGCATGGTCGACACCAAGCTCAAGGATTGTCGTCCGTTTGCGTGGATGACCGAGCTTGAGTTTAGTCTCGGGGCTAACTCCGCTACCGTCTCCTCTCTCAAGTGGAACTCCGGACACTCGCATTTCTCGGCCAGCGGAGAGATCACAGATCTTAGTCATCCCCATATCCAGGGCTCCTACGATGCCCAGATCGATCTCACCGAGGCTGCATCCATCGCCCGCCGCCGCGATCTTCATGCCGGCGTGCTCGACCTCAAGGGGAGTGGCGACTGGTCACTCGATCAGTTCGCCACCAACGGTCTTCTCATGCTCCGTGATCTTGCTTGGAAGGATGAGCAAGTCGAGTTCTCCCGGGCATCGCTCAGCACTGGCTACACGGTCACCGACCAGCAACTCAAACTCTCTAAACTGCAAGGAGATATTCTCGGCGGCAGCTTTACCGGCGACGCCGAACTGAATCAATGGCTCGCGCCCGCGGGCCACCTCTCGCCCGCCGCCCGAAAAAGCCTTGAGACCGCCGTCATCTCTGCCGCCCCACCACAGGGTAAATCCAGCCGGAAAATCGCCAACCGAAAGCCTCCGGCGATCCAAAATGCGCTCGTTTTTCTTCGCCTGCGCGACCTCTCTGTGCAAGATCTGATCGCTGCCTTTACCTCTGTCGCTCACCCCCTCGCCCGGCTTCATCCCGTCGGATCAGCCTCCGGAACTCTGGAAACGCGCTGGAAGGGAACTGTCGGCGATGCGGAAACCCGATTCGCTCTCGATCTAACTCCCCCCGCGCATCCTGCCCCGTCGGCATTGCCGCTCACAGCCCATGCCAGCGGTGTCTATCGGGCTGCCGATAATGCCTTGGATCTGCCGCAGTTTATGCTTACCACGCCCACCTCGCATGTCACGGCCTCCGGCACATTATCTGACACGTCCGCGGTCCGCCTTTCCATCAACGCCTCGAGTCTTGCCGACTGGCTGCCCTTCATCGAGGTTGTTCGTGGTCCCGCGCTGTTTCCCGTCTCACTGAAGGGCAGCGCCACCTTCAATGGAAGTATGAGCGGTTCGGTCTCCTCACCTCAAATTGCCGGCAGTCTGCAAGTGGACGATTTCGACGTCACACCGCCCGGCACAGGCAAAACTCGACTGCCTCAAACCCACTGGGATTCTCTTTCCACCTCGATCCAGCTTTCTTTCCGGTCCATCGCTCTCCGCGGCGCGACTTTGCGCCGTGACGACACCTCCGCTGAGTTCGACGCCTCCGCCACCCTACAGCACGGTCATTTCACTGGAGACACCACTTTCAACCTGCGCGCCAACCTCCAGAACGCCAGCCTCGCCGAACTCGAGACTTTCCTTGGATACAACTATCCCATCTCCGGCAAAACCGACCTTTTCGTCCAGGCCTCCGGCGCCTTCTCCGCACCCCACGGCGAGGGAAAGATTCACTTGACCGAGGGTTCAGTTTACGGTGAAGTAATTCAGCAATTCGACTCGACTTTTCGCATCGGCCACGGCGAAATCGCTTTCAACGATCTACACCTCTTCCATCACGATTCTGTTACCACGGGGAAGGCCGTCTACAATCCTTCCACCCGAACTTTCAATCTCGATCTCAACGGCAGCAATTTCGACCTTGCTCTTGTCCGCCAGATTCACTCCAATCGTCTCTCCGTTGAAGGACGAGCAGACTTCGTCCTGAAAGCTTCCGGCACTGCTGACGCGCCTTTAATTAATGCAGACGTTCACCTTCGCCAACTCACCCTCGATCAAGACCTCGCGGGCGACATGGACTTGCACGCAGTGACCGAGGGCAGTCAGTTGCATCTCACCGGCAATTCCAATTTCAAGCGCGGCTCGTTACTCGTTGGCGGCAACGTCCAGTTGCACGACGGCTATCCCGCCGACCTCATCTTCAAAATGGATCAGCTCGATCTTGATGCTTTCTGGCGCTCCTATCTCCGCGGCCAACTGACTGGTCACTCCGCCGTTAGCGGTTCTCTCGATCTGCGCGGCCCACTCCGCCAGCCCCGGCAATTGGCTCTGCAGGGTAATCTGACCTCCGTTTCGCTCGATGTCGCGGATGCCAAGGTCCACAACCAGGATCCCATTCTCTTCTCGGTCGACAATCAGTCGGTCAACATCCAGCAACTCCACTTGGTGGGAGAGGGAACTGATCTTACGGCGCATGGAGCGGTGCAACTCTCTGGGGATCGCAAACTCGATCTCACGGCCGATGGACGCCTCGACCTCAAGATACTCTCCAGCTTCGATTCCAACGTTACCTCCTCGGGTCTCCTCACTTTGAACCTGAAGGTTGGCGGGACTCTCGCCGACCCCTTCCCTCATGGCCACCTTCAGGTCGCCAATGGTTCGCTTTCCTATGCCGGCCTGCCTAGCGGGTTGAGCGAACTCAACGGCTCGCTCATGTTCACTCGCGATCGTGCCCTCATAGAGACGCTTTCCGCCCACACCGGCGGGGGCACACTCGACCTCAAAGGCGACGCTACCTACTTCAATCAGCAACTTAATTTCAATCTCACCGCTACCGGCAAGGATGTGCGCTTGCGCTATCCTCCCGGCGTCAGTTCCACCGCCGATGCCGAACTCCATTGGGTGGGTACGCGCTCGGCCTCCACCGTCTCCGGCGACATCAGCATCAACAAGATGGCCGTGACTCCGGGCTTCGACTTCAGCAGCTATCTTGAGCGCAGCCGCAACTTCTCCACCATCACGACCGCCAACTCCCCGCTCAATAACGTTAAACTCGACATCCACGTCGTGACTGCACCCGAACTCCAGATGCGTACTGCCATTGCTCGCCTCTCTGGAGATGCTGACCTGCGGCTGCGCGGCTCGGCGGCCCGGCCCGCCGTCCTCGGCCGGGTCGACGTTCTCGAAGGTCAGGCCACCTTCCACGGCATCCGCTTTACCCTTGAGCGCGGCGATATCACCTTCGCCAATCCGGTTGCCATCGAGCCTCAACTTAACCTCCAGGCCTCCAGCCACGTCCGCGGCTATGACCTCAACATCACGGCAACTGGCACCCCCGACCGCCTCAACATTAATTACCGCTCCGAGCCCCCCTTGCCTAAATCCGATATCATTGCCCTGCTGGCGCTCGGTCGCACCAACCAGGAATCTGCGCAACTTCAGGAACAGTCCGGTCAGGGCGCTTTTTCCGACCAGGCCAGCGCGCTCATCCTCAGCCAGGCGCTGAACTCCACCGTCAGCAGCCGGCTCCAGCGGCTGTTTGGCGCCAGCAATATCAAGATCGATCCTCAGGGGCTCACCACCGAAACCAATCCCATCAGTAACGGCCCCCAGATCACCATCGAGCAACAGTTCTCCAATAACCTGTCCCTCACCTACTCCACCAATGTCTCCCAGAGTTCGCAGCAGATCATTCAGGGGGAGTACTATTTCAATCGCAACGTTTCCGCCGTCGGCAACCGCGACCAGAACGGTGTGGTCAGCTTCGACCTGCGCATCCGTCAGCGCAAACAATAAAACCGAACGCGGACGCCCCCAAAGGTCGCAAATCATGTCCGACCCGATCGCCGTCCGGCAACTCATGGTCGACTCCCAACTCCGGGCCCGTGGAATCTCCGACCCGCGTGTTCTCGACGTCATGCTTCGCGTCCCCCGCCACCAGTTCGTGTCTGAAGCGTTCCGCAGCCAGGCCTATGAAGATCATCCTTTGCCCATCGGCGATGGCCAGACCATCTCTCAGCCTTACATCGTTGCTCGCATGCTCGAATCTCTACAACTCACTTCCGTCGATAAGGTCCTCGAAGTTGGAACCGGTTCCGGCTACGTCACCGCTCTGCTCGCTGAACTGGCGGCGCACGTCTTCTCCATCGAGCGCCACCCCGCCCTGGCGGACCGTGCCCGCAACCTTCTCGCCGAACTTGGCTATGCCAACGTTCGAGTTGTCACCGGAGACGGTACACTCGGCCTTTCCGCCAGCGCTCCGTTCGATGCCATTCTCGTTTCTGCAGCTGCGTCTGACCTGCCTCCCGCTCTGCTCGCTCAACTCAGCGACTCCGGACGGATGATCATCCCCGTGGGCTCTCCCGGCTCTCAGCAGTTGCAGTTCATCCGAATGCAGAACGGTCAGCCGACAATCTCTCCTCGCGAACTTGTGCTGTTCGTTCCCTTGGTACACGACCGCGATTGAAATTGTGGCTCGGGATATTCCGTCGCTGGGATAGTTCAGAGTTCTGCTTTTAGAGTTTTCCGTGAACCATTGAAACAGCTGTGGAAGGTGGGGTCTCGGGAGGAGCCTGCTCGACCAGTTGCTGAGCCGAGTCTTGAGCAAATTGCAACACGCGGTTGGGGAAAACCCCGAAATAGATGGTCGCAACCATGCAGCACGCGAGAGCAGCACCGAGCGCGGACGGAATCGCAGTGACCGGCACTTCTTTCCGTGATTCGCGCATGTACATCATCACGATGATGCGCAAATAGTAGTACGCCCCTACTCCGCTATTGAGCACGCCGATAATCGTGAGCCAGATCAAGTTGGCTTTCACCGCCGCGCTGAACACATAGAACTTGGCAAAAAAACCACCCGTCATCGGGATGCCGATCAGCGAGAGCAAAAAGATGGTGAGCGTCGCTGCCAGCAGCGGAGAGCTGCGGCCCAGGCCTTCATAGTCTTCGAGCGTCACATAGCGCTCGCCCGCGTTAGCGAAGTGGCTGACAACTGCGAACGCACCCAGGTTCGTTGCGGCATAGGCTGCGGTATAGAACATCGCAGCCGAAATTCCCAGCACAGGAGCCGCTGCGAATGCGACCAGCAGGTAGCCGGCGTGCGCGATCGAGGAATAAGCCAGCAGCCGCTTCACGTTGTCCTGTACCAAAGCGCCCAAGTTGCCCAAAGTCATGGAGAGCGCCGCCGCAAGCCAGATGACCCAAACTAAGCCTTGCACGTCGATCACGAAAACGACGCGCAACAAAACTGCAAAGGCCGCCGCCTTGGGCGCGGTCGACATAAAACCAACAACCGGTGCAGGTGCTCCTTCGTACACATCAGGAGTCCAGATGTGGAACGGCGCGGCCGCCACCTTGAAGCCCAGGCCCACGAACATAAACGCCACGGCCACGAACGCCAGCAAGGGGATTGGGCCAGCCCGCAAGGTGCTGCTGATCTGATCGATGTTCGTCGAGCCCGTGGCCCCGAACATCAAGGCCACTCCGTACAGAAAAAATGCCGTGGCAAATGAGCCCAGCAGGAAATACTTCAGCGAGGCTTCGGCGCTTGCCGCCTCGTGCCTGCGAAATCCCGCCAACACATATGAAGAGATCGATGAAATCTCAAGCGCGATGAAAATCAGCACCAGCTCGATGGCCGACGACATCAGCGCCATACCCAGTGCGCCAAAAAGAATCAAGGCGTAGTATTCCCCCGCTCGAATCCGTTGCACCGCCAAGTATTCGTATGAACTGAGAATCACCAACGCAGCGATTGCAATGACGAGGACATGGAAAAAAACGCTGAATCCATCCACCTTGATCATGTTCCAGAACGCGAGCCCCGGAGACTGTGCCATGAACCAGGTTGCCCCAAGTCCCGCCAGCGTGCCCACCAGCGCGATCAGTCCCAGAATCCTCTGACCTGTATCTTCGTCGAGCAGAGGTTCGAGCAACATCACGATCATTCCGAAGACTGAAAGAATAATCTCGGGCAGGATGCGGAGATAATCCGCGCCCTGGGGCAGCGACTGCGAGTAGCCAGGGACAAGCGACACTATCATTGTCCCACCATCCTGCTCGCCATTCGCACGACCGGCGTGAGTGCCGCCTGGACCGCCGGATCAATCGCCCCCAACCACAGAATCGGTGCAACTCCCATCACCAGCGCCACCCCGGCGCAAGGCCAAATCGCAACCTTCTCGAACCCGGTAAGATCGCTCAACAAATTGTTTACAGGATGTGTGACCTTGCCGTAGAACACTCGCTGATACATCCAGAGCAGATAAATTGCGCTCCAAATGATGCCAGTCGCGCCCAGTATTCCATAAATCGGCTTGTCCTGAAATGCGCCGCTCAACACCAGGAACTCGCCAATGAAGCCATTGAGAAGTGGCAGACCCACCGACGCCAACACGATCACCAAATACGACGCGGCATAAACCGGCATGGGCGAAGCCAGCCCACCAAATTCGCGGATCTCATAAGTATGCCGGCGTTCGTGCAAAATTCCCGCCAGCATGAACAGCCCGCCGGTAGAAATTCCGTGAGCCAGCATCACGAACATCGCGCCATTCAGTCCAGCCTGGGTGAAGCTGAAAATTCCCAGCACAACGAATCCCAGATGACTCACCGACGAGTACGCGATCAGCTTCTTCATGTTTGGCTGCACCATCGCTACCAGCGCGCCGTAAATGATGCCGATCAAGGCCAGTATGATGATCCACCACGCGTTCTGCCGCGCCTGCTCAGGAAACAAGCCCAGATTAAAACGTAGCATTCCGTAGGTGCCCATCTTGAGCAGCACTCCGGCCAGCAGTACCGACCCCGCCGTCGGCGCCTCCACGTGCGCGTCAGGCAGCCATGTATGGAAGGGAAACAGAGGAACCTTCACCGCAAACGCCACGAAGAACCCGAGGAACAACCACCGCGCAGCCGCCGGAAATTTCGGCACAGCCCCGCTCGCGATCGCATCGCGAATCACAACAAAGTCAAAGCTGCCGGTATGCGCATAAAGCCATAGGATCGCGGCCAGCATGAACACCGAGCCGATCATGGTGTACATGAAAAACTTCACCGCAGCATACACTTTGCGCTCATGGCCGAAAATGCCGATCAGCAGTGCCATCGGGATCAGCGTCGCTTCCCAGAAGAAATAGAAGAGGAACAAGTCGAGGGAAGTGAAGACCCCGATCAGCGCAGTCTCCAGTATCAGGAGCAGAATGAAGAATTCCTTCACCCTGTCATGAATCGACTTCCAGGAAATCAGTACGCAGAGTGGCGTGAGAAATGTTGTGAGCACCACCAGCCACATCGAGAAGCCGTCAATCCCCATGTGATAGTGGATATTCGGAGTGGAAACCCACTGCCTGTCGACCTGGTACTGAAAATCAGTCTGCCCGCGAAGGAAATAGAATGGCAGGTGCAGAGACAAAACAAATGTCAGCAGCGAAATCACGAGAGCAAAAATGCGAATGTCGCGGTCGCGGCGCGGCAGCAGCAGCAGCAGCAGTCCGCCCGCCAGAGGCGCGAATGTTACCAGAGAAAGAATGATCGGGCTGAGACTGTCAGTGCTCATCGCACCCCCATCCAGATCATGAAAGCAATCACCGCCGCCGAACCGGCCGCAATCCATCCCGCGTAGGAGCGAATGTTGCCGGATTGCATGCGCCGAACTTCGTCGGAAACCTGTCGTGCCCCGTCCCCGGAGTCATTTACCGCAGCGTCGATAATCTTTCTGTCCACATCCTGCCAGAGGATTCGAGTCGAGCCCTCCACCAACGGTTTGACGAAGAGCACGTTGTAGAGTTCATCGATGTAGTATTTGTGCACCACTGCCTGATAGAAACCGCCGAGCGCATCCGCAATCTTCTGCGGCAGCTCGGGACGGCTGCAATAGAGGACGTAAGCCAAGATCCATCCCATGGCGGCCAGAACCACAGACACACACATCAACAGCATTTCGGTGCCGTGGCTCGCGGCTTCAACGGCTTCTGCGGAGCCGAACACAGGAGCCAGAAAATGCTCGAAATTGTTGCCGATCCCCACCAGTCCACCGACCACCGATAGCAGCGCCAGGATCATCAGCGGTACCAGCATCACCATCGGGCTCTCATGCGGCTCGCCGTGTCCGTGAGTCTCGGACGCGTGGGAGCCGTGGGCTTCTGCCGAAGGTCCGCGGTAGTCGCCGAAGAACGTCATGTAGAACAAGCGGAACATGTAGAAAGATGTAAGGAATGCCGTGAAAACCCCGATTCCCCAGTACACCCAGCTAACTTGATAAGCTTTCCAGAGAATTTCGTCCTTGCTCCAGAAGCCGGCAAACGGCGGGATTCCGGAGATCGCAAGTGTGGCGATGCCCATCGTGAGAAACGTCCACGGGATATACGACCTGAGTCCGCCCATCTTGCGCATATCCTGCTCACCCGCGACGGCATGAATCACCGAGCCCGCGCCCAGAAACAGCAGGCCCTTGAAGAACGCATGCGTCATAAGATGGAAAATTCCCGCCGAGAAAGCCCCGACTCCACAAGCCATGAACATGTAGCCCAGCTGCGAAATGGTTGAGTAGGCAAGAACTTTCTTGATGTCAGTCTGAGCAATGCCGATCGTCGCCGCGAAAAATGCTGTCAGCGTTCCAATAATCGCCACCACCATCAGCGCTGAAGGTGCTCGATCGAAGATCACATGCGAGCGCGCAACCATATAGACGCCCGCAGTCACCATGGTCGCAGCGTGGATCAACGCCGAAACCGGCGTCGGGCCTTCCATTGCGTCAGGCAGCCATACGTACAGAGGAATCTGCGCCGACTTTCCGCAAGCACCCAGCATCAACAGAATGCCGATCGCGGTGAGCAGCGATTCGGTCGCAGCCCCCGCTGAAAGATGCCCAACCGAACTGAACACCTCATCGAAATTTAGCGATTTGAAATGCTTGATCATCAGGAACAATGCGATCAGGAACCCGAAATCACCGATGCGGTTCACGATGAAAGCCTTCTTGCCCGCCGACGCCGCCGAATCTTTCGTGAACCAGAACCCGATCAGCAGATAGGACGCCAGTCCCACGCCCTCCCACCCGATGAACATCAACAGGTAGTTGTTCGCCAGCACCAGAGTCAGCATGAAAAACATGAACAGGTTCAGGTAGCTGAAAAAGCGATAGTAGCTGGGGTCGTCCCACATGTAGCCGACGGAGTAAATGTGGATCAAGAACCCGACTCCGGTAACCACCAGCAACATGACCAGAGACAGTTGATCGAGATAGAAAGCGAAGTCCGCCCTGAAGCCGACGATGCGGATCCAATGCGCAACGAACTCCTGGTAGGGAAGTGACAACGACGAAAATCGGGCCGCCACCCACAGCGCCATCGCGAAAGCCGCGCCGCTGAAGAACAACGCGACCGTGCTCACGGCCTGGCGTGAAGACCTCTTCCCGAGAAATCCGTTGATCGCAGCTCCCGCCAGCGGCAGAACCGGGATCAGCCATAAATTGAGATTCGGGTTCATAGCTTGAGCAGGTTCACCTGATCCACATTCAACGTCTCGCGTGTGCGATAGACCGCAATGATGATTGCCAGCCCGACGGTCGCTTCCGCCGCCGCCACTACCATCACAAAGAAAACAAATACCTGGCCGGCCAGCGCGTGCCAGTGCGCCGCGAACGCCACAAACGAGAGATTCACCCCGTTCAACATCAGCTCAATCGACATAAAGATGGTGATGATGTTGCGCCTGATCAGAAATCCGACCACGCCGCAGGCGAACAGGAATCCGCTCAGCAGCAGGTAATACGACAGCGGCACATAAGAAGCAGCCATCAATCCTCCTTCCCCGCCGGCGTTTCCGGCTTGCTGGCCAGAACTACGGCACCCATGATGGCGATCAGAATCAACACCGAAGTAACTTCAAAGGGCAACAGAAAATCGTGAAACAGAAGCTGGGCAATAGCGGTGGGCTGCCCCGGCAACGCTCCGATCGGAACGACTTCCGTCCCAGATTGCCGCAGCACTACCCAGGCTACGAGCACGCTACTGGTCAGCACTCCGGGCACACCCAACAGAAGCGCGACGCGGCTGCCATTCGTGTGCTCTTCTTCGCCAGCGTTCAGTAGCATAATGACAAAGACGAACAACACCATGATGGCGCCGGCATAGACAATAACCTGCACCGCCGCGACAAACTCCGCGCCCAGCAGCAAATATTCGCCAGCCAGCGCTGCCATCACCGCGATCAGCGACAGCGCGCTGTTAATGGGATGCCGTTGCGCCAGCAGGTTAACCGCCCCCGCCACGCAAACCGCACCGAAAACCAGAAATAAAATGAGATGCATCGTTCAGATCTCAGATCTCAGTTCTCGGTTCTAAGCAAAACCTGTAGAAGGCCATTCCTCAGCCGGCGCCGTTTAGGCCGTTACTGAGAACTGAGAACCGAGAACTGAGAACTCGCTTCTTGTCACCAGGCTACGGCAATCGCCGTTGCCACCAGATTCGCAATCGCCAGCGGCAATAGAAACTTCCAGCCGAAAGACATCAGTTGGTCGTAGCGGAAGCGCGGCAACGTCCCACGCACCCAGATATAGAGAAAGAGAAAACAGAAAACCTTCGCGCCGAACCAAAACACCGGCAACAACGAGCGCAGCAAAGCAGGTCCAAACAACGGACCGTGCCATCCCCCGAAAAACAGCAGCGTGGCCAGGCAAGCCACCGTAATCATGTTGGCGTATTCCGACATAAAGTACATGGCAAACTTCATGGAACTGTACTCGGTGTGGTATCCCGCAACCAGCTCGGTTTCCGCTTCGGGCAGGTCAAACGGAATGCGATTGGTTTCCGCGTACGCCGCCATCAAATAAATAAAGAAGCCGATGAACTGCCCGTGAAAAATATTCCATCGTGGGATAAATCCCAGAAACCGCCCACCCTGCGCATCGACGATGGTGCGCAAGCTGAAACTTCCAGTCTGAATCAGAATCCCAACCAGCGACAGCCCAAGCGCAATCTCATAACTCACCATTTGCGCGCTCGATCGCAGTCCACCCAGGAGCGAGTATTTGTTGTTCGACGACCACCCCGCAAGCGCCACTCCATACACTCCTAGCGAGGTGATGCCGAGAATCATCAGCAACCCGATGTTTACGTCGGTGACTTGCAGCGGAATACTGTAACCCGCAATCGTGATCGAGTTGCCAAAAGGGATCACCGAAACCGAGGTCAGCGCGAAGATCAGCGCCATCATCGGCGCCGCCAGAAACAGCGGTTTGTAAACGTGCGGCGGCGTCAGATCTTCTTTAAACAGCAACTTCACCCCGTCCGCCAAAGGTTGCAGCAGTCCAAACGGCCCGACCCGCGTGGGTCCCCAGCGATTCTGTATGTGGCCAACCACTTTGCGTTCCAGCCAGACCGTGTACGCGACTGAGGTGAGCAACGCGACCAGGACGATCACCGACTTGATCACCGACACGAGTATGAAAACGCCAAGTGACAATGCCTTGCTCTCCAAAATGCCGGAATCCTAATGCTCGATAATCAGTCCGCTGCGACCTCAGCGGGCTTAACCTCGTGACTCTCCATCACCGACTTCAACGCGCGCGAATACCTTCCCAGAGTTCCCGAAGTAAAAAGATTATCCTCTGCCGGAGCGATGGATTCTGTTCGATGCGCCACCCCAGGCCCAGCCTCGGTGAGCGACGTATGCTGACTGTTTCCCGCCAGCAGATTCATGCGAGACACGTCATAGCCCGGAACCAGCCGCTGAATTTCGTCCAGAATCGCCGTCGGATCGAATGGGCTGAGTTTCGGCTCCAGCCCATGAGCCTCAAGCCACACCGCATGACGGTCAGCCTCGCCCGACTGTGCCCCGCGAGACTGCCCCATGTCGGCATAGGTGCCGCCGCCGAAAGGCACCAAGCGGCGCACATCAAAGCCCATGGCGTCTGCGATTCGCACAATCATCTCGAAATCAGTTTTCGTGTCCGTGACTTCGCCGGCTTTCTTCACCAGTTGCAGGTCGCCACATGTGTTGGTAAACGTTCCGGACTTTTCGTAAGCATTCGCGGCCGGCAACACGACGTCGGCCATCACCGCGGTTTCAGTCAGAAACATATCCTGCACAACAATGAAGCTCTTCGAGAAAGCAAACGGATCGATCTTCAATCGGCCGACCGGATTCGACCCAACAACATAAAGAGCCTTCAACGTGCCCGCTTTCCCGGCTTCAACCATGCCATCCAGATCAAGGCCGCCAGCTTGCGGAATTCCTCCCCACTCCTGATGGAACCGGCTGTTCCCGGCCGTCGGGTGATATCCCGGCAACAGATCGGGATACAACCCCATATCCGCGGCTCCACGAGAATTCGCGTAGTCCGCCAGACAGACAAACTTGGCCCCAGGGATTGCAGAACCGAACTTTACGAGGCCGGTAAGGTCGTCGCCACGGAGTTCAGAACCGAAAACGATCACCAGATTTTGCTCACCGCGTAGCTTGTCGCGCAGCGCGATCCATACATCTCGGCCGGCAGAGGAAGAAATAAGCGAATCTGCAGCAGCGTCGTTGCCCCCGAGAAACGCGGCAACCTGTCCTTCGCTTCCGGCCGGGATCTGCATGAAGCTCGTCGCCTGCCGCCGCAATTTGATCGGCCTGGAGTTAATCAGGTAGAACCGCGCCCTGTGCAAACGCACGTTGTTGCGAATCTGCCAGGCCAGCAGCGGGTGTTGCTCGGTAGGATCATTCCCAATCAGCAGAACAGCTGAAGCAGAGAACACGTCCGCCATGCTGGCCGTAGCATCGCCTTTACCGCGAACTGCAGCGGCCAGGGCAGGGAAGTCCGCAGTCCGGTGGTGATCCACGTTGTTCATCTTCAGCACTACGCGCGCGAACTTGGAAAGCAGGTAAGCTTCTTCGTTGGTAGTGCGAGTCGAGCCGATCACCCCAATCGCCGCGCCGCCATCTTTGTCGCGAACCTCCGCGAATTTTTTCCCGATCAATTCAAATGCTTCTTCCCACGTAGCTGGAGTGAGTTTCCCGTCTCTGCGAATCAGCGGACGCGTGAGGCGTTCTTCATGATTCGCAAAATCGAACGCATACCGCCCCTTGATGCATAAGAAGTCACCGTTCGTCCCGCTCTTGTCGCGGTTGTCGCCGCGCACAATCTCCATGCCAGTGTCGGCGCGGCGCACCCCCAACGTGGTTTTGCAGCCGTCGCCGCAATGGGTGCAAATCGTGCCCACGTGCTTCATCTCCCAGGGTCGCGTCTTGTAGCGATACGCTCCGGAAGTGAGCGCGCCAACCGGACAAATGTCGATGCACATGCCGCACTCTTCGCACTCCAGGTGATCCTCTTTATTAGGCGCGATGATCGAACTCACGCCGCGGTTCTGCACCCCCAGAGCCCAAACGTCCATGCCCTCGCCGCACACGCGCACGCAGCGGTAGCAGAGAATGCAGCGCGGCCGGTCGAAAAACACCACCGGCGACCACTGTTGCTCGTCCTTATGGTTCTTCGCCTCCATGAATTTCGATTCCGCCGCGCCGTAGCTGAACGTCATGTCCTGCAGTTCGCACTCGCCCCCCGCATCGCACACCGGACAATCCAAAGGATGGTTTCCCAGCAGCATCTCGAGCATCGACTTCCGCGCCTGCTTGATCTCAGCGCTATCTGAAGTGACGACCATGCCTTCGCCGATCACGGTCGTACACGCCGTCTGCAGCTTCGGCATCTTCTCAATCTTCACCAGGCACATGCGGCAAGCGCCCTGCAACGAAAGGTTGGGGTAATAGCAAAACGAAGGCACTTCGATGCCTACCGTCTTGCAAGCCTCAATCAGCAGCGTCCCGGCGGGAGCCGTGACCTTCTTGCCGTCAACTGTAAGTGTTACGTCAGCCATAAATATTGAGCGATTGAGTGATCGGGTGATTTAGCGATTGAAAACCCTCGTCACCTATGGGCCTTGGACTTTCAATCGCAAAATGACCCGATCGCTCAATGACTCAATGCTTCCACTTCTTCCGCCACGCCCGCCTTCTCATACTGACAATCCCGGCCTTCCAGATGATCTTCAAACTCTTTTCGGAACTTCTTCACAAACGCAATCATCGGCATCGCCGCCGCATCGCCCAGCGGACAAAACGTTCGGCCCAGCATGTTCTCCGACAAGTACTGCATGTTGTCGATGTCCTTCTCCACTCCGCCGCCCGAGTGAAAGCGCACCAGCGTTTTTTTCAGCCAGTCCGTGCCTTCGCGGCAGGGAATGCACCACCCGCAACTTTCGTGTTGATAAAACTTCATGGTCCGCAGCGCAAACTTCACAATGCACTGCCGGTCATCGAGCACCACCACTCCGCCCGAACCCAGCATCGAACCGGCCTTTGCCACCGAATCGAAATCCATGTTGATATCGATCTCGTCCTCAGTGAGACAAGGTGTAGAAGACCCGCCCGGGACAACCGCTTTCAGCCGGCGCCCATTTGGAATGCCGCCGCCAACTTCGTAAATCATTTTCTTCAGGTTGTAGCCCATGGGCAGTTCATACACGCCAGGTTTCGCCACATTGCCGCTGAGGCAGAACAGCCTCGTGCCGCCATTCTTCGGCGTGCCAATTTTCGCGTACCACTCCGCACCGCCCAGCATGATATGCGGCACGCTGGCCAAAGTTTCCGCATTATTAATGACAGTAGGCCCGCCCCACAGCCCAACCACGGCAGGAAACGGCGGCCGAATCCGCGGAATCCCTCGCTTACCTTCGAGCGACTCCATCAGCGCCGATTCTTCGCCGACTTCATAAGCCCCCGCCCCACCATGCCAGTAAATATCGAAGTCGCGCCCGCTGCCAAAAATGTTCTTGCCCAGAAAACCCTTGGCGTAAGCATCGCGAATCGCCTTCTGCATGATGTTCGACAGATACCGATACTCGCCGCGGATGTAGATGTAGCCGCTGCGCGCGCCCACCGCCAGCCCGCCGATCATCACCCCTTCGATCACCGAGTGCGGATCATGTTCGAAGATCAGCCGGTCTTTACAAGTACCGGGCTCGCTCTCATCGCCGTTGCACAGCACATACTTCGGCTTCGCCGACTGCTTGGGAACAAACGACCACTTCATCCCGGTCGAGAATCCAGCCCCGCCCCGTCCGCGTAATCCAGAATTCTTCACCTCATTAATGATCGCGTCCGGCTCCATCCCCAGCGCCTTCTGCACGGCCTTGTAACCGTCCAGTTCGAGATAACGGTCGATATTGGTCGCACCCTGGCCGAAGCGCCGGGAGACGACCTTTACCTCGTCGGGATGGGAAACCAAAGTTGCCATTTTGTAATTTGGTAATCGGGTAATTTGGTAATTGAAAAACCGGTACGCCGGATCAGTCCGGTTCAGATTTCAAATTACAAAATTACCCGATTGCAAAATTACCAAATACTCTCTACTGAGTTCCTTTTGCTCGATACTCATCCAGAATCTTGTCCATCTTCTCGGTCGTCAGGTTTTCGTGAAAATCGTAGTTGACCTGCGCCGCCGGAGCCCAACTGCAGGCCCCAATGCATTCCACTTCTTCCAGCGTAAACAAACCATCACGCGTCGTTCCCTTATGGCCCAAGCCGAGCTTCTCAGCACAATGATGCAGAATCTTCTCTCCCCCACGTACCAGGCAACTGATGTTCGTGCAAACCTGTACGTTGAACTTCCCGCGCGGTTTGGTAGTCAGCATCGAGTAATAGCTGATCACGTTCCGCACTTCGAGTTCGGTGAGCTCAAGTCGGCCCGCAAGTTCCGCGATCACCTCATCGGACAAAAACCCAACTTCATCCTGCGCATAAAGCAGAGTAGGCACCAGCGCCGACCGCTTCGTCGGATAGTGCGGAACCATCTCCGCGAACCGTGCCTCGAACTCGTCAGAAAATTTCACCGATCTATCTCTCCCAGCACGATGTCAATCGACCCAATCGCGGCCACAACATCTGCAATCAACCCACCCTCGCACATCTTCGCGAGTGTCTGAAGGTTCGCGAAGCACGCCGACCGCATGTGCACGCGATAAGGTTTCGCCGTGCCGTCGCTGACAATGTAGTAACCCATCTCACCCCGCGGCGACTCAACCGCCTGATACACTTCACCCGCCGGCACCGCAAATCCCTCGGTAATGATCTTGAAGTGATAGATGAGTGCTTCCATCTGCGTCTTCATCTTCTCCCGATCGGGCAGCACAACGCCCGGAGCATCGGCTTTGATCCGCCCCTCCGGCATACCATCCAGAGCCTGCTTCACGATCTCATTCGATTCCCGCAGCTCCCGCACCCGGCACATATAGCGCGCGAACACATCGCCTTCTTGCAACACCGGAACCCTGAACTTGAAATTCTCATATCCCGAGTAAGGCATATCTCGGCGCAAATCGATGTCCACGCCACTTCCGCGCAGCGTCGGTCCGGTAGCTCCCAAAGCAATTGCGTCTTCTGCGGATAACTTCGCCACACCCTTGGTCCGCATCAGCCAGATCGGATTTCCCGTCAGCAGGTTTTCGTATTCATCCACCTTCTCGGGAAAGCGCCCGGCAAATTCGCGAACCCGCTCAAAGAACCCTAGCGGCGGTTCCAGCGCGACCCCTCCCACGCGAAAGTAAGAGGTCATCATGCGCTGCCCGCTGACCATCTCGAACATCTTCAACACTTCTTCGCGCTCGCGGAAGCAGTACAAAAAGACCGTCAGCGCGCCAATATCCATGGCATGCGTGCCCAGCCAAACCAGATGCGAATTGATCCGCGTCAACTCGTTGAGCAGCACCCGCAGCCACTGCGCCTTAGGAGGAATCTCCAGTCCCAGCAACTTCTCCACCGCCAACACGTAGCACAGATTGTTGGTCATGGGACACAGGTAGTCGATGCGGTCCGTCAACGGCACCACTTGCTGATAAAACTTGGCTTCGCAGGTCTTCTCGATCCCGGTATGCAAAAAGCCAATGTCGGGCATGATCCGCACCACCGTCTCACCGTCAATCTCGAGCAGCACGCGCAGCACACCATGCGTGGAAGGGTGTTGCGGCCCCATGTTCAGGATCATGGTCCGATCCTGACCGGGTTCAAGCACGCGCGTGGGAGCAAGGTGAGCCATGACGAAGCCTAGCGGTAGCCCTCCACCGGATAATCTTTCCGCAGCGGATAACCTTCCCAATCCTCCGGCATCAGAATCCGCCGCAGATAAGGATGCCCGGTAAAGCGGATACCAAACAGATCAAATACTTCCCGCTCAAAATAATTAGCGCCGGGCCAAAGTGCAGTCAGCGATTCAACCGCCGGACTCGCACTATCGAGCCTAACTTTCAGCCGTACCCGCTCCTTCTTGGGAATCGAAAGCAGGTGATAAACCACTTCAAATCGAGGCTCCGCCGGATACCAATCCACGCAGGTCACGTCAGAAAGAAAGTTGAAGGTGCACTCTGCATCGTCACGCAGCAGCGCGCAAGCTTCGCGAAGATTCGCGCGATCCACGTAAATCGTCATCTCGTCGCGGTCGAATTTCACTCCCGCAACCGCAGAAGGATTCCACGCCAGCAGTCGCGCCACCGCCGGATGACCCTTCAGCTGTTCCAAATCGGTGATCGCCGGGGAATTGGCCATTAAAATTCTCCTCGCCGATCCCTGGCCGGGCCCCACTCCAGAACGCCTTTCTTCCAAATATAAAAGAAGCCCACCAGAACAATGCCGATGTAGACGAACATTTCCCACAACCCGAAGTGTTTCAAATCGTGCAGGATCACCGCCCAGGGATAAAGAAAGACGGCCTCCACGTCGAACAGGATGAACAGCATAGCCACCAGGTAGAACTGCACCGAAAAACGCCCGCGAGTATCCCCCACCGGCGTCATGCCGCATTCATAGGCGGAAAGCTTGGCCCGCGTCGGTTTGCGCTCCCCGATCAGCCAGGAAAGCGCGATAATTGCAGTCGCAATTCCGGCGGCAAGCAAAAGGTGGATCAGAAACGGCAGGTAGCCAGCGAAGTAATTGTCGGGCATAGGACAGGCTATATATAATTCGCGCCAAGCATCGATTAAACATTCTAGATTAGGTGCTAGTCTGCAAGAGTGTCAAGGGAACGAGGGGCAATTTGGCAATTGTGTAATTTGGTAATTTTGTAATTGGAAAACCTGGTGTGAGAATGTCCATTGGACCCAGGAATTGCGCGACCGGACAAAGGCGTTTGCTATCCGTATAGTTAAGGTTTACCGTTCGCTGCCGCACACAGCCGATTCGCAAGTCGTGGGCAAGCAGTTTGTTGCGCGTGCCGCGCTAGATCCAGGGCCGAATGGATTGCGAAGATCGGACTGGTCATCGAGGAGGCGGACGAAACTGTCTTTTGGCTGGAGATGTTGTCCGACTAGTATCGTGTCCAGCGAGCGTTGCGAGGACATCTTGAAAGAAGCACATGAACTAAGCGCAATTTTCACGGCAATTCAGCATACGGCCAGGCGAGCAAGTTAAATTACAAAATCACAAAATTACCAGATTACAAATCTCATTATGATTTTTGGTTTCAACACCGATGTAAAACACGTCGACACCATCTACCACGTGCAAAGCGAAGCGCGCGAGAGCGAAAAACTGTTGCAGACTCAGGTGTTCGTCCGTGGCAGGTGCATAGGCAAACGGGCGATCTCCTATGCGAAGTCCGCCGCCGAAGTCGGTTTCGGCGATCCTCAAAAAGAACAGCAACTTCGCGATCAGCATCGCCTCGTGCTGGAAGCGATCCGCGAAGGCAAGCTGGAAAGCGTTCTCGACCGCGCTGAAACCGATGCCTTGGCTGGCATCAAGCAGCTCGACGTGCAATGGGAAAACGCGGCCTCGGTTCTCAACGATCGCAATCTAACCATGCAACTCCGCGTCACCGAAGATGGAACGGCAGTCCCCAGCGCCCGCCTCACCTTCCGTTTTGCCCGTCCCGAGGCCGCGCCTTTCTACACCCAGGCCGTCACCGATTCCGGCGGCGTCGCCCAGATCTCGATCGAGGTCGAGGAGTCCGCCCTGGCCGACGCGTCGGTAATGGTGCAAGCCAGTCACCAGGGCCGAACCGTAACCCGCAAATTCGCCCTGCGCAAAACTGACTAATCTTTGAATGTAGCGCCGGCGTCTCGGCGGCCTTTTGCCGGAAGCCACACCGGACCATGTGGGGACGGCCGCGTCGTGAGCCTGCCCTGAGCGAAGCCGAAGGGTCCGCCAAGCGCAGCGAGGCGTCGGCCTGCCGGCGTGAGACAATGAAGCTCACAGTGAGCGCTCTTAGCATCTCTTGCTTCGGAATGAAATGAATCTTCACATCAACGGAGAAGCCCGTACCTTCGCGGATCCCGCTCCGGCAGCCACATTCACCCTCGCCGCCCTCATCGAATCCCTGGCCATGAAGTCCGACCGCGTGGCCGTCGAACTCAACCGGGATATCGTCCCCCGGGATCACTGGCCGCAAACGCCTCTGAAAGACGGCGACCGCCTCGAAATCGTCCACTTCGTCGGCGGCGGCAGCAGCTGAAGCTGTTCCCGGAATAGAGCATTTCTGAAACGCTCTGTCATCCTGAGCGGAGCATCTGCTTCACGAAGTGAAGCAGATGCGGAGTCGAAGGATCCCTTGCCTGTTCACGACACCCTAGGCTCCGCAGGGCATTTCTACCCGGCGCCCTCCTTGGTGAGGCGGCCTCTTCCTCACGCCGAGCGTTCTACCCCCGCACTCTTCTAGTTACCCCATCTCCGTCGAATCTCCGTTGACACCCGCCATCTCACGTCTAGAATGTTTCAAACATTCGGCTCGCAGACTGTTTCAAACAGATCGTCCAAGTAATGGAACGGGGATTCATGCCAGACAGCTTCTCATCGCAGGAAGTGATCGCTCTGACCGGCGTGACTGCCCGCCAGCTCCAGTGGTGGGACGAGCGGGGAGTGGTCAAGCCGCAGCGCGCGGGCCATCGTCGAGTGTATTCCATGCAAAATCTCACAGAAATGGCGGTCATCTGCGAGCTGCGCCGCAAAGGATTTTCGCTCCAGGGAGTCCGCAAGGTCATGCGTTTTTTGCAGCGCGAGTGCGGCAAAGGCTTGGCCGAAATCGTAGGCCGGAACTCTGACGTTCACCTGCTCACCGACGGCAAGCATCTCTACCTGGAGACTTCGGCGCGCCAGATCGTAGACATCTTAAAGAATTCCAGTCAGCCCATTCTAGGAATTTGCCTCAGCGACGCCGTGCGGCAGGTCAGGGCCGAGGTCGTCGCCAGAAAAGCGGGTACCTCCGTAACATCGCCGGCAGTACGTCGGCGTGCTAGAAAAGCTTCTTAGGCAGCGAGTTCGAATCGGGGTTGGGTCGCGGTAGCGGAACACAGGAGGAGTGCATGGTCGGAGAACTGGACATTCTGAACGAATGGATTCCCGAACAGATGCAGCCCGGAACAATTTTTGTTCTTGAGAACGCCGGCGAAGTCGGCGAGAAGGAAGACCCTTACTGGGCCGTGCTCGCCTGCCCATCCTGCGGCATGCTGGGCCTCATTACGCGCCGCCAAATCAACGGTTTGATGCCAGTCATCTGCGGCTCGGGGCACTGCTCCGCGCAATTCTTCATCCGCGAGAGCGAAGTCGTCGTGCGCAAACCCTTCTAGCCATGCGGCATGTGGAGCGGGCGCCCTCGCCCGCTTCTAACCATCTACACCCGACTCAATTCCACAGGAACTTGATCGACGATTTCTATTCCGAATCCTTCGAGCGCAGCGACACGTTTGGGCCTATTTGTCAGCAGACGAATGCGCCGCAGGTTCAGGTCAGAAAGAATCTGCGCGCCGATTCCGATCTCGCGTTGCGTTTGACGCTCGTTGTCGAGCAGTGACGGCAACTTCCGTCCGCGATGGAAGCTGAGTGCACTTCGCTCGCCGGCTTTCTCGATGGAAAATCCCTTGGACGTTTGGTGCAAATAAATAAGCGCGCCGCGACCTTCCTGCGCGATCCTGCGCAGCGAGCCCTCCAGCGTAGCGTGACACTCGCAGCCAGTTGCGCCGAACACGTCTCCCATCAGGCAGTGAGCGTGCATGCGCACCAGCACCGGCGCTTCGCTACCGTCGCCATTATTTTCTATCTCTCCGCGAATCAAGGCCACGTGCGACTCTCCGCCATCCACTTCGCTCTCATACGCTATGAGGCGGAACTCTCCGAAGCGTGTGTCGACTAACGCCTCGCCTACGCGGTGCACGTAGCGCTCGTGTGCCATGCGGTAGCGGATCAGCTCTGCGACCGTCAGCATCTTCATGTTGTGCTGGTGGCAGAACTCGATGAGGTCTGGGACGCGGGCCATGGTGCCATCGTCCTTCATGATTTCGCAGATGATGCCGGCGGGAATCAGCCCTGCAAGACGCGCCAGGTCTACGGAGGCTTCGGTCTGTCCGGCTCGGACCAGCACTCCGCCTTTGCGGGCGCGAAGAGGGAAGACGTGGCCGGGGCGGGCCAGGTCTGAGGCTTGCGTGGCCGGGTCGATCGCCACCTGAATGGTGCGGGCGCGATCATACGCGGAGATGCCTGTGGTCACGCCTGTGCGCGCATCGATCGCTTCGCAGAATGCGGTGCCGTATTGCGACGTGTTCTCGGCGCTCATGGGGCCGAGGCGGAGGTGAGCGAGGCGCTCCTCGGTCATGGTGAGGCAGACCAGGCCGCGTCCATACTTCGCCATGAAGTTGATGGCTTCGGGCGTGACCTTCTCGGCGGCGAGAGTGATGTCGCCTTCATTCTCGCGGTCTTCGTCGTCGACGACCACGATCATGCGGCCGGCGCGGATCTCCTCGATGGCGGTAGGGACGTCGGCAAAGGCTTCGTGATTCATGATGCAATTATTGTAGCAAGTCG
The DNA here is from genome assembly GCA_049280095.1 of Candidatus Sulfotelmatobacter sp. Taxonomy (GTDB): domain Bacteria; phylum Acidobacteriota; class Terriglobia; order Terriglobales; family Acidobacteriaceae; genus Sulfotelmatobacter. Next base: position 60,399 of record JBAPPL010000031.1, on the reverse strand, counting down.
GTTAACAAGTACCGAGTACCCAGTACCCAGACGCTCAAACATGCACCGTCATCCTGAAGCCCGCGGTCTTCGCGGGCTGAAGGACCTCCGCACTCGCCGGCAGCGTCGGCGCCGCACGCGAGTTGCAGAGGTCCTTCGTTGGGAGCCCTCGGCGAAGCCGAGGACTCCGCTGCCTTAGGATGACAGCGCGGGTAAGGAGCGACGCGCGACGACAGAGTCGCAGCGATGGACACACAGAGTCGAGCTTCGCTCGACGGACAGCCGAGGGCGGCTGTCCCCCCACACAAGAGCTTACCCCGCGAATTCTTTTTCTGCTCCTTGGAACAGGTTGCGCATGGCTTGGATTACTGCTCTTGCCAGCAGCACGATTACTGCTACCAGGGCTAGCGCTATGGTGGCGGCTGCGTAGGGGTGGCGCGTGGCTAGCCAGGTTAGGGAGATGGCCAGGGCGTCCTCGGCGAGGCTTAGGGTGATGTTGGAGAAGGGCTCGGGGCTCGGGGTTACGGCGGCGCGGAGGGCGGTTTTGCCGGAGTGGGCGGCCAGGGCTATGGCTGCTCCCAGGGCCGCGGCGAGGAGTTGCTGGGCTGGGGTTAGCTGGCGCGTGGCTCCGTAGGCTAGGAGGGCGGCTACGGGGACTCGGACGAAGGTGTGGAGGGCGCTCCAGATCAGGTCGAAGGCGGGGATTTTGTCGGCGAAGAATTCTATGGTGAAGAGAGTTGTGCTGGCTGCGATTATGGGCCAGGTTTGAAGGAGTTCTAGGGCCGGCGGGAGGGGGACGTGTCCGAAGCGGGCCAGCAGGCCGAGGGCGGCTACTGTGGCGTAGACGTTTAGGCCCGCGGCGAAGGCTACCGCTGCCAGGACGGCGAAGAGTTCGGGGAGCGGGAGGTGGAGGAGATTTAACACTGAGTGGTTTTATAGATGCTTTCGGTAGGAAAGGGAAGGTTCGGTATGAGCGAGGGTGCCGTCCCTCACTGGACTCAGTTCTGTCCCTTGTGCCTACCCAGCACTTACGTGCTGGGCTAATGAATGCCGTCGCTTCGCGACTGGAGCGTCGCGCTCCCATTCTCGCGATTAAAAAGCAAAAGGGTCGCTTTTCGGCGACCCTTGGAATCCTTACGGCTGCGGTCACAAAGTCGATTCGATCTCGAATCCCCAGGCTTCCAGCAGGGGCTCAGGGATGTATTTCGAGTTCTTGTTCCGGCGGGCCCACTCGCGCAGGCGGGTGGAGCGCAGATATTGGTCAGGGGTGAGCTTGTATTCGCGGACGACCTGCTCGAACTCGGTGATGGTGGGGACGATCGGGCCGATGGGCTCGGGTTTGCCCCAGTTGGGATTTCCGCGACGCTTTGCCATTTAAAATGCCTTTCCTACAAAGGGGAAATGAAATCTATCGATTGCTCTATCTATATGATTCTCCGGAGACTATTGGGATTCATGGAAAAACATAACCTGGGTTGCACAGCTCGGCTTGCCCCTACCCAAATGATCCCAAAGGCTGTTCGGAGACTCAGTATGTTAGGGCAATCGTGGGCGGAAGTCAATCAGAATGTACGCTGCATCACTTTAGTAAGACATTTCTAAGTAATTGTTTTTATTGTTCTTACGACAGCGTTGGGAGATCGATCTGACGCTCGGCTTGGCGGGTTTGGCACCTCATAATGATATCGCTCCGCGGCCCGGAAGCTCACCTCTTAGGTGAGGGATAGCGGCCGTCTAGCCACCAGCCGGGAAGGTTACGCCCGTAACTTCTGGCGCGAAGGGGCCATTGATCGGGTTCTTGGGGCAGGCTTACAGTGGAATAGGGCTGTGTTTCGTTTGCGTCGACAGGATTCCGCACGAAAACCCCGCCTTCCCGGCTCACGCCGAGTGAATACGACTGGGCCTAAAGGATTTAAGACAGCGTCATGAATCTGAAGTCGCTTCTGCTTTGCTCCGACGACAAGATCGTGCGTGTGCTGCGCCGGACGCTGGGCGATCTGGATATTAGCGTCGAGCTGTGCGCGAGTTCTGAGATCGCATTGCGCAAGCTGACGCGGGAGCGATTTGAGGCGATCATTGTGGATTGCGCCGGGCCGGGAGCGGCCGCGGTGCTGCGCAGCGCGCGGAGCGCTCCGTGCAACAAGCGGGCGATTGCGGTCGCGATTCTGGATCCGGAGATTGGGCTGCGGTCAGCGTTTGAGATTGGGGCACACTTCATCCTGTACAAGCCGGTGTCGGTGGAGCGGTCGAAGTCGAGCTTTCGCGCGGCGCGGGCATTGATGAAGAAGGAACGCCGGCGGAACTCACGGGTGTCGGTACACATTCCCGTAGAGATGACCAGCCGCGAATCGGATGTGCACTTCAAGGTCAACACCACCGATCTCGGCGAAGGCGGCCTCGCTGTCAGCCTGCCGCGGCGCAGCAGACGGCTGGGCCGTTGGACGCTGGTATTTACCCTGCCCGGTTCCACTAAGCCTCTGGAGGTGAACGCAGAGTTTGCCTGGGAAGGGACGGGGAAGCAGGTGGGCTTGCGCTTCCAGGATCCGTCTCTGGAATTTACCCGCCAGTTGGGGGAATGGCTGGGACGGAATTCTCCGGATGCGGAAAAGGACGACCCGCCGGCTCGTTGCCAGCTTACGGATTTGAGTTTGGGTGGGTGCTACCTCGAGATCAGTTCGCCGTTCCCGGTTTCGACACGCGTAACCTTATCAATGCGAGCCGGCGGAATCGACTTGAGAACCGAAGGCGTGGTCCGGATCATGCATCCCGATAAGGGGATGGGAGTGGAGTTCACCCAGAGCACTCCGGAACATCGAACATTGCTGGAAAAGTTTTTGAGCCTGCTGACGGAGAATCGCGACATGCTGCCGGAGTTGCTGGTCGAGCCGGAAGGTTTGGAAACTGAATCTTCGAATGCACCGCTTGTTGCCTCGGCGGATGGTGAATCCGAAGATATGCTGCTGGGACTCTTCCGCAGCCAGGCTGCCCTTACCGCCGACGCGTTTCTAACGGAGTTGCGCAAACAACGCGGGTTGGCCGCTTCCACGGGCGCTTCCGCGTAATCATCTCCGCCGAACTTCCTGAAAGTCATCCCGCTTAGAACGTCTTGCGGAACAGCCAGAATAGAAATCCCGAAAGCATCATAGCAACGGGCAGGGTAAGGACCCAGGCCAGCGCCAGATTGCGCACCGTAGACCACTGAATTCCGGAATGGTTGGCCGCCATGGTGCCGGCAATGCCGGAAGAGAGCACGTGAGTGGTACTGACAGGCAGACCGAAACCATCGGCCGCGCCGATCGTGGCCATGGCCGTGATTTCGGCCACCGCGCCTTGCGCATAGGTTAGATGTTGCTTGCCGATTTTTTCCCCGACCGTTACCACGATGCGCTTCCAGCCGACCATGGTGCCGAGGCCGAGAGCCATGGCTACGGCGACCTTCACCCAGAGAGGTATGAAGCGGGTGGAGTGGTCGATGTGCTTCTTGTAGTTGGCGAGGATGGCGGTATCAGCGGGAGCGAAGGCCGGATTGCCACTCTTCTGCATCAGGCGGATGGCTTCGCTGATGAGATACATGTCGTTGCGGAAGTTGCGCACTCGGTCGTTGGGGATGTTCTTCATCTCTTTATAGAGAGCGGTCTCGTTGCCGATGTCGCTGACCAAGGTGCGCAGGGCGAGCATGGTGTTGGGAGTGAAATCCTTGGTGCGGATGTAGTTCGTAACATCTTCGTGCGCGTCGCCGATGGCGGCGTTCGGACTGACGTATTTGGTGAGGGCGTCGGCGGCTTGCAGGGATACGGCGATGAAATCCTGCGAATCCTTGTAGGTGACGGCGTGATTGAGAGCGTAGGCGGTGGGAACCGTGCCGATGAGGATAAGCATGATCAGCCCCATGCCTTTTTGTCCATCGTTCGAGCCGTGGAAGAAGCTGACGCCGGTGCAGGTGAGAATGAGCAGGCAGCGGATGTAGAACGGTGGCGGCTCCGTGCCTTCGGGAGCCGAATAAAGCTTTGGATCCTTAATGAGAGCTTTGGCAAGGAGTAACAGCAGCCCGGCGCAACCGAAACCCACGATGGGCGAGAGCAGCAGCGACTTGCCGATGCTGGCGGCCTGACCCCAGTCGACGCCGCTGGTGCCGCTTCTCGCGTTCATGAGCTGGTTCGCAATGCCGACACCGATCACGGAGCCGATCAGCGTGTGCGAACTGGAGGCAGGCAAGCCGAACCACCAGGTGCCGAGGTTCCAGATGATGGCCGCAACCAACAACGCGAAGACCATGGCGAATCCGGCTTTGCTGCCCACCTGCAGAATTAACTCGACCGGTAGCAGCGAGACGATGGCGAAGGCTACCAAGCCGCTCGAAGCGAGGACGCCAAGAAAATTCCAAAAGCCGGACCAGACTACGGCAATGTGAGGCTCGAGCGAGTGAGTGTAGATGACCGTGGCCACCGCGTTGGCAGTGTCGTGAAATCCGTTGACGAACTCGAAGCCCAGGGCGACCATCAGCGCTACGCCGAGAAGCACGAAGGGCAGAACGGACTGGTTGTGGATGGTGGAAAGATCGTGAAGCAGGCTGGAACCGGCATAGCCGACGCCTATGACGAGCACGACGCCGAAGATCAGCATCCCGATTTTGCCCGGCGAGCGGGAGAGTTTCTGGTCGAGTAGGGTCTGGGATGCGGTGGCCATGGTTGCTCCTCAGGTCGCTGGGTTTGAAAAGTCTTAGCAGCGCCGAAGGTCGCCACTATACGGAAGGATTGTTAAGGCAGTATGAATCCAGGAGCAGTTCTCAGTTCTCAGCCAAAGCCGCGCGTCCTAATTTTAGGAGGGTGCCAAAACCACTGGGCCTCGCGGGGAGTGGGGCCATTGTTTACAATAGGAGATTCGTCCGCGTTGGTTCAGAATCGCTGTGGGACGAAGCATATTTTGGAACAGTCAAACCATTTGGAGCCTTCAGACCACAACCCTCGCGTGCCATCCGTTGCGCCTCCAACCGTGTACTGGCGGGTGGAAGGAAGCCTGCTCGACCTGACCGTGGTGCAGCCGGTGGCGTTCTTTACCTGGAACGCGCAGACCTTTGCGGAGCGGTTCCGGCGGCGGGGGCTGATTTTCCTGATGGCGGCGCTGCGTCCCTTTCTGTATTCGACGAACCGGAAGTTCGCGACCCGTGTGGTGCATACGACTTTGCGGGGTGTGACGCGGGACCGGCTGGATCTGCTGGGCGAAGAATACTTCCAATACAAATTGAAGCCTGAGCTGAAGACGCACGGAGCCGAGCGGGTACGGGAACTGGTGCGCTCGGGGGCGGATGTGGTGCTGGTGAGTCAGGCGCTGGAGCACGTGATGAAACCGCTAGCGCAGCATCTGGGAGTGAAGCGGGTGGTCGCGAACCGGCTGGAGTTTCGCGATGGCGTGGCTACGGGGCGTCTGCTGGAGCCGGTGATCCGGCCGCGGGGTGCACTTGCGCGGATTCGGGAGCAGAGCCCGGACGGGCGGCGGGCGCCGAAGACGCTAGCGCGGCAACTGGATATTACGGTGGAGGAATTGCGGGCCGCAGCGATTGCGTCGGGGCGCGAGCCGGCGGTGCGGGAACATCCGATCGTGCATTTCGAAGGGCAGAGGCAGGGAGCGGAATTTTCGGTGCGGCGGGCGCTGGCGGGCAAACACCTGATGCTGATTGGAGTGACAGGATTTATTGGCAAGGTATGGCTGGCGAATACGCTAATCGAATTGCCGAAAATTGGGCGGATTTATCTGCTCATCCGGAAACAGAAGTCGAATCCGGCGCAGCAGCGGTTTGAAAAGATCGTGGAAGAGTCGCCGGTTTTCGATCCGCTGTTTGAAAAATATGGACCGGGGCTTGCGGAATATCTGCGCGACAAAGTAGAGGTGGTGGAGGGCGACGTCACGCAAGCGGGGTTGGGGCTGAATGCGGAAGTGGCCGGACGGTTGCAGCGGAATCTCGATCTGATCGTGAATAGCTCAGGATTGACGGACTTCAATCCCGATCTGCGGGATGCGCTGGCGACGAACACGGATGCGGCGATGAACATCCTGGAGTTTGTGCGAGGGACGGATCATGCCGGGCTGTTGCATCTTTCCACTTGCTACGTGGCCGGCGAGCGCGACGGACGGGTGGCGGAGAGGCTGATTCCGAATTACGCGCCGCATCGCGTGCCGAACTTCGATGCGGAACAAGAGTGGCGTTCGCTGCATGAGGTGATTGCGCAGGCCGAGGCACAGGCTGAGGGCGCGGAGGTTACGGCCGGGTTGAAGATGCAATCGCTGGCCAAGGAACACGCGGCGAAAGGCTTGCAGGGCGCAGCTTTGGAGAACCAGATCCGCAAGAACCGGATCCGGTGGCTGAAAACTTATTTAACGGAAGCGGGGACGCGGCGGGCGAAAGAGCTGGGCTGGCCAAATACTTATACGTTGACCAAGAGTCTGGCGGAATCGCTGATGGTGAAGCATGGAGCTGGATTGCCGATTGCGGTAGTGCGTCCGGCGATTGTGGAGACTTCGGTGGCGAAGCCGTTTCTGGGGTGGAATGAAGGAATCAATACTTCGGCGTCGCTTTCGTATTTATTGGGGACATATTTCCGGCAGTTGCCTTCGAATGAGAGCAAGCGGCTGGATATTATTCCGGTGGACGCGGTGTGTGCCGGGATGACTTTGATCGCGGCGGCGATTGTGGAACGTCGGCACGATTCGCTCTATCAGCTGGCGACGTCGGTGACGAATCCCTGCGATATGGGGCGGTCGATTGAGTTGACGTCGCTGGCGCATCGCAAGCATTACCGTGCGCAGGAAGGATTGGAATCGTGGCTGCGGCTGCGCTTTGATGCGATTCCGGTGTCGAAGGAGCGGTACCAGCGGATGTCGGCTCCGGCGCAGAAGGCGATTGTGAAGTCGATTCAGCGCATCATGTCGCCGCTGCCGCTGAAGAAAACTCCGCTGGTGAAAGCGGAAAGGAACCTGGAGCGGCTGGAGAAGCTGATTGAGTTGTTTGAGCCCTTCATCCTGCTCAATGAGCACGATTTCGCAGCGGATAACATAGAGAAACTGTCGCACGCTCTGGTGGAGGATGAACGCGAAGAGTTTGGATACAAGGCGCGGTTGCTCGATTGGTGGGATTACTGGATCAATGTACATATTCCGGCACTGCGCAGGTGGACTTATCCGCTGATTGAGGGAAGGCCGCTGGAGGCGCGTCCGGCGCGGAGTTTGCAGAACGGAGAGACGGTGAAAACGGGCACGAATGGCGGGACGTGGTGAATGGCGATATTTCTGACGGGATCGACCGGTTACATTGGGGCGCACGTGGCAGCAAATCTTCTGCGCGATCATGGCGCGTCACTCAATGTGCTGGTGCGGGCGCGGGATGCTGGCGAGGCGCAGGCGCGGTTGTGGCAGGCGCTGCAATTGCATCTCGAGTTCCCGCAGTTTTATGAATACCTGCAGACGCGGGTTCGGGTATTTCGCGGCGATTTGACTGCGCCCGGTTTCGGTCTGGCACGCGACGAATACGACCGGCTTGTGCACACGACCGATTCGGTGATTCACTGCGCGGCGTCGCTGAACCGGAAATCGGAGAAGGCCTGCCTGAATGTGAATCTGCGCGGCACGCTGGAAGTGCTGACGCTGGCGCGGAGTGCGGAGCATTATCACGGATTGAGGCGTTTCAGCCAGGTGAGCACGGTGGCCGTAGCGGGAAAGCGGCACAACGAAGTAGTCACCGAGGATCGGTCGATTGATTGGGAGCGGTCGGATTACGATCCCTACGCGCGGACGAAAAAATTCTGTGAGCACATGATGCGGGTGCTTTTGCCGGAGACTCCGAAAACGGTTTTCCGTCCGAGCATTGTGCTGGGAGACAGCCGCTACGCGGAAACCACGCAATTTGACATGGTGAAGGCTTTTGTTTTTCTGGCCGGGCTGCCGGTGCTGCCGTTTCGGCCCACGGACAAGGTCGATATTGTGAATGTGGATTTTGTTGCGGAGGCGATTGCGACGCTGCACCAGAAAGAACGTCCGGAGCACGATACCTATCATCTGTCCTCCGGGCGAGAATCACAGACGTTTCGAGAGATCACCGAGGCGCTGGCCGGGGCACAGCGAAAACGGGCTCCGGTGTTTGTGCCGGTGGTAGAACGTCCGTTTGCGGGGTCGGTGAATTTTCTGGCGAATCGCGGAGGCGCGATTGGAAAAGCCGCGTCGCTGCTGAAAGTTTTTATGCCGTATCTGGTGTGGAACACGGTGTTCGATAACACGCGGGTGAATCGGGAATTAGCGAAGAAGCCGGTGGCGTTTTCTGAGTACTGCTATCCGCTGCTGAAATTCAGCCGTGACAATAATTTTGCGTACAAATACCAGCCCTGGCCGGCGGCGGCGGGAGGGACAGCGGCATGATGGACCTGATTTTGGAGGCCTGGGTGAGCGGGTCGATCGAGCGCGCTAAAGCGGGATGGATGCTGGGTGAGGGCAAGCGCTGGCAGCCGGGCGAGAAGCTCAAGCTTTTGTTTGCGGGCTACAACGGCACGCGAAATATGGGATCGGATGTGCGGGTGGAAGAGATGCTGCGGCAAGTCCGGCATATTCTGGGCGCAGAGAGGGTAGAGTTCAGCGTGATGAGCCAGAACTTTGACTTTTCGCGCGGATATTTCGAAGGCACAAAGCAGGTGCACCTACCCGATATATTTCCACCGTTTCTGGCGAATGAAGTTCCGAAGCACGATGGAGTGGTGGCGTGTGAAGGGTCGATGTTTAAAAGCAAGTTCGCCAACGCGCTGACCACGATGATGATTGGGTCGCTGGGAATCGCCGCGGTGCAGAACAAGCTTTCAGTGGGATACGGCGCCGAAGCCGGGCACATGGACCCGCTGGTGGCGAAGATGTGCGGGCGGTATTGCAAGAATTCGTTTGTGATCACGCGGAACGAGGAATCGCGGACGGTGCTGCGGGAGCTCGGCGTGCCTACGGAGTTGGGAACCGATACGGCGTGGACGTTTGAGCCGCGTCCGGCGGAATACGGGCAGAGCGTGTTGCGGAAAGTGGGATGGGACGGGCGGACGCCAGTGCTGGTCGTTTGTCCGATAAATCCGTTTGAGTGGCCGGTTAAGGCTTCGGTGGCGAAGTATGCGGTGCGTACTTTAACGGGCGCTTACAAAGACAGCCACTACCGCACGGTTTATTTTCACAATTCGGGGCCGGCCGCGGCGCAGGCATATCAGAAATACTGGACGGCGATTGCGAATGCGGTGGATGCATTCCGCAAGAAGAAGGACGTTTTTGTAATTCTTGTAGCGACAGAGCGGCTGGATGCGCGTCCGGCGAATAAGATTGCTGAGAAGCTGGGCGGCGTGCCGGTCCTGACGTCGGACGATTACAACATGTATGAACTGGTAAGCATTCTGCGGGCATGCCACATGATGGCTTCGTCGAGGTATCACGGGATTGTGACCTCGATGCCGGGGCTGGTGCCATCGGCGGGGATCACGATGGATGAACGCATCCGCAATTTAATGCGGGAACGCGGACATCAGGATCTGCTGATGACGGTGGACGATCCGGAACTTGAAGGCAAGCTGCTCGTGGCTCTGGAGAAGCTGAGTTGCGAAGGTGAAGCGATCGCGACTGGAATCGCGCAGACCGTCGTCAGGAACTTGAAGGTGATGGCGCGCATGGGTGTTTATTTTGAAGAGGAAGTGCAGAGAAGGTATCCGGAATTTGAAACGCGCCGGGGCGAGTGGAGTTGGGAGGATTATTTGCCGCCGATGAGTCAAGGGCTGCGGGAACTGGTAGCGGCTTACAACTAGAGTTGCGTTGTTGCAGGTGCGATCTTGCAAGCCATATCTTGAGCACACTCATTCCATTTGTCGACGAAATATTTTCGCAACTGCAGGTCGCTGCGGATACGCAGATTCTTGCCGAAATCCGCGACGGGGAGATCACCGGAGTTACCGGTGGCGAACTGCTGGGACTCGTCCGTAAGGCTCGAACGTTTATTGCTTCCAGGGGACTGCCGAAAGGCGAGCGCTGCGCGTTGCTGGCTGCAAACAGCATTCGCTGGGTGGCAATGGACTTGGCGCTCATGGCCGAGGGGCTGATTGTCGTTCCCCTCTACTCGCGCCAGGCGCCGGCGGAGTTGGTGGCGATGATGAACGACTGTATGCCGGCGGCGGTCTGCTGCGGCGACGCAGCGCTTCGGGATGCGATTGCGAAGAGTTGGCCGGAAGCTCCGCTGCAGTTTCTGTTCGACGAGGTTTTTGCGGGTGTGGAAGATGTGCAACTGGAGCGGCCCCAGATGGGAAACAACAGTCCCGTTGCCATTATCTATACGTCGGGAACATCAGGGGAAGCCAAGGGCGTGGTGCTGACGGCGGCGAATGTGGGCTTCATGCTGGAGCGAACCGCAGAGCGATTGGAACAACTGATGTCCGGTTCGCCGTCAGGCTCAGGGGGACAGGATCGCATCTTTCATTACTTGCCATTCACATTTGCGGCGTCGTGGATTGCCTTGCTGACGTTCTTGAAGCGGCGGAGCCTGGTCACCATCAATATGGATCTGGCTAAGATCGCGAATGACATGAGAACGGTGGCTCCGGATTATTTTCTCAACGTGCCGCAGTTGCTGGAGCGCATGCGGCGGGGAGTGGATGAGCAACTGTGGCAGACCGGCGGAGTGGCGCAGGCAATTTATTCGAGGGCGAAAGGCGCGTGGGCGCGACGGCAGGATGGGCATGCGAAAGCGGGAGATGCGATCTGGCTGGGGCTGGCGAACGCCCTGGTATTTCCGGCGATTCGGAAGAAGATGATTGGCAGAAATCTGAAGGCGCTGATTTGCGGATCCGCGCCGCTGAGTGCTGAGACGCAGCTGTATTTCATGATGCTGGGAATTCGTGTGCTGCAGGTTTACGGGCTGACAGAGACTACTGCAATTTGCACGATGGATGATCCGAACCGGATCGAGGTGGGGCGGGTGGGGCCTGCGATTCCGGGCATGGAGATGAAACTGGGAGAGCATGATGAGATCCTGGTGCGTGGGCCGAATGTGTTTTCGGGTTACTGGAAAAGACCGGAGCAAACGGCCGAGGCGCTGCGCGAAGGATGGTTCCATACTGGCGATCAGGGTGAGGTGAACGCTGCCGGAAACTGGCGGATTGCGGGACGGATTAAGAACCTGATTGTGCTGGGGTCGGGGCACAAGATTTCGCCGGAGCCGATTGAGAGCGCGATTTTGAAGAATTTGCCGGAAGCGCAGCAGGTCGTGGTGGTGGGGAATGGCCGCGGATACTTGTCGGCCATCGTGACCGGGAATGTGACCGCTGAGAAGGTGCAGTCCGCACTGGATGTTGTAAATCCTGAGTTGCCGCACTACAAGCAGGTGCGGGCGTTTTACGTGCGCGGGGAAGCTTTCTCGATTGAGAGCGGGACGTTGACCGCGAACGGGAAGCTTAAGCGAGATGTGATCGCGGCAGCGATGAAGGAAGAGATTGAGGGGATGTATCGAGTGAGGCAGGCTGTTTAGCGTGGGGAACGATGCCGGGAATTACCAAAGACATTAAGGTGCACGACGGGAAGGCTGAATCGAAGGTGATGAGCCAGCGCCGTGGGGGCGTCTTATCGTGGTCGCTTGCCGATGGCGTGATCGAACTGGCGCTGCATCGGGAACCCTGCAACGAACTGGGGTCGGCAACGCTTGATGAGTTAGAGAACTTTGCGGCCGCTTTGGAGAGTATGCAGGCGGAGGCGCACTCGCTCATTATTTATAGCGAGATGAAGCCGGGATTTTGCGCCGGGGCGGATTTGCGCGAACTCTATCAGCGCGCGCAGGCGATGGAGAAAGCTGAGGCTGCCAAAGGTGTGCGGGATTTTCTGCAGCGGATTCACCGCGTGTTGAATCAGATTGATGCTGCACCTTTGACGACAATTGCGGCAGTGCATGGGGTGACCTTTGGGGGAGGGTTCGAGCTGGCGCTGGCTTGCGATTTGATTGTCGCCGATAAAATGGCGAGGTTCTGTTTTCCCGAGCTGAGGCTGGGTTTGATCCCGGGGTTTGGCGGGATTCCGCGGCTGAAGCGGGATTTGGGTAACGCTGTCGTGAGAGATCTGTTGCTGACGGGACGCAGTATCAATGCCACGAAGGCGCAGCAGATCGGGCTGGTGAGCCAGGTGGTGAGCGAAGGTGAGGCGCTGCGGGCGGCACGAGCCACGGCAGTGCAGCTTGGGAAGTTTGACCGGGCGACGGCGGCGGCGGCGAAGAAGTTCATCAAGCCGATTCCACAGGAAGAGTTGCGGCGGGAGATTGATATTTTCTGTGAACTGTTTGGGCGTCCGGCGGTGCAGGAGGGGCTACGAAAATTTGTGGAGAGCACGGATGCGCAGCCGTACTTGCCGTAGGTGTTAAGACGCACAGAATGGCGAGTACCGATTAGATCGAGGTCCTTCGCTTCGCTCAGGATGACACCAGATTTATGAATACTGCCGACCAGACGCTTGATGAAATCCTCACTCTTGCGGCAGCGCACTTCAAGGTGCCGCGGGAAAGACTTCGTCCAGACGACGACTTTTTCAAGACGCTCGAGATTGACAGCTTGCAGACTCTCGACCTGCTGACCAAACTGGAGAATCACTTTCGCGTGGAACTGCCGGATTATGAGTTGCAGGGAGTTTCCGACTTTCGCACGCTGGCAGGGAAAATTCAGGCGCGGCTCTAGAGCGAGTCACCACGGGGACACGGAGAACAACCGATCTAGTCTTCGTATTTTCGGTCTTCGCCCTTGGGTAGCTAATTCATTAACAAGGTTTTCTCCGTGTCTCTGTGCCTCTGTGGTGAAATGAATCCTTAATGCTTGACCTCCAAAAATATAGCTGTCTGGGCGCGGCGTTGCGCGATGCGGTGGAGCGCTTTGGGGGCGAGACCTGCCTGATCGAGGCCGACCGCGAGCGCGAGAAGACGCGGCTGACCTACTCCGATTTCAAAGAAATCAGCATGCCTCTGGCGCGGGCGCTGGAGGACGCTGACTTCGATGCCGGCGATCGCGCAGCGATTCTGATGACCAATCAGTCGAAGTGGCTGATTTCGGCGTATGCGATTTTTTACTGCGGCGGGGTGCTGGTCCCTCTGGATTACAAACTCACGGCGGGCGAACAGTTGCAACTGCTGGAGCACTCGCAGTCAAAAGTACTGGTGGTCGAGTACTACCTTTGGCTGGCGATCATGCAGTCGCCGGAATTCCAGAACATCAAGGCGAAGCTGGTGCTGGTGACCGAAGCGCCGCTGGGGGCGGACCTGGCGGGAGGATTCCGCTGGGAGGATTTTCGGCGCAAGGGCGCGCCGGATTTTGTGATGCGGCAGCGGGAAGATGTGGCCTGCATCGTGTATTCGTCGGGCACGGGTGGGCGGCCGAAGGGTTGCGTGCTGACGCATGAGAATTATCTGGAGCAGTGCCGGGCGTTGACGGCGTGGTATCCATTCTGGCCGGGCGTGCGGTATTTGAGCATTCTGCCGACGAACCACGCGATCGATTTCATGGTGGGATTCATTGGGTCGTTCGTGTGCGGGGCGTGCGTGGTGCATTTGCGGACGCTGCGTCCGGAATTTGTGCGCGATGCGTTCGTGCGCTACCGGATCACTTATGTGGCGCTGGTGCCGATGATCGTCAAGAACCTGGAGCGCGGGCTGCGAGCGAAAATCGACGAACTGCCGGCGTGGAAGCGGGCGATTCTGAATCGAATGATCGGGCTTAATAAGATGCTGACGCGGGGCAAAGCACGAGTGAAGCTCAGCCGGGCGCTGCTGCCCGGAGTGCACCGGGCGTTTGGCGGCGAGTTGCTGGCGCTGATCACGGGCGGAGCATTTATGGAGCCCTCGACCATGCAGTTTTTCTATGATCTGGGAATTCCCGTGGTGAACGGATACGGATTGACGGAGGCGGGAACCGTGCTCACGGTGAACGACCTGAAACCATTTCGCGCGGACACAGTGGGCAAACCGCTGCCGGGCGTGGAGCTGCGGGTACTCAGTCCGAATGAAGAGGGGATTGGAGAAATTGCAGCGCGCAGCAAGACCGTAATGTCGCATTATCTCGACGACGCCGAGCTGACGCTGGAAACGATTGTCGATGGCTGGCTCCTGACGGGCGATCTGGGCCGCTTTGATAAGAGTGGGCATCTGCAGCTTTTCGGGCGGAAGAAGAACATGATCGTGACCGAAGGCGGAAAGAATATTTATCCCGAGGATATTGAGACGGTTTTCGACGGACTGCCGGTGAAGGAGTACTGTGTGTTCGCGGCAAACTATGTGTGGCCGCAAAAGCTGGGGCGGGAGATGCTGGTGATGGCGTTGCGGATGGAACAGAATCAGCGATTCGACAGCGCGCTGCTGGAAGAGATCGTGGCCCGCAATCGACGGCTGCCTGACTTCAAACGTGTGGGCGGTTATGTGATCTGCGAAAAAGATTTTCCGCGGACGGCATCGATGAAAATCAAGCGGCAAGCGCTGGCGGAGGAACTGGGGAAGACGGTGAATCGGGCAGCGGTGGTGGGGCTGTGAATGGGCGGGAATCGTATCTGGCGATTGTCAATCCTGCAGCCGGAGGCGGGCGGAGCCGGAAAATGTTGGGCCCGGCTTTGGACCGGCTGCGGGCGGGCGGGGTTGAAGTTGAAGTAGTGGAGACGCAGGGCGTCGGCGATGCTACCCGAATCGCTCGCGAGGCTTATGGACTCGGACAGCGGCGGTTTATTGCCGTAGGCGGGGATGGGACTTCGTATGAAGTCGTGAACGGGCTTTTCCCGGAGGCGAGCGCCGGCGAGCGTCCGACGCTGGGGTTTTTGCCGCTGGGGACGGGCAATTCTTTTTTGCGCGATTTCAGCAACCGTGGGGTGGAGCACGCGATCGAGTCGCTGATTGCCGGTCGATCGCAGGCTTGCGACGTGCTGCGATTGCGGCATCGCGGCGGAGTGATTCACTACATCAATCTGCTGAGTGTGGGGTTTCCGGCCGACGTTGCGACCTTGCGGGCGCGGCGTTTCAGCCGTCAGGGAGAATTGGGATATGTCATCTCGATTTTTCTTGGGCTGGCACAATTGCGCAGGCGGCCGTTTCCCGTGCGCTCAGACGGCGAAACGGAATTTGACCGGAGACGTTGTTTGTTTCTCACTTTCAACAACAGTAAGTTTACCGGCGGGACGATGATGATCGCGCCCAAGGCTGAAGTGAATAGTGGATTCATTGAATATGTCCGATGGGGAGCGATTGGCAGGCTGGGGCTGATGCGGAATTTGCCCGGGCTTTATGATGGTACGCACATCGAGCATCGTTTGGCTGAGCGGAAAGCGGTGAAGCGGGTAGAATTCGATCTACAAGAGCCGGTCGATGTGATGGTAGACGGGGAAGTGCTGACGCTGCACTGTGAGGAATTAGATGTGCTGCCGGGGGCGTTGAATGTAGTAGCGTAAGCCCGTGATATAAAACCGAAATCTTACTCGGAAGGGAATCATGTCAGAAGAGCGGCGAAAGCGGCGCCAGGAGCGGGTGGGAGTGCCGGAAGCGAGTGCGAACTCCCGAAACAAACTGATCTTGGGTGGGATTGTGGTGATGTTTGCTCTGGCGTACGCCGCGGGTTGGTACCACAGCAATCACCGTTACGATGGATTTGCGAAGTGCCTGGCGACGAAGCAGGCGAAAATGTACGGGCTGTACTGGTGTCCGCACTGCATCGAACAAAAGGAAATGTTCGGGAAAGCGTTTCAGTACGTGCCTTACGTGGAATGCGCGATCAAGGGCTCGCGTGAGCTAACGCCGGCGTGCAAGGCGGCTGGAATAAAGCTGTTTCCGAGCTGGCAGTTCGGGGCGAATCCGCCGAGAGAGGGTGTCTACCCCTTGCAGGAGTTGAGCGATAAGACTGGGTGCAGTCTGCCGTGAGCGCTACGGGAGATCAACGCGCCATGGCGAACTCAACTTCTGCAACGCATAACAGGGGGCTGTTCTTGGCGATCGCCGTTTTGGCAGTGGCAGGAATTGCGGTGTCGGCGGTATCGCTGCAGCGGCATTATGCGAAGTCGGCAACCGCGTTCTGCGACGTCGGTGAGAAATTCAATTGCGACATCGTGAACCGGAGTGAGTATTCGAGTGTGATGGGGATTCCGGTGGCGGCGATTGGGATCGCCGGGTACGGAGTGTTGCTGGCTCTGGTCACGATTTACCGCTCACGAACGAACACGCCTACATGGTTATTATGGGCTTCGGTCGCGGGATTGGGGTTTGCACTTTATCTCACCTACGTTGAGGGCTATGTGCTGGAGACATGGTGCATTCTGTGTTTGAGTTCGCTCGGGCTGATTGCGGGCATCACGATGCTGGCGGGAGTGGTGAAGGCTCGGGCTTCCTCTGACTCGAGACTCGGGTGATGGTCCAGGCGAATGTTCTTTTGATGGGCAAACTCCAGAAAATACAAAATGATGCTGCGCCTTCTGCGGCAATCCGCGCCAGCGGTGCGACCGGAGACTTGCGGCTGCACGAATTTCGGAGCCGAGTCTTCCGGAACACGCGGTTCTTGCGAGTGTGGCTGCCGCCGGGTTATGACGACGCCGAGAATTCAGGCCGGCATTATCCGGTGCTTTATCTGAACGACGGACAGAATTTGTTTGAAACCGCGACTTCCTTCACGGGGGTTGAGTGGCAGGCGGATGAGGCAGCGGATCGTTTGATCCGCGAAGGCGCCGTGCCGCCGATGATTATCGTCGGCATCGATAACGCCGGCAAAGATCGGATTCGCGAATACATGCCGCATAGGTCGATGCATCCCATGATGTTGCGCGTGCAGGGGAGACACTATCCGGATTTTCTGATGAAGGAAGTGATGCCGTTCGTGGAGCGGGCTTACCGCGTGGCCGCGGGGCCCGAGAATACTGGAGTGGGCGGCTCGTCGCTAGGGGCGCTCATCGCGCTGTACACCGCGATGGCACGGCCGGGGGTGATCGGGCGGTTGCTGGTGGAGAGTCCGTCGCTCTGGGCGTCACACCGCCAGGCGATCAAAGAGAGCCGGTCGGTGAGAATCTGGCCGGAGCGAATCTATCTGGGGGTCGGAACGGCCGAGGCTGGAAGCGCGGAACGGAGCCAAAGCGTAGTGGACGACGTTCGGGAACTGGCCGCCATCTTGCGGCGGGCAGTGTTGAGCGAGAAGCGGCTGCGGCTGGTAATTAAGGATGGAGCCGGGCACAACGAAGCGGTGTGGGCGGAGCGATTTCCGGAAGCCCTGCGATTCTTGTTTGAGCCGTGAAAGCAGCGTCAACCCGCTGGGATATTTTCTACTGAACTTTTCTCTCCAGATCGTTCTCTCCTGATCGTTCTCCGAGTTGAGTTAGCACATAAACGATGGCCAGCATTACGGGAACGGTAAGCTGCAGGTGCGTCCAGCGGGCGAGCGGGCCGAGCAGCGGGAGGGCATAAGCGAAGTAGAGGAGAAGCTTGACTTGGGGCGCCGTCGAATCGTCCGGTTGAATTGCGATCCAGTTAGCGAGCACGATGAACGCAGGCGCGAGGATGACGAGATCGTAGACCGTGAGGTGCGGAGCCACAAGCACGGTGGCCAGCAACAGAGCGGAAAAACGCAGTGGCAAACTCAGCCTGCTTTGCCAGCAGCGGGCTGCCAGCGCGAGCACGAGGAGCGCGGTGACCACGTAGAACGCAAGGGCAAGACGCGGCCAGGGAAGCAGCATCGTCCAGAAAGTGCGCAGGCAGTGAGTTTGGTAAGGCTTTGGTTCGAGCAGCGGGAGCAGGCTTGAAAGATGAGAAAGAGTTTGTATCCAGGCACGGAGAGAATCGGGGCCGTAGTAAATCCATGCCGCAGCTAGTTGAACTGAGGCCGAGAGCAGTGCACCGGTGATCACCCTCCAGCGGCGTGCGTCAACGAAAATCACGGCGGAGGCGACGCCGAGTTGGGGCTTGAAGATGATGCATCCGAGAGCCAGGCCAGCGAGGAATTCACGCTGCGCGCGCAGGGCGAAGAAGGCGAGGGTGAAGCAGGCGAGAGCCAGGGCGGAAGTTTGTCCCCAGGCGATCAGGTGCCAGAAGGCGGGGAAGGCGAGTGCGAGAATCAGAACGGTGATTCTGTATTTGCGCAGCTTGGGGCAAGCGCGCCAGAGGGCATACCCGCAGAGGCCGTAAATCAGCGCGCTCAACGTGAGCCAGCAGATCAGCGCCCAGAGATAGGAGAGACGAGCGAAGGGCGCGAAGAGTATTGAAACCTGCGGCGGATAAAGCGGCAGATATCGAATGCCCGCGGCAGCCGGAACGCGTTGCGCCGCAAGTTCAGACTGCGCTCTCATGTTGTACAGATCAGCGCCGCGGTGCGCCACAGCCAGCGAGCCGAGCGTGTAGAAATGCAGGAAGTCAGTGCCTTTGAGGTTGCCGGCGCGATCGAGCAAGCCGGGCGGGGCCATGTTCCAGATGTAGACAGACCACAAACCGATCGCGAGAACCAGACCGTGCGCGCGCAGACGCCTAGGGGTCAGCCACGCGGCAACTTTCGCAAGTGTCATGCGACCGCCATCATACCGAATTCACGAACTCACGCGAGCCGAGCTTCCATCGCTCCTTCTCGTTATTAATAACAGCGGCAGGATGAAAGGCACAAAGGGAACCAGCGCTGACGGCAGCAAAGGAATCTGGTTGGGAGAGCTTGTGCTCAGCGGGAACACCAGCAAGGCCAGAGAAATGATAAAGGGCCAACTCAACAGGAGAATGAAAACCAGGCGGGAAAACTTGGGCAGAATCTTCCAGTCGTGCAAGAGCAAAATCGCTGGAAGAATCAGAAGCACCTGATTGAATGGAGTAAACAGCGGGAACGTGAGAAGAGCGCACATGAAAAACGCGGCGAGAGTAGAAACGAACTTCCGCGAGTCACCTGCTTCTTTTCGATTGTGCCAGGCAAATGCCAACAGACCAAGCACGAGGATGCCTCCCAGAATTTCTCCCGACATATCGCCGAGAGCTACTCGGAGCGAGGACGTGGGCATGGCATATTTTCGATAGGCGGCGAGGCCGGCGAGAAAGTATCGGGGCCATCCGGGGAGGAGCAATTCGCCGGCTGCAATGAGTGCAACCATCGTCGCTATAAAGCTGGCTGGAAGACGCCATCTTTTGCGCCAATCGCCCGCGGCCCAAATCGCGAACCAACACAAAGGAAGAAGCGACATCTGCGGTTTTATTGTCGAGATAGCTAGCAACACACCAGCGATGGCCGCATGGTCCCTGCTGATGCACCACGCGCCCGCGATCAGCAAGCAGCCTTCAACAATCGCCAATTGCTGAAGGCGCAAACCCTGCACAATCTGCGGGCTGCTGAGAGTGAACAACACTGTCGCCGCGATCGCCTCCCAGGGCAGGCGCCAATGCAGAATGCTGACACAGAAGAAAACGTTCAGGGCGATCAACGAACCCAAAATGAATGGGGCCCCGCGTTGCACGTCCGAAAACTTTGCATACACCAGCGGAGCGGTGAGAAAAACTTCGTAAACCGGGTAGGCAAAGCGTTGCTCGTCGACTAACTCGACGCCCGGCTTCGTGTACGTCTGGTTGATCTCGTGACCGTAGAACACCATCTGAATTTCGTGGCTTACTTCAGGGCTGTACGGGTTGCGGCGGTGCAGCAGGAGTTCGCGCGTGCCCACCCAGGGCGAATACAAATCGCTGATTTGGGCGACCAGGTAACCCTTTTGGAGGTGAAGGTAACTGGTCCACGGCACCAGGATCCGATGCACGTAAAGCCACGAGATTCCGGCCACGAAGAAACTTAGCAGAAGCCAGAGTCGAACCTTTCTGCCGCTGCTGATGTGCATGCCGGGAGCATTCTATCTCTGCGCGGGTTCTCGATCAGCTACTTTCTGGAAAAGGCCGTCGACGATCTGAATCATCTCGTCATCCACAACGCGGTTGCGGGAAATAGCCTCGATCAGCGGGATGGAGACGATTTTGTTGGCGCGCAGGGCGGCCATGCATCCAAATTCTCCGCGGTGCACCATGTCGATCGCTCCCAACCCGTAACGCGTGGCCAGGACGCGGTCGAAGGCGCTGGGAGATCCGCCACGCTGGATGTGCCCCAGCACCACGGCGCGAGTTTCGTAGCCGGTGCGTTTTTCGATTTCGCGGGCGAGGATGTTGGCGACGCCGCCGAGCTTGACGTGGCCAAATTCGTCTTTACCCATGTCCGACAGAACAGGAGCCCCCTGGCCGGGTTCGGAGGAGAACTTCGCACCCTCGGCCACCACGACGATCGAAAAGTAGCGGCCGCGCTCGTGGCGCTGGCGGATGGAATCCGCAACTTTATCGATGTCGAATGGGCGTTCGGGGATAAGGATGACGTCGGCGCCGCCGGCGATGCCGCTGTAGAGGGCGATCCAACCTGCGTCGCGGCCCATGACCTCGACGATCATGACGCGATTATGAGCTTCGGCGGTGGTGTGCACGCGGTCGAGGGCTTCGCAGACGATGTTGCAGGCAGTGTCGAATCCGAAAGTGTAATCCGTGCCGCCGAGATCGTTGTCGATGGTCTTGGGAACGCCAACGACCTTGGCGCCGCGTTCGTGCAGCTTTTGCGCAACTGAAAGCGTGTCGTCACCGCCGATCGCGATGAGAGCCTGGATCTGATTTTTTTCGAGCGTGGCCAGGCAACTGTCGATCCCGTCGGGACGCTTCGAAGGATTGGTGCGCGAAGTGCGCAGGATGGTGCCGCCGCGCGGAAGAATTCCGCCGACTGCGTCGAGATCAAGCGGCATGCTGATGTCTTCCAGGACGCCGCGCCAACCTTCCATGAACCCGACGAATTCATCTTCATAAGTGAAGATGCCCTTGCGCACGACCGCGCGAATCACGGCGTTCAGCCCAGGACAATCTCCTCCGCCGGTTAACATGCCAATTTTCATCGTGTACTCCGGTTCAATTCAGATCAAAATCCCCGCGCTCCCCGAGCATGGGCTACATTCAGCAGCAGCCCGAGGCTGCGGAGTCAGCACTCGCCGGGAAGAACAAGATTATCATTAAACGCGGACTTGCTTCTCATCGCGCAGGCACTTCGACCTCTCAACCTGGACAATTACGCTAAGGTCCTATCTTTAAATGCAGGGAGACGGTCTCGCCGGTGATCTCCAGCGATTTGGTTGCCCTTTTCGCGATGGGGATCTGCTTTCTGATGCAAAACATAACCAGCGCGGCACCTACTTCATTCTCGGCGAACTTCATCTCCGACTCTTCCCCCAGGGAATTGAGTGTGACTCGGACCTCGCTTTCTTGCGTCAAGACCAGACGCTCGGCAGCATCGGGAGGTAATCGGCGCCCAGTATGGCTGCAGTAGTCGCGGAGCGCCTCAAACAACTCGATCTTGCTGAACGATAGAACGCGGATTTCGGTAGGCATCAGGCGAACATCCTTTAGATCTCGTTCTTGAGTCCGATCGCAGAGGTTTCCATCTCATCATGAACTTGCTGGGCGCGGCGGAGGGCGGATTGCACGTTGTCGCAAATATTCTCGGCCCCGACTACTTCTTCGAATTCTGCCTGATGGATCAGGCTGGCGGGTTGCTCGCGCGCGCCGCACAGAATCAAGGTTCGATTACTGGAGTGCAGTTGGCGGGCGACTTCCTCGATGGCGAATAAGCCGGTGGCGTCGAGTGCCGTCATGTTACGCAGACGCAGAATGACCACTGGCGGCAGTGTGTGCAAATCGTCTGTGACGGCGGAGATTTTGTCGGTGGCCCCGAACAGAAATGGTCCGTGGATGCGGAAGATAGTGGCGTAGTAAGGGATGTCTTTATCTTGCAGGATGTGCAGGCGCCCGTCTTCAACGTACTCATCGGTGACCTGGGAAACAGTCGTCGTGGAGGCGACACGGCTGATGAAAAGCAAAGCGGCGAGAATCATGCCGGCTTCGACGGCCACCGTAAGGTCAGCGAAGACGGTCAGGGCGAAGGTGAGCAGCCATACGCTGATGTCGGTTTTGGTGAGCTTTAGCAGTTGCGGGATCTCGCGCCACTCTCCCATGTTGTAAGCAACGACCATGAGGATCCCGGCGAGGACGGCCAGCGGAACGTGAGCAACAAGAGGTGCGGCGAAGAGCAGGATGCAGAGCAGCGTGAGGGCGTGAATCATGCCCGCGACGGGAGATTGAGCGCCGGCGCGAATGTTGGTGGCCGTGCGCGCGATGGCGCCAGTGGCGGGGAGTCCACCGAACAGGGGAGAGACAATGTTGGCCACGCCTTGTCCGATGAGTTCGACATTGGGATTGTGGCGGTCGTTGCTCATGCGATCGGAGACCACGGCCGACATGAGCGACTCGATCGCACCCAGCATGGCAACGGTGAGCGCAGGACCGAGCAGGCCGTGGATCAGGTCGGCGCGGAACCGTGGAATCGCAAAATGGGGCAAGCCGGCGGGGATCCCTCCGAAACGCGAGCCGATGGTTTCGACCGGAAGCTTAAACAGCACGACGGCTGCTGTGCCGAGCAGGAACGCGACGATCGCGCCGGGAATGCGATTGGAGATGGCGCGGCAGAGAATCATCGCGAGCACGGTGCCAGCGGCCAGCGCAAACGCAGTGTAAGAGAGCGTGTGGAAACTGCCGGCCAGCGCTTCCATGCGCTGCCAGAAAACGCCGGGGACCTTGGTGAGTTGTAAGCCGAAGAAATCCTTGACCTGGGTGCTGGCGATCAGGATGGCGATGCCGTTGGTGAAGCCGATAATGACGGGGCGGGGGATGAACTTGACTGCCGTGCCCATGCCTGTAATGCCCATGATCATCAGCAGGATGCCGGCCATCACCGTGCACATGAACAGGCCATCGACGCCATGAAGTGCGACGATGCCGGCGATGACAACGACGAAGGCGCCCGTGGGCCCTCCGATTTGGGTCTTGGAACCGCCGAGCGCCGAGATCAGGAAACCGGTGACAATGGCGCAGTAAATACCGGCCTGGGGCGTTAATCCGGAAGCGATGGCAAAAGCCATGGCCAGGGGCAAGGCGACCAGCCCTACGGTGACCCCGGCGACTAGATCGTGGAGAAACTTGTTAGCGTTGTAGTCCCGCAGACAAAGGACGGACTTCGGGAGCCAACGTTCATCAAGGAAAATACGCGCCATTGTCCTATTATGCGGGAAGAATCGAAAGGGAGAAGAGAATTGGAAAGGGGCGAACACACTAAGGAACATGCCCGTTGCGCTGCGACATAAGTTTCGGCACAATGCTGCACGGAATGAATAAGACCTTTGTAATTCTGGCCTGGGGAGCCGTTGCGCTGCTCGGCGCGGTGGCGGTGGGCACGGTAGCCGTGCATCGCGGCGAACCCATCAACGCTCTGTGGCTGGTGGTGGCGGCGACGTGCTGCTACGCTCTCGGGTACCGCTTTTATAGCAGGTTCGTTGCGGTAAAGATTCTCGCTTTGGATGGCTTGCGCGCGACCCCGGCGGAGCGATTGGAGAATGGCCGCGACTTTCTGGTCACCAATAAGTGGGTGGTGTTCGGCCATCACTTCGCGGCGATTGCCGGTCCGGGGCCGCTGGTGGGCCCGGTGCTGGCGGCGCAGTTTGGCTATCTTCCCGGCACGATGTGGGTGCTGGCGGGGGCCGTGTTTGCAGGATGCGTGCAGGACTTCGTGATTTTGTTGTTCTCGGTGCGCCGCGACGGCAAATCACTAACCGAGATGGCGAAGAGCGAGATCGGGCGCGTCGGAGGATTCGTCGCTTATGTAGCAGTGATCGCGATTCTGATTATCCTGCTGGGCGTGGCGGCGTTGATCGTGGTGAACGCGTTGAAGGCGAGCCCCTGGGGCACATTCACCATCGCGATGACGATTCCAATCGCTCTGTTGATGGGCGTGTATCTGAGGCGCATTCGCCCCGGGAAGGTTTTGGAAGTCTCAGCGCTGGGATTTGTTCTGGTGCTCGCGGCAATTTGGGGTGGGCAGTACGTGTCGCAGAATCCGGCGCTGGCGCGGGTGTTTACCTTCAGCGCCCCCACGCTGGCGATTCTGATCATGGTTTACGGTTTCGCGGCATCGGCTATGCCGGTGTGGTTGTTGCTGGCGCCGCGCGACTACCTCAGTACATTCGTGAAGCTGGGAACGATTGCGATGCTAGGCGTGGGCATTGTGGCGCTGCATCCCACGCTGCACATGCCGGCGCTGACCCGGTTTGTCGACGGCACGGGCCCGGTGTTTGCGGGAAAGATATTTCCTTTCGCCTTCATCACTATCGCCTGCGGAGCGATCAGCGGATTCCACGCGCTCATCTCGAGCGGCACGACACCGAAGCTGATTGCGCGCGAGACCGAGACGCGCATGGTGGGCTACGGCGCCATGATGTGCGAATCGGCGGTGGCAATTATGGCCATCATCGCGGCCTGTGTCGTACAGCCGGGAGTTTATTTTGCCATCAACAGCCCGGCGGGGATCGTCGGGCAGGCGCCTGCGACGGCGGCGGCAACTATTTCCAGTTGGGGTTTTCCGGTGACTGCGGCCGACATGCAGGCGTTGGCGCATGCCGTCGGTGAGCAGACGCTTTACAACCGAACCGGCGGAGCTCCTGCCTTCGCAGTCGGAATGGCTCACATTTTTTCGCACAGCCTGGGCGGTGATACTCTGATGGCGCTCTGGTACCACTTTGCCATCATGTTCGAAGCGCTGTTTATCTTGACCGTCCTCGATGCCGGAACGCGGGTCGCGCGGTTCATGGTGCAGGATGCGCTGGGGCACATGTACAAGCCGCTGGGGCGGACGAGTTGGTATCCCTCGATTCTTGGCACCAGCGCGTTGATCGTCGCGGCCTGGGGGTATTTTCTGTGGCAGGGAGTAAAGGATCCGCTGGGCGGAATTAACTCCTTGTGGCCGCTGTTTGGTATTTCCAATCAACTGCTGGCGACCGTGGCGCTGTGCGTGGCCACAACGATCATCATCAAGATGCACCGGGTGAAGTATGCAGCGGTCACGCTGGTGCCTCTGGCTTGGCTGGTGGCGGTGACATTCACCGCGTCGTGGCAAAAGATGTTCGATTCCAATCCGCGCGTGGGGTTTCTGGCGCAGGCTCAGGCGCTGGCAGCCGGTCCAATTCCAATGTCCAGCGCGACGGGTCGACTCATCTTCAACAACCGCCTCGATGCGGCAGTCACGGGAGTGCTGGTGGTGATGGTCACGCTGGTTCTGGTGGAATCGGGGCGGCAGTGGTGGGGAATCCTGCGTGGCACAAGCGAAGCGCCGGTGAAGGAAGCGCCGTTCGTTCGGACTCGGCTGGTGGAGGGGCAGCGATGAAGCGAATCATTTCTGGCTGGTACATTCTGGTGGAGACGCTGCGCGAGATTTTTGACGAGGCCGCGTATGCGCGGTTTCTAGTTCGGGCGGGGATGGCGTCGTCGAACGAGGCATATTCAGCGTTTCGGCGAGAATTCGAAGAGGCTAAGATGCGGCGGCCGAAATGTTGTTAGGGGCGATTGAGATGAACGCGAAAAAAGTCGAGGATCGGAATTCCGTGCTGGCGAGAATCGTTGGTGCTCGGCTTACCTCCGTTGACTTCGTCATGGATTACCTGATTCTAGGATTTGACGGAAAAGGGGCGCTGACGACTTTGGTTTGGCCCGAAATATTCACTGATGGAAGCATCCTTGCATTTGGAATGCAGGGCTATCGCGATCAACTCTGCGAACTGATTACGACACCGGTGTTGGAAGCCCAGTGTTCGAAAGATCAGACGATCACGATTTCCTTCGAACACAATCGGCTTCGAATCCCCTTGCGAGACAGGCGAGTATCGGGGGAGCGGGCAATTTTCACCTATTCGAAGCATGGATTATTTGTTTGGTCGAAAGGGCCTTAGGAGAGTCGCGCCTGTCCTGAACCAGTACCAGTTCTAGGAGATGGAACCCATCCGCGCTAAACTGCACTTACATGCGAGTTCTGGGTATTGATTGCGGCGGAGAGTACACAGGGTACGGCGTGGTCGAGATGTCTTCTCGAGGCCATCTGGTGTGCCTGACTTGCGGGGCCATCAAGCTTTCGCTGCGCGATCCGCTGGCGCGGCGCTTGTCCCACATCTATGACGAACTCGGAGCGCTCATCGGGGAACACCATCCCGACGAAGTCGCAATTGAGGGAATCTTCTACGCGCTGAATGTGAAGTCGGCGTTGAAGCTGGGCCAGGTGCGAGGAGTGGCCATGCTAGCCGCGGCTTCCGCTGGGTTGGAGGTTGCCGAGTATTCGCCGCTGACCATCAAGTCGTCGGTGGTAGGTTACGGGCGGGCGGAAAAGCAGCAGGTCCAACAAATGGTGACGCGCCTGCTTGGGTTGGCCGAGGCCCCCGAGCCGATGGATGCTTCCGACGCTCTCGCCATCGCCATTTGCCACTTGCACACCGCGGGCACGCTCGAGAGACAGAGGGTCGCGGCACGGTGATGATTCCGGCTCTCCTGATTCGAAGCTCTTGGATTCGAGTTTTTCTGGTTCGAGCTCTCCGGATTCGCTGCGCCAGCACCGGTTGCGCCATTGGAGTGGTGCTGATGACGGCGGTGCTCTCTGTTCCGTCCACGGCACAGCAGTCGGCGCACGGCAATGCAGCTTCCACCGCGACCGCTACGTTCACCCTGGATTTTCCCCAGTCCAATCCTGAGCACTACTCAATTGCCATCGACACATCCGGACATGCGCGTTACGACTGCACCGGGAGGGTAGCAGAGGATTCCGAGGATGAAGCCTACCAATCCGAGTTCCAGATGTCGGCGGGGAATCGCGAACGTATATTTGCCTTGGCTAAAGAGGCGCGATATTTTGCCGGGGAGATTGACTCGGGCAAAAACAAGCTGGCTTTCACGGGTACAAAGATACTGACTTATCAGGATGCCCAGCGTTCCAACTCAGCGCGCTACAACTACTCGAACCTCGCCCCGGTGCAGCAGTTGACCACTCTTTTCCAAAACATGGCAGCTACGTTGGAATATGGTCGCCGTCTGGCCTACTACCACCGCTACCAGAAGCTGGCGCTGGACGACGAGTTGAAGCGCATGGAAACGCAGGCCAGGAACAACGAACTGAGCGAGATACAAAGCGTGGCGCCGGTGCTGCAAGACATTCTCGAAGACTCTTCGGTGATCAACGTGGTGCGTGCCAGGGCGAAAGAGTTGATCGAGATGGGGAGCGGTGCCACGGCTGTGCGCTGACAGATACAGATAAAGACATGACAGGGACTTACGACGCAGCGCTGTTGAAGGTTATTTCAAGATACCGATTCTCCTGTCGTGTCGGTGCTACCAAACCACCACGCCGGCGTAGCCCACGACCAGGCCGCGGTCGCCGGAGACGTCACCCGAGGTTGCATATTTCACCAGTTCTGCAGCCTTGGCCCCCAACCTCTTCGCTGCCGTCAACATAGCCACGGCAGGACCCAGACCGCACATGCTGATGTTCTGCTGGGTAACCACAGCGTAAAGGGCGCGGGCGTCGAGGGCGAGAATCGGCTCGATTGCCTCGTGGTCCTTCACGCGCGTGATGGCGTCCGATTCGTAATGATTCATGTCGCTCGAGGCGACGATCAGGACGGGACTGTTCTGCGCCGCGATCACATCGGCAATTCCCTCGCCGAGTTGCTCGAGTGCGTCGAAATCTCTGGTGCCAAGCGCGATCGGGACGAACTTTAGCTTTGGCTGGCGAAGTTGCAGGAAGGGCAACTCCACTTCGGCGGCGTGCTCGTTGCGGTGAGCAGACGAGTCTTCTTCCAGCAGCGGGCAGCGCCGCTTTAGAGCGGAGGCCAACGAGTTGTCGATGGCAACCGCACCGAGAGGCGTCTCCCACGCGCCTTCGCTCATGATTGCCAGAGCGCGGCCCACGCCGGTGTGGTTGGGACACAGCACCAGGCAGAGGCTGGGAATCTCTATTCCGGCGAAGACAGTACCGGCCACGTGACCGGAATACATATAACCGGCATGCGGAACGATGCAGCCCACAGCACGAACTGGCTTTCGCTCCGCAGTCTGGGACAAAGCAATCTGGGATAAATAGGTGCGCACTTCCTCACGCAGATCATCTGCATCGTCGGGGTAGAAGCGCCCAGCAACCGCGGGATGGCGAACAGTTGCGGCGGTCATAGGCTCTCCTGTTGGCAAAATAATGCTACGAGCCGTTGCGGTTATCGCGCAAGGCACGAAACAGGGCTGCGCTTTCTTCCAGAGTCAGGGTCTCGGCGCGGGCCGCGGGTTTCACTCGGGCCTCGGCCAGGGCAGCGCGCAGACGAGCCTCGGGGTAGTTTGACTTCAGATTGTTCCATAGGGTCTTGCGCTTTTGTCCAAAGGAAAGCTTGAGGAAGTCGATGAAGCCGTCGTTCGCGGAGCCAGCTTCGATAAGGCCATCCCCGTCGAGGCCTAGTTCTTTTTGTCGTGGAGCGATGGTGAGCCGCAGCGCCGTGGAATGCACTTTGGGCGGCGGAGAAAATGCTCCGGGCGGCAAGGTGAAGAGTTTTTCGACCCGGGCGTAGAGCTGCGCCGTAGCCGAAAGCAGTCCATAATCACGGCTACCAGGCCCGGCGGCAATACGGTCCGCGACTTCGCGCTGCACCAGGATGACGAT
The DNA here is from genome assembly GCA_049280095.1 of Candidatus Sulfotelmatobacter sp. Lineage (GTDB taxonomy): Bacteria > Acidobacteriota > Terriglobia > Terriglobales > Acidobacteriaceae > Sulfotelmatobacter. Next base: position 31,828 of record JBAPPL010000031.1, on the reverse strand, counting down.
GGTCTCAAAGTATTTGGAATAATCGAACAGCCGCAGCAGGATCTCAGAAGTGATGTAGTAGGGAAGATTGCCGATGACCTTTGCCGGCTCGGGGCGGAATTCGATGCCGGGACGGCGCAGGCCGGGCTTGGGTCCGAACAGGGAATCGAAATCGATGGAGAGAATATCAGCTTCGATCACCTCGACGTTAGAGAACATGCCGAAGCGGAGGCGAAGCTGTGCGGCCAGCACGCGGTCAAGCTCAACTGCGATCAGGCGCCGGGCGCGCTTGGCCAGGAGCGATGTGAGAACGCCGCGTCCAGGACCGATTTCGACCACGGTGTTTTGCGACACGTCGCCGAGGGCGTCGACGAGCTGCAGGGCAAAGCTGTCGCTGGCGAGGAAATGCTGTCCCAACTTGGGCTTATGTTGAGGACGGCGAGCAGACACGACCTTCGGCACGTTGACCCTCTTTTCCCCGGACTATAGACTGAGTATGTCCCGCAACATATTCCATCATATCGTGCGCCCGCGACAAGCGGGTCTCCCGGGAGGGATTCATGCATATTGCGTTCGTGGCTTCGGAAGGCGTGCCGTTTTCAAAAACCGGTGGATTGGCCGACGTGGTAGGCGCGTTGCCGCGCGCGCTGGCGGCGCTCGGGCACCAGGTAAGCGTCTATTTGCCTCGATACCGGCAGACCAAGCTGGCCGACCCCGCGACCGTGGTGCACAGCATCACCATCCCTTTCGATGACAAGTATCGCTTCGCCTCGGTGGTGACCAGCGGGAACCAGTCCGGCGTGCGGTTTTATTTCGTTGACTATCCGGAGTACTTCGATCGCGACGCGCTATACGGCACCCCGGCCGGGGACTATCCCGATAACGCCGAGCGCTTCGCTTTGTTCTCTCGGGCAGTATTAGAAGCAACAAAGATTCTGGGTGTCCCGCAGGTTTTTCATTGTCACGATTGGCAGTCGGCGCTCGTGCCCGTGCTGCTGCGCACGGTGTATGCCGAGGATCCGGCGTTCCGCGACGTGGGCACCGTGTTTACCATCCATAACATCGGCTATCAGGGCCTTTTCCCGCCCGAAGTTCTACCTCTGCTCATGCTGCCCTGGGACCTGTTCACCATGTCGAAGATGGAATTCTTCGGCCAGGTAAATTTTCTGAAAGGCGCGCTCACCTTTTCCGATTTCGTCACCACGGTGAGCCGCAAGTACAGCCAGGAGATTCAAACCGCCGAATATGGCTTCGGACTCGAGGGCGTGCTGCGCGATCGCGCGGCCACGGTCACCGGCATTTTGAACGGCGTGGACTATGACGAATGGAGTCCGCAGGCGGATAAGTTCATCGCGGCGAAATACTCGCCGCAGGATCTTTCCGGCAAAGCGCAATGCAAGCAGGATCTGCTGACTGCCTTCGGAGTGAAGAACGCCGACCCCAAAATTCCTGTGATCGGCATCGTGTCCCGCTTCGCCGCGCAGAAGGGGTTTGACCTGATTGCGCAGATCATGGACCGGCTGGCTCGCGAAGAAATGATCGTGGTCGCGCTCGGCGCCGGCGACAAGCAGTATGAAGAAATGTTTGTCCGGCTCAACAAGCAGTTCCCCAATAAGATTGCGGTGAAGGTGGCTTACGACAACGCCATCGCGCACAAAATTGAAGCTGGGTCTGACATGTTCCTAATGCCTTCGAAATATGAACCTTGTGGGCTAAACCAGATCTATAGCTTGAAGTATGGGACGGTGCCGATTGTTCGGGCTACCGGTGGCCTCGACGACACGATCGAGCCCTGGGACGCGCGCTCCGGCAAAGGCACGGGGTTCAAGTTCACGGAATACAACGGCGAGTCTCTGCTGCTGACCATCAAGCAGGCGCTGGTGGCGTTCCGCGATCAGACTTCGTGGCAGGCGCTGATGCGCAACGGCATGAATAAAGACTTTTCCTGGAACGCTTCAGCGCGGGAGTACGGCAAGATTTACGAGCGGGTGAAGCAGATGAGGGGAGCCGCACAAACGGCGCCCGAGAGAGTCTTGGTCTAGATTTCCTCCTGCCGCAACGGGAAGTAGCCGACGGATTCGTGAGTGAAATAGCGATCTAACAACAGTTACGGAAGCCGACTTGTAGCGATGCGATCCAAAATCTGCCAAAGCTTCGCGGACTCAATATCAGACACGTCGACACCGTAGACTTCGTTGATCTTCGCAATCAAATCTTGGTTGTCATCAGAGCTATGAAAGTCCCACAGGCTCGACTCGTCGGATACAAATGCCCAATCGAGGTCCAGCACACGCCGAATGAAGTCTTCCGCTAGTTCTGCATGAGCATCGATCCTCTCCCTTGATGCAAACTCGATTTCTACGTGTGCGCCTGGCCGAGGGAGCTTTTTCCCTTCCTTCGCTTTCTCAGCTTTCACTGTTGCGAAGCTCTTCTGTAATTCCTGAAGGGCTTCGAGCCTTGTATTACCCCCGCCGCTGATCACCCACCAATTCACGATCTGGGCTGCATATCTATGCTGTTTCAAGCGAGCACCGACCTGGCTCGTATCAACTTGGTGCTCACGCATGGACATCGGGTAGTCAGACAGTTCCCAATCTCGCTTCAAGAGCGATAGAAACCATTTCCACCAAGCACGAAACCTGTTTTTCAGTCCTGTGAGGCTGAAGTCCATATCGGAGATCCAATACTGAGCGGAGATGCCAGGCATTCTACCCTGAGGAAAAGTGCTCAGATGACGAAATTAGGCCATTTATACTCGTTGACCCCCAAGCTCCCGCCGCATCGAGGACAGGCGTCCCCACACGAGCATTCGCTTTTTCTCCGCCCAGAACAATCCGCTGATACAATCCGCTCATGGCCGTCACATCTCAGCTGCCGGCTTTTGCCCGAACCATCTTCCACGTCGACATGGATGCGTTCTTTGTGTCCGTGGAAGAACTCTACGATCCCTCGCTGAAAGGCAAAGCTGTCGTCGTCGGAGGACAGCGCCACGAGCGTGGGGTAGTGTCCGCAGCATCCTATGAGGCGCGGAAGTTTGGAGTGCATTCGGCGCTGCCGCTGCGCACCGCGGCGAAGCTTTGTCCGCACGCCATCTTCGTCGACGGGCATCCGGAGCGCTACCGCGAGTGCTCGGAAAAAGTCTACAAAGTACTAATGGCATTCTCCCCGCAGGTGGAGATGGCTTCCATCGACGAAGCTTACCTCGACATGACGGGCACGGCGCGGCTGCACGGTCCGCCGCTGAAAGCGGCTCACAAGCTCCATCAAAAAATGAAAGAAGAAACGCAGCTGAACTGCTCGATCGGCATCGGATCGTCGCGTCTGATTGCCAAGGTTTCGTCAGCACAAGCTAAGCCCAACGGCGTGCTGTGGATTGTGCCCGGAGAAGAAGCGAAGTTCCTCGCACCCCTGGATGTGCGTGAGATTCCCGGCGTCGGCAAAGTTATGGAGAGCCATCTGCACGAGTTGGGTATCAAGAAAGTAGGAGACTTGGCTCGTCTAGAAGATTCCGAACTCGAAGAACGCTTCGGCAAGTGGGGCCTGGCGCTGGCAGGAAAATCCCGCGGCGAAGATGCCGGCGGATGGTTCGACACAGAAGTAGGCGCCGATACCGAGGCAAAATCGATCAGCCATGAACACACTTTTAACGAAGACACCGCCGACGAAAGCCAGCTTGGCGCCACGCTGATGCGGCTTTCCGAAATGGTGGGGCGCCGCTTGCGCGAGGCGAAGCTCTACGCGCGCACCATCCAACTCAAGCTGCGCTACAAAGACTTCACCACGATCACCCGCGCTCACACCTTACCGGCTCCTACGCAGCTCGACGGCGAAATCTTCGAGCAGGCGCGCACACTTTTTCGCAAGAACTGGAAACAGGGAAGTGAAGTGCGGCTGCTCGGGGTGCAGGCGTCGTCATTCGAGGCGCAGGCCGAACAAATCAGTCTGCTTGAAGGCGGCCGGCAGCAACGCTGGAAAGACGCGCTGGCCGCCGCCGACCGCCTGCGCGACAAGTTCGGCGAGTCCAGCGTCACGCTGGCAGCGGGGATGCGTGGCAGCTTCCGCGAACGCACGCACGAGAATCCAGCAGGACTGCCGGGGAAGAGCAAGAAGCAGTAAGCACCAAGTACCGTACTGGGTACTAGGTACTAGGTACTGCCAAGAACGAAGGCCGGGTATCCCGGAAGGTGATTCCGGATCCCGGCCCACGTCTTGTTGCAACTTTGTAGCGCCGCCGTCCCGGCGGCTATGCCAGCCAGAGGCTGGCGCTACAGTAGAGTTTTGTTAGTTGCCCGAGTTCGAGTTAGCGGCAGCGGTAGCCGGCGCGGCGCTCGGTGTCGAGGAGCCGTAGCGTGCCAACCGCGGATAGAAGGGCGTGACTTCAAACGGCATTTTGTCGCGCGCCGATGTGATGGCGACCGGAGCCGTCTTCACCATTTCTGCCTTATCGTCCCAGGGATTGATCTTGACGCGCCCGCCCAGCGGGAGAGCGGCCACCTGATCCAGTTTGTTGTTATCGAGCGCCGGCCCCTTCGACTCGAGAGCCTGCAAGCGATCGATGGTACCGTTCTCCGCCAGCGGGTTGCCGAGATGCGTAGTCAAGAGCGCGCTAAGCTGAGGCGCCCGTGCTTGCAGCGCCTTCAGGAACAAGCCCACGTTGTCGAGCTTCTGCGCGTACGGCGAGTTGTTCAGTAACTCGATCGCCTTCTTGTCGGCTGCGGCTTCTTCTTCCGGAATGTGCTTGAACCCCAGGTTGTTGTAGGTGGAATCGTCGGAGAACAGCATGCGGTCGTTGAAGGCATACTTGCTGCCAAGATTGTGCCCGAGCACGATGTGAGCTAGTTCATGCGAGAGCACGGCAGCGAGGCTGGCCTCGTCAGGAAGCACGTCGATAAGTCCGCGGCTGATGACGATGGTGTTGCCCACGCTGAAGGTCTCGAGCGGCGCCGTGAGCAGCACGCGCGTGCGCACCGGCCGCGGCAGGTCGATGTTGTTGGTGACTTCCAGATTGTTAACCACGGTCTGAAGAATGTGGTCGACATCGCCCTCGGGCGCGAGCAACCCAGCGCGGGTAAGCCGCTCAATGACGTTGTCTTCCGCCTGCTGCTGCCATTCCCGCTCAGCCTGCAGCGGAGACGCGTCCTGCGTAGTGGCGGTTTCATCCTTCACGCTGTCGACGCGAATCTGCGTGAGTTCGTCATCCTTGTCGTCTCGCTTGAGGTCATAGCCCCAGATGCGGGTCTGGGCTTTGAAAGCCAGCTTGTTCTTCACCCCAGCGCTGAAGTCGCCTTCTTCGCTGTAGATGTAAGCCGGCACCCAGTAGCCCGGAATCAGATTCAGGCGCCAGCTATCCATATGGAAGAAGTAGGAATTCCGCGGCGCCGGAGCATAAGTTCCGTTGAGCCGGACGATATTGAAGTCCTGGTCTTCCACCCAGATGCGGCCGAGAAAGCGTCCTCCCTTGGAACTCTTGGCGTTCTTCTTGGGGGTGACGTCAAACACGAGGCAACGGATGTCGCCGAGAAATTCGCGGCGGATGTAATGAAACTCGTAGTGTGAGCGGTCAAAGTCCGTGCGATCGGCATAGACCATCCAGGAGAAGCCGGTGGGCTCGTACTGGACCTTGTAGAGCTTGTGGAAGCCGCCCAGCAGGCGCGTCTCCATGCCCTGCATGCCGCTGCCCTTATCCTGGTCCTTCAGATAATCCTTGCGGTCGACCTGGACGCCCATATCCATGCGGCCGAGAAAATAGTGGTCGCCGCTGGGCACGGGCCCGAGCTGAGGATCGGCAGTCAGGTCCTGCAGATAGGTCTCGACCACGGGAGTGCGGTTGGAGAGCGCCTTCATGAGATCGTGTTCGCGCTCGATGAAGCGATCCACAACTTGATCCATCGTGGTGGGTGCAGGCTGCGTCGATGGGGTCGGCGCCGGAGCGCTGCCTTGCTGCGACTGCGACGCTTGCGGCTGAGCCGCCGCGCCTGTTTGTCCGTCAGCCGTCTGGGCCGAGGCCGCTGCATCGGCGGACGCGGGCGCAGGCGTGACTACGGCAGCGTTGGGTTGCGCCGAGGGTTGAGACTCCGACGGCTGCTGCGCGGCAGCGCTCACCGAGACCAGCAGTGCGGCTGTGAACATCCATTTCCAAGTACGCATGACTCTTCTCTCCAAGGTTCCTTCTGAACTTATGTTTTTCTCTAGATCGTTTGTTTCCGCCAACCGCTTTCCGCGATTCGTCTCGCACCTTCAGGGCCACGAAGCGAATCTTCTAACTTAAAATCTGTCGAACCACCGCACTTTTAGTACGCCATCTGGAAAAGCACGTGGACGATCGCTGTCGAATCCACCGGCTGCCCCATGCGCAGCGCCGGCTTGAAGCGCATCTTGTTCGCCGCCGCAACGGCGGCCTCATCCAGCCCATGACCCAGGCCTCGAACCACACGATTCACATGCAGAGACCCGTTGGCCCCGAACATCACTTCCAGCAGAACTTCGCCTTCCAGCTTCAGGCTGCGAGCTTCATCGGTATAAACCGGCTGCGGCTTAAATGTGATTTCCACCGGCGTGGTTGCCGGTCCGGAGGCCTGCGTCAGCTTCGGCCCGCCATGAACCACCTGCTCCGAGCCGAATCCTCCGGTCGCAACACCGGCCCCATTGCTGCGGCCGTCGCCCTTGCCTCCAGTGGCAATGCCGTTTCCGAAATCAGCGCTGGCCACGGTTCCTTTAATACCGTTCGCGCCGCCTGATCCGTTGCCCTGTCCCGGACCCGCAGGCATGTCAAATCCACCCGCTTGTGCGGCGTACAGCTTGGCGCCTGTCTTGCCGGTGCCCTTCAAACCGTTAGGATCTCCGAAGCCTCCCGTCTGCACTTTCTCCACGGCCACGTTCACGGTCGGAGCCACTGAACTGCCGCCGAAGTCGCCAGTGTGCAGAAGTTGCGGACGCGCCCCGCCCGCCGCCGCCATCTTCAACTGCGGAGCGGCAAACGTGTTCACCACCACCTTGGGCGCTTCTATTGGTTGGGGAACACTGTGGCGAACTTCACGAGGTACGATCAGCTTGGGTTGTTCGAAAACCGGCGCGGGAGGAAGCAGTTTCGGCTTTACCAGCGGCTTCACTACTTTGATCGGTTCCGGCTCCGGCCTCAAGGCGGGAAGCGGAATTAATTCCGTAACGCGGTACTGTTTCAGCGAAATCCTGTCCGGAAACAAGAGTCCCGCGTTGATCAGCAGCAGCACCATCAACACAAGGAACGTATAGCCAGTGGCCACCGCGCGCTTATCGATCTTGCGCTCCGGGAGAATGCCGAGCTTGAAACCGCGTTGATACGTAGCCATGAATTAACTCCAAGGGGACCCAAGTCGAGGGAGCGACCGGGACTGGAGTTTTTAAGATAGGAGAAAAGGGACAGGGGGTAAACGTGTCCACGGCTCTTGACCTAAGGTAACCAGCAGAACCGCGATGGGACACGTACCGAAATGGGTCCGTAAGATCGGCTGGCATTCGGTTGAGAGCGGGCTATGACTGCATCAGCACCTGACGCCGCCTGCGAAACCAGAAGAAAACGGTACGCAACCGGGGAAGGCACAAGTTCCACCCACAGATGATCCCAGATTCCTCTTCAGGCTTGTCATCCTGAGCCCCGCGTGCTCCCGCGCTGCCCGCACCACCACGCGAAGGACCTCTGTACTCTGTGTACAGCACGACGAACCGGGAAATCTGGCCAAGAGTGCCGTAAGTCTGGAGGCCGGGTGCCCCATCTTTCGCGTTCTTTGCGAAAGGTGGGATTCCACGACTCCAAACACCTGTGGGAGTTTGACCTCCGTGGGCAGTCGCCACGCCGAAGTGCCGGGGAATCTGATCTTCTAGAATTTTCCACAGCGCCCTTGTGACATCTGACCTTGCGCGCAGCCCACACTTCGCCTGAGAATTGTCCAGCAGAGGAATCAGGCGAGCAGTTCATTGAAAACTAAATATCCCAGAGCTAACTCCTTCGCCCACAGGATTTTGGCTAGCAGAACCGTCCGTTTTCAGTCTCCACAGAAATCGCCGCGCTGATTCTACGGAACTTACACGAGACCGATACAGCTAACTCCTCTGTCCACAACATTTTACGAGCAAGTTATTTAGAATCAGGATTTTATCCAGATGAGCCGCAGATAGACCCACCGTAAATCATTGATTCTAGGGATTTAGACGGATTCGATCCGTGATTTTCTTGCTCGAAACCACGCGAACACCGGAACCCCAGCCAGGATGACCAGCAACCCATAAAAGGAATTCGGCCAGTCTCCCCGGAAGGTGTAGCAGAGCAGCACAGCGGCAACAAGAATGAACAGCGCCGGGACGAAAGGATAGCCGAACACGCGATAAGGCCGCGCCGCTTGCGGATCGCGCCAGCGGAATACGAATATGGTGCTGCCCGCGATCATATAGAAGAGCCATTCCGCGAAGATGGCGAGAGAAAAAAGCTGCCGGAAGTTTCCTCCCAGCAGCAAAAGAATGATCGACAGCACAGCCTGGAACACAATAGCAACCGAGGGTGTGTGAAAGCGCGGATGCACATCGGCCAGCGCCGAGAAGAAATATCCATCGCGAGCCACGGCAAAAGGCACGCGCGCGCCGCTCATAATTGTGCCGTTCAGTGTGACCAGCATCGAGATCGCCATACCCGCAGACACGATGCTCGCGCCCATGCGCCCCATGACCAGAGCCACCGCGTCGGAGGCAGGCCGCGGCGATGCCGCAATCGCACTCGCCGGCAGCACGTATTGCACTCCGGCGTTCACCAGGATATACAGCAGCCCAACGGTAGCCACACCCGCGATCAGCGCAATCGGAATGCTGCGCTCCGGCTTCTTCACCTCACCCGCCACCATGTTCAGATCGTTCCATCCGTCATACGCCCACAGCGCCGCCACCAGCGCCGCCATGAAGCCGGCGACTCCGCCTTTGGCTCCAGTGAAGGTCGTAGCAAAATTGCTCCATCCGCGCCCCGCAGCGTTGCCCGCCCCACTGAAACAAATCACCACGATGCCAAGAATGATTGCCACTTTCAACACGGTAAACACAAGTTGGAATTCCCCGGCCCTCTTGACTCCAAAGTAGTTCAGCAGAGAAATGAGAACTGCCGCAGTGATTGCGACCAGCTGACCCCAGGTAACTGCGAAAGGAACCGAGATAACGTGCGTGGGAAAAAACGAAAAGATCGAGAACGTGCCCAGAATGCGAACCAGTCCGATCGCGATCGTGGCCACGGAGGCAGGTTTGGCGATGACGAACCACGTCCAGGCATAAAGAAAGCCGCCCAGCGGCCCGTAGGCATCGCGGACATAAACATATTCTCCGCCAGCCTGCGGCTTCATGGCGCCGAGTTCGGCATAGGTGAGCGCGCCGAAAAAAGACAGAAGCCCACCCACCAGCCACGCCAGATACACCAGCTTGGCAGAACCCACGGCCTGCATCATCTCGGTGGGAACCAGAAAGATCCCACTGCCGATGATTGTGCCCACGACCACCGCAGACGCGTGACTGACGCCCAGATCACGGGCCAACTCCGGACGCAGTGTGGTTCGCTGGGTCAGCTCCGCCATGATGGAAGGGTGTCAGTATACGTCAGAGGCGTCGATTTTCTTTGGATGCTCGGGTTGAAACAAGCTTGCTATGTATCCGACAACGAACGTCACTATCGTTCCAATCACCACCCACCAGGTCCAGGGGACTTGCGCTCTCCACAAATACAGTTCTGTGCTGAACCCGAACAGCATTCCGACCATGGCGCCGCGCTGGTTGGCTTTCCGCGTGAGAACTCCGAGCAGGAAAACTCCCAGCAGAGCGCCATAAGCGACAGAGGCAATCTGCAGCCCGACCTCGACCACTCGTCCCACTTTTTGCAACGCCAGCACTGCCAACCCGAAGAGCACCATCGCCCAAAAGAAGGTTGCCATCCGCGAGAGCTTCATGCGCGCCTGCTCATCGGTCTTTGGCTCATCAGTCTTTGGGCGCAAGCGCAGAAGAAAATCCATGACGGTGCTCGACGAAAGCGAATTCAGCGCCGCGCTCAGATTCGACATGGCGGCCGCCAGGATGGCGGCGATCAGCAGCCCCGAGATTCCGTGCGGCATTTGACTGACGATGAACGTGGGGTAGATCCGATCCGGTTTCCCGAAGTTTGCCGAAGGCACGCGATAGAACGCCCACAGCATTACGCCCACAATCAAAAAGAGAGCAAACTGGAACAGAATTGCCACTCCACTCGAAAGCAGCGCAACCGTAGACTGCTTCTGACTGCGTGCCGCCAGCAGGCGCTGGACGATGAGTTGATCGGTGCCGTGGCTCGCCGTGATGAAGAAAGTTCCGCCGATCACGCCCGCCCAAAATGTGTAAGGCAGCCAGAAGTTGGGCCGGAAGTCGAACACCTGCAGTTTGCCCGCGCTGGCCGCCGCAGCGTGAATCGCCGTCCATCCCCCCGGCACAAGATGCAGGATTGTCACTAATCCAATCAGCGTTCCACCAACGTAGATCGCAGTTTGTACTACGTCGGTCCAAATTACCGCGGCCAATCCGCCCTCGAATGTATAGATGAGCGTCAATACAGTGATGATGGCGATCGAAGCTACCTCGCCTGTACCCAGCGCAATCGAGACCACGATCGACACGGCGTAGACACGAACGCCTTCCGCGGCCGCGCGCGTCAATAGGAATAGTCCCGCCGTGAGCGAGCGTAACCCGCGCCCAAAGCGGCGTTCAATCAGCTCGTAGGCGGTGTAAAGATCGCCGCGAAAATATTGCGGCAGCAGTACAAGGCTGATCACGACGCGGCCGACCAAATATCCCATCACTACCTGCAGAAAGGTCAGGTTGGTGTCATAGGCGAGTCCGGGAATGCTGATGATGGTGAGGGTGCTGGTCTCGGCGGCGACGATGGAGAGTGCGATCGCCCACCAGGGAATGTCTCGTCCCGCTAGAAAGTAATCGCGCAGCGAGCGGTGCCGCTTGCGGAAGCGCAGCCCAAACAGGGTGATCCCCACCAGATACAGCGCGATAATCGCGAGATCGAGTTTGTCGAGACCCATTCGTTCTGCCGCTTGGACGTCTTCGCTACACAAATTTTGCTGCTGAATTATGGCGTCAATCCGCGCTCGGCGCGAGTGAGTCTTTATAGACGTGGCTGGAGAGATGTTTCCGTAGCTTCCAAAAGCGGACTCGAGAGAACTCGAACTTTCCCTGTGATAGAACTAACGCGTGGCCTACTATCTGGGAATTGACGGGGGTGGTAGCAAGACAACGTGCGTTGTGGGTGACGAATCTTCGCTTCTCGCCGCGGTTACATCAGGTGGCAGCAACATCACGCGTGTCGGCGAGGCTGGCGCCCGTGAAGCTCTGCAACAAGCCATACGTGAGGCGTGCCTCGCTGCGAGAATCAATCCTCAGCAAGTGTTGTGTACGTGCATCGGCGCGGCGGGTGCCGGGCGCGCGGAAATCGCAAGCACGGTGCGCAAGATCGTTGCAGAGATTATTCCTGGGGAAATCGAAGTCGTGGGCGACATGGAGATCGCGCTGGCGGCGGCATTCGGCAAGGGGCCGGGCGTGATTGTGATCGCCGGTACCGGCTCGATCGTCTTCGGCCGAGATGCGCAAGGAAAAGTCGCGCGCGCTGGAGGTTGGGGGTTCGCTATTTCTGACGAAGGTTCGGCCCACTGGATCGGCCTTGCCGCAGCCAGGGCCGTGCTGCGAGCGGCTGACGAAGTTGGAGAGGATCAAGCCGAGCGCGATCCATCATGGCCAGCCAGGCGACTTTTCTCTGAGCTGAAGATGGCCTGGAGCCTTGATTCGCTCCCACAATTAGCGCGTGCGGCTAACGCCAACCCGGATTTCGCGGCTCTGTTTCCCGCAGTGTTAACTGCGGCGGAAGCTGGGGACGTCGTTGCTCGACAGGTTATCGCGGAGGCGTCCCGCGAACTGGCACAACTTGCCGGGATCGTCGTGCGCCGGCTTTTTTCCGCTGCCGTCTCGACTTCTGCTGTCCCGATGGCCATGGCTGGCGGCGTCTTTCGTCACGCGGCGATGATTCGCGAACTTTTCTACAACGAGGTGCGCGCGGCGAATCCAGACGTCGTATTGAATCCCGAAGTAGTCGATCCGGTCCAGGGCGCGTTGCGGATGGCACGGAGAGCTTGGTGAGCGCCGCGATCCATTTATGGATTCGGAAGAAATTCAACAGGAGCATGTACTGCCGCCGGGGGTCGGGCGGTCTGAAGCTGCACATCCGGACGCGGCTGCCGTCTCCTCTCCGACCGCCGCCCCTACACTGAAACTGACTGAAGACCTTGCTCTAGCGCTGCTCGAACGCCGCGACCTGCCGCCGGAAACTCTCGAGCAACTTGGGAAGGACCCCGCCGCGCTGAGGTCGCGGAAGGTGTGTGTTGCCCTTGCGGCTCATCCGCGCACGCCGAGGCATCTGGCGCTGCGGCTGCTTCGCCATTTTTACACTGGCGATCTTATGCAGTTTGGGTTGAGGCCGTCCGTCGCGGCTGATCTGAAGCACTTCGCCGCAGAGCAGCTCGTGACCCGTCTTCCTTCAGTGACACTGGGAGAACGCCTGATGCTGGCTCGCCGCGCCTCGGAAACAGTTGTCGGGGCGTTGTTGCTCGACAAGGAACGTCGCGTCGGGCATACAGCGCTCGAGAATACCCGGCTGACTGAAGCCGCCGTCATAAGGGCGGTCCTGCGTCCGAACGCGGGCGCAGCTTTTGTCGAAGCCGTATGCCATCACCCTAAGTGGTCGGTGCGGCGCGAAATTCGCCTGGCACTGCTGCGCAGCCCGCACACGCGGCTGGCGCGCGCCCTGGAATTTTCCCGCGGGCTTCCGCCGCCGCTTCTGCGCGACATTCTGCATACATCGCGTTTGCCGGAGAAAATCAAATCCTACTTGCGGGAAAATCTAAAGCAGAGAAATCGGGAAGTCAGTCCTCGTGCGAATATCATCGCCCGCCGCCGACCTCCAAAATAGCTCCAGTGATGTAAGAAGCGGCAGGGGAGAGCAGCCAAAGCACCGCTTCGGCTACCTCGAGTGCGGTCCCTGGCCTTTGCATAGGAATGGTTGACGTCAGTCGACTCAGCCGGTCGGGTGCGCCGTTGGCGATATGCAGCCCGGTTGCGATTAGCCCGGGTGCGACTGCGTTTACGCGGATTCCTTCCGTCGCAACTTCACGCGCCAGCCCGATTGTGAAGCTGTCGATCGCGCCCTTGGAGGCGGCGTAGTGCACCCATTCTCCCGCGGAACCGATCCGCGCCGCGCGAGAGGAAATATTCACGATCGCGCCGCCGGTTCGGCCGTGGCGGGTCGACATGCGGCGCACCGCCTCGCGCGCGCACAGGAACGCGGCGCTGACGTTGACGGCCATCACCTGCTCAAGCGTCTTCGCGCTCACTGAATCGACACGCGCAAATCCCCCGGTAATGGCGGCGTTGTTGACCAGAGCCTTGATCGGCCCCAGTTCGCGCTCGGCGGTCTCAAACAGTCGGACGATATTTTCTTCGCGGGCAACGTCAGCTTGAATTGCACAGGCGCGCCCGCCAGCGGCAATAATCTCTTCGGCAATTGCTCCGGCTTCGGCTTCGCCAGTTGAAAAAGTGACTGCCACGGAGAATCCGCGCCCAGCTGCCAATTTGGCTATGGCCGCGCCAATCCCGCGACTTGCACCGGTCACGATGAGGGTGCCGCATTCGGGTAGTGGGCTGTTTTGCATTCCGCGGCTACTTGGGAAAAAGCGAAACCAGAATCGCTAATGCAGCCACGAACCAAGAGAGGACGGCCATACCGCGCAGGTAAGTTGGATACCAGGGGTACAGCACCATCCTACCTAGTAGCCCGTACAAAACCGGTCTCTTCCGATAGCCTTGCTTTTGTTTCGCAGCGATTGCATCTGCCTTGATAAAAACCCAAAGGCCAATGAGCGCCAGCGAAATCCCTGCCACTATGGCATCAGTTGGTGGCTCAAGCTGCAATCCTTTCTTTCTTTAATTGAGTAATCCTACCAGCTCCCGCAGTCGTGTTGGGTTGGCATAGACGCTCAAGGTTGCTGGCAGGAATTAATTACTTCCGAAAGTGATTGCTGATCGCCTCCGCCTGCATACGCGTTACGACCGATGAGAGCGCTGACGCGTCTGCCTGTTTCACTGCCTGCACGCTACCGAAATGCTCGAGAAGACGCCGAGTCGTACTTTCGCCTACGCCTGGGATCTCCAATAATTCGGTGGAGCGGTCGCGCATCTGGCGGCGTTTGCGATGGAAGGTCACGGCGAAACGGTGTGCTTCATCTCGAATGAGTTGGATCAGGTGCAGCACGGGCGAGTGATGATCGAGTGCGATCGGATCTTTCTCCTGGCCGTAGACGTAGAGAATTTCTTCGCGCTTGGCGATGGCCGCCAGCGGCTGATTGATGATCTCAAGCGAGTCCAGTGCTTCGGCTGCCGCGTGGAGCTGGCCTAGGCCGCCGTCGATCAGCACGAGGCTGGGCATGGGCTTTTCTTCCTGCTGCAGGCGCTTGTAGCGGCGCGTGACGACCTCGCGCATGGAGGCGAAGTCGTCGACGCCTTCGACGGTGCGGATGATGAACTTGCGGTAATCCGATTTCTTCATCTTGCCATCTTCCCATACCACCATCGATGCGACTGTCTCCGCGCCTTGAATGTGGGAGATGTCGAAGCACTCGATGCGCTTCGGGACTTCAGGCAGGCTGAGCACATCCTGCAGTTCTTCCTGGATGGCCTTGGCGTTGGGCTTGAGCACGCGAAAGCGCTGATCGTAGGATTGCTTGGCGTTGGTGCCGGCGAGATCGAGGAGCGAACGCTTATCACCACGCTGTGGGACGAGAATGTGAACTCGGGCGGCGCGAGCGTTCTCACCTGCGAGTTGGTCGGAGAGCAAGTCTTCTAACTCTTCTCTGTCCTCGAAATCTACCGGCACGTAGAGATTGCGCGGCACATAGGGCTGGCCGATGTAGAGCTGCTTCAGGAGAGTCGAGAAGAACTGGCCGGGGCTGAAGGGGTCCGTGGTAGAAGAAGCCGGCTCGCTGCGCTCGCCTGGACGGCCGAAGGCGGCCGTCCCCACATCTTCCGTTCCCGTCTCCACATGTTCTTTCTCTATTCCGCCGTGTTCCGTCGTGAACTCCGGCAGATCCTCCCAGAAGAATTCACGGCGGTCGACTACGCGGCCGCCGCGCATGTGAAACAGGTTCACTGCCAACATGCCGTTTTCATAGTGATAGCCGAAGACGTCGGCGTCGTCGCCCTCTGCGGCGGCGATGCGCTGGCGCTCCTGCAACTGCTCGACGGTCGAAATCAGGTCGCGGTAGCGGGCCGCGCGCTCGTACTCTTCGGCCGCGGCTGCCTGTTCCATGCGCTCGTGCAGCGAGCGGCTCAAGTCTGTGGGACGTCCCTCGAGGAACAGCTTCACGTCGCGAACCGCTTCCTGATAGGCATCGGGCGTGGTCAAATCCTTCACGCACGGGCCCAGACAGCGCTTGATGTAGTACTGGAGGCAGGGACGGGGATGAAAGCGCGTGAGATCGACCTTGCACGAGGGAATCAAGAAATTGCGGTGGATCAGGTCGACGATGCGGTAGGCCAGGTTGGCAGGGAAGTAGGGACCATAGTAAACGCTGCCGTCTTTGCGCAGGCGGCGGGTGACGTACACCCGCGGCCAGCGCTCGCCCAGCGTGAGCTTTACGTAGGGATAAGTCTTGTCGTCGCGCAGCAGGATGTTGAAGCGCGGTTTGCGCTGCTTGATGAGATTGTTTTCGAGCGCGAGGGCCTCTTTGTTGTTGGCGACGACGATGTAGTCGACGTCG
Source organism: Candidatus Sulfotelmatobacter sp. (assembly GCA_049280095.1). Classification (GTDB taxonomy): domain Bacteria; phylum Acidobacteriota; class Terriglobia; order Terriglobales; family Acidobacteriaceae; genus Sulfotelmatobacter. Next base: position 16,004 of record JBAPPL010000031.1, on the reverse strand, counting down.
GCGGCTTCGCGCACCAGGGTGCCGGTTTTTGAGTCCTCCCAGCGGCCTTCGTGGAAGTAGCTGGCCACGCGGCTGCGCAGGTTCTTCGCCTTGCCCACGTAGATGACTTCGCCTTCGGCATTCTTGTAGAGGTAGACGCCGGGCTCGGTGGGGATGGTACGGATTTTGGCGAGGAGGTCCATTGGGGTTGCGGTAGAGATGATTCTATTTGATGACGCAGCCCCGACGCCGGTGCGGGTCCCTCGTGCCGGCTGCCCTTGAAGGGCGTGATGTCTCTGCGGATGGATGCGGAGATTTGGCGGGTATGTTACAATCCTGCCATATGGGTCAGACACTAACAATCCGTCTTACGGACGAGCTCCTCGCCTGGCTGAAGGAAACCTCGCGGCGGACTGGGGTGCCGATGGGACGACTGGTTCGCGAACAGCTCGAGAGTGCCAAGTCGAACGGAGGAAAGCAGAAATTCATGCGGCATGTGGGTGCGTTCAGCGGAGGACCCGCCGATCTTTCCTCCCGCAAGGGATTCTCGCGCTCATGAAGAGTATCGCTGACACGGGCTTCATTGTGGCCTTTGCCAGAAGTAACGATCAGCATCACCTGTGGGCGCTCGACTTAGGCAAGCGAATCACCGAGCCGCTGCTTACTTGCGAGGCTGTGCTCGCTGAGGCGGCATTTCACTTGGGGTCGAGTTCCTACGTATTGTCCTTAGTGGAAGATGGACTGTTGCGGTTGGCATTCGATTTCTCCGAGAATCTCGGCCAACTGCGGGAATTGGCGCGCCGATATGCCGATCGCAAGCCGGATTTGGCCGATTTGTGTCTCATCCGCATGAGCGAGCTTCATCCCCGGCATGCTGTAATCACGGTCGATGAAGCCGATTTCCGGGTCTACCGACGAAACAAGAGGGAGACGATCCCCCTCATCTGCCCACCGCAGGGTAATTGAGGTCCAGCGCTGTTCCGAGCGGCCGAACTGTATAAAATTTCCATCACCTGTGTTGGCTTTGCGTTACGAAAGGCCTATGCCATTTTTTGGCATTTACATTACTGTTCCTGCAAATGATTGAAAACGTATATACTTATAAGGTGTCTCCCCTATGCGGCGGACTGGCACGTGCCGTGCAAAAGTAAGGGACGTGCTTGCAAGGAATGAAGATTCCCAGGGCCCGCAAGAGGGCAAAATTCCGCGCACGGGAGAACCCGATGTCGCTGAGACAAGAAATCCAAGGAGCTTTTTCAATATGACCCGCACTTCGTTAACGATTTTCCTCGCAGTCAGCATCGCCGCCACGGTCGGCTGCACCACCAAGAACTACGTGAAGCAACAGACCACGCCGCTGATCAACAAGACCAACGAACTGGACGACATGACGGCAAAGAACAGCAAGGACATCAAGGACGTGGATGCCCGAGCGCAGGCCGGCATCTCGGCCGTAAATGCCAAGACGGCAGATGTGGAACAGAAGGCTCAGGCCGCCGGCCAGTCCGCGACCTCGGCGCAGCAAATGGCTGACGCAGCCAACGGGCGCGTTGGCGTGCTCACCAACACCGTCGCCAATCTGGACAATTATCATCCGGTGGCAGAAACGTCGGTGAAGTTTGGCTTCAACAAAGACAATCTGACGCCCAAAGCCAAAGAAGCGCTTGACCAGTTGGCCGGGACTATCGCCAGCACCAAGGGCTATATCATCGCGCTCGAAGGCAGCACGGACTCGGTGGGTTCGGCCGATTACAACTACGACTTGAGCCAACGCCGCGCCAACTCAGTGATCCAGTATCTGGCTTCGAAGTACAACGTGCCGGCTCACAAGATTTACGTCATCGGGCTGGGCAAAGACAAGCCACTCGAGACGAACAAGACCGCGGCAGGCCGCGCTGACAACCGCCGCGTGGATGTCCGCTTGATGACTAACACGCTGGGCGACACCACGCAGCCCGCGACGACGCCAACGACGACTGGGCAGAATAATCCTTCGTCGCTGTAATCGACAGGTATCAACTTCTCCTCCCCCGGAGAACTTCGCCAACCAGGCCGCTCAGAGCCTCCCCCTTGAGCGGCCTGCTTTTTTGCTAGCAGCTTCTACCTCCAACTGCTGGAGAGAATTGCTTCCAAACAATCCAGTAACGACGTTAAAATAGGGGCATGCCAGGTCGGCCGTATCTGTATCTTTGTTTGCTCCTGGGATTAAGTTTGGCGGCATGGGCGCAGCAGAATCCGCCGCCCGCCTCGGCGCCACCCTCCGCTCCTCCTGCGAATCGGGACGCTTCCGGTTTGAGCCGCGACCTTTCGTTTCCAGAGGACACACCGGCCCAACCAGCTCCGGCGAACGTCCCCGCGAAGAGGGCTCCAAGCATGGCGCCGCCGCGCTCGGACAGCGTTCAGGTAGACGATCTGGGTCCGGGTGTCGGCGAGAGCTCGAGCAAAGAGACAGAGGTGGACTTGAGCCCTCCGGCAGACGACGCCAAGGCGCATCCGCAAAGTTCGGCAGCCCTGGCTGAAGCAGAGGCTGCCACCTCAGGCGTCGGAATAACTGAGTTCCACACCTGGGATCCGCACAAGGCCGCGAAAGACATCGAAGTCGGCGATTTCTATTTCAAACGGCAGAACTACCGTGCCGCCGAAGACCGCTACCGGGAGGCCCTGCGCTTCAAAGACAACGACGCGGTGGCGACAATCCGGCTGGCTGTATGCCTGGAAAAGCTGCGAATCTGGGACGATGCCCGCGCCGAGTACGAAAGCTATTTGAAGATTCTGCCGCACGGCCCGCAGGCTTCAGAAGCGCAGAAGGCGATTAACCGGCTGAAAGCGCAGACCGCACAGTAGCCGCCGGCGCTTGACCGGATCATCCCTCAGCACGGACGGCGCGGAGCCGGGCTGCCGGTTTCCGCTTTGAGCGACTGTTCCGCTTCGCAGGGGATTCCACCCCGCCATCAGTCTCTCCGTCGCTCACCGTGCTGTGGGCGGCTTCTCCAAGGATGAGGTTCTCCGGCCACTTTGGACCTGAATATGCTTTGCTCTTAGTGCGCGTGGCTTGTGCAACGATGGCTTCGACCGCGTCCAGACAGGAATGAATCATTTGCGCGCGCAGCGGTCCGGAAACACCTCCTCGGATCAGGTGCATCGCGGTTCCATGCATGAGTGACCACAGCGAAAGCATGAGGCGAGTGTGTTTGCGGGGATCTCCCCCCAGGCGCTCCGCCAGACGCAGGCGCATGAAATTGAACGAAGGCCAGGGCTCGTGAAGGGATGGAGGCTGCGCGAATCCGTCGAACAGAACCTCATAGGCGTGGCGATGCTCCAGAGCGAATTCCAGATAACGTTGGCAAGCCTGCGTGAGCGACCGGGTGCGGCTGAGCGCCGCGAAGAGTTCAGTGCGGGTCCGCATGCGCACGGCGCGAAGAATATCGTCCCGGTCGTGGTAACGCTCGTACAGGGTAGGGGTGGTGGTGCCGGCGGTTTTGGCCACACCGCGCATGGTAAGGCCTTTTTCGCCCCCTCGAGACCACAGGCGGCAGGCCGCGTCAAGGATGCGCTGTTCGAGTTGAGGATCTGCTTGTCTGGGCAACGGCCCGCCTCCGTACGGTCAGGATTACCGCTTGGCCCGATTGCTTTGACGATGTCTAACTAATATCGTACAACTGCGATCGCACCCGCAATACAGTTAAACCCGCAGGCTGATCGGCAATTCAAATTTAAGTCAGTCTTGAACGCAAACGTGGGAGGTGCCCCTTCTGTGGCCTTCGGTTCAGCAACATCTCAGTAGCCAAACCCACCCGGCCTATTTCTCCACGCGGATAAAGGCGCCGGTCGAGGCATCGACTGTCACCGTTAATTTCGCGGTTTCGCGAGACGCACCATAGATTACGTGCCAAACCAGTTGGTTGGTGTTGTGGTTCCACTCGCAGATATAGATCACGGGGGTGGTGGGATCCTTTTCAAGAATTTTGTCGCCGCCATGTTTCTGGGCTTCGGCGAAAGCCTGGTCGGTGTCCACTTTTAAAAATGCCGGATCAAAAACCTGAGTGGAGGCGTTGCCGGGGTTGTAGACATCCTCGTTGCCGGGGGAGACACCGCGAGAGGGAGCGTCTGGAGCGTTGCTGCCCGACCAGAAAAAAGGCTTTACCCCGCGTTGTACGGCGGAAGCATAGCTGATGCGCCAAATTGCAGATTTGCCATCCTGGCCATTGCTCTCGTTTGAGGGTGTCGACTCGATGCGGAAGGGCTTTACGTCCGCGGCATAATTGCGGGCGGCGATAAAAGTCTTATAAAACGCCGCGCGGCCCGTGAGCAGTTCAGGAGGCTTGGGTTCCGGCTTGGCTTGGGGCGTGCTTGTAGTATTTGAGCTGCAGCCCGCAAGCAGAGCGAGAATAGTAATAGTGAAGAGCGCGGCCACGACGACCGTTGTGGCCGGGGCACGCCCACGGCGGCAGACCGTCTGGGTCGTGTCAGCGACTGTAGCAATAACATCTTTATCGACTGCGGTGGCTACGGCGGTCTCGAACTGAACGAAGTCCCGCATCTTCATGACGACCTTCCTGTTATAACTGTGGTGTTTTGATTGTCGCGCAACATTCTACCTGAAGCACACCGAGACACGAGAGTAATGCGATGGATTCCCGCCTGGAAGAGTTGAAGCAAGCTGTGGAGTCGGCGATTGAAGGTCTGTCGAGCGAGCAACTGGGTTGGCATCCCGCAGACAAATGGTGTGCGGCGGAGGTTTTGGAACATCTGTACCTGACCTACATCGGAACGATCAAAGGATTCGCCAAGCTGTTGGAAGCCGGCAAGCCGCTGGCCACGCGGGCCTCCGTGAAGCAGCGTATGCGGACCTTGGTGGTTGTGAGATTCCAACATATGCCCGAGGGCCGCCAGGCGCCGGCGAATACCCGCCCAAGAGGCTTGCCGGGAGTCGAGGTTCGCGGTGAAGTGGGGACGAAAATCGTGGAGATGGATGCGATCATCGCACAGTGTGAAGTCCGATTTGGGCGAGGACGTCGTCTGCTCGATCACCCAATTTTGGGGCCGTTAACTGCTAGCCAGTGGAGGATGTTTCATTTCGTGCATGGACGACATCACGTGAAACAGCTGCTCCGGCTCCGGAAAAGCATGGAATCCACTGCGCGAGCGGTCTAGTCAGGCCGTCTAGTCAACCATTGCAGAGGGAACGCCGGCCTTGCGGGCATCCTCCTGCATATCCGTTAGTTTCTGTTTAGCGTCCTCAACCGCTTTCTGTTTATCGGCGATCTTTTGCTTGTAATCTGCGTCCTGCTTATCCCACTGCGCCGAGTTTCGCAAACGGTTGCCGGCGTCGGCATACATCTCGGCAGCGCGCAGCTGGTACTCGCGCTGCAGCACGTCGAGTTCGCGGCTGGCCAGGTCAATCTGATCTTTCTGCGCGCCCAGCTTGGTCTGCCAGGATTTCCAGGCGGCTTGTTTCTTGGCCTGGTCGTCGTCGGCGTTGGCGCCGGCAGCGTTCTTGTCCTCGCCAGGAGCCCCGGCATTGTCGGCAGACTTCTCGCCGATAACAGAAAGCTTATCCTCGGTCGGGAGGTTGTCATTGTCGAAGACTTTGGGCTTGGCCTTGTCGGTCCCGGGATCCTTGCGGATCTTGCGGGCGTAGTCGCCGAGCGACGATTGACCCTGTACCGGAGCTGTGGTCTGCGCCACCGCCATGGAAGCCAGTAGGGCTGTGGACAATGCGAGTGCTAATCCGATCAGTGTGATGTGCTTCATAGGTTCACCCTTTACCTGCACGTTCGTTACCGCTCCATCTTGGTTGGCGATCTTCAACTGTTTGCTCCCGCGCTAGCACGGATTGCCGAGGTAGGGGAGTGTCTTTCGGACAGAAATCCTCCGATATGGCGATCGAGACGGGAGGCCTCGCTGGCAATGTCAGCGGCTAATTGCGGAGCCATTTCCGGATCGCGATTGCGCGCCAATTGCTGGGCATATCCGGCGATCGTAGCCAAAGAGGTGCGCAGCTCTAGCGCCATCTCCGCGGAAATCTCGCCATGCAACTCTTGCTGGTGGCGGATGCGTTCGAATTCGCTGCGGTCGCTGATCAGACAGGCCGCGCCGAGCAGGCCGCCGTCGACTGCGGGCACGGGCGAAACTGTGACTGCGATATGGAGTGTGCGGCCCGCGGGAGTCGTGTAATCCGCCTCGAACTGCCGGCATTTGCTTCCCTCGCGCAGCACAGCGTTGATTTCTTCCGTGAGGCGTCCGGGTGTATTTCGAGGTTCATCGGCATGGAGGGTGGAAGAGTTTGTCGAACTGATTGCAGCGTCGCGAAAGATATCTTCCACGCTCATGCCGGAGGGGGAATGAAAACCGAGAATCTCTTTGGCGGCGGGATTGGCTTGTTTCACCAGTCCGTTGACACCGAATACCAGCACACCGGAAGAAAGATTAGAGAGAACGGCCTGGCTGAAATTTTCAGTGGTGCGGGCGCGGCGCTGTTCGACCTGCGTTTGCACCTGTAATTCGTGCTTCTGCTGCTTCAGTTGCTGAATGACGGTGTTGTAGAGGTGCAGCGGAAGAGTTTCCAAGGTCGGCGTGGCAGCGAATTCGACGTTAGCTTCTTCGGCAATGCTGCGGCGTAAGCCACGAATCACCCAAATGGCGAACACAAATAGGCCACCAGCGACCGCCAGCACCAGCGCAGCGGGCAGAAGGAGCGGATTGGCCGCCATTCTTACCACCAGAACCTCCCATACCAACTCAAGAACTGATTGCCGACGAACAGAGCGAGCAACGCCATGCTGCCCAGGAAAACGCCGAAAGGCACTTGATAATGGCGGTAGACCATTTGCGCGGACTGCCAGCCACGGCGGCGCGCCGCCTGCAGGTTCTGCAACCGGCGGGTGAAGCGGTGGGTGCGCTTGATCCAGACCACGAGCACGGTGGTCAGGCCAAACATTGAACCGACCAGCGAACCGGCAAAGATGGTGAAGATCGTGAGTTTCATGCCGAGAAATGCGCCCACCATCGCCATCAGCTTTACATCTCCGAAGCCCATGCCTTCAGCTCCGCGCCAGCGCAAGTAAATTGCTCCCGCCCCGTAAATGAACGAAGAGCCCACGGCCGCACCCAGCAGGGAATCGAGCAGCGAGAAAAGGCGAGCCGCAAGATCTGCGCTGAGGGGCAGGTTCAGCACTCCGGGCAGGAACTGCGATGCCATGTCATGGACCGGAACCAGCAAACTGAACAGCAGGCCAAGGGCAAGGCCGGGCAGCGTCAGCTTGTCCGGCAGCAACTTGGTTTCGGCGTCGGTGAAGATGAGACCGAGCAAGAGAAATCCGAAGACACAGTATTTCAGAGTAGCGACCGTCAGTCCGGCATAGGCGTAACAGCCGAGAAAGAGAACTCCGGTCAGCATCTCGATGAGCAGGTAGCGCGGCGAAATTCTGACTTTGCAATGGCGGCAGCGGCCGCGGAGAAACAGCCAACTGAGAACGGGCAAGTTGTCATAAAAAGCTATCGGGCGCTTGCAACGAGGGCAGGCCGAACGAGGAGCGACCACCGACAAACCCAAGGGCAGGCGATAGATACACACGTTCAGAAAGCTGCCGAAGGCCAGCCCGAAGAGAAACATCGAAGATGCAAGAAACGGATCCACTCAGTCTCGCTAGCGTTCGTCGGAAGGTTGCGGCCGCACTGCCGCGACCTCTTCTTCAGAACGCAGATATTGTTGGTTCTTGAGTGGATTATAAGGCGACGAGGGCGGGCAGAGCTAAGGTACTGAAGTCACTGTCCAATCGGACAATGGGCAGCAAGCTGATCAGAACCTCGGGGGTTGACCGCCGGAGAAAGCAACCCCTTTCAGGGCGAGGCGAAACGCAACAGTTCCCCCTGGAGTGTGACCGCGGAAGGCTCATGGGCGGGAAGCCGTCCTTCCCACCGGGCCCAGCCGCGGGGGATGAGACGGGTTTCGGGAGCCGGAAGCTGCAGCCATCCCTCGCTAGTCTGCTGCCTCACGAACACGGAAAAGGCGGACCCGTCGACCCCGCCACTGATGTGGGGTTGACTGGGCGACGCACTCCACTCGAGAAGGCTCGCTTGTAGTCCATCGCTGATCGATTCCGAGGGTTCCAGGCAGAGAATCCAGTCGTATCGCACCAAGTCAAGATAGTGATCTGCGGCAGGATGAGCGTCTGCCGTTACGATGCGCGCACCGTATTCGCGCGCAATGCGCAGGGTGGCGTCGACGGAATGATGGTCCACAATCACAATTTCGGCGCAGGGAAGAAGCATTTCGAGCGCCCGCCCCAGACGCAGGGCATCATTCTTTGTGTGAAGGAGCGCTGTGATCGGAGGCATGGAAGATAGATTCGCCGTGCTTCCCGAGTGTACGACGAAGCCGAATACGGCGGCGAGTTCGCCGATGATTTCAGCGGAGGACGTGCTGACTCTTGAGCAGGGGATGCGGCGCCCCGGAAGAGGGTTTCGCAGGCGCGAATGTTCTAGTGGATGAACTTGTAGTCGACGATCGAAGCGGCCAGCAGGCCGGTGCCGACTTCGGTGTCCTCATCCTGCGTTTCTTTGCCCTGCTTGTTCTTGGAGCGCATCACGCGGCCCTGGCAGAGCACATTGCGATTCTTCTGGCCGGAGATTTCTTCCGGCATCTCAAACACCATCTCGATCAATGCGTTCACCGGCAACTGTTGTGGCCCGCGAAACAGCAGCCCACTCTGGCTCAGGTTGTCGATTGTGCCCTCGTGCCAGGCGCTGGTGTTATTGACGCGATAGCGGAGCGCCACGTCGAGCTTCAGGCGGCGGGCACGAGGCGTCCAGGACGGCCGCTTTTCTCGCGTGTGGCTGCGCCGGGCCACGGTTTCAGGCTTGGCGTGCTCCACGCGCTGGGTGCGCCGCATGGTGGTCCAGTCATACTTGTACTCGGCCGCGCACAACAGGCAAACTTGGTAATAGTCTCCATCAGCGCCACGCCGCGGCCAGGAGAACTCGTGGGAGCAGCGCCCGAGCATAAGAACATCCATGATTTTTTGCGGCATGATGGTTACTTCCGGACCTGACGCGAGCGCCCGAAACCCATCATCTCCCGGCGTCGAATTCTTGGGTAGGTTACTTTCGTTCAGTGTCCACGAGGCGGCTTGTTATCAACAACTTCCAAACATTTGGGTCCAACTTGGGTCCAATGCTCACTGGATTGTGGACCCAGCTAATAACGTGCCCAGCGTTGCTGCGGCATTTCTGTCGTCAGCTCCGAGCGCGTTCGTGTAGTGAATCTCTGTGACTTTGGAACCTGGCGCGTGTCCCATTCTCTCCTGTCTGACTTTGGTGGGCACGCCCGCCTGATCCATCATCGTCGCAGAGCAATGACGAAAAGCCTTTAATGCTTTGGGCTTGATCCCGAGTTTAATGCACAGCGGTTTCAGGTCCGTTCGCATGATCTGGCTCGGACCCAGAGGTTTTCCTTTGGCTGATGCGACAACCAGGCCACTGGAATTCGGTTTTGAGGATGCAAGATAGATCCTCAGGTAGTTGGTGAGTTGCGCTGAGATCGCCATACTGCGGTAAGCGTTGTCACTCTTTGGCGTCTGGGTTTTACCATTCCAAACACTCTGAGCCACGCTCACCGATTGCTTGAGCAAGTCGATGTCGCTGACTCGCAGGCCGCAAAGCTCTCCTGGTCGCAATCCGGTTTCAGCAGCCAGCCAGTACAGAGTTTTGTATTTCCCGTTGGCTGCATTGATGATCTGTTTGGCTTCCTCTGCCGTGTAGAAATCTCCATTTGGCCGTTTCTTCTTCGGCAGTGTCAGGTCTATCAGTGGATCGTGCGATGCCCATCCTCCTGACTTTGCCGATTTCCACATCATTTTCAAAACGCCGATGTAGTTGCGGCAAGTTTTAGGCGACTTACCCTGACATCCTCGAACGAATGCTTGAACAGTATTCCAGTCGATGTCCTTCATGAGATACGGCCCAAAGAAGGGAATCAACTGAGTTCGCAACTGGCTTTTGATTACCGATTGAGTTGACGGTTTGTGTTGGCTGAGCACGTTCTTTTGCCACTGCTCCGCGAACGCAGCAAACGTTTCACATTTCAATGGCCGGTAGTCTGGCCGGTTGACCGGAGCCACGCGAGTCTCTAGCTCGCGCAGCACCAGTTTCTTGGTCGGAAAATCTTTCTTCGTTCCCAAGACTTCACTCCTTCGTACTCGTTTGATTTTGCCATCCGTGCCGATAAAATCCTCGCGCCATCTAGCAACCCAAACGGGCCTTTGGAGGATTCAACGCACCGGGAATCGTCGCATCCAGGACCAACGATTGCACTAATGCCTTTCATCAGACTACGGCGGGTAAGGCGATCCAGTTCGGTAGCGTGATCGCCCTTACACCTCTTAACCCCAACGCGGCTGCCAATCAATCAGAAACCGTGACGGCCTTCCTTCTCAAGGGAGCCTTGGTGTTGGCCCAAGATCCCGTAGGTATACTTCTGGAGGGTCTCGCGAAGGTAGCCGGCGAACCGGCGGTGCTCGGTGCCACCGCTCTGGACGCGGGTGCAACCACACTGTGCGCTGCATCCGCTACGATGTCGCTTGGGGATGGATTTTGAGGTCAGTATCCCATCTCATTACGTGTTGATCTGCGGAGAAGCTTGAGGCGATCTCGTGCTGGCGGCTTTGCGTTTACTTTTGGCCTGGCCCCGAAGACGGGCCAGGGCCGTACAAGGTTTGGTTACGACCTAATCACTTGACTTGCCTCTCCAAAAATTCCAGAGCTCAATCAACTTCCCGACTGGGTTAGGGACCAGCCACAGGCCCACAAAAGCCACAAGGCCAAGGACAGTGAGGAGCAATTCCTTCAGAGTTGACCAACTCATCCAGACATTCTACGCCCGGGCTTATTCTAATGTCACGTTGTCGGGTGACCTCAAGTGAATGGTAAACCGGGGACATCCATGATAAGTAAAAGTCAAGAGGAGACGGAGGTCTCCTAGCGCTTGGAAGAGTGGGGCCTCGAAGCGGGCGTGGGGCGGATAAGTTAGCGAACGGCGCTGCGATAGAGTTTCGCGCACGATTGCGTGTGCTTACACTCCCTAGACTGGCTGCGATGATCCAAGCAGTCTCCCGAGCCAAATCAAATTTGCTAAACGCTAGCGTTCTTTTGCCTTATCGAGATTCGCCACAATGCCAACGAGTTTTGCCAGCGCCTCCCAGTGCCTCGGATGCGGTCGGCGTCGGCCCGCGCGGATGGCAACGGCTTATGTAACAAAGACTCCTACGCCGACATAATGATGGAATCGCTACTCGGACCGGTCAAATGGTCATGAATGGCGCCGACCTTGGAAGAACGAGGAAAGGCATGGGCCGAAGGGGGATAAGTTCCAGATGCCCGCAATCCGCGCAGAATCGATACAAGTGGGGAGATCACTTCCTGCGAGCCGACTTCTCAGGAGCTATCGGCTTCTCTAGAATTGGTCTGAGTGGGACTGAATGCGCCTCCATGATGTAGATCTGCCGCAGGCGGTAATTGACGCACAGAAGCGGGGTGAACTCGTCCTGTTCGCCGGCGCTGGAGTGTCGATCGACCCGCCGTCCAATTACCCAAACTTCCTCGATCTGGCTACGGAACTTGGTGGCATAGCATACACCAAGCATCCCGAGGCCAAGTCTCTAGCGCCTGACGGAACTTCTTGCGCTTGTGACACTCGGGGATTATTGCAACGGTCTTCCGTAACAGCAGCATCACGTCGATACGTGGGGAAAGAAACCGACCGCCGATGGGAGCAAGGTGAAGACTTGAGCCTCGTTGAATTCACGTCGTGCGAATATCAACAGTCGAAACAGGTGGTCGCGAGCGACGAAATCAAGCAACAGATTCTCCAGGTTGGAATTCGCAAGCTCGAACGCGCTACAGGTGTTAGCCATCACACGATTGCAAAGATCTTGAGTGGAGAGCAAGTCCGCCGTAACACGCTTGCTAAGATCGTGAAGTAAATCATTCCCGGCAAAGCGTGTCGGCAGGAGCAGGCGCGAAGCATTGCGACGCGGAAGCGCAATTGCTAGGAAGCAAGAGGGGGACTTCTGATCTAAGAAGTGACGTGGGGAAAATCTAATCAGAACACTCAGAACGGGCTTGGCATCGTGGGGGACCTATCTGCCGGAGAGGTGGGCGCCTCCGCTCACTGGCCTTCCAGTTTTTGCTCAGCTTCGAGTGAACATATGCCCCTGATTGCCCGTGCGCCTGTGCTGACAAGACTCGTTCGAATGCCGCTGGGGGGGTGTATAGCTCAATTGAATTGCGTATGAGAGAACTGTTGAACTCACGGATCACCCCACCAGTTGCCAGGAAAAGGTTATTACCCGAAGGAGTTACAACCACGATGTCGTTAAACATTTGACGCCGAAAAGCGACAAGTCTGGGACTCGTGGGCGTGCCAAAATCAAACGCTGCTAGGGCGTCCACCGCACCGTCATCCGCACCTTCTGCTGTGACTCCTGTTCCTACGTAGGCCAAACCGTTCTGGACCGCAATCGACACAGCTAGAGTGACCGACCCGATCGTGCCGAAGGACGGGAACGGATTGAAAGGAGGAAGAGCGGTTACGCTAAGTTGCCTGACTTGCCCTGGATTCGAAATATCGGCGATTACCAACCCAAGAGCATCAGCTGCAAGCAACGCTGTAGTGCCCGATGGTGCCACGTCCCACACTGGGCTGCTCAGCGATAGTTGCGATAGCAGCACGGGAGACGTTGGGTTTGAAACATTGAAAATCAACAGACCCTGCGGCCCATCGGCGACAAACAACAAAGCGCCCGCCACCCGCATGTTAACTGGCGGTCCAGGGATCGAAATGCTGCCGATTTGGTGGGGCGTTGCAGGATTCGAGACATCGAGCACGACGAGTCGATTGTCACCCGTGCCAACAAATAAAGAAGTGCCTGACAATGCGAGTGCATTCGTGGGTAGCGACACGGACGCGACCTCGGTCGGACTGCTGGCGTTCGATACATCTACAACCTTTAGAATGTCGGTGAGTCCAAGGAAAGCATCGGTGCCAGAAACTTGTATCGCGAGGCCGGTTTCATTGGAGTAAAACAACTGCCCTAACGAGTTCGGGGTACTTCCGGTTGCATCGAAGGTGACCAAACCTCCAGAACTCCCAGACGGGCTAAGTCCCGCTGCATAGAGGTTTGGCGGCTGGAGCACCTGATCGTAAACTTGGCTAAATTGTGCAGCGTCTTCCTCATAAAGCGGATAAGGCGGTTCGTTGAAGGGACCTCCGGGAGCCGAGATATCCAATACCGCTAAGCCACCTTGACCATCGGCCGCAAAAACATTATTAGCTCCTAAGGCTGCGTAGGGGTTGAAAAACGGATTTTCGGAGGCAATGTCCGCGACATCCTCCGTCTCAACGGGAGTTGCCGGATTGCTAACATCTATCACCAGATAGTCGAAATGATACCCGAGGGCCAATACTTGATCACCCTGAACATCTTGGACATTCACCATCGGGAAGCTTCCGGCAATTGTCGGACTCGCGCTCGAAAAATCAAATACGTCAAAATCGGCGAAGACGAGTTGATTGACCGCTCGTAGCTCGAAACCGGCATCGCCGCTTGGAACCCAAGTAACAAGGGATGGAGGCGATGTTGAAATGTCGAAAGCATCTATGGCCTTGCCGCTGGCGCTTCCATCAGGGTGGGATTGGGAGGCGTAGATCACGTTTCCACTTCCGGTGATCGATATGAAGCCAGAAACGATACCTGCGGCGCCGGAGGGCGGCGGCAAATTGTACTCATTCTGTATCACGCTGCCACTGCGGACATCGAACGTATATACGGGAACGGTCGTCGAGCCGCTCGCTGCTGGCTGACCAAATCCGTAAATGATCCCGTCGTTCACTGTTGAAATCGCCAGCTCGGGGAGATTAACCACAGACTGGAGAACGGGTACCTGGTTCTGAATGTTATAGATAGAAATGCGGCTCGGAACTGGTACTGTGAAGCCCGAATCCACCAGGACTAAGTAATTTCCATAGGTAAACATGTGAACAGGAAGGCTGCTGGTGGCGTCAACAGCGGCTACCCAAATGGGCTGGTGAGGGTTAGTGATGTCGTAGACGTCGATGGCCGCGTACGACAAATTGGCAGCAAATGGCGCCCCCAAATCAAGGTAGTAAGCGCGGTTGCCACTGACCGCGACGGATTGGGCAAACATACCCAGGTTCCCGGGGCTGTTGAAATTGACATAGTCCCATACACGATTTACCAACCCCGGAAACGCTCCCGTGACCGCCACTGATGCGGCATCACTAAAACTTCCGAAGTTGGCATTGACTGGAATCGGACCAGCCTGGGAACCGGTGCTGGGCGCGGTAAACGACCCTCCTTGAGTAAGGCTTCCATCTGCGGCTGGCAGGGACCATGTTGGTGACACCGGTGTCCCACCCTGGACCGCGTCGAGTTGCAGTGTGCCCCCCAGGTTGATGTCGGGCGCTCTAGGCATAATTCGGAACGGCAAGAGGTGCACGACTACTGAATCGCAAGCTTTGGTCCCTGTAATGCAAGCTGTGATTGTCGCGAATCCCTCGGCAGAAACCGCTGGGGCCTGATATAGGCCGCTCGAACTGATCGTTCCCAGGTCAGCGGTCCATGCGATTACTTTACTTGTGCTCCCTCCCAATATGCTCGAATCGAATTGCGTCGTTTCACCAGAAGATAGTTCAGCATTTTGTGCGCGAATGTGAAGGTTTGGAAGACGAGTAAAATTGACGCTGTTCGTCGAAGTGCACTCTGTTGGGGTGCAAGGGGTGTATTGCACGAAAACAGGCCCGCTAGCAGCGCCCGCCGGTACAACTGCCTGTATCTGAGTTGGCGAAATGGAAGTGAATGTCGCTGAAGCGACTGGGACTCCGCCCGGCAGCGAAAAGAATACGTTTGTGACGTTAACCAGGCCTTTGCCGAAGACTCCGACAGTTTGTCCGACAATGCCTGATCCAACCGAAGTAAGGGTTGGAGGTACTGGTTGCAAATGCACAATTGTTGATGCCGAACCGGTGGCGTCCGTTACACTAGCTGACACGGTGTCCTGTGCTGACACAGTTCCTTGCGGCGGGGCCGAGTACAAACCACTACTGTTGATCGTTCCCATGAGCGCTGACCACTGAACGACGACGTTGTTGAGTCCTGTCACTGTCGCCGTGAACTGCTGCGTTTGGCCGTAAGTCACTGTGGGGTTGGTGGGCGCGATCCCAATTGAGAACACGGTCGCAGTAGCTGAGCCAGATTTGGTCGGATCAGTCACGCTGGTTGCGGTGACCGTGATGGGATCTGTGCTGGGCACCGTGGCGGGTGCGACGTAGGTCCCATCGTTAATAGTCCCGTTCTGCGCGTTTCCACCGGCGACACCATTGACTTCCCATGTCACTGCGGAACTGAAGTTGCCAGTACCCTGAACTTTAGCTGTGAAAACCAGTGTTTGCGCACTTAGGACTGTAGTTCCGGCGGCGGTTACCGTGACCGATGTGATGGTCGGAGGAGGTGGTGGGGGTAGAGGAGGACTCGACGATCCGCCGCCGCCACAAGCAGACAAAAGAAGTGAAAGACCGACCAACCCGAATAGTTCTTTCCGGCGGGTACTAAGAAAGAGAGCTTGTCTGAGCATTCGAGCTGACTGCGTTTAGGGAAAATTGTTGTTGCACTACTCGTAAGATTTGTGGCAGCAAAGTATGCATCCCTTACCTAGGTTCGCCAAGACAAATACCTAGGCCATCTGCCACAAGAGCCGCACTCCACGCCAGTTCCGGGCCGAATCCCCAGCTAACCCACAAGGGTGTGGCAGTTTTGCCGTTCCTTCCTTCCACCCCGTCAAACACTTGGGGGGGTGGTGTATATAGACGGCAAAATGCCCCCGCTCCGCGGCATCGCGCCGAATGGTTGGCCAAGATCATGGAACCAGGAGTTCGGATTCGAGCCGCGCATTTATACGAGCAACTCGATGGTCTGCAGCCGCTGCGTCTGCTAGCGCGAGGCGAACTC
>JBAPPL010000030.1:0-113450 GCA_049280095.1 Candidatus Sulfotelmatobacter sp. | reverse complement strand
CGAAGGCAAAAATGTCGGCCCGATGGTCGGCTCCCTGTCCCCGCACCTGCTCGGGCGACATGTAGCCCACCGTGCCCATCACCACTCCGGCTTCCGTTCCCTCGGTCTGCGTCAGCGCGCTGTGCTCTGAACCAGTCTGCGGTTGCGTGAGCTTCGCCAACCCGAAGTCCAGAATCTTCACCCGACCGTCTTTGGTGACGAACAAGTTCTCCGGCTTGAGATCGCGGTGAACGATCCCTTTCTCGTGCGCCGCGGCTAGCCCGCGTGCGATCTGCACCGCGTAATCAATTGCCTTGCGCACTGCGAGACGTCCGCGCCTGATCGGCTCGCGCAGGGTTTCGCCTTCCAGCAGCTCCGAGACCAGATACGGAGCACGTTCGTACGTGCCCATCTGATACACGGCCAGAATGTTGGGATGGTTCAGTGCCGCCGCCGCTCGCGCCTCCTGCTCGAAGCGCCGGAGGCGCTCGGAATCAGCAGTCAGAGAAGCCGGCAGAACTTTGATCGCCACATCCCGCCCCAACCGCGAATCGCGGGCGCGATACACCTCGCCCATGCCGCCCGAACCGAGCAGCGATCTGACTTCATAATCCCCCAGCTTCGTCCCAGCAGTAAGCGTCACTCGCGGCGCGGAGAACTGCAACAGGAAGCTGGAGCGCACGTCGTCGCTAGAGGCCAGCAGCGTATCCACTTCCTGCCGCAAAGAGGGATCGGACGAGCAGGCTTGATTCAGGAACGCGGAGCGCCCCCCCGGCGCCAGCTCCAGCGCCTTCTCCAGCACATCGTGAATCTGTTGCCAGCGTTCCGGCGTCATTGTTCTGCTGACTCTCTCAGCTGGTGATGCAGCCAAAGCCTGGCGGTAGCCCAATATTTCTTCACCGTCGTGGGCGACAGATTCAGCGCCCGCGAAGTTTCCTCGATGGAAAGCCCCGCGAAAAACCTCAACTCGACAATGCGACTCTGCTGCGGATTGAGTTTCGCCAGTTCGTTCAGCGCGTCGTCGAGAGCGACCATGTCCATGCCCTGGGTCTTGACCGCTAAATTGTCATCCAGGATCAATCTGTAGCCGCCATCTCGCTTGGCGACGTTGCGACTGCGCGCGTACTCGACCAGAATCTGCCGCATCAATTGCGCACAGATGGCTAAGAAATGCTCGCGGCTCTGGAAGGGAGCGGCGCCTTGCTTCTCCAGTCGCAGATACGCCTCGTGCACCAGGGCAGTGCTCTGCAGGGTGTGGTCTGGACGTTCGTTCCGCAGGTAGTGATGTGCGATGCGCCGGAGTTCGTCGTAAACCAGAGGAACCGCCGCACGGAAGGCCTCCTCGTCACCGGCGTGCCAGTTCGCCAGTAATTCACTGACCGTTTTGGGCGCAAGCTGCGACAACCACACCCCCAAACACGCGGGACCCCGAAATCTTGGTTCATAACGGTAGCCGCACCCGCTGCCAATGTCAATCGCTTGAAAAGACACGTACTTCGCCGGTTCAACGCTCGGTTTCGCGCCGGCCGGGTGGGAGAGCTGAAAAATAAATTTGCTTTCTCGCGACCAATTCCCCGAGAAATTTCGCTTTAAGAGATGACACGGCCTCAACTACGTGGCTGGGGGAGACACAGCATGAAAACGAACGACACAGACAAATCAGTTTCACGAATTGCCGGGCGGGGATTGGTGCTGGTCTGCCTTCTCGCGGTAGCGCTGGCCTCGGCGGCGAGCAGCTTCGCACAGTCGAACGCCGGGACGGCGCCTAAGGCTGCGGATGCGAAGGCCGCGCAGCCGTCGGCGAGTTCGCTAACCGCTAAGGCCGCAAAAGCGCCGAGGGGGACTGGGGAGGGAATCCAAATCCACGGCCAGTGGACAATCGAGATACGGAACCGGGACGGGTCGGTCGCCAGACATCTCGAGTTTGAGAATTCACTCGTCGGCGATGGCCCCTCCGTCCTCGCCTTGCTGCTCGGCGGATTTGCCGTCCCAGGGTCGTGGGAGCTGTTCCTCAACGGGAATCCGAGTCCCTGCTCGTCTAGCAACTCGGCAACCGGAGGTGTATGCGCCTTGCTAGTCGGAGGAAGCGCGCTCGCCGCCAACGTCAACGCCGCTACGCCTTGCGCAACCTCGCCCGCTCCCGTTCAGAGCGGCACGCAGCCTTATTGCTATCTCACCCTGGCACCCTCTCTTACGGGCTCGTCGTTTACTCTGAGCGGTCAAGCCTACGCGGATACCTCCACGAACATAGCGGCTGCTGGATCCCAGTTGGCCTTTTGCGACGGTGCGCCCATTTCGCCAAGCCAGTGCGCAGCGGAGACGACCTACGTCCTCGGGTTGTTCTCGGAATATGATTTCTACCCGGCCGTAAGTTCCCCAAGTTGCGGCGGCAGCGGGCAGAGTCTCTGCGAAATCCAGGTGCAAGCTGGCCAGGTCATCGCAGCCTCAGTAACGTTCAGCTTCTCCAGCCCCAGCGGCGACGGCCAGCCCGCGACCCCAGCACTGGCTCGCCCACACCCGATTCTTCGAGTTCCGGCTTCAACCAAGCCCACTGCTTCGACGCCAGTCACTCAGTGACCGGTGCGCTGAGCGTGGAGCGAAAGGAGCTGGCGGTGGAGACGAGAGCGAACAATCGACTGATCACGAGACTGATCACAACGAAGTCCGCGAGGGCGAAGGCCGCGTTCCCGGCGGCGGCAGCGACGGTGAGTCTGCGCCTCGACGGCGTTGGCCTGCTGCTCGCATTGCTTCTCGTCACTTGCTGCTTACCGGCTTCGCTGCGGGCGCAGGATGTCATCACGACTATTGCCGGAAACGTTGGCGGGGAGAACGTTGCCGGAGCCAGTTTCAATCTGCCCACGGGCGTGGCCGTCGATCCGTCGGGCAATCTCTATGTTGCCGACGCGGAAAACTGCGTGGTGTGGGAAATCACCAACGGGGTGAGCACGGTGATTGCCGGGATCCAGGGAAACTGTACGGCCGGCACCGGGGCCGGCGCACTGCAATCGCTGGCACATCCCATCGACGTGGCCTTCTGCGGCAGCAATCTCTACTTCGCCACGCACGGTTACGATCCGCTGCTTTCCGGGCAGAGCCTTTCAACGGCGATCGCCGGCGGCGTCTATGAAATAGAGATTTCGAACGGAACGTTTTCCACGCTGCCCATGCCTCCAACACCCATCAACTCCACGTCTCCGTTATTTCCCGTGGCCCTGGCCTGCGATAGCAATGGAGACGTTTACCTCGCCTCGTATTTTTATCCTCCGAGTGTGTTGCCCGCCGGGTCAGTGGATGAAATTCAAGCAGGCAACCCGACCACGAAGAATCTGATTCAGCAGGCGGGCACAGTCTATTCGGGCATTACCGTCGACAGCGACGGCGGCGTGTTTGTGCTGTCCACGACGGGAACGTCAGTGGGCTGGCTGGGTACCACGCTGTTCGGGGAGACCGGATTTATCGATCGGGTTAGCAATGGCACGACGACGCCAGCTTTCACCGTCGACGACGGTTTTCCAAACACGTCACGGCTGATATCCAACGGACTGGGCAACTTCCTGCTCACCATAGCGGCCAGCGACAGCAAACCAACGGTCTTTGTGCAGGCCGCGCCCGGCAATGCAGTCGCCGGAAACGGGATCGCGAACTTTAAGGATGGTGTCCAGGCGACCTTGGGCGAGTTGAACAGTCCCTCGGGCCTGGCGGTCGATGCCTGCGGCTCGATCTATGTCGCGGACTCGGGCAACAACGTGATCCGCAAGATTCTGAATCCTAATACCGCGGGCACGTCGGCTTGCGCTTCGGGTGCGCCCCCAACCGGGCCTTTCCCCGCCCTCACCGCAAGTTTGAATATTGTGCAGGGCAACGGACAGATCACGGCGCCAGGATCGGTTACTTTCTATTCGACGGAGGGAATCCAGAATTGCACCACTCAGTGCACGACTGCACTCGGGGGCGAGGTGTTTTTCTGCTCGTTCTCAACCGCGTCGTACATTTCGGCAACCTCTACCGATTCGACTCCCTGCGAAGGCGGAGCTACGCTGGCAGCGGTTGCGGTCAGCCCCACGAGCGACACTTCGGGAAACGCCAGTGACCAGGCTCCGTTCCTGATCGCCGGCACTTACTACGTGGTCGCGGAGTACTTCAATCCGCCGTATCTGCCGGTTACGACGGGATACGTGAGGGTAACGGTTTGTGGGGCGAGTTGCACCGACTCGGGCGTGCCGAACATTCCCGTTGCATCTTTGCCCGTGGCACTGACGCCCGGAGCGCTGTCCGGGAACTCGAACGGTGGCAATGGGATTGTCGCGCTCGATGCCAAGAGCAATGAGTATTTTCTTAATGGCAGTGCAAGCACCGTGACCTTAGTGGATAAGAATAGCGGCGGCGGCACGATCATTTCCCCCAGCACCGTTCTCTCAACCGGCGGGATGCTCGGGCCAATGAGTAATCCTGCCGACATGGTCCTCGGTGCGGACGGCAATCTCTACGTCACGGACACCGGGAACAACCGCGTGATTCAGGTGGTCAATCCTTCGACCGCCAGCCCCACGGTCACGGTCATCAATATCGGATCCAGTGGGGGCACGCTCAATCCGCCGCTCACGGCGCCGATGGGAATTTTTGAAACCAGCGATGAGGTATACGTTACCGACATGCCGCCAAGCGGTCCGCGGCTCGTGGCTTTCCGGCCCGATGGCAGTTTTCCCACGACGGTGCTCGGTTCGGCGCCGGCCGGAACTCCTCCGCTGGGACAATTGCTGGGGATCGCGGTGAATCCGACCACACTGGCAATTTATGTGGCGAACTCAGAGGCGCCGGGCAGTACGTCGGGCGGCAGCATCATTAAGACCACGATTGGCGGAACGCCGTCTGTGGTAGCGATGCCCACGACCCTTACCTTGCAGTCGCCCTACGGGTTGGTGATAGATGCGGCCGGCGGTCTCTATTTTTCCGATACCAGCACGCACCTGGTCTACCGCTTGGATATCCACGGAAACGTGATCGTCGTGGCCGGCAACGGGACTGCGACCGAACAGATAGGAGACTCGCTGCTCGCAGAAACCGCAGTGTCGGCTGTGCAGACGGGATTGGCCAACCCCACTTGGCTTGCGCTCGACACCTCCAATAGCATCTACATTCTCGATGGGAGTAATTTGCTCTACCTGGACGTCACCCAGAGCATTGTGGATTTCACCGCAGAGGGAGAGTCGCAGACCATTTATGTGACGAACCCGGTGGCTGGGACGCAGGGCTCGGTGGAGATGGAGTTTGGATCACCTATATTAAATGGTGCAGACAGTGGTGACTTTAGCGTGGCCGCCGGAACCACGTGTTCGCAAACTTCCTCGACTCTTCTTTCCCCCAACACTTCGTGCGAGCTGGTGCTAACGCTCAATGCAACGGGCAACAACGCGACCGCGACCAGTTGCACACTTTCGGAGATCGAAGTTTCTCTGGGGCCGCCGCTCACGGCCGGCCCTTGCAACGCTCCGCCGGCTGGTTTGACCAAGCAGACGATTTCTCTGAACTCGATCGCCGCCCCCGCAACCACGCTTCAAGTCACCGGCGTGGCCATACAGGGAACTTACAACGTTTCCTACAGCCCGGTCCCGTTCCTGGTGACGGGCGGCAGCGGGCAATACACATTTTCGGAAACCGGTTCGCTGCCCTCCGGCATGAGTCTAAGTTCAGCCGGAATTCTTTTGGGCACACCGACGCAGGGCGGAGCTTTCCCATTCACCGTTAATGTTAGCGATTCCCAAGGGGATACCGGCAGTCTCACGCAGACGCTGGTGATCAATCCCGCCCCCACCATGACCACGCTGATGGCGCCAAGCTCACTCAATGTAAGTGAGGCATTCACCTTGACCGCCGCGGTTCTGTACAACGGGACTCCGGTTACCAGCAGCAATGTGGCATTCTATGACTACAACGGGGCAATGCTCGGACTGGTGCCCTTGAATGGCTCCGGGCAAGCCAGCTTAGCAGCGACGAGTCCTGCGACCTCCGGCACGTATGCTTATACCGCGACTTTCCAGAGCACGGCGAATCTGGCGACCAGCACTGGCCCCGCGACCATCGTTGTCTCCGGGACCGCGAATGCGCCGGTGCCCGAGACGATCGACGTGACGGATACACCTCTCATTGTTCCCATGCCCACTGCCCTGACCACTTTGGGTGCGGTGGCGTACTACTCGGTGGGCAGCGTCGGATTCGGCACGGTACCTGCCGGGCAGACTGCGACACAGTCTTTCTCGCTGTCAAACATCGGCCAAGGGCAGTTATCGCTAAACAGCGCACCCATCTCGGGAGCGGCGTTCTCACTCTCGCAGACCCTCTGCACGAATGGAGTGTCATCATTGCCGTCGACGCTTCCGCCGGCCGGTGCCTGCGTATTCACTATCTCTTACACGGCGCCGACAGGTGCGCCCGCGAACGGCACGATCACATTTACTGATAACTCTCCGTTGAGCAACCTGACCAGCACAGGTTCGGGCTCGACGTATACGCAAACGCTGGCGCTGAACGGCTCCGGAGCCAGCTCTGCGCCTGGGTTACCGCCGCAAACGACGGTGCCGGTCAACGCTCCGGAGACAATACTTGTCGTTGACCAACCCAGTAACACTGTCAGCCAGACCATCAGGTTCACAACGCCGCCGCCGCCAACCGCGAAATCCGGGGACAGCTTCACGGTTGCGGCCGTCGGCGGGGCGAGTGGGAACCCGGTGACCTTTAGCGTTGGCTTTGGGTCGGTGTGCACGCTTTCAAGCGCGACCTATACCATGACCAGCGACACCGGATATTGCAATGTAGTGGCAAACCAGGCGGGCGGTGGCATTTACACTCCTGCACCGCCGGTCATCGAGACTGTAACTGCCGTGAGGACGGTTATCAGGATTGCGCCGACGGTGACCTTTACCGGCGCGCCAACCAGCTCCGTATACTTGTCCACCTTCAATGTGGCCACAACGCAAAACTCCGGAGTCACTCCAAGAATCACGTCGAAGACGACCGGTGTCTGCACCGTCAGCGGCGACCTCGTTACAATGAAGAGCGGTACTGGAACCTGCACCGTGGAGGCATCGTGGGCCGCAAACACTTATTACACGGCCACCAGTCTCACACAAACCACCACTGCGACGCTTTTGGGCACGAGCACGGCGATCACAAGCACCGCTACTCTGACGCCCAAGAACCCTCTGAAGGTAACGGTGTACTTCACCGTGAACAATGGGACGAGCACCGCAGTAAAGGGTAACGTGACCGTGACCGCCAGCAGCGGAGAGACGTGCATGGGGACGGTTGCCAGCGGAAAGTGCTTACTGACGTTCGCGGCTGCGGATGCGGGGCCACAGACGCTGACCGCGACCTACGTGGGCAACGCCGACGACAGCGCTAGCACCTCGGCCGTGTACCCGCCGACAGTGAACTGACGCTGCTCGTGAGCAACGGTGGTTCCTGCACAGTGATCGTAAGGTTTGCGCCGAGCAGTGCCAAAATATTCGGCGATACTTTGACAACCGTCTCGGGCACTGGCGTTGGGCTCGGACCGCCAACATACACTGCCTCCCGCAATATGACAGGCAGTTGATTCATTCGGGGAAGCGGGAGTCAAATAGTCAAATAGCGGATTTTGCGGACCAGCGACGTATACGAAATGTTTTTGCGGAAACGCAAAGAGGAGATACAACCGCTCATCCCTCCGCCTCAGCATAGATTCCGTTCGTGGGATAGGTGCGTTGGTCGAACGCTTACGGGTTGATCTCCAATCTCGAACAGAGCTAGCGTCGGGCTGTGCTGACGATTCGTGCCATGACCAGCGGTGAGGGCTACGCCCAGCGTCATCTTCGGCAGAGCGATTATTACGACCAGAATCGGACTGTCGAAGGCCGGTGGTGCGGCCGCGGCGCTGAATTGCTTGGGCTTAAAGGAGAGGTAACATCCGAGGATTTTGAAGCAGTACGGCAAGGTCTCGACCCGCAAACTGGAGAGTTCCTCCGGCAGCGCCACAGCGCGGATCGCATTGCCAGCAATGGCGCGGAACAGAGTAAGGCCCGGTCCCTCTATGACATGACATTTTCAGCGCCGAAGTCTGTCTCTGTCATGGCGGTTGTTGCCGGTGATGAGAGACTGGTCGCCGCGCACACAACTGCCGTGCGCGAGGCCCTGGAGGAAGCGGAAAAATACTCGGCCACTAGGGTTCGCCTCGCCGGCCTGAACGAAAATCGAGCCACCGGAAACTGGATCGTAGCTTCCTACACTCACGACACGAGTCGTCAGCTAGATCCTCAGCTCCACACTCATGCCGTCGCCGCCAATCTCACCTACGATGGGACTGAGGGACGTTGGAAGGCGCTCCAGGCTTCCGGTCTGTACGAGCGTCGCAGCTACCTGACCGAGGTCTATCGCAATACCCTGGCTCGCGAAGTACGCGCCCTTGGCTACGAGGTTGAAAACCGTCACGATGTTCGTGGTCGTGACAAGGGATTCGAGATCGCAGGATTCTCCCAGGACCTCCTCGACAAGTACAGTCAACGCAGCGCCCAGCGGGATGCAGCAATCCAAGAATTCACCCACTCACGTGGCCGTGCGCCAACAGACAACGAGGTTGCGATACTGGTCCGGGAAACGCGGCCCGACAAGCTTCAAGAGATATCGACCGAGCGAGTCCGCAGCCTTCAGCAAGAACGACTGTCAGTGGATGAGAGGCAGACACTTCGTGAGGTTTTGAACGAAGCTCAGACACAATCCTATTCACCTCGAATCAGTCCTGGTATGCACGAGGCCTCACTTGCATACTCTCAGGAGCACATTTTCGAGCGTCTTTCGGTTGCCAGAGAGCATGAGGTTCTTACCGAGGCTCTTCGTCACGGGCGCGGCAACGTCGAACTCAGCGACCTTCAGGGCTCTCTCTCCCTTGAACGCGCAAAAGGAACTCTCATCTCCTCTGGGGATGAAATTGCGACACACGCGAGCCTCGAACGCGAGCGTGACATGATTGCGGTCGTTAACCGCGGAGTGGATCGCTACGACGGCCTCGGAAAGGGCCGCGGCTTTGAGGTTTCGGAACATCTCCGTCCCGAACAGCGGCACGCCGTCGAGGCGGTGCTCGATTCTCGCGATTTCGCGATAAACGTTCGAGGCGCTGCAGGTACTGGCAAGACTGCCACGCTGCGTGAGATTGACCGCGGTCTCAGAGACGCCGGACACGAGGTTCTTGCAGTGGCTCCCACCCGAAGTGCGGTGGACGAACTGGAAAAAGTTGGCTTCCGTGATGCGATGACTGTCTCCCGACTTCTGGAGGCTCAGGAACCACAGGGTGCGCTGCGCGGGAGGGTCTTGATTGTTGATGAAGCAGGCATGGTTTCGGGCCGGCAAATGCAAAGCTTGCTGCACCTCGCCGAGGATCAGGGAGCCAGAATCGTCTTTTCCGGTGACACGCGACAAATTCCGAGCGTCGAGGCCTCGGATGCGTTGCGTATCTTGGAGCGGGAGTCTGAACTGAAGAGTGTTTCCCTTACTGAAGTACAGCGGCAGACAAACTCCCTCTATCGTGAAGCCGTAAAGACCATGAGGCATTCACCCGAGGAAGGGTTCGCACAATTGGAAAGGCTCGGTGCCATTCGCGAGATATCAATCTTCGACCGAGGCCAGATTGTGGCGGAGTTGCATCGTGGGTTCCGAGCCGAAGGGCGCGATACGCTTGTAGTTGCCGGTACTCATGCTGAGATTTCCCAACTCACTGACGCGATTCGCCAGGATCGGAAAGAACACGGTGAACTGGGAGTCGGCCATTCTTTTGATCGGTACGTCTCACTCCAGTGGACAACAGCCCAGAAACAGGAACTGTCCAACTACCAAGAGGGGCAGATTCTGCAGTTTCACAGAGACACGAAACTTGCAAAACGACATGAGTCGCTGGAAGTCGTGCGCGCTGGCCCGGAATCTCTGGTCGCGCGAAAAGAAACCGGAGAAGAGGTGGCCATCTCGCCGAAACAAACGCGGGCATTCTCCGTTTATGAGCGTCAGCCCATTGAAGTTGCCCCTGGCGACAGTCTCATGCTCACAGCAAACCGTCGAGGGCCGGAACTCCGGGCGACTAACGGAGAGCTGGTCAAAGTGAAGTCCCTGGATGGCGGAGCCATTCATCTCGAAGACGGAAGAACACTTCCTGCGAACTATCACGAATTCACCCACGGATATGCGGTCACCGCCCATCGAAGCCAGGGCAAAACCGTAGACACCGTGATCATCTCGGCAGACGCCATGAAAAAGGAACTGTTCTATGTCGCCGCCAGCCGGGGTCGGAGCCAGATCGCTGTTGTCACCAGCGACCGCGAGCAACTTCGTGAATCCGTCGGCGTATCCACGATGCGGCAGTCTGCGATTGAACTGGCTCGAAAACAGCTATCCGCATACGATCCGGAAAAGGGCCACCGTGTTGACCTGATGACTGGGGTGAACCGGCAAGCTGGCCAGCAGATCGGAGAGCAGCATCCTTCCGTACCAACTCACACACCGGAACCGGAAAAGACTCCCCATGTCGGCGTGGAACATGACCTCGGTGGCCCCAGTCTTGGTCTCGGGCTTTGAGGTCTCGCGGAGAGCCACACCTGCACATTCCCCACATGGCGGAGAAATGGGCCGGGGGGAAAGGCTTGTGTCAAGGCCGCGTGTTTTGCGCCGCGAAAGCGGTCGTGAGCCTTGACACAAGCCGCGCCGCGGCCATGCTTTGGACCATGGGGAGTCCGGATGTTAGTAGAGCTGGAACTCCGGATTCGGTGTCTAAATCTGGTAGCTGTGGCAGCGCGGACACTCACCCAGGAAGACCATCCCGCGAGGAGGACTATAATTTCGCCGTGCTTACAGGTATTTCGGTATACGTCAACGTTGCCGCGATTGTCTGTGCAATGGTTGCCCTTCCACTCTTTATTGGCACCAAGCGCCAGACGCGTTTTGACAAGAACAATTTGGTTGGTTTCGTTCTACTGGGCGTGGCGGTACTTCTGCATGGCGGCTTTCTGACCGTCCTTCGATCAAGTCCCCACGCCGTGTTCAGCGGATACGTTCTCGGATGGAGCGGCGGCGGCGAGGATACGGAGAGTTCACTTTGGATTTATGACCTGGGATTCCCTCCGGCCGACGAGTCAACGTTCCCCAATGCCCCGTACCGAAACTTGCACGTGACGAGGTCCCGGACCGACAACGTCCCGCTCTCATTTTGGAACTCCGGTATCAGCGAACATGTGAAATGCGAATACCGTATTTGGGATCTAGAGATCACACGCATCGATGCAATGCCGGCTCCCAATGCGAAGCAGACCGGATTGGTCGTATGGCAATGGAACTCACACTCACAGGGACGCGCCTGGCCGTTAATTGAAGGGCTGTCGGGATTTTTGGTAGCTTGCTGGGCCATTCTCAGGCTTGCCAGAAAGAAGCCCACCAGTGAACTATCGCCGTCTCACGCGGTTCGTCGCTTTCCTAATAAATGGGCCGCACGAATCTACATCACGTCGGTTGCCCTCATACTTGCGTGGATCGTCTTCGTGCGCTTGTCCGACCGACTTTTCCAATTCAAGGCGCAGTCGCTGCTGAGGGATATCCAGCAACTCGAACTGAGAAGGAGCAACTGGCAAGATGCACAGCGGATTCGCGCAAGGTACGGGAAACACCTAAGCACCGATGCGGCTTGCTCGCCGGTGCGTTGTGACATCAGCGTAAAGCTAGATCATTGGTATAAGTTCCGGAGCTCCAGCAATGGGAACACGAGCTTCGGGCGCTTTGTTTGGACCGCGTGGAGTTTGCCTGGAGGACGATGGGCATTCATTGACGCCACGGTGCGCATCCGCGATGGTGTGGTCTGGGGGAAGGATTTTGATGCGACTATTTCGCACCGTGACGACTATCCTCTAATCGCAACGGCCGAAACCTCACGCGACTTCGCGACGAGAACATGGTACGTGAGCCCGGACACGCATCCGAACATTCGTTTCGGAAGACCGGGCGGATGTGAAATCTGTCAAGCACTGTGGGTGAAGATTACGCCCTACGCGAGTATCGAGGAAGTGCGGGACGCCTTCGCGTTTGATTTATACTGCATCGGTGCGACTCTAAGGCCGTGCACGCAGATGAGCCAAATAATGCCCGTGGCCGCTCGGCGACTCGAAGAGGATTCGAGATCATACAATTCCGGGGGCCAACCGCCGATGACTTGGTCCGCGACGATGATTCGCGCTCTCGGGCGAGACGCCCAGAATGCTGCAGTCGTAGACATTTTGCGAGTGCATCGCGAGAAATCAGACGATTCAGGAGACGGCCAACAGTACGCAGACTACAAGATCATTGAGACCATAAAGGGGACGTTCGAGGTTCCCATACAGCCTGTGCGCCTTTCTCGACAGCCGACGATTGATCTTCGGAATCTGCCCCAGCGTGCGGTCATGTTTGGTTTTGAACGGAACGACATTCCAGCGTTGGTGCCACTGACCGATGACACCCTACGAGAGGTACGATCCGGGGTGGCTGAGGATGCAGTCGACATCCCCCGAAAATGGTGACACATCCCACTAGCAACTCGAAACGAGTCGTTGGTAGTTTCCCTTCCTATGTTTACCTTGGCGGCCCCGACTTGTGGCCCCTCAAGCGATACACCAAGGACAGGACGCATCTCAGATGCATCGACCCATCGACCTGACCAGAGCCACTTAACTCCGCTGGGATAAACAAGCGTGGCTCGTCCTACCCGCCGTTCGGGCTACATTCGAAATATTTTCGATATATTTCTCCTCCTGCAGGTTCCTTTTATAGATAGAGGGGAAAATCTCGCGCGGATCGCCGGAACCACCCAGCCAAAGAAACCCGGCGGTTGGGTGCCGCCACTGCGATGTTCCCGTGGATTCCCCAAACGTACCTAAAAGCACTTCTAGGCGCTTTAGGCACTTTAAGCAGTTGTTGAGAAGTTCTTTCGAAGTCAAAAAGAAAAAAGATTCTATGAAGGGAAGCAACAAATGCGTCTTGTACGGTTTCTATACGAATAATGTTCTCGTCCGCCCATGACGCGAAGACTAACGCCAGCCGAGTAGTGAATGGGCTCGAAATCTGTCGAACGAAGTCGGACGCCAAAGCCGACCTTCAGACGACGCGGTGATTTCAGCCCGGTCTCGACTCTCGCTGCAGGAGATTTTATGAGCGAGATGCACGAAGTAACGCCAGTCAGCCAGCCGTTCCCTCATTTCGAGAGGTTAGTCGATTCGCGCGAGGCGGCAGCCTTGCTGCAGATCCACCCGAAAACACTTCAACGACTCGCCCGCAAGGGCGAGATACGCGCCATGCGGATCGGAAAATTGTGGCGCTTTCGCACATCGGATCTCGACGCGTGGGTGCATTTGAGGTTAAAGTTAGCCAGCTATCCGTACCGTCCCTAACCACGGAGGATCGTGATGAGACGGACGAGATTTCAGCAAGGCAGCCTTCAGATCGTGAAGCGTGCCGGTGGTCGGAAAGCTTGGGAGTACCGATGGTACGAACTCCAGGCGGATGGCAGCCGGACGCGACGCAACCTGATGGTCGGATCGCTCGAACAATATCCGAACGAGACGGCGGCTCAGAAGGCCGTCGCCGCACTTCGGGCAGACATCAACGCTGAGAATCCGCGCACCAGCTTGACTCCGATCAGTGTTCAAACGCTTGTCGAACACTACCGGGAAAAAGAGCTGGGGCCGGAGTGCACCAAAACGCGGAAGACGCAGGTCACCTACGTAGGCTATTTCCGAAAGTGGATTTTGCCCAGGTGGGGAAGCTATCACGTAACCGAGGTCAAAGCAGTCGCGGTGGAGCAGTGGCTTCGTTCGCTCAAGTATGCGAACGGAAGCAAAGCCAAAGCTCGAAACATCATGAGCGCGGTTTTCAATCACGCTGTCAGATGGGAATGGCTTGATGTGAATCCCATACGCATGGTGCGTCAGAGCGCCAAGCGGACCAGGATGCCCATTGTGCTTTCCATCGAGCAGATTGCGGCACTGCTTCGCATCCTGAAGGAGCCCACGCGCACGATGGTATTCCTCGCCGTGTTCACGGGCCTTCGGGTTGGGGAGTTGTTAGGCCTCAAGTGGAAGGATATCGATTTTCAGAAGATGGAAGTCCATGTCATCCGCTCGATCGTGATGCAACACGTCGGGGACTGCAAGACCGAAGCCTCTCGCAAGCCGGTTCCGCTCGATTTGCGACTGTCTAAGGTTTTGTGGAACTGGCGACTGCATAGTCCATACCCAACCGATGAGGACTGGGTATTCGCCAGTCCGCACAGCGGTGGGAAACTGCCGTACTGGCCGGGTTCGCTGTACAAGGCGCACCTGGAGCCAGCGGCGAAAGAAATCGGAATCGTGGGCCATTTCGGTTGGCACACGTTCCGGCATACGTACGCGACGCTCCTCAAGGGGAACGGCGAGGACGTGAAGGTTGTGCAAGAGCTAATGCGGCACGCAAACATCTCGGTCACTCTGAACGTCTATGCGCAAGCAATCACGCAAACCAAGCGAGACGCGCAGAGCCGAGTTGTGAGTTTGCTGCTCGACAAAAACGAAGAAAAACCAAGCACCGAGGCTTATCGGACCGTAACGGACCTACAAAATTCTGGAGGGGATTTGCAAGTGGTTGATAAGGTTGGCGTCCCCGACGGGATTTGAACCCGTGTTACCGCCGTGAAAGGGCGATGTCCTAGGCCAGGCTAGACGACGGGGACGGAGGTGAGGTGGGGTGCTCGAGTCACCAGTTGATCGTAACAAGCCCTTCGCAACCCTGTCAAAATGGGGAGTTGCCGCCTTTCCACATGATCGCCAGACAATTTAGAATAAATGATAGTGAGCGTAGGCGACGCTCACAACCATTCGAGGCGATTGTGTCGGATCCACTTTATCTCAGCCTTTGGTTCTCCGATTTCTCCGGCCCGGAGATGTTGCCGCACGCCTTCGCGGTATTGCAGCAGTTTCCTTTCTCGGCGCAGCTTCCCGGAATCACTTACTTTGCTCTTCATCCCATTTCGTGGGACGAGGCTACCGTGCTGGAACGACGGTTTCCCTCGGGAATCGATCCCGGGCAAGCGACGCTGATCGCCGCCGAACAGGTCCACGACGATTACGCTTACGTTTTCGAAGCTCATTGGGATTTGTGGACGCCCGATGCGTCGAACGAGAACTGGGTGCTGGAACCCGCAATCGTGAAGTTCATCGTCCAGGGAGAAGAATTCGACGAAGGGGCTTATCAGCAGACGGGACACATCGAGGTGGATTTTGGTCCGGATTCATATTTTCTGCAGCCCGAGACTTCGCTCACTGACCAGACCCGCGCCAAGATTCGCGACAACGTCGCGAAACTGGTGGAGTTCTCGGTGAACGTGGAGAAAAATAGCGGCACCAGTTCGCGGCTGCTCTGGTCAGATTCGGAAGAGAGCCTGGCGCAGAAACTGATCGCGCGCCTGCAGAAAGTGCAATAATTCACAAACGCAGAGGAGGCACAAGCCTCCTCTGTGCCCACCGCTCGCGATCTATTTTGTCCTTCCGCCCTCAACCTTCAACTTATCTGAAGCCCCGGCTTGCGCGCCAGCCAAACGCGCCGTCAGCACGCGGAACGGCGAGCATGAAACGTAATCCATTCCCACCTCGTGGCAGAACTTGACTGACTCAGGTTCGCCGCCGTGCTCGCCGCAGATCCCCACCTCCAGATCCGGACGTGTCTTCCGGCCGCGCTCTATCCCAATCTTCACCAGCTCGCCTACACCTACCTGGTCGATCGCGGCAAACGGATCCTGCTTCAGAATCCCTTCCTGGAGATACCCCGTCAGGATCTTATTCACATCGTCGCGCGAGAAACCGAAGGTGGTTTGGGTCAGGTCGTTGGTGCCAAACGAGAAGAACTCGGCTTCGTTGGCAATCTCGTCCGCAACCAGGCAGGCGCGTGGCAGCTCGATCATCGTGCCCACGTGATAATGCACATGCTTGCCCTTCTCCTTGAAGACTTCTTCCGCCACGCGGCGGACGATCGCACCCTGGTTCTCCATCTCCTTCACCGTTGCGATCAGCGGAATCATTACCTCCGCGTGGGTTTTGATGCCTTCTTTTTCCACGGCGACGGCCGCTTCGATAATTGCCCGTGCCTGCATCTCGGTAATCTCCGGATAGGTGATCCCCAAGCGGCATCCGCGAAGCCCCAGCATGGGATTGAATTCGTGCAACTCTTCCACTCGGGCCAGCAAATCAGAAAGAACCTTCTTCAGATCACCCGCACCTTTCGCACCGTACTCGCGGTACTGCTCCACCAAAGCTTTTTTCTTCTTCGCATTGGCACTGGGCAGGCTGGCAAGATCGACCATGAGTTGTTCGCGCTTGGGCAAGAACTCGTGCAACGGAGGATCAAGCAGGCGGATCGTCACAGGCAACCCGTCCATAGCTTTGAAGAGACCCTCGAAGTCTTTCCTTTGATAGGGCAGCAGTCTCTTCAGCGCCGCGCGGCGGTCTTTCTCGTTATTGGCAAGGATCATGGCGCGCATATGGCGGATGCGATCGGGAGCGAAGAACATGTGCTCCGTACGGCATAGGCCAATGCCCTGGGCGCCGAACTCGCGCGCCTTCTTGGCATCGCGCGGAATATCAGCATTGGCGCGCACACCGATCTTTCGGAAGGGCTCTGCCCAACTCATGAACTTGTCGAGTTTCGCCAAATTCTCCGGGTCCGGCGGCAGCAGTTTTCTCTTGCCTCTCAACACCCGGCCAGTCGTGCCGTCGAGCGTTATCCAGTCCCCCTCCTTGAACACTTGCCCTCGCGCCCGCATCTGGCGCGATCTTTCATCGACCGCGATCTCACCGGCACCTGCAACGCAGGTTTTGCCCATGCCACGGGTAACGACCGCCGCGTGGCTGGTCGAACCTCCCTGCGATGTCAGGATGCCAATTGCAACTTCCATACCATGAATGTCTTCAGGAGTGGTTTCGGCGCGAACCAAAATCACCGGGTTCTTTTCAGCGCCGTGCCCAGCCTTTTCGACAGCATCATCCGCAGTGAAAACTATTTGACCGACGACAGCGCCCGGCGACGCTGGGATGCCCGTCGCCGTTAGCAGGTCCTCGGGCCTCACGTCCTTCTCATCCAGTCGCGCCACCATGAAATCGACGACTTGGTTGGGATCGAGACGGAAGATCGCATCTTCCTTGCCAATCAGTCCTTCATCCACCATATCGAGCGCCACCTGCACGGCGGCAAGGCCGGTACGCTTGCCGTTCCGCGTCTGCAGCATGTAGAGCTTGCCATCCTGGATAGTGAACTCGAAATCCTGCATATCTTTGTAATGTTTCTCCAGCCGCGTCGTGATCTCGCGGAGCTGGTTGTATACGTCGGGCATTATCTTCTGCAGTTCGAGGATCGGCACCGGGGTGCGCACGCCTGAGACCACATCTTCGCCCTGCGCGTTCATCAGAAATTCGCCGTAGAATTCCTTCGCGCCAGTTGCAGGGTTGCGCGTGAAACCCACACCCGTGCCGCTGGTATCGCCAAGGTTGCCGTACACCATCGCCTGCACGTTTACCGCGGTGCCAAGCATGTCATCGATATTGTTGATGCGGCGGTAATGCTTGGCGCGGTCATTCTGCCAGGAGCGGAACACCGCGTCCCGCGCCATCACCAGTTGCTCGTGCGGATCCTGCGGAAAGTCTCGCTTGGTATGCTTCTTGACAACTTTCTTGTACTCCTCAATCACTTCCTTCAGGGCCTTGGCATCCAGTTGAGTATCGAGCTTGGCCTTTTTCTGTTTCTTCTTTGCATCGAACACTTCGTCAAACGCGGACTTCGGAATCTCCAGCACAACGTTGCCAAACATCTGGATGAGCCGGCGATAGGAATCCGCCGCGAATCGCGGATTGTTGCTGCGTTTGGCCAGTGATTCCACACTCTTATCGTTCAACCCGAGATTGAGAATCGTATCCATCATCCCCGGCATCGAGAACTTCGCGCCCGAACGCACGCTCACCAGCAACGGGTTCTCGCCCGTTCCGAGCTTCTGACCCTGCAGTGCTTCGAGTTTGGCCAGCGCGTCTTCCATCTGCCGGTCGACTTCTTTGGACACGCCGCCGCTCCGCATATACTCGCGGCAGGCTTCGGTCTGAATGGTGAATCCCGGAGGTACTGGCAGACCAGCGTTGGTCATCTCGGCCAGGCCGGCGCCTTTGCCGCCCAGGTCATCCTTCATCTTGCCGTTGCCATCGGCCTTACCGCCGCCGAAAAAGTAAACGTACTTGGTCGTGGTTTTCTTGTTTTCCTGAATTCCAGCTTCGGGGAGAGTAATTGTCGCCATGATGATTAGTCCTTTGTCGTTTAATTTCGTAGCGCCGGCGTCCTGCCGGCAATTCGCACATCCAAACTCATCGGGAATGGCTGGCAGTCACGCCTTGCCTTCCGTCACGATCTCGGAAAAATCCGCAATCGTGGAAAATTCTTTCAGCAGAGTCCGCAGCAGCGCCAAGCGGTTCGCCCGTATCTTCTCATCTTCTACCATCACCATGACTTTGTCGAAGAATGCATCAACCTGCTCTCTAGCCGTCGACAGCAGCAGAAGCGCGTCGCCGTATTCCTTTTTCTTCCGCAGGGCATCTACCCGGGGTCCATTGGCATGGATATAAGCTGCGAGATTTTTCTCTTCAGGAGCCGAATCCGGCAAACTCTCGAACCTTGCAGCCGGTGCGATTCCCTTCTCTTCCGCTTGCCTCAAGATGTTTCTGATTCGTTTGCAGGCCGCGCCAATTGCGAGGAACTCCGGCATATGCAAAACCTGTTTCACCGCCTCCGCTCGCGCAAGCGCGTCAACAACGTCGTCCGAGTCCGCGGCTAGCACGGCCTTCACCACGTCATACGCGTAGCCGCGAACATCTTTCAGATAAAACTCCAGGCGCTCGCGGAAAAACGTTCTCACCGACTCGACAAACTTTCCATCGTCGACAAACTTCCTCTCCGCTTCTGAGCCCTGGTAGCCAGCCCGCGCATCCCTCATCAAATCCGTCAGCTGCAGAGGAAGCTTTTTCTCTGCGATCACTTTCACAATCCCATTGGCCTGCCGCCGGAGCGCAAACGGATCCTTCGACCCGCTCGGCACCAGCCCCAGGGCAAACATCCCCGCAATCGTGTCGGCCTTGTCGCCGATGGAAAGCACCGCACCTTCCATCGACCGCGGCACCTCATCTTCGACGGACTCTGGCCTGTACTGATCATAAATCGCGTCCGCAATCGCAAATCGAGTCGCCTCGGGCAAGCTCGAATCAAGCTCCTGGACCCGCGCGTAAAGCCCACCCACTATGCCCTGCAGTTCGGTAAATTCTTTCACCAACTCGGTAGTCAGGTCGGTCTTGGCCAGGCACGCCGCTTTGTGGATCACGCCGGGGCGCACCGCCATCCCACTCTGCTTGATGATCTCGCTCAGCCAACTACACAAGCGCTGCACCCGCCGTGTCTTCTCATAGTAGCTGCCGAGGTCTTTCTGGAAAGTGACGTGCCGCAACAGTTCCAGCCGTTCCAGCAGCGACCGTTTTTGATCCGTTTCCCAGAAAAATTTGGCGTCGTTGAAGCGCGCCCGCAGCACACGTTCGTTGCCATGCCGGATCAATCCCTGCGGATCGCCATCAGTATTCAACACCGCCAGAAAATGCGGTAACAGCTTGTGGTTCGCATCTTCCACGGCAAAATATTTTTGATGGTCCCGCATCACCGTAACCAGAACCTCTTCCGGCAGAGCCAGAAACTGCGTATCAAATCCACCGAGTATCACGGATGGAAACTCCGTCAGGTTCACGACCGTGTCGAGCAGGGACTTGTCTTCCCGCCACCGCGCCCCGGGAATGGTGCGCGTGGCGGCGTCCAGCGCTTTGCGAATCTGCTGCTCACGCTCCCCACGGCCCAGAACCTTAGCCGCGCGCAGCGCGTCGACATAAGCAGTTCCCGCCCGTGGAATCGTGACGGCACCATGAGACAACATCCGGTGCCCGCGCGAAGTCTTCCCTGCCCATATCCCGTCAAACTCCAGTGGAATGGTTTCTCCGTCGAGCATCGCCACCAGCCATCGCACTGGGCGCACAAAGCGTTCGTGCGGCTTGCGCCAATACATGCTCTTAGGCCAATAGATAGAGGAAAGTTCCTTCGGCAAATTCTCTGCGAGAATCTCGGCGGCGGCGCGGCCTTTCCTGGTAACCTTCGCCGCCAGATATTCGCCCTTCGCTGTTGTAATCCTCTGCAGTTGCGATACGTCGACTCCCGCTTTCTTGGCAAAGGCCTGCGCCGCAGGCGTGGGCTGACCATCCTTGTATGCCACCGTCGCTGAGGGCCCAGTCAATTCCTCGGTGATGTTCGGCTGGGCTGCAGGAATACCAGCCGCGATCACTGCCAGCCGTCGCGGCGTATCGAAGTAAGAAATCGTCCCCGGGGCCAGCCGTTCCCGGCTGAGCATCGCTCCGACGCGCTCCCGCAGCTCCTGCGAGGCGGCGTCAATCATCCGCGCCGGGATCTCTTCGCACCCGATCTCTAGTAGAAAGTCTGGCATGCCCTGAAACCTTAAGCTTCTCAAAACTTCACTCAAACAAATGTGATGCGCATCACATCAGAAGATTCACGATCCAACCGGCGACAGTCTCTGCTTCTTCGCTCGCTTCTCGCGGACAGGTTCTTCCTCGTCGGCCTTGTTACCCGAGGTAGCCGATTCGCTCTTCTGTTGATCCACCCAAGCTTTCGCGATGCCTACGGCCAGCGCTCGCACCCGGGCAATCACGCCCACGCGCTCAGTCACGGAGATCGCTCCTCGCGCATCCAGGATGTTGAACAAATGCGAGCACTTCAAACAAAGATCGTACGCTGCCAGAAGCGGAAATCGTGACTTCTCCTCAGCATCCCGGTCTAACCTGTAATCGGCTAATAACAATTTGCACTCTTCCTCATACAGCGAGAAGTGCTTCCAGGCGCTCTCCACGTCCGCCGTTTCAAAGTTGTACACGGAGAATTGCAACTCATCGGCCAGCCGCACCTCGTCGTATTTAACTTCGTGTCCCGGCGTTTTTCCGTCGATCGATGGATCGCGCGCCCACACGATGTCGTAAATCGAATCCACGTCCTGCAAAAACGCCGCAATCCGTTCCAGCCCATAGGTCAGCTCGGCGGAAATCGGAAACAAATCCAGCCCGCCACACTGCTGGAAGTAGGTAAACTGCGTGATCTCAAGCCCATCGAGCATCACCTGCCAGCCCACGCCCCACGCGCTCAGCGTTGGAGCCTCCCAGTTGTCTTCCTCGAACTTGATGTCATGCTGCCGCAGGTCGATGCCAATCGCGCCCAGCGACTCCAAGTACAACTCCTGCACATTCTCCGGCGGAGGCTTCAGGATGACCTGCAACTGCGTGTGCTTGAACAACCGGTTCGGATTTTCCCCATAGCGCCCGTCCGCCGGACGCCGCGAAGGCTGCACATAAGCCACCTTGTAAGGCTTGGGCCCCAGCACGCGCAGAAACGTCTCCGGCGCCATGGTTCCGGCGCCCACCTCAACGTCGTAGGGCTGTTGCAATACACACCCACGCTCCGCCCAAAACGCCTGCAGCCGCAGGATGAGTTCCTGAAACGTCAGCGAGTTCGAATCAGATGAAACCATGGATGAAGGTATTCCAATGTCCCGGTGCCGGGAGATGGATCGCGCAATGCGGTAGAACCGCCGCAGTTTAAGCATCGATTGTACTGGAAGGGGACGCTGCCCGTCAGCCTCGGGAACCAGAAAAACTGCGTACAGATTGACGCCTGAAGCGTATACTTCTGCGCTAACTGACGTGCGATGTTCTTTCTTTCGGTCTGTTAATTGGGGCGGAACCCATGAAAATGTCTAAGTCGATCCCTCCGGGGATTGCAGCTGGGATTGCTGCGTTTTTCCTGGTGTGTTTGAGCAATAGCTGTCAGAAGGCGCCTGCCCCAAAGGTGAATGCATCGCCAGCGTCCGTGCTGGAGATGGAGACAATACCGCGCACCCCGGCGCGGCTGGCCCGGGGCCAGTACCTGGTGGAAGGCCTGCTGCAATGCCCCTTTTGCCACTCCGATTATGATTTCGCACAACGTCCCGCGCGTCCGGTACCAGGTAAAAAAGATGGCGGCAACGACTTCGACAATTTTGGATTGCCGCCTGGAAACCGCATCGTCGCATCCAATATCTCTTCTGATCCTGACTACGGTGCCGGCAAATGGAAGGACGCTGATTTTGTGCGCGCGCTCCGGCGCGGCATTGGCCACGATGGCCGCACCCTGTTTCCGCTAATGCCCTACCAGTACTTCCGCAGCCTTTCCGACGAAGACCTCGCATCCGTAATTGTCTATGAACGCTCGATGGCCCCAGTGCACATCAATCAGCCAAAGACCACCTTAACCGGGGACATTAAGAAAACCTTTCAACCCCTCGAACCGCTGGCGCATGTTCCCGAACCCGATCGTTCCGATCGCCTGGCCTACGGAAAGTATCTGGTCACGGCGGGGCATTGCGACGGTTGCCATACTCCCGAAGACGAGCACGGCAATCCGATTCCAGGGATGAGCTTCGCCGGCGGAGTCGACCTGTCGGGAGCCTGGGGAGCGGATCCGAAGAAGATTATCCAGGTAGCGTCTCTAAACCTCACACCCGATCCTTCTGGCATCTCGTATTTCGACGAAAAAATGTTCATCAACGTGATTCGCACCGGGCAGGTCAACGCGCGCCCATTGGCCAGCATCATGCCCTGGGCGTACTTCCGCAACCTGAGCGACGATGATCTGAAAGCGATTTTCGCTTATCTACGGACCCTGAAGCCGGTGCAGCATCGCGTCGACAATACCGAAGAGGTCCGCTATTGCAAGCTGTGCCGAGGCAAGCACGGGTTTGGTGACAGGAACTAGCCGAACAATCGCGGAGCAGAGATGGGAGTCGTTTGCACTTTAGAACCCACCCTTCTCCAGCATGCCCGCCGTAACCAGCTTCTTCTCAATATGCCGCTGCAATATCTGAATCAGAAACTTCCGCAGATCGGCGCCCTGCGCTTTGGGCCACGGAATCCTAGCAAAACTTTCCACCGGAGCACGAAACATCAACGCCGCCAAGTCTCGCGAGTCCTTTGAAATCTCCGATGACGCCAGACGCTTATCCTCCGGGCACATCAGTCCGTCAGCCAGCGCGTGAAAATAGGCCCGGCTACCGTTCAGAGTTCGGCCGCAGACGATGCACTCTGTCAACTCAGGCAGAAAGCCGACCAGCCGCGTCAGCCACAAATCGAAGTACGTGACCGGCATCCACACCTCGGGGCCCTGCAGGGCATGCAAAACAGAAAGTGTCAGCCGAAAAATCGCGTCGTTCGCTTCGCGATCAGGCAGCAATTCATCGAGCAACTCAGCCACGTGCGCCAGCGCCACCGCCCGCGCATAACTGACTTCGCTGGCCAGTGGAGACTCGAGCACCTCGCAGGCATCCAGCCGCGCCAGTTCCTGGCGTTCGCGGACGTCATAAAACGCCCGCACGTAGGTCATCGGCTCCAGCGCCCCGCCAAACCGCCGCTTCGATTTCTTCGCCGACCGCGCTACGCCGCGCACCTTGCCCTCTGCGCGGGTAAATAGCGTGACCAGCAGATCAGCCTCGCGCAGCGGATAGGTGCGCAGCACGATCGCTTCCGACTCCGTCAATGCCATGGAAGTCCAATCTGAATTCACGATTGTAGTGGACCGGGGTGGGCACGCAAAGCGCGACATCTCCGGGGCCGCAATCTTCTGGCCCTCTTGGTCAGCGGAAAATATAAGTAAGAAAGGGCCGATGCTTCATTCGGAAGCAGGCAACGACTCAAAAGGAAGGGGACGATCGTGAGGGTCCGAATGTCGCAACCTTGCTGCGGCACTAACCCATGACCGTCCCTAAACCCACGTTCACGCTGTTCTCAGAACTAGTACGAACATCACTCTAACCGGCGACCGGCCGACCCACAATACAGTGGATTCCGTATGCGCAAATCGGCGGCTACTGCCCAGTCTCGACCGAGGCGATTTTGAAAAGACTCACGAGCTGTCTGCTTGTTTGGATCTCCGGCACCTGCACTCTGCACCCGGACTCGGCACCTGGACTTTGAGTCGAGCATCTGGTCGCCGTGGAAACGGGACCTTCGCGATCAGCCGAATGTAAACTCTCTGCAACCAATGAAAAAGGGCGCACGTATTTGAATGGACGCGCGCCTTGAATCGGAAAACTCTCAGACGAATAGCTGGCAGCGCTTCTAACGGCCGAAATACGCCGCGTTCTTCGCTGTAAACTCGTTCCACTTCTCCGGTAGATCGTCGAGCGCGAAAATGGCCGATACCGGGCACACCGGCACGCACGCTCCGCAATCGATGCATTCCACGGGATCGATATAGAGCAAGGGCTCGGTTGCATACTTAGGATCGTCTTTCTTGGGATGAATGCAATCCACCGGACACGCATCCACGCACGCCGTGTCTTTGGTGTTGATGCAAGGCTCTGCAATCACGTAAGCCATAAGGGTCTCTGTCTCCTGAAGATCTATGCAGCTATTTTACTACTACAGCCCGTCTCCGCGAACCGCACATTCTAGCAAGAAACGCGGCCTGCGGTACAGACTTTAAGCCGAGACAGAAAATGCGAACGGCCGGCAGCGCTTGCTGCCAGCCGTTCGTCCATGCTTTGCTTACCGGATCAAAGAACTCCGGGTTAGCCGACAATTACCGGTGTCCGCCACCACCATGTCCACCGCCGCCGCCGTGGAATCCACCACCGCCACCGTGGAACCCACCGCCGCCACCATGGAATCCGCCGCCGCCACCGTGGAACCCGCCGCCACCGTGGAACCCGCCACCGCCGTGGGCTACAGCGCCGCCACGGAACCCGCTACCACCGCGGAACCCACCAGCCGAGCCGCGCGCAAATCCCCGTCCGCCGGCGTAGCCCCGTCCTCCGACGAAGCCACGACCACCGGCGTAGCCACGACCACCGTAATAACCGCGTCCGTAGCCCCAGCCGCCACGACCATAGCCCCAACCACCGCGACCCCAACTGCGACCCCAGCCACCCCAACCCCAGCCGCCACCCCAGCCATACCAGGGACCGGCGCCGATAAATACTCCACCGTCAAACCAGTCAGGTCCGTAGTAGCCGTAAGGTGCACAGGCATAAGGGTAATAACCATAGTAGCCGTACGCACAAATCGGTGGTGCACCAATGTCCACGCCTACCCCGATCTGGGCTTGCGCGGGTTGTGGAGCAAAGGCCAACGGCAGCATCAGAACCCCCACCAAAGCCAAATATTTTAGGTAACGCATGGTGACCTCCTTTTTCAGATCCGCCGCTCGATCCGGAAAACCACCGGATCCGCTGGGTCTTCCAGATCTTAGTTCGATCCGAAGCGCCTATCTATTTGAACTCGGATCCGGGGAAAAAGTTGCAGATCCTGCTCTGGCTGATTTCAACCACTCCGCCTGAATTCAACCACTTGCGAGCGTCCGCTCCGCGACAATCCCTACACTCCAACCAGCGCTTCACTCGGCTCATATTCCACAATGTAGCCGGCGACGGCGCTGGCCGCAACTGTCAATGGCGAAGCCAGATACATCTGTCCCGGACCGCTGCGCCCGGGAAAGTTGCGGTTCTGCGCGCTGATCACCACCTGATCGGGACGCGTCGAGACTCCCGGACCCGCGTTGATGCATGCTCCGCAACTAGGCTCGATCACAATCGCACCGGCTTTCTGAAACACATCCAGATAGCCTTTGCGCAAGCAGTATTCGCGCGTCTCTTGCGATCCAAACTGGATGTAGAACTTCACCGAGTCAGCCACGCGTTTGCCCTGTTTCAGCGCGTCGGCCAGCACGGTGGCGTACATATCCATATCTTCATTCTTGCCGGCCGTGCAAGTGCCACCGTAAGCAATCTCGATCGGCACCGGCGTGTTCAGCTCCCGCACGCATTTTCCATTGCCCGGATCGCCCGGAGTCGCGACCATCGGCGTAATCTCCGCTGCATCAAGCTCGATCACATGGGCATACTGAGCATCCGGATCGCTATACAAGCCCTTGACCATTGCCTGAGCCTTCGCGCGGTCCATCCCGCGCCGCTCGATCAGAAAGTCGACTGCCTTCTTGTCCGGCGCAACAATGCCCGTGAATCCGCCGATTTCCGCCGCCATGTTGGTCATGGTCGCACGCTCATCCACGCTGAGTTCCTCAATCGCCTCGCCCGCATACTCCATCACTTTGGCGAGAGCTTTGCCGCTGCGCACGTAATCGAGACTGAGAATCTTTAGGATGAAATCTTTCGCGGTAGCATTTGCGTGCCTTTTGCCGCGGATCACAATCTTCACCGACTCCGGCACCTTCACCCGCACATCCTTCGTAATCCAGCTATTGAACACGTCGGTGGTACCGATGCCGAAAGCAACACAGCCAATCGCGCCCACATGCGGCGTGTGCGAGTCCGAACCAATGTTCAATTGCCCCGGCAACGCATAGCTTTCCAACACGATCGAGTGGCAAATGCCCTCTGACCCTTTACGATCTTTCAACTCGCCATGCAGCTTGATTCCCTGCTTCGCGGCGAAATCTTGTTGCTTGAGCTTGAGTTGAGTCGCCAGATCGAGCAGCCCAAGCTTCTTTTTCTCCTCCGAAATGACTTCATCGAGAAATGTCAGGTGGTCGCGGAAGAAAATAATGCTGGAAGCATCGTTGACCTTCGCGTCTTTGCCGACATAGCGCTCAAAAAAGATTGCCGCCATCGGCGTGACGTACTCATGACTGAAGCGCAGGTCGGCCTGTGCGAATCCGGTGTCCCCAGGCTTCACGTAAGCAACGCCAACTCCGCCGGTTTCGTTCATCATGTGTCGTGCGAAGATCTTCTCCGCCAATGTCATGGGACGTGTGGCGCGGGCGCCCTCGCCCGCGTTCTTAATCGGCGGGAGAAATACTTTCTTCTGCATCCTCGCCACATTGAACGGAAACAGCCCACCGTATTCAATCACCTGCCGCGTAATCTCATCTTCCCCCGCCGTAAACTCAGAGAGCGCAATCTCTTCCCCGCCACGAATTCGGTCGATCAGGGAAAAGTCGGTCGAAGTCAGCACTCCCAGGTTCTGGCAATTCTGCTTGTAGATGCGCTCAATGTTTTCCGCGATCACGACGCGAATGCCGGCGCACATCTCAGCATAAGGTGACTGCTCGCGGCTCGACCCTTTGCCGCGCCGCTTCCCGCTCACCGCGCACACAAATCCGCCGCGCTTCACCTCGCCGCGCCCAATCGGTGTCACGCTGCCGCACTTGAGCCCCAGGTAAGGAATCTCGCCCAGCGTCTCGTCAAAATAGAAGCAGTAGTGCGCCGGAGTGATCTCGTCGGTCGAGATATCATCGCGCA
Source organism: Candidatus Sulfotelmatobacter sp. (assembly GCA_049280095.1). Classification (GTDB taxonomy): domain Bacteria; phylum Acidobacteriota; class Terriglobia; order Terriglobales; family Acidobacteriaceae; genus Sulfotelmatobacter. Next base: position 86,041 of record JBAPPL010000030.1, on the reverse strand, counting down.
GCTTGGGATTATTCGCAGGATTCTTCGTATCCCAGGGCAAATCTTCGCCCGCCAATTGCCGCTTGATCAGTTCGGGATCTGCCGTGAGGAAAAGAATGCGTCCTTGCAGCCGCACTCGGTCGGGTCGTTTTTCGATTTTGCGTTCCAGCAGAGAGTTGATCACGTTAGACCTGTAAAAGCCGGGGAACCTGGGCACCGCCCAAAAGCGAGTACCGCATTCCCTAATTATTGTAACGCCGCGGAGGAGGTGTGATCCCTCGACCGGCGTAGCGTGACTAGCTAATGGTGCCCGTGCGCCGCTTTATCGAACTTCTCGCCCGCGGAAATCGCCACAGCCAGCCGGTTCTCTTTCGGCGCCAACGGACACGTCGCATAGGGAGTCACCGCACAGGGAGGATTGTAGGCACGGTTGAAATCCAGAACCACAGTTCCGTTCACCACCGGCTCGCTATCGAGAAAGCGTCCCCCGGGATAGGTGTCGCTCTTCGCCGTCAGATCGTTAAACACGAACGACAGTCCTACGGATGGATCTCCGCCCAGCGCAGTTAATCTCTCCTCTTGGCCATCGATTTTGAACACGACGGTTCCCGCAACCGGCACCGCAGTCACATCACCCAGAACATTGGGCACGTCGATCGTCTTCTTGCCATCGGAGGGTTCCCACCTGGCTGTCACGCGATAGTTCAGATCGAGCGGATAAAATATCAGCCCTTTGAAGTTCGTGATCGATGCGCTCTCCAAATCCTTTACCCGAATCCCCACGCGTTCTCCGCGCACGATCACATGAAAGCGCAGCGTGCCCATCTCTACCAGCGAGGCGTGGCCGGAAACGTCGGGAGCCAGCTTCGCGGTTGTCAGCGGGGCACCAGCCAATGTAGCGTGCGCATCCGGAAGCACTTTAATGGTGACGTCCTTGCCATCGAGGTCGAACTCTCCAGCGCGCGACGGGCCTTTGGGAAACACCACCGCATTCTCCGGCGCAGTACCAAAACTATTCACGCCCGGCTTCAGCCAGTACAAGCCAGCCAGCGGCAGCCAGTTCCGCTTCAGGTCGTCGATCTGCTCCGCCTTCCACTTCTCAAACGACTGCACATAAGCCGCATCAGGAGCGGTCGGCGCAGAGCTGGACGCACCGACGAGCAGAACTGTCGATCCCAGCAGGATGATCGCGACTGGAAACAGCAGCATGGTTTTCTTAAGCATGTCTTGCGCCTCCATATGCACTGCGCTTTTTATTCATCCTTTGTAGACTTTCGGGTCCGGGAGCGGCTCCAATCCTCGCCCCGCAAAGACGTCCTCAAACTCCCCGAGGAGCGCTTCGTGAATCAGCCCATTCGAGGCCACCGTCTCGCGGCTATCGATTTCAAACGGTGAGCCGTCGAAGCGGGTCACTTTGCCGCCCGCTTCTTGTATGATCAGCACGCCCGCCGCCGTGTCCCAGGGATTCAGGTTAAATTCCCAGAAGCCATCGAAGCGTCCGCTGGCGACGTTGCACAAATCAAGCGCCGCCGATCCCGCACGACGCACGCCATGCGAGTGCAGCGTGATCTGGTGATAAAAGTAAATGTTCGGATTCTTATGCCGCTTCCGGCTGGGGAAGCCGGTAGCCAAAAGGCTTTCCTTCAGCGCGGCCGTTTTCGAAACCTGGATGCTGTCGCCGTTAAGATGCGCGCCTCTTCCCTGCTCTGCGGAAAACAGTTCGTCGCGCGTGGGGTCGTAGACGACCGCGGCAATGCGCCGGCCTTTATGTTCGAGGGCATGGTGTTCCAGTGCAATCGACACGCAGAAAACAGGAAATCCATGCGCGAAGTTCGTCGTGCCGTCGAGCGGATCGACGTACCAGCGATACTCGCTGCCCTGGTCGCTGAGCCCCTGCTCTTCGCCCAGGACGTCGTGCGCAGGCCACTGCTGCCGGATGCGTTCCCTGATCAAGACTTCGGCAGCGCGGTCCGCCGCGGTCACGAGATCAGCCTCGCCCTTGTACTCGATCTTCAAGTGCTGGTGGAAATGATGCATCAGCAAAGCGCCGGCTTCGCGGGCGATGGCTGACATTGCCGGGAGAAAGCTGTCGTTGGGGTTAGGCACAGGTTCGGATACCGGGCTTCGGGCTTCGGCTATCGGGCTTCGAGTTCAAGAACAAGGCGGGGCACGACAAAATGGCTGAGGCCCGAAAGCCGAAGCCGGGAGCCCGTCTCACTTCTTCTTCCCGCCGTCTTCGGCGATGTACATAATCTCGTGCTTGAAAATAAAAAGATTAGGAGCGCCTTCGCGCGTCAGGCGCACCATATGCTTATCGTAATACTCGATCCAGCCGCTCACCGTCTGACCATCCATCAGCTTGACGCTTACTGATTTCTGTTTCTCGCCCAGAGCTTTGAGAAACCCGGCTTCTTCAAAAGTCTCCTCAGGAGGCGGAGTCCGGCCGCGTTTGGCGGCGTTGGGGTTTCCCTGCGGGCGCAAAGCCATGCAGGCATTGTACACGGAGCCGATTAAGCTCGATTTGCTCTCTCGAATGCAAAAAGCTCTCCCGCTGAGAAGGGATCGGAGCGACAGGAGCGGCTTCTGGTCTCCGACTCTAGAAGCTGATTCGCAATCCGAACTCGAACTGGCGGGGAGCCCCCAGGGCGAACGTTCCCGACTGGAAACTCGTCCGGAACGGCATATAACTAGATCCCGAAGCCACACCGCCCACCACACTCGGTGCCAAGACTCCGTTGGGCCCGGGTAACAACGAAGCACTCGGCATATTGCCCGACTGGAATGCATTGGCGAAGTTGAAGACGTTGAAGACGCTCGCGCTCGGCTCGATGGTCACGCGATCCTTGACCTTGATTGGCCACGATAATCTCAAGTCCATCGTTTTCAGCCAGGGGGTAGCCAGAGCATGGTTAGCCACGGAACCGATTGTTGGCATGATCCACCCCAAAGCAGCCATGTCCTGGGAGGTCATCACCATCGGGCCAGTGATCAGCCCCGGACAAGCGGTGTGATTTCCCACCAGGCAATCCCCTGCAGGCGTCAGCGACGCGGCGAAGGTGTGGTTGTAGGTGTTGATCACCTTTTGTAGGTTGTCGATATTTACGCTGTGCTGGTACTCGCCGATCTGGCTTCCCGGCAGCGGCTCAGGATTCCCCGCCGAGCCCAGTCCAGAGCCCAGCCAGTCGGTGGCGAAAATTTCGCCTCCATTAGTCAGTTCCGGCAGCAACAGGCTTTGAGGAAGCGGGCTGTAGAAATGTCCGATCATGCTCAACTTCAAATAGAACGGCAGATCGAAGATCCCGCTAAACGAGTACTGCTCTTTGCGGTCTAGAGCGCTCGGCCCGGTGAAGCGTAACGGGTCGTCGTTGTCTGTCGCCAGGTTGGCGAAATCCTGGTCCTGCACCTGGCTGACCAACCGGGAGAGCGTATAGGAAAACTGGAAGGTCCCAGTCTTCACGCCCCGGATCGGCTTGTCGACGCGCGTCACCAGTTTCATCTGCACGCCGGTGTAGAGTGATCGCCCATCGGGAAAGAGCATATCGACTCCTCCCACCACTCCGTTGTTTTGGGTGATGGGGTTGGTGCCGGGAAACGCGCAGTAGGAGCATGGCCCGCCGCCCGTCGCCTGCAGATTCGAATCCAGTCCCGCTCTCGAGTACGCCGCCTGAGCTCCCGCCACTCCGAGGGGAGTAGTTCCGCCACTCGCCACGGTCGAGTTGATCATGCAGGTCGCTTGTCCATAACCGACAGGACATCCATTGGCTGCCTGAGCCGCGTCACGAGCCGCAACCGCATTGGCCTGGTTGAAGCTGCGCGCCGCCCCGCTGTGGTTGATGTCCTGGCCAATCAGGTAGTGCTCGCCGATCTCGCGGATGTAGTCAACGCTGAGCACCGTTCCCGGGCGAATCTCCTTCTCAATGCCGATGTTCATCTGCCAGGAACGCGGCGTGCGGTAGCCTGGATAAAGAAGATCGTAATTGGGATTCAAAGCCGATTGCGTCGTGCCCACATAATTGCTATTCAGCTGCGACCCCGTCACACTCGCGGCCGCCGCTTGAAAGGCGTTGCTCAGCGCCAGAATTTGCGGCGCGATTGCCGAGATGGTTCCCCCGCAAAAGTTCGGCAACACTTGCTGCGCCCCAGTGGTAGCGTTGGTCACGACCGTAGCAGCCGCTCCCGCGATCGCCGTACCCGCCACCCCGGGGTTGGTCGGCCAATTGAACGCATTCGCAATGCCTCCCTGACAAACCTCCGGAGCATCCGTGAAAATTCCCATACTGCGTCGGGAGGGGCCGTCTAACAACGTGTTATTCCACAGCGAGTTCGCATAGACCAACCCGCCCCCGCCGCGGATCACCGTCTTGCCGTTGCCGCCCGCATCCCACGCGAATCCCAGTCGAGGCGCGAAGTTCACGTTCGGGTTGCGTATCTTTTCTCCTAATCCCGCACCCCATTGGTTCAAGTCCGGCAACGCGCCTAAACCGCTGTCGGTGCGCCCGCTGTCGCGCACATAATGCAAACCGTAATTCAGCGTTAATCTCGGCCTGGCCTTCCACGCATCTCCAACGTACATTTCTATGCGGTTGTCGGGATCCAACCCTCCACCGGGAAAACCAAACGACGCCTTCGGAGTGGAGAACGCAATGCCATTCCCCAGGCTCACCCAATTTGCAGGATAGGATGTCGGATCGGCCGATGTCGACCCCACCAGCGAAGTCGTTCCCACCTGCGGAAACTCCGAGTAGTCCGCCAGCCTTCCAGCATCGATGCGATTAAACTCAATCCCGTAGCGAATAATGTGCGTGCCCATCACCCGGCTGCCGTCATACCTCGCGAGTTTGTCGGATTGAACGGTTTGCTGCGGCCCCAGCCAGCTCGGCCCGCCGCAATAACTGCCGCCTTCGCTAAGAACGCAATTCCCCGCGGTCGACGCACCAATGTTAATGCCCAGCCCGGGGATCGGATTCTCGAGCCCAATCAAACTGCCCGTGGCATCTTCCATTTCATTTCGGAGCTTGAGATATTCAAAGCGGAGACTGTGCGCGTATACCCCGGTGTTGAAGTCAACGCCCACCGCATTCGTCGCAGTGTTGTTGATGTCGCGGAAGTCCTGGGTCGAACTGGCCGATCCATAGGGGCGAAGATCGTTGTTCTGGAAGAAATTGAAACGATAGAACGCCCGCGTGCTGCCTCTCATGTTCCAGTCCACGCGTTCATCGGTGTTGAACTCCCGGTAGGGTTCGCTGAGCGTTGCATTCAGCCCATCAAAGGGATAAGTAAACGGCTCACCCGCCGTAAGGTTCTGTTGCGCGCGTTCCGCGTCAGCGAACCAGAACACCTTACCCTTGACGATCGCTCCTCCCGCATCGGCGCCGAACAGTTCGCGCTGAAAGGAAGATGGCGCGGTACCCGGCAGATCCGCCGCACCCTGGTTGCCGCGGAACACTCCAAACGCCCCTCCGTGGATCTCGTTGCTGCCCGACCGGGTAATAACGTTAACCGCCCCTGAGGAAGTCAGCCCCGTCGAGAGATCAAGCAACGACTGGCCCAGCTGAAACTCCTGAATCGCGCTCGCTGGAATGTTCTGCGTGGTACCACCGACCGCTTCATCGCTGATATCAACTCCATCCAGTTCGATTCTTTCCGAACGGCCGTACTGACTAAGAAATGAAATCGACGAGAGCCCATCCTTGCCTTCAAACAGGCCCCCATCCTGCATCTGCACCCCGGGCTCCAGTTGCGCCAGATCCAGAAAATTCCGTCCGTTGACTGGCAGTTTCTCCATCTGGTCGCCGCTGACCACACTCTGCACGGTGGCTTGTTCGATGTTGACAGTCGTACCTCCCGGAACCTCAACCTGCCCAACCTCCGGCCCCAGCTTCATCGCCACATCGGCGCGAGTCACATTGCCGACCTGCACGACCACGGGCAGCTTTGCCGGATTGAATCCTTTAATTTCCACCAGCAGCAGGTAATCTCCAGGCTGAATCGGCCCCGATGAGTACAATCCCGCCGAGGAGGTGGTCACATGAATTTGCGCATGCTTGCCCTCATTCGTGATCTCCACCTTGGCCCCGGCGATTACCTTGTGAGCTGGATCGGTAACGATGCCCACGATACTGCCCGTACCCACGGTTTGGGCCCCGGCAAACGGCGAAGCACACAAGAGGGCCACTGCCCCGAACAGTCCAGCTGAACGGCGAGCGGAGTTGAAGTTCAAGATCGCAAACCTTCCCTTCAGAATCTTCACGGAACCTCTCTCAATAGTTGTCATTATTTCTCGCTCAGCAACTCCCGGCAGCACTTTGCCTTGTAGCCCAGTCCTTCAAGATACCATTCAAGAGAGAACTCTCAGAAGTTCGACTTCGTTGTGTAGTACCCGACCCGGTGTCTCACGTGGTATGAAGACGCATCCGCGGGCCCGGAAACTCCAACCTGAATGCGCCGAAACTCCGAGTTCGACGTGCGTTGTGATGGATAATAAGCCAGCAGGTACTGGTTGCGGAGTTCTTCGCTGATCTGTCGAAAGGCGTCATCGAGCTGAGAAATGGAAGTCGCGTAGTAATACTTGCCGCCCGTATCGTCCGAGAGCTGGATGAGCGCATGCTCGCCGCCGATTTCCCGTCCCGCACTGTTCTCGATCGGCACTACGATAATGCTGTAGACCAGCGCTTCAGCTTCTTCGGCGGCACGCACCGCCCCTTTGTAGTCAACTCTGCTGATCGTGTCTCCGCCGTCGGTGATCAGCACCAACACTTTCCGTCCCTGGCGCCGGTCCAGCGAACGCGAGGCCAGATAGACACAGTCGAACAGCGCCGTTGCTGCCCCCAGGCGGATATGGTCAATCCCCTCGTCAATGCGCTTCATATCTGCCGTATACCCAAAAGGAGATTGCGACACGGCTTCGCTAAAACTGAACACCGAAAGCGCGTCCACCGGCCGCACGATGTCATGGACAAAACGCTTAGCCGAAGCCTGTTCCAGCGGCAGGTCGTGACGTGTGCTCAGGCTGGTGTCGATGGCTAACGCGATCGAAATCGGCAGCGCGGATTCCTTGTCGAAAACCGAGATCCTTTGCTCACGGCCATCTTCCTGCACTACAAAATTTTCTTTCTTAAGCCCGGCCACGGGCGCTCCATGAGCATCGGTAACGGTGACGTAAACATTTACTAGTTTTACGTCAACCTTGAGCGTGCCTTCCGCGTCGCTCCGCGATGGGCTCTGGGCCGCGGGCTGCCGCGCATACGACACGGCGCAGGCCAGCAACATCAGAGTCACGGTGGCGGATTTTCTCATTCAGTAAAAAGAAGTATACGTTCTAGCAAGACAACTCTGTCATCCTGAGCGGAGGTTGTGCCTTGCGAACGCAAAGCGCAACCGTAGTCGAAGGATCCCTTCGCAGCCAGCGCTCCCTCCTGCACGGCAAGGCATTTCTATCACGCCCCGGGGTTTGTACCGTCTGACCCTTGCACCCCGCACCCTCAGCCGCTCACTTAGATGCGTCTTCCCCTGCGGGGCTGCCTCGACCAATGAATTTCAACCGGGAATCTCCTTCGGAAATGGCTCGCCGTCAGCCCACACCGCTCCATCCTCAAAGTATTCTTTTTTCCAGATGGGCACGGTGCGCTTGAGCGTATCGATCAGCCAGCGGCAAGCATCGAAAGCCGCTGCGCGGTGAGCCGATGCCACAACGATCAACACGCTGGTTTCGCCGATCTCCAACCGCCCCAGCCGGTGCACTACGGAAATCTCGCGCACTTGAAATTGTTTCACCGCCCGCTCGGCCAGACTTTCCATCTGCCGCAGCGCCATCTCCTCATAAGCCTCGTAATCGAGGTAGAGCGTCCGACGCCCACGCGTCTGGTTGCGCACTACACCCTCGAAGACGACAGCCGCCCCATCCTCGCCGCGCTTGATGCGCTGAAGCACGCCCACAGTGTCAATCGGGTCTCGAACAATCAACGCGGAACCCGAACCGTAGCGCCGGCGTCCCGTCGGCTCCTCGGAGGGCGTCTCGTTCCCCGACCCGCCACTTACCGGAGGCAGCAACGCCACTTCATCGCCAGATTTCAACCCAGTCTCCGCACCTGAGTACTCGTGATTCACCGCTACAGCCAGCGACGCCAAAGATTCCTTCATCCGCGGAACCTCTGACACGTAGTGAGCCAGCACATCGCGCACCAGCGCCCCTTCCGGCAACTCCAGCAAATCGCTCGATTTGCCCGCCAGATCCTTCAATCCGCCGAAAAAGAGCACGCGCACCCGCATAAGAACGTCGTCAGAGTCGTTGCTAGTTTAACGCGAGCGCCGCAATTCGACGTCGCCGTGATGAGAAATCGGCGTAATCGAAAATTAGAGTTATCGGAAGAGCAGGGCAGCGATCGTCACCCCTTGTCGGGGAAGGGTCGGCAGGCTTCGCTGCAGCGAGCGCGCTAGTTACCAGCACTCCGATCCAAGCGCTGCCAGTCTCGAGAGGCAGTTTTTCCCCTCCTAACCCCAATTCTAGCGTGGCTCTTTAACCACATTCGCTGCCGATATATCGGCACTTGGCCGCAATCTCCGGTCGATGCAGGACTTGCAGGTGTGTCTGAAAAGCAGGCCTTTCCACAGATGTTCCAACCGGAACGCAAAGCAAAATCGCTTGAATGTTCCGACTGGAACACTCAAGCGATTTCGCAACCAAAAGAACTCCGATCCAGCTCAGACGCCAGGTACTAGCTCAAGACTGCCACGTGACAACCTTGTCGTGAGTCACCACCGGCGACTGGACGGGCTTAGCAGTCTTACTTCCCCGCTGGGAATCGTTCCCCTCCGACTCCAGAAAAACCTTCGCAGCCAGCGCTTCTGCCACCACCGGCAGCGAGACGCGCAACGCCTCTTCGATGGTCTTCACATAATGAATGCTCAGGTTCTCAACCTGTTCAGGCGTGAGATCCTCCTCAACATTCATTTTGTTTTCCGCCGGGAGAATCACAGTCGTGACTCCAGCACGCTTCGCGGCCAGAACCTTTTCTTTAATGCCTCCTACGGGAAGCACATTACCACTAAGCGTAATCTCGCCCGTCATCGCGGTCAGCGGACGGATGCGGTGGCCCGTCAGCAGCGAAACCAAAGTGGTAGCCATGGTCACGCCCGCGGATGGCCCATCCTTTGGGATCGCTCCCGCCGGCACGTGCATGTGAATGTCATGGTCGGCAAAAAAACTCTCCGCAATGCCAAGCTGTGCTGCGTTCGAGCGCACCCAAGTCAGAGCAGCCTGCATGGATTCCTGCATCACCTGGCCGATCTGCCCGGTCATGGTGAATCCACCTTTGCCCTTCATGGCATTGGCTTCTACAAAGAGAACGTCGCCGCCCGAGGGAGTCCAGGCCAGACCAACCGCCACTCCGGGACGCTCCGTGCGCTCTTCGATTTCGCCTTCCACGCGGATCTTGATGCCGCCCAGAAATTCCTGAATGATTTCCTGCGTCACCACCAGCTTCTCGGTTTTACCCTCGGCCAAGCGCCGCGCCTGTTTGCGGCAGATGGTCCCGATGGTGCGCTCGAGACTCCGCACGCCCGCTTCGCGCGTGTAGTGACGAATCACATAACGCAAAGCTTCGTCCGGAAACTCGATCTGCTCAGCCGTGATGCCGTTCTCTTCCACCTGCCGCGGAACCAGATAGCGCCGCGCGATGTGCAGCTTCTCTTCCTCGCTGTAGCCCTGCAGCTCGATGATCTCCATGCGATCGCGCAGCGGCTCGGCGATGGGGTCGAGCATGTTCGCGGTCGTGATGAAAAGAACCTTCGACAAATCGAACGTGACGTCGAGATAGTTGTCGCGGAACGTCGAGTTCTGCTCGGGATCGAGCGCTTCGAGCAACGCCGAAGCGGGATCGCCCCGAAAGTCGCGTCCGACTTTGTCGATTTCATCGAGCATGAAAACCGGATCCTTGGTTTCGGCGCGACGAATGCCCTGGATGATCTGTCCCGGCAACGCGCCGATGTAGGTGCGGCGGTGACCGCGAATTTCGGCTTCATCGTGCACTCCACCAAGCGAGAGCCGCACGAACTTGCGGCCCAGCGCTCGCGCAATCGACTTGCCGAGCGAAGTCTTGCCCACGCCCGGAGGTCCCACGAAGCACAAGATCGGACCCTTCATGTTCGGCTTCAGGCGGCGTACTGAGAGGTAGTCGAGGATGCGATCCTTGACCTTCTCCAGATCATAGTGGTCGGTGTCCAAAATCTCTTTGGCCTTGGGAATCTCGATCTCCTGCCCGGAAGTCTTGTTCCAGGGCAGCACGGCCAACCACTCGACGTAGTTGCGCGTGAGCGAATAGTCCGCGGCCATGGGAGACATACGCGAAAGGCGTCCCAATTCCTTGAGCGCTTCTTTCTTTACCTCATCCGGCATGCCCGCATCGTCGATCTTTTTCTTCAAGTCGTCGACGTCGCGAGCGCCTTCATCCTGCTCGCCCAGTTCTTTCTGAATCGCCTTCATCTGCTCGCGCAGGTAGTACTCACGCTGCGTCTGCTGCACGCGATCCTGCACTTCGCTCTGGATCTTGTTGCGCAGTTGCTGCACTTCAAGCTCCTTGGCAAGATGCTGGTTGATTTTCTCCAGGCGCACGCGGATGTCGAGAGTTTCTAGCGTGTCCTGCTTGTCGGGCGTCGAGAGCGACGGCAACGATGAGGCAATAAAATCCACGAGCCGGCCCGGCTCGTCGATGTTGAGTGCGACAGTGGAAAGCTCGTCGGAAAGCGTGGGCGAACCGGAGACGATCTGCTGGAACAGAGTGAGGACGTTGCGTTGCAGCGCCTCGATTTCGGAGCTTTCTGGCTGCGTGGGTTCTGGAATGACAGAAACCTTGGCGCGCATGAACGGAGTTAATTGCGTGAACTCGCCAAGACGAACCCGTTCCAGGCCCTCGGCAAATACGAAGAGGCTCTGGTTCGGCATCTTGACGACTTTGTGGACGACCGCGGACGTGCCCACGGTATAAAGATCGCTAGCTTGAGGGCTATCAACGCGGGCTTCGCGCTGCGCCACCACCACGATGGTCTTATCCTCGCCCAGCGAATTGATCAGCTGGACAGAACTCTCCCGGCCCACGGTAAGGGGCAGGACGGCGTGCGGAAACAGAACTGTATCCCGCACAGGAAGCACGGGCAAAGCCCGTACGTCGTTTGTTTCCCGATGCTTAGGAACTTGCTCGGAAAGCGGCTGTTGGCTCATTGGCTCTCCTTGAGTGTAACTCACTCAAGCTTAGATGATACTCCGCCGGAAAGGTTTCAGGCTCCCGGTAGTTCCCGCGAACTGAATTCTATTCCTGTCAGGGATGGTTCGCACTGTATCAAAGGTGCTGCGGCTAGTGAGGAGGATGTTCAGCCCGTTTCCGGAAAAGCTGCGAATGCGTTTCATCTTGGAGTGAACTGGGCGAGATCGTAGATTCCCAGCTTCTTCTCCAGCTCCGCAACCTGGTCGACGACTTTGAAGAAACCTTCGTCGCCGAAGAGCTCGTCTTCCTTCTTTTCGAAATCGTCACCCAGAGCATCGTATTCGTGCGGGGAAACGATGGAGCGGAAGGTGGGAAACAGAACCGTATCTTCGCGAGCCTCGTGCGGTCGGTACATGCGGAGGAAAGCTCGCAAAGCGTCCGCCAGCTTCTCGGCGTCAGAGCCGCCGGTATCGGAGACGTACTTGAAAGTGGGAAGAGACGCCAGCTCCCTGATCTGCGCCGTCAACAGACGGCCGGCTTTGTGTTGCGCGAGAAGAGTATCCACCAGGTTGACCAGCTTGCCGGCTTTGCGAAAACGCGGGAACAGGAAATCTTCTTCGAGCTTCTCGTGGTATTCCTCAACGAAATGGCGAATGATGTCGGCGGCATTGACCAGAATGGAACCGTCGAACGTCTGTTTCGCCGCGAGCATGCGCAGGTGGTCGTCGTAAATGAGCAGGATGCGGTTCAGCACACCGTGTTCGCGCATAAGGTCTTCGGCGGGAGAAATGTCTTCGTCACTCTTCTTGGCGGCGGCAGCGGGTTCCTGTGAATATGCGAAGGCGACTCCGGTTGCGAGCGACCCGGCGGCAGCAATTGAAGTTTGGTGAAGGAAACGGCGGCGAGTAGACGGCAAGTCTGGCATTATCCGGTCCTTAGACATTTAGATTTGACGCGCGTACTTGTTGCGAGTCTTCACTCATGCGGCCCGGTAAACTCCGAGAACTTTGACGAAGTCTGCGACTTCGCCGAGATGGCGCAAAGCATTACGGGCGGGTTCGTCATCACCGCGGAGGAAATCCACATAGAAGACATATTCCCAAGGACGTCCGCGCATCGGGCGCGACTCGATCTTGCTGAGACTGATGTCGCGCAAGGCGAAAACGCTGAGCGACTTGAAAAGCGCTCCGGGAAGGTTCTTTACTTTGAAGGCGATTGAAGTCTTGTTGGCGCCGGGCGGAATCAGCCGCTGGTAGCCGGGCGCGGCGTTTCGCCGTTTCCCCGTCGACTTGCGAATCAGAAAAAAGCGGGTGAAGTTGCGTTTGTCGTCCTCGACGCCGGCCTGGAGAATCTTGCCGGAGTATTCGCGCGCAGCGTGGCGTCCCGCGATGCCGGCAGCATCGGCCAGGCGGTGAGCGACGACATGCTTGACGCTCCCTGCCGTGTCGTAGAACGGGACCGGCTCAATGCGGGGATGGTGGCGAAAGAAGTCGCGGCACTGATCGAGCGCCACCGGATGCGAAAGCACCCGGCGCAGCCCGTTGAGCTTCACTCCGGGCGCGGCGATCACATTATGAACGATGCGCAGCAGAAACTCGCCTTGGACAAACACATCACGCGTTACCAGGAGATCAGCATGCTCGGCGACCGTGCCGGCGAGCGAGTTCTCGATCGGGATGACGGCGGCAGCGACCGATCCGCGCTGCACCCGGTCGAATACTTCGACGGAGCGCGCACAAGGGACAACGATGCAATGCCGCAGCATGCGCTCCGCAGCTTCGTGACTGAAGGAGCCGAGTTCGCCCTGAATGGCGACTTTGACGGCGGCGGATTTCATTACATGGCAAGGTAGCCGAGAGGACGGGTAAGTGCAAATCCATTCTGTGGGCTGCGGCGCTTGAAGGTGCGCCCAAGAGTGCGGCGAGTACGGTATGACCGAAGGCACACCCTGATACGAATCTTCAGTAGGATCGCTAGGGGAGATCTTTCTCGAGCACCAGCGCATCCACGCCGTTCGAATAGTAGTGGGGGAATGTCTCGATCACGCTGTAGCCGTGGCGCTTGTAGAACGACAGGGCGGAGGAGTTGTCGACCGCGGTCTCCAGTTCGATAGCGTGGCACCCGGCGGCGCGTAAACGATCCTCGGCAGCACCGAGCAGCAGCGATCCCACTCCCGAGCGCCGGGCAGAGCCGATTACATCTATGGTAATGACGTGACCGTGGCCCCGGCTGTCCGCTTCGGCCACGATGAAGCCCGCGAAGGATGAGCGGACGACGACTTTGCCGGAGCCGATTGCTAGAGAATGTTGCGAGTCCTTTCCCGAATCGGGAGCGACCGCTGAGACTGCCCTCGCCGCAGCATCTTCCGCCACCAGAGTGAATGATCTGCGGCGCCGCATGTAAACCTTGAGCTCGGCCCGCGAGTAGGCAATGCCGGGAGGAAAGCACTCCTGATCAAGGCGCCAGAGGGCTTCGAAGTCGGCCGGCTGGAAGTCGCGAACCGTGAAGGGCACGGGGCCATTGTAGCGGGAAGCTGAAACGCTAGGGAACACGACCGGTCTCGACGAAGGGGTTCTGAAGTGGATTGCACCAAGTTTTCCACAACTAATCTGTGTTTGGCTCCTTGGACGGCTGAATTGTGACCTCTCCCCCCTTGCTTCGCCGCACCTGCGGACGTACCATGAGCATAAGAGGAAGCGTTGTGGGACGCCTTCTGCTGATCGACGTGGCCAGTTCGGTCGCCGTTCTGGGGCTGTGGTACCTCGTGTTTTCCACCTACAATCGAAAAAAGGGAGCGTCTGCCTTGCGCTGGGTACAGACCGCTTGCGCGGGCAAGGGGCGCATCCTGGAGTCTCGTTGGGCAGGGCTTGGCAGTTCCCACCTGCAGGCTCGGCTGCATTTTGCTTCCCGCTGGTTCGAAAACGCCCGTGTCACCGTGAAGTTCCGCCCTCGATCGTCCCCTATCCATTGGCTGGTGAGCTGTTGGCGGCGGCAAAAGGAAACTCTGACCTTTGAGGCTGATCTCGGTGGTTCTCCGAGCTTTCATCTCGAAGTGGTTCGGCATCGTTGGTCAGCTCACAACCGGGGGATTACGTCGCGCAGGCGTGACGGGCGCGAGTGGGACCTCTACGAACCTGGCCCTATTATCCTGACTACGCGGACGCACTGGAAGCAGGATCCCACGGCGGAGTTGAACGCCCTGATGTCGGCGCGGCGGCAAGACTTTCTGGAGGTGCACTTCCGGCCGGAATCGCCGCAGTTCTCGGCCACAGTCCTTCTGGAAGCATTGGCTGACCCGGCTGCCGCCGCGACCTTTGTCAGCGCTCTGCGCGAGATCGCCGCGGGGGTCTCGGCGCACCGGCAGTAGCGACCGATTGCCTTTCAGTCTCCACAGCATGCGGGCGTGATTGTGAGTCGAAGTCCCTCCGATTCCCTCTTCCGTGGCGCGGGATGCCATGCTATTGTTCCGGACCATATGAGATCCGAGCCCGCGTGAAGGGTAAGGCAGAACCCGTATGACAACGCATGACTGACAGCTTGAACAATCCGGTGCCGCAGTTCGGCACGGTTGAGTACGCGAGCCAACCGGCAAGCAATCGCTGCCGGATCTGTCAACAGCCAACGGGCGGAACATACTATCGGGTGAAAGCCTCGGTGGTGTGTCCGAGCTGTGCGCAAAAGATGCGCGGCGCAATCCCCGAGGACAATCATGCGGCATTTGTGCGCGCTCTCGCGTATGGCATAGGCGCCGCCGTCGCGGGATTGGCCGGGTACGCGCTGATCGCCATCCTGCTGCAGGGATGGGTGATCAGCTACATGTCGATTGCGGTGGGGTGGATCGTGGGCACGGCGATGATCAAGGGATCCAATGGAGTAGGCGGCAGACGCTACCAGGTTGCCGCGGCAGTGCTGACTTACGCGGCTGTGTCAATGGCGGCGGTTCCCATCTGGATTCACTTTGCTTCCGACCGACACCCGCAAAAACAAACGCAGGATCAAAGGTTTGTGGAAGAAGAGCGGAAGTTCGGAAATGACGCGGAACAACAGCAAACAGAGGAGCAACCGGCCCCGAGACCGGAGAAACCTCGGATGAGCTTTGGAACGTGGCTGGGAACGGTGGTATTGCTCGGGCTGGCCTCTCCGTTCATTCAACTTTCGAGCAGTCCCCTGTGGGGGGCCATCGGCCTGTTAATTCTTTTTTGGGGGATCAGGATTGCGTGGCGGATAACTGCTGGCCGGCATTTTGAAATCTACGGACCGTTTGCCGATTCTCCGCCAGTTTCTTCTTAAACCAGCATTGACGCAGAGGCGTTTTTCTCATCCGTGTCGACAACCACTCCAGAACTGATTCGCAACTGCAAGCGCTGTTCGCAGGAACTGGCGCCCGACGCGCTGGTGTGCGACCACTGCCACGCTCTCGTGCACTCCGAAGAACTGGAGCGCCTGTCAGCGGAAGCGAAAGAACTGGAAGCCAGGGGCGAACTGCGGCAGGCGCGAGAGAAATGGCTCACCGCACTCCCGCTGCTGCCGTCAACTTCCACCCAAGCCGATTGGATCAAACACCGCACCGAAGCACTCAACGCAGGCGTGGATCCGCCACAAGCAGGTGGGCCGGGCGACAACCCGTGGGTGCAACAGCGGGAACTGGTAGGTCCGATCGCGGGGCAGGCCGGGAGGAGCGGAACTCCGATGAAGACTGGGGTGAAGCTGACGTCCATCCTGAGCTTTCTGGCTTTCGTTGCGATCTATTCCGTTGGGTCTGGAGTGAAGTTCGGGATCGGCTTTGCGACGCTGATTCTGATTCACGAAATGGGCCACTTCATCGACATCAAACGCCGCGGGTTACCCGCGGATATGCCGGTATTTCTGCCGGGTTTGGGAGCCTACGTCCGCTGGCAGGCGATGGGCGTGTCGATCGAAACCCGGGCGGCGATCAGCCTGGCCGGGCCCCTGGCCGGATTTTTCGCTGCGGTCGCGTGTGCGGTGATCTGGTATCAGACGGGGAATCCGCTCTGGGCCTCCATGGCGCGGGTAGGCGCGGTGCTGAATTTGTTAAATCTGATCCCGGTCTGGGTGCTGGATGGCGGCCAGGCTGTGCTGGCTCTGAGCAAGGCGGGACGCCTTGTTCTGATGGCTGCGTGTGGCGTTCTGGGGCTCGCGCTGGGGCAGTGGTTGTTCCTCCTTGTCGGGATGGGCGCGGGATATAAGGCATTCTTTGCTACGGATTTTCCGGTGCACCCCAGCCGCGCCACGACTGTCTACTTTGTCGCGGTTCTGATCGCGCTGGGCGTAATCATCCGGTTGATGCCCGGACACGGCCTGGGACTGAATTGAGGAATTCACCCATTGCATAAATCTCTTTTATGCCTGCGATCAGCTTTTTCGATTGTCGGGTCGTGCTCAATCACGATATTCTTCTTGGTTGAAATCCAGCCCGTTCAACAGCCTGTATCCGTTGCATTGCTGCCGACATCATTCTTGCTGAAGATGAATAGGAGATTGAAGGATATCCATGTCCAACGAACTGCGTAATTTCCTGGCACTCACCTACGACGAACTGGAAGACCTGAATCTGGAGGCGAAGGAGCAGCGCAGGAACCGTGTCCCCATCGGCAAGATCCAGGAGAAACGGCTGAAGTACTTGACCGACGAAAAGCGGATCAAGGCCGTGACTGTGCTCTTCAGCGATCTCGAAGGCCGGCTGCACATGCTGGACTACGACAAAAAGTTTCTGATCAAGAGCTGGGACAATCTCACCTTTGACGGTTCTTCGATTCGCGGGTTTACGGCGCAGCGTGAGAGCGACCTGCGGCTCGGCATCGACTGGGCGGCGTTCTACTGGGCCCCCTCGGATGTGTTCGGCTCCGGCAAAGTGCTGGTGTTTGGCGAAGTCATCGACAAGGGCGGCACGTCTTACTCGGCCGACATTCGCGGCGTGTTGAAGAACTATGCCGATGAGCTGCACAAGAAAAAAGGCTACACGCTCAACGCGGCGAATGAGATTGAAGGCTTTCTGTTTAAGGGCGCGGACGCCGAGCGCCGCTATCACGAGACCGGGAAGTTCGAATACGTCAACACCGGCGGCTATTATCATTCGCTGCCGGGCGATCCGCTGCGCACCTTCATCGACACCACCGCCGAAGTGCAGCGCGCCATGGGCTTCCAGAATGAGAAAGACCACCCGGAGGTTGCGCCATCGCAGTTTGAAATCAACTATGGCTATGGCGAAGTCGTGGCAGCGGCCGATCAGATTCAGCTCTACAAGCTGATCTGCCGGCAGGTGGCGACCAACATGGGATTCACCGCATCGTTCCTGCCCAAACCGGTAGTGGGCGTGAACGGCAGCGGCATGCATACCAACGTTTCCATCAGCGAGAACGGCAAGAATCTTTTCTGGGACGCTAAGGGTGAAGAAAAACTCAGCAAGATGGGCTGGGCGTTTCTCGATCGCATCCTCACCCATGGCAACGACATTTGCCTGCTGCTGAATCCGAGCGTGAATGCCTATCGCCGTCTCGATCCGCATTTCGAAGCGCCGAACCAGATCAAAGCTTCCGCCGTGGATCGCGGATCGATGATCCGCATCCCCATCGGCAACGAAAAGAGCATGCGCGTGGAGGTTCGCTCGGTCGCTCCCGATGCGAATCCATATCTGGTGATGCTGGCGATCTTCAAGAGCGGCATCGATGGCGAAACCTCGAAGATCAAGAACCTGCGTCAGGCCGAGCGCTACCTGCCGGATAACATCTACAACGCACTCGCCGACTTCCGCAAAGCGCAGTGGACAACCAACCTTCTCGGCAAAGATGTGAAGGGCCGCTATGCCGACCTGAAGCAAGCCGGCGCGGACCGCTGCCCGCGTCTGCTCGGGACCTTCGTGAAGGCGCCCGAAGTGCAGTATCACCACGACGTTTACAACCAGTTCCTCTGGAACTTGTTCTAGAACGCCGCAGTTTTGCCGACCGAAACGCCCGGGCCGCGGGCCCGGGCGTTTTTGTACCTGTGCGCATTGGAATTGTCTTGCTAGGTGAAGCTGCAAGCACTCCGCGGCTCGACGTGCGAACTCTTAGGTAAGTTCGGCGGTTTGTAATCGGGATCAACTTTCAGTTTCTCTTTTACCGTCTCATGGAGCACGGAGCCCTCAGGAATCATGCGCCTCGCTCCCAGCGGAATACGCCACTTCTCTTTTTTCGCAACAGGGTCATAGTAAGAATGTGGCAGGAATTCCAGAATCCACCACGCCCCGGTCAGCGAATCGTGCGCCTTCTGCGCCGGATCTGGTGGCACTGGCGCGGGAGGCAGAATCGTGGTTAGAGGCACCCTGGCAAGAACCTGCTCGGCTTTTCCCGCGTCGACGAGCAGCCCCAGCGGTACTGCTTCACAAAGCATCCACTCCAAAGCAATCTGCGACAGGCCGCTTTCGGCGAGAGCATACGAACCTCCCACATCGGAGTGCACACCCGCGAACCAGACCTGCTTGATGTTTTGGCCGGGCAGCTGATCTCCCCACAAGTTGTTTCGAAAATAACAACGCCGCTCATCGATCGAAACCGCATGCCGCCCGTTAATTATTTCTGGATTCTGACCGGTGTAGGGCAGCTTCAGAGGATCCCAAATCCAGCCCACTGAGCTGACCGTGTCCCATACCCCGACAAAATACAGAGGGCAATGCCGGCAGAATGTGGCCTTGAACCCGTCCGCCACTTCGAACGTGTTCTTCATTCCTGCAGCGTTTCGCGTTCGCCTCGCATAGAGCCGGATGATGTACGGGATCAACCCGTTATTGCCCGGACACAACAATCCGAACATGTGAAGCACACCGCCTAGCGCCCGTACCGTGTATGCACCGCGGCTGAAACCGAACAGATAAACATGGTCTCCATCCTCATAAACATTCATGAGATAACGGTAGGCGTCGCCGACGTTTGCCAGCAGCCCGGCCCCGAAGGCCAGGCCCATCACCACGGACCACGCTTCGCTGATCTTGTTATGCGCGGATGGCGCTCCCATGGTACCCACGCCCGGATGGTAGTATCCGACCTGCCGCTTGCCGTCGATGATCAGCGTACTGTAGAGCTTGACCACGTTCGAGTTGTGGTCCCCAAATTCGTTCCCCGTTCCGTCACAGCAGATCACAATATTCTTGACCATACGGCCCCCTTGCGAGAGACCAAAATGCCCGGGAAATTAAGAGCGGCATCTTATCACGCGAGAGAGAAGAAATAGTCGAAGCGTCAGTTCTGTTCGGGTTTCGGAAAATTGCGTTGAGCCTGGCGCGCAGGCTTGACCGCGCGGCGAGATGCCGTTTGTGCTAGATTCGGAAGTTTCATGGACTCCGCTCCCACCATTTCCACTCAGGGCCTGACCCGCCGCTTCGGAGACCTGCTGGCCGTGGACGACGTCAATCTGCGCGTGGCGCCTGGACAGTTCTTCGGCTTCCTCGGCCCCAACGGCGCCGGCAAATCCACAACCATCAAAATGCTCACCGGTCTGCTTGCGCCCAGTTCCGGACGCATCGAAATCCTTGGAGTGGATCTCACGGGGCATCCCGTCGAAGTGAAGCGCCAGATCGGCGTCGTCCCCGAAGGCATGGCGCTGTTCGGGCGCCTGACCGGATCGGAGTTCCTGAACTTCGCTGGACGCATGTATGGACTCGATCGCGAAACCGCGGCAAAACGCACTGCCGAGCTGCTCGACTTCATGCAACTCGCCGATCAACCGAAAAAGCTGGTCACCGACTACTCGCACGGCATGCAGAAGAAGCTAGCCATGGCCGCCGCCGTGATTCATGGGCCGAAGGTCCTGTTTCTCGACGAGCCGTTCGAAGGCGTAGATGCCATCGCCGCCGGAACGCTGAAAGCGATGCTGCAAGGCATGATCGCGCGTGGGGCTACGATTTTTCTCACGTCGCACGTGCTCGAAATCGTAGAACGCCTGTGCAGTCACGTCGCCATCATTCATCAGGGACGGCTGGTGGCTCAGGGATCGCTCGAAGAACTCCGCGCCGGCGTGGAAGCGCAGACGCCCGCTGTTCCAGGAGGTAGCTCTGGTGACGGCTCCGCCCCGTCGGGCGGAAAGACGTCGGGCGAAAAAATGACGCTGGAGCAAATTTTCCTGCGCACGGTAGGAGGCTCGCGTCCTGCCGAGCAGGAGCTTTCGTGGCTGGGATAGACGGAAACGAATCATGGCTAGTGAATCATGGCTAACGAATCATGACTGAATCGAGCGCCCTCCATACCCGCTCACAGCTCGCCGCCATTGCCGGCGTGCGCTGGCGTATGTTCGTCAACTCGCTGCACACCACGCGAGCCACCCTGGAGCTCATCTCGCGAATTATCGTGGGGTTCGCCTTCATCATCGGCGGCGTCGGCGGCGCTTTCGGCATGGCCGTCGGCGCATTTCTCTTTCTCTCGCAAGGCAAGCCGGAGATGCTCGCCCTGCTGCTGTGGCCCGTATTTATCTTCTGGCAAGTCTTCCCGGTCATGGCAACTGCCTTCACCAACAATCCGGATTCCTCGGACCTGCTGCGCTTTCCGCTCAATTACCGCTCCTATTTTCTCGTGAGGTTGGCCTATGGCGCATTCGACCCGGCAACCGCCCTCGGCGGACTGTGGACGGTTGGCATTCTGGTGGGCGTCACCTTCGCGAAACCGGCCCTACTGCCCTGGACGGTCCTCGTCCTGCTGACGTTTGCCCTATTCAATCTTGTGTTCCTGCAAATGGTGTTCGCCTGGGTCGACCGCTGGCTGGCCCAGCGCCGCACCCGGGAACTCATGGGAATTCTGTTTATTCTGCTGATGCTGAGCTTTCAATTGATCGGGCCGCTGACGCGGTATTTCGAGAGGCCGGCTCAGACCGGTGCGCACCTATATCTGCAACGCTACGTCGAACCGTTGGCTCGGGTGCAGGGCATCCTTCCGCCCGGTCTGGCCGCCGACGCCATCTCGCAGGCAGTATTTTCGCGCTTCATGGCAGCATTCACTTCGTTCCTTCTGTTGTGCGCCTTCGTGTTGCTCATCGGCTACTGCCTGCACCTGCGGCTGTTGGCGCAGTATCGCGGTGAGAATCTGACCGAAATCGCCGCGGCATCGTCATTGCCGAGGGACCGTTCGCTTCGGCTGGGCTGGAATCTTCCCGGATTCTCCACTCCGGTTGCAGCCGTCTTCGAAAAAGAAATCCGTTATCTTCTCCGCAGCGGCCCCATGCTGCTCACTCTGATCATGCCGCTTTTCGTCCTGGTGGTCTTCCGCTTCGGAGCGATGAATCAAGCACGGCATTCCGCAGCATTCCTCGCTCGCACCCCCGACATGGCGTTTCCGGCGGCGGCCGCCTACACCCTGCTGATGCTGACCAATCTTGCTTACAACAATTTCGGCGGCGACGCTGGCGGCATCCAGTTCTTCTACGCCTGTCCCGTAAGTTTCCAGGAAATCGTGCTGGCCAAGAATTTCGCTCATGCCAGCATCCTGGCGATCGAAGTTCTTGTGGCGTGGATTGCGGTCGGCTTTCTCTATGGCCGCCCTACACTCGAGGTCACGGTCGCATCGCTCGCCGGTCTGCTATTTGCTGCGCCGGTAAACTTCGCCGCCGGGAACCTGCTCTCGATCTACTCTCCCAAGAAACTGGATTACTCCTCCTTCGGCCGTCAGCGCGCTTCTCAGACCACAGTGCTAATCAGCCTTGGAGTCCAGCTTTTCGTAGTAGGCGTGGGAGCGTTAGCTTTCTGGATCGCGCGCACCTATGGCAACCTCTGGATCGCGACGCTGATTCTGCTGGTGCTGGCGGGAATTTCGCTGACAGGTTACCGGATGATTTTGAACCGCATGGATGGTCTTGCGTTGCAGCGGCGAGAAACCCTGGTTGGCGAACTCTGCCGCGCCTAGCCGAAGCGGCTGACTCACTTCCCTTCCGGATTCGCCAGAAACCGGTAGCCTACGCCGCGTACCGTGAGCAAGTGGCGAGGCTCTGCGGGATCGTCTTCAATGTAGCGCCGTAGCCGAACAATGAAGTTGTCGATGGCGCGCGTGTCGGTGTCTTCGTGCAAGCCCCAGACCTCTTCCAGAATCTGTTTGCGGGAAACCACGCGCCCATCGTTGCGTACCAGGTGGCGCAGCAGTTCTGATTCCATCAGCGTCAGGTGAATGACGTTGTCGGCGGTTCGAAGTTCGAGCGTGCCGAAATCGATGGTCCGGCCACTGAAAGAAAATGTTCCGAAGTCAGCGACGCCGCGCGAATCCGATGCGGCCTGAGCTGTGTCCGGGCTCTCCTTGCCGGCCCGCATCCATTGGCTGCGCCGCAGCAACCCCTGCAAGCGGGCCAGTAGAATGGACAGCTCGAAGGGCTTGGGCAAATAGTCGTCCGCTCCCGCCGCAAAACCTTTCAGCACGTCTTCGGGTTGGCCGCGAGCAGTGAGCATGAGCACCGGCACATAGTTCCGCGCCGCGCGCAATTCTGAAACTACGCTGAACCCATCTTTGCCCGGCAGCATAATGTCGAGCACGATGGCATCGAAGTTTTCCTTCTTGCCCAGAAGGCGATCAGTGGCAGCTTCTCCATCTCCCACAACCTCGGCGGAGTAACCTTCAGCTTCCAGATTGAAGCGCAATCCCTGCGCCAGATGGGCTTCATCTTCCACGACGAGAACTCGGCTCATGCACTCGCCCTCATGACGTTCGCTCTCAAGATAACGACCTCGGCAGTTCCATCGTAATCGTGGTGCCGTGGCCTTCGCCCGCACTTTCGGCAAAAACTCTTCCGCCATGCTTTTGTGCAATCGACTTCACAATGAACAAGCCCAGCCCAGTCCCTTTTACATGCGTCAGAGAGCGGTGGCTGACGCGGTAGAAGCGCTTGAAGATGCTCTTCATATCGTCGGCAGGGATGCCGACGCCATGGTCCCGCACGCTGAGCACAACACGCTTTTCATCAGGCGCAGCTAGCCGCACGCGCACATCCACATGCTCGCCGGAATATTTGATGGCATTGTCGAGAACGTTGAACACCGCGGTGCGGAGATCTTCGTCGCTGCCCAGGACGCGCAACCCCGTGCCATTGCTCGTCGCCTCTTCATAGCGGAGAGCCTCCTGCGGCAGATGATGGCGCGTCCGCGCAGCGTCCATGCAGTCACGCACCAGTTGCCGAAAGTCGACTGCCGATTTCTCCCGCCCAGCTCGCTTGTCCCCGGCACGGCCGGCGCGCAGAACCTGCTCCACAGTCTCCGTGAGGCGATCGGTGTCGCTGAGCATCAAGCGGTAAAACTCCTGCTTCTGCGGTTCCGGCAAGTCGCGCCGCTGCAAGGTTTCCAGATGCAGGCGGATGGAAGCCACGGGTGTCTTCAGTTCGTGAGTAACGGCATTGATAAAGCTGTCATGCTGCTCGCTGCGGCGCAGCTCACGCACCAGAAAGCTCGTGTTCACGATCATCCCCGCGATGATCAGCGCAAAAAAGATGACGCCGAAGAACAGCAGCACTCCCTCGCGCCAGTTAAGAATGATCCATCCGACATTAAGCGCAACCGCCAGCGCCACCAGGCCAATGCCCAAGCAAACAAAGAAGACGATAGTTCCGCGGCGGCTCGTGATGCGCATGGTAGCTCAGCCCGATTTTACCGCGTACGAGGCTAAGGGTTACTAAAAGACGTGATCTGGGAAGCCACGCTCGATCCTTATCAGCACAGTGGCCATCTGCCGGGAGTTTTGCCGTGGGATCAATGATTGAGCCATTGCGGAAAAACGCCGACATGCCAACACCAACGCGCGTAGCAGATAGAGATCGCCACGAACCCACCCAAAGCGGTTTCCCAATACATTCCCATTCTTCCTCGCCAGATACAAGGAAAGGCCAAGCGACAGGACAGCGGATTTCACAAGAACCAGGAACGCCCCAGACAGGACTACATCCGAGAACAGCGAGTATTTGTATCCAACTTCAGCAAACCCTCCAAACCAGCACACCAACAGCCCAAAACAACAGCAGAAGAGGACCGCCGGAAGCCGCATGCTCGGAACCTGATCTGGCGTGATTCCAAACGGGTTCGAGACGTACTGCCGCACGGATTCCAGAAAGGACTTTGGGCGACCTACCGCGGAATATCTCGCCTCGAAGCACTTTGAACAGAGCGTTTCAAAGCTGGGAAGGTCGCAGCGGCAATCGGAGCAACGAGGCATGTTTGGCACCCGGAAAGCCTGTAGGAAATTAGAACATCTACGCACAGAATCCGCGGCTTACAATGGTAACCGGCGAGGACAGTTGTTCACCAATCACCAACTCGCAGGACAGCTTCTGCGTTCAGAACAAAAACCCGCCAGAAAGGCGGGTTCATGTCAAACAATCTACAGTGTCGTCGACTAGCGCCTAATCGCCCGCCGCAGCGCCCTCGGCCAGACCAGCCGTAACCAGCCGCCCGTTCGGCGCAGCGACCAACCCGTTCTCCAGATCAGCCAGCCGTACGCGCTTGACGTCCCAAGCCAACCCGAGCGTCTTCAGCGCCCATATTCCGTACCAGTTCATGTCAACCTCATACCAGGTGAAGCCATGCTGCGCAGCTGTCGGATGCGCGTGGTGATTATTGTGCCAGCCTTCCCCAAAAGTCAGCAGAGCGACCCACCAGCTGTTGGTGGAAAGATCGCGCGTAGCAAAACGGCGCGTGCCCCAGGAGTGCGTCGCCGAATTCACCAGCCAAGTCGCATGCAAGCCAACCACTGTGCGCACGAAGATGCCCCACATCAAGAATGGAAGCCCGCCGATCGCAAACAGGATCACGCCCAGCACAATCATGGGCACGTAGTGATATTTCGTAATCCAGACATGAAATTTATCTTTGGCGAGATCGGGAACGTAGCGGGCCAGCGTAGTCGTGTCATGATGCATCGACTTGCCCATGAGAATCCACCCCATGTGCGCCCACCATTTTCCATCGATCGGCGAATGCGGGTCTCCATCCTGGTCCGAATATTGGTGATGAATGCGGTGCGTGGCTACCCAGAAAATCGGTCCGCCTTCAAGCGCCAGCGTGGCGCAGACCGTCAGGAAATATTCAACCCACTTCGGCGTCTTGTAGCCGCGGTGCGTGAGCAGGCGATGATAAGCCATGCCGATTCCCAAGCTCCCTGAAACCCACCACAAGAACATGGCGACGAACAACGCCTTCCACGTAAAGAAGAAAAGTGCCGCCACGGCGCCCACATGAAACAGGCCCATAAAGATCGCAGTCACCCAGTTGACTTCGCCGTTTGCCGCTTGTCGTTTTTCCAGGCTTTCCAGTTCCATTTCCAAAGTAGTTCCTCGTTCGGCTGGTCTCGAATCCGCTACCGCCTGATCTAACGTATCAAGGGACTGGGCCAAAGCACTGTAATACTTGTGTAATAGCGGACTGGGCGGTCATTACGGAGGTACCGGAAGAAGGTAACAGGCGGGGCGGGCCGTAGCCGCGCCCCCGAGCAAGCAGAATTACGAATCACTCATTCGACCAACTTGGATTCAACCAAACTCTCATGCGCTCTTCGGCATCGGCATTTGCTTCATCGCTTTTTCCATGTCTTCCATCGTCATGTCGCGCTTGTGAGTTCCAATCGACCACTTGTGGCCAAAAGGATCTGCCAGCTTGCCATAGCGGTCTCCCCAGAACATATCAGCCACCGGCATTTCAACCGTTGCCCCGGCCTTTACAGCACGGTCGAACGCCGAGTCTACGTCTTCGACATAAATGTGCAGTCCCAAACCCGCGCCTCCAGTGCTCTGCGGCGACAAAGCACCCATTTCCGGGAACTCGTCGCCCAGCATCAAGATGGAATCGCCGATGCTCAGCTCGGCATGCGCAACCTTACCGTCCGGCGACTTCATAACGCCTTTTTCCACGGCGCCAAACGCCTGCTTGTAGAACTCGATGGCGCGGGCAGCGTTGCGGACGGTCATATATGGAGTAACGGTGTGAAAACCCTCGGGTACGGCCTTTACGGTCACAATTCACCTCCTGAAAATGAAAAAATCGGGCGACTGATGTTACACCAAAACGCAGAAACTGTTTGTCAAAGGAGTATTAAAAGCGGGGTCGGTTGGGCGGTCAGGTTTCAAGGTTTCAAGGTTTCAAGGTTTCAAATTTGGCGCGTTTCAAGGGAACTCGAAACTTTGAAACGTGAAACCTTGAAACCTGGTTCCACCCCCAGCTTCCCCGGGGCCTCGAATCAGAAGAATCTGGTGACGCCTTCTTCCAGCACCACCACGCGGTTCTCAATCCCCGCCAAGCGCGCTTCCTGCTCCAGCAGTTGCAACGGCTCATCTACCGGCTCGTGCGACAGCCGGAAGCTTCCATAGTGCATCGGGACCATCCAGTGTGACTTCAGGTCGAGGAAGGCTCGCGTGGCGTCGGCCGGACTGGTATGCACGTTGCGGAAGCTGGGAGGGTTGTAAGCGCCAATCGGAAGCAGCGCCAGTTCTGGCGACAATCGTCGGCCAATCTCGCGGAAGCCCGCGAAATAGGCCGTATCGCCGGCGTGGTAAACAGAATGCTTCCCGGCCTGCAGCACATACCCGCCGTAACCGCGGTGCGAATCCTTCAGAATACGCGCTCCCCAATGCCGCGAAGGAACGTGCGTCACCTCAAGGCTGCCGTGCCGCGAACTGTTCCACCAGTCAAGCTCGATAATCTCGGAAAATCCCAGATCCGAGATCAAGTCCGTCACATGACTGGGAATAATGATTAACGGTGCAGTTCCGAGAGTTCGCAGATTGTTCTGCACGATGGCGCGCAGCGATGGCCGGTGCAGATGATCAAAGTGCGCATGCGTTACCAGCACCAGATCGATCGCCGGCAGATCGCGCACACGCAGCCCGGGACGCCGCAGCCGTTTCAGCACAAACAGCCAACGCGCGAAGTTCGGGTCGATCATCACGCTTTGTCCGCCGATCTGCACGAAGAAGCTCGAGTGTCCGATGAAAGTCACGCCCAACTCGCCGTTCGAGGCCAGACGCGGGGTATGCGTCTGCCCGCAGAGCGGGGTAACAGCGGAATGCCGCACCAGGCGTCCGAACTGCGACGCACGCTTGCGCAGCGCTGGATTTCGAAGCGTTTGCTTGATCATCCTAAGATGCCGTACTCAATTTGATGAGTTCTGTCTGTCGCTAGCGCTATTTTAGTTCAGGATGGAACATAAAAGCGCGTAATTCCCCCGGTTCCCCCGGAAACCGCGTTGGCGCGGACGCTCGAATCGCATAGCCAGCGAGCATCCGAAGCATTCTCTAATGCTTGCTTGACCTTGATCCTCTCGCTCATATCTAATCCGGAAGGTTCTTTCATCACGAGGAGAAAGTCATTAATGCGAGTCGCTTTTCTGGGTTTGGGAATTATGGGCCACGCCATGGCCACGAATCTGGCCAAGGCGGGCCACGAAGTCACGGTTTGGAACCGCACCCCGGGCAAATTGGTCGAAGGAGCGGGAGTGGCTCCCACTCCCGCGGCAGCCGCACAAGGCGCCGAAGTAGTCTGGCTGTGTGTTTCTGACACCGCCGCGGTTGAGAAGATATTATTTGGCCCTGACGGCGTCGAGCAATCGCTAACCGATGGCATGATCATCGCGGATTCCAGCACCATCTCCCCTTCCGCCACCGTGAAATTCGCTGAGCGGGTTCGCTCCCGCGGCGTAGCTTATGTCGACGCTCCCATGACTGGATCGAAGATCGGTGCCGCGAATGGCACTCTGATTTTCATGGTTGGCGGCGACGCCGCCACCATCGACCGCCTCAATCCTTTGTTCGCGGCCATGGGCAAAAAGATTTTCCGCATGGGCGAGACTGGCAAGGGACAGGCCACGAAACTTTCGATGAACCTGCAGATCGCCCTTATTTACGAGGGCTTTGCCGAAGCCCTCACCCTCGCCACCAAACTAGGCGTGGACCCGAAGCAACTGGTCTCGCTGATCGAAGCCACCATGGTGCGCTCCGGCGTCGTCGAATACAAAGCGCCTTTCGTCCTGCAGCGCGACTTCACCCCGAATTTTCCCCTGCGCCTCATGCACAAGGACATCCTGCTCACCCTCGAAGCCGCGAAAGAAGCCCGCGTGAAATTGCCCGCTCTCGAAACCGTGGAAGAGATCTACGAAATGGCCACCGAAGACGGTCATCGCGATCTCGACTACGCCGCAACCCTGACCCTTCTCGAAAAGTGGGCGGGAGTGCAGGTAAAAGGCGAAGCGGCTTAAACCGGTTTTTCGCTCTAATACGCCAGCAGTATCCTCAAATCGCGCAGGTTGTTGCCCGTAGGGCCAGTCTCGATCGCATCACCCAGCGCGCTGAGGAAAGGATACGCGTTGAATTTCTCGAGCGCCGCGGGCGCATCTAACGTTTTCAACTGCGCGCGCGCGATCGTGCTTCCATCCACGACCGCGCCCGCCGCGGGACTGTTCCCGTCTACTCCGTCCGTTCCGGCGCTGAGCACGGTAATGTTTTCTCCCGCAATCTTCGCGGCACACGCCAGCGCGAACTGCTGGTTGCGTCCGCCGACACCTCCGTTTGTGACCTTCACCGTCACTTCCCCGCCGAAGATCAGACACACTCGCTCAGATCTTGTTTTCAGCTCGCGCACTTGCTTCAACAAATAATCCGCCGCGCGCTCGTAATCCCAATCGTCACAGGAATTGTCCACGTGCACGGCAAACCCGGCGCGCTCCGCCGCAACCTTCGCCTCCTCAACCGCAGTTTGGTTCGAAAGGACAGTCCACCACCGCGAGCGGTAGAAAGCCTGGTCGTCGGACTTCGGCGTTTCCTCCAGAGCATGGCGTTCAAAAAGCTCGCGCGTGGAGTGCGGAAGCTGCGACAGCAATCCGCGTTTCTCGGCAATGCGATAACAATCTTCGACGCTGGATGAGTCGGGCATGGTTGGACCGGAAGCCAGAGCATCGGGCATATTGTCGGGAACGTCAGAGACTAGCAGCGAAACCTGCTGTGCCGGAAACGCCGCTTGCGCCAGCCGTCCGCCTTTGACGGCAGAAAGATGCTTACGAATGGCGTTGATTTCGGCGATCGGCGCGCCGGAATGAACCAGCGCGCGATAAGTAACGATCAGATCGTCAAGGGAAATCTCATCGTCGATCGGTTTCTCGACAATCGATGATCCTCCGCCACTGAGCATGAAGATGACGAGCGAGGCCGCAGTTTGCGCCTCGAGCGCCGTGCGGATGGCGTTCGCCGCGCGGATGGATTCAGCGTTTGGCGTAGGATGCCCACCGCGAAAATAGCGGAAGCCGCGTATCTGCGCCGACGGCTCAACCGGACACGCCACAATACCTTCCAGCAAAGACTCGCCAACCTGCTGCGCGAGAGCGTCGACCATCGTGTGTCCGGCCTTGCCGATGGAGATCACCAGGACACGTGAATAAGAATCGAGATGGTAAAGATCCTCGCAGACCCGCAATACACCGCGCTCACAGTGCACGTGTCGCGCAAACGCCTTGGCAATCGAGGCCTCGGCCAGCGCATGGCGAAAGATCTCTCGAGCGGTGGCGCGCATTTCGCGAAACTGCAACGCGGAATCAGCGTCAGATGGCATGGCAAGGATTATAAAGAGCGGCTTTCAGCTTTCAGCTCTCAGCGGAGCGAGTTGGTTTCGGGGACGGCTCACGGCTAACAGTTTCCTTTACCCAACCTTCAATCGTCTCCCGCAATTCACGCAACCGTCCCTCGAAAAAATGATCTCCGCCTTCGATCAGTACCAGTTTCTTCGGCTCCGGAACCGACGCAACCAGAGCCTCCAGCTTCGCCCGCGGACCAAACTGATCCCGCGCGCCGCTGACAAACAACTTAGGCTTGGCGCAGTGGCGCAGAAAATCGAATGCGTACACACGCGGCTCTTCCGCATCGGCGGCAACAGGAATCGCCGGAACGCCCACGCCGATCAACGCCTTCACGCGAGTATCTGGACATGCGGCGCGGAGCCCAACCGCTGCGCCGAAGGAGAATCCCGCAAACAGCAGCGGCAGGTGGAACTCGGCGTCCAGCCAGTCGAGAGCGGTGCGAACATCTTCGACTTCCCCGTTGCCGTGATCGTGCTCGCCATGGCTGAGGCCGGCGCCGCGAAAGTTGAAGCGCAGCACAGGAAAACCAAAACTGTTCAGCGCCTTCATGGTATGAAACACAACCTTGTTATGCAGCGTTCCTCCAAACAGCGGATGCGGGTGGCAAACGATTGCGGCGTGAGTCGCATTTTCGGAACCGGCATTGAGCAACGCTTCGAGCCTTCCCGCTGGGCCTTCGAGAAAGAGCGATCGGATAGTTGAAGTTTGCGCGATCACAGTATTCAGATTACATGATCGCTTCAAATCGCTGCGGCTGCGAAGGCGTGCTGTAGTTTATGCTCTTGCCATGGACGCTATTACGCTTACCCGGCAACTGGTCGACATCGAATCTATTTCGGGCAATGAAGCGGCGGTCGGAAATTATCTCTACGGAGAACTTTGCCGCATTGGCTACCAGACGCGGCGCATGCCGGTGGACGGCGATCGCTTCAACGTCTACGCGACGTCGCCGGAGCAGCCGAATCCGGCGGTGGTTTTCTCCACGCACATGGACACAGTTCCTCCGTTCATACAATCTTCTGAAGACGCAGCGCGCATTTACGGACGCGGGTCGTGCGATGCCAAGGGCATTATTGGGGCGCAGATCGCTGCCGCGGAACGATTGCGGCGCGAGGCAATTTACGTCGGACTGCTGTTCCTGGTTGGCGAAGAGCGCGACAGCCTGGGCGCGCAAGCGGCCAACGAGTTCGCCGCGAGTCAGCCAGCACACGGATGCAAATACATGGTCAACGGCGAACCCACGGAGAACCGCATCGCACTGGCTTCGAAAGGAACGCTGCGAGTTGAGGTTACGGCTTCGGGGCGCATGGCGCATTCGGCTTATCCGGAACTTGGCGAATCCGCCATAGACAAGCTGCTTGCGGCTCTCACGCGGCTGCGCGCGATGCCTTTGCCATCTGATCCGGAGGTTGGTCCGTGCACGTTGAATATTGGATTGATCGAAGGCGGTCGCGCGCCGAACGTGATTCCTGATTATGCTCATGCCGACTTGCTTTATCGTCTGATCGGTCCGTCGCAGGATCTGCGGCGGCAGATTCTGGCAACTGCGGGCGATTCGGTGAAGGTTGAATTCCCGCTGGAACTTCCCTTTCTCCGGTTTCGCACGGTTGACGGATTGCCTACGATGATTGCGGCGTTTACCACTGATATTCCTCGGCTGACGAATTGGGGAGAGCCGCTGCTGATTGGTCCGGGATCGATTCACGTCGCGCACACGGACGGCGAGTTTATCGAGAAGAAACAACTGGCTGAGGCGATTGATTTGTATTGCGCGATTGCGAAGGCAGTTCTCAGTTCTCGGTTCTCAGTTCTCAGTTTGTAGCTATCAGCTCTCAGCTCCTAGCTTCTATCTTTCCTTCGCATCTGGCTTGTGGAAATCTGCTTGAAATAATCTTGGAGTGGGGCGTTTTCTATGGTCCTTTAGGCGGGAAATTTTTGGCAAATTCTGGTTACTCTTAGGGTATCCCCCCTCCCCCCATATCTGGGAAAGGCTTGCTGGGGGCGGGGTCTGCAAAAAGTGTCTGCAAAATCTTGATTGCAGATGGTTTAAGGATCAAAATCTTGAGTGCAAACGACTTGCGCTTCGCGTTGAGTTCCCTTCCTATACTGCCTCCGCTTTGACTATGATGCACTCGTCCCGAGTTCGGCACAAGGTTGGATATCACAGGGAGGTTGTGGAAATGTTTACGATTGTTTTCTCCCGAACTCGACCTTCTGTGAAGGTAGGCGGCGCCCGAACCGAGCCAATGAGTTCCATAAAAAGGGATGTCAACAAAAAAGCTCTGCCTCGACCGCATTTGCTGCTTGAACCCTTGCCTCCTGATCCTCGTTTCAAAATCTCACCCGCCGCATAGGTCTGGTGAATTAGAGTCCCAATCCACGCCGGTAAGTACGAGGGGATGTTTCGCCAACCACCCGCCCAAAAGTATTAGTTAACTCCTTTTTCTCGCGTTGACTTGCCGTGCCCCTAAATCTAAGATTTCAGCCCAATGACGCATCCGAGGAGGGGGCACAATGAATCGAGAACGGGCGCTCGAGGTTATGTTGGTGCTGGTGGGGTTGATCTTTTTGCTGGGTGTCTACCCGCTAATGATGTTTCTATGGCCGAGCGGGTGGCGATGGCAGCCTAATCAGCCGGAATACGAGCAGATGATCCTTGGCGTGTATGCCACACTCGGTATTTTCCTACTGCTCGCATCTCGTAACCCGTCGGCGAATCGCAGCCTGATCGCCTTCACGGCATGGTCGAGTCTCGTTCACGCGGCTATTATGGCCGTACAGGCATTCCGCAATCCGAGCGAACATGGACATCTGCTCGGTGACATACCGGCGCTCTTTATTGTGGGCGTTGTACTGATCGCACTCTTGCCAGCAAAGCAAGCGGCAGATAACAGGCGTTAGCGCTCAAACCCCGTCGATGAGTGTAATGATCCCATAACAATGTCGGGATGTTCAACAACTGGCACTTCCAGGTTGTCAAGGAACGAGGAGTGCTGCGACAGACCTTAATCGCGAGACAATCCTTCGATTTGTGCGGACGAAGGAAGCCCGTGCCATACTGTGGTCACGGTGAAGCGGAGGATCTCCCATGACGCGACTGCAATTTTGCGGGAACGCAATGGGTTATTGCGCACTCCTGTTGGCGGCATTTTCTCCCGCGTGCTCTTCTGCCGGCTCTCCCGCCGCCCAGGCAACGACGACGCTCTGTGTAAATCCGGGAGGTAGCGGCGGTTGCTATGCGACAATTCAGGCGGCCGTTAACGCGGCTGCCGCGAACGACGTTATCGATGTGGCAGCGGGCACCTACACCGAGGATGTGACAATCGGCAGACCGCTTTCGCTCATCGGCGCCGGCGCCGGCCAGTCTTTCATCGATGCAACAAATCTTGCGAACGGCATCCTGCTCGATGGCTTGAACAACCCCGGCCTGCAGGACGTTACGGTTTCAGGCTTCACCGTAGAGAACGCATTGTATGAGGGGATTCTGCTTCTTAATACGACCGGCGTCAAAGTCCTCAACAATGACGTCGTGAATAACGATCAAAAAGGACCTAGCACTTCAGGCACCGCTTGCGCCGGTCAGCCCGACTATGAGACGGATGAATCCTATGACTGCGGCGGCGGACTTCATCTGCTTGGAGCGGTCAACTCGTACGTGTCGGGCAATACGGTTTCCGGTAACGCCGATGGCATCGTGATCACAGACGAAACCAGGGCAGCCCAGCAGAACACCATTACTAACAATACCGTCACCGCCAATCCAGTCGTGTGCGGCATCGTGCTCGCATCCCATCCGCCCGTGGGTTCCCAACCTCCCGACTATGCTACACATTACGGAGTGAACGACAACACGATTTCCACCAATACCTCTACCAACAACGGCGCGGAAGAAGGTGGGGCGGGAATCGGGCTCTTTTCCGATGGCAACGGGCCGGGCATTGTGACAAACAACACAGTCACCGGCAACACTCTGACCGGTAACAGTCTTCCCGGCGTAGCGATCCACAGTCACAAGGGGCCTGCGCTCGGCCAGCCGGCGGATAACATGTCTGGAAATAGCATCGTCAGCAACATTATTTCCGGAAACGGCGCCGACACGGCGGACTCTGAGACGCCTGGAACTGCCGGAATCAACATCAGCAGCGGCGATGGCGGATCTGGAATCGCGGGAACCGTGGTCACCGGGAACACCATCAGCGGCGAAGATGTCGACATCGGCGTGAATACTGGGGTTGAGATCGACATCCATCAGAACAACTTGCTCGGAGGAAAGATCGGCATCGCCAACGATTGCACGCTCGACGGCGCCAGTTGTACTGGCAGCAACATCAGTGCGACGCAGAACTACTGGGGATGCTCAACTGGTCCCGGCACTTCTGGTTGCACCACTACCAGCGGAACCGCTATCACTTCGATGCCTTTCCTGACAAGCAGCGCGAACTAGCCCGTCGCGATGCCGGATCCGACTTCTCGCTTTGCACTTCGCTTGCGAGGCGGAGCTTTTTTCTTGACATTCCCTTTCATAGAACTCATTGACTTCGGGGGCGAGATGCGACACCCTCAGATGCGATTATGTGGAGAGAGACATATGAAACGGTCGGGTCTGATAACGATGTTTGGCACCGTTGTCGTGGTCGCCATTGCTCTCGGTCTCGGAACGCAGACTGCGGGTCAAGAGGCTGCCAAGCCTGGAGACACGGAAGTCTGGCAACCGGAGCCGAAAGTGGTGACGCCGGGTGCTGACTGCGGCGCTGCTCCCTCCGATGCAATCATCCTATTTGACGGCAAGAACCTGAAGGAGTGGGTGTCCGCGCAAGACAGGTCTGCCCCGGCGAAATGGATTGTTGCCAACGGCGTGCTCACAGTGAATAAGGCAGCGGGGAATATTGAGACCAGGCGCATGTTCAAGAGCTATCAACTCCACATGGAGTGGAGAATTCCCGAGAACATCACCGGTTCAGGCCAGTTGCGCGGCAATAGTGGACTGTTCATGGCTTCTACCGGCCCCGGCGATGCCGGATATGAGTTGCAGATTCTCGACTCCTATAACAACAAGACCTACGTCAACGGCATGGTGGCCAGCGTTTACAAGCAGAGCATTCCGCTGGCAAACCCAATGCGCAAGCCCGGGGAGTGGCAAGTCTACGACGTGGTGTGGACGGCTCCCATCTTCAATGCGGATGGCTCGCTGAAGAGTCCAGCCTACGTCACCGCCTTCCTTAACGGGGTGCTGGTCGAGAACGACTTCGAGTTGAAGGGCGAGACGCGCTACATCGGCCAGCCTTTTTATAAGAAGTTCGACGGTGCGCCTATCAAGCTCCAAGCCCACGGCGATCCGAGTCCGCCTATCAGCTTCAGGAATATTTGGGTTAGGGAGCTGGAGTAGGAGCTCGGGCAGAATGGGCACGACAGCGTCGGCCTCGCCTACGCTCGAAGGCCGCGGGCGGCCCGCAGTCGAGATGAGCGTGTGCAGAAATGCAGGGATCCTTCGTTGGGAGTCGCTCGCTTCGCGTGCGATTCCGCTGCCTCAGGATGACAAGGGGGACTGTACCCGGGGCGTTAGGAACGTTGCGGGTCTTCCAGTTTGGGGTGTTCCTGGTGGCTTTCTTCCGTGGTCTCTGCCATTCGCTTTGATTTGCGATACACGTTTGCGACCGCCAGCGTCCACAAGGGAACTAAATCAACGCCGGGCACGAGCTTGCCCAGGAAGGATGGCAAGAATTCCCAATGCCAGCCGAGAAGGTTGATCATCGCGGCTCCAATGCCGAGATCGAGGATGTCGTCGGCTGGCGAGATGGCGCCTTCGACGAATGCGGGGAACACGATGATTTGGAGTGCGTCGGCAATGACGGCCAGAATCATGGCCGTGCGAAAACGCGGTCCCGGCGAGATGGTGATTGCGTCATCGGTCATCACGTAGTCACCCACGGCATAGTCACCCGCCAAGCTGGTTTCATTCTAAGCGATTCGCGGGCAACAAATGCGAGGAAGCTTTGAGAGCAGTTCTCCGATTCTCAATTTACTCGGTAGAGGCTTATGGGGATCACTGAGGCATAGCGGGTGAAGTCGTGGTCCGTGGAGAATATCTGCCAGTCGCGACGAATGGCCGCGGCGCAGATCAGGAAATCGGTTGGCGATCCGGCGATGCCTCGGGTTCGGCAGTGGTTATGAGTGCGTGCAGCGTCCTCGTAGTCGGCACTTTCAAGAATCGGCTCGTCGAAAGCGCGTAACCGCTCGCGCACTTGTTGGAACATGGTTTCGAGGCGGATGCCGGAAAGAAGCTCCTGGCGAACCGGGCCTATGATTCGTGCCCGCCGATCGCGGATCAGTTCTCGAAGGGCAGCGGTCAGGACCTGTTCTCGGGGATTCAAGGCTGAGACCCTTCGCCGAAGAGCCAGCGACCAGACGGGTGTGTCGACGAGGACCATCATGCTCAGAGAACCAGCTCGAAGAACCAGTCAGGAAACTTATGTTCGGGAACGCTTTCGGCGGCGCTCAGCCTTGTAATCGTAAGTGGGATCGAAATCGATGGTGCCGAAGGATTTGAGAATGCGAAGCTGCTCGCGGTGCCTGACATACTCCGCGAGAGCGGCGGTGACCGCCTCTTTCTTGGTCTTGTGACCGCCAGCGCGGCAGGCTGCCTCAATCAAGCTGTCATCCAGGGCTAGGTTGGTGGCCATGTGTAGATTGTTACACATTTTAGTGTGTGGAACAAGTATGTCGTTGCAGGCACGACGACTCTCGTGAGGTCCGCCGCGCGCAGGATGTCCGACGGCGGCTCTAGTGCGCGAGATCCGCTTCGGCGAGCTCAGGGCAGGCTCTCCGTCACGGAAGAAAACGCGGGGCTTCGGGATGACGCCGTCTGAAAACTCTCAAAATGACGAGAGTAGAATCGGGGAGATGATCAAGCTTCCGGGCGCACTGTTGCTGATTGTGGCTACCCTGGCCGCCGCTGCGGCCGAAGACGTTCATTCCATCGCGCAGGCTGTGGATGAGCATTACAACCAGCTGCGGACCCTGCAGGCGGAGTTTACTGAGAAGTATCGCGGGGCGGGGATCGAACGGATGGAGGCGGGGACAGTTTGGTTGGCGAAAGGCGGGTCGAAAAAACCTGGCAAGATGCGGTGGGAGTACCGTTCTCCCAGGGTGAAGCTGTTTGTCAGCGATGGGAGAGATGCGTGGTTTTATGTTCCGGGCGACCGGCAGGCGCGGAAAACGGATGCCCGGAAGCTGGACGACATTCGCTCTCCACTTGCGTTTTTGCTCGGTAAGAGCAAGCTGGAAAAGGAGTTGCGGGGGCTGTCGCTGGCTCCGGATGTGGCGCCGGTGGTGGCCGGGGATGTGGTCTTGCGGGGCGTGCCGCAGGCCTTGGCTGACCGGATCAGCGAGATTTTGCTGGAGGTGACTCCGGAGCACCAGATTGTGCGCATCGTGATCGACGACGTGGATGGTTCGGTGACGGAATACCGGTTCAGCGACCAGAAGGAAGATGTCAGCATTCCGGAGGGGCAGTTCGAGTTTAGTCCTCCGGCGGGAACCGAGACAGTCGAGGGCGAGTTGGGGCCTTGAGCTTGACTTGTAGAAACGGAAGTATCCCATTGATGGGATAAGGTTTACGGTTGTGGTTTTTCAAAGTGAAGTCTCTTGATTACTTGCGGTACTGAGAGTGCAAGGAGTGGGGTGGTGGTCTGGGGTCGGGAACGGAAGCGGGAATGTTAAACTGGTGCGAGACAAGTGGACGCCTCCTCCCGTAAGAAGCGCTTCTCGAAACAAACATAAATGGCGGAATTCGTCGTAAAACTCGCGGACGAACGCGGTCACACCCACCAGCAAGTGGAGCAGGGTTATTCCGTGGCCGAGGTGCGCGACCGCTTTGCGGCGCAGGGCTATCTGGTGCACTGGGTCAAGCCCCAGGGACTGCTCTCCGGCGGCTTTGGGCGCGGCGGGCGCAAGCTGAAGCAAAGCTCGTTTCTGGTTTTCAACCAGCAGTTTCTGACGCTGATCAAGGCGGGGCTGCCGATTTTGAACTCGCTCGATCTACTGATCAAGCGGCAAAAAGATCCGAATCTGCGCCAGATCCTGGAGAACGTGCGAGAGCGGGTGAAAGGCGGGGAGCTGTTGTCGGACGCCTTCGCTACCCATCCGGCGGTGCCGAAAATTTACACCACTACGTTGATGGCGGGAGAGAAGAGCGGAAACATTGATGAGGTGCTGACCCGTTACATTAGCTTTCAGCGGATCACGATGAGTTTCCGCAAGAAGCTGGCGGTATCGTTGATCTATCCCGCGTTGTTGGTCACAGTGGTAACGATCATGGTGATGTTTTTGTTCACTTACGTGGTGCCGAGGTTCGCAGAGCTGTACAACAGCCTGGACGCGAAACTACCCACGATTACGCTGTTCATGCTCGCGGTGGGCGTGAATGCGCAGAAATACTTTCCCTTCTTCATCGTCGGGGCAGTGCTGGCTGGGTTCTTATTCTGGCGATGGAAGAAGACGGATAGCGGCGCCGACCAGATTGACCGCGTGATTCTGAGCCTGCCTTTGCTGGGCGGGATTCGGCTGAAGCATCAGGTGGCGACTTTTTCGCGGATGCTCTCTACCTTGCTGCAGGGCGGGCTGCCGCTGGTGCCTTCGATGGAAACCGCGGGCAGTTCGATGTCGAGCCGACGGATTTTGAAGGGCGTGATGCGGGCGTGCGTAAGAGTGCGCGAAGGGCAAGGGCTGGCCGCGAGCCTGGAGGAACAGAATATTTTCCCCGACCTGGCGGTGGAAATGCTCGAAGTGGGCGAATCCACAGGGGCTTTGCCGGCGATGCTGAATTCGGTGGCCGAGTTCTATGAAGAGGACGTGCAGACGGCGTTGAGCGCTTCCATGGCATTGATTGAACCGCTGATTCTGATCATTATGGCGGTTTTTGTGGGAGTGGTGATGATTTCACTGTATTTGCCGATCTTCAGCTTGGGAATGCAGGGAGCCCACTGAGCGGGGATTTGAGAAATGGCGATGGCGGAGAAGAAATCACTTTTCGTGCACGGTGAGAACGGCGGGCAGGTGGTGACGACGGGGAATCCTCTCACTGACCTGGAACGCGCTCAGGACGTGGCGCGGCGCTACCGCTGCGAGTTTGTGGACCTTGCCGACTTCCAGCTTCACCATGAGCTGTTCAAGAAGTTCTCGCCTGAGTTGATGTTCCGCTACAACTTCGTTCCTTTGGAAGAGACGGCCGACGGCAAGCTGGCCATTGCGATTGCCGATCCCAGCCAGCTGATGATGATCGACGAGATCAGCCTGCTGCTGCAGAAGCGGAT
Organism: Candidatus Sulfotelmatobacter sp.; assembly: GCA_049280095.1. GTDB lineage: Bacteria > Acidobacteriota > Terriglobia > Terriglobales > Acidobacteriaceae > Sulfotelmatobacter. The sequence continues at coordinate 46,987 of JBAPPL010000030.1, read as the reverse complement.
CGTCACCAAAGTGGCGACGCTGAAACAGATCTCGGACATTCTCAAGAAGACCGAGCAGTCGCAACGCGTACTCGAAGAAGCCAGCGAAGGCTTCCAGATCATTCGCGAAGACGAGAATACGGGTGCCGAAGAAACTCTAACCATCGACAAGCTGACGGCGGCGGGCGACACCAGCCCGATCATCCGGCTGGTCGATACCACGATCTTCACCGCGCTGCAGCGGCGCGCCTCTGACATTCACATCGAAACACGCGACGATTCCGTGGTGATCAAGTTCCGCATCGACGGCGTGCTGACGCAGGCCATGCCGCCCATCGGCAAAGAGCATCACTCGACCGTGATCTCGCGTATCAAGGTGATGAGCGAGCTGGATATTTCCGAGCGGCGCGTGCCGCAGGACGGGCGTTTCCGGGTGAAGTACAACGGGCGCGCCATCGATTTCCGCGTCTCCATCATGCCCTCGATTCACGGCGAAGACGCCGTGCTGCGCGTGCTCGATAAAGAGTCGATGAGCGAGAAGTTTCGCACGCTCACACTCAACGTGGTGGGTTTCGATGAAGACGATCTGCGCAAGTTTCGCCGCTATATCAAAGAGCCATATGGCATGGTGCTGGTCACGGGACCGACGGGGAGCGGCAAGACCACAACGCTATATGCGGCGGTCAACGAGATCAAGACTGATGAAGACAAGATCATCACCATCGAAGACCCGGTCGAGTATCAACTGCGCGGCATCACGCAGATTCCAGTCAACGAGAAAAAAGGGCTGACCTTCGCCCGCGGCTTGCGCTCGATTCTGCGCCACGATCCGGACAAAATCATGGTCGGCGAAATCCGCGACACGGAAACGGCGCAGATCGCCATCCAGTCCGCACTCACCGGCCACCTGGTTTTCACCACAGTCCACGCCAACAACGTGGTCGATGTGATCGGACGTTTTCTGAATATGGGCGTCGAACCCTATAACTTTGTTTCGGCCCTGAACTGCATTCTGGCGCAACGCCTGGTGCGCTTGATCTGCGAATCCTGTAGGACGCAGGTGAATTATCCCCCGGAGGTGCTGGAGGCGAGCGGACTGGATTATGCCCAGTGGTCGAAGGTGGCGCTGTATGAAGGGCCGGGATGCATCGAGTGTGCGGGCACCGGCTTCCGCGGCCGAACCGCGATTCACGAATTGCTGGATTTGAGCGACCGCATCCGGGAGATGATTCTGGCGAGGAGGCCCACGTCGGAAATCCGCCGGGCCGCCCGGGAAGAAGGAATGCGTTTCCTGCGGGAGTCGGCGTTGGATAAAGTCCGGCTCGGCCTGACCACATTAAAGGAAATTAATAAGGTCACCTTCATCGAGGCAATGCGGTAAGGAAGCGAGCCGAACACGCGATTACTGTGTCGCAAAGAGCGCGACACTTCGCGCGGCTCGCCTGGATCCTTCGCTGCGCAGAGAACGCGCCGCTCAGGATGACAATCGGCCAGTACCGTCGTGCCTCTTGAGGTATTGCAATTCGTCAAACGGCGAGTTTGAATTATAGAGAGAGTTGACTCCTGAAAATGAGTTCTGGTTCCAATCCGGCGAAACCGAGGCTGGCGTGTGAGATTGCCGCCGACCGCGTGCTGGTGGGGCGGCTGGCCCAAGATGGCCGCGGCCTGGAAGCCTCTGCGGCGCGGGAACTGGCGCCGGGTTGCGTGATTCCAGACCTGGTCGAGGGCAATTTGCGCCAGCGCGATGTGGTGCGGGACGCGATACAAACCGCTCTGAGCGATGTGGCGGGACGCTCTCATGATGTGATCGCGGTAGTCCCGGACGCGGCCGTCCGGGTGGTGCTGCTGGAGTTCGACACCTTGCCCAGCGACTCTGAGGAAGCCGCCAGCGTGGTGCGCTTTCGTTTGAAGAAATCTTTGCCGTTCGACGTGGACAAGGCCAAAGTTTCCTACCACACTCAGAAAACAAACGATGGAGTTCGCGTGGTGGCAGCGGTCGCTTTGGCCAGCGTGCTGGAGGACTATGAGGCCGCGTTTCGCGATGCCGGGTTCAGCCCCGGCTTGGTAATGCCTTCGATGCTGGCAGCGCTGGGTATAGCGGAGGGACAGCGTCCGACTTTAGTGGTGAAGGTGGATGCGCGCACTACCAGCATTGCCATCCTCAATGGAGAACTGCTTCAGCTCTTCCGCACGCTGGAGAACACCCGCGGGATTACGATCACGGGCGAGCAACTGGCTGAGGAAGTTTACCCTTCGGTGGTATTTTTCCAGGATACATATCATCTGAATATTGAAAAGATATTCGTAGCGGGAGTCTCCGACATTGCGAGCGCTGCTCCTGCGCTGCAGGCGCAGACCGGCGCGGAAGTGCAGGAACTGGTAAGTTCTTCGCAGCTGGACGCGAACAATGGGGGCTCGGTTCCGCGCTGGAGAATGGCCGGCGTGGTGGGAGCGTTGATTTCGTAAGGAAGGTCGCCTTGCGCTTATTGCGCCGCAAAAAACGCGGCGCGGCGCGGTGGCTTCCACGGGTCCTTCGGCGAGCAGAGCACGCTCGCCTCAGGATGACAGTTAATTTATGCGCCTCGACATCAATCTCGCCAGCCAGCCCTACGAAGACGCGCGGCAGTTCTGGCTGCGTTGGGGGACGGCTCTAGCTGTGGCAGCGATGCTCACACTGGCCCTGTTGACATTCACGGTTACAGATTGGTTCTCGGCTCGGCGCGACCACGCCCAGATCTCCCATTTGCGCTCCCAGATCGCCCAGCGCGACCGGATCCGGCTGCAGGCCGAGGAATTTCTCGGTCAGCCGAACAATCGCGCTACCCGCGACCAGTCGCAGTTTCTTAACGAATTGATCGAGCGCAAGTCGCTTTCCTGGACGCGTGTGCTGGAAGATCTCGAGAAAGTAATGCCGGCGCGGGTGCACCTGGTTTCGATTCATCCCGAGCTGGACGCGGACAATCAGCTCACGCTGAAGATGGTGGTCGCGGGCGATCGCGACCGCGCCCTGGAGCTGGCGCACCGCATGGAAGATTCGCGACACTTCACACAGACCTTTGTCGAGGGGGAGAGTCCGGCGACAAGCGGCAGTGGCGACAGCGTGCAGTTTGCCATCGATGGGATTTATATTCCCGAGCCGGCACCCGTGCCCACCCCAAAGACGGGGGCTCCCAAGCGGAGCGCATCCTGATGCCCGACCTACGTCAAACCCGGAAAAACATCAAGCTCGCCCTGAGCGTCTTGCTGGGCGTGGACGTCCTGGCCGCGGCCGTGTTGTTTTCGCCGCTGGTGGGCTCAACCGACTCGCGCCACCAGGAACTGACCCAGTTGCGCACCGAACTGCAGCTGAAAACCCTCCAGGTCGCGCCCTTGAAAGATCTGGATAAGAAAGTGGTCACGGCGAACCGGCAAATCGCAGACTTTTACAAAAAGCGCTTTCCCGCACAGGACTCGCAAATTCCCATCCAATTCGGCAAGCTGGCGGTCGCCAATGGGGTCACCATCGAACAGGCGAAATATAAGGTGGACGACGATGAGGCGGGAGGATTGCGTCCGGTCGAACTGGAAGCGAACCTGGCAGGAAGTTATGTTTCGTTGGCCAAGTTTATCAATGCGCTGGAACGCGATGACATGTTTTTCATCATCAGCAGCATCACCCTGGCGGGGGAACAGAAGGGCCCGATCAAGCTGCAAATGAAACTTGAGACCTATCTGAAGGCGGGCGGGCAGTGAATCTGGGGATTGAAAACCGGAAGCAGTTGATTGTCGCGGCCGCGCTGGGAGTGGTGGCTCTTCTGGTCATCGCCTATGAGTTCATGCCTTCCTCCTCGACGATCGCGTCTACGACTCCCGTGACGACCGCGACCGACCCGCGCGGGCCTACGACGAATACTGCACGTTCGGGGACGCACCGTGGTTCCACATCGGCCAAGAAAGAACGCCTGGCCCCGGACCTCGATCCCACATTACACCTACAAGAACTGGCCTCGGCGGAAGAGGTCAAGTACGAAGGCTCGGGAAGAAACATTTTCATATCGCAGCCGGACGCGGTGATTCCCGCTCCGCAAGGCAACGGCACAACGGACAAAGGCAGGCCGGGTGGAAAGGATCCGATATACACGCCGCCGGCTGTGGCACAACAGCTTCCAATACCCCTGAAGTTCTTTGGCTTCGCCAGCCAGCCTGGGGAACCCAGGAAGGTTTTTCTTTCCAAAGACACCGACGTCTTCATCGCCGGCGAAGGCGAGATTGTCGACCGCCGCTACAAGGTTGTGCGAATTTCTGCCACGGCGGTTGAGATTCAGGATTTGGTAGTCAGCGGTCCGCCGCAGAACTTGCCACTAACCCAGGGGAACCCGTCGTGAAGAAGTGCGCGGCGCAAATCCGCGAATCTGTGCACCGCGAGCCGAATGCGGCCAGATCTCGTCCCCGCGAAAAGGGATACATCCTGCTCACGCTGCTTCTCGTGGTCGCCTTGATGGCCGTCGGCGTGATGTTTGGAATTATTATCCCGATGCAGCATGAGTTTCAGCGGGAGCAGGAAACGGAAATGATCCACCGCGGAGTGCAGTACTCGCGGGCAATCCGAAACTACTACAAGAAATTCAGCCGCTATCCCACGAAGCTCGATGATCTCGACAACACCAATAACCTGCGTTACCTGCGCAAACATTACAAAGATCCGTTGAACTGCAAGAACGGCAAGTGCGCGGACTTCAGGCTGCTGCATTACGGGGAGCCGGGAGTAACGCTGGGCGGCGGCTTCAGCATTGGTGGGGGAAGCATTCCGGGCGCGAGCGCGGTCGGTTCCCCTGCGGGACAGAATAGTTTCGGTGGGAGCAGTTCGGGATTCGGCGGCTCTGGATTTGGTGGTTCTGGCTCCGGCAATTCCGGCTTCGGCGGTGCAGGATCGGGCAGTTCAGGGTTTGGCAATTCGGGGTTTGGCAACTCCGGAGTTAACAGTTCCGGCGTGTTCGCGCAGTCGAATGGATCGGGAGGAAACTCGAATAGCGGGTCGGGAGCAAACTCCAATTCTCAAAGCGGATCGGGTCAGCCGGGAACGAATTCCGGGTCGGGATCGGATTCGTCTCAGAGTCCCCAGGCCGCGGGAGGGCAGGACGACACGAACTCCGGCGGCCAGCAACTTGTCGTCGGCGGCCCGATCGTCGGAGTGGCCAGTCTTTGCAAGAAAACCACGATTCGCGAATACAACCACAAGAAGAGATACAACGAGTGGCAGTTTCTCTACGATCCCACCCTGGACCGCGGCGGAATCATCACCACGCCTTATCAGCCTTCGCTGCAGACATTGGGAACCCCGGGAATGAATGGTGCACAACCGGCGGCCGGAACGAACAGCACTCCGTTTGGCGGCGCGAACAGCAGTCCGTTTGGCAATTCTAACGGCACTTCGTTCGGGCAGTCTTCCGGGTTCGGCAATAACGGTTCATCGCCGCCGCAGCCGCCTGCTAATCCGCCACAACAGCAGTGAGGCGGGTTCGCGTCGACCAGGTCTGCGAAGCATGTCTAAAGTGGAACGGCCTCATCTCTGGGATGAGGCCGTTTTTCCTTGCTGCGAGATTTTCGCGTTGGAAGTCTTCCAGGATGGGAAGTCTGCACCCAGACTTATACGCTGAACGAGGATCCGCAGCCGCAGGTGCTCTTCACGTTGGGATTCTCAAACTTGAAGCCCGCGCCTTCCAGGGTTTCGACGTAGTCAACGATACAGCCATTCAGATACATCACTGAGGTAGCATCGACGAACACCTTTAATCCATCCATGTCGAAAGTCTTGTCCATCATGCCGGCGGCGTTTTCGAACTGCATGGAATACGAAAAACCGGAGCAGCCACCACCGACTACGCCAATGCGCAGGCCGGCGGGCACGGGAGTTTGTTGTCCCATAATCTCTTTGACCTTGGAAACGGCGCTGGCCGTGAGCGAAACCGGCGGAGTCTTCTTCACTTCCGGGACGTTAGTGTTCACATCTGGGACGGTTGTCGAGGCCATTCGTATCTCCTTGGCTTTGAAGTACCTACATTATAGCAGAGCATGGCAAGCGGTCTACAGCCTCATAAAAGCTCATTAAACCGCCGCTGAGTCTGCCAAGGCCCAGGTTCTTGGATGCCAACCCTGGCGGCAACGATTCCTCCCGCGGCACTTGCCAAACGGGTCTATAATGCTTTCGTTAGGCGCTTCCTCCAGGTTGAGGATTGCGGGCGAAGACCCGCAGGCTCGATTCGGCGGACTTGCCCAACGGGCTTGCAAACTGTCGAGGTGGCCTATGACTTGGACGTGGACTCCTTTAATGCTTGGGCTGGCGATCGTGTGGGGCGTTTTCACCGTTGGCCTGATCATTCTCCTCATCTACCGCAGCACATTGACCATGCACGAGGAAGAGTCGTTGTACCTCGACGACGCGAGCCAGCATATGCAGCAGGAGCAGACAGAACTGCTGGTGAAGGTCAATCGGCTCACGGTGCCGGTCTGGGTTTTCGGCGCGGGCTCCGGAGTGCTGTTGCTGGTGCTGGCCGGCATGTTCATTTATCAGGGACTGAACGCAGTGCAGTAACTGAAGCTGCAAGCCCGCTTGCCTCGAAAAGAGCATCGACCGAGGGTAGCTGTGTTTTCAGCCACGGCTAATGCCGGCAGTGGCCTTTCTCCGATTGAATACCCTATTCAGCCGGACCATCCGAAAGAACTCCTTCCACTTTGTATAATTGTTAATTGTGAAACTGCGAAAGTGGCGGAATTGGCAGACGCACCAGACTTAGGATCTGGCGGGTAAAACCGTGGGGGTTCGAGTCCCCCCTTTCGCACCAACAGTTTTGGGGCCGATGTGGTGTCATTCCGCTTGGTTGTTGAAGGAGTACTCGACCGATTGACCTATCTGACTTCGATGAGTGCGAGCGCGTATGACGGCAGGGTGAGGGTCAGTTCCCCGCCTTTGAGCTTGCGCTCAGCGGCCGTGGGAATCTCTGCGGCCTGCTTGAGTTGTTGAATCTGTAGTTGCGAAGGGTAGCGCGGCGATCCCATCTTTTCGTAAATGGAGTGAACATCTCCGTGATCGGGGTCGAGCGTCGAGACGAGGGCGTGCTTGTAGTGTCCGCCTTGGAAATGCAGAGTAAATGTCATGGCTGCACCGGCGTGCTCCGGCGGTGCATAGTTCCAGATGGCGAGGACGAGACTGCCATCTTTCTTTCTTGTGAGGAGCGCCGAGTTTGAGTTGACATCAATTCGCTGTTCACCGAGCCGATGCAGAAGTTTGAAAGCGTTGAAGGCCGGCTTCGGAATCCCATCTTCAGCCAACAGGCCGAAACCGCCGTAGAACGGCGTTTTCACTACGCCCTGCTCTTCGAACACGTCGGAGAAAGTCCAATAGCTCATCATGTCCACCAGGCCATCACATTGCCGGAGTGTGTCCGCGAGCCAGGGGCCCATGTAGGAGGCGTCTGTGACCGCGGGTTCGTTGAAATAGCTGGCATTGAACTCGCTCCAGATCAGCGGCAGGGTGGGCATGGTGGAGGCTGCGATCTGGTCATGAACTTTTTTCACGGCGCGGCACACCATCTGGTCGCGAGGAATATTTTCGTTCGTTCCAAATACATCTATTGCCCGGTCGTTGCCATAGACGTGGCTGGAAACGAAATCAACTGGAACGTGGTTGGCCGCGCAATGCTGAATGAAAGCATCGGCCCAGGCTGCCTGGGCTGTTGCTGGTCCGCCAATTCGCAAGCGAGGGCTCACTGCCTTGACGGCGCGCGCGGTGTGGTCGTAGAGGTCCCAGTAAGTCGCCTGCTTGGGATCGCCTCCCCAGAAATCGATGTTGGGTTCGTTCCAAACTTCGAAGTACCACTGGCTGACTTCATCGATGCCATAACGATCTACCAGATGCTTGGTGAATTGGGTGATCAGCTCGTCCCACTTGGTCCAGTCTTTCGGTGGGGACACATCCGGTTTGTACCAGAAGGGTTGCAGGATCGGTTGGGCGGCCAGTTTATTGGGCATGAAACTCAATTCGATGAATGGCTTTACGCCGTTGGCCAACAAACCGTCGTAGATCTGATCGACGTAGGAGAAATTGAAGACCGGCTGCCCTTGCTTGTCTTCGTCGTAGACACCGACCTCGTCATCAAAGATGGCGTGAAAGCGGACATACCGGAGGCCGGTGATCTGTTTCACCGCCTGCAAGTCCTGGCGATAATTTTCCCGCAGGCTTAAGATGGCGCGGCCGGAGCCGAACATCTGTTCCCAGAAGTGCGGAAAGGGGTGCGCGGGAGCAGAGCCATGGATCACGATTGTCTCCGCCGTTTGGGCCAACGCGTGGCTGGACCAAGCCAGCAGAAGCAGGAGAGGGAGCGACTTTCTAAGCATGATTGACCTCGGTGGGGAGGTCCCACAATGCGAAACAGGAATACCCGCGACGCGTCTCATTGAAAACTGTATCCAGGCTTGAGATCGCAGCGGTACACCTTAGTTTGATCCGGATTCACTCTGGCGTTGCAAGTCGCCCAACTTAAAAATAGTTCGGGGCCAAGGGGAAAGATAATCATCTGCCCATCCAATTCTCCTTCAATGCTCACGCCTTCCGCGGTCGAAGGCAGAGTAAAGTTCAAACCTTCCCCAAAGATCACCGGGTAAGACTCATGAACAATCTGGCTGACCATGGGGTGGACTACTTCTGCTTCCAGTAAGAAAGTGGCAGTGTCAGACCAGTCGCGGGCAGAGACTGTATAACTCTGTTCGCCGTGCGAGAGATGGTCTGACTCGATCTTGGTGAACGGACATGGACCGGCGATGCAGGATGCTCTGGCGCTTCGGAACTCGTTTCCCGTTCCCGCGTCGAGGGACGCGGAGCCCAGCGCGGCACGCCATTTGCCATCGGGTGAGCAGGGACGCTGACCCTTACAAGGTACGTTGCCCTTGTTCTCAATCTGAAATGTTTTCACCGCGCTTCCCACATTGAACTCAGTCATGACGCGACCGGAGTATCTGATGTGAACGTTCGCGATTTTCACCGTGGGCCGAGTGGCGGAAGGCGCGGCTCTGGGGATGGGCAGCATATGGACGATATAGAGCTTGTCCCCGACAAAATCGTTCACGTCGAAAGGAAGGTAGTGCGGCTGCCGGAAGTGAAGAACGATAGAGTGGCCCCTGCGCACGAATCCGCGCAACGGCAGGATGAACAAGCCGGTTGAGTCAGACTTCGCCGCATGTGTGGCTAAATCAGCGGTCACCTCGACGTCAGCGATGGGCTGCTCTTTTCTGCTGTCCGCGTCCTCCACGGTGACTGCACCCCGCAGCGAAATCGACCCTCGGTGGTACCAGGGAAGAAGAAGCAACGCGCCAACAATCACAAGGATGACGGTCGAGCCGATCCAGAGATTTAGCTTAGGTGTGCGGTTTATGTCCACGATCTTTCGAACATTCTACGACGAAGCTGCGCGGCACGGGAATCTGCCGCTTTTCGTGCGTAATCCTTGTGTCAATCCCCGCGAGAGGCGACTTCGTTTAAGATTGATCGAAGCACGCGAATGGCCGATGTGCGGTCCAATCTGTTTTCCCGCCGGGAGGTGATACGCCAGATGCTGGGCGCGGGGGGATGCCTGTCTTTCGCGAGACTGATGCGGGCTCTGCCGTTGGGCCAACAATCGGCGCCAAGACCCGCGTCTAAATCAGGCTTGGCGCCTCCGTCGCCCGAAGACGACTGGTTTCTGAACGAACTGGAAATTGCCAACTTCAGCTATTTCTGGGAGCAGGCCAGCCCTAAGACGGGGATGGTGAAAGACCGGTGCCACGTCAGTGGGAATGATCAAGGTGTCGTGGCCAGCATTGCGGCGACCGGCTTTGGCTTGACCGCTCTTTGCATCGGAGAGCAACGAGGCCTGGTCCCCAGCAGTGATGCCCTGGAGCGCGTCTTTGTCGCCCTCCGGTTTCTCTGGAAGAAGCTGCCGAACCACCGCGGATTCTTTTACCACTTTGCCCACATTAACAGTGGAGAAAGAGTTTGGGATTCCGAAGTCTCCTCCGTCGACACGGCCATTCTGCTGTGCGGAGTCCTTACCTGCCGCGAGCACTTTCTTCATCCTGAGGTCCGGGAACTTGCCGACTTGATCTTCGGCCGGGTGGATTGGACCTGGCTCTCGGAAGACACCTCGCTTCTGCCCCACGGCTGGACCCCGGAAGTTGGGTTCCTGCCTTCCCGCTGGGACTACTACAGCGAACTGATGATGATGTACCTGCTGGGCTTGGGCTCGTCGACTCATCCCCTGAAGGACGAAACCTGGACGGCATGGAAACGCCTCGTCTTTGAATACGACGGTTTGCGGTACATCGGTTCTTTCGCTCCTTTGTTCGTGCATCAATACTCCCAGGCCTGGTTCGATTTTCGTGGAAGGCGGGACAAGTTCGCCGACTACTTCCAGAATTCGGTGATCGCGACCGATGTCCACCGGCGATTTTGCTTGGAACTGGGGAAGCAGTATCCCGATTACAGCGACGACTTGTGGGGAATCACCGCTTCGGACTCGCAAAACGGGTATGTGATTTGGGGCGGACCGCCGGCCACGGGACCGATCGACGGCACAGTTGTGCCCAGCGCGACCGGCGGGTCGCTGCCCTTCCAGCCGCAGGCCACTTTACGCGTCCTGAAAAACATTCGGAGCCGCTACGGCGCAGCCTGGAGTAAGTATGGGTTTGTGAACGCATTTAATCCTCTCACCAATTGGTATGACTCTGATGTGATCGGAATCGATACCGGTATTACCATGCTGATGGCGGAGAATCTCCGCACCGGCTTCGTCTGGAACAGGTTCATGAAAACCCCCGAAGCCCAGAGTGGGATGCGGCGGGCGGGGTTGAACAAATACTAGCCGAGACGACCCATCGATCTCTTAGCCACCTCTTAGCAGGATTGCGCACCAACCCTGGGGGCCGTTACGCTCATCCAATACCCGCTCAAAGACGTCCTCCGGGTCTGATCTTGTTGCCCGGAAGTCGTTGGGCTACACTCGATGCATCGGGCGTTGCTGGTCTGGCGCAGGGTCGCGTCACTTTGGTCTGAACCTGATATTCCAGGGCAAACACCCCTTAGGACACTCGCCCATGGCCGGAAAACAGGATTCTTGGAACGGATGGCGGGAGCGCATTGCCGCTCTCCGGAACGTCCCTGCGGTCCTGCGAATCGTTTGGGAGTCAGGCCGCACGGTTGTGGTGCTAGGGGTTGTTTTTCGTGTAGTCGCTTCGGTGCTTCCCCTCGGTCTCCTGTGGATTACCAAGCTGATCATCGACATCCTTGTGCGTGCCCATACTACCCATGAACCGGTCGGCACTCGTCTATGGTGGCTGGTTGCGGCGGAATTTTCACTAGCCGTTTTCGGCAGCGTCGTGAGTCGCGGCGTCGATTTTCTCGATGCTCTGCTGGCCGACAAATATACTCGGCACGTGAGCGTGCTGGTGATGAAACACGCCGCACAGCTTGACCTCACCGCCTACGAAGATCCGGTTTTCTACGATCGCCTGGAGCGGGCCCGCGTCCAGGCCACAGACCGCCTGGGTATGATTCAATCGATTGGACGGCTGCTTCAGCAGGTCATCACTACCATCTCTCTTTCCGTCGCGATCATGCTGTTTTCACCGTGGCTTCTGCTCATGCTGGTGGCCTGCGTAGTTCCAGCGTTTCTGGGCGAAAGTCATTTTGCTTTTCTGGGATACGCCAAGAACTTCCGCCAGACTCCGGTTCGTCGTCAACTCGACTACTTGCGGGTATTGGGCGGCAGCAAAGAGGCGGCCAAGGAACTCAAACTTTTTGGACTGGCGCCTTTTCTCACGGAACGGTTCTCCCGGCTTTCCAACCAGATCTATGAGGAAGACGTCGATCTAGCTCGGCGGCGGCTTACGGCCGGTTCGTTTTTATCGACGATCAGCACTGCCGGCTACTATTTGGCCTACGTGTTCGTGATCTGGCGGACGGTGATTGGCGTGCTCAGTATCGGCACGTTTACTTTTCTTGCCGGCGCGATTCAGCAGGCCAGTTCGAATATCCAGCAGATTTTTTCAACCGTCTCTTCCATTGCCGATCAAGCTTTATTCTTAACCGACCTAATTGCTTTTTTCGAGATGCGACCGATGATCGCATCGAAGCCGAATGCTTTGCCCGCGCCGCGGCCGATTATCCGCGGCTTCGAATTTCGCAACGTTTCATTTCGATATCCTGGAAGTTCCCGCCTGGTTCTGGACGGATTGAACTTTCATTTGCACCCGGGCGAGCGAGTCGCGCTGATCGGAGAAAATGGCGAAGGGAAAACAACTATCGTCAAGCTGCTCACCCGGCTTTACGATCCCATCGAGGGGCAGGTGCTGTTGGATGGAGTCGATCTTCGTGAGTACAACCTGGAAGACCTCTACCGGGAGATCGGCGTTATTTTTCAGGACTTTATGCGCTACGAGATGACGGCGCGCGAGAATATAGCCGTCGGCCGCATCGAGCAACTCGAGGATCTTCCGCTTCTCCGGCAGTCCGCTCAGAAAAGTATGGCCGACGAGGTGGTGGGCAGGCTTCCACGCGGGTATGAACAGATGCTCGGACGGCGCTTCGACGGTGGGGTCGACCTTTCAGGCGGGGAATGGCAGAAGGTCGCGCTGGCTCGCGCCTATCTGCGTGACGCGCAGATACTGATCCTCGACGAACCCACGGCGGCGCTGGACGCGCGCAGCGAGTACGAGGTTTTTCAACGGTTCGCCGAGCTGACGGCCGGAAAGATGGCGCTATTTATTTCGCACCGGTTCTCTACGGTGCGCATGGCCGACCGAATCGTGGTGCTGGAAAATGGCCGCATCGCTGAGGACGGAGATCACGAGAAGCTGACCCGTCTTGGCGGCCGCTACGCGGAGATGTTTGAACTGCAGGCAGCCAGCTACCGTTAGGCAAAGGATAAGAATGGTTCGCGACCCACAAGCCGACAACATCGCGGTAGAGGAAGGCCAGCACCAACAGGCCGACGTTTCCGAGCCTGCTTCCGACCTTGCTCCCGATCTTACTCCCGATCTTGCGGGGTTGCGCAGCGCCGCCACCGAACTCGCTTCCCGATTGGCCTGGCTGCCGGGTGTTCGCACTTCGAAAACATTTTCCTCGCGCTGCCGCAAACTGAAGAAGACATTTCAACCCTTATTCGCAAACGTGGAAGCGGCAGCAAGGCTCAACCCAGAATCGGAGGACCTGCGCTGGTTTCTCGACAATGACCAGCTGATCTATGCGCAAGTGAGAAACCTTGCCGCCGAACTTAAGCCGCTGAAGCATTTGCCCCACGCGCGCGGGCGTAAGGATGAAGTCGTGCCCAGGGTGCTGGCGCTGGCACAGGCATTTCTTGATCTCACCGGCAATCGCTTCCGCGAGACGGCATTCACCACTTTCTTCCAGGCATTTCAGGAGAGCACGGTCCTGGAGTTGCTTGAGGTGTCGGCGACGGTTTCCGCTACGAAACTTGTGTTGCTAGAACGGATCGCAGCACGTTGCCGGTGCCTGCTCAGTGACCCCGCGGGCGCTTCCAACGGGCTGGGCTTATGCGTGCGGAGCTTGCGTGACGTTACGCAAACTTCCTGGAAAGAAGTTCTCGAACCGTTGATTTTTTTCGACGCCATCCTTCGGCGCGACCCCGCGGGTGTATATGCGGCGATGGACTTTGACGGGCGAAGTCTGTACCGGGAGAAATTGTCGAAAATTGCCCGCCGATCTGACTTGGCGGAAACGGATGTTGCCCGCCAGGCGCTGGAGTTGGCTCAACAGTCCCTGGCAAGAACCCACAGCGATTCTCGCTCTCAGTCGCGGCAATCTCACATTGGCTATTACCTTATCGGTGAAGGCCGCACTCTGCTTGGTCAAAAAGTCGGCTTCAAACCCGACTTCCTGCAAAGCCTGCGCGCCCGACTGCGCCGCCATCCTGACGAATTTTTCCTTACCGGAATCGTGTTCGTCACTTTCGCCATCATTACGGGAATCCTGCTCTGGCTGACTCCCCCCGATAGTCCGCCTCAACTGCTGCTGCTTTCCATGTTGATTCTGCTGGTTCCGTGTTCGCAGTCTGCCGTGCAAATCATGCACTACCTGGTCGCAGCGCTTCTGCCGGCGGAAATCTTACCGAAGCTGGATTACTCCGGTGGAATTCCCGATGACTGCGTGACCCTGGTGGCGATCCCGACCCTCCTCATAAGCGAGAAGCAAGTGCGTGGCCTGGTCGAAGATCTCGAGGTTCGCTTTTTGGGCAACCACGACCGCAACATTCACTTCGCACTCATAACCGACCTGCCAGACTCTGACGAACCAGCTCCGGAAGCCGATCCATTGATTGACTTGTGCGCCAGTCTGATTCGCGAATTGGACGGAAGGTATAGCGGAAAGCAGATGGGATCCTTCTTTCTGCTGCATCGCCATCGGGCATATAACCGGCGCGAAAAGGGATGGATGGGTTGGGAGCGCAAGCGCGGCAAGCTGCTCGATTTGAACAATCTCTTGCGAGGGGAGTACGACAGTTTTCCAGTTAAGGTTGGAGACCTCTCCATCTTGCCCAAGGTGCGGTTTGTGCTCACGCTCGATTCTGATACTGAGCTTCCCCGCGGAGCGGCCCACCGTATGGTCGGTGGCATGGCCCACCCGCTGAACCAGGCGATTATCGATCCCGAGAAGAACATCGTGGTTGCGGGATACGGCATTCTGCAACCACGGGTCGCCGTCAGCGTGCAAAGCACGGCACGTTCGCGACTTGCCGCCATCTATGCGGGCGAGACAGGTCTCGATATCTACACCCGAGCGCTCTCTGACGCGTACCAGGACCTGTACGGGGAAGGCAGTTATACCGGTAAGGGGATCTATGAAGTCGACACGGTGCATCAGGTGCTCGACCGGCGGTTCCCGAAGAATGCGCTGCTCAGCCACGATCTTATCGAAGGGGCCTACGCTCGGGCAGGCCTGGCCAGCGACATCGAAGTAATTGAGGATTATCCATCGCATTACAGCGCTTTCAGCCGTCGCAAGCATCGGTGGCTGCGAGGAGACTGGCAAATTGCGGAATGGCTCACTTCACGCGTACCCGATGAATCAGGGGCCCGAGTGACGAATCCAATTTCGCTGGTTTCGCGCTGGAAAATCCTCGACAACCTGCGGCGCAGCCTGGCGGAGCCAGCCACATTTCTGCTCTTCCTGTTTGACTGGTTCGTTCCTGGTGAAAGAGCGTTGCGTTGGACGCTGGCGACCATTTTGATTTTGATTATTCCGTCGTGGTTTGAATTCGCGTTCGCACTGGTGCGCGCTGCCGTCGAGCGCAAGATGTCGGTTGCGCGTGAGGCAGTGTCCACGTTCTACGCGGCCAGCTTCTCCGTAATGCTTACGCTGGTATTCCTCGCTCATCAAACGCTGCTCTCCGTTGATGCTGTGGCACGGGCGCTAGTTCGGCGTAAGGTAACCAGGGAGGGGTTGTTGGAATGGGAAACGGCGGCGCAGGCCGAACTGGGCGCTCGCCAAACACTGCTCGATCGCTATCTCGACTGGATGCCCTTCTTCGCGGCTGGCCTGGGCCTGCTGGTTTGGCGATTGCGGCCGCACTCCCTGATCGTGGCCATTCCTATTCTTCTTCTCTGGGCTAGCAGTAAACCGGTTGCCTTTTGGCTGAATGAGTCGCCGGTTGTGCCCAGAGACGACCTTTCGCGGCGGGACACACTATTTCTTCGTCGTGCGGCCCTTTACACCTGGAGGTACTTCGCCGAGTTCTGCACCGAAGAGCACAACTGGCTGATCCCCGACAACATTCAAGAAGAACCGCCCGCGGTTGCAGCGCGGATTTCTCCGACCAATCTCGGTCTCCTGCTCAATGCACGGCAGGTTGCGGTTGAGTTTGGATACCTGACAGTCCCTGAATTGACGGTCTTGACGCAGCGAACTCTGGCCACCGTATCTCGTCTCGTGAAACACCGAGGCCATTTGCTGAACTGGTACGACACGCGCACGCTGGCGCCGCTGACGCCTCTGCTGGTTTCCTCTGTCGACAGCGGTAATCTGCTGGCTTCGCTTTGGACGCTGCAACAAGGTTGCCTGGATCGGCTGCGTCAACCGCTCTGCCAGCCGAGTCTCGCCGAGGGCCTGTTAGATCATTTCCGGATTCTGGCCGAGGCAAAGGCATTCCCACGAAAGCAACTGGCGCGATATGAGGCTGAGTTCCGGGGAAAAGGCTGGCTCGTTTCTATTCTGGAACTGCGAGATGAGGATCTGGAGAATTATTTTGCTTCTGGCCAAACTGCCCGGACCGTCGACGCTCAGTGGTTTTGCCAGCAGTCGCAGCTGCAGTTGCGGAATATCCGGCAGATGACCTCGTCCTTCGAACCATGGTGGCTGCCCGAATTCGCGCCACTGCGGGAAGCGCTGGGACTAAGCGCCAAATTCATGGGCCGCGTCCCCTTACAGAAATTGCCCGACTTGATTCGGGGACTGGGAGGGGCTGTGGATGCCGTGTTGTCTTCCGTACCTGAGGAGCGCCGGCCTCTTTGCGAACGCTTCAGGAATCAGCTCATTGAGGCGCGGAGCAACGCGGTTTCTCTCATCGAGAACTTGCGCCAGCTCAGCGCCCAGACCGGGGAACTGGCTGACGCTATGGATTTCAGCTTTCTGCTCGATCCCCATCGCAAGTTGATGTCAGTCGGTTTTGATGCGCAATCGGGGCAGCTGTTGAATTCCTGCTACGACCTGCTCGCTACCGAATCTCGCATCGCCGTGTTTGCAGCAATCGCAAAAGATGATATTCCTCAGGATTGCTGGTTCCGTCTTGGGCGCGGGCACACTCTTGATCACGGGAGACCCGTACTGCTTTCCTGGACAGGAACAATGTTCGAGTATCTGATGCCTTCCCTTTGGATGCGTTCCTACCCCAACACACTGCTCGATAGATCGCAGGTGGCGGCGGTGCGTTCGCAGCAAGCTTACGCGGCTCGCAGGGGAGTTCCATGGGGCATCTCGGAATCGGCATATTTCAAACTCGACGGGCACGGCAACTATCAATACCAGGCTTTCGGCTTGCCCCAGCTTTCGCTGATGAGACGGCAATCGAATCCGCTGGTGATTTCGCCTTATTCGACCTTTCTGGCATTGAGTATTGATCGGCGGGGATCGTTGCGCAATCTGCGCCGCATGGACGCGCTGGGTTGGTTCGGCAGCTACGGATTTTACGAGTCAGCCGACTATACAGTGGTCGGTGGCCGGTTCCGCTCGCCGCGCTGCGAGATCGTGCGATGTTGGATGGCGCACCATCAGGGAATGAGCTTGCTCGCCATAGCCAACCTGCTGTGCGACAACGTCGTTCAGCGATGGTTCCACGCCGATCGGCGCGTACAAGCTACGGAGCTCTTACTGCAAGAGAAGCCTGTCGTGTATGTCCCCCCGGCTGAATTGCCGTCCCGAAAAGCGGTCGCATAGCCGAACCTGGGAGGGTAAAACCATGGGCGTTCCAATCCCTCCTTTTCGCATCAGATTAGTTGCTGCTGGCGCCGTGGCCGCCTCACAAGTACGGCGCGACGCCTTGCGTCTTCAACTCCAGGCGGTAGACTGACGTGGTGGCGGTGATGTAGAGGGTTCGATAGTCTTTGTCGCCCCAGTTCAAGTTTGCGGGCTGTTCCGGCATGACAATGGTGCCGAGATGGTTGCCCTTGGCGTCCCAGACCCAGATGCCCTTGGGGCCAGTGACAAAGAGATTGCCGTTCTCATCCACCTTCATTCCATCGGGCACGCCATCGCCCTTCCCGCCCGGCTCCTCGCCGAAGATGCGTCCGTTGGTGAGGGTTCCGTCGGCGGCAACGTCGTAAACACGAATGTTTCTTTGCTGGCTGTCATCGACATAGAAATGTTTGCCGTCGGGCGAAAACGCGAGGCCGTTCGGCTGGGAGAGATCTTTCGTGAGCAGCTTCACGTTGCCTTTGGCATCGAGGCGGTAGACGCCTTGAAACGGAATTTCCTGTTTTTCTCCGGCCACTAGATCCAGGGTCGGATCGGTGAAATAGAGAGCCCCGTCCGGACCCGTCACAACGTCGTTTGGACTGTTCAGCTTTTTGCCCTCGTAGTGGTCTGCCAGAATTTTATATTTTCCATCGGGCGTTACTTCGATGATGGCGCGCAACACGCTGGCGCAGTCGATGAGGCGATGCTGGCGATCGAAGGTGTTGCCGTCGGGATCGCCGAGCGCAATCAATTCTTCTTTTTTGCCATCGGGATAGAGGCGGAAAATCTTGTTGATGGTTTCGTCGCTTACGTAGAGGAATCCCGCCTCGTCCCACACCGGGCCTTCGGTGAACCCGAAGCCTGTTCCCACGACGCCGAGCTTGGCGTTTTGATCGACCAAGTTCCAGAACTGTGGTAACTCGGCTTGCAGCTTGAACTCCCGCGGCGCGCGCGGGGCGGCCAGAACACCCGCTCCGACCGCGAAGAGCACTATGACCGTGACGATGAAGGGTTGCAGGACTTTAATGCGATTCATGACAATGCCTTCCTTTGACTACGCTTCTGAATCAAACTATTCCTGGCGTCTCGCCGATTATTCGCCTTAGGAAACCGGAGCGCCGCTTATTCCTCCCATTCATCGGATTTCTTGGGCGTTCCCGACCCGCTGACGTTCGCCTCCCTGATCAGATAACTGACGAGATCATTCAACTCATCGAGGGTCAGCGTCGAACCGAAGTCAGAGGGCATCAGGGGTTGCGAATTGTATTCCAGCCCTTCGAGATCCGCCTTTGTCAAAAAGTGAAAAGCGCCGTCGAGGGTTTGCAGCTGCAGAGAAAAATTGTCTTCGTTTCGAATTCTGCCGACAATTTTCTCACCGCCGCGAATCGTGGCCGTCACTAGTCGCGCTTGCCGGTCGGCGGCCGAGGCGGGGGTGGTGATCGCGCTCCGAATCTGCTCCACGGTGTGCGTGCGTGCGTAGCGGGACAGGTCGGAGGCGATAAAGCCGCCTTTGCCGGCGATCATGTGGCAGCCGGAACATCCCGCTTTGCCGAAGAAAAGTATCTCCCCGCGCCCCGGATCGCCGGGCAGTTTGACGGTTTGCTTTGTCCCCTGAAGAGTGCGCAGGTAAGTCACGACCGCTTTCACGTCGGAAGGCTCAAGGGAGTGGAAGGCGGGCATTCCGGTGCCGGGGACGCCATTCTCGATGATGTGCGCGATCTGCGAATCGGAAAAGCGCTGGACTTTTGGGTTCTCGGCGATGTTGGGAGCGCGTTCACTGCCTCTGCCGTCGAGGCCGTGGCAATTGGCGCAGGTCGAGGCAAAAGTTTGCTGGCCGCCAGTGGAGACTGGCTTGACGGTTTTCGGCTGGGAGTCTTGCCGGGGCTGCGCTTGGGCGGCGAAGCCGTTGGTGATAACGGAGGCCACCACAAGCGGCAGTACAAAAAGTGATTTAGGAATTAAGAGCATCGAGAAGAAGCAGAGCTCGCGAACACCCCTCATCGGGTGGACTGAGCACGTAGAAACTCGACAGCCACCACATTTCATCTGATGAAACTTGCGGCTGAGTTTTGAAAATCCCCGCAAGGCATGGATGACGGTGTATCTCATGCGGAGTGGGCCTGTCAACCCTTTTTGTATTCTAGAATGACGTCTAGAAAAACAATTCATGCCGCGAGTCACACGTTCTCCGGCGACAAGCAAAGCCTGCCCTCCCTCTCAAAATTAGCACGACCCTATTTCTGTTTCACGGCGATGGCCGAGATCTCAATTCTGGCGTTATTGACCAGCGCTGCGGCTTGAATGGTCGCGCGGGCCGGTTTGGGGTCGGGCATAACGCTCTTGTAAACCTTGTTCATATCGGGGAATTCATGAATGTCGGCGAGAAAGACCGTCACGCTGACCACGTCTTTGAGTTCGAAGCCAGCGGCTTTGAGGACCTTTTGGATATTGTCGAGGGCCGCGGTGGTCTCTGGGCCTATGCCCCCTGCGGCCAGCTTGCCGGAATCGTCGCTACCCTCTTGGCCTGCGATGTAGAGAGTTTTGCCGACCACGATGCCGTCGCTGAAAGGAAGGCCTCGGGTGGAGGATAGATTGATGGCTTTGTGTTCCTGGCCGTAGCCCCGCTGCCCAACCACGCCTACAGTCAGCACGACGGCGAAAACCCAGAGGAAGAACCGAGCTGCTCTCGTTTCGATTTTCATTTTCATTTTCTGCTCCCCTTTGTGATAAATGGATTAACTCTTCCAACTGATGAAAAACGGTGTTAGAGTCCGCGCACATATATACATCGAGGAGGACGAAATGAACAAGTCTCGCGATTTTGTGAAATCGCACGCCACTGCAGTATCTCTGGTATCCATCGGCGTTTTATGCGCCATATTGTGCGGGGCCAGGCTTCCGCGGGCGCAGGCCGTTGCCGGGGCAAATGCGGCGCAGTCTGACGACGATCTGGTTGCGGATTTTCGTCGCGTCGAGGTGGCTTCGGTTTCCGATGCGCTGGAACAACTGACCGGCAAGCGCATGTACATGAGTCACCGCATGCATCCGATCTTCACTACGAAGTTTGCCGGATTTGCAAGAACGGTCCTGCTTAAGAAAGACGAAGGCAACAACGACCCCGCTGCGCTGAGTGGAATGCTCGAAGCCATTGATCAGGGATCTACCAATTCGGTTTACGTGATGGTGGTCGAAGACGGAGAAGACATCGCCGGAATGGGCGGATTGATGGGCACGGCCATGGCTGCTCGCGGCTACGCGGGAGCCGTGATCGATGGAGGAGTTCGGGACGTGGCGTATCTGCGCAAGATCGAGTTTCCGGTGTATGCGACCGGCATCGTGCCGTCGACGTCGGTACATCACTATCGATTTGGAGGATCGCAGATTCCGGTGACCTGCGACGGCGTAACCGTAAATGCCGGCGACATTATCGCGGCAGACAGCGATGGTGTAGTGGTTGTCCCCAGGGCCAAGGCGCCGGAAGTGTTGAAGCTCGCGCAAGAAATGGACTTCAAAGAGCATTCGATGTATGCGGTGATCGAGCAGATGAAATCGATCGTGGAAGCGGTTAAGAAGTTCGGGAGACTGTAGACGAAAGACACCTATTGCATTAAATCGATTTTCATCAGATAATTCGCACTTTCATTTTGTGAAGGAATGGATTTCGTTCGATTGTGATGGTTGCCACTCCAAAGCGAAGCTACAACATTACGGCGCTGCAGCGTGGGTTGCGTCTTCTGCAGCTGTTCAGCGAGTCACCGCATGGGCTCACCGCCAAGCAAGTTGCGGGCCGGTCGCGGTTGCCAGTGAGTACGGTCCACCGTTTTCTGGCGAATCTAGAAGGTAGTGGGTTTTTGAATTGCAGCGGGGACGGCGTCTACCACCTGGGAATCGCCTGCTTCGCGATTGGCCAAGTGGCCCTGGGCCAACTCGATATTCGGCGGGTGAGCCAGCCGTATCTTCAGGAGTTGAACCGGCAGACGCGCGAAACCATCCATTTGACCGTGCGGCACGGGCTGTCCGCGGTTTACGTTGAGAAGCTGGATTCGCCGGAACAGTTGCGCATTCACTCCCGCATCGGCGCCTCCGTTCCGCTGTACTGCACTGCCGTGGGCAAGGTTATGTTG
The DNA here is from genome assembly GCA_049280095.1 of Candidatus Sulfotelmatobacter sp. Lineage (GTDB taxonomy): Bacteria > Acidobacteriota > Terriglobia > Terriglobales > Acidobacteriaceae > Sulfotelmatobacter. The sequence continues at coordinate 25,411 of JBAPPL010000030.1, read as the reverse complement.
GCCTACATGCCGGATGATGAGCGAGAGAGACTGTTACCACAGTTGACACTGCAATGTCTGACACCGAACACCGTGAGCAACTTTCAGGAGTTGAACTCAGAACTGTTCCGTGTCCGAAAGAACGGCTATGCCTGCGATCTGGAGGAGCACGAACTCCACATACGATGCCTCGCCGCTCCCATTTGGGACCACGCGGGCGGCGTGAACGCCAGCCTCAGCATTACTGCGCCAGTGGTGCGCATGGCGGTTACCCGTTTGCGCCAGCTCGCGCCGCTGATTCAGACAGCCGGACTGCAGATCTCGCGCCAATTGGGCTACCGGTCTGTTGGCTACCACGTTCCGGCGCGGAAAAACGGCGCCGCGGAGGCAGCGTTTGCGAAACATCTCTGAGCGGAGAAGTGTCAGCTGTTTCGGAGTTGTGGTCTGGACTCCCGGTTGCAGATTGACCGGAAGAGTGTGGATGGCAGCGCTGACCGCCGTCGTTTTCCTGTGCGTCGCGGCTCGGGCAGGAACTGATACGCCAGCAGCTGTATCCACCGCGATCGATGTAAGCTCTGACGATCTTCTGGTTCAGCCCGCAGCTGCCAATTGGATTTCCTACAACGGTGACTATTCTGGCCGGCGCTACAGCAGCCTTGCCGAGATCAACCCAGGAAATCTCGCGGGACTGAGGGCGGAATGGGTTTTTCACGCGCGCGACTCGAAACGGCTTGAGGTCACTCCGCTGGTAGTGAACGGAATGATGTTCGCGACTGCCTCGAATGATGCTTTTGCGCTGGACGCGCGTACCGGGCGAGTGGTATGGCACCATTCCTGGCCGATTTCGGAGGGACTGATCGACGACGCGGCGGGGCACATTAACCGCGGGGTCGCGGTGTGGCGCGACCGAGTTTACATGGAGACAGACAATGCGCATCTGCTGTGCCTGGACGCGCGTTCGGGCAATCTTATCTGGGATGTGGCCTACGCGGATTGGAACAAGAATTATGGGGCGACCAGCGCGCCGCTCGTGGTCAAAGACAAAATCCTGGTGGGGACTTCCGGCGGCGATGACGGGGTGCGGGGCTTTGTTGCCGCCTTCGATGCGCTGAGCGGAAAGCTGGCGTGGCGATTCTGGACGATACCGGGCCCAGGCGAATTCGATTCTGAAAGCTGGCCGGGAAAACTCTACCTGCATGGCGGCGGAACTACGTGGATGCCGGGAACCTACGATCCGCAGCTCAACACGATTTACTGGGGCACCAGCAATCCCGCGCCGGACTTCGACGGCGGGGTGCGCCCGGGGGACGATCTCTATACGGACTGCGTGTTGGCACTCGATCCGGATACGGGAAAATTGAAGTGGTATTTCCAGTTCACGCCGCATGATCTGTTTGACTTCGACGCGGTGGAGACTCCGATACTGATCGATACCAATTATCGGGGCGTGCCGCGAAAACTGCTAGTGGAGGCCAATCGGAACGGCTTCCTATATGTGCTTGATCGCGCCAACGGAGAATTTCTATCGGCAACGCCATTCGTAGAAAAGCTGAACTGGGCAAAGGGAATCGATGCGCACGGCAGGCCTTTACTGACGGGCGCCCAGCCGACAGCGGAGGGAACTCGGATTTGCCCTGGCTTCGCCGGGGCGACGAATTGGTTCGCCCCGTCCTACAGCGAGTCCACCCATTCGGTTTATTTCATGGCTCTGGAGGCATGCCAAACGTTTTTCTTAAAGCCGCAGACTTTTCAGGAGGGTCGCGACTACTACTCAACGGGAGTAAAGCGCATTCCATCCGAGACTTCCCAAAAGGTTCTGGTCGCCTTCAACCTGGAGACGAATTCGATTGCCTGGAAATATCCTCAGACAAGCGGGGGACACTCTACCGCCGGGACCATGGCAACCGCCGGCGGGTTGGTGTTTTTTGGGGACAATGCCGGCTCATTTGAGGCTGTCGACGCGCGCAGTGGCAAGCCGCTGTGGCATTTCAATACCGGGCAAGACATTAGTGCGTCGCCCATGAGCTACGCGATCGCGGGAAAACAGTATGTGGCAATTGCGGCGGGTAGCGATATTTTTAGCTTCGCGTTGCCTTGATCGGCGCGGCAAGAGAAGATTGTCGCTGAGCAACTTTCGCGGCTTTGTGCGCGAGCATGCGGGGTAACCGAGCAAACCAACGGCGAGGACGGGCACAGAAGACTCTTGGGAATCCCTGAACACAGCGCTGACGACATCGAGCCACGCCGTTCACTCAACCGGCAGGCGCAGCTTCGAGCCTTTTCTCTCCAGCCACGCGTTGAATTGCTCAATCATCTCTTTGGTCCACTTGGCGTCGATTTGACCCGGAGTGTACTTGCCTTCGCGAAGCATCATATGGCCCCACTCGTCGACCAGGTGATCCATTTCCGTGTCGTCAGCTACTTTCGCCGCCAGTTGCGGGGGAACGAAAGTGACGCCTTCAGGATCGCCGATCGCTATGTCGCCCGGCATTACGGTTACGTCTCCGATTCGGATGGGCACGTTGATTCCTGTCAGCATGACATTCTCAAGAGCCGAGGGATCAACACCACGCGTGTACACCTGGAAGCCGGGGATTTCCTGAATGCCGGTGACGTCTCGAACAGCTCCGTTGACGATCAATCCGTTGTGGCTCTTGGCATAGATGGCGGTCGAGAGATTATCGCCAACGATGGTGCCGTAGCGGATCTTCCCGAACAGATCGACAACCAGAATGTCGCCGGGTTTCAGAATATCGATGATCCAGGAGTTCTCATCTCCAATGCGATTTTCTTTCTTGCCGTTGGCTTGGATCACGGAATCCACATCGGGGCGTCGCGGCATGAAAACGGCGGTGACGACGCGGCCCACGAGGCGCTGCCCGGGATTGATTACCTTCCAGCCGCCTTCGAACTGATTGCGGTAGCCGGCATCTTGCAGAACGTCCCAGGCCTCGTCGGCGGTGACGTCTCTCAGGCGGGAGAGCACCGAATCCGGAACATTCGGACGGCCGTCGGGAAAACGGTCGCCGTGCCACTCCGGGGTGAATTCAATGCGCTGTTCTTTCGAGAAAAGATCAAGTTGCGCATGGGCGGGCACGGCCGGCACGAGGCAACTTATAAGCGCTGCAAGGAAAGCGGCTTTTTTCATAGGACTCCGGGAACGACCTCACGAGGAAAAACGAGTTTCGTCGCGAGCGCGAAAATATCATACGGCCCTCGTCGCGGCAAGCGGAGGAATCAGTGACGAGCACTGCCAGAACGAGCCATGTCCGCTGGTTTCTGGTGATCTGGCTGTTCGTGCTCAGTGCGGTGTCTTATCTCGACCGTGTCAACATTTCCATTGCCGGCGGGTCGATTGCTGAAGCCTATCATCTCAGCGATGTACAGCTGGGCAAAGTGTTCAGCGCCTTTCTGGTTGGTTACGCGCTCTTTCAAACCATAGGAGGGAGGCTGGCTGACCGGTTCGGACCTCGCCGCGTGCTGGCCGGAGGAGTCATGTGGTGGGGAATCTTCACGGCCCTGACTGCGCTGGTTCCGGCGAATATTGCAGGCGCACTTTTTGCTTTTATTGCAGTGCGCTTTTTTCTTGGCGCCGGCGAGGCGGTCATTTACCCCTCCGCCAATCAGTTTGTCGCGCGCTGGATTCCGACCTCGGAACGCGGCATCGCAAACGGATGGATCTTCGCCGGTGTGGGAGCGGGCGCGGGGCTTACGCCGTTGATCATCACTTACATCATGGTTCATTACGGTTGGCGGTCATCGTTCTGGATCTGCTCCATCATCGGATTTGCCGCGGGAGCGGTGTGGTTCGCAATCGCTCGCGATAACCCCGACGAGCATAGCCGCGTATCCGCCTCTGAGTTGATGTTCATTCGCTCCGGATTAAAGCAGGCGGGGCCGAAAGATGATGCGCAGCCGCTCGTGCCGTGGCGGCTTGCGATGCAGAGCAAAGAAGTGTGGGCCGTTACGCTCAGCTATTTTTGCTACGGCTACGTGGCTTGGATTTTCTTTAGTTGGTTCTATCGTTATCTCGCGAAAGTGCGCGGACTGGATCTGAAGGCGAGCGCGTTCTACACCATGCTGCCTTTTCTCGCCATGTTAGTGTGTTGTCTTTTGGGAGGGGCGATCAACGACCGGCTCAGCAAGCGGTTGGGGCGGCGGGTCGGCCGATGCGGCGTTGCGGTTTTCGCAATTGCTGCGGCGGGCGTCTTCATCGCTTTGGGTTCTCAGGTTCAAAGTGCGAGACTCGCGAGCGTGGTGCTCGCTGGCGGAGCTGGTTCCCTGTATCTGTCGCAGAGTTCTTTCTGGTCGGTGACAGTAGACATTGCCGGGGCGTCCTCGGGGTCGGTATCAGGTTTCATGAACATGGGGAATCAGATTGGAGCCGCGATCACGGCTACTCTCACTCCCTGGATCGCTGCCCGATTTGGCTGGACAACGTCATTTCTGGTCGCGGCTGGGCTGTGCGTGGTTGGAGCGCTGAGCTGGCTGGTCGTGGATCCGACGCGGCAGCTCAGGGTTCTTGCGGCCGAAGCTGGTACCATGCAACTGCAAAGTGCGAAATGCATATCGGATCAGTCTGTCGGCAGACCGCCCGCGGCGCGCGAGAGTTCGTGAATCCAATTATGGCGAAGCTGAACGTCAAATCACTGAACATTAAATCGAAGAACGGCTGCATGTGGGATCTGGTTAGCCTTGGTGAAGTCATGCTGCGACTCGATCCGGGTGACGAGCGCATCTCGACGACTCGCCATTTTCGCGCATGGGAGGGCGGAGGGGAATACAACGTCGCCCGCGGCCTCAGGCGTTGCTTTGGCATGGATACGGCCATCGTAACCGCGCTGGCTGACAATCCGATTGGACGACTGGTAGAAGACCTGATGCTGCAGGGAGGCGTTAGCCAGAAGTATGTTCGCTGGGTGCCTTATGACGGCGTGGGACGGACGGTCCGCAACGGGTTGAATTTCACGGAGAGAGGCTTCGGTCTGCGCACGCCGCTGGGCTGTTCGGATCGGGGCCACACTGCTGTTTCGCAACTCAAACCCGGTGAAATCGATTGGGAGCAGATTTTCGGAAAGGACGGCGCGCGCTGGTTTCACACGGGCGGAATCTATTGTGCGCTGTCTGCGACCGCTCCACTCGTAGCGCTGGAGGCGATGGCGGCGGCGAGGCGGGCTGGAGTTGTCGTTTCTTACGACCTTAACTATCGTCCGTCCCTGTGGAAGTCCATTGGAGGAAAAGCCGAGGCCCAGGAGACGAACCGTCGGCTTGCGCCGCTGGTTGATGTGATGCTCGGAAATGAAGAAGATTTCACAGCCGCTCTGGGATTTGAGGTGAAAGGTCTCGACGAACAACATTCCAAGCTCGATCCAAACAATTTCAAGAGGATGATCGACAAAGTGGTGCAGGAATTTCCCAACCTGGCCCTCATCGCGACGACCCTTCGGCATGCGAAGTCGGCAACGCTGAACGATTGGGGAGCGATGTGCTACTACGACGGCGAGTTTTACCAGGCACGGGTTCGCGAGAATTTGGAAATTTACGACCGCGTCGGCGGAGGCGATTCCTTTGCGTCGGGTTTAATTTACGGATTCCTATCCGGAAACGAACCGCAGTGGGCCGTCGATTGCGGCGCAGCGCATGGCGCGCTGGCGATGACCACGCCGGGCGATACGACGATGGCAACGCTCGATGAAGTCTTGCAAGCAATGAAGTCGGAAACGGCGCGGATTGCGCGCTGAGAGCATTGCCGTCGACGAAACAGGATTGGAACGAGGCACGACGACGATATGACGATTGAGGACGTGATTCGCAGGATTGGAGAGATTGGCATCGTACCCGTGGTGCGGGCGGCCACGGTCGAAGATGCAACCCGGGCTGTAGAAGCCATTTGCGCTGGCGGGATTCCGATTCTTGAAATAACCATGACCGTTCCCAACGCGATCTCCGTGATTCGCCACGTGGTGCGTGAGCATGGAAACAGCGCGCTGATTGGGGCGGGCACGGTTACCACGGGCGAACAAGCCGAGCAATGCATTCGTGCCGGGGCCGAGTTTCTGGTGAGTCCGGGACTGTCGACCCATGTGCTGGCGGTGGCGCAGGCATGCGCCAAGCTGGCCATCCCCGGCGCGCTGACTCCCACTGAACTCATGCACGCTCAAGACAACGGAGCGAAACTAATCAAGATTTTTCCTTGCGGGAATGTTGGAGGCGCCAAGTATTTGCAGTCGCTGAGGGGGCCGTTTCCAAATGTTGCGCTGATTCCGACCGGCGGAGTGAGTGCCTCCAACGCCGCCGACTATATTGCCGCCGGAGCATTTGCTCTCGGCGTGGGCGGGGATCTGGTGAACGCAGCCGCTCTGCGCGAGGGGAATCTGGCAAAGATTACCCAAGGGGCTCGCGAACTGGTGGAGACGGTGCGTGCGGCGCGGGGGCTAGTCCTCGAAAAGGCGGCCCTGCCGCATTAGAGAGTGGATATCTTCGACAAGCTGGAGGAATCGATGCGGCTTGATCTCGTTGCGAGATGGAACTTCCGTCGATGCGGGGCTGAAAAGCGGTTGAGTAGGTCTGCCTTTGCGATCTCTCTGCTTTTTGTCGTCGTGTACGGGGCTCCTGCGCCTGCCCAATCGGCATCCGGCGCGGAAGCGCAGACGGCGATCGTTCACGTGGATGCCACGCCGGGCCATGCCATCAACTCCTTCGATCCCGACAGCGCTCTCGGCAGTTCTATTGACGTTCTTTCGCACGACACGCTCGACAAGGTTTATACCCCGCACATCATTCAGGAGTCACTCTCGGCAGGCTGGGGACCGATTAGTTATCGCAACAATTCTGAGCTGCGGATGGCGGCGTGGCACTGGAATGAGAATGGGACGTGGAGCGATCCGGCGCACCAGAGCGGATACTTCACCGGGAGCACCAAGCTCGAGGAACCGCTGCGCTACATTCTTTCTTACGCGCTACCGCATCGCGGTTTTTCGACCAGCGGCGACCGGCCGCTGCAAGGTCCTAATCTCAGTTACTGGAAAAGCAATCCATATCTCACCAGCAAGTTCACGGGAGAGAGTGACACGCTGCATCCGCAGTGGGTGATCGTCGATCTGCAGGCGGAAAAGCCAGTGGACGCTGTTCGCATTGCGTGGGCCAGCCCTTATGCGACGGCCTATCAGGTGGAGTATTGGGTAGGAAAACGCGCGCTCGACTTCGATGCAGGTCCGCAGGGCAAGTGGAAGACTTTTTCTGCGGGAGCGATAAAAAACGCGCGAGGCGGAACGGTGAATCTGAAGCTTGCCGATGCGCCCATCGACACGCAATACGTGCGCGTATTGATGACGGAATCGTCGAATACCTGTGATCTGCATGGATCGGACGACGTGCGCAACTGTGTGGGATACGCGATTCAGTCGATCCGCGTCGGCACGGTTGATTCCAGTGGCGCGTTTGCCGAGGTCCAGAAGAATATGAGTGAGAAGCCAACCACTTATTGCTCCTCTTCGATTGATCCCTGGCACTCGGCCGCCGATGTGAATGCCACCGGCAGCTATCAACACAGCGGCTTCGACTTATTCTTCACCAGCGGGCTGACCAACAATCTACCCGCGATGATTCCGGTGACCATGCTTTACGGGACGCCAGACGATGCTGCAGCTGAAATTGCTTATGTTGAGAAACGTGGCTATAGCCTGGGACACGTCGAGCTAGGCGAGGAGCCAGACGGCAAGCACGCCATGCCGGAAGACTACGCAGCGCTTTACATTCAGTGGGCCGCGGCCATTCACAAAGTTGATCCGAAAATCAAACTGGGCGGCCCAATCTTCGAAGGAGTGAATGAGGATATTCGCGTCTGGCCGGACGCCGAGGGCCGAGTTTCGTGGATGGGGCGGTTCGTCAATTACTTAAAAGCGCACGGCCGCATCTCCGACCTGGCGTTCGTGTCGTTTGAGCATTATCCGTTCGACGCCTGTACGATCACCTGGAAAACCCTCTATACCGAACCTCAGTTGATAAAGCACATCCTGCAGGTGTGGAGAGACGACGGCGTTCCCAAAGAAGTTCCGCTCATGGTGACCGAGAATCATCTCGCCGCTGAGCTCACCGGACCTATGACCACGATCTTCGCTGCGCTGTGGCTGGCAGACAATGTTGGCTCATTCTTTGAGGGTGGAGGAGCTGCGTTCTATCACTCCCCGATTCAACCGCAGGGCATTCAGAAAAGTTGTCTGGGCTGGGCCTCGTGGTCAAATTTTGTTGCCGACGAAGGTGGTGATCAAGGCTACGAAATCAAGGGATACACTTCGCCTTACTTCGCGGCTCACATGATCAACCTGGAGTGGGTGCAGCATCGCTCTGGCGTGCATCATATGTTTCCTTCTTCCGTTGGTATCGCAGACTCTGAGGGCAATGCGTTGGTCACATCGTATGCGGTGCATCGACCCGACGGAAATTGGTCTCTGATGCTGGTGAACCGCGACGAGAACAACCCGCACACGGTGCGCGTGCTGTTTGAAGATTCCAAGAGCAAGCGGAATGCTTCTTTTTCCGGGCCGGTCACGTTCGTGACTTTCGGGAGCGAGCAGTATGTGTGGATTAACGACGGTCCCAATAGTCATGCAGACCCGGATCATCCGCCAGTCGCGACCACGGTGGCGGCCGGGCCGCAGACTGAGTTCACTTTGCCGAAAGCTTCGATCACTGTCTTGCGAGGAAAAGTGGCCGGGCTCAAGGAGTGAGATGGCCGCCTTGCGTCCAACGGCGCGAATCCGGCGGTGGCCAGGAATATGGCGATTATCGTATTCTCGGCATACGACCGATCCCATCGGTGATAGGCTCACCAATCAGCAATCTGTTTAGGAACTCAGTTCACTTCCGGCGGTGGTTATGGCTCGTTTGCGTAAGCTGATTTGTTTACTCGCGTTCGCATCCACAGCGCTTTCGTGCTCGGCAACCGAGCGCATTTTTTTCCTGCGGATCGCCCCATCTCAAGCCAGGCTGTTCATCTCAAACGCGGACGGCTCTGGCGAGCGAACCCTCACGCCGGCGGGCTCGCTCGATTACAATCCCGCGTGGTCTCCGAAGGGTGATTGGATTGTGTTTACCTCGGAGCGAGCCGGATCCTCCGATCTTTATCGCATCCACCCCGACGGGAGTGGCCTTGATCGACTTACCGACGACCCTGCCTACGACGACCAAGGCGCTTTCTCGCCCGACGGTAAACAGGTGGTCTTCGTTAGCACGCGGGCCGCAGGAACGGCGAATCTCTGGATGCTGGATGTTGTCACGCGCCAAGCCAGGCCTCTGACTTCCGGCCACGGCGGCGACTTTCGGCCCGCTTGGTCGCCCGACGGGGAGTGGATCGCGTTTTCTTCGGATCGAGAAAGCAGTCTCCCGCCGGCAAAGGGTCGATGGGAGCGTCTGCATCTGGTAGACATTTACCTCGTTCGGCCCGACGGCACCGGACTTAAGCGTATTTCGGAGCACGGCAACTTTTGCGGCAGCCCGAAATGGACACCAGATAGCAAGAGCGTGATTGCCTACTGCATGTCTGCGGAGGAAACCTACACTTATCGTTCGGGCGATGAAGACGGCGCGACCAAGCTCGTCCAGATCGACGCCGCCACCGGCGAAACGAAACTCGTCGTGGCGGGTCCGGGTGTCAAAATATCCTCATCGGTGCTGGCGTCGGGAGAGATCGCTTATGTTCGTAATGATAAGTCGAGCCACGGAGTTTTCTATGCAAGCGGCAAGCCTGGTCCTGCGGGCTCGGATCTGAACTCCCCTTCCTGGTCACCGGACGGCACCACTCTGGTCTACAGCCGCTACACTCGGCAGTCCAACCCTGAACCCAGCAAGGTTTGGAGCCGAAATGCAAACTATGAGCTGTTCACGACAGCATTCTTGCCCGCATGCGACTCGACCCGCGAGCGCTTCGCGGTAACCAAGGCTGACTACGAAGCCGAGACCATAAGCCTGTTCGTTGTTGAGGAGGGAAAACCAGCCCGCTCGGTCCTCGAGCGGAAAGACATGATCCTGGGCCCGCAGTGGTCTCCCGATGGCCGACAGATCATATTCGGAATTGGAGGCTTCCCTTTGTTCGATACGATCGGGCATGGTCCAGCGCAAGTGGGGATCGTCAACGCAGATGGATCGGAATTTCACCTCGTCACTTCGGGGCCGAACAGCAACGCTTTCCCCTCGTTCGCACCCGATGGTAAGCACATCGTCTATCGCACTACTGGTCCTGAAGGCGGGGGCTTGCGCATTATGGAGCTCGATCATCACTCGATCAGCGTTCTAACCAAGGAATATGACAACTTTCCCGTTTGGTCTCCGCGCGGCGATCTGATTGCGTTTGTTCGCAAGATTGGCGACGACTTCGAAGTGTTTACGATTCGCCCGGACGGCAAAGATGTGAGCCAGTTAACGCACACGAAAGGCAACGACGCCCACTTGGGCTGGTCGCCTGATGGTGAAAGGATCGTATTTACAACCAGCCGGATGGGATTCAAGGACGAGGCGCTTGTCACCGACGGCGCACCGCAGCCTTATGGCGAAATCTTCGTCATGCGTTACGACGGGACCGGGGTCGAGCAACTGACTGACAACCAATGGGAAGACGGCGGACCCGCATGGTCGCGTCATAGTGCGAATCCGCCCGTGGCGACCATTAATCGAAATGAGGTTTCAAGCCGGACCTGGCACCCGGTCATTCGCGTTATGGGGACTTGCGTTACTTCGAGATTCCTCTTCAGTTCGCCAACATTACCGGCGAGGCAGCCAACACGCCCGCTGCGAGTTCCAGATCGTGCAGATCTTCGCGGCTGAAGTCCTGCGTGAAGCGCGGATCCAGTCCTTTGCGAGAGATTTGAATGACTCCGAGCACGGTCAATTTGTGATCCAGAATCGGCACCGACATGAGTTTCTGGATGGGCGCGGGCGCCGCTGGCTCATCCACTTCGGATCCTACAGGCTTGATCGTCTCGAAGATGCTGGCGTGCTTTACCCGAGCGAAATTGTTGAAGATCTCGGCTTTCTTGCTCAAGGCAGTGTGTGCCGCGACCGCCTTGCTGGAAATCGGAATCGCTCCGGTGGTTCGCAGGTGCTCGGGAAAAACGAACTTGAGCAGGCCGCCCTCGAGGCGCAACAGCGCGACTTCGGCGTACTGGACTTTAAACACTTTTGCCAGCACCATGCTGACGTCCAACGGGGTGACTCCCTCCCCCAGCACAGATCCCAGAGGGAGCAGGTTTTCGGGGAGAATGATTTCTTCAGTGACCCCGTGATCGGGATTATGAGTCATAGAGTGTTCGCCAGAAAATCCAATTTAGGTACGCTTCAAGTCTCGCACTTTGAACGCCAGACAAGACCTGTAGTGACATCCTACAACTCCTTTGGATTCACCAAAGTAGCTAATGTGCATGACCTTTCGCGGCATCCCACTCGAGGTCAGAAAGCCAGAAAAATGTAAGCAGAGTGACACTTTTTGTCGGTCGGAAGCTGCTCGCCCCAAACCGCTTTCGCCTGAAATTCTCTCCTCAGACCGAGAATTCTCCGCGCCTCGCCTTCCCTTCGCAGCCCCTAAGTCATTACACTGCTTTTCTATGAGCCTTCCTGCGCAACCGAACGTCAAGCTGGTCAATGCTCCCGACTACCGCGAGGCCTATGCCAACAGCGTGCAGATGCGGGTGAATGTCTGGGACTTCTTTATGGTCTTCGGAACCCTGCAACAGCAGACCGAGGCTCAAGTCGAGATCCGCAACTTCCAGGGCATCTACCTCAGTCCGCAGCAGGCTAAGGCGCTGCTCGGATTGCTGCAGCAGAATGTGGCCGGCTACGAGAGCGCTTTTGGCGAGATCAAGCTCGATCCGCGCCTGATTCCGACCGGGCCAGTGCACTAGGAGGGGGATTCTGAGAGATCACCGGTCTGACCGGAGTAGCCCTAGGAGTGGCCCGGTACGATGGTCAAGCGCTTACCCGGCCCTGGTGTTTGCCGCCATCTTTGTATCTATCTTTCTGCTGCACGCGCCTCTGCTGCGTTTGCCTTACTTCTGGGACGAGGCCGGTTACTACATTCCGGCTGCACGCGATCTCCTACTGACGCGAAGTCTGATTCCTCACTCGACGGTTTCGAACGCACACCCGCCTTTGGTAATGGCCTGGCTAGCGCTCTGGTGGAAGGTGGCGGGCTACGCTCCTCTGGTGACACGGACGGCGATGCTGGTGGTCGCCGCCTTCTCGCTCCTGGGTTTGTTTCGGCTGGCTGAACGGGTGGCCAACACGCAGGTTGCGATCGGGTCCACGATCTGCACCGCGCTGTATCCCGTGTTCTTCGCGCAAAGCTCTCTGGCGCAGGTGGATCTGGCCGCGGCGGGACTTACCTTCTGGGGTCTCGCGGCGTATGTGGAAGGCGAAACGATCACGACGACGTTCTGGTTCGCGCTGGCCGCGCTGGCGAAAGAAACTGCGATTTTAGCTCCCGTGGCCCTGGCTGGGTGGGAGATCATCGGCCTGCTTGCACGCAAGAGTTCGCTGCGCAAACTTTGGCCGGAGGGCGAGGACCGCGAGTCGAAAACCAACTCTGTTCGGCGCGCCGCCTCGCTGCTGATCCCCGCGATACCGCTTGCTCTTTGGTATGGCTACCACTACGCGAGCACCGGATACGTCTTCGGCAATCCGGAGTTTTTCCGCTACAACATTGCAGCGACTTTCAGCTTGAGTCGATTTGCGCTTGCACTAGCCATGCGGGTTTGGCAGATCGGCGGATATCTCCACTTGTGGGTCTTGACGCTGGCAATGTTGGCGGCGATGTGGATACTGCCTCCGCGGCGCGATCCGGCTGGCGAGCGCCCGCGGATTAGCCTTCCGACGCAAATGGTTTTCTACATTGTGATATTCGCGTATGTGGTGGCGATGGCGCTGATCGGCGGCGCGGTTCTGGCTCGCTATATGCTTCCAGCCGTTCCTCTTGTCATTATTGTCTCGGTGTCAACGCTCTGGCGCAGGCTGCGTTACTGGCGTCTCGTTGTTGCGTGCGTCGCGATAGTTTTCGTTGTGGCCTGGTTCTGGAACCCTCCGTATGGATTCTCGCTTGAAGACAATCTCGCCTGCAGGAATTACGTCGTGCTGCATGAAGATGGCGAGCACTTCCTGGAGGCTCACTATCCCGGCGCGCGGGTGCTCACGGCTTGGCCGGCCTCGGACGAAATTACGCAGCCCTGGCTCGGATATATTAGGCGGCCAATGCGTGTCGTTCGCATCGAAAACTTCGCACTCAATGAAGTGCTCTCCGCCGCCTCTCACTCGAACTATCAGGTCGCGCTGATCTTCTCTACGAAATACGAACCTGGGCCCGCGGTCTGGGATCGCTGGCAGGTTTGGACAGAACTGAAGACTCGCTTCTTCGGATTTCACCGCGACCTGCCACCTGCCGCCGTGGCGCAGATCCTCGGTGGCCACATCGTATTTTCCGAACGACGCCGGGGGCAGTGGGTTGCCGTGATTGAGATGGAGCAGGTGGAGGAAGCTTTCGGCTTTCCGCTTACTTGGGAACTGCTTCCAGACGAACGTGGTAGCCCTTGCGAGCCCGGACTTGTAGATGTTTGCCGTTTTTCTCGGCGATGATGTTGATCGTATGGTAGCTTCCGTTCGGCTGAAAATCGGCGGGTTTGTAGGCAATAAAATAGCGGCTGCGAATCAAATCGCGCAGCTTTTCGAGGGAAGAACCCAGAGTATGCAAATCGCCGGGAAACATCGCGTCCCCCCCGGTGCGCTCTGCCAATACCTCTAGCACCTTGTCAGCGTCCGTCTTGTCGCCAAGGCCCTCTTTCGTGCTGACGGTGTAAATCGTCACCCCCATCCTTTCAGCGATCTGGACGCTCTGTTTCAGGCTGCTGTGGCTGGAATTATCCTCGCCGTCGCTCAGGATCACCAGAACTCTCGCTACCCGCTCATCATCGGGATAGGCTCCCAGCTTTCTACACGCGAATGACACTGCGTCAAACAGCGCGGTCCCGCCTCCGTTCGCGAGATTATCAATCCCCTTTCCCAGTTCGACTGGGTCTGCGCTGAAATCCTGGGTCACGCTGGGTTCGGTGGCAAATCCTGCGATAAACCCAAGGTCAGCAGGATTGCCTAGCACCTTCTGCACGAACTTAGTCGCAGCGCTCTTCTCGAAGGAGAACCGGTCGTGCACCGAACCGCTAGTGTCAACCAGCAGAGCCAACCGCAAAGGAAGTTTCGACTGCGGGGCAAATTGCACGACTCTTTCTGGAGCCTTGTTGTCATCGCGGATCTGAATGTTCGACGCCTCCAAGTCGTTCACCATGTGTCCATGGCTGCTGACGGAGAAAAACAAGGCCACATCATCTACGCTCTTGTGAATTGTCCATACTCCCCCGGCGCGGCCGACAGTACTCGGCGGCACGTCCGAAGCTGCCCTATTGCTGCCGCCGAAGTTAGGAGCGTCTGCTTCGGCCAAAGCGCCGCAGTCGTCGCAGGTCGCACTATCCGTTTCATTGCCTAGGGTAGCGAGCTGCGCCTTCAACCTGTCAGTGTTGGGGAAAGTTTGTTGGGTCTGCGAAACGGATACGGTTGTTGCCCCCTGCGAATTGCCGGCGCGTGCCGCGAGAACAGCCTTATTGTGCTCAAGGGCAGCCAGATTCTTGCGCGCGACGGGAGCGAAAGCATTGGTCGGATCCTCGCTCAGGAAGAGCTTCAGCTCGCGCTCCATGGTTCCGTATTCTTTGAGGGACATGGCAGCGGACGCAGCCACGTAGTGCACATTCGCCATCCCTTTGTGGTCGAGATTATCCACACGCTGGGCGGTTTCTAGAACCTGCCGGTATTCATGGGTTCCATTTTGCGCATACGCCAGAACCGAGAGGATACTAACGTCCTTGGGCTGCAGGGCAGCAGCTTGCTCCAGCGCCGATTCCGCAGCCGGAAAATCGTTCTGCGACAAGGCCAGGCGACCAAGGTGCAGGAACGATCCCGGAAATTTGTCGTCGAGTTTGGCAGCCGCTTCGAATTCACCCCTGGCACGGACCGGGTCCTCCTGATCGGCGTAGGCGAGCCCGAGACCAACGTGGGCTGAAACGAACTTGGGGTACTCTGCAATCGCCTTTTGCAGATGCTTCATTGCTTCCTTCGAGTTCTGCGCTGTCAACAGGGTGCGAGCGCGGTTGAACTCCACGATCGCGCCGTTCGGGGCATCCAGGTCGAGTGCTGACACAACGCCGGAGTCGATCAGTTTCTTGTCTGCTAATTTTTGATCCTCCAGGAGCTTGGCGTGCTTGTTTTGTTGATCAAGATACAATTGCACCATGTCCATTTGTGACATCACGGAATCCGCACCTGTGTTGAGAAAAGGCAGTCCCTGCGAAGGCTGTGAGGAATCTCCCTGTCCCTGCGCGAGGAGGCTGCCACAGAAACAAAATGCGATGGCGCAAGCGAGCCGGCGCCTAGCCAAATAAAACGATACACATCGGGGCGCAAATTGCACGGGACAACTCCAGCGATGGATGTGGGGGATAGCACCCGCGACTCTTCGAGGACTGCGAGCGGAGATACGGTCGGTCTCCGCCGCCGTCGCTCAGAGGCTGCATGGGCGCGCGAGCATTATATGTCAGCCCCGCATTAAATGACAGGAGTGAGTTTTGATCACTAGCCATACCTCGCGGCCCTCGGCAAGGTCCAGGGCGTCACGCGCCGCAAGAGTCAGGTGGACTTCCATCTCGACGCCGCAGTCGACGCGCGCGGAAATAATCATGTCGCGCCGTTCCACAGACGCCAGCTGTCCGGCAAGCACGTTACGGGCGCTCAATCCTACAGGCTTGACGATAGCCAGCAGAATGTCGCCCGCACGAATTCCCACCCGCAGCTCCGAGCCTGGCTCCGCTCGGATCAGAGGTGTCTCCAGCAGGACGGATCTGTTCTCATGGCCTGGCGAAGAGGAAGTCGTGATGCGACAAAGCATGGTGCCGCGATCCTCGTGTACCGATTCCACGGTGGCGTCGAAGATGTTTTCAAAACCGGCCAACTGCGCCACGGTTTCCTGGAGTGGCGCGCCCAGCACCTCATGCGGCGCGCCTTGCGCGATGATGCGACCCTCTTCCATCACCAGCACGCGTTCGCCGAGCGCCAGCAATTCCTCGCGCGCGTGTGTGACATATAAAATCGGGATGCGATGCGCCTGATTCCACCGCCGGAGGTCGTCGATGATCTTCGATTTAGTTGGGCTGTCCAGAGCCGCCAGCGGTTCATCTAGCAACAGAACGCATGGGTCGGTGACCAAAGCTCGCGCCAGGGCCGCACGCTGGCGCTCGCCTCCGGAGATTTCCCCAGGGCGCTGTTGGCGTAAGTACTCGATATGGAACTCCTGAAGCATCGCCGCGGCCCGCTCTCGGCGTATAGATCGTGGCAAATGCGCCAGACCGTATTCTGTGTTCTGTTCGACTGTCAAGTGCGGGAATAGTGCCAGATCCTGCAACACGTATCCCACGCCGCGCTTAGCCACCGGGATGCTGACACGCGACAGTGCGTCGAACAAGATTCGCTCACCCACGACAATTCTCCCGGCATCCGGACTAGCCAGACCCGCCACGCAGTCCAGCAATGTGGTTTTGCCTGATCCTGAAGGACCAAACAGTATGGTGAATCCCCGTGCGGCGGTGAAATCCACGTCGAGCGAAAACGGCCGCTTGGTGGCGGAAAAGCTCTTGCGAATGCATGCGCTCAGGGTTGGATTCGCGGGTATTTCCGCAGCAGTGGGCATTGAGGTTATTCGATCGGACCCATCGCCCATACTTCACGATTCACCGTTGCTTGACGGAGGGTCCTCCGGTTCAGCCCATAGACCAGAGTTAGAACTGCGAAGCAAAAGACAAGCAGCAACAACGCCATGGCATTGGCTGAGGCGTAGTTGGAAGCTTGCACTTGATCGTAAATTCCGATGGAAACCGTGCGCGTCACGCCGGGAATGTTGCCTCCAACCATCAGCACAACCCCAAACTCTCCCATAGTGTGAGCAAAGGTCAAGGCGAGACCCGTAACCAGTCCCGGCACCGAGAGCGGAACTACAACTCGGAAGAAGGTGCGTAACGGCGACGCTCCCAGTGTGGCCGAGGCTGCCAGCAGTTTGCGATCGACCGACGAAAACGAAGCCGCGAAGGGCTGCACCGCGAACGGCAGGCTGTAGAGAATGGAGCCGATCACGAGTCCTGTGAAAGTGAAGGCCAGGGTATGTCCCGTCCAAGCCTGCCACCAGCGGCCCAAAGGGCTCCGCGAACCGAGAGCGACCAGCACATAAAAACCGAGCACCGTGGGCGGCAGCACAATGGGCAAGGCAACCATAGCTTCCACTATGAATTTCCAGCGTCGATGCGAGAAGGCGATCCAATAGGCCAACGGCAGGCCGACCACAACAAGGATGATCGACACCACCACCGCCAGTTCTATCGTGAGTCGAAATGCCTGCCAATCGATGGCCATTGTCTTATTCGGCAGTTCCTTACTTCAGTTTGTATTTCTGGTCAGGCGAGGTGAATCCGTAACGGCGCAGCAACCCCGCCGCTTCCTCGGTTTTCATAAACCCCAGGAACGCCGTTGCGTCCTCGCGGTGAGGCGAGTGTGAAATCAGTACCACACCCTGGTCGAGCGCCGGATAAGCTTCGGCAGGGACCACCCAGTATCGACCTTTATCCTGCATCGCGGGCGCCATGGCATGCGCCATGGCCACTAATCCCACCTGCGCATTACCGGACTCCACAAATTGCGCCGCTTGCGCGACATTTTCTCCCAGCACCAGCCGGTCGCCGAGCTTTTCACACAGACCATAATGCTTCAGCGCAGCAACGGCTGCGCGTCCGTAGGGAGCATGCTGCGGATTCGCAATTGAAATCTTTTTTACCGACGGATCGAGCAAAACGTCCATGCCCTTGTGTTGGACATCGAGCGTCGAATCCTGCGGAACCCACAACACCAACTGCCCCACCGCGTAACGATATAGCGTTGCGCCGTCGGCCTGGCCGCCCGCAATCAACTGCCGGGGATAATCCATGTCCGCTGAGAAGAAAACATCAAACGGTGCGCCATTCTGAATCTGCTGGGTCAGCGCCCCGGACGCACCAAAGGAAAGTTTAACGACGACGCCCGTGCGCTTTTCATAGTTGGCGGCGATTTCCTGCAGCGCAGAGCTCAAGTCCGCCGCCGCCGCCACATTGATCTCGCGCTCGGCAGATTCCGCTTGCGGGATCAGAACCACTGATGCCATCGCCAGAAAAGCAATCAAACTGATGGATAGAAGCCGGCACTTCGTCATCGATGACATATCTGGAAGCAATCGTAATAGAAGCGAGTCCGAGAACACGATGGAGATTGTACTTCTTATTCCCGGAATGGTCCTCAGTTCAAATTTGTGCGGATTTTTGATTGCTTGTTCTCTTTGGCCCTTTGATACTTGCCTCGTAGCTGAGTATCCATGACCTTTCCCAGGTTCTGCCGCGTCGTTCATATCTCCCTGTTCGCCCTTTTGCCATTTCCGTTGTTTTCCACCGCGCATGCGCAGGGCGCCAAGAAGACAGCGCCCGGCGCGCCGGTCGCCGACGCCGATGCCGATCACGTGCAACAGCGCTCCGAATGGTTTCTGCGCGGCCGCGTGGTTCCTGGAAGGTCTTCCGCCGAACTGCGCTATCGAGCTTATCAGGCGAAAATGCAGGCCCGCGCCGCTCGACTCGCACGCACTCAGGCCGAGCACGCGGACTCTCAACCTTTGTCGGCTGGCGCGTGGACACCACTCGGTCCGGTGCCACTGGCCTCCGATGCCACAGGCGACGGATTTCAAAATTACAACCAGGTTTCCGGACGAGCCACCGCGGTTGCCATCGACCCCGCAGATCCCACGGGCAACACGGTTTATATCGGCGGAGCTCAGGGCGGAGTCTGGAAATCCACGAACGCGGCCGCGAGCACGGCCAGCAACGTGACATGGACCGCGGTCACCGACGATCAGGCGACACTTTCCATCGGTTCGATTGCGATTCAGCCGGGAAACTCCGATCCCGCGGAAAGTGTGGTGCTGGCAGGCACGGGTGAAGCTGACAATTCTGCCGACTCCTACTTCGGCCTCGGCATTCTCCGTTCCGCCGACGGCGGCAACACCTGGACGTTGATCTCCACTGCGAACAGCGGCACTTACTCCTTCAGTGGCCTGGGAGCTACGCGGATGGCCTTCAGCACTGCCAGTGGGCAGACCGGCACGGTGGTCGCAGCCATGGCGGCAACCTCGGAAGGCGTAACCGTCGGCGCACTAACTGGCAACACTTACAGGGGCCTCTACACCTCTACCGACGCCGGCCAGACCTGGAGCTACGATGCTCTCTTCTCCGGAGCGGGCGAGGCAACCTCAGCAACTTCGGTGGTCTACAACGCCGCAGCCGGTCTTTTTTTTGCGGCGGAACGTTATCACGGCTTCTACTCCTCCCCTGACGGTCTGACCTGGACTCGCCTCGCCACCGAGCCAGGCGCCGCAGGCTTGCTTAGCACAACCGCGTGCCCGCAAAACTACGCCACGACGTGTCCGATCTATCGCGGTGAGATCACAGTCGTGCCCGGACGCAACGAAATGTACGTGTGGTTCGTTTCGCTGAGCTCTGCCGGCGATCCCGTGGATCAAGGCGTTTGGCAAAGCACGAACAGCGGGGCGTCGTGGACCCAAGTGAGCGACAGCGGGATCCTCAATTGCGGCGATTCTGACGGCTGTGGCGTGCAGCAGGGATTCTATAACCTGGAGCTGCTGGCCGCTCCCAACGGTGCGTCCGCTACAGACCTCTACGCCGGTGCGATCAACCTCTACAAATGCTCGATCAACGTCAGCAACCCCGCATGCTCCGGCGTGCCATTCATAAATCTTACGCACGTCTATGGCTGCAACCCGTTATCCGCACCCGGGCACGTGCATCCTGATCAGCACGCCCTGGCATACACAATCCCGTCTTCGGGCGCAGACTTGATGTATTTCGCGAACGACGGCGGCATCTATCGCGCGCTGAATGGGTTCACCGGACTCACCACCGGCTCATGTTCCGGGACGAATCAATTCGACGACCTCAATCAGAACCTCGGTTCCATGGCGCAATTTGTCAGCTTCTCCCAACATGCGACGGATCCGAACACACTGTTGGGAGGTACGCAGGATAACGGCTCCCCCGCAACTGCGACGGCCACCACGAGTTTGAGTTGGGGAAATGTGCTGGGCGGCGATGGCGGCTACAACGCCATCGATCCCAACACGGACAACTGGTTTGCTTCAAACCCGGATACCGGAGGAGGCACGCTGAATATTCAGGAATGTTCGTCCGGGGTGAATTGCGACGATGGCCTCTTCCGGGTTGTCGTCAGCAGCGGCGGCGTCGGGGGCGACGACGGATCGTTTTACTTCCCCTACATTCTCGACCCCCAATCAACCACCTCGTTGCTCGTCGGAACGTGCCGGGTGTGGAGCGGACCGCGTTCTGGCGGCGCATACAGCGCACTGAGCCTGAACTTCGAGAGCTTTGGCACGGGCACCTGCGCGGGAAACGAGGTCAATACGGTTCGCGCCCTCGCCGCCGGTGGCCCCACCGGCGCAAGCGGTTCCGAGGTAATTTATGCTACGACTGACGGCTTGGGTTCGAACGAACCATCGACACCCGTCGGCGGAAATGTTTGGGTCACCACGAACGCGACTGCGGTATCCGGCACGGTTTCAAACTTCGCCAACACCACGCTGAACGGCCCGGGCGGCGGCAGCATCAATCCCAATCAGTTCCCGATTTCCAGCGTCGCCATTGACTCGTCAGACCCCACCGGCAAGACAGCTTACGTCACGGTGATGGGGTTCACCGCCGGCTCCGGACAAGTCGGCCCAGGGCACGTCTGGCAGACCACGAATGCCGGAAAGAGTTGGATCGATTTCACCGGCACGGGAGCAAACGCTCTTCCGGATTCTCCCGCGAACGCGGTGGTGGTTGACCCAAGCGCACACATTGTATATGTGGGCACGGACGTCGGCGTTTTCCAAAGTCCAACATCCGACGCCGCGTGGACCGAACTCGGACCCAGTACGAGCGGCCAGCAAAATGGATTCCTGCCCAACGTGGCAGTTACGGCACTCGCGCTTTTCAACTCCGGCGGCCAGAAGTTGTTGCGCGCTTCCACCTACGGTCGCGGCGTCTGGCAATTCAATTTGATTGCGACGCCGGATTTCCAGATCGCGGTCTCGAACAATCCGCTGACCGCCTTCGTCGGGACCACACCCACGTTCGATGGCACCATAACGGCAGTGAACGGATACAACAGCTCGGTTGCATTGAGTTGCACGGCGGGGACGACGAGTCCGCCCAGCCCGTGCACTCCGAACCCGCCGAGCTTCACTCCGGCCTCCACCGGCACGGAATTCTCGATTGCCACGGGCGCAGCGATCGGCGACTACAGCTTCAATCTGCAGGCGGTGGGCTCTGATCCCAATGCTACGACCCACGTCGCCGCTCTCGTTTTGCATGTCGTGAATCTCGACCTGACCACGCCGATGCCTGCCACCGTGACCGAGCCTCGGGGCGCGACTTCCTCGCTGGTAAGTTTTCAACTCACGGCCCAGGGTTCATTCAATCAAAGCGTGACCCTCAGCTGCAGTTTCAGTCCCGCCATCTCGGGTGCGACTTGTGCCTTTTCTCCCAGCGCAGCCGTAAATCCCACATCGGCCTCACCTGTGAGCCTGACCGCGACTGTGACTGTTCCCGCAAGCACGGCACCGGACAACTATACTGTCACACTACAGGCGACAACGGCCGGAGCGCCCACGCCCCTGACCACCTCGTTCGGAATGACGGTCACCACCAACCCAACCTTCATTCTTAGCGAGCCCAGCCCGTTCCCTAACGTGAAGGAAGGGAGCACCGGCACCAGCGGGCCGATCACAATCTCCTCACAGGATGGCTTCAGCAGCGCCGTCAACCTAACCTGCGCAAGCACCTTCGGAGCCAACAGTTGCAGCATCACTCCGTCCTCGGCCAGCACATTTCCAGCCACGGTCAATCTCATTATCAACGGAACCAGTTTCACAGCCGGCAGTTACCAGATCGTGGTGCAAGGCACATCAGGTTCGATTACGAACTCTCTCGCCGGGCCCTTCAACGTCGGCGCTTACCTGATTGCGGGTCCGGCAACGCTTTCTTCCCCGCCTGCCGCTCAGGTGCCGGCGGGTCTCACATTTACTTCCACCAATTCCTACAGCGGTCAGGTCAACGCCACCTGCAATGCTAGCGCGCTGCCAGCCGCGCAATGCACTCTCAGTCCTGCGAATCCAATCACAATCAACGCAGGCGCTTCTGTTCCCGTAACGGCCATGATTAACGTTCCGAACAGCGCCGCGCCCGGCGCCTACAATATCGTCATCAGCTCGCAAGACATCACCGGAGCTCCCAGTTCCACATTCACGATCGCGCTCACCGTATCCCAGGACTTCACTCTCAGTTCGCTCACGCCATCCACCCAGACCATCACGCCGGGACAATCTGCCAGTTACAATTTCAGCGTCCTGTCCGTCGGAGCTTCGTTCACCAACGCTGTGACTCTGTCCTGTTCCAGCACCCCCGTGATTGCGGCACTCTGCAGTTTCACTCCTGGCTCGGTAACTCCGGGCAACAGCTCCGCCGCAGTCGTGATGACCGTTGCAACCATGTCCAGCTCGGCCAGCCTCTCTGCTCCTGAGTCGGGCCGAGCGGTGTTCGTCTACGCTCTGTCGCTGGCCCTGCCCGGACTCGCGCTATTGGCAACTGGAGGGCGGGGGAGAAAACGTGCAAGGCCAACCCTGCCAGCCTCGTTGCTCGGATTAATCTTGCTGGCACTCTTGCTCCCATCGTGTGGAGCAGCAGGAAGCAACGGTGGCGGAGGTGGGGGCGGCGGCGGCGGACAGCAGCAGGGCACGCAACCCGGCACCTACACTCTCACTGTGACGGGCACGTCGGGCACACTCGCTCATCAAGCCCCTTCCACCATAACTCTGGTCGTGAACCCGTAGGCAATAACGCGCGTCAAACGGCGGCCGGGTAGGACGGACGACGTAACACCGTCGCGGTATGACCGTCGCGGTATGATCATCGATCATGTCCGATTCACACCACGATGTCATGATCGTCGGCGGAGGCATTATCGGCCTCTCGGTCGCGCTCGAGATTAAGCAACGATTCCCGCGCCTTCGGACGCTGTTGCTGGAGAAGGAAGATCGCGTTGGCCGGCATCAAAGCGGCCACAACAGCGGCGTCATTCATTCCGGGATTTATTACAAGCCAGGATCGCTGAAGGCAAAATTATGCGTTGCCGGCGCGGCAGCAATGATTGAGTTCTGTCGTGAGCACGGCATTCCGCATAATATTTGCGGCAAGGTGATCGTGGCCACCAGCCAGGAAGAACTGCACCCTTTGGAGGAGTTGCGCAGGCGAGGCGAGGCCAACGGCGTGGCAGGCGTGCGCCTGATCGGATCAGCAGAGTTGCGCGATCTCGAACCCAATGCAGCCGGTTTACAAGCGCTAGTTGTCCCCTCAACCGGTGTCACCGACTATGTTGCCGTCTGCGATAAGTACGCAGAGTTAATCGTGGAGCGGGGTGGGTCTATTCTAACGTCCGCGGAAGTTCTGAGCATCAAGCGCGGTGCGAGTGAGATCGTCGTAGAAACCCGACGCGGAGCATTCTCCACAACCTATTTGATCAACTGCGCTGGATTGTTCAGCGACCGCCTCAGCCGCATGGCTGGCGATGAACCCGAGGTCACGATCGCTCCTTTTCGCGGCGAATACTACGAACTTGTTCCCGAGCGTTCGTCGTTGGTGCGGGCCCTCATTTATCCAGTCCCCGATCCGCGGTTCCCTTTTCTTGGAGTCCATTTCACGCGCCGCGTTAGCGGCCGCATCGATGCCGGCCCTAACGCCGTTCTCGCCTTTCGCCGCGAGGGCTACCGGCGCACCGATTTCAAACTGAAAGACCTGGCTTCTTCGCTCGCCTTTCCAGGATTCTGGCGAATGGCCGCGAAGTATTGGCGGAGCGGATTCGCCGAAGTCCACCGTTCTTTCTCCAAACCCGCCTTCGTTCGTGCCTTGCAGCGACTGGTCCCCGCCGTACGAGACGAAGATTTGGTCCCCGGCGGCTCCGGAGTTCGCGCCCAGGCCCTCAAGCGCGATGGCACTCTAGTCGATGACTTCCAGTTTGTGCAATCCCCAAAAATGTTGCACGTTCTGAACGTTCCCTCACCGGCAGCGACCGCCTCGCTGATGATTGGGCGCGCCATCGTCGAGATGGCGAACAAGAACATCGGGGTCGCCGGCTGAAGGAAGGCAAAGCCCGCCTCGATCGAGACCGCAACTTGGAAGAGCAGGAGCGCGAGAGGTCGGCTTTGTCACCCCACGGAAAGCGCGCCCTCGCTTGCCGTTGGCCAGGAGCAGCCAAAGAAAGGGAACGACAGGCGGCCATCGGCGGCGAACCAAACTCAAGCGGTTGTAACCGGCACATTCTTAGTTTTGGAGCAACAACGCGATTCAAGCAGGAAACGACCACCAACGACAAGGGCGCTTACAACTTCCTTGTAACTCCACACCCGATGCCCTACTGCGGCACGCTGTTCGAGTTGGCGCTCAACCCGGACGGAACCTGGACCCGCTGTGCGCTCTACCTCTTCACTAGCCAGAATGGCGCGTTTCCCCACGGCGGGCTGGTCTTTGATAAGGCCGGCAATCTCTACGGCACGGCGGGTTGGGACTCCCCTGAGGTCGAGCAGGTGCCTAAAACCCAAAGGCAGGTAAAACCGCCATGCCTTCGACGCGGTTATTGCCGTGCCCATTCCCTTGCCCTTATTTGTTTTCAGACTCGCTGCGGCGGGTTGCCATCAGCCTGGCGAGTAATATCTGAAACTCTTCCAGGAGAAACCAATAATGCCGGGGGTTGCGTTCGCGCATAACACGTCTCCAGAGAATATCCAACTGGGCTTGATAGTGCTGTTGTTCTTCTGTCAGCAAAGGTCAGCCCCCTATTTTCTTGAGGTGTTCTCCGCCCCTAGTCTTGCCAGCGCCGAGCAAAATTATACGCCCTAGGTGCTGGGGATGAACCGCTGGCCGCATTCGGGGCACACGACTCTCTCAATGTCGGTGCGGCGGTGCTTGTCAGGCGCAATCGAGCCCCCGCACTTCGGGCAGAGAATGTTGAGTAACGCCTTGACTTCGTCGAGATTGATTTTCCGCTTCTGAGGATACGCGAATTGTCTCACCTCAAAAAAGGGGGAGTCCCGGTCAATGAGTTCTATAAAAAGGGATGTCAAGAAAAAAGTTCTGCCTCGACCGGAGGCGCGATTTGTTTCTCGAGATCCAGCCCACTGAAGTTTCGCTTCTCTGGAGAAGCTTGGCTGATTGCCCAT
>JBAPPL010000029.1:0-3391 GCA_049280095.1 Candidatus Sulfotelmatobacter sp. | reverse complement strand
GTTTGACGAGCCACAGGTCGATGCTGACGGTGACGGGCCATACCGGGGCGGTCAAATCTGGGAGAGTGCTCTCAGTTTGTTAACAGACCTGCGAAACTAGTTGGCCGTTGATGAGTGTAATCGGGATTTTTCGCCAACTATCTCCATAACGAGTGGACACTACGGTGCAACGTGGACCCGGCAGAGGTATTATTCCGTTAGATATGCGGAGGCTTTTCTTCCACTTGCGATGGCTCGTGCTCAGCTTTGCTTTCGCGCGGTGCCCGGCGATTTTGCGCGCCGACGACTGTGTCAGGTTCCACAAGCGCGCTCCCGTGAAAGCTGTTTGTGGCCGCGTAACCAACGCCGCCGGTGAAAGCCTGACTAGAGTTGACCTCACTTTAACAGGCGAGACGGGAGCAGCGCTCTTCACAGCTAGCTCGGACAACAAGGGTCGTTTCTCATTTGGCCCAATTCCGAAGGGCGACTATCTGCTTCGCGCCAAAGGACCCGTTGGTTACTCCGAGGTGCAACGGGAGATCCAGGTTACCAGGAACAACAAGAATAGATGTTCGCCGAAAATCGAAGTATCGCTCGGTCCGGGTTCATGTAGCTCTGGCGCGCGCATAAAGGGTGTTGATAAACCGTCAGATTTGGGATCTGAGTTGGCCAAGTGACGAGAACAGACATGTGCACTCGAAACCCACTGGGCGGGGTCAATGAGTGTAATGATTCCATAACAATGTCGGCTCCCAGGCCCGAGTACACTTTGGAGGCGCGAACCAACCAAAGGGCTCGGAGGAAAGGAGCCGAACATGCTGATTATAGGTTGTGATTATCATCCGGGCTTCCAGCAAATTGCGTTTTTGGAGACAGAAACCGGGGAGTGCGGCGAACGGCGGCTAACTCACCGCGAAGAAGCCGAACAGTTTTACGGCACGCTCAAGGGGCGGAGTGTGCGTGTGGGGATGGAAGCCAGCGGGCACGGACGCTGGTTCGAGCGTTTGCTGCGTGACTTGCAGTTTGAGTTGTGGATTGGAGACGCAGCTGAGATTCGCACCAAGCGGGTACGCAAGCAGAAGACGGATCGTCAGGATGCGCAGTTGTTGTTACGGCTGATGATGGAGGACCGCTTTCCCCGAATCTGGGTTCCCGACGCAGCCAACCGGGACCTGCGGCAACTGCTGTGGCATCGGCATCGCTTGGTGCAGATGCGCACGCGAGTGATGAATCAGTTGCATGTGGTCGCTCTCAACGAGGGCCTGCGGCGCAAGAAGGCGTTGTGGCGGCCGGCGGGGCGCAACGAACTGGAGTCGTTGAAGCTGGCGCCCTGGGCCAGTCGACGACGCCAAGACTTGCTCGACTTACTGGATCAACTGACGCCGAAGATCCAGGATCTGACGCGCCAGTTGGAACAGGAAGTGGAGAGGCGGCCGGTGACGCGGCGGCTGATGACGCATCCCGGAGTCGGCCCGCTAACGGCACTGGCCTATGAGTTGGTGATCGGAACGCCTCAACGTTTTCACTGCGGCAAACAGATCGCCAGCTACGTGGGGCTGGTTCCGACGGAAGAGTCCAGCGGCGATCGGCGTCGACTGGGACACATCAGCAAGCAGGGCAACGTGCTGCTCCGGTTTCTGCTGGTGGAAGCGGCGCAGGTCACGGTGCGCAGCCATCCCGAGTGGCGCAGCACATTCTTCCACCTCGCTATGCGACGAGGTCGGAAGATCGCGAAGGTCGCCATGGCTCGCAAGCTGGCGGTGCATCTGTATTGGATGTGGCACCAGGGGTTGGACTACGACCAGATGAACAAGCTCGGTTCGCACGCGGGAGAGCCCGGACATCCCCATGGTGTGCAGTAAATCACCGACGTAATGATTGGGCATCCCGCTCCCAAAACCAGGGGAGTTCGAACAAGTAATCATGATCGCAGTAAGTGATCGAAGAGATGGTTGGGTCGGACCGAGTTCCGAACCCTGACGATTAGAAGCGAGCCCAAGGTTGGAAAGCGCAAACCACCTACGAGAGCGAAATGGCGCTCTTCTTCGAGTGCATGCCGATGTGTGCTCGAAAACGGCTTGACACCGCCGACATTGTTAGAGAGGGGATGTTACGCCAACCACCGAATGGTGTGCGTGAGCGGCATCACATCTCGTGGCGCGATTCCGTGGCACGATACGCTTGATGCTAAGCTTCTAAGCCAGAGATACAGAGCGTGCCCACTCAAGCCACGGTTGGGTCCACAACACGGAGAGACGAACGAGAGTTACGCGATGCGTACTTCGCCATGCGTCTTTCCCTGATTGTCGGTCTAGGGATGCTGATCGGTAAGACCACGGTCTACTTTCTAACGCATTCGGCGGCCATTTTTTCCGACGCGGCGGAGTCGGTCGTTCACGTAATCGCTGTGGGGTTTGCGAGTTTTAGTCTTCGCCTCAGCACAAGATCAGCTTCCCCGCAATTCCTCTACGGTTACGAGCGGATCACCTTCTTCTCCGCTGGATTTGAAGGTGCGATGATCGTCCTAGCTGCGATCGCAATTCTCTATGAATCGATCCGGAAGTGGATTGCGGGGCTACAACTGGAGCACTTGGGAGCAGGTGCATTGCTGATCTTGATCGCTGGAGTAGTCAATGCGGGTCTCGGTTACTACCTCCTGCGAACCGGCCGACGCGCCAATTCGCTTATACTCGAAGCCGATGGAAAACACGTTTTGACCGATAGCTGGACTAGCTTTGGCGTTGTGGGAGGACTCGGCCTGGTACTACTGACACACTGGAAACCATTCGATCCCCTGGTGGCTATGGCAGTCGCGGTAAATATCCTTTGGTCAGGAGGGCGCTTGGTGTGGCGGTCGGCAGTCGGGCTCATGGATTATTCTGATCCGAAAGCTGGTCGAGAAATTCGGGACAAGTTGGACGCCATCTGCAGCGAACTGGCTATTCAATATCACGGTGTACGGTTCCGAACCACAGGATACCGACAGATCATCGAAGTACATTTGTTGTTTCCGCGCCTCACATCGGTGAGTGAGGCCCACCGCCTGGCAACCATTCTGGAAGAACGCCTGCCGTCCCAACTAGGGATGCCGGCTGAAATCACGACTCACCTGGAGTGCGTGGAGGACCATACCGAAGTCCACCACGAACAACACTACACCGGGAAACCTGACTAAATTGGCCCAGCGAAAATTAGGTCCTAACTTGGCCGCTTGCGGCATCCGTCAATTGTCGAAATCAGGCCTTAGCACTCATTGAGGACGGCGGGAGGAACAATGAGTGTAATTGATTCCATGACAATGTCGGCTCCCCGGCCCGAGTAAAGTGGGTGGTGCTTAAAACCAACCAACAGGCTCGGGAAAAGGAGCCGAACAATGATCATTATAGGAGTTGATTACCACCCTGAGTTTCAG
>JBAPPL010000028.1:0-339288 GCA_049280095.1 Candidatus Sulfotelmatobacter sp. | reverse complement strand
CAGCCAACCGACAACACCCACGATGGAAGCGGCCTCTTAGCCGGGGTGAGAAGAAAGACGTCGGCCGCCGCAATCATCGCAGCCGGAAAGACATTCCGATCACGGACTTTTTCAACACCCACGCCTGTTAACGACAGTTCAGGCCTCGGACTACCGCAATCTGGTTGTTGTTGCGGCCAACCAATTGATCTAGTATTTCGTCGCGATGCAAATTCACGACCTCGCGAAATCGTACCAGACCAAAACCGACGAAGAACTTCTGCAATTGGCAGCGAGCCCGGAACAGTTGACGCCCGAAGCTCACTCTGTGCTAACAAGCGAATTGGCGAGTCGCAGAATCGACCTGGCAGAGGGCTTGGAAGCGCATGCCGACGAGGTCGAAAAAGCGCGGACCCGCGGGTTACCACATCCGTCAGTCCCTAGCGGAGTCAGCGAATTTGTAGAAGAGGTACTCCGTGTTTACGGTAGCCAGTTCTGGTTTTTCATTAAGCTCGTCGCTCCAGCCGTTGTGGTGGGATACATCGCAGTCCGCATGGGCCTTAATGAGGGACGCGAGATTGCACGCCAGCTTCTTCGGGTCCCCGTTTCGGAAATCGTGAGGCACCGAACTGAGTTCATCGAAATCTGGCTGGCAAATTCCGCAGGATATCTTGTCAGTTGGATGGCTTTCTCGTTCTCGTTTGGGGCGATCTGTTTTGCGGTAGACGAAATCAAGGTGGGGGTCACCCCATCTGTTACTGGCTCGTTTGGAGCGATTAGTCATCGCCTTGGCCCGTTCCTGCGACTTTCGTTGCTGCTCTTTTTCATGATCCTCGCGGCGGAAGGTGTGGGGGGACTACTGTTTAGCGGCGTTTTCTGGACTTTACGTCACGGACAGATTCACCCCGGCCGTTTTGCAATCTCGGCTCTGACCTATGGCCTGGGAGGTCTGGCCCTACTTGTGATGTCGCGGTTTGGGCTCGCGATGCCTGCTCTTCTCCTGGATGATTATCGCGTCGGGCAAGCAATGTTTCGTAGCGACGAGTTAACTGAGGGGAAGTGGCTCACCCTTGCCGCTCTTCTAGCCAAGTCCTTGATTGGCGGCTACGTCGTAGGTATGTTTCCGTTCTGGATGGCATCCTTCATTCCGGCCGATGCTCGCTTACCTCCATGGTTCCCATGGACTTTAACGACTGCTTCTATCGCCGGGGTCACCGTCGTCGAGCCCACGATGTTCATCGGCTTCGCATTGCTCTACTTGAAGAACTCCGCTGTTCTGCCCATGTCGAGCGCGTCGCCCACTCGTCAACTGGCGTAACATCCCCATAGCACTCACTGACCAAGGCGTAGGGTTTCGAGTTGCACTCAAAGTACGTACATCCGTAACATCCACCAGACAAGGAATATCGCGACGATGGCCCCCGCAATATGAACGATCCAGTCGCCAAGTGTTTTCGGTTTTCCAAAATTGAACATAGGGCAATGGTAGCAGCCCCGCACAGTTTGACTTAGATATCGCCATTAACCTCATCGACCGCCGGGGGCATTCACCGCCTATACAATTCCCTTGACTTCAATTCCCAAACCTGCGAACCTATCTCTATACGCATTGATTCTTTGACAACAAAATAGCAAAGAGATATAAGTCCCATGAATGCAATATTTTGCAAACCGGCCACTGATTGCAAAGCACTTATCCAAGCAGCGCTCGGCTAAGTCTTTCGATTGCAATATTTTGCGGGTAAGTCGTTTGCTTTCAAGATTTTAGCCAGATCAACACCAGATCCGGAACACGCAACCCACTGATTCTAGGGATTTTAACTCAACCGACCCGTATTTTTTTTGATTTGGATCGGACGGGCAAGTCCGGCGGTGGGCCGCAACCGGTTCTCACGGATGAGTCTGGCCGAGTCGCATCATCGGGCGATCGCTCTGGCCTGAGTCGTTCTGCTCTTCACTGCTGACCGCACAAACTCACAAGTCGCCAGCGCCTCCCACCATCGGTGATGATTGTCCATCTTCCTCTTTCCCCGCGAATCTGCTTAAATCGAAACTAGGCGCAACCCGCAGCGCGCGCTTGGGTTCCTACAAATCGTGGTCGACATTCATTCCCACATTCTTCCGGAAGTAGACGACGGACCGAAGTCTTGGGAGACCTCCGTCGCCATGTGCCGCATGGCCGCGGCCGACGGCATCACGCACCAGGTCGCCACGCCACACGCCAACGATCGCTACCACTACGACCGCGACTACCTTCAGGGCCTGGTCGCCCAACTGCAGCGACTTGTTGGCGATGGGTTGAAGCTTAGCCTGGGCTGCGACTTCCATCTCTCCTACGACAACATGCAGGATGTGCTGGCCGATCCCGCCCGCTACGCCATCGGCGGTACGCACTACATGCTGGTCGAGTTGAGCAATTACAGCGTGCCGCAACAAACTACGGATTGCTTTACGCAGCTGGGCGATCTGGGAATGACCGCCGTCATCACTCATCCCGAGCGCAATCCGATTCTGCGCGAGAGCCCGCAGCGTGTGACGGAGTGGGCCGAGCAGGGTTGCGTCATCCAGATGACCGGCTCCGCGCTCACCGGATTCTGGGGAGAACGCGTGCGTCGCGCCGCCCTATGGCTGCTGGAACACGACGCCGTGCACGTGCTGGCAACGGACGCCCACGATACCGAGAAACGGACCCCGGTGCTCTCCGCCGCGCGCGATGCCGCCGCCGAAATCTGCGGCGATGAAGTGGCAGATGCCCTCGTCGAGGCCAACCCCTCCGCTATCGTAAACTCGCAACCCTTACCTTACTTTCCGCGACCCGTGCTGGGAAGCTACCGCAAGACTCCCGGTGGCTAGAAATCAGCGCCCGTGACATGGCATCCCACAATCCTGTCATCCCGAGCGCAGCGAGGGACCTTGGTGTTTGCCAGTAAGGAACACGCCCGGTCGCATAGGCACGAACCAAGATCCCTCGCTGCGCTCGGGATGACAATCCTGTCGGGTGACAATCCTGTTTTAAGCTTGACGAGGAGGATCTACTGCGGGCTCGACCCATCGTGCCCAGGTGCGGGGGCAGGTGCCGGAGGAACCGGTGGTGCATTCGTGGGCGTTGCTGGATCAGCACTGTGCGACACCGGCGTCAAAGACGATGCGTGCGTGACGGGTTCCGTAGTCATCGCGCTTTCCGGGTTCAGCAGATGGTCGTGGCTCGGGCCCAGCCCCAGGCTGATCAACGCGCGCGCATCGGGTACGGTTTTCGACTGCCACCCGTGATCGGCTTGATAGCGGCGCATGGCGTCTTCGCTGGCCTGGTTCCAGGTCCCGGCCGCTTCGCCGCTGAGGTAATGTTCGCGAATCAGCGCTTCCTGAATCTCCTTCGCGCGCTGAGGATCAATTTTCTGCTGACCTCGCGCGATGGCTTTTCTTTTGCCTCGCCGGTGAGAGCTTGAGCGCTTCGCGGTACTTTTGTGGGCCGCAGCAGTGTTGGATTTTGTCTTCGAGTTAGCCGTTTCACCGCTCCCCTTCAAAGCAGGACCGGTGGAATCAGGCGCTCGCGCGAACCCCGCGCGCGGTAATGCGCAGGCACAAAGCAGCGCCGCCACGGCGCAGCCTGTACCCAACCAACTCCGCTTTCCCGCGCCACGCTTTTGCATGCTTCTCAACGGCAAGCCTCGGAGCCAGGAACGCGCCTCGCCGCAATGGTTAAGAGATAGCGCGCCCGAAAACAAAAAGACCCAACTGGAACTCGCATCCTAATCATCCCCCATTGCAGGATGCAATGCCAGTTCCGGCCGGGCCCGTTTCAGGTTACGGAAGTGTCCCTGCCATGAAGATGGTTCCGTCCTGAGGCGTCGAGCCCCGCGGACGAACCAGGAATACCACGTCCTGCCCGCTCTTCATGCTGGATTCCACTTTGGCAAAATCCTCTTCGCTGTTCACCGGCTGCTTGTTGATCTCGAGGATCACGTCGCCCCGGCTCAAATTTATGTCCTCGGCAAACGACCCCGGCTTCACGTCCTGCACGATGACGCCTTTGCCGGACGGCATGTCCAGCCGGTCGGCCATCTCCGGCGTCAGCTTGCGAACCGTCACGCCGAACTTGCTCTGCTTGGGTGTGCTTTCGTCGTTGTCGCCGTCATCTTCGTTCAAGCGCGCCGCAAATAGTTTGGCGCGGTCGGCGACGGTTACAGTCGCGTCCTGCTGCTTGCCGTTGC
This sequence comes from Candidatus Sulfotelmatobacter sp., assembly GCA_049280095.1. Taxonomy (GTDB): domain Bacteria; phylum Acidobacteriota; class Terriglobia; order Terriglobales; family Acidobacteriaceae; genus Sulfotelmatobacter. The sequence continues at coordinate 335,098 of JBAPPL010000028.1, read as the reverse complement.
GCAGGAAGCCGAGCACCACTTTCGATCCCGGCTTGCGCGAGGCGATTTCCGCCACCAACTCGGTTCCTTTCGTGACTTTCTTGCCATCCACCGTAGTGATAGTGTCGCCCAGTTTCAGACCCGCTTGATCGGCCGGGCTTCCCGGCACTACATGCGCTACAGTAATGCCGCTGCCGGCGCCGTAGACGCGGTTGATGGCGGGATTCTCGACGGCATCAAACTGAATTCCGATCGATCCGCGCGCCACGCGATGCTCGGGTCCAATCAGCTGGTTGTAAACCTGCACCACCGTGTTCGAAGGAAGTGAGAAACCCACGCCCGCATAGGCGTTGGTCTCGCTCAAAATCGCAGTGTTGATGCCGATCACTTCGCCGTTCATGTTGACCAGCGGGCCGCCGGAATTTCCGGGGTTAATCGCGGCATCGGTTTGGATAAAGATCTGAAACTGCCGGCCCGGCACGATGTCGCGGCCCTTGGCTGAAACTATGCCGGCCGTTACCGTACCCACTTGCCCAAACGGGCTGCCGATGGCCAGCACCCAGTCGCCCACCTGCATGCCATCAGAGTTGCCCATCTTCGCCGAAGGCACTGCGCGCTCCAAATCAATTTTGATGACTGCCAGATCAGTCTCCTGGTCTTCCCCAATCACTCTGGCATCATGCTGTACACCCGGAGGATCGTCCTGCAGACGGACTCGTATGCGGTCCGCTTTCTCGACCACATGCCGGTTGGTAACGATGTAGCCTTTCGGATCGACAATCACGCCCGAACCCAGCGAGCGCTCGCGTATCTCGCCGTCACCGCCCCCGGGACCGCCCTGCCCACCCGGGCCGCCGAAGAAGTGATTGAAGAAGTCATCCATTCCACCGCCGCCACCGTTATCGTCGTCATCGGGATTCTGTTCGCCGCGGTGCCGGTGCGGCGTCTTGATGGTCGATTCCGTGTTGATGTTGACCACGCATGGTCCCAACTGCTTGGCGATTTGCGAGAAGGTGTTGGAAAGCTGCTGCGGCGCGGGAACCGAGAGTGGACTCGCATCCGAGGATTTCTGCTCTTTACCCTTCACTCCGGATGAAACCACCGTGCCAATCAAAATACCCAGAGCCAGCGTAGCCACAATGCTGAACGAATAAACCCACCGATGCGTCTTCAAACGCAGCCAAATCGCCCGCGAATCCATAGGCCTGAATTCCTCCGAAAACTATATGAGTCCCCAATTATACCTGTTTGCCGAAGCCTCAGCGCCACCAGTAAGTCCAACCGGAATATGCAATTAACGCCTCACGGCCACAGCGGGTTAGACGCCGGAACCCGGCTTTTCGTTTTACGCGATAGAAGGAAATAACCGCTGGCAAACATTGACAAGGAGTCGACTCGGCCGCGACTTACTGCCCCGCTGACTTCGTCTCGTACACGGTCTTCCCGCCCACCACGGTGAGCAACACTTTGGTCGCCAGCTCTTTTTCGGCGGAGACCGCGGTGATATCTCGATCGAGCACCACAAAATCCGCCAGCATTCCCGGCGCCAGCTCGCCCTTTTCTTTCTCCTCGAATTCGGCGAAGGCTGAGCCGGTCGTGTAAGCGGCAATGGCCTGATCCATGGTCAGCTTCTGTTCGGGAAAATATTCCTGCTTGCCGTTCTCGCTCTTGCGCGTGACGGCCGCATACAGCCCGCGGAATGGCGATAGCGGTTCTACTGGGTAGTCCGTGCCAAAGGCCAGCGTCACACCTTTGTTCAGGAATGACGCCCACGCGTAGGAATTCGCGGCCCGCTTCGCACCCAGCCGGTCCTGCGCCCACCGCATATCGGTGAGCAACTGGCTGGGCTGCACGGAGGCAATCACCTTCAGTTCCTTGAAGCGCGCGATCTGTGCCGGGGTGGTGACCTGCGCGTGTTCGATGCGCAAACGGAAATCGCTTGTACCATTCGGTGACTTCACTTTCTGCTCGCGCGCGGCCTTTTCTGCTTCGGCGAAGGCATCCAGCGCCATCTGCACGCCCTCGTCACCGATCGCGTGAAACCCCAGCTGGAAGCCTGCCAGCACGCGCTCCTTGGCCATTTCAACCAGCTTCGCCTGCTCGTAGCGCGGCAAGCCGGAATTCTTCGGGTCGTCCGCATAGGGCTCCATCAGCGCTGCCGTATGTCCGCCGAGGGATCCATCCATGAAGGCCTTCAGCATTCCCGAATGCAACATCAAATCGGACTGGGGATGGAATCCACGCTTAACCTTCAGCTCGTCGATCACATCGTCAAAAGGCAGCCACTCCGAAATGCGCGCCGTCAGCTTACCTTCTTTTTCAAGTTCCTCGTAAATCTGGAAATTCTCCCACTCCGGCGAATAATCCTGCGCTGAAGTCACACCGTTTTCGGCCAGGTCTGCGAGCGCAACTTCAATTCCCTCCCGGCGCGCCTCGTGCGTAAGTTGCGGAATTGCCGCCCGCACCGGCTGCTGCGCTGTGTCCCGCAAAATCCCCGTGGGCTGGCCATTGGCATCGCGATCAATCTTTCCGCCCTCAGGATCGCGGCTGGCCAGGGTGATGTTGGCGAGTTGCAGCGCTCGCGTATTGGCCAGGGCAAGGTGTCCATCCACGCGAGCGAGAATCACCGGATGCCCGTCCGAAACCTCATCAATGTCCCAGCGGCTGGGTAGAGTCGGGATCGGCCAGAGGGTTTCATCCCAGCCTCCGCCCACAATCCATTCGTCCGGCTTGGCCTTCTCGACTCTTGCCTTGACCCGCTCGCGCAATTCCTCGAGCGTTTTCACCCCGGTCAGATCGATCGTCAATTTCTGCAGCCCACCTTCCGCCAGGTGGACATGCGCATCGTTGAAGCCCGGCATGACGAAGCGTCCGCCCAAATCGACGACCTCCGTATCCGGACCTTTCAGCTTCATGATGTCCAGATTCTTGCCTACCGCCTGAATGCGGTCGCCGCGCACCGCGATGGCTTCCTCGCGCAGCGTAGAACTGAACGGCGAATTCGAGGCCACACCCGTATAGATATTGGCGTGGAAGTAGATGGCATCAGCCTTGGGCTTGACGTCGGGCTTCCCGGACTCACTGCTTGGTTTCGGACTTGGCGCAGTACTCGGCGCGACCGTCTGAATCTTATTCGGAGTCGAGGTCTGCGGACTACTGGTGGCGGGCACCTGCGCAGTGGAGACCATAGCGATAAACACAACCGGGAAAGCTGCCAAGGGCAGCATTTTCCACGCACTCCATCTACACTGGATTGCACTCGTCATGCGCCCACCCCCGCTCCCGCCAGCGCCATCATGGTCAGCAGAATTCGCTTCAGCCCGAGCTCGCGTCCATTGCTGTCGAACCATTCCTGCAAGGTGTGTGCGCCGCCGCCCGAACCGCCGCCGCCGATCGCAATCGCTTCGAGGCCAAGCGACAGCGGAATATTCGCATCCGTCGACGCCCGCTGCACCTGCGCCGCGTTGTTCAGCTGCGTATCCACGGCGCGAATCACATGCAGGATCCGCGCGCCCGCGGCCAGTTCGCCCGCCGGACGGTTGCCGATCGCAACCACTTCGCAACTCACTCCCGAAGGCCGCTTCTGCGCCGATGACCGCATCTCTGCTGCCAGCGTCTCGTCTTCCACGGCACGATTCAGCGCCAACCGCAGCGCCTGCTCCAGCCGCTCCATCTCCGTCATCGAAGTCGAGCGGATATCCACCTTCATGCTGGCCGATTCAGGAATCGAATTCACCGAAGTCCCGCCGCGTATCACTCCGATGTTGAAAGTGGTCTTCGGGGTTGCTGGCACCGGGGTCGCCGTAAAGGTATCGACGGCGCGCGAAAGAATCACAATCGGATTGGGCGCGCCAAAATCGCTCCACGAGTGCCCGCCCGGACCGCGCACAATCACTTCAAAGCGGCGGCTACCCAAGGCTTCGGCGACAATCGTGTCCGCGCCCGCGCCGTCGAGCACCACGCTGTAAGCAATCGAATCCTTCCAGCGCGGAGTGGAAAAAATGTGCCGCATGCCGCGCAGATCGCCCTCGCCCTCTTCGCCCACGTTGCCGATAAACACAAACGGCAGCGCGTGCCGCAGCCGAACCGTGCGCAGCAGCGATGCAATCGCCAGCATCGCCGTCACGCCCGCGCCATTGTCGGAAACTCCCGGCCCATAAATGCGGCTGCCCTGCTGCCGGACATTCAGCGGTGTGTTCGCGGGAAAAACGGTATCGATGTGCGCGCTCAGCGCCACGTAGCGCTGGCCAAATCCTGGATGGATGCCGAACACGTTGCCCACGTCGTCGATGCGAACATCGTCAAGGCCGACTTCGCGAAAGCGCTCCGCCAACCAGGCCGCTCGCGCCGACTCGCCAAACGGAGGCGCCGGAATTCGCGCCATCTCCATTTGCCACTGGGCCAGTTGCGGCTCCTGGGTGCGCAGCCAGTTGTAAGCCGAGCGCACCTCGGGCGAGGCCGCCAGACGCGCCACATCCTGCTGCACCGTAGGGGCAACGTCCGGCAAGTCTGCACGTGGGGGAACGGGGCTCATGGGGGTTATGCGCCCATATTACAACGTATAGGAAAGAAAGGGGATTACCTTGGACGGGAACCGCACAGTGCGTTTGACGTAGCGGCACCGGGCCGGCGGCTCGGCGGAAAAATGGACGTTAGTAACCTGCTTAATTTCCTTCTGTCATCCTCAGCGGAGTCGAAGGATCTCTTGCATCACGGCAGCTCCCGCGGCCTAGCTGGGAGTTCTCTCTGCAACCCTGCGGTTCGTGGCCGCTGACAAAAGTCGGGAATGCGTGCAGTGACGTGGAAGATCGGCGCTTCAAGCGCCGCCTAAGCCCCCACAACGAATGCGGGCTTCAGCCCGAGAGGTCGCCGGGTGCCCCATTTCTCGCGCACTTTGCGAGAAGTGGGGATTTTCGAGGTTCCAGAGCTTCAAGCATCATCCCTTCCGTCGTGCCTCAGCTTCGGCAAGCCACCCCCGCCGCAGCCTTTCAGCCGGTATGCCGGACAGCAAAGGTTTGATATCAAGAATAGGCGTCCCATCCAGCATATCAACTCCGCGAACATGCAGCTCGCCACCTTCGCGGCGAAGCAGTTCGACAATAGTTAGAGCAATCGGATTCGGACGCCGCGGCGATCGTGTCGCAAACACTCCGTGTGGCCGGTTGTCCGAGGGCGGCGTCCCCAGCAGCTCGAACCCATGCGCGCGATCGAACTCCCAGATGACGATCAGATGCGAGAAGCCCTCGATGTCAGTAAGCCCCGCCTCAAACTCAGGCAAGATCTTAAGCACACCATCCGCCTCGTGCTTCGCACCAAGGCCCTTGGGAATCTCGCTGGTGTCCTTGTAGGGACTACTTACAAATCCAATCGGCCGGGAGGTAAACATGGCGTATGGCTCCAATTCTTATTTTCGGGAATCCGTCCGGAAATTGCGCGACTCCAAACCCGCATTCTGATCTCTTTTATACAGCCTTGCGGAAATCTTCTTGATACGGTTAGCTCCCAACTATCAAGTTGCCGGAGTAACCTCATGAATCCCGCTATAGCTACCCTTGCTGCCATTAGCACCCCCGCTGTTCTGACCGAAAGAGCATCGATGAGCGAATTGCTGGATTTGGCAGTCCAGGCACACGGCGGTCTCGATCGCTGGAACAAGGTGAAGGCGATCAAGGTTGCGGCATCGATTACGGGCGCTATCTGGTTTGTCAAAGGTAAGGGAGATTCAAGAACGTCGTGTTGACCGCAGAAACGCGGAGCGAGCGCCTCACAGTGGAGTTTTCCGGCCAGAACAAGCGTGCCGTTTTCGAACCAAGCCGCATCGTGATCGAAACGCTTGACGGTGCACTCATCGAGGCCCGCGACAACCCGGAGAAGTCGTTTGAAGGGCAACAGAGAGAAACTCCATGGGACGACATTCACGTGGCGTACTTCGTCGGCGAAGCACTGTGGACCTACCTCAATACGCCATTCCTCTACACCCATGACGGATTCACCACCGAGGAGATCCAATCAATTCAAGTTGGAGGCGAAACCTGGAGGCGGCTGAAGGTGACCTTCCCGGATAACGTCAAGAGCCACACCCGCGAACAAATCTCCTGCTTCGGACCCGATGGTCTTTTGCGCCGCCATGACTACACGGTTGACATTCTCGGCGGCGCTACTGGGCTCAACTACGCTTCCGGCTACCGTGACGTGGACGGTATCATTGTGCCCACTAGGCGTCGCGTGTACGCGTACGAAGGTGATTACCAGCTTGTGAAAGAGCCTCTGCTGGTTGCCATCGACATGGGCGAGATCACGCTTCTCTAACCTACGGGCCGCCTGACCACAATATTTTAGAGCGTTCCGACGGAAGACGACCTTGCCAAGTGACTGATTCGAGATATTTTACACCGCCGATCTGTGATCTTTTTGATCCGGATCTCTAGGCCAGCCGACTCTCCACGTACCCGGCTCGGTGCTCGACCGCAGCCACTAGTTTCTTTGTCGCTGGCACGTCAATCCCGTGCCGCAGGGCCCCGCGTAGAATTGGTCCCGCAATAGCCTCCAACTCCGGGGTCTTGTGTTGCTCCACGTCTTTCTGCATCGAGCTGCGCATGTTTCCCGGCATCTTCATTACGCCGGCGATCACAGCATCCGCATCGATTTTTGCGCCTTCGGCGACAGCCACGGCACACGCCTCCCGCAGACAGGTCAATCCCAGCTGCCCCCAGGTGGGGTCGGTGAGGATCTCGCCGGTGGTTTTGTCCGAGGCGGTTGTGGTCAGCGCAAACGGCGCCAGAAAAACCAGCTTGCCCCACATCAGCGTCGGCTCATCGTCGACAAATCGGCACTCGAAGCCGATATGCTGCAGCTGATCGATAGTGCCCGCGAGCAGAGCCCGCCCAGATGACAGCACATTCAGCCGCGCAAAAGGCGAGCGATGAACGATGTGTCCGGGGCTGACCCGTTCGGTTTCAACCGCGATCGTCGCCGGGATCACACGGCCAGAACCGTACCTGGCGCGCAGCAAGGAAATGTGGTCAATGCCATTGAGCAGGGGAACGATACCTCGCACTGCATCGGGATTCTCGAGAGCGGTGAGGGCCGGCTCCAGCTGCGTTGCCTTCACCGTGATCCAGAGCACGTCAACCGGAGGAACTTCCGAAGCGACCGTGACATCCACCGTGAAATTGCCGAAAGGACTTTCCAGATGAAGTTGTCTGGGGTAGTGCGCCAGCGCTTCGCGCCGCACGATGAGCGTGACGGAATCTCCCGCGTGCCCGAGACAAGTGCCGATCAGGCCACCGACTCCGCCAGCCCCCAGAATCGCATGTCGCATGATTTCAGGCATCCGACCTCCCCTTCAGTTCTGCTTGACTGCCGCCGCCGGCAAGCACTCCACAATCTCGGCGTCGCTCAGCGTGTGGTCGCTGGCCTTGGCGCGCTGATAAATGCGCTCGACTAGGTCGTCGGTCGCCGGAATGCCGCGCCGCTCCAGCCAGAACATCACATTCGATTTCCCGCTCATGGGGCCAATGTCGATGATTTGTTCCAACCCGAACACATGCGAGGGCACGCCCGAGTAAACCGTGTTGGCCAGAACGACATCGTTCTTGTGATACGCCTTGATGATCGCCGCCGCGTGCACACCCGTGGCGGTGCGAAACGCGTCGTCGCCGACCACAGGATAGTTCGCCGGAATGGGCACGCCCGTGGCCCGCGACACAGCCTGGCAATAATGTTTCAGCTTGGTGAGGTCCTGCTCCGCCCAGGGCGCAATGCCCATCAATTTCAGGTTTACCAGCATCTGATCGATCTGCGTATTGCCCACGCGCTCGCCCAGCCCAATAGCACACCCGTGAACACAATTCGCCCCGGCGATCACTGCCGCCATCGAGTTGGCAATGGCGAGGCCGCGGTCACTGTGCCCGTGCCAATCCACACGAATCTTTTCGCCGGAGGGTTTCACCACTTCCTCGACCACAAACCGCACCAGCGCCAGCGCACCCATGGGCGTAGCGTGTCCCGCGGTGTCGCAGATCGCAATGGCGCGCGCGCCACAGTTGATCGCCGTCGAGTAAAGCCGCTTCACGGTCTCCGGATCGCAGCGCGAAGTATCCTCGGTGACATACATCACGTCAAGACCGAGCGAAACCGCATATTTCACGGCCTTCTCGGTAGTCTGCAAGAGAAACTCATCGCTCCAGCCTTCCGTGAACCGCCGGATGGGACTGGAGCCGATAAACGTAGCGGCTTCGATGGGCAGGCCGGTCTTCTGCACGATCTCGGCGATGGGGCGAATATCATTCTCATGCGTGCGGGCAGCGCAGTTGGCGCGAATCTTCATCTTGCGCGCCACGATTTCACGCGCCAACGCGGTCACATGCTCGACTGCGCGCCCCCCCGCACCCGGCAACCCGAGATCGAGAGAGTTGATCCCGAGGGCCTCCATGAGATGAAGAATTTCAATCTTCTCGGGAATCGAGGGATCGCGCACCGAAGGCGACTGTAGCCCATCGCGCAGGCTCTCATCGTTGAGCAGAACCGGCCCCGGCGGCTTCAGCCCCGGCGGATGATTTTTATTCCAGTCGTAGATGAGTTCGGAGGTGTTCATGGAGAATAGCCGCTAGCTTCTAGCTCCTGGCTTCTAGCGAAATCTTTCGGCGGAGAGAAACGAGATGGCTCGTTCGGCTAGAAGCTAGCAGCTGCCTACTTCTCTTTCGGCGGCAAGGTCAGCCCGAAAACTGAAATCATTCCCTGTCCGGCGACATTCACCTTGGCTTCCGCGGCGTTCGGCAAATAAAGCGTCTGGCAGTGCTCGCAGCGGTAGACCTCGGAGTCCACCCCCCAGGCTTTTTCCGCGTCGCCGCAGGCCTGCTCGATCACGTCTTGTGAGTAGAACCAGCGCTTCAAATGGCCGCCGCAGAATTTGCCTTTTTCGTTTTTCTCGTTGCAGGCGCGCTGCCCGTTCTTCTTGATCTTGACCTTATGATGGGGAAGCTGCGCAGGGGTTTGCGTGCCTGAAGTTGTCATTTCGCCAGTCGCCAAAGCGCTTACCCTCGTTTCGCGCGGCGCTTGCGCCGCTGGATTCGGCCTTACGAACGTCATTGTACTCGAAGGCGAAACACGAGGCCAAAACCGGCGATGTCGTATCCTAAGCCTGCAATCGATGCGGCCACACCAGAATGAGCTCTCTATGAATCACGAACTGCTTTCTGCAAGAAGGACCTTCCGGACCGGAACCGCGCTTCTTTTCGCGCTGGCCCTGCTTCTCGCGACCACCGGCGCCCAGACCGCGCGTAAGAATGAAGTATCAAACGACACTCGAAGCATCCAGTTGGAACTGGTGCGCACGGAAACCGGTTTTTTCGAAGCATGGAAGACGAAAGACGAAGCCTACTTTCGCGAGCACATGCCGGAGAACGGAATTTTCTGGGGCGAAAACGGAACGCTCTCCCGCGACCAGCAACTCGCTGAGCAACAAACCTCCGCGAAAGCTTGCAGCGTCGAAGGTTATGGCCTCTCCGACTTTGGAGCGCTACCGCTCGCCGCCGGCGCATACTTGCTCACTTATCAGGCTGAGCAATATGCCACTTGCAATGGAGAGAAAGCGCCGGTCCACATGAACGGCAGTTCGATCTACGTCTTCAAAGCAGGGCGATGGCAAGCCATTTACCGGGCGGAAGTGCCGCTGAAGGATCAGGGCAGGCTTCCGACCCGTAACTAGAACTCCTTTTTCGGCGGCGTCTGCTCCGCACCGACACGACCAATCACGATCTCGGCCTTGTAGTAATTTTCCGCCTTCACGGGCTCACCTGCCACCCGTCGAAGTATGGCGATCTGGCCAACGTGAGTCAGCGCGTCAGCAACCGGCCCTTGAAAGAGATTTTCCACCGGCGCCTGCATGGGTTCTTCCGACGCCAGGTAATCATCGAACTTTTTCAGCGCCGCGAAAAAGCGCTCGACTTCCTTCTCCCACGCCAGCGGCTTGGAGTCATGCCATTCGCGTTTTCCATTCGCCATCGAGAGGCCCCAGTCCATCAGATCGCCCATGTGCGCCAGAATCTGCCCCGGCGCTCGCACTCCCTCATCCACGTGAAATACGGCGATGCCCTCGGGAACATTGCGGAGGACCTTCGCTCCGCGATAAGCCAGCGTAGCCAGGGTGTGACGCAACAACTCGCGCTTCGGATCCGAATTTGAAGGATTGCTCATGAAGTGCCTCTTCGGTTGTCGTTTTTTTCCTTTCTCGTAGCTTGCTACGTCCTGCCCGCCGCTGTCCAGCGTCGAGTGCGGTTCAGTACTCCACGTTGACCAGATACAGACCGCTGGCCGGCGCAGTCGCGCCTGCGGCCGAGCGATTGCGCGCCTCCAGTATCCGCGTGACGTCCTCGGGCGCGAGCGTTCCCTTGCCCACAAGAATAAACGTTCCAACGAGATTCCTGACCATGTGGTGCAAGAACCCCGACCCCTTCACGGTATAGACGAACTCGTCTCCGCCACGCTCCCAGGTCGAAGAGAAAATCCGTCGCGAGTTAGACAACGCCTCTCCATCCCGTCTGCGCTCCGGATCAACCGCGGCAAACGAAGTAAAATCGTGCTCACCCTGAACGAGCCTGGCGGCTCGCGCCATCGCCTGCTCATCCAACCAAAACGGATAGTGCCAGACATACCTGGCTAAGAACGGCGGACGGATGGCCGCGCGATAAATCCTGTACCGGTAAGTTTTTGCTCGCGCTGACTTGCGCGCGTGGAAGTCAGCCGCAACCTCTTCTACTTCCAGAACCCGCACTGACGCCGGCAAAATATCGTTCAGCGCCTTCACGAAATTCGCGGTAGGGACTGGGGATTCTGTGGCAAACGTCACCACCTGGGCCAGCGCGTGCACTCCAGCGTCGGTTCGTCCCGAGCCTTGCGGCAATACCTTTTCCCCCGTAACTCGTCCAATGGCTGAGGCCAGCGTGCCTTGTATGGTCATGGCATCAGGCTGCACTTGCCAGCCGGCGAATTCCGAACCGTCATAGGAGAGAATCAGTTTGAGATTGCGCATGCGATCTTATAAGTCTGACCCTAAGCCTTGCAGCCGCGAGTCCTACAGCCGCGCTGGTTCATCCAAGTCATTTCATGGGACAGGTTCACGCAACTATGATTTCGCTCTACGGAGAGTCGCTCGGCCATCGCCAGCACTTTATCAGTTTCACCTCCCGGAGAACTCGAAAGAGAGGCGGCGGGGTCAGATATACTGGTGCGTTTAACTAGGTTCGCGTTTATTTAGGGCGTTTCGGGAGATTTTTCCGAGGGCTCTTCGAAAGATATTTTCAGGAACCGGGGCGCCGCTGCTTGCGTATCAAGGATTGAGTGGAACTGCAATTGAGTAGAACCGCCATTTTGGGTGAATCCGGGTTGTCTCACGTACAACCAAGTTTCATGTTGCAAGGTCTTAACCAACTGTCCTAACAAATCGGTCTTAACGAATCGGTCCTTACAAACGGAGATGAGTAGATGCCATTCGCACGCTTAACCTCAAATATCCGGCTGACCATGGCCGCGGTTTTATTGGGAACACTGACGCTCGCAGGTTGCGCCGTCACAGCTTGGGCGCAGGAGCCGCCCGCTGCGCCCACTCCGCAGAACACGCCCGAGGCGCGTCCGCTTCCCGTGATGAATTATTCCCATGCGGTATCGCATTTTCCCAACCCGATTGCGCCCTACGAAGCGCGGCATCTGGCCGATCCAAATCTGGCCAATACGGCACGCATTGACCAGTTCATGCACGATGGCAAGCTGTATCTTTCACTCAACGACGCCATTGCCCTAGCGCTGGAGAATAATCTGGATATCGCCATCGCGCGTTACAACCTGAACATAGCTGACACCGACGTGCTGCGCGCGAAAGCGGGAGCCAGCATCCTCGGCGTCAATGCAGGAGTTGTGCAGAACACTCCGGGCGGCGGCGTCGGCGGCATCGGCGCGACTGCCGGAGCTTCTACCGGCGGCACCAGCCTGGGAGCAGGCGGCATCGGCGCCGGCACCAACGGCTTGGTCAGTTCGACTCTCGGCCTTGGACCGAACATCACGAGCTTTGATCCAGTCATCACCGGCACGTTGCAGGAAGACCATTTCAGCCAGCAGGCGAGTTCTATTTTTCAAGGTGTACTTCCCGGCAGCAGCCTGATTCAGAACACCGGCACGGTTAATTTCGCCTACAACCAGGCGTTTCAATGGGGCACGAATTTGAATGTGTCGTTCAACAATAACCGGCAGACCACAAACAGTTTTTTTTCTTCTTTAAGCCCTCAGCTCAACTCAAACTTTAAAATGACGATCACTCAGCCGTTGCTGCAGGGTTTTGGATTTCCTGCCAATACTCGTTTCATTCGCATCGCCAAAAACAATCGCGAACTGACAGATGTAGCTTTCCGGTTGCAGATCATTGACTCTGTCGACCAGATTGAAAACATCTACTGGGACCTGGTCTACGCCTACGAAAACGCCCGCGTGCAGAATGAGTCCTTAGCCTTCGCGCAGAAAACCTTGTCCGACACCAAGAAGCAGGTCGAGATCGGCAGCCTGGCTCCGATCGAAACGGTGCGCGCGCAGAGCACCGTAGCGCAGGACCAACAACTGGTTACCCTGGCGCAGACTAACCTCCAGTTGGAACAATTGCTGATGAAGAACGCGCTCACGCGCACTCTTAAGGATCCGACCCTCGCCACCTCCGAAGTCATCCCTACTTCCACCATGGAAATTCCGGCGCACGAGGAAGTTGTGCCCACCGAGGACTTGATTAATGACGCGTTGCGGCATCGCGCCGAACTAGTGGAGTCGCGCATCGACCTGAACAGCCGCGACCTGAGCAATAAGGCGGTGCGCAGCGCCCTGCTGCCTACGCTGAATGCTTTCGCCTACTACGGTGGCGCCGGACTGGGCGGTACGCAAAACCCAGCTGACCTTTGCGCCACCCCCAATCCAACTCCGATCCAGGACGCCCTCGGTTGCGCCAGCCCTACCGGCGGTCCCAGCGGACTGGACTTCACAGCTTCCCCGACTGGCCTTGGCAGTACGCTGAACCAGCTCGTTAACTCTACCTCGCCTGATAAGGGTGTCGGCTTGCAACTGAACATCCCGCTGCGCAACCGCGCCGCGCAGGCCGTGCAGATTCGCTCGGAACTGGAATACCGGCAGGCTCAGATGCGGCTGCAGCAGATCGAGAATCAGGTGGGGATCGAGATCCGCAACGCGCAATACGCCGTACAGCAAAACCGCGCCAGCGTGGATTCCGCCCAAGCTGCCGTGGAACTAGCACGGCAGTCGCTCGACGCCGAGCAGAAGAAATATCAGTTTGGAACCTCGACCACAACGCTGGTTCTGCAGTACCAGAGCCAGTTGGCTACGGCAGAATCGGGCCTGGTGAATGCCACGGTGGCCTACGAAAAGTCGCGCATTGAACTGGACCGCGCCACCGGCACGCTGCTCGATCATGACGGAATCAGCGTTGACGATGCAGCAAAAGGTCAAGTCACCCGCATGCCGAGTGTGCCTTACATCGCACCGCGCAAGGATATGCCGTCCGTGGCCCAGCCCTTGCCGCAGGCAGCGCCTGCGCAGCAGCCGCAATAACGTCGCGAGCAAAACAGGCGCGGTTCGTCCTCGCACGAGGCCGCGCCTTATTTTTCTTACTCACAATTCTTTACAATATTCTTTGCGACCCGCGCTCAATTCCTCCACTCCGTCCCGCTAAGATGGAGTGACGCTCTTATGTTTTCCGCATTCAACTCTGGAAATCTATATTTGTCGTTTTAACACGATGCACGACCGTGTTGACTCAAGGAGACGACCCATGCTCTTGCTTCTGCCCCGAATGACGGCAGCCCACCCGCGGCCAACCCTGTTAGTGGCGGCCTCTGCCTTTTTGGCCTGTCTGCAGCTGCAGCCGTGCCTGCGCGCGCAGGATGTTCCCGCCGCTCCAACGCCGCAGGCCGCGCCAACCGCCGCCCAGCCGCAGACGGTTCACCTGCAGGATTACTCGAACCCGCGCTCGGCCTTTCCTCATTTCCTGCAGCCTTACGAGCCGCAGCAGGTGGCAGAGCCGAATCTTGGCAACTCGCCGCGCATCGATTCGCTGATGCGCGATGGCAAGATTTATCTTTCGATTGACGACGCCGTAGCACTCGCCCTGGAAAATAATCTCGATATCGATATTGCCCGCTACAACCTCAATATCGCAGACACCGATTACTTGCGGGCCAAGTCAGGCGCCAATATTCTCGGCGTGAATGCCGGCATCGTGCAGAACACTCCGGGCGGCGGCGTGGGCGGCCTCGGCGGCACAGTGGGTTCCGGCACTGGAGGCACTACCGTAGCGCCCAGCGGCGTGGGCACCGGCACCAACGGCTTGGTTAGTTCCACGCTTGGCATTGGGTCACCCATCGCCAGCTTCGATCCCATCGTCACCAGCACGCTGCAACTCGATAAGAACGACACCGAATCGGTCAGCGTTTTCAGTCCGGTCCCGGTCGTGGGACAGAACACCTATACGGCCGGCTTCGCCTACACGCAAGGCTTTCAGTGGGGTACGAGCATTGCCGCCGGATTCAACAACAGCCATATCACCACCAACAACCCAACCAGCTTGCTGACTCCAGAACTGAGTTCGAATTTCCAGTTCAGGATCACGCAAAACTTGTTGCAGGGTTTCGGTTCACTTCCCAATCTCCGCTTTATTCGGATTGCCAAGAATAATCGGGAGATCTCCGACGTCGCCTTCCGTCTGCAAATCATCACTACCGTCGATCAAATTGAAGACATGTATTGGGACTTGGTGTATGCCTACGAGAACGTGCGCGTGCAACAGGAAGCTCTTACCTATGCGCAGAAGGCGCTGACCGATACCAAGCAGCAGGCGCAAGTGGGCACCGTGCCGCCGATTCAGGTGGTGAGCGCGCAGAGCACGGTTTCGACGGACGAGCAGAACCTGATTCTGGCGCAGAACAATCTGGAACTGCAAAAGCTGTTGATGAAGAATGCGCTCAGCCGCAGCATCGACGATCCTGTGCTGGCGGAAGCTGACGTGATTCCCACCTCCGGCATGCAGGTTCCGCAGGAAGAAGCGGTGGTTCCCATTCAAGACCTCATCAATCAGGCTCTCGACCATCGTGCTGAACTGGTCGAATCGCGCATTGATCTCAATTCCCGCGACCTCAGCAGCAAAGCCGTGCGCAACGCGATGCTTCCCACGCTCGATGCCTACGCTTATTACGGCGGATCTGGGGTTGGAGGGAATGTCAATCCGGCGCTGTTGCCACCGACTTGTGCTGCCCCCTCAACCTGCTTTAGCGAGTCAACCGCGCCGCCTCCCTTTGCCAACGGCGGTCCCGTCAGCTACGGTGGAACCCTGAATCAGCTTTTTAACTCGACCGCGCCTGACAAGGGTATTGGCCTCAGCCTTTCGATCCCGCTGCGCAATCGGGAAGCGCAGGCCAACCAGGTGCGCGCGGAACTCGAATACCGCCAGGCGCAGGTGCGACTGCACCAACTGGAAAATCAAATACGCATCGAAGTGCGCAACGCCCAGTTCGATGTGAAGCAGAACCGTGCCGCAGTGCAGGCGGCGCAGTATGCGGTCGACTTTGCGCGCCAGACTCTCGACGCCGATCAACAAAAGTTGAAAGTCGGACTCACCACCACCACGGCGATCCTGCAGGATGCCTCGATCCTCACTACCAGCGAGTCGAATCTGGTCTCCGCCAAGGCGGCCTATGAGAAGTCGCGCATCGAACTGGATCGCGCCACGGGATTGCTGCTCGACCATACCGGCATCAACGTCGCCGACGCCACGCGCGGCCAGGTCACGCACCTACCTAAGGTCCCTTACGTGGTGCCGCGGCAGGATGCAACGCCAGCGGGGCAGCCGGCACAGTCGCCGCCGTCGTCGGGAGGCCAACTCTAGAAGGGATGGGTTCCGCGAGGCACCCGCTTAGACCTGATAAACTCCCCGGTGATGGAACGACCGCATCTCCCAGCCATGCCGCGATCGGTGTTGTGGATGGTGCTGCTTTCGTTTCTTCTGCAATTGGTGGCGATCGGAATTCTCCGCCAGTATCGCACTCGCCCCGGAGAAGATAACTTCGGCTTCGGCTTTGAGATGGGCCGCGTCGGCCGTTCGATCGCTCTGGGGCAGGGGTTCAGCAATCCTTATGGAGGCAATGCCGGTCCCACCGCCTGGGAGCCACCGCTCTATCCCTACCTGATTGGCGGAGTCTTCAAGGTTTTTGGCGTTTACACTTACGCATCCGCATGGGTATTGCTGTCGATCAATAGTTTTTTTGCATCGCTCACCACTATTCCGGTATTCCTGACTGCGCACCGGACCTTCGGCCCGCGCGTTGCACTGTGGTCGGCCGGGGCGTGGGCGCTTAATCCCTATGTCTGGTACTGGTCGGTTCATTGGATATGGGACACGACCTTCACTCCGCTGATGCTGGCATTAGTTTTTTGGCTTTCTCTGGAACTGCAGCAGTGGCCGGGTTGGCGAGGATGGACACTGTTCGGCATATTGTGGGGCGTTGGGGCTCTGGCAAATCCCGCGATGCTCGCCTTTCTGCCGTTCTGCGGCCTTTGGGTGTGGCGGCAGAGATACCGGCGTGGACTGCCGTCGCTCGCCGGCGTCGTGCTTTCCTCTTTTGTGTTCTTTCTGGTTCTATCTCCGTGGCTGATTCGAAACTACGAGGTCTTTGGACGCTTCGTTTTCATTCGTGACGATTTCGGATTGCAGTTTCGTCTCGGCAACAACAAGATGGCCGACGGCATGCTGATCGCGACCCTGCAGCCCAATCTCAATAAGCTAGAGCTCGAGAAGTTTCAACGCATGGGCGAAATTGCCTACGAGGCCGACTGCAGGCGGCTGGCGTTCGATTGGATTCGCGAGCATCCGCAGCGGTTCGCACTGATCAGCATGAAGCGTTTCTTCTATTTCTGGAATGGAGTGCCCAGACCGACGCACAGCACAGCTCCCTGGGATTTCCGCAGTTCGCTTTTCCTGGCATCGTCAGTGCTGGCGATCTGGGGACTCGGTCGTGCGCTGCGGCAAAAGCGGCCCGGAGCGTGGCTTTTCGCCGGACTCGTCGCAACTTATCCCACGGTCTATTACTTCGTGTTTCCGCATGCCCGCTACCGCCATCCGATCGAACCGGAGTTGTTCATCCTGATCGTGTTTCTGCTTTCTGAAATCCGGAGCCGCACTGCTAGTGGCTGAGAAGTTATTGATGATTGATGATTGATGATTGATGATTGATGATTGATGATTGAAAAGCTGATCGACTCTGGGTTGCAATCAGCAATCAACAATTAGCAATCAGCAATTCCCCTATGACAATCTCCGTGGCCATAGTGGCGATGGACGAAGAGGCGAATATCGGCCGCACGCTAGCCAGCGTGCGCTGGGCCGATGAGATCGTGCTCGTCGATTCTGGCTCGAAGGATCGCACCTGCGAGATCGCGCGGGAGCACGGAGCCCGCACCGTGCTGGAAGCGTGGCGCGGCTACGTGGCGCAGAAACAGTATGCGATCGAGCTGTGCACCAAGGATTGGGTGCTGCTGCTGGATGCGGACGAGGAGGTAAGTCCGGGCCTAGCCGGAGAGATTCGCGCTGCCATCGCAAACCCGAACGCTGCCATCGGCTACAAACTCCCACGCAAGAATCTGTTTCTTGGGCGATGGATTCGCCACGGCGGTTTCTACCCTGATCCTAAGCTGCGGTTGTTCAGGCGTGGGCAGGGATTTGTGACCGGCCATGACCCGCACGACCGTTGCGAACTGAAACCAGAAGTTCGCCAAACGATCGTCCAATTCAAGAACGCGCTCATTCACTACACCTACCCCACACTCACTCTCTATCTCGCCCACATGAACCGTTATTCCTCGCTGGGCGCGCAGTTGGCGATCGCCAAGGGTCACAGCGGCTTCAGTTTCATCAACATCGTTCTGCGGCCGCTGGCGACGTTCACCTACAACTACTTCTGCCGACTCGGCTTCCTCGACGGCCGCGAAGGCCTGCTGCTGCACCTCTACCACGCTGGCTACGTCTCGTGGAAATATGCCAAGGCGTGGGAAATTTCGCGCAACGCCCCGAAGTGACACACTGTCAGGCACTGACCGACCGGTCGTACCGGTTACCTGCTGCCGTCTTGCCCGCGCGCGCTCGCTTCCCTATGATCACAACAGAACGCTGGGGTGCTCATGCCACAGAAGAAGCCGCCTAAGCCGCAGGTTGCTGAAAGTCCGATCGCCGATGTCTTTGACAATCGCCATCCCTCCGCTGCAGAAAGAAAGTGGGCCGAGGAGACGCTTGCGCCTACGCTCGAGAAATCTCCCGAGCGGCCGATTGGCGCGCCCACCGGCGTGAATCTCGACGAGCACGGGCGCGCCCGCTTCACCACGGTTTCAGGCGTCCCGGTGCGCCGCCTTTACACGCAGGCCGATCTTCCGGAGGACTGGAGCGAAGAGAAATATCTCGGATTCCCCGGGACGTCGCCATTCACTCGCGGTATTCACGCCACGGGATATCGCGGCAAGCTCTACACCATGCGGCAGTTCTCTGGATTCGCTTCTCCCGAGGAGACCAACCAGCGCTATAAGTATTTGCTCGAACACGGCGGCGGCGGCCTTTCCGTCGCATTCGACTTGCCCACGCTGATGGGATATGACTCCGATCATCCGGCCAGCGAAGGAGAAGTGGGCAAGTGCGGCGTGGCCATTGATTCGCTCGAAGACATGGAAATTCTTTTCGGCGGCATCGATCTGGAAAAAACCACAGTCTCGATGACGATCAACTCGCCCGCGTCGGTGCTGTGGGCAATGTATCTGGTGGTGGCGGAGAAGCAAGGCGCGGACTGGAAAAAGATTTCCGGCACGATTCAGAATGACATTCTCAAGGAATACATCGCGCAGAAGGAATACATTTATCCGCCAGCGCCGTCGATGCGCCTGGTGATCGACACTTTCGAGTTCGGATCGAAATTCACGCCCCGCTTCAACACGATCTCCATCAGCGGCTACCACATTCGCGAGGCCGGCTCGACGGCGCTGCAGGAACTCGCGTTCACTTTGTATGACGGCATCGAGTACGTCGAGTGGGCTCGCAGGAGGGGCCTCGACGTTGACGATTTCGGTCCTCGCCTCAGTTTTTTCTTCAACGCGCACAATGACTTCTTCGAGGAGATCGCCAAATACCGCGCGGCCCGCAAGATTTGGGGACGGGTGATGAAAGAACGGTTCGGCGCGAAGAACCAGCGCACCTGGCTGATGCGCTTTCACACGCAGACTGCGGGAGTGTCGCTGCCCGCGCAGCAGCCGATGAACAACATCGCGCGCGTTGCCCTGCAGGCTATGGCCGCGGTGCTCGGCGGCACGCAGTCACTGCACTGCGACTCCTACGATGAAGCCTTGGCACTGCCCACCGAAGAAGCGGCCCGCATTGCTCTGCGTACGCAGCAGATCATCGCTTACGAATCGGGAGTGACCCAGACCGTCGATCCCTTGGGTGGGTCGTATTTCCTGGAAAACTTGACACTCGAAATGGAAAAAGGCGCGTTCGACTACTTCGGCAAGCTGGACACGATGGGAGGCATGGTAAAGGCCATCGAGCGCGGCTATCCACAGAAGGAAATCGCCGAAGCCTCCTACCAATATCAGCGCGCCGCCGAGGCGAAGGAGAAGATTATCGTGGGCGTGAACGAGTTCGTCGTCGAGGAAGAGTCGCCGCACATTCTTTATATCGACGAGAGCGTCGCGCGGCGGCAGTCAGCCAAGCTGAAAGCACTCCGGGCACGGCGCTCGAACGACGAGGTGCGGCGAAGACTCGATGCGCTGAAGAAAGCTGCAGCGCAGGAGCCGAATGCTGGCACGACCGGAAATATTTCCACGGCGAACACCATGCCCTACATCGTGGATGCCGTGCGAGCGTACGCGACGGTGGGCGAGATTTGCGAAGCCCTGCGCGAGGTGTATGGGACCTATACGGAAGTGAGCATCACCTAGCGGTAATTGGCGGCTACGAATAAGACCAAAATGGGAAGCGGATGAGAGCTTGAGATCTTAATTGTCGAAAGTACGACACCTTCCTCGGACTATGATTGAGGTCACGAATGGTGACCCAAATGAAAAACCAGACAAAAGCAACCGTTCTCAGGATGCCGAAACGGCCAGCGAAGCCCGCCGTCGCCGTGGAATCGCGGATCGTAATTCTCCGCCATCAGCGCGTCATCCTCGACGTCGACATCGCGCGGCTTTATGGCGTGCCAGTGAAGCGGCTCAACGAACAGGTAAAACGTAATCAGGAACGATTCCCTTCTGATTTCATGTTTCAGCTAACCGACCGGGAGAACGCCGCTTTGAGGTCGCAATTTGCGACCTCAAAGAAAACCCGTGGTGGGCGCCGGTATACGCCTCATGCGTTCACCGAGCACGGAGCCATCATGGCCGCAACCGTGCTGAATTCCACACGGGCTGTTCAGATGAGCGTTTTTGTGGTGCGCGCCTTTGTGCGCTTGCGTGAAATGCTGGCCACGAACCGTCGACTCGCGGGAAAAATCGCTCAATTGGAGAATCGGCTGGACACGCACGATTCCGTAATTCAGGATCTGATCGAAGCTATCAAGGAGCTCATGACTCCCAAGCCGCCACCGCGCCGACGCATTGGATTCCAGCTTCCGCCTGCCAAAGCTAGCGGATAGTCGTTCCTCGCGGCTCAGGCTTTTGGCCCAAGGCACAAGGCCACGCCAGGATCCACGCTTACCCAACCGAGACACGCTGCCGCCTCCATTCGCATCCAAGCCCGTTAAGCGAGCCGTTGCGCATCGGCGACCCTCCTGGCACCTCGTTGTGTCCGCAGTGACGATTCGTTTTTTATTCGCCACAAGCCGGCTTTGTGATTAAGATATAGATCCATGCGAAGAGCACTCAACCATCTCAAGAAATCCGACCCTGTCATGCGAGCAATCATCAAACGCCTAGGGCCGTGCCGCATGCAGTTTGGGCCAGCGGAGTTTCACAGCCTAGCTGAGGCCATCGTTTACCAGCAACTGAACGGCAAAGCCGCGGAAACCATTTTCAAGCGCTTTGCCGCGCTGGCGGGCGAGCCGCTTACGCCGGAGGGCATCCTCAAGCTGAGCGACGAACAGATGCGCGGTGCGGGATTGTCGAAACAGAAGTCCGCGTATTTGAAAGACCTGGCGGCAAAAACTGCAAACGGGCTGGTTGATTTCGCGCGGCTGCCGGAGCTGCCCGATGCTGAAGTGGTCGAACATCTGACCCAGGTGAAGGGTATTGGAGTGTGGACTGCGCAGATGTTTCTGATGTTCACACTGAAGCGCGAGAATGTTCTGCCGACAGGCGACTTTGCGATTCGCATGGCCATACACAAACACTATCTCGATCGGCCGCGCCCGAAGGCAGCGAAGAAGTCTGCGGCGGCAAAAAAGAAAATTCGCAAGCGGAAGATCAAGCTGCCCAGTCCGGAGCAGATGGAAAAGATCGCAAAACGCTGGGAGCCTTATCGCAGCGTCGCGTGCTGGTATTTGTGGAAGAGCCTGGACACAGAAACCCTTTAGCCAGCAAGCGGGCTGCCTCTGTGCTCTCCGCTACCCGCTGTGTTTAAATGAGTGGAATGCCTGACATCAAGATTCGCGTGCTCGTGGCCAAGCCCGGGCTCGACGGGCACGACCGTGGGGCCAAAGTGATTGCGCGCGCCCTGCGCGATGCCGGCATGGAAGTGATTTACACCGGACTGCGACAAACTCCCGAGATGATTGTGAGCGCGGCGCTGCAGGAAGATGTTCAGGTCATCGGCCTGTCGATTCTTTCCGGCGCGCATAATGCCATCGTGCCCCGGGTGATGGACTTGATCAAAGAAAACAAGATGGATGACGTTCTGGTGCTGGTGGGTGGAATTATTCCCAACCAGGATATTGATGCTCTCAAGAAACGCGGCGTGGCGGCGATCTTCCAGCCGGGCACCGCCATGGACGACATCGTGAAATTCATCCGCGCGAACGTGAAGGGCGCGGGCGTTCCCGCCGCAGGCTGATCGTGCCCAATCCGAATCTAGCAAGCATCCGGCAAGAACTTGAGCGTACGGTTGGTCCGGCGCCCTGGTATTGGAAGACCTTCCCTCAATTTCATTCTGCCACGGGGCAACAATTTGCCTGGACCCACCAGGGCGAGCAGGGGCCGGTGGGATATGTAATTTCGTTGGCTCTGCAGCACGAGCCCGATCAGCTTCGGCTGGCGTTGAACACCTATTGCCGGCCGTTTCTGGCCTCGCCCAGTTGTCTCGGGATCTGGTGTCCGGAGGGACGCAACATTCGGCTGACCGGTTTCGATCCGGATCAGCTTGAAGCGTTTGACCTGGCTGAGATTGCCGGATGGTTCAAGCAATCTTCCGATCGCATTTATGCCAAGACGCCGCCGGTCGCGGAGTTCGAGGTGCCCCTGACGCTTGGCCCGGGCATGCATAAGATTGATGTGCCGGCCGAACTGGCGACAGTTGATGAGTTGATCGTCCCCACCAGCTACAAGGCGCTGTCGAATGACGACCCGGCATTCGCTCTTTTTGTTTTCTACCTGCAGGCGGGGCTGGTGGAGGTGCTGCCGCAGAAGTGGTTCACGGCCTCGCAGTATCAGGTGGGGAAGCAATGGATTTCGCGCGCGGCGCGCGACCAGGAATCGCATCGCATCTTCGGGGAATGTTTCGGCGCAGGAACGTTTCTGCTGGAGGAAGACGGATGCAGACTCGGAGAGTGGCTGGACCGACGTGATTAATCTTAAGCATCTGAAAATCGCAGCCGGATTCCCACCCCTTTGGAAACGAAGGGTGGAAACCCGGCTCGTCCGAACTCACGACGCTTTTCTGGACAGCGCACGCACCTTCGCCCAGCGCCGTCTTTGCGCTGCCGCGATGCGCTCGCGGGCTGCAGCCGACAACTGGCGTTTCATGCTCTTGCCTGAGCGCAGCGAGGCCTGTGGGCCTCGCATCTTTACCTTGCTCAGCTGTGCAATCACTTTTTCCAGTTGTTTAAGCTCGCCCTCCGCACGTTTACGTTCCACTCTCAACTGCTCTAGAACCGCATCTAGATCAGCCATGCACGCTCCCTTTGGGGATTTACAGCATGCTACTGAGCATACCCTATTGCCGTGTTGAGGTCAGCAGCCTATTCACCCGTAGCACAAGGGTAAACAGCAATCTTTGGATTCCGCGGTCCGAAGCCAGATCTCTTCCGCTGCAAATCCGTCAGGCATTTCAATCGAGGCGCCCAAAGAACTCTTTGAAACCATAAGACGCAACAAGTTATCGACTTAGTAACTTGTGTACTTAATAACTGAAAAACTCAACTTAGTAACTCATGCTATCCCTAGTGACTTATTCGATTGACACTAACCCCGCCTACGACAGACTATCGGTCAGCCTGGTAGTGACCGCAAGCCACATCCTTCATCGTGGCCCTGATCAGGAGCACAGAACGTGAACTATTTGCTTTTTGTGGGCCTTGCCCTATTTAGCTCAGCGTGTGGAGCGCTGCTGGTGACGCTCCTCCGTGTGAGGCGGCGTGGTTCTGTGCACACCTGGTCCCGGCCGGGAGCCGAGCCGAGCAGCAAGAAAGTGAGCAGTACATGATGGAGCCTTCAGATGCGGGAGCCGCCACAGCGCTAGTTGTGTCCAAGGATGCACTCGCTTGCCAGTTAATCATCGACGCATTGCGGCCTCTCGCCATACGCCCCGAGATTTGTGAAGAAGTGTTTGCCGCAGCCCGCCTTCTGGATAAGCAGAAGTTCGAGGCCGTTGTCGTTGATCTCCAACTGGGGGAGGGCGCGATGCTGGTGATGGAGCAGTTGCGTTTTTCCCGCTCAAACCGCACGGCTGTGACTTTTGCCCTCGCCGCCGGGGACAAGGCGCAGACGCCCGGCATCAAGCTGGACTCGACTTTTGTGTTGCCCAGGCCGCTCTCGGCTGACTCGATCAACCAAATTTTGCGAGCCTCGTATGGACTCGTGGTACGTGAACGCCGGCGCTATTTCCGCTGCCCCCTCGCTGTTCCCGTTTTTGTGAGAGCACGCCAACCCGAAGAGTTCCTGTGCCAAACCGTGAACATCAGCGAGGGTGGAGTCGCAATCAGCACCCGCACCATGCCGGATCCCGCGCTCTCTACGGCTGTGCGCTTTAGCCTGCCCGGCCACTCGAGCCAGCTATTCTCCGAAACGAGAGTGCGCTGGAGTGGCCAGGAAGGTCTCGTGGGACTGGAGTTTCAATCTCTGGCAGCGCCGCAGAAATCGGAGTTGCAGGAGTGGCTAGCCCGTAAGCTCGAGGAAACTCTCCCGGAAAAAGTTGCCGCGCTGTTTCGCAGCGTAGGTCAGCTCTAGATTTAGATCAGAAATCTGGAGAGCAACGATTCTTCCTCGTGTGGATAGCACAGACAGCGGCCGCGGGGAAGGGATTCGGAGCCCTCCGGCTTGGGTTTCTCAGGCTTGACGAAGCAGTTTTGCCCTCTCCCCCGTACCGGCTGAGATCAAAGCCGTGGCGCCCGTGAATCCTCCCCCTGTGACCCTGCTTGCCGGCTTCGACCGTGAGGTTTCTGGCCGAAAAAAGAGCCGGCAAAACTGTGAAGTTGCGGTGCTTGCGATGCAGTCGAACCTTAGAGCCTAGGAGAAAAGTGGCCCCCACCACCACGTTCGTGCTCTTCCAAGCCATCGCCAGGCTCGAATAGACTTCTCGCCGAACGGACTCCCAGGTCCTCAACTGCGTGATGCGTCCGCAACTGTGCCGCACGCCCTGCCTGGAAGTCCTTAGCAGACCTCATTTTTTTGTGATGATTTTCTGAGGGTCTATGGATAAGGCAGTAAGGCACCTTTACGAGTTCGGGCCTTTCGTACTCGACCCCGCCGAACGTCTGCTGCGTCATGGCACGGCGCGCATGGAGCTGCCGCCTCGGGCCTTCGATACTCTTCTGGTGCTGGTGGAGAACGACGGCCGTTTGCTGGAAAAAGACGCACTGATGAGAACGGTATGGTACGACACCGTGGTCGAGGAGAATAACTTAACCCAGGTCGTTTACCTGGTGCGCAAGGTGCTGCGCGATGGGGAGGACGGGGCGCGCTACATTGAGACCGTACCGAAGCGGGGCTACCGCTTCGTCGGGCAGGTTCGGAAATTCAAGGCCGACCAACCCAGAGATGGCAACGGCCGCAATGGCGGTAACGGCATAGAGCCGCACTCCTCCCCTCCTCCAGGTTCTTCAGGCAATCACCTTAGAGTTTCTCCAAGCGATAGCTCCAGGCCTGCGGATTTGCCGACGGCGGCCGCGGCGAGTTCGGAGTCTCAGATCGATTCCCGTCCGGCTTCTGCGGCGGACGAAAGCGGATTCGGAGCCCAAACTCGAAACTCGGCTGCGCGTGGTTGGGTAACGGGACTCTTGAGTGGGCTGGCGATCGTAGCTTCGGTGGTCTTGGTGGAAGGAGCAGGTTGGAAGCAGAGGCTGTTCGGCGAGCCGGACCTCGCTTCGATTCGTTCGGTCGCCGTGCTGCCGATGCAGAATCTATCCAATGACCCCAACCAGGAATATTTTGTCGATGGGATGACCGATGAACTCATCACAGATCTGGCACAGCTTCACGATCTCAAGGTGGTTTCGAAGACCTCGATCATGCGATACAAAGGGACGCGCAAACCGCTTCCACAGATTGGGCGCGAGTTGGGAGTAGACGCCGTGGTGGAAGGCTCAGTGGTGCGCTCGGGGGATCGGGTAAGAATCACTGCGCAATTGATCCGGACGGCAACTGATCGGCACATCTGGGCCGAAGCCTACGACGGCGACCTGAAGGACGTGCTTTCGCTGCAGGCGCGTGTAGCTGAGGAGATTACCAACCAGGTGAAGCTCAATTTGAGCGCCGAAGA
Source organism: Candidatus Sulfotelmatobacter sp. (assembly GCA_049280095.1). GTDB lineage: Bacteria > Acidobacteriota > Terriglobia > Terriglobales > Acidobacteriaceae > Sulfotelmatobacter. The sequence goes on along the minus strand of JBAPPL010000028.1, from coordinate 309,192 downwards.
GACTGGACGGCTGCGGCGGCCGCGCGCCGTGAACCCGGAGGCCTTCGACCTTTACCTGCATGGCCGCTACGCCTGGAACCAAAGAAATGTGCAAGGATTTCGCCAGGCGATCGAGTATTTCAACCAGGCGCTTGAAAAAGATCCCGAATTCGCCCTGGCCTACTCCGGGCTGGCGGACTGCCATACGCTGCTAACCCTCTATGGAGATGGCGTCGGCAACATGGCCGAGGCCGAGGCCGCCGCCGAGAAGGCACTTCAACTCGACAGCACGCTGGCCGAAGCGCACACCTCGCTGGCCGCGGTTAAGGTGCTGCATGACTGGGATTGGCACGGTGCCGAGCAGGAGTTTCGCCGGGCGATTGCGCTCAACCCCAACTTCGCCCGAGCCCACCATTGGTATGGCAATCTACTGCTGGGCCCACAAGGCCGCCATGAAGAAGCGATCGCAGAACTGGAGCGCGCCCGCGAATTGGACCCGCTCTCTTTGATCATCAGCGCTGACGCTGGGTTCGGGTATTATCTGGCCGGCCGTTACGACCCAGCGTTGCAAGCCTACAGGAGCGTTCTGGCCCTGAACCCCAACTTCATACCAGTGCGCTTCTACCTCGCGAAATATTATCGTCAGACCGGCCGGTACGATCTTTGGCTGAAGGAAAGCATGGAGAATGACCGTCTCTCTGGTATTCCAGACCGGGGTCAATCTTTGCAGCGGCTCTATGCTCAGGGCGGGTTCCGCGCTGCCATGGAGGAGATGGCCAAGCCCCCGGAAGTGGGCAGTCTGGCAAGGCCGAATCCTTTCAGGATCGATTCCTGCTCGTCAGCGGAGGCGAATGCAGCGCTCGGCAGAAATGCGGCGGCGCTCAGCGCACTTGAGGATTGTTACCGGTGGTCCGAGCCCGCTCTGATTTATCTCAAGGTCGACCCGGTTTGGACGAACCTGCGTCCGGAACCACGCTTTCAGGCCCTGCTCGGCCGTCTCCATCTGCAATAACTCGAACATCGAAACACCTTGCGCTTCGAGGCCTTCCCGCCGTCTTCTCGCCATGCCTTCCGTTGCGCGCTCCCGCGCCAGTGGTATACCGTAAACAGTCCGATCTCTTCGTCCATACTCATGGCTGATCGCAGCGAAGCGCCTCCAGACCAGTCGTCGAAGACTGCCAACGTCCTGACGACACAAGTCGACCCCACCTCGGCGCGATTCGAGGCCAACATGCGCTTTCTGGCCGATCTCATGTCACAGGTGCGCAACGAAAGCGAGAAGATCAGCGAAGGCGGTGGCACGAAAGCCATCGAGAACCAACATGCCAAGGGACGCCTCACTGCCCGTGAACGCATTGAACTGCTAGTGGACCCGGGAACATTCTTCGAAATGGGAATTTATGCGGCCCATGGCATGTATGAAGAATGGGGTGGAGCGCAAGCCGCGGGCGTGATCACGGGTTTGGCGCGCATCCAGACACGCATGGTGATGGTCATTGCGAACGACGCCACGGTAAAGGCGGGAGCGTTTTTCCCGATGACCTCGAAGAAGGTGATTCGCGCTCAGAACATCGCCATCGAGAACCGCATTCCTACTGTCTATCTGGTCGATTCGGCAGGGGTGTTTCTGCCGCTGCAGGAAGATGTCTTTCCCGACACGGATGATTTCGGGCGAGTGTTCCGCAACAACGCCGTCATGTCAGCCCTGGGCATTCCGCAGATCGCGGCCATCATGGGCATGTGCGTGGCCGGCGGCGGATACCTGCCGGTAATGTGCGATCACGTTCTGATGACTGACGGCAGTGGCTTGTTTCTGGCCGGGCCGGCGCTGGTGCAGGCGGCGATTGGACAGAAAGTTTCCGCGGAGGATTTAGGCGGAGCAGCCATGCACGCCGGCATCAGCGGCACGGTGGATTTTCGCGAACCCGACGATGCGGCCTGCCTGGCGCGGATTCGCTCCATCGTCGAGAAGTGGGGATACCGGCGGCAATCGCCCTGGGATCGCAAGAAGCCCGTCGCACCCGCGCTCGCCGCTGAGGAGATTTATGGCATTTACGATTCTTCACCGGCGCGGCCTTACGACATTAAAGAGATTCTGGCGCGCGTGCTCGATGGCAGCCGCTTCGATGAGTACAAGGCGGAATATGGCAAGACGCTGATCTGCGGCTATGGTCGCATTGGCGGCTTCGCCGTGGGAATTGTCGCCAACCAGAAGCTGCACGCCCAGCAAACCGACCACGAAGGCCACAAGCGGATCGAGTTCGGCGGCGTGATCTACACCGAATCTGCGGAGAAAGCCGCGCGCTTCATCATGGACTGCAACCAGAATCTGATCCCGCTGATCTTTTTTCACGACGTGAATGGCTTTATGGTAGGCCGCGACGCGGAGTGGAGCGGCATTATCAAAGCGGGCGCGAAGATGGTGAACGCAGTATCGAACTCGGTAGTACCGAAAATTACCGTGATCGTAGGAGGGTCGTTCGGCGCCGGACATTACGCGATGTGCGGCAAGGCATTCGATCCACGCTTCGTTTTCGCCTGGCCCACGGCGCGTTACGCCGTCATGAGCGGCGATTCGGCGGCGGGAACCCTGGTGGAGATCAAGATGAAGCAGCTCGAGCGCGGCGGCCAGAAACTGGGCGAGGAAGAAAAGAAAGCGCTGTACGAATCCGTCAAGCGCACCTACGACGAGCAGACCGATCCGCGCTACGGCGCGGCTCGGCTGTGGATCGACAAAATCATCGACCCCGCTGAGACGCGCGACGCCATTACACAAGCCCTCGAAGCGGCCACATTGAATCCGGATGTGCCGGAGTTCAAGGTTGGAGTGCTGCAAACATAGTTGGCCGCAGATTTTCACGGATTTACACGGATCAAAGAAAATGAAGTCTTTGAAGTTTTCCCTTTTAAGGTTTGATCCGTGAGAATCCGTGTGATCCGTGGCAGGTTTTGATATGTCCGACGCCGTGAAGCTCATCGAATGTCCGCGCGATGCCTGGCAGGGGCTGAAGGGGCAGATTCCGCCCGACATCAAGCGCGCCTATTTGCAGGCGTTGATCAGTGCCGGGTTCAAGCACATTGATGCGGTTTCGTTCGTGTCGCCGAAAGCCGTGCCGCAGATGGCGGACTCGGAGGAAGTGTTGAAGGAACTCGATCCGCCAGATGACGTGGAGATCATCGGCATCGTAGTCAACGAAAAGGGAGCGCAGCGCGCCATCGACACGCAAGCGGTACATACTTTGGGATTTCCTTATTCGATCTCGGAAACTTTTTTGCGCAAGAATCAGAATCAGTCCGCCGAACAGGCGCTCGAGGAACTGGAGAAGATTCAGACCAAAGCCGACAATGCCGCGCTCGATGTCGTAGTTTATATCTCAATGGCATTTGGCAATCCCTACGGCGATCTGTGGAACGCGGAGGAAGTAATTGAGGCGATCTCGCTGCTGGAAGTCGACAACCTGCGTATGATCTCTCTGGCTGACACGGTCGGCATGGCCAGTCCGGAGCAGATTAGCGAACTGGTCGGAGCGGTGATGGCGAAGTACGATTACCTGGAGATTGGAGTTCACCTGCACAGCCGTCCTGAGCATGCCGCCGCGAAGATTTTAGCGGCGTACGACGCCGGCTGCCGCCGCTTCGACTCGGCGTTAGGCGGATTCGGTGGCTGCCCTTTCGCGCAAGACGCGTTGGTAGGCAACATTGCGACCGAAACAGTGATTGAAGCCCTGAAGCAGCGTGGCGCTGAGTTACCGTCCCTGAAGCCGCTGGACGCGCTGATGCGCGCGACAGCAGAGATCGGGGCGCGATATTCGAATTCCGTTAACGACGATTAGCCGTTTCCAGACGGGAACGAAGTGAAAACTACAAAGTGAACTACAAGACGATCCAACTCGCATACGATTCCGGTGTGGCTACGATCACGCTGAATCGTCCGGATAAACGCAACGCCATCAGCTTCGAGTTGATTGACGATCTGCTGCGTGCGTCCGAGGAAGTGGAGGCTTCCGACGCGCTCGTACTCATCCTGACCGGAGCAGGAAAAGCCTTTTCCTCCGGCATGGACCTGGACAACCTGAAAGCGCTGATCGGCCGCTCTCCCGAGGAGAATCTTAAAGATTCGGAGACGATGGTCCGCCTGTTCCGAACGCTCTACGAATTTCCCAAGGTCACGATCGCTGCGGTGAATGGAGCTGCGATCGCGGGCGGCACCGGACTGGCCTTGCTTTGCGACTTCACGCTAGCGGTACCCGAAGCCAAGTTCGGCTACACCGAGGTGCGCATCGGGTTCGTGCCCGCCATCGTTTCCACTTTCCTGCTGCGCCAGGTCGGAGAGAAACAGGCGCGCGACCTGCTGCTGACTGGACGAATCATCAGCGCCGATGAAGCCGCGCGGATGGGATTGATCAGCGAAATCGTGGCACCGGAAAATCTCATGACGCGCGCCCGCGAATTGGCTGCGCTGCTGATGGAGAATAGTCCGACTTCGCTGCGAGCGACAAAGAAGCTGCTCAACGATCACGCCCGCGCCGAACTGGATTTGCATATTGAAGCAGCGGTGCGAGAAAACGCAGCCATCCGCACCACCGCCGACTTCCGCGAAGGGGTTGTGTCGTTTCTCGAAAAACGCAAACCCGTGTGGAGCGGAAAATGAAGAGCGGGAAATGAAGAGCGGCAGATGAAGTCCACTCACTCCCATGCGATAAACGAAACCCGGCTGCGCGTACGTTACGCCGAGACCGATCAGATGGGCGTGGTTTACCATTCCAACCATTTCATCTGGTTTGAGGTGGGACGCGTCGAATTGCTGCGGCAGTTGGGTTTTTCCTATCGCGACATGGAAACCAAGGATGGACGCTTCATCGCGGTCGCCGAAGCCAAATGCCGCTATCGTGCGCCGGTGCGCTACGACGAAGAGGTTCTCGTGCGCACGGAATTATTGAATGTGCGCAAGTCCGTGATCCACTTCGGTTATGAATTGCGGCGTGCGGAAGACGGCACTCTGCTGGCAGAAGGCGAGACTACGCATATCGTTACCGGTCCGGATATGAAAGTTGTTGCGCTGCCGTCGAAGTATCTGAAGGTATTTCGTGCAGCCCTAGGAAAACGAAATGGGAAACTCTCTTGAACGCACTCCACATTAACGGAAACGAACTTACTCTTGACGCGGTGCGCGAGGTCGCAGTTGACAGGCGGCCTGTGCTCTTGTCCCCTGACGCGCGCGAGGCCGTGGATCGTGCGCGGGCCGTGGTTGACGAGATCGTCGCCAGTAATAAGGTTGCCTACGCGATCACGACCGGCGTGGGCAAGCTGAGCGACGTCCGCATTGTTGGCGACCAGATTCGCGAACTGCAAGTCAACCTGGTGCGCTCGCACTCCGTAGGCGTGGGTGAACCGCTCTCCGTCCCCGAAACGCGCGCCATGATGCTGTTGCGGGCCAATTCGCTGGCCAAGGGCTACTCCGGCGTGCGCGGGGTGGTGATCGATACACTGTGCGAAATGCTGAACCGAGGCGTCACCCCGTTCGCACCGTCGCAGGGCAGTGTAGGCGCGAGCGGCGATCTCGCTCCGCTGGCGCATCTGGCGCTGGCCTTGATTGGCGAAGGCGAGTGTATCGACGCCGCCAACGTGCGCGTTTCCAGCAGTGACGCGCTGAAGCGGGCGCAGATCAAGCCGCTGACACTGGAAGCGAAAGAATCCATTTCCCTGATCAACGGGACGCAGGGCATGCTGGCCGTCGGCACTCTGGCTCTGCTGGCGGCCGAGACTTTGGTCGATTCCGCCGACGTGCTGGGCGGGCTGTGCTGTGATGCACTCAAGGGAACTGACACGGCTTTTGACGAACGCATCCACAAGGCGCGGCCGCACAGTGGTCAGATGAAGACTGCGGCGAATTTGCGGCGGATGCTCGAAGGCAGCCAGATTCGAGAATCGCACCGCGAATGTGGCCGCGTGCAGGACGCTTACTCCCTGCGCTGCATCCCGCAAGTGCACGGTGCCGTCCGCGATACGCTGGAGCACTGCCGCAAAGTATTTGAGATCGAGGCGAATTCCGCGGTCGACAATCCCCTGGTATTCATCACCGACGCCAAGCACCTCAAGGGTGACGTAATTTCGGGAGGAAACTTTCATGGCGAGCCCCTTGCGTTCGCGCTGGATTTTATAGGCATCGCCCTGAGCGCGCTCGCCGGCATCAGCGAGCGGCGAATCGAGCGGTTGGTGAACCCCGCGCTCAGTGAGGGTTTGCCGCCCTTCCTGGCGCAAGGCGCAGGATTGAATTCAGGTTTCATGATGCCGCAGGTCACGGCGGCCGCGTTAGTCAGCGAGAATAAAGTGCTGGCGCATCCCGCGTCGGTGGATTCGATTACGACCTCGGGCAACAAGGAAGACTACGTCTCCATGGGCATGACGGCGGCGATCAAGCTGAAGCGCATTGTCGAAAACACGCGCAATGTGCTGGCTATTGAAGCCATGGCCGTGGCCCAGGCAATCGATTTTCTCTCTCCGCTGAAAGCCTCCAAGCGCGGGCAGGCGGCGCATGCAGCAATCCGGTCGGTGTGTCCAACGATGGAGAAAGACCGGGTCATGTACAAAGACTTTGCGCGGCTCGCAGAGTTGATTGCCGGTGGCAAGGTGGCCGAAGTGATCCGCTAACATTGGCAAGAAGTTGCCGGAGGATGAATGGCAGCCGCTAGTCAGCCTGGGAGGGCCGCAGATCGAAGATCAGACTACGTCGCCATGACGTTGGTTGGCGGCGGTTTGCTGTGGCGGTTGTGGCTGGCCCATGCCACGTTTTTCAATAGTGACGAGGCCTGGCACTTCTCGATTGCCAACCAGGCATCCCTTTATCTCGCTTACAAGGCGAGCCTCACTCTCTTGCATCCGCCACTTCTCGTGCTTGTTCTTTATTTCTGGCGAGGCCTTGGGACTTCGAATCTTGTGTTGCGGCTTCCGTGCGTGATCGCGGGTACGCTGTTCTGCTGGGTTTTTTGGAGGTGGCTTACCGTCGTGGCGGGGCGCACGGCGGGCTGGGTTGGCCTGATCTTGGTGACATTTCTCCCGCCCATGATCGCCCTCTCCGCCGATCTGCGGCAGTACACGTTAATGCTGCTGTTCGCCACCTCCGCCGCCTATTTCCTCGAGCGCGCCCTGGCTGAGAACTTAGTACGCCTGATGGCGATCTCGACGGTGTTTCTTTATCTGTCTTTGCTTTCGCACTACTCGGCATTTCTCTTTGCCGCGGCGCTTGGCGTGTATTGCATTCTGAGGATGTTCGCCCATCCTCCCTCGCCGTCAGTGATCGTTGCCTGGGGCGCAGGGCAGGCTGGAGGTGTGGGGCTCGGTTGGTTTTTGTACACGACGCAAATCGCAGCATTGCGCAAGGTGTATCCGGGAGCACAACCGCTTCATCGCTATGCAGATTTCTATCTTTTCGACTATTACTTCCACCCCGGCCGCAACCGGCTTTTGCCTTTTCTCTATCACGGGTCCTTCGGAGTATTCCGCTTCATTTTCGGACAGACCACGGTCGGAGATGTTGCCGCACTGATGTTCGTCGCGGGAGCACTTCTGCTGCTATGCGAGAAGCCCGTGCCGAACGCCGTGGTCCCCTCCCGCCTGACCGGACTTTTTCTGCTGCTGCCATTTGTTTTGAACTGTGCGGCCGTGGCCGCAGGACTTTATCCCTATGGACGAACGCGGCAATGCGTTTTTCTCGCTATTTTCGGGATCGCCGGGGTGAGCGTCCTCCTGGCCAAGATCACAAAGCAACGCACGCGAAACGCCGTCCTGCTAGTCATCGGTGTCGTCGTACTCTGTCAGGCCTTCGGAACTCTGCAAGGGCGGGATATGCTGCCGCTCGCTGACCAGAGGCACGAACATATGGAACAAGCGATAGGCTTTATTCGCCAGCAGGTCGGGCCGTCCGATCTGATTTTTGTGGACGAACCCAGCCGACTGCAACTGGGACACTACCTTTGCCGGCAGGAGCAGATCAGTATTGATCGTTCCGTGCCCGGCTTCGAGTCGTTTCGGTGCCGCGGATTTCGCGTGACCTCGACTGATCCGGACGAAGGCGCCTTTACACGAGACACATTCGCAGATGAATGGCAGAAAATGCTGCGTGCCTACTCTCTTAAGCCCGGAGCCACTGTTTGGGTGTTTGAGGGAGGATGGGCTTCGGGCCTCGGGGAGGCCTTGCGTAATCGCTCGCCTGAGTTCTCCGGCTTAGAACCCCAGTCCTTCGGTCACTTCCTCGAGCTCTTCAAATTAAAGGTTCCAGTTTCGGGCGCGATCTTACCAACACCGGCAGAGTCTTCCGCTAAGGCGATGTGATCGCTTTCGCTGCACTGCCGTCCAATCCCAACTTTTCCGCGATCCCTTGCAGCGCCTCGATGCAGAAGGCGATGTGTTCGTCGAGGTCAACGCCCAGGGCGGCAGCGCCATTGATGATGTCGTCGCGGTTCACTTTGCGGGCGAAGGCTTTGTCCTTCATTCTTTTTCGAACTGACTTTGCATCCACCTCGGCCAACGATTTTCCCGGCTTGATCAGGGCCACGGCGGTGATGAACCCGGCGAGTTCGTCGCAGGCGAAGAGAGCCTTTTCCATGGGCGTGTCGCGGGTTACGCCGGTATATTCAGCGTGTGACATGATGGCTCGCGTGATCACTTCGGGCCAGCCACGTTCCTTCAGAATCGCATTGCCCTTGTAGGGATGGTCTTCGAGGCTAGAATACTTTTCGTAGTCGAAGTCGTGAACGAGTCCAACGATGCCCCACAGGTCTTCTTTGGACAACCCAAGTTCTGATTCGGAGCCCTCACCATCAAACTTGCGAGAGCAGGCGCGCATACAGGCCTCGACAGCCAGCGCGTGCTTGCGCAAACTTTCCGACTGGGTGAACTCAGTTAGTAAACACCATGCGGTGTCACGATCGATCATGCTTTTGGCCCGGTTTCTGCGGGTTTCGCCGCATCGCTTTGGTTTTCGCCGCCAAGACTCATGGCTTTATGCATTTTAACCTTGACATCCACAGGCCTTGTACCGCAGATTAGCCCTGCGGTTGGAACCTTCCCCCAATTTTTAGGTTTCGCTGTTAGTAGTAAGGAGTAGCCGGCTCTGGCACTCCCACAACCCGATGGCCACGACTCTTGCCCCAGTAGATTCTAGGGAAGTCGTCCGTTGCGATCATTGCCTGCTGGTTCAATTCCGTACGGTCAATAACAATTGCCGGCGCTGCCACTCGTCCCTGGACGAGGAACCCGAGCCCGAGCCGGTGGTGATGGCGCCGCCGGTGATGATGCCTATACCTGGCACTGGCCGTGGGCACCTGAACCTGGCCACGTCGATCCGCTCGCTGCGCCTGCGCAGCGGGTTGAGCCAACGGCAACTGGCCGGCCGCATGTCCGTGCCGCGGACTTACGTTTCCAAGATTGAAAACGAGAAAGCTACGCCGACGCTGTCGTCCCTGGAACGGCTGGCGCGAGCATTGGAGGTGACCGTGCCGGAACTGCTTAGTGGCGGAGAAAAGAACCGCCAGGACGAAATCAGCGAACTGATGAAAGATCAGTTCATCGCGGAGATTCTGCCGTTTGTTTCGCAATTGAACGGGATGCAGATGTCGAGCGTCCTAACTCAGCTGCGGGATTTGACCGTGCGGCCGAGACGGACCGCGTAGGGAAAGCAGGTTTCAAAGTTGCAGAGGTTTCAAAGTTTCAGAGCTTCAAAGTTTGTTTGTGAATGGCGCTGTTCGCCCTGAAACTTTGCAACTTTGAAACCTAGATTTTATCCGGGCAACCAGCCAACTCAATGCCGGGACCAGCCTTGGTCCCGGCTTTTTTCACCGCATTTTTCCTCCTGCTTTTTTCTCGCTCGTGGCCTCCTGAATCCGAAATACATCGACTGACATCTATCCAGCATGAGTTTGGAAGAAGTTGGGAATGTTTTTTCTGCTTTCTCTGCCCGCCCCTCCCCTGTGGATCAACCTGCAGCGAGTGGTTGGGGTGAGGAGTCTACGCGTGGACCGGCTGCCGCTCCGAGCTCCGCTCACCCCGATGAATCGCTGCTGGACGCCTACTCCCGCGCAGTTACCGGCGCGGTTGCCGTCGTCAGCCCCTCGGTGGTGAACATCGAGGTGCATCAAGCTGCCGAGCGCACGCGCTCCGGCGAGCCTCGTGAACGGCGGGGCGGAGGCTCGGGGTTTGTATTCACTCCCGATGGCTTGATTCTTACCAACAGCCATGTCGTGCATGAGGCTGAGCGCATCGAGATCACGCTGGCAGATGGGCGTCGCATGCCGGCAAGCGCGATTGGAGACGACCCGGCTAGCGATCTCGCTGTCGTCCGCGTGGACGAACCGGGACTGACCGCCGCCGCTCTCGGCGATTCGCAGCAGCTTCGCGTGGGACAACTTGTGGTTGCGATCGGTAATCCGTATGGCTTTCAGTCGACTGTGACTGCGGGCGTCGTAAGCGCATTGGGGCGTTCGCTGCGGTCGTATTCCGGGCGACTGATCGACGATGTGATCCAGACCGATGCTGCGCTCAACCCGGGCAACTCGGGCGGACCGCTGGTCGATTCTGCGGGGCGCGTCGTTGGCGTGAACACCGCGACGATTCTGCCTGCTCAGGGGATTTGTTTCGCCATCGGAATCAACACGGCGAAGTTTGTTGCGAGCCGCCTGCTGCGCGATGGACGCATCCGGCGCAGCTATATCGGGGTGTCGGCGCAGACTGTGCCGGTGCATCGCCGCGTGGTGCGTTTCTATGATCTGGCGAAAGAATCGGGTGCGCTGGTTCTGTCGGTGGAAGAGAATAGTCCGGCGAAGCGGGCAGGGCTGCGGGATGGCGACATCATCGTTGCGCTGAAGGGCCACGCGGTAGCCGGCGTGGACGATCTGCATCGTGTGCTGGCTGACATCCGCGCAGGCGCAAATTGCTTGCTGACCGTGCTGCGGCATACGGAGAAGCTGGAGTTGAAGATCGTGCCGGAAGAAGCCAAGTAACATGTGTGGCGCGGGCGCCCTCGCCCGCGACTGCCGACACCCGCTAACACCTCTCAGTGGCTAAAGCCGCGTTGATTTTTAATGGGCTTTTGCGGCGCGGCTTAAAGCCGCGCCCTTTTAAAACTCTGCTCCGTTGGCACGGCTCAAAACCGTGCCCTTCCCGATCCCGTACTCCTTCGATCGCGCCCGTGCCGGCGTGCCTTTCCCGTCATTGCAACCCTCTTTCCGGCTGTGTTAGCTTCAATCCGAAGGGGATCACTTTGCAGGCCAAAGTTCCCGCCGGGCTGGATCGCAAGGAAGCTGAAGTCTACCGGCATCTTGATCCAGGGCGGCTCCCGAAACACATCGCAATTATCATGGACGGCAACGGGCGCTGGGCGAAGCGGCGCCACATGCCGCGCGTGGCCGGGCACCGCGCCGGAGTTGCCGCAGTGCGCTCGACGGTGGAGACGGCGGCGCGCGTCGGCATTCATGCGCTGACGCTTTATGCTTTCTCGGAAGAGAACTGGAAGAAGCGTCCCAAGAGCGAAGTCGATTTTCTGATGGGCCTGCTGAGCCGCTATCTGAAGGCGGAAGTGCCTACGCTGAACGAGAACAATATCCGGCTGGAATATATCGGCCGGCAGCAGCAACTGCCGGAAGATGTGCAGGAGCGCATGGAATGGGCGCGCCAGAGTACCTCGACCAACACAGGCACGGTGCTTACGCTGGCGCTAAACTACAGCGCGCGCAGTGAAATGGTGGACGCGTTCCGCTCCATGGTGCACGCCGCTTCGCAGAACGGCGGGATCGAACATTTACGAATTGACGAAGACACGGTGGGCCGTCATCTCTATACGCGTCATTTGCCCGACCCGGATCTGGTTGTGCGCACCTCAGGCGAGATGCGGCTGAGCAACTTCTTGCTTTGGCAGTTGGCCTATGCCGAGATCTATGTGACGCCAACTTTGTGGCCGGATTTCCGCGGTGTGCATCTGCTCGAAGCGATCGCCGAGTATCAGAAGCGGGAGCGGCGCTACGGCGGACTGAATCACGGGGACGCGCATGCCGAAGCGGCGAAGATCACCAAATAACCTGCCAGCATGCTAAAGCGCATCGCGACCGCGGTCGTTCTGATTCCCATTGTTCTGTTGCTGGTGCTGCGCGCCCCGGCACCGGTGCTGGCTGTGGTGGCCGCGGCTGTCGCGCTGATCACTGTCCAGGAATTTCTCAAACTGACCGAATCTTATGGCGTGCTGCCGTTGCGCCTGCCTACATACATCTTCGTGGGGTTGTTTTTTCTCCTGTTGGCGGCGACTGCGATCGGCGAGACGCCGCAAGTCTCGGTGCTGAAATTCGTCCTTGGGTTGGGATTTGCCGCTGCGCTGGCTCCGTTTCTGTTTCTGACCATCACGATGCGGCGGGCGCAGATGAGCGGCGCGTATCCGGCTGCGGCAGCTTCGGCGTTTGCCTTTGCCTATATTGCCCTGCCCATGGCCATGCTGGTGCAGCTTCGCCAGCAGTGGGCGGGAGCGTTCTGGATACTCTATCTCTTACTGATCGTTTGGGCGGGCGACGTTTTCGCTTACTTCGTGGGTCGCTCTCTGGGACGGCACTTGATGGCGCCGCGCATCAGCCCGAAAAAGACCTGGGAGGGCGCGGCGGCTTCGCTCGCCGCAAGCCTGCTGGTCGGGACGCTGCTCTTTAACCATGCGCTGCTTATCAGTCAGATTCTGTGGGCGTGTGGACTGATCCGGCGGCGCGACGGGCTGTTCGGTCTGGAGAAGCCCGAGCTGTGGCCAATTATTCTGCTGACGGTTGCGCTTAACGTGGCGGCGCAACTGGGCGATCTGGTGGAATCGCTGATCAAGCGCGGAGCCGGAGTGAAGGATTCGGGCACCATTCTTCCCGGGCACGGCGGAATGCTCGACCGCATCGATGCCCTGCTGTTTGCCGCGCCGGTACTGTGGTTCTACGTGGCGGCACTCTTCCCGCCCACTCGACCCTGGTAACGCGTAAAATAGGCATTCTGGCCTACGAGTTTACTTAGCATGAAACGCATTGCCATCCTTGGATCGACTGGGTCGATCGGCCGCAGCACGCTCAGCGTGACTGAGTCTTATCCGGAGCGCTTTCAGATCGTCACGCTGGCCGCGGGCGCAAACCTGGAAGCAGCGTTTGAGCAGGCGCGGCGCTGGCGGCCCCGCGTGCTTTCGATGGCGGCAGAGCCCGATGCCGATGCGCTGCGCGCGCGCCTGAAGCAAGCTGGTCTTAGCGAAATCGAGGTGGTCTGGGGAGCGACTGGTGCGGTGAAGGTCGCAACTCATCCTGAGGCCGACTTCGTGGTGAGCGCGATTGTGGGCGTGGCTGGGCTGGAGGCCACCTACGAGGCGGTGAAGGCGGGGAAGATTGTCGGCGTGGCCAACAAAGAATGCCTGGTCGCGGCGGGAGAGTTGATCACGGCGGAGGCGCGCCGCCAGGGCAAGCCGCTGCTGCCCATCGACAGCGAGCATAACGCGGTTCACCAATGCCTGCGGGGCGGGCGCATGGAGGAAGTGGAACGCATCTGGCTGACGGCCTCCGGCGGGCCGTTCCTGAATACTCCGCGGTCGGAATTCAGCTCGATCACGGTGGAGCAGGCGCTGAATCATCCCACGTGGAAGATGGGCAAGCGCATCACCATTGATTCAGCGACCTTGATGAACAAGGGCTTTGAAGTGATTGAGGCCTGCCGATTGTTTCACCTGCCGCCGGCGAAGGTGGAAGTTCTGGTCCATCCGCAGTCGACGATCCATTCCATGGTTGAGTTCATTGACGGCAGCATACTGGCTCAGGTTTCGGTGACCGACATGCGGCTGCCGATTCTATACGCGCTAACATATCCCGAGCGGATTCAGTCGGAGCTGCGCTTTCCGGTCGGTAACTTGCGTCATCTGGACTTCTGCCCTCCTGACATGAGTAAATTTCCTTGTCTCCGTTTAGCGTACGAGGCGGCGGAGGCGGGCGGGGCTAAGACGGTCGCGCTTAACGCCGCCGATGAAGTTGCGGTCGCTGCGTTTCTTGAGGGCAGCATTTCATTTGATGAAATTCCCGGGATCATCGAAGCCGCGGTTTCTGCATCTAATTCTGGGATGCTGGGGTCGATTGCGAAGGTGCTTGAAGCCGATGCAGAAGCCCGCCGATATGCTCAACAGCGAGTTTTGGAGAAAAGCCGGCGAACCGTGCACTCGCGGCCGGCATCTGTCGTTTAGTAGATAATCTAACAAGGGGCTGCTCCGTACTTCTTTTATGTCTGACATTCTTATCTCTATCGCTGCCGTGGCTGTGGTTCTGGGCTTCATGATTCTGATCCACGAGTTCGGCCACTATGCCGTGGCCAAGTTGCTCGGGGTTCGGGTGGAGCAGTTCGCCATTGGATTCGGCAAGCGGCTGGTCGGCTTCCGCAAAGGCGATACCGACTATCGCATCAACGCCATCCCGCTGGGCGGCTATGTGAAGATGAGCGGCGAAAATCCGATGGACGAGCGCACCGGGGATCCGGGCGAGTTCATGTCTCACCCGCGCTGGCACCGCTTCTTGATTGCGATTGCCGGACCCGCGATGAATATTCTGCTGGCCATCTTCCTGCTTACCGCGGTTTACATGGTGCACTACGAGTATCCGGTGTTTCTGGACAAGCCGGCGGTCATCGAGGGAGTGAAGCACGACTCAGCTGCCGACCGCGCCGGATTACAGCCCGGTGACCGCATCGTGAAAGTCGATGGCATTGTGAATCCGACCTGGGAACAGCTGCAGCCGCGGGTGTGGCTTAGTCCCAATCAGCCGCTGACGGTCACGGTTCAGCGGGGAGATCAGACCTTCGAGAAGACGATTGTGCCGCAGCCGGTGACTACTTCGGAAGTGGGTTCGGCGGGATGGTTTCCGGAAGATCCGGTCATCGTCGGCCAGATCGAGCCCAACTCACCTGCTGCCAAGGGCGGGCTGAAGGAAGATGACAGAATTGTTGCCCTGGATGGCAAGCCGCTGGTTTCCATCGAAGCCATGATCGAGCGCCTCCAGCAATCCAAGGAGACTCCCGTCGATCTTACGGTGAAGCGGGACGGCCAGACCCTGAACCTTGTGGGCCTGAAGCCGGTGCTGGGGAAAACGGAAGATCCAAAGGAGCAGAGATATCGCCTGGGATTCGTAGCCAGAAGCGAGACCAAGGTCACGACGCTGCCGTTCGGCCAGGCGTTGAGTCGTTCACTGGAGCAGAACAAGAAATACTCGTTGCTCATTTTGGAGCTGGCCAAAAAGATTGTGCAGGGGAAAGTATCGCTCAAAGCAGTCTCTGGGCCGATCGGTATCGCGCAGGATGCGGGCTACGCGGCGCAACAAAAGGGCTGGACGCCGCTGATGGAGTTGACCGCCGGGATCAGCCTCAACCTCGGCATCTTCAACTTACTGCCGATCCCGATTATGGACGGCGGCGTGATCTTGTTCCTCTTTATCGAAGGGCTTATGCGGCGCGACGTCAGCCTGCGCATCAAAGAACGCGTCTACCAGGCGGCATTCGTTTTCCTCGTGCTTTTCGCCGTCATGGTCATCTACAACGATCTGATGAAGACGCTGCCGGGGCTTATGGACCGGCTCCAGTAGCGGTATCTCCAGAGGACCGCTTTCGCAGCGCAATCCATTTGCATTGCGCCCGACAGCTTGAAAGCCGCCCTCCTCGCTAACCTGCCGTCACTTTTCTTTCTGCTCTGCAATCCATTTGTCGGTGCGGGCCTCGAGAAGATCGAGCGGCAAGGTTCCGCCATCGAGCATCTCGTCGTGGAATTTGCGGATGTCAAACTTCGATCCCAATTCTTTCCTGGCTCGTTCGCGGAGTTCACGGATCTTAAGCTGGCCGAGCTTGTAACTGAGGGCTTGTGCCGGCCACGCGATGTAGCGGTCGGTTTCGGACTGGATGGTCGGCTCGTCGACCGCGCCGGACTTGCGCATGAACTCGACGACTTGATCGCGGGTCCATCCCTTCGAGTGAATTCCGGTGTCGACCACCAGACGCACCGCGCGGAAGAGTTCGGAGGAAAGCCGGCCGTAATCCGAGACGGGATCCTGATAGAAACCAACCTCTTTGCCGAGTTCTTCGGCGTATAGCGCCCAGCCTTCGATGTAGGCGTTAAAGCCAAGACCATGCAGGCGGAACTTGGGCAATCCGGTGAGCTGCTGCTGGACCGACAGCTGCATGTGATGTCCGGGAACGCCTTCGTGGTAGGCGACGGCCTCATCATCAACCATTGAGCGCTCGGCGAAGTTGGAGGTTGCGACCACGACGCGGCCGGGGCGCTTGCCATCCGGCGTTCCGGTGACGTAATGGGTTGCCGCGGCGGACTGAAAGGGCGGTATGGCTTCAACAGTGACCGGCGACTTCGGGAGGAGCGTGAAAAGCTCCGGAAGTTTTGGCTCCATCTGGGCGATGTAGTGGCGGAAATCATCGAGGATCTGATCGGCGGAGGTAGGAATGTATTTGGGATTGGTTTTGATGGAGGCGCGGAAAGACGCAAGGTCGGCGAAACCTTCCTTTTTGGCGATCGCGGTCATCTCGGCCTGGATGCGATCGATCTCGCGCAGGCCGAGTTGATGGATCTCATCCGGCTTCATGTGGGTGGTGGTGCGGGCGTAGATGTCGTTTTCGTAGCGCTTCTCGCCGTCTGGCAGAGAAGTGATGGAAAGGGTGGTGCGGCCTTCGGGAGCATATTCCGTGCTCAGAAACGTGGCGAACGTCTTATAGGCAGGAATGACATCGGCATTGATGGCCTCGATTATCTGCCGGGTCAGGCGCTTCTGGTCTTCGGGCGAAATGTCAGCCGGATACTTCTTCGTCGGGAGCAGAAATGGGTCAGCGTCGATGATTCCCTGGCACTGCACAGGAAGCTTCTCGGCGATAAATCGTACGGGCATGAGCTTGTCCTTCATACCGGCGCGAAGTACTTCAGTGGTCTGGGTGAGGACGCGGGGAATCTGGCGAAGCCGCGCGATGTAGTCCTCGTAGTGCTTGACGGAGTCGAAGGGCATGGACAGCGGCAGGTCCGCAAGGCTGGTATGGATGCCATTCTGCTGATTGATCGGCATCTCGTACTCTTTGAGGTCGAAGTCGTCGATGCGCTGCCGCAGCACGCGAACCAGCAGGTCGTGGGAGAGTTGGTCCTGATCGGAGAAGCCTGTGCTTGGGATGGCTTCAATCCCGGCAAGGAAGGTCTCGTCGGTGTGGTGGCGCTGGAGAATGGCGTCGAGTGAGTACTCGGCGAGCTTGTCGTTGTAGCGGTAGTCGCCGTAGGCGGTGGCGCGCTCAGGAAAGTTGCGGAGATCGGTCTGATAGGACTCTTCGAAAAGCGCGTTCTGGGCGGCGAGGCGGTCGGCAACGGGTTTGGGGTTTTGGGCAAACACGGACCCGGTCACGGCGACGATGAGGAAAATGGCTTGGTGGAAGCGCATAGGTGTAGCAGCGTATCAGAAGATGTCGCCCGAAGAAATAGAGCTGTGATCTTCAACGACCGGATGAAGACCCCAGTCTTACCCGCGAATTACTGGATTGTGACGCTCACCATGGTCTGCACCTGACTCACGCCGTTTGCCGTCAATGCTCCATTCACGGTAAAGGTATAAGCGCCCGCTGTGGTGCCGGGAATCGTTGTCGTGCCACCGCCGCCACTGTTAGCGGGACTCCCGCCACACGCTAGCAAGATTCCGAGCGTGATCAGAATGGTCAGAGAAGCAGCGGCGCGGCGCAGACACCGGCGGCGTGGAATTCCGATCAGCAAAATCGCGCCTGCGAAGCTTCCCGTGCTGGCAAGAAACCACCTCATCCCTCTTGGGAACGGTGCGATCAACGCGGCAATAGTACTGGGAGCGGTTGAGTTAACGGTCATCGTTGCCATGACCGCACTTGTTCCGGTTACATTCACGGAAGCGGGAATGCTGCAGGTTGGAGGACGCTCGGCCCCACTCGGCGAAGAGATGAGAGTGCAAGAGAGATAGACTGTGCCCGTGAATCCCCCAGCCGGTGTGGTCGTAACCGTAGAAGTGTTGTTGGCGGTGGCTCCGGCCGTTGCGATGGTCACCGGCGTCCCACTCAGAGTGAACGGCGAAACGGTACCCTGTGTGACCGTAAAAGAGACGTCAATGTTAGCCGGACCGTAGGTGCTGTCTCCGGAGTAAGAGACGCTAGCCATCACATTGCCGAGGAAGTCCTCGCCGGGGAGCGGACGGGAAGTCGCCGACCCGTTATTGAGCGTCTCGGTGTCGTTCCAGTAATTGACGGAACCGGCGGGTGCGGCAAAGCTGACAGTACCAGTCGGTACGGGCATCCCGCTCAGACCTGTGACGGTGGCAGTGATCGCCGTGTACTCCGCCTGATTGATCGAGCCTGGGTTGGCGATTCCAGAAAGGCCGGGGGCTTGCTCGACAGCTACTTTGAAGGGGGCGGAGGCGGGATTATAGTTTCCATCCCCGCTGTACTTCGCGGTTACGGTATCGGTGCCCAGCGGCAGGGTGTTTACGTTAAGGGTCGCCTGCGATCCGTATAGACCTCCGTAGCCCGCAGCTATGGGCACCGTTCCCAGCACGGTAGTCCCGAATGAGTAGGTGACGGTACCAGTCGGAGATATCGGAGAGGAAGAATTGAACGTGGAGTAGGGAGGAGCGGGCTCGGGGCTATCGTAGCCCGCGCCTACTTGGAAAATCAGTGATGTTGACGAACCGAGAGCCACGGTCGAAGGGTATGCATCCAGGAAGGTGTAGGGCGTCGCTTTCGTAATCGTGAATGTGACTGGCGTCGTGCTGGAGGACGCGTTGAAGCTGGGATCACCCGGGTAACTGGCACTGATACTGTTTGCGCCCACCGGAAGCGTAAGCAAAGGCACCCATTCCGCAATGCCTTCGCGGGTAATGTTGATGGCCCCGGAATTCACGGTGGTGCCGCCTGCCGAATCGGTGAAAGTGACCGTCCCGGTTGCCAGGCCGTCCAACGATCCTTGCGGAGCATTCACGCCGCGCGGCTGCGCGTCAATGGCGAAATAAGTTCCGTAGGGATACTTGTGGCCGTTCGCGATCGGAACGAACGCGTTGCTCGCGTTACTCCAGGAAACCCCAGACAGCGTAATCGTGCCGGCCTCGGGAGCAACATCGAGAGTAACCGGGTTCGAGTTGCTGGGCGCAAAAGTAGTATCTCCGGTGTACTTTGCGACGATTTGATACGTTCCTCCTGGGAGATTGTCGATGGTTTCTGACGCTGCGCCACTCTTAAGCGTGAGTTCGCCCATGCTGGTGTTGCTGGCGGGCGTCGCAGTCGTCACCAGGCCGGCATCGCCGGAAGGCGTTCCACCCGCTCCACCAACGGCGACATTCAGCTTGACGGGAGTGCCGTGGGTAAAGGTGGTTTGACTCAGAGTTAGAGCGGTCGTTGTCGACGTGAAGCGCAGCGAATTCCAGTACTGAACGAGCAGGTTGGCATCCACGCTGCCGAGGCCGGAAGCCCGATCGTAGCCGGGGATCGCGTAATACTTTCCGAGAGTGTCGAAGCCGTTGGTATTGTCAGTCAGCGTGCTTAGAGTGCAGTCGGGCGTGCCCTCGCCGCAAGGCACATTGTTGCTGCTGATCGCGATGTCGTGAAAAACCGACGGATGCTGAACGGCCAACAGATAGAGAATGAAATTGGCCTGTCCCTGAGGACCGTACTTCTGATTGATCAGAGCCATGATGCCAGCCATGGCTGGAGACGAAGCTGAAGTCCCGCCGACGGCGTCGAGTCCGTAGTAGCCCAAGCCGTCCTGAAAGCAAGCGTCGGTTCCCCCGCAGACCAGATAAAAGCTGTCATTCCCGCCCGCTGAAGCGAAGAGGGACACGTCGGGCAGATCGCGCTGGCCATCTGCGGTCACACCCTTCCCGCTCTGCCATGCCGGTTTGGTGTAGAGAGTACTGGCGCCCCCGCCTCCGGCAACGATCGTCGGCCCATTGGTGGTGGGATCGTAGACTCCGCCGTCGTACAGATTCAGACCGAAAGCCTGATTCCAAGGCTGTTCGGGCACCGGCTGAAGCAGCGAGACGGCAGGCGCATTGGTCGAGTTCAGGTCCCAGTAGGTTCCGATCTGGGCGAGTTGCGCGCTTGAGCTTCCGCTGTAAGTGCTGTAATAAAAATCGGTGCCGCCGACCGATATGTTCCACGGAGTAGAAGAGAAACCACTGACCGCGAGCCCGTACTGCGCCGGCTGCGCTTCGCCGAAATCATCGCAACCCGCCGAGCCGCCATCGCCAGCCGATACGAAAGATGTCTGTCCTTGCGCTGCCGCCTGCTCCCATAGCGTTGCCCAGAACTGATTGCCAGCGGAACCGAGATCTTGTTCGCAGGTGCCGTAGCTCGTGCTGAGGACGGGAGCCTGATCGTCGTCAACGGCGCGCTGGGCGGCCAGCAGCAGTCCGCTCTGCACCGAGGTGTCGGCCGCAGTGTATAGGTTGATGCTGGCGCCGGGCGCGACTGCGCCGGCCTCCTCGACATCGAGATAGGACTCGCCAGTGGCCCAATTGCCTTCGCCGGGTGTGGGATCGCTGCTGTCGATGATGACGCTGAGGTTGACCGGAGGCAGTCCGAAAAGCGTGCGGTAGTTCGCAATGGTCGTTGGATCTACGTCCGCCGCGCCGATGATTCCGATCGTGACGCCGCTGCCGTTAATGCCGGCATTGTAAAGAGGATTGAGATCGTACTGCACGGCGAAGTCGCCCGGAGCAAGAGCCAGGACCGGAGGATTGCCTGAGAGGGTCCATTCTGGCTTTAGTATGTGCGTCTTCGGATCGTATAAAGCTTGCCCCAAAACCCGCATGTAAGACTTTGGACGGAAATCGTTGAGTGGAGTGATGCCGGCCACAACGGGCGCAAGCGCGGTAGGGATTTGCGGATCGCGGTTATTGGCATGATGCTCTTCACCATTCACAAGGTAGGTGTGGATTTCAGTGTTGAAGGCGGCGCGGATTTGCCCAGCGTTGCCGGAAAATTCGATGGCGGTTTTTCCTCTAGTGATGCGGGCGACGGCGAAACCATGCGACTGCAGCCAGGCCGTTGTGGCCGCAATATCGGAGTCAGCCGGACCGTACGCAGCGAACTGCTCCGGTCTGAGCCACTTGTGATAGGCGGGATTGCCCGTACTGTGGGCATTGAGAATGAACTCGCGGAGCGCGCTCTCTTGTTCCGGGGAACGCTGGAGCAGGAGAAACATGCGCTCGGCGGGAAAGGAATCGGACACCGCGCCCCGGTCGTAGCGAGATTGGGCGAGCGGATGCACATTGCCCCGGAGCGTGACGCGGACACGGTCCTCAATCCGTTGCGTAGCGAGAGGCGCTGGCTGGGTTTGGGCGAACCCGAGGCCGCTGGTTATAGCGGCGAATAGGACCAGAAGACGAAAGGGGCCGGACTTCATAAATCTCCTTACAGATACGCCCCGGTGCCAGCGTCTCGATTCGACGACAACCCGCGCGCCGACGCACGTTGCAGGGATTATATTCCAGAGCTTCAACTGCACAACGTTGCCTGCGCTGGTGCCAGCACGCTCTTGCCGCATGCTAAAATAGAGGTTCCCATGGCCATGATTCCCCGTAGAAAAACCGTGAACGCCGTCGTCGGAGGCGTGCGCGTCGGCTCGGATGCACCGATTGTGGTGCAGTCCATGACGAACACCGATACCGCCGACGTTGCTTCGACTGTCCAGCAGTGTGCTGCCCTGGCGCGCGCCGGATCGGAACTGGTGCGGGTCACCGTCAATAATGAAGAGGCAGCCGCAGCCGTTCCGCGCATTGTCGAGGAACTCGATAAGCAGGGCGTGCGGGTGCCGATCATCGGCGACTTCCACTACAACGGACATGTGCTGCTGACCAAGTATCCCGAATGCGCCCGCGACCTCGCCAAGTACCGCATCAATCCCGGCAACGCGAGCATTGGACGCACCGGCGATTCGAATTTCCGCACCATGATCGAAGTGGCAGTGAAGCATCAGAAGCCGGTGCGCATCGGCGTGAACTGGGGATCGCTCGATCAAACGCTGCTCACCCGCATGATGGACGAGAACTCAGCTCTTGCCGAACCGAAGGACGCCCGCGAAGTCACCATGGAAGCGATGGTGGTGAGTGCGCTGAACTCCGCCGATCTCGCGCAAAAATTCGGCCTGCGCCCCGACCAGATCATCCTGAGCGCGAAAGTCAGCGGCGTGCAGGATCTCATCGAAGTCTACCGCGCGCTGGCCGCCCGCTGCGATTATCCGCTGCACCTTGGCCTGACTGAAGCGGGCATGGGAGCGAAGGGCGTAGTCGCATCGAGCGCCGCTATGGGCGTGTTGCTGCAGGAAGGTATCGGCGACACCATCCGCGTCTCGTTGACACCGGCGCCCGGAGGCGACCGCACGGAAGAAGTTCGCGTGGCGCAGCAGATCCTGCAGTCCATGGGTATTCGCAGCTTCACGCCGCAGGTTACGGCCTGCCCCGGCTGCGGACGCACCACCAGCACCTTCTTCCAGGAAATGGCCGAACAGATTCAGACCTACCTGCGCGAGCAGATGCCAACCTGGAAAGGCCGTTACATCGGCGTGGAAGAAATGAAGCTCGCGGTTATGGGCTGCGTGGTTAATGGCCCCGGCGAATCGAAGCACGCCAACATCGGCATCTCCCTGCCCGGAACGTTCGAGGAGCCGAAAGCCCCGGTCTACGTGGATGGACGCCTGTTCACCACACTGAAGGGCGATCGTATCGTCGCCGAATTCATCGGAATCCTCGATGAGTACGTCGACTCGCACTATGCAGCCAGAGAGACGCAAAAAGAAGAAGTGGCTGCCAGGAATTAGCGTCGTCCGGCTTCATCGAACCTGTCATCCGGGCTCCCGCTCAGTCTCTCCGGTCAGTCTCTCCTGCTTCTGTCATCCCGAGCGAAGCGAGGGATCCTGGTGTTTGTCTGGGTCAGCTCAATCTTGACGATGCAGGCAGAAACCACGATCCCTCGCTTCGCTCGGGATGACGGGCCGTTCCTCCACGAGCCGGCTACTGCCCGGGCATCATGAAAATCGGATTCTGATTCGCCGGGTAGCCGCTCGCTTGTATCGGCCCGGCGCCGAAAGCTGTGGGCAGGTCGGTGACCAGGGTATCGGGGGACACATTGCCGTCGCCGCTGCCGTTGGTGTTGCTGCCGGTTGTAATGATGTCGGCGATATAGCCGGCGTCGCACATGCTCACGTAGACGTGGCTGCTGTCCACTGAGGCGGTGGTGAACATCCGGAAGCGAGTGGCGCCGGGTGCGTAGAGAGCGGGCAGCACCGGCGAGACGCAAGCGGCCACGGGCGGAACCGCAGTTTGACCCACTGCGAAAGGAGAACTCAGCAAACTCAGAGTTGGCGCGCCGGGATACTGCAAGCTGAGGCTATTCGCGTTGAACACGGTGAGGCCGGGGATAACGCAGGGCCCCGCCACACCACTTCCCTGGGGACAAGCTGCAGCCATCTGGTAGCTGGCTACGTAAAATCGGGTTCCATCCGCCAGCGCCGTCACTGAGGTGGGCGCGCATCCCGAAGGACATGGCGCTGACCCCGCCGCGAATGAGATCGCTGCCAGCTGAGCCGGAGTGTCGTTGGCTCCGCCGGTGTCGGAAAAAACGTAGACCTTGCTGGTCACAGGATTCGTCACGTAAAGGCGATTGAGATTGGGATCAAAGAAAATGAAGTTGGCTCCTGCGCCCACCGGTAGGCTGCTCGAAACGGTGTCTGTGGCGGTGTCGATCGTCACCAGTTGTCCGTCGCCCTGGGTTAGCACATAAATTTTCTGACTGTCGCCGCGCGCCACTATCCAGACCGGATTTGTTCCGGTAAAACCGGTCACCGGGTTCGGCGAGAGATCAGCAACGTTCAAACTGCTGATCGAGCTGGTCGCCTGGCTGGTTCCCTGATTTGCCACGTAGAGCTTGGTCCCGTTCGGAAGCTCGGCCAGACTCACGGGATGAATTCCTACCGAGGCGCTGTTGGTGACGGCATCCACTGACGTGTTGAGCGCAAAGACTGAATTGGAATTGTAGTTCGCCGAATACATGAAGTTGTTCTGGGTGCTGTTGACGAAAACGGGCTGTGGTGGAAACGTTGCGATTCCAATGGATGATACGGGGGCGAGTCCAGCGGCTGGATTTACGTACTGGATGATCGTGCCCGTCCCGTCGATCGAAGCAAGGGTAAAGCCGCCATCGTAGGAGTTGGGGTCACAAGCAGGCAGTTTGCAATTGGGAATGACCACGCCCGCGATAACGATGGCATATCCTGCTGCGACATTGGTCCAAGGGGCGCTCAGCGTCGCCGTCACGAGATTACCCGCTTCGCTGATCGCCGTGATGCCGGATGCCTGACTCGGCAACGTAGGGGAATTTACCGGACCAAATCCGCTCGAGAACGGGGACTGGGAAGACGTGGTAAAGGAGGAGACTCCGTCAATCCCGCCCGAAACGCTACCCACGCTGGCGACGAACACTCTCGAATCGTTGGGCAGAATAGCAGCATGCGTTGGAATGTCGCCGAGGTTGGTCGCACTCGGGTTGGAGGTGGGTGTTTCCGCGATGATGGAGTCTCCGGAGACGTCAATCTGCAGAGCTCCGCCCGGGTTGTTCGGGGCGTTGGTGCTGATGGCGAAGACAGCGTGGAAATTTTCCGGAATGGGAGGGGTCTGCACCGGACACCCAGGAATTCCGTTCTCCGAGCAGGGAATGACCACGGGACGGTAGACCTGGCCACACGCCGTGAACAGCAGGGTGATAAGCACCATGGCCGCCAATCGGCCCACACATCGAAGACTCATCAGCACCCCAAGGGAAAAGTTCTGGTGACGCGTTTCAGACTACACAAGGAATTAAACATTCTAACGGCTGGCCGCGATCTGTGCCAGTGCTCTGACCGGATGGGATGCACTTCTTCGAATACAAGTTGGACGGGGCGAAAAGCAGCTCTTAGATGCCAGGTGTTCGGGTTTTGCCCGAGACCTAACACCCACTACCTGAGACCCTGATCTTGCTCTATCTGCCGCGCCGCGACTTGCCGCCGGCCGCGGCCGCTGGCTCCTCTGATTTAGCCGTGGCTGCGGGCTTTTTCTTGCCTTCCATCTGCGCCAGGCTCTGCTTGAGGGCAGCCATCAAGTCGACCACCGGAGCCAACTTCTTCGGCTTCTCGACTGCCGCGACTTCCCCGCCCTCGAGCTTGGCCTCGATCAGTTTTTTTAGATTTTCCTGGAAGCTGTCTTTATATTTCTCCGGATCCCATTTGTCCGCCAGCGCTTCGATGAGTTGGTGTGCGACTTTTACTTCCGCTTCTCTCAATTCCACATCGGGCGCGCCAAAGCCCTCCACCTTCTTCACTTCTTCCGCGTAGTACATGGTGTGCAGCATCAGTCCGCCTTCGTGCGGCCGCAGGAACACCGTGTATTCGCGGTTGTGCATGGTGATCTTGGCGATGGCAACATATTCGCTTTCCTCTAACGCTTTGGTGAGCAGCGCGTAAGGACGCCGCCCCGCCTCTTCCGGCAGCATGTAATACGAAGACTCGAAATACACGGGATCCACGTCGCCCGCCTTGACGAATTCCAGAATCTCCATGGTCTTCGCAGTCTGCGGCTCGATCTTCTTGATCTCTTCCGGCTCGATGATGATGTATTCGTCCTTGCGAAACTCGTAGCCTTTCACCATGTCGGCGCGGTCTACGACGACGCCCTCCAACTGACAAATGTACTGCTGCTTCAGCCGCGATTTGTCGGTGCGATGCAGCATGTTGAAAGAGATGCCGCTGCTGCGCGCGCCTGAAAACAAGCGCACCGGCATGGAGATGAGACCGAAGGTTAAGTGTCCAGACCAGACTGACGCTGCCATAGTTCCTCTCGTTCAGTGAGATGCAATCGCTGCACCCATGGAGACATAAACCGCCCAGAATTGGGAGTTTAGCCTAGAAACGAGCTTTTCGTTGCACAAATCTTAGGGCATAGGGAATCGAAATGCGAAGCCGGAGGGAATGGGGTGGGGCGCTCCGACGCCCTAGGGGTTGTAGTTACAGAAAGGGTTCCTGCCACTCGTGCGACTCCGTTTCAGCGAACCGGGAAGCCTCCGACTGCGGGCCGCCTTCTTGAACCTATTGAGTTCCAGGGATCATCTGTCAAAGAACACCCTCGTTCTTGGAGAGAGCTAATGACCGACCCGCGCTACCCCATCGGCAAGTTCCACTTCGACGGACCACCTACAGAAGAGCAGAGAAAAAAGTCTATCGACGACATCTCCCAGGCCCCGGCCAACCTGCGCAAAGCGGTGAAAGGGCTCTCGGACAAGCAACTCGATACGCCCTACCGCCCCGATGGCTGGACCGTGCGCCAGGTCGCGCACCACGTGCCCGACAGTCATCTCAACGCCTACGTGCGCTTCAAGCTGGCCCTCACCGAGGAGGAACCGACGATCAAGCCCTACGCCGAAGATCGCTGGGCGCAGTTGGCTGACACACAGGCGACCCCGGTGGAAGTCTCACTGGCGATGCTCGATTCATTGCACGACCGATGGGTTCGCCTGCTGAGGTCACTTCAGCCGGAAGATTGGAAGCGCTCTTTTCGCCATCCCGAGCTCGGTCTGGTGAGCCTGGAAAAGAACCTCGCGCTCTACTCCTGGCATGGACGCCATCACGTCGCGCACATCACGAGCCTGCGAGAGCGCAACGACTGGTAAGAGGTGGTTCACAGTTGCGAGAGGTCGCCCACTGTCCTTGTCATCCCGAGCAAAGCGAGGGACCTTGGTTTCAGTGTCCGCGGTGACAACGCCCGGAGTTCGTAATGAAATGAGTAACTGGGAAACTCAGAAAGCCCCTTAGCTCATTCCCAGCTTCCACAGCAAGTAGCTGGTCGCTTCCCGCATTACCGCATACGCCCGCTGCGCGACACTGTGCGGGCGCGAATCAGGCCGGGGCGCAACATACACCGGGCCGATGCCCTCATGTTCCAGCAGCCTCTTAATGCGAAACACGTGATACGCATCACTGACGGCCACGCAACTGTGCAGTCCATTGGCACGCATGATCACAGCCACCCGCACCGCCGATTGAGCCGTGTCGGAACCTTGGGTCTCGGCGATCAGGTCGCGCTCCGGAATCCCGCGGTGCTTCAGGTAATCGCTGCCCACACCGCCTTCGCTGAAGCTGGGATCCGAAGCCGCGCCGCCGGTGACAATCACCACGGGAGCGATCCCCTTCTCGAAAAGATCGAAGGCATGATCGAGCCGCGCCCGCAACACGGGTGAGGGACGGCCGGAATACTCCGCCGCGCCGAATACGACAATGGCATCTGCCGGGTGGACTTCCTGTAGCGTTCCCTGATGCACAATGCCGATCACTGTCAGGATAACGAACCAAACCAGCGCAGCCAATACCGCCAGCCCAAGCGCCTCCAGCCACTGCAGCGAGCGGCGTCGGGGATGCCGGTTGACAGAATTGTCAGTCATCCTCTGGCGATCATCCTTTGGCGTGAGTCATCCTTTAGCGAAGAACGTGGAAATTTCCTCGGCCGGGATCGCACCTTCCCGGATAACTCGCCAGCGCGCACCTTCGTCGGTGAGGTCAATGATGGTGGAAGCGATGTCGCGGGGGGAAGTTCCGCCGTCCACGATAATGCTGATGCGCCCCTCGAGTTGGTCGCGCACCTGCTCGGCGCTGGTACATTCCGAAGCCCCACTCAGATTGGCCGACGTAGCCGTGATCGGAATGGCCGCGGCCGCAACCACCGCCCGCGGAATCTGGGCATTCGGCACGCGCAGCGCCACGTTGCCGGTATTAGCAGTCACTTTCAGGGGAAGACGTGACCCGGCTTTCACAATGATGGTGAGCGGTCCCGGCCAGTATTGCCGCGCCAGAGCGTAAAATTCTTCGGGCAACGATTTGGCTAGCTCTTCCGCCTGATCTACGCTTTCGATGAGCAGCGACAACGGTTTGTGCCGCGAGCGGGTCTTGATGTCGTATACCCGGTCGACGGCGCGCAGGTTGAACGGATCGGCAGCCAGCCCGTAAAAGGTATCGGTCGGCATGCCCAGTACCTCGCCGGCGCGAATCTGATCGGCGGCGTACTTGACCAGTGAACTCTCAGGGGTATCACAATTGATTTTTAGGATTTCGGCGCGCACAGCGCTCCCTTCCCGCATAATTCCGCTTGGAATATTTTGTCCGTGGAACCTACCATAATACGGCAAAGGGCCGCAAGACGCGCATGCGGCGTATCATTCAGTAACAATTAGCGGTCTATGTCCGATGGGAAAATCCTCAGAACCCGCGCTCAGCGTGCAGCACAGGCTACGCCGCATTGAAGGGCGCCACAACCCGCTGGTCAAACAGCTACGCCAGGCATTTTCACGCGCCGAACTCACCGAAAGCGGAGATTGCGCGATCGAAGGCTTGCGCATCCTGGAAGAGGCCATCCGCAGTGGCCTGCGCTTCAGCGCAGTGTTCTTTCGTGAATCAGCCCAAGACCGGGCAGAACGCCTGCTACCGCAACTCGGTGCTCAGGTCGAAACTCTGCTGCTCCCCGACAAATTGTTCGACAGCCTCGTGCCCAGCGAATCGCCCCAAGGCGTAGTCGCTTTGGTTCGCCTGAAGGAATTTTCGCTCGACGATCTCATGGAGGAAGAACGGTCGCAAGTCGGCCCGATCGTTGTGTTGGCCGGACTGCAAGACCCAGGCAACCTGGGCACAATCCTTCGCTCGTCCGAAGCGTTTGGTAGCGCGGGAGTGGTTTTGGGTGATGGCACAGTCAGCCCGTTCAACTCGAAAGTCGTGCGCGCCTCGGCTGGATCGGTGTTCCGTCTGCCCGTAGTTCACGGGCAATCTCACGCGCGCGGAAAGTCGTCTACAGCAAAGTTAGAAGAAGTTTCAAACAAGCTGCGAGCAAAAGATGTGCGCCTGATTGCAACTTCCTCGCACAAAGGAACGCCGCTGGATCAGGCAGACTTGAAGGGTGCGACCGCGATCTTTTTCGGCAATGAGGGCGCCGGCCTGCCGCGCGAAACAATGGCCAAAATGGACGAATTCATCTCCATTCCTCACACGCAGCAGGTGGAATCTCTCAACGCCGGCGTGGCAGCGAGCATCGTGCTTTACGAGGCAGCGAGGCAGAGAAGGCTCCTAGCTTCTAGCCCCTAGCTTTTAGCTAGTAGCCAGCAGCTAGAAGCTAGGAGCATCCTCCATGGGACTTTTCCAACCCACTCCGAGCCCCGACACGGCCACCGACCGCACCCGGCCGCTGGCGGACCGCATGCGCCCGCGCACGCTCGAAGAGTTTGCCGGCCAGGACCACTTGATCGGCGCCGGCAAGCCGTTGCGCACGCAGATCGACCGCGACGACATGGGATCACTCATCTTCTGGGGACCGCCGGGTACCGGCAAAACCACGTTGGCAAAGATAATCGCCCGCATGACCAAGGCTGAATTCATCGAATTCTCCGCCGTCCTCGCCGGAATCAAAGAGATCAAGCAGGTCATGGCCGACGCCGAACGCGCCCGCCAATACGGCACACGCACCATCGTCTTCATCGATGAGATTCACCGCTTCAACAAAGCCCAGCAGGATGCCTTCCTGCCTCATGTGGAAAAGGGCAATATCCGACTGATCGGTGCCACTACCGAGAATCCGTCGTTCGAGATCAACGGTGCGTTGCTTTCGCGGACTCGCGTGTACGTTCTCAAGCCGCTCACCGAAGAACAGATCGTGCAACTGCTGAAGCGAGCGCTAACGGATGAAGATCGCGGCCTGGGCACAATGAAGGTGCGCGCGTCCGACGATGTCCTCAGGAAAATCGCCAGCTACACCAGCGGCGATGCGCGCAGCGCCTACAACGTGCTGGAAGTTGCGGCAGGGCTAGCGCACCAGGCGGGAAAACAGCCGGCCGAAATCACTGACGACATTGTTCGCGACGCTCTGCAGAAACGCACTCTACTCTACGACAAGGCCGGCGAAGAGCATTACAACCTGATCTCAGCTCTGCACAAGTCGGTGCGTAACAGCGATCCCGACGCCGCGCTCTACTGGCTGGGACGCATGATCGAAGCCGGCGAAGATCCGCTCTACATTGCGCGCCGCGTGGTCCGCATGGCGGTCGAAGATATAGGCCTGGCCGATCCCAACGCGCTCTCATTATGTATGGCCGCGCGCGATGCCGTAGATTTCATCGGGATGCCCGAGGGCAACCTCGCACTGGCGCAGGCCGTCGTCTATCTCTCGGTCGCACCCAAGTCGAATGCGCTTTACACCGCATACGGAAATGTCCAGCAGGATATCGAACAAACCGCCGCCGAACCCGTGCCGCTGCACCTCCGCAATGCTCCTACAGGATTGATGAAAGGCCTGGGCTACGGCAAAGATTATCAATACGCGCACGATGTCGAAGGCAAAGTTGCCAGCATGCAATGCCTGCCCGACAATTTGCGGGATCGCGTTTACTACAAGCCGACCAACGAGGGCATCGAGAAGCGCATCCGCGAGCGCATGGAAGAGATCAGGAAACTGCGTGCGCCCGCTGCCGCCAGTAAAACGTCACGCCCCAGGAAAGAATCTTAGACCTGTCACAGCGCATCTTATAGAGGAACAAACCTGTATGATTTTGCGCTCACTCGGGCGTTAAGAAGGGCTGAATCCCATGTCCACGATGCCCAGACCTGTCGCCGCCGCTGTTCCTATGCGCCCGCCGTGCTTCGATCAGGTAGAGGATCTGAAAAAGCTGCAGAAAGCCGCGCAGAAGATCACCTCGATTCTCGAACTCGATCCGCTCGTCGACAAGATTGTGAACGACGTAGCCCGTTCCTTCGGCTGCGTGGAGGCCGGCATCTATCTGCACGACGAAGAACACGGCGAGATGGTGCTCGCCGGCGTTCATGGATGCAGCGTCAACCACAAAGGCCATCGCCTGAAGATCGGCAAAGAAGGCATGGTCGGCTATGTGGCTTCAACCGGCCAAATGCGCTATGCACCCGACGTGCGCAAGGACGACTACTACATCGGATGCGAGCACGACACACTTTCTGAAGTCGTGATTCCACTTCATGTGGGCGAGCGCCTCGTGGGCGTCTTCACCGCATCGCATCCCGAGTTAGACGCCTTTCCTCGTGAGCAAATAAGAATACTTCAGGCGCTGTGCGATCACGTGGCCGTGGCTGTGCACAATGCCCGCCGTTTTCAATCAGAGCGCGCGGAACGGGAAACCATGAGGCGCGAGGCTCAGGACGCCCGGGTGATGCAGCAGGCGCTATTACCGAAGAGTTCGCCCTTCATCCCGGGCTTCGTGATTTCGGGTCTGAGCGTCCCCGCCAGCGCTGTTGGAGGAGACTGGTACGACTTCATCCCGTTTCCCGATGGCCGCTGGGGATTGGTGCTGGCGGATGTCTCGGGAAAAGGCACGGCCGCAGCTCTGCTGATGTCGGCTACCCGCGGAATGCTGCGGTCTCTCGCGGAAGCCTGCTGCAGTCCCGGTGAGGTCTTGACCAAGCTGAACTGCCTGCTGGTCGATGACTTTCCGGCAGGCAAATTCGTCACAATGGTCTATGCTGTGCTCGATCCGGCCACGCGCACTGTGATCTTCGC
Organism: Candidatus Sulfotelmatobacter sp.; assembly: GCA_049280095.1. Classification (GTDB taxonomy): domain Bacteria; phylum Acidobacteriota; class Terriglobia; order Terriglobales; family Acidobacteriaceae; genus Sulfotelmatobacter. The sequence goes on along the minus strand of JBAPPL010000028.1, from coordinate 277,603 downwards.
GAACGCAGGGCATTTGCATCCGCTCTTTATCGATGAGCATGGAGCGCACTTCCTCGACACCGAGCGCGGTCTGCCTCTCGGCATCGCCAGCGGAGATTATTCCGAAACGTGCATAAGCCTCTCGGAGGGATCGCGGCTCGTCTTCTACAGCGACGGCATCACCGAAGCGGTAAACGCGGATGAACAGGAGTATGGCCTGGAACGGCTCGCCAATCACGCGGTCAGCGCTGAGGCGTCTGCCGTCAGCATCGTTGATGATGTCCGCGCGTTCGCGAATGGCTCGGGCGTGCGCGACGATGCCTCTGTGGTCTTCGTTGGGGTTAAGAGATAGGTCAGGCGCTAAGGCAAGCGCTGGGGATTTAGCTCATCGGAACCGAGCGTGGTGTTCTTTCAGAATGCATCGATCCATCACTACGAAGATTCCTGCCAGGCGCGCCTTCTCAGCGGCCTTCTCGTGAATCACTTCTTCCTGCATCCAGATCGCCGGGACCTTCAACTGAATGGCTTCATCCACAATTTCTTCTACGAACTCCGGCCGCCGGAAAATGTTAACGATGTCGATCTTCTCGGGCACATCCAGCAAAGAAGCATAAGCCTTTTCGCCTAGACAAGACTCGATCTGCGGATTCACCGGAATGATGCGGTATCCCTCGCCCTGCATGTAGACCGTCACGCCATAGCTGGGACGCAGCGGATTGTCAGAGAGTCCAACCACCGCGATGGTTTTAGCGTTGCGTAAGAGTTCGGTTACAGGATCTGCCGGCGGCGAAGAAGCCATGAATTCCTTTTCTATTTCTTGTTCGCGGCGTCCAACTTCTGCTTGTACATCTTCAGAGCCAGATTGCGGACGGTCTCAGAGACCTCCTTGTTGGCGGAGATGTTTTTCAAGTCCTTCATTAAGAGATGCTTCATCAACCCTAATCCAAGATCGAGCGGCGTGCGTGGATTCGACACCAGATTCCGCACCACAATGTAGTTCTTCATGAAGCGGCGTTTCAGAGGAATCTGCCGAAGAACCGCTTCCAGCACGTTCTTCTGCAGGGCGAACCTTTCCACTTCCCCATCGGAAATCTTGGGCGCATCGAGCACTGCCAGCGCCACCACCTTGGTGCCGTCACGAATCAGAATGGACCGCTCTTCCTTATTGCCTTTCATCGCCAGCTGGATGCGGCCTTTCACATCCAGACGGTTGATTTTCTGCAGCGTGTTGTCCCGCTGGCCGGGCTTAGGCTGGGCTGCGGCGAGCTTCGCCTTTGCCACGGCTGCCGAAGCCGTGGTGGCCGGCTCGGCGGCGGATTCCTGCGCCTTGTCGGCAGCCTCCGCCATTTCTTTGTTTTCCGACACCGGAAAATAACCAGAGCCCAGCAATTCCACTATGCCGCCGACCGGCTGGAACGGCTTGTCCTGCTCTCCGGCAATCTCCGTGGCGTGCTCGGCGAGGTAGGCGGAAATCGTCTCGTCGGGAACCTCTCCGCCTTCGTCGATTGCCTCGGGAGTCGCTTCCTCAGGCAATTCGGAGGAGTTCGCGGCAACGGATTCATCCACCCCCGGTGCGCGCTCCGCACCCGGAATCGGAGCCGGCTCGCTCTTCTCACCTCCAAGTAACCCGGCAACTTCGGATGCTTCGGTGGCCTTCAAGTACGGGTTCGCGCGGAGACACTCCAGAATCCCCGTTGAAGCCCGCACTCGCGGGCTCTTCAGCATAGCCGCGATTGCTTCGGGAGATGCAGAAATGGCGAACTTGGCTAACTCACCGTCAGCGACCGAAGGATTCTCCAGCAGCGCCGGCAGCAACCTGGGACGAAGGTTCTCGGGCGCAACTAAATAGTCGAGCACCTCACGCGCGGTCTTCGGATTAGAAGCCGCGGCCAGCGATGCCTTCTCGTCCCAGCCCGCCAACGTCATGCGGGCGAGGTCACCAAAAATCTTATTATGCTTAGCGAGATAAACCAGGATCTCAAGATTCTCGTCCGGCGGCACCGACAGCGCGCCCTTCGCCGCGAACTGCATCATGTTCGACGGCAGCTTCGAAGCGCGAATTAAATCGATCTGCCGCGGCATCAGTTCACCTCTCTGCACTTCCGGAACCAGCAAGTTTCGCGCTGCCTTCAAGTTCTCTTACCGCCAGCTCCAACTCCCGAGCTAACCGGCTGGGTTGGCCCCGAAGGAATTCTTCCAGCAAAGCCCGATAGTACCAAAGAGTGCCCTCACGTCCGCCACTGAAACGGTCCCAGATTGACTCCTCGACTTCCCGGTAGTCGGAAAGAATCGAGCGCACGTTGTTGAGTTTATCGGCAGCGGAAACCAGCCGGGTTTCCGCGTCGGCGCTCTTCAGATGCCGGATATAGGTTTCTTTGCGTTCGCGCCACGGCGGCTTGGGATCCGTATCCGAGTCCGTGCAGCCGTCCACAATCTTGGCCACGCGGCTCCCAAACTTCCGCCGGATTTCCTTCAGCATGGGCGCACCCCCGCAGTCTTCCACCACATCGTGCAGCAGAGCCGCAATCGCCATATCTTCGTCGCCCCCGAACTCCAGCACCAGCGAAGCAACTCCCATCAAGTGCGCGATGTAAGGAGTCCTTGAGGCCTTGCGCGTTTGCCCGGCATGCTTCTCCGCAGCAAAGTTAAATGCGCGCAGAAAGCGAGGGCCGAGCTTGGTCGATTTCGCTTTCGCCGCCACTGCCTTCACGGGTTTCCTCACGACTTCTCCCCACGCCGCGCCAGCAAATACGCCCGTATGAACGGCTGCAAGTCGCCGTCGAGCACGCGGTCCACATCGCCCACTTCGGTCTTGGTGCGGTGATCTTTGATCATGCGATAGGGCTGCAGCACGTAGGAACGAATCTGCGATCCGAAGTCGTTATCGAGTTTGGAATCCTCAATCTTTTTCGAGGCGGCGCGCTTTTTCTCCATCTCGAATTCGTAGAGCTTGGAGCGCAGCATGCTCATGGCGCGCTCGCGATTCTTGTGCTGCGAGCGCTCATTTTGGCAACTGGCCACAAGGCCGGTCGCGATATGAGTGATGCGCACCGCCGAATCCGTCGTATTGACGTGCTGCCCACCCTTGCCGCTCGAGCGGTAAGTGTCGGTGCGAATGTCTTCGGGCTTGATGACCACTTCAATGCTGTCGTCGATTTCCGGAGAAACAAAAACGCTCGCAAACGAAGTATGCCGCCGCTTGGCTTGATCGAATGGCGAAATCCGCACCAGGCGGTGCACGCCGATCTCGCTGCTCAACAGGCCAAAGGCATACTCGCCGTTCACCGCGAACGTCGCCGATTTCAACCCTGCTTCCTCGCCCGGCTGGTAATCGTAAAGAACGGTCTCGAATCCCTGCCGCTCCGCCCAGCGCAAATACATGCGGAGCAGCATGTCGGCCCAGTCCTGCGATTCCGTTCCGCCCGCTCCGGGATGAATGGTCACGATGGCATTGAGCGCATCGTTTGGGCCGGAGAGCAGCGTCTCGGTTTCAAGCTTGTCGACCAGTCCGCGCAGCGAGTCGACGTCGCGGCGCAACTCGGCATCGACATTCTCGCCTTCTTTCGCCAGTTCGAAGTAGGCGGCAATGTCATCGCCGCGGCGGCCAAGATCGGCATCTGTCGCCAGCAAATGCTCCAGACGCTTTTTCTCGCGCATCACCTGTTGGGATCGTTGCGGATTCGACCACAGATTCGGGTCGGCGGCTTGCTTTTCAATTTCGGCTAGCTGTGGACGGAGCTTCGCCGCGTCAAAGATACTCCCGGAGCTCGCGCACCTTCTTATTCAACGACCCGTATTCCTGTTCCAACTCTTGATTCATTCGGAGTCTTTCGCCTTCCCGGAAAATGCAAAGCGCGTGATCAGCGCCCCTGCTGAAATTATCGCACACAGCCAGGCGAACCAATCGCCGTGCCGCGTGTAGAACGTGGTTACGGAAGTGAGGGCATAAGGAGCAACCAGCGCTGCCCGTTCCTTGCGCGGAAGGCGCGCCACGGTTCGCCCGTAAGGGTCGATCGAAGCCGTCACTCCCGTATCGGTCGCACTCAAGATCCAGCGGTCGTTCTCGATGGCGCGCATGCGTGTTTGATTCAGGTGCTGTGCATATGCGCCGCTGTCGCCATACCAGCCGTCGTTCGAAATATTCACCAAAACCTGCGCACCCTGATCCGCAAACTGCCGGACTTCGCCGGGAAACACCGACTCGTAGCAGATGAAAACTCCTAGCTTTGTTCCGCCCGCATCCAAAGGCGTCCGCGAGGTGCCTGCTTCGAATTCCCCTACCTCTTTGGTTAATCCCCCCGCAAACGCGAAGAGCTTGGGAAACGGCAGATATTCTCCGAACGGCACCAGATGCACTTTGTCGTAACGCGACGTCCAATCACCCGCGGGACTGATGAGTGCGGCCGAGTTGAATACCTGCGAAGCAGGGCGTGCACTCTGCGCGGCGGGCGCGGTTCCGATAGCGCCCGTCACCACCCAGCTGTGCGTCTCGCGAGCCATCTGACTCACGGGCTCGCGGAATAGCGGATCGCTGGTGAAAAAAGGCGCCGGAGATTCTGGCCAGACGATCAGGTCGATACCGCCCGGCTTGGAATTGCTCGCGTCAGAAACCGTCGAAGCGTCGCCCTTCACCCTGAAATCTTTCACGCTGAGATCAGTCAACTCCCGCAGCGTGCGCTCGAAAGTGTCGCGGGTCCAGGTTTCATCCACCGGAATATTTTCCTGAACCAGAAGCGCCGCACGATCTGCCGGAATCGCAGGCGCGTCCACCAACCTCCCCGCTTGCAGCACTGCCGCCGCAGCCAGCGCGGCCACTAACAGCGTGCTTCGCTTTTTTCGCAGCACCAGGAATGCCGCCGCCACCGCGACATTCACCAGCATGATCTCGAACGAGACTCCGTAAACGCCGGTCCAGGTCGTGATGCGGCTGAGTGAAATGTTATCCACCTGCGCGGTGCCCAGCAGGTTCCAAGGGAAGCCGGTGACGTCGAAGCGAGCCAACTCCACAGCAACCCACAGAAACGGCGCAGCGATCAAGGCCCGGCGATAATCTCCGCTCGGTCCCACCGACCAGCTCAACAACAAGCCGAACAGCCCGTGATAAAGCCCCAGATAAAGACAAAAGAGAAACAGAGCCAGCAGGGCGAACGGCACGCTCAGGCCGCCATGTTCGTGCATGGTGTTATAGATCCAGTAGCACGTGCCTGCATACCAGAGGATTCCGGAAACATATGCCAGCAAGAAAGCCTGCCCGGGTTTCGCCGCCTGAAGATCGACAGAGCCGTTGATTTCCAGCACTCCCGCAGGCCGCGCACGCAGGAGAGCTGCGATCAAAGGCGCAAAAGCCACCCAGGAAAGAATGTAAAGTCCGGCAAGAGGAAAGATAAGTACCTGCAGGATCGACGAGAGAAGAACCAACAACCAGGCGCTGAAATGAATTTGCCGCACGGCCAAGGATAACAAACCGGCTGTCAGCCGTCCGCAGTCTGCAACCTAATTAAACTTTGTCATTCCGAAGCGCGCAGCGCCGAGGAATCCGCTGTCGCGTGCAGCGCCACCGCACTCCGCACGAAGTCGACAATCTCCGCCGTCACATAAGGCGGAGGCGTAATCCGGAACACCGGTCGTGCGGCCACCGGCTTCAACGAAACGCCTTGCCACGCCGTTCCAGATTGTGAACCCTCGTGCAGAATCACCGCACCGGCGCGATCTAGAAATTCGCGCGCCGAAGTCTTGAAATCCTCCGTGCCCGGGTCGAGCACTGTCAGATACAAGTCCGGCCGCAGGAACTTCAGCACGCTGTTCGATTCCACCATCACATGCCGCGCCTGTTCCAGCCGTTGCCGCAGCGCAGGCATGGCTTCAGCCAGCCTGCCCTGCTCGGTGCGCACCCACAAGGCTCGAGCCGCGCCCGCCACAAGAAAGCGTGAAGTGTCGGACTCTCCGCTGCGATCTTTCTCCTCAGAAATCGCCCAGCTGTGATCGTCAGTGGCACAATCGCACGGCGCTCCATTAGCAGAACAAACCCCGTGTCCATATTGTGTAATCTTCACCGCGGTCCAATCGTATTCGCGGAGCGCGGAAATCAGTCCCGCGACCACGCTGGTTTTCCCCACGCTTCGCGAATGCCCGCCAATCACGACGATCGCCACGCCTACCTCTTTTTTTCTTTCTTCCCTTGTCCCAGCCTCGCCAGCGCCGCCAACTGCTTCAGATATTCCCGAACCGGTTGCGCCGGAGTCCCCCAGAAAGCCACGCCCTTGCCGCGCAGCACTTTATTCGGCAGCACACCGCCTTGCCCGCCCAGCATCACTCCTTCTTCGATGCGCGCGTGTTCGCCAATGCCGACCTGGCCTCCGAGCACGACCTCATTCTCAATCACAATGCTGCCGGAGAGCCCGGTCTGTGCCGCAATCACTACATTCTGCCCCAGCCGGCAGTTGTGGCCGATATGCACCAGGTTGTCGATTTTCGTTCCCTGCCCGATGCGCGTCTCGTCGAGCGCTCCGCGGTCAATCGTCGTATTAGCGCCAATCTCCACATCATCTTCGATCACGAGCTTTCCGACTTGCGGAAATTTCTCGTAGCGCCCGCTCTTGGGGTCGCGCACATATCCGAAGCCATCGCTTCCAAGAACCGCACCCGCATGCACGATGACGCGGTCGCCCAGCGCGGTCCCCGCATAAATCGTAACCTTCGAATAAATCTCGCAGTCCCGCCCAATCTTCACTCCTCGCGCAATCGAGCAACCGGCGCCGATCCGCGTGCTCTCCCCGATTTCCGCATCCGCCCCCACGACGGCATATTCCCCGACCACCACACCCGGCGCCAGACGAACCGACTTATGAACCACCGCAGTCGGATGTACGCCGGCGTTATTCCCATCGCGATTCCCGTCCCGCAGAAAGCGCGCCGCCCGCGCAAAAGCTAGCTTGGGATGACGGCTGATAAGCAAAGGCTTGCCGGATGCCGCCGCGGCGAATTCCCCCGCAATCACCGCCCCCGCTCCCGATTGCATCGCCCGCGCAAGATATTTCTCTTCCTCCACAAACACCAGATCATGCTTGGAGGCTGATCCGATGCTGGCCACGCCCTCAATCTCGACCTTCCCATCCCCACGCAGGCGCGCTTCCACAGCCTCGGCAATCTCTTGCAGCGAGCGCTTCATGGTTCCCACTCTATAGCAGACCAGCTATAGCAGACCAGAGAGGTGACGAAAGTGCTGGCCCAACCGCACTGCTGCCTTCCCGCAGCCTCCGGCCTACAATTACTCTATGCAAAAGAAAGTCTTCTGGATGACCTTCACAGTGCTCGGCCTGATGGCGGACTTTCTGCTGCCGATTTGGTGGGGAGTGGCCGCAACCGTTCCCATCCTCTTCGCGTCCTGGTGGGTCGCTTATCGCAGCGATTGGTTCTAAACTCAAAAAACTTCAGGACGACTGGGTCATGGTGAAAAACGTGTCGCCGCTCACGGTGCACCCGGAGCTACCAGTTAGAGTCCAAGTGCCGGTGATCGTGGCGCTGGTCAGCGTATAGGTAGCATTCGTCCCGCTCCCGTTCTCTCTCGCCGTTCCGTTCACGATTCCGTTAAGGGTAAGGGCATTGCCTCCCGACTGCACGACGTAGGTGATGGTGCCGGTCACGGTGTCGTTCGACTGAAGCGTCAAGGGGATTGATCCGGTCACATTTGGCCCGTTGATGGAGGAGAAACAGTTGGCGCTGTTGTTGGGGTTATAGTTGAGGAATTGAAAGCTCAAAATGTTCAGGGTGGCATTGCCGTTCAGCGTGAAGTCCGTGATAAAGCTCAACCCGGACGCTTGGCCGCTGCCTCCGGTCAACTCCGCCAGCCAGATTCCACCCGCCCCCGTCTGAACCGACGTGGGAGTGCTGCCACAGCCGCCCAGCATGAGCGTCGTCATCAGCAACAGCAGGAGAATTGCACCTTGCTTCATGAAAGATCCTCGAACCGGAAATCCCATCCGAAATTGCACAACCAAGATTACAGAGATGCGGCCCGACCGGTCAATGGATGTAAGCCGGGGTGACGATTCCCCGGGCGCATCCTAAGGTTAGTGTCATCCTGAGCGGAGCATCCACTTTGCGAAAGCGAAATGGATGCGGAGTCGAAGAGCCTGCCCCGAGCGTGCCGAGGGGATCCCTAGTCCCTCAACCGAATCGCGGGCGCCAACGCATCGGTCCGACTAAGCTCCGCGCTTCCCCTTCAGCTCCGCCAGCAACTGCTCAATGCGATCTTCTTTTTCCAGCGCGGCGAGGCGGTCTTCCATATTGTCGCTGGCAATCTCGGCCTTCGCCTGCCCCACCGCTTCAGAGTGCGCCACTTTGCGCTTCATACGGTCGAAAGCCGCGGCTTTCGAGCCGTCGCCCATGGCCAGGCGCGCGTCACTGGCCTTGCCCACGGCCCGGGCGCGGCGATGTTGCGCAATCAGCAGATCGGCCTTGGCCTGCGCCTCGCTCAGCTTCTGCTCCAACTGGCGCAGCGCCGACTTCAGGTTCTCCACCTGCGCCTTCTGGTCTGTCACCTGCTGCAAGAAGCTCTCGCTCATCTCGCGATAGCTTTCCACGCGCTGCAATGAGGCTCGTGCCAGGTCGTCCTGTTTCTTGTCGACTGACAGTTCGGCCTTGCGCATCCATTCCGCCACTTTTTCTTCGTTCTCTTTTTGTTTTTTCTCGAGCAGATGCTGATCGGCAATGGCAATCGCCACCTGCGTCTTCACCTGCAGCAGTTGGTTCTGCATGTCGAGAATCACCTGCTTGATCATCTTCTCCGGCTCCTCAGCCTTATCGATCAGATCGTTGAGGTTGGCCCGGACTAATGTGGAAACACGCTCGAGTAATGCCATGGTGGACTCCTTTTTTAGCTTCTAGCTTCTAGCTTCTCGCTTTCTTGCACTTCCCAAATTGTCATCCTGAGCGGAGCGAGCGGTTGCGCGCCTAGCGCAAGCGCTTGCGGAGTCGAAGGACCCCTTGTCTTTCAAAACCACCAACCAGCTCCGCAGGGCATTTCAATCACGCCCTCTACCCTCCCAGCTGCCTGCCGCTCACTTCATGCTTCCGATGGATCACCGCGCACTCGGGACATACCTTCTCGGTCCGTCGGAACGATGCTCCGAGTGCCACTCCAATCGCGATTCCGATGCCAAGCCAGATCGCAACATGCCCCGCCAGAACGCCGGCGACCGCGCCCAGCGCCGCGCCTGATGCAATGCCTGCCCCAATTCCTTTCGATTTGCGATTCATATTTCAGCTCCAAGCTCTGCGCCTCGCTTCGCTCGCGGGACAGCCGAGGGCGGCTGTCCCCAAGTGAGCTTTCCTACTTCGTCGTTTCAACCACTGGCGGCTTCGGCGATTTGTCTCCGATCTGCCGCACCTTGCCCAACAGTTCCGACAACGGCATGCCGGAGAGCGTCTCGAATAACGCCGGCACCTGCGCCGCCATCTTGGTGATATCGCCCGTGATCTTGTTCATCCCGGAAGCATCACCGTTTCCAGTCGAGACAATGGTGATCTTGTCGACGTTCGCCAGCGGACTGGCCAGCGCCCTCACCACTTCCGGCATTGCCGTAAACAGCCGGTCAATCACTGCCGCCTGGTTGTATTCCTGATATGCCTCAGCCTTGACGTTCATGGCCTTGGCTTCAGCTTCGCCTTTTTTGAAAATGATTTCGGACTCAGCCTCGCCTTGTGCCCGTATCGATGACGCATGGCCTTCCGCTTCCGCGATCAGGCGCTGCTTCTCGGCCGCGGCCAGGGTCTCAATCCGTTGACGATCGATTTCCGCCGGCTTCAGTACGGTTGCGATCAGTTCTTTCTCGCGGCGATTGATTTCCGCTTCCTGCACTTTGACCTGCTGTTCTTTCTCGATCTGCTGCACCTTCACCTGCTCCGCCACCACCTGCTGCTGCATGATGTTGGTCTGGATGTCATAAGCCTTGTCAGCCTGCGCCTGCTGGCGTTTTGTGACTTCCAGGAACTGCGCCTTCTTCACTTCGAGGTCGCGCTGCGATTCGGCCTGCTTGGCCAGCGACAAAGTTTCCGCCAGCACCCGTTCCTGATCAGCCTGCGCCTTGGCTACAGCCGCTTCCCGCTGCGCCAGTGCGCGCTTGATCGCGGTGTCGCGGTCGGCTTCCGCGGTGGCCACGTCTGCGTCGCGCTTGATGCGCGCTACATCGGGCTTGCCCATGTTGGTGATGTATTCGTTCTTGTCTCGAACTTCCTTGATGGTGAACGAGATCACCTCGAGCCCCATCTTGTTCATGTCCTCCGCACATGTGGAGCGCATGCGGTCGGAAACCATTTCCGGCTGCTTCACGATTTCTTCCACCGTAAGCTGGCCGATAATGCCGCGCAGGTGGCCCTCCATCACCAGCCGGATCAGCCCCTCACGCTCTTGATCAGTCTTGGTGAGAAACTGCTCGGCAGCCGTCAGCACCGACTCGCGGTCGGACTTCACTTTGATTTGCGCAACCGCTTCCACCGTCACCGCCACGCCTTGCTTGGTGTAGAGATCCTGTTGCGGCGCCACGTCAAACGACATCAGTTCCAGGGACAGATCGCGGCACACTTGCACCATGGGCAGAACCAGCGTGCCGTGTCCCTGCACCACGCGCGTCCCGCCCAGGCCATACACGATGAGTGCTTCGTGCGGCCCCGCTTTGCGATATAGCCTGGCCATTCCGCTCATCAGGAACAGAAGGACCATCACCCCCAGCCCGGCGAAAATCCAAATCTCGACCATCCGTGACATCTCCGGCATAACGCCTCCTTCTACGAATGCAGTTCCACAAGTTCAATATTCAAGACCAAGCCACACACGTTGTTGAGAACCTCATAAAACGCTTGCAGTACCGTGGAAGAGCGGCGCTTCAGCGCCGCGTAAATCCCAAATCACTTCGGGCTTTAGCCCTGAGGGAACCCACCTCCCGCATTCAAATCACGAGGAACAATTACTTCGCTACGCGGCTGCCCGCTCAGGTTGCGATCCACGATCCAGTTATTTACGTAAAAAACAAAACCCAACGCGACATAAAAGACGGCCACCATCGACCACTTCGCCAAACTCGAAACCGACGCACTGCCCGCGGCGTAGCTGGCGATCGTAAAAATCAATAGCAAAAAGGCTGTTGTCCCCAGCGCCAGCATTAACGATCCCTCGCGCGACGTATAGCCGTTGGGCTGCCAATTGATGTCGAAATGCACCGCCATTCGCGGCGGCAGGAGATCCCAAGCCCTCCAGTAGTTCAGTGCAGTCAACGGCAACGCCAGCCACGTCAGCCCTACCGCGATTTGAAACAATTTTCGTTCCATAGCGTCTCCTCACCGAACCATGCAAAGCCTGAATGCCAAGCACGCTTTACTCATTCCCCGGACATTTCGCTCCACAGCCGCACATAGGCAATTCCCTTTTCGTAGCGCGTGACCACGACTTCAGTCCCTTTCGCGATGACGCTGCCCTCGTCGCTGCGCGCCCCGCAGACACGCCGCGTGCCCATCTGCGTGTAAATGATTTCGCCGGTTCCGCCTGCGCGAATCGGACTGCAGATTCGCCCCAGCACTCCAACCATTTCGTAGTCCGCGGGGTCCATGTTCTCGTCCTCTGAGATCAACACCTTGCTCAGGAATAGGAAGACGATGCCTCCACCAATCAGCCCGCTGGTGGCCGAAGCCAGCAATCCGAAGCCGACCCAAAGGCCAGAGTAGCGCGTGAGCAGGAAGCCAGCCCCGCCAAACCAGGCCAGGAACGCGGTTAGCGTGACGAAGTTGAAAGGCGAAACCCCGCCGCCTCGCTGCGCGTGTGCGTTGCTCGCGGCAACTGATGCATCGGTTGCAACCGGCGCGTGACCGGTCGTAACCGGACCGTGCCCCGCGCCGGCAGCAGGTAGATGTGCGCCGCCGACGTGCCCATGAAAGTGAGGCAGATGAAGACGGCCTGTGCGCGAACCTCCGAACACGAAAGAAAAAAAACTCAGGCAGAAACCGACCGCGAAACATACGAGGTAAAAGTTCGCCCAGGTTATGGAGTAGTTCATCGGGTTCTTCTCCCTTCTGCCTCCGCGGCGCGACCGTGATCTTCTTGTCCCCGGCTTACTTGGCGATGATTTCCTCTTGCTACTAAATCCGGCCGCAGGGCTTCGAGCAGACGTTCGGCCAAGCCCGGCGTGTCGAGAATCGCGCCCAACAGCAGCAGGCAGCGTCTCGTGTCTTTCTCGCGCGCGGCCTTGATCAGCACCTCGCTCACTTCCGGATCGCTGACGAAGCGCTCCGATCCCTGCAGCAACCAGACATCAAGCTGGCCTTCGGTCGTACGTAGATCTGAAGTCAGCTCCGTGTGATAACCCTCAGGGTCATCCACCAAAAAACCGGGATGAACCTTGAAGAACTTGGCCAGCAACGCACGTGACGACTGCGTCATGTGCGGCCGCGACCCGCTCTCGATCTGCGACAAGTACGACTGGCTGATGCTCTTGCGCAGTTCCTGCCGGATCGCCTTGACCATCTCCTGCTGAGTGATGGGGCGATCGAGGCCGCGCAGTGAACCTTCCACCTCACGCAGGTAACGTATTTTCTCCCCCAGTTTCATATCTCAGATCGCTATATATATATTGCAATATGCAATGTATGTCAAGAAGTCGATTTGGCGTGTATTGAATGAGTTGCGGGGTTAGAGTCCGGCTTCGATGCGGGAGCGGGGGTCGAGATAGTCGCGTAGAGCGTCGCCGATAAAGTTGAACGACAACACCGCCAGCATCACGGCGAGCGCGGGAAACAGCACGAGATGGGGCGCGTCAAACAGGTGGGCGCGGCCGTCGTTGAGCATCGTGCCCCAACTGGCCGTGGGCGGTGGAACGCCGAGACCTAGAAAGCTCATTGTGGCTTCGGCGAGGATGGCTCCGGCCATACCGATGGCAGCCTGCACGATCACAGGCTGAATAATGTTCGGCAGAATGTGGCGGACGATGATTCTGAGGTCGCTCGCTCCGAGGGCCCGGGCGGCTTCGACGAATTCGCGTTCGCGCGCGGCGAGGACTTGTCCGCGCACCAGGCGGGCGTAGCCGACCCAGCCGCCCAGTGAAAGCGCGAGAACCAGATTGAAGATGCCAGGGCCGCGGAAGGCTACGAACGCAATGGCGAGAAGGATTCCGGGGAACGAGAGGAACGCGTTCATCAAGACCACGTTGACGAAGCGGTCGATGCCTCCGCCGTAGTAGCCGGCGATGGAACCGATGATGAGTCCGAGTGCGAGCGACGCGACGACAACGCAGCTTCCCACCAGCATCGAGATGCGCGCGCCGTAGACGATGCGCGAGAGAATGTCGCGGCCGAGCTCGTCGGTGCCGAACCAGTGCGCGTGGGACGGAGGGTCGAGGCGCGCAGGAAGATTGATGGCGGCAGGATCCTGCGGCGCGATCCAGGGAGCGAAGAGGGCGAAGATTATGAAGATGATCACCAGCACCACGCCGGTCGCCGCCAGCGGATTGTGGCGGGCATTTCCGGTAACCCGGTGACGGAACGAGATGGCGGTGCTGGACATAGAGGAATCTTAACCCGCGGATCGGTCTTGAGTCGTCTCCCAAATTGTGTTTTGATAGGGGCAGTGCTGGGACGCGTAGCTTCTCCGCATGCGCGCCACAAACCTCCACCCTTAGCCTACATTCCAAGGAGGAACAATCATGAGTAAAGTTTCGTACATTCCCAAGGACTACAACAACGTCACTCCCTACCTAATCATCAAAGGCGCGGCCCAGGCGATTGAATACTACAAGAAGGTTTTCGGCGCGGTCGAAACCGTTCGCATGAATGGCCCTGACGGCAAAGTGGGTCACGCCGAGTTGAAAATCGGCAACTCGCACATCATGCTGGCTGACGAAAATCCCGGCATGGGGCAGGGACACACCAGCGCGACCGCGGTCGGCGGAAGCCCGGTAAGCCTGTACGTGTATCTTCCCGACGTCGATCGCGTAGTTGAGCGCGCGAAGGCCGAGGGCGCGAAAATCCTGAAGCCGGTGCAGGACCAGTTTTACGGCGACCGCTCCGGCTTCATTCAAGATCCCTTCGGACATTTCTGGAGCGTGGCCACGCATGTGGAAGATGTCTCCCCGCAGGAGATGAAAGAACGGATGAAGAAAGTGATGCAGGCAGCGTAGTTTCGTTTCAAGAGGCGGGGCAGCCATGCCCCGCCTTTAAGCTTTTGATCGCGCTACCTTCTCACCACACTTCCAACCTGATCTCGCGATATCGATTGATCAGCTCGAAATCTGTCCGATTGGTTGTGATGAGGCGGGCGCCATACGAGCGGGCGGTGAGAGCGATTAGTACATCGAAATGCAGGTCACGCAATTTGTGTGGTTCGAAGCCGCGATCAGCGCGAATGTTGGCCAGTACCTCGCCCGACTCCAGCCAATTCTTTTGCGTCGGAGTTAAGATCGGGTAGTTTCTTGCTAGAGAGCGGAGGAACTTGTGTTCCGCCGGCCCGATGACACCACGCATCAGTTCCGCGAGAACGACGGATGATGTTCGGACCAAGCCGCCGACCGATGCGATGCTCTCGCGATGACGTCCGGTGCGAGCCTCGTCGACCAGAACCGACGTATCGAAGATGACCAGGTCACTCATCAAGCCCGGAGAATTTGAGCTTGCCGGAGTTCTTTTTCATCAGAGCCTTGAAGCGCTTGAGCGCAACGATCTCGCGGAGGGCGATGTGAACGGCGTCGGTGCGGGATTTCGCGCCGAGGACTTTCACGGCCTCGTCGGCTAATTGAGTGTCCAGGCGGATCGAAGTCATGGTTACGGCCATAGTCCTCCCCCTCGCTTGTGTATATACAGCATATGATGATGATATATACGAGTCAAGGATGAATTTGCCGCTCCGAAAGTCCCGGCCTATTTTTCGGCGCCTTTGCCGCGGGTTGAATCATCCAAAACCAAAATCAACAAACTCAGAGAAGGACTCGTGGAAGCGTGTTTCAATTACGTCAAATCGTCCCGGCGCCTGTCAGCGATGACTCTTGCGGCTTACTGCCTGATCCTCGGGTTCGCCACCGAGTACAGAACGTCCGTCAGAAAATTCACGGCGACGTAGGTCAATCCAATCGCCAGGATGCAGCCTTGTACCAGATAGTAGTCGCGATTCGAGATGGCTTGAATCGTCAAGCGGCCGATGCCAGGCCAGGAGAAGATGGTTTCGGTCACGATTGCGCCTGCCAGCAGCGCGCCGAATTGCAGGCCGAGGACGGTGATGATGGGGATCATGGCGTTGCGCAGGGCGTGTTTGTAGACTACCGTGCGCTCGGGCAGGCCTTTGGCGCGGGCAGTGCGGATGTAGTCCTGGCTTAGCTCTTCGAGCATGGAGGTGCGGACCATGCGGGTCAGGATGGCGGCTAGCGCTCCGCCCATGGTGATGGCGGGGAGGATTATGTTGGCGAAAGAACCGGCGCCCGAGACGGGGAGCCATCCCAACTTGATGGCGAAGAGAAGAATCAGGATCGGGCCCAGCGCGAAGTTGGGGAACGACAAGCCGAAGAGGCTGATTACGCTGAGCAGGCGGTCATCCCAGCGGTTGCGGCGCTGGGCGGAACGCACACCTGCGGGGATCGACAGGATTATTGCTACGAAGAGCGACGCCAGCGTCAACTGCAGCGTGTAGGGATAGCGCTGGGCGATAAGGCGCGTGACGCTTTGGTTATAGCGGAACGACGGGCCGAGGTCGCCGTGGAGAACGCCTTTCCAGTAGTGGAGGTATTGCTCGCCTAGCGGAGCGTCGAGTCCGTAGGCGTGGCGCGTAGCTTGGATGTCGGCGGGCGGCGCGCCTTCGCCCAGCATTTGCTGGATGGGGTCTCCGGGCACCAGGTGGATTAGTAAGAAGACGAGGCTTACTACCAGCCAGATTACTGGGAGAGTGTAGAGGACGCGTTGGAGTACAGTTTTCAGTTCTCGGTTCTCAGTTCTCAGTCGTCGGGGGCTACAAGCAGTTGGTATAAATTCCTATAACAACGGGATCCGACACCACAGTTCCATCGACGTCCACCTTGACGCGTACCCCGATCGACGTAGAATCGTCACCGCAGGCAACGTTTCCACACTCGGCTAAGCCCTTGAAGTCAACCGTGCCAGTAGCCTCATGATCTTGCCCTATTTGATCGAAGATGAGGGGGACGTTCTCGGACGCGAAGAAACGGGCCACGCCGTCTTTCATTGTCCCAACTTTACGTGAGTCCTTCGCGTCTCGTTGTATAAGTTCGACCTTTGCTCTGAACTCCGCTGCTCTCTGCTTGCAACGAGGTGGAACGGGGTGTACTGCGAAATAAGCCCCTCGCCATGCCAGATAAGCAATAGAGCGAAAGTCATCGACCACAAACCAACATACGACGCCTATTGCGAACAGCACAATAGCAGCGATACCGAGTTTCCGTCTGACTGTCATCGCGGACACGTGCTCCAAGCCGTTTGATATTTCGGTGCCTTGCTTCGCGATCCATCTGCTCCGCTCAGGATGACACAGGTTTGCGTCTTCAGTCTCCGGCCTGCTTCGCGGGTTCCGGCCTGCCCTCTACGTTTTCCAGCTTTTCGATCTTCACTTTGGCGATGCGGTGACCTTCCATTTCTTCGACCGTGTAGCGGTGGCCTTCGTATTCGAAGGACTCTCCCAAGTACGGGATGCGTTGCAGACGAGCCAGGACGAATCCGGCGAGGGTCTCGAATCCGGCGTCGCGAGGCAGGAGCAGGCCGTGCTGAGTTTCGAGGTCGCGGATGTTGACTGCGCCTTCGAGGATCAGCACGGATTCATCTTGCAACTCGGGCTCGGGTGGAGACACGTCGAATTCGTCTTCGATGTCCCCGACTAGTTGTTCGAGAATGTCTTCGACGGTGATTACGCCTGCCGTAGAACCGAACTCGTCGACGACGACCGCAAGATGACGGCGACGCTCTTTGAATTCGGCCAGCAGTTCTGCCAGGACTTTGGTTTCAGGAACGACCAGGACGTCGTGCATGATCTGGCTGATCTGGGTCCGTGCGATGCGCGAGGCCAGGGGCATCCCAAGATTGATCAGGCGAAGCCGCACCCAGCGAACCAGCTCTTTGTAATAGAGGACGCCGACGATGTGCTCGGGGCCGCGCTGCGGATCGTAGACCGGGATGCGGGAGTGCTGGCCTTCGACAACGCGGTTCAGGGCTTCGTCGAGGGTTAGGTCCGCGGGCAGGGAAAAAATGTCAGGGCGGGCCACCATGACTTCGCGGACGGTAATGCTGTCGAGTTCGATGGCGTTGTGGATCATCTCTTCCTGCGACTCGGGGATCTGGCCGAACTGGCGGCTGGCGGTGACGATCAGCTTGAGTTCGTCGGGGGAGTGGACGGCGCCGCCGCGGCGCGCGTCGCGGGCCCCGAACATTCGCAGCACCAGGCCGCCGGAGCGGCGCATGAAAAACAGCACGGGGCGGGTTAGGGTGAGGAAGGCTTCCATCGGAGCGGCTACGGCCAGGGCGATCTGCTCGGAACGCTGCAGGGCCAGGGTCTTCGGAACGAGCTCACCGAGAAGAACGTGCAGGTAGGTGATCAGGCTGAAGGCGATCACGATGGCGATGCCGTGGGCATAGACCGCCGCGTGCGGGACTCGTTGCACGTAACGCAGAGATTCGACGAGGCGGGCGACCATGGGTTCGCCGATCCAGCCCAGGGTTAGGCTGACCATGGTGATGCCGAGTTGCACGCCGTTTACGACTTCGTCGAGGTGCTGGTGGAGGCGCTGGACGACGCGGGCGCCGGTGCGTCCGGACTCGATGAGCTGCTGGATGCGGGTGTCGCGGACGCTGACCAGGGCGAACTCCGCAGCCGCGAAAAACGCGTTCGCCGCCACCAGGAGAAGGATCAGCAGTACGCGGAGCAGCACGAAGGCGATCATTGAGGATTGGTTCTGGTGGCTAATTCTAGCATTCCAAAGGGGCTGGCAAGCCGGGCGACGGCTTGAGATCGCATCTTGAATTCCTCAGCCACGGGATCGGACACACGGGGTAAAAACTTTTGGGTCGACAGGCTACCTTTTTTCTTTGAGGGGGGTCTAATCGGCAGGTGGCTGGTCGGTTACGCCACTATTTCAGTCTTCGAGCCGAAATCTCTGGAACAAAGACAACTCTGGCCGCGTACAGGATAATGAGAGCATAGCAATAGCGCTTTTCTCAGTTAGGCATTTCGGCAAATTTCAGCAAGCATTTTCCAGCAGGCACTCAGGAGGCAGTTGTGAACGGAAACGGAAATCATAAGAAGAAGCGGCGCAGACTGTTTATCTGGGGCGGCATTGGAACCGCCATCGTGCTGCTGATTGCAATCGGAGTGTTCGCGGCTACGCGTGGCGGTACGAAGATTGACCCGACCAAGCTGGCCAAGGTGGAAAGGGGCGACCTGGCCAAAAGCGTAGTGGCAACCGGCAAGGTGACGCCCATCACGAAGGTTGAGGTGAAGTCGAAGGCCAGCGGCATCGTAAAGAAGCTGCTGGTGGATTATGGCGACAAAGTCAAGAAGGGACAGTTGCTGGCGCAGCTCGACAAAGTAGAGATCGAGGCGCAGGTGGCGCAATCGCGCGCGGCTTTGGATGCGGCTGAGGCCAACATGACCAGCTCGCAGGCGGATTACGAGCGCGCCAAGGTCGATGCCGAAGGTCCTGACGTGCCGCTGCTGAAGCGCGCCTATGACCGCGCCGAGGGCATGGCGAAAGATGGGGTGGTTTCGGCCTCGGCGCTTGACGACGCAGAGAAGAATTATGAGATGTCGCTGAACAAACAGAACGTCGCCAAGGCGCAGGTGACGGTGCTGAAGGCGAAGATCGCGCAGTCCAAGGCGCAGGTGGCGCAGGATCAAGCGAACCTTACGCAGTTGGAGGAGCAACTCAGCTATACCGACATTGTTTCGCCGATCGATGGCATTGTGCTCTCGCGCGACGTGGAGATGGGCGACGCGGTGAGCTCGATCCTGGTGCTGGGTTCTTCGGCCACCCTGGTGATGACGCTGGGCGATACCAGCGAAGTCTATGTCAAAGGGAAAGTGGACGAGAGCGACATTGGCAAGGTTTATCTGGGGCAGCCGGCGCGGATCAAAGTGGAATCGTTCAAGGACAAGACCTTTACCGGGAAGGTGACCAAGATTTCTCCGATGGGCGTGGAGAAGGACAACGTCACCACGTTTGAGGTGCGGGTTTCGATTCAGAATCCGGGCGGCGAATTGAAGGCCGAGATGACCGCCAACGCTGAAATTATCCTGGACGAACACAAGAACGTGCTGCAAATTCCGGAAGGCGCGATTCTTTACGACAAGGACAAGAAAGCCTCGGTCGATATTCCCGACCCGAAGGGCAAGGACGGCATGGATAAGGTCGCAATCAACATCGGGATTTCGAACGGCGCGAAGACGGAAGTGCTCAGCGGATTGAAGGAAGGCGATCAGGTGGTGCTGCAGTAGCGGCGGAGCCTATCCCGAGCGAAGTCGAAGGGGCTTTCGGGCTTCGGCTCGACAACTTGTGAGGAGTCACTCGACATGAACAAGCAGCGAATCTTTCGTATTCCGGCTTCTATTCTGGCGCGAGCCTCGTTCCTGGCGATCGCCCTGGTGGTGGCGGCGTCCAGCTTTGCATTTGCTTCCACGCCGCAGGGACATTTTGAGAAAACCTTTCAGGTCAGCGGGCCGGTGAATCTGGAAGTGCAAACTCACTCCGGCGACATTATTGTGCGCAACGGACCAGCAGGGTCGGTCTCGATTCGAGGAAAAATCTTTGTGAGCGACCACTGGCTGGCGGGAAACCGGCACGCGGACGTCGCTGAAATCGAACAGAATCCTCCACTGCGGCAGGACGGGAACAGCATTCACATCGATTACGTGAATGCTCACGACATTTCGGTGGATTACGAGATCACCGTGCCCGCCGACACAACCGTCAACGCGCATAGCGGATCGGGAGATCAGACCATTGAAGGCGTGCATGGCAACGCCGATCTGCAGACGGGATCGGGAGACATGAGACTCTCGCAGCTAACCGGGGAGATTCGGGTGCAGACCGGGTCGGGCAACGTGCGGGCACGCGGGATCGCCGGACCGGTGCGAGGCAGCGCGGGCAGCGGGGACATTGAGGTGGAAGAAACCGCGGCGGGTGATATCGATGTGCACACCGGTTCCGGCAACATCACGGTTCGCGGCATTCAAGGCACATTTCATGCCGAGGCGGGCAGCGGCGATATAACCGCCGAGGGTGCGCAGACGGGCGCGTGGGAGATCCGCACCGGGTCGGGCAATGTGCACGTGCGGTTGCCGGCAAATGCCGCTTTCGATGCAGATATTTCGACCAGTTCGGGCACGCTCGATATCGATGCGCCGATCACGATGACGGTACAGGGCCGGGTGCAGGAAACGCACAAGCACATCGCCGGCAAAGTGCGCGGCGGCGGCCCATTACTAACCCTGCGGACGGGATCAGGCGATATACACATCGAATAGCAGATGTCAGGGATCAGGGGCCTGGGGTCAGTAAAGCCAGGTCGTAAAACCGAAGCGCTTTACTAACCGCTAACCCCTGGCCCCTGAACCCTGCTTTCTTATTACCTCCGTGCCTTGACTCTGCAGTCACCAGCAGTTACTTTCGACATTCTGGGAGTACTTCGTTTCCCCCGCGAGGAGAACCTTGGCCCGTCCGATCATTACTCTGACCACCGACTTCGGCAGCAACGACCATTTTGTAGGAACAATGAAGGGCGTCATCCTGGATATTGTGCCGGAGGCGCAGATTGTCGACATTTGCCACTCGGTGCAGGCCTTCGACGTGCTCGATGGCGCGCTCACCATTTCGCAGGCATATTCCTACTTCCCTACTCGAACCATTCATGTAGTCGTGGTCGATCCCGGCGTGGGTTCGGCGCGACGGCCGATTTTAGCTTCGTGCGAAAAATATCATTTCGTAGCGCCCGACAACGGCGTGCTCTCGCTGGTGTACGCGCGCGAAGAGCGTATGCACGTCCGGCACATCACTTCCGAACACTACTTTCTGCAGCCGGTGAGCAATACGTTCCATGCGCGCGACATTTTCGCTCCGGTGGCGGCGTGGCTCGCGAAGGAAGTCGATTCGCAAAAGTTTGGCGAAGAGGTCGAAGAGTACGTTCGCTTCAACGCTCCGAAGCCGAAAGCCGTAGATGAAAACCGGCTGCGCGGGGTTGTGCTGAAGGTCGACCGGTTCGGCAACCTCATCACCAACATCACTCCGAAAGACGCCCCGATGCTTTTCGGAGCCAACGCGCAAGGGTTCAAGATTGTTGTAGGCAGCCGTGAGATCACCGAAATCCGCAATGCCTATGCCGAAGGGGCTCCGGGAGAAGTGATTGCCCTGCTCGGCAGTATGGGTTTTCTGGAAATCGCCGCCAATCGCGGCGCTGCAGCGCAATTGACCGGGGCGAGCAAGGGCAACGAAGTGAGCATCATTCTCGGCGAGGCCGCCGCAGCCGGCAAGGCATAAGGCAAGGTTGCAAGGTTTCAGAGTTTCGGTGGATTTGTTGGGGTGAACCTTGAAACACTGAAACTCTGAAACCTTGAAACCTTAGCTCTTGGGCTTGGGGTGCGCATAGCGCTCCATCTCGGCCGTCCACTTGAGAAAACGCCAGAGACTAGTACGCTCCCGCCACAGAAATTCCCAGAACTCCAGAAAACCGATCTGCGTCATCTTCACGCCGCAGTAGGTCTCGATGCGCCATAGCAGATAGGGGCTGCGCCACGGAGCCAGGCGATGGCCCCTGGTGGCGTTCCAGAGAAAGCGGAGACGGTAGCGCATTCCTCCGATAATACCCACAGATGGCACCGTTCGACTAGTTGTCATCCCGAGCGAAGCGAGGGACCTTGGTTCTTGCCTGCACCGTGCGTATCGGAGCTCCGGGCAAACACCAGGGTCCCTCGCTTTGCTCGGGATGACAGTGCGGAGTGAGATGCCATGTTAGAATCCTGACTCCGCCAGGGATTTCCTTTCTATGTCCGACGCAGATACCCGCCACAGGGCCGAAGACCACTACTATGCCGCGCTTGATTTGATGGCGGATGGAAAGCTGGAAGAGGCGGTCGTCGCTTACCGGGAATCGCTGGCCGTCGATCCTACGTTCACTGAGTGCATGCACGGGCTGGCACGGGCGCTGCAAGATTTGCAGCGCTACGATGAGGCCATTGCCGTGGCCGAGCGGATTGCGGAACTGGATCCGGACGACGTGCTCGCCCACACCAGCTTGTCGGTGCTTTATCAGAAGAAAGGGATGATTCCAGAGGCTGAGGCTGAGGGCGCCAAGGCGCGGGTGCTGGGGTGGAAGCAGCAGTTGAAGAAGAGCTAGCTCCTACAGTTCGTACTTCTTCATCAAGTGGCGGAATGACCGGTAGGAGATGCCGAGCAGGTCGGCGGCTTTGGTCTGCACGCCGTTGGAGCGATCGAGAGCACTTTGCAGCAGCGTGCGCTCGATGTTGGCCACGTAGACTTCCATGCCTACGCCTTCGGGAAGCACGGCGCCGGGTGCGACTTCGGACATTCCTCCAGAAACACCTGCTGCCGCGGCGCGGGCTTTGGGGCGTTCCGCCGGAAGTTCGACGTGCAACTCGTCCGTCATTTCGAGGGCAACGGCGCGCTCGACAGTGTTCTCCAACTGCCGGACATTGCCCGGCCATTCATAATCGCAGAGAGCGTCGAGTGAGTTTTTGTTGACGCGCAGAATGCTGCGGTTCGCCGCAGCGGCATATTTCTTCAGAAAGTGATTGGCCAGCAGCTGGATGTCTTCGCGGCGTTCGCGCAAATTCGGCACGCGGATGGGGATGACGTTGAGCCGGTAGTAGAGATCTTCGCGAAAAAGATTTTCGGCGACAGCTTTGTCGAGGTCGCGATTGGTGGCGGCGATGACGCGCACATCGATGGGAATTTCGCTGGTGCCGCCGACCGGGCGCACCGTGCGCTCCTGCAGCACACGCAGCAGCTTCACCTGCATGGCCAGTGTCATTTCGCTGATTTCGTCCAGAAAGATGGTGCCGCCGCCAGCGACTTCAAACAGACCCCGCTTGTTCTGATTGGCTCCAGTGAAGGCTCCCTTCAAGTAGCCGAAAAGTTCGCTCTCCAGCAAAGTTTCGGGGAAGGCTCCACAGTTTACCGAGACGAAGGGCTCGGTGGCGCGCGGCGAGCAAATGTGAACAGCGCGGGCTACAAGCTCTTTACCTGTGCCGCTCTCGCCGTGAATCAGAACTGTGCTGGCGGTCGAGGCGACGGTGCGAAGCGTCTGCTTCAACTTCTCCATCGCCCCACTGGAGCCGATGATGTTGTCGAGCGAATTGTGGGAAGCGGCGTCGCGGCGCAGGGCAAAGTTCTGTTTGCTGAGCGACAGTTTTTCAAGCACGCGGTTGATGGCGAGCTTGATTTCGTCGACCAGGCCGGGACTCTTGCGAATGTAATCGGACGCGCCTCCAGCTTTCACTGCCTCGACGGCGGCTTCGTAGTCGTCGACGGCAGTGATAAGGATGACCGGGGAATCGGGCGAAACGCGGTGGGCATGGCGCAGCACTTCGATGCCATCGATATTTGGCATCTTGATATCAGTAATGATCAGATCGTAAAGAGCGCCGTCGATCTTATTCTTGGCTGACTGGCCGGACTGCACGGTTTCGACCCGGTGTCCATCGCGGCGCAGGGCGATGTCGAGCATTTCGCAGATGGAGCGCTCATCGTCGCAAACCAGAATGTTAGCCACGCAGCCTCCCTTCCCCCGCGGCGGCCGCGAGTTGCGCGGGCGCGGCGAAGTTTTCCGGCGAAGTGGTGCGAACGATCTGCCGTTCCGCACCGAGTTTTTCGGTCGCAGTCCGTTCCGCATCCAGCCGGCGCAGCCGCAGGACGAAAGTCGTGCCCTGGCCGGGCTTGGAGCGCGCCCACACTTTGCCTTCGTGCGCTTGTACGACCTGGTAGACCACCGCGAGGCCAAGTCCCGTGCCGCCTTCGAAGTTCGATTGGAAAGGCTCGAAAATTTTCTCTGTCTGTTGCGGCGTCATGCCGGTTCCAGTGTCCGCAAAACTAACCTGCCAGTCGTCTCCCAGGCGCTCGATGCCCACTTTCAGAGTGCCGCCATTGCCCATGGCGCGGACGGCGTTCTCGGCGAAGTTCCAGAAAACCTGTTTGATTTTGTCGCCGTCGGCGAGCACCCATGCCTCCGCAACGGAAAAATCGCTTTCAATCGTGATGGCGATATTTTCCGCGGTCATGCGGTGCCCCATGAGGGTGAGCGTGTCCTCAAGCAAGTGCACCAGGTCGGTCTTTTCGAAGTGATACTGTTTGCCGCGGGAGTAAGCCAGAAAATCGGTGATGATGCCATTCAGCCGCTGCGATTCGCGCGTGACAATCGCGAGCAGGTTGCGATGCTCCTCGCTCATCTCCGGTATGCCGGAAAGCATGCTGACCGAACCGGCGATGGAAGTGAGCGGATTGCGAATCTCATGTGCGATGGCGGCAGCCAGCCGGCCCACGGCTGCCAGGCGGTCCTGCATGCGGACTTCGCGCTCCAGTCGCCGGATCTCGGTGAGGTCATCGAGAGCATAGACGTAGCCCAGCGCTCCGCGCTCCGGTCCGCTGAGGGCAGCCACTCGCACCCGAACCGTTCGGCGGAAGCTTCCCACCGTGTCGAAGCGAACTTCGGCGTGGGTCTGGGATTCGCCGTTCGGCAGGGCATCGAGAAATATTCCCGCAACCGGTTTTCCCAGCAACTGATCGGAAGCGCGCTCCAGAAGTTTCAGCGCGGCGTTGTTGACCAGCGTAATGCGCCCATCGAGACCAGTGGTGATCAGTCCGCTGCTGATGGACTGAATAATATTTTCGTGCAGGATCTGAAGATCTTCGAGCGCTCCGCTCGTATCTTTCAGCTCGACGCGCGCCTGGCGGAGCTTGGCGACCAGCAGGCCCGCCAGGTAGGCGACGGCCAGGAAGGCAAACAGGTTCACGAAAATGATTCCCTGCAGCGCCTTCACGCCGGGATGCGTGGTGCAGTAGGAATGCACGACTCCGTAGTAGTTGAGTTCGAGAACGGTGCCGTACAGAATGAAAGCAAGGGCCGCAACCAGTTGCGCCCACACCCTGGGCAAAAGGATTCCGGCGACGATGATGGCCAGAGGATAGAGAAAGTTCAGCGAACTGTCCCAGCCTCCGGTCTCGTGCACCACCAGGCTGACCATGATCAGGTCGGTCAGAACCTGCAACGACGCCTGCAACCGGTGCTCGCGCCAGAAGGAGAGCAGGACTACGTAAAAGAGCGAGACCGTATACCACAGCAGCATGGTGCTGAGGAAAAGGCGCAGAGGCAGACGAGTGGGGGTCAACTCTGCAACCGCCAACTGGATTCCGAGCAGGAAGGTGAGGATCAGGATCCGTACTTTGACCAGCCAGGCCAGCCAATTCCGCTCGTCGAATGTCGATTGCATGGAGAACCAAGTTTCAAGGCTTCAAGGTTTCAAAGTTTCAAGGTCTCAAAGTCTCAAGGCTTTGAAACTTTGAAACCTTCGCACTTTGAAACCTGGTTTTAGCCAGCCAGCTTTGCGATCATGGCGAACAACGGCATGTAGAGTGAAATCACGATGCCGCCGATGGTCACGCCGAGCAGTCCGATGATGACCGGTTCGAGCATGGCCAGCATGTCCTTGGTAGCGGCGTCGACTTCTTCTTCGTAGAAGTCAGCGATCTTCTGCAACATGCTGTCCATAGCGCCGGTCGCTTCGCCGACGCCGATCATCTGGGTCACCATGTTAGGAAACACTCCGCATTCCCGGAGCGGATCGACGATGGTGCGGCCTTCTTCGATGGCTTTCCGCACTTTCATCAGCGCTTCTTCCAGCACGGCGTTGCCCGAGGTCCTGGCGGTGATGGCCAGACCTTCGAGAATCGGCACGCCAGAGGTGATCAGAGTGCCAAGAGTGCGGGTGAACCGGCCTACAGCGATCTTGCGCAGTAGGGAGCCGACCACGGGCAGATGAAGCAGAAATTTATCGAAGTAATAGCGGCCTTTCGGGTTCTTGCGGATCGCCCTCAGACCGAAGACAAATGACGCGCCGGCCACAATGACGACCCACCAGAAACTCCCCACGAATGCGCTCAATCCCATGACGATACGGGTGGGAAGCGGCAGGGCAACACCCAGGCCGGCAAACAGGTTGGCGAAGATGGGCACTACCCACTTGAGCAGGGCGGCGACGATCAAGCCCGCCAAGCTGACGACGGCCACGGGATAAATCAAAGCCGACTTCACGGCAGCTTTCAGGCGGACTGCTTTCTCCACGTAGACCGCAAGGCGCTGCAGAATGATGTCCAGAATACCGCCGGTTTCGCCCGCCTCGATCATGTTGGTGGTGAGGTCGTCGAATACGACAGGATATTGGCGCATGGCATTAGCCAGCGTGGCGCCGCCTTCTACAGTAGTGCGGACGCCTGTGAGCGTCTTCTGGAACGCCGGGTTTTCCTGGTTGGCCGCCAGAATTTCCAGACACTGCACCAGCGGCAGGCCGGCATCGATCATGACCGAGAACTGGCGAAAGAAAATCGCGATGTCCTTGGTCCCGACCTTGCCCGATCCGAAAGTGGGCATAGAAAACTCTTTGCCCTTTTCCCGGACTGCACCCGGTGTTATGCGCTCACGCCGCAATGCCTGCTGCAGAGCCTGCTTGTTTGGTGCTACGCGCTCTCCGGAAATTTTCTGTCCGGAGGCGTCCTTGCCGGAAAATGTAAAAACTGGCATGGTGTTGGCCTCTCCTCAGTGTCGTCCCTGATTCCTGAATTTCCTGCGGCTCAAACTTGTTGTGCCCTGCTCATCGCGCCAGCCGCAGGCGCGATGCGCCGTCCAATGTTTTATTTCGAAGCTGCCCCTCTTGCCGCCGTTCCCGTTCCGCCCCGGTTCAACAGGCTGGCGCCGCGGTTGATCATTTCCTGCAGTTCTTCCTGATTGCTGGAGCGAGCCAGGGCCACTTCCAGCGTGACTTGTTTCTGGAAGTAGGCCGTAGCCAGAGCCTGGTTGAACGTTTGCATTCCGAACTTGTCTTGCCCCGACTGCATGGCCGAATACACCTGGTGGATCTTGTCTTCACGGATCAGGTTGCGAACGGCCGGGTTCGGAATAAGAATTTCCATGATCATCGCTCGACCCTTGCCGCTCGGTGTTGGCACCAGGCTTTGGCACATGATGCCTTCGAGCACCAGCGAAAGCTGCGCGCGAATCTGTGGCTGCTGGTGCGCGGGGAACACGTCGATGATGCGGTTGATGGTGGAAGTCGCCGAATTGGTGTGCAGCGTGCCGAAGGTCAAGTGACCGGTTTCGGCGATACGCAACGCCGACTCGATGGTTTCCAGGTCGCGCATTTCGCCGATCAACACGACATCCGGGTCTTCACGAAGCGCGGCGCGCAACGCGTCGGTGAAGCTCTTGGTGTCGGCGTGCAGTTCGCGTTGGTTGACCACGCAGTTCTTGTTCATGTGCACGAACTCGATCGGGTCCTCGATCGTGAGGATGTGGTCGTGGCGCTCGCTGTTGATCTTGTCGATCATGGCCGCCAGAGTTGTCGACTTACCGGAGCCGGTTGGTCCCGTCACCAGCACCAGACCGCGGGGCTTGTCGCAGAGCTTGCTTACGACGGCAGGCAGGCCGAGCTGGTTGAAAGACTTGATCTCGAAAGGAATCAGACGAAACACAGCCGCAGTCGCGCCGCGCTGGTTGAAAACGTTGGCGCGGAAGCGGGCCAAACCTTTCAATCCGAAGGAGAAGTCGAGTTCGAGACTTTCCTCGAAGCGGTGCTTCTGCGAATCCGTCATGACGCTGTAGGCCAGTTGCTTGGTCTCGGCCGGCGTCATCTGCGGCAGATCGAGCGGCACCAGGTGGCCGTGGACGCGGATCTGAGGTGGCGAATTCGTGGTGATGTGAAGATCGCTGCCACTCATCTCCAGCATCCGTTTCAACAAGTCACTTAATGACAGGCCCATAATCGTGTTCCCTTCCCTACGTCTTAAAATCTCTACGAATTAGTGAATGGTCTCGCGAGCAACTTCTTCCAACGTCGTGATGCCCGCGGCCACTTTGATCAAACCGCTGCGCCGGAGCGTAATCATGCCGCGCTCGATGGCTTTCTTTTTCAATTCGACCGCGGAAGCGCCGACCAGCACGAGCTCCCTGATTTCATCGTCGACTTCCATCACTTCATACAAACCGCAGCGGCCTTTGTATCCGGTGTTGTTGCAAACCCCGCAGCCCTTGCCTTTCTGGATCTTGATGGTCTTGGCTTCCTCAGGCGAAAACCCCTCTTCAATCAAAGTCTGAACCGGAACCTCCACGGTCTCGGTGCAGTCTTTGCAGATCCTTCGAATCAGGCGCTGGGCGCAGATCAGGTGAACCGAGGTCGCCACCAGGAAGGGCTCAATGCCCATGTTCATCAAGCGCGTAATGGTTTCTGGCGCGCCGTTGGTGTGCAGAGTGGAAAGCACCAGGTGGCCGGTGAGCGCGGCTTTGATGGCAATTTCCGCCGTTTCAAAGTCTCGGATTTCGCCGACCAGAATGATGTTGGGATCCTGCCGCAGAAAGGAGCGCAGGGCCGCAGCAAAGTTCAATCCGATCTGCTCCTTCATCTGCACCTGGTTGACGCCGCCCAACTGAAATTCGACCGGATCTTCCGCCGTCATAATGTTGGTGTCAGGCTGGTTGAGGCGCGAGATCGAGGAATAGAGCGTGTTGGTCTTACCGGAACCCGTGGGGCCGGTGACCAGCACCATGCCGTAAGGCTTGAGAATGGCTTTCTCGAACTTGACCAGCGATTCTGGCTCGAAACCCAGCTTGGTCATATCGAGCCGCAGATTTTCTTTGTCGAGCAACCGCAGCACGATTTTCTCGCCCCACAGTGTCGGCAGGGTGCTGACACGGAAGTCGAGCTGTTTCTTGCGGCCGCCGATATTCATTTTCAGCATGATGCGGCCGTCCTGCGGCAGCCGCTTCTCGCTGATGTCGAGCTTGGCCATGATCTTCAGGCGGGAGGTGATCGCGTCCTTTAACTTCATCGGCGGCGACATGATTGCCTGCAGCACGCCGTCAATACGGAAGCGCACGCGGAATTCTTTTTCGTAGGGCTCGATGTGAATGTCGCTGGCTCCGCGCTTCACCGCGTCGGTGAGCACCAGATTGACCAGCTTGACCACGGGAGCTTCGTCCGCCGCTTTTTCCAGCTGCGACAGCTCCATCTCCTGCTCTTCCGCCTGCACTTCGATGTCGCTCTCGTTCATCTCCGACATCGACTGCATTACGGTTTCGAGATCTTCCTCCGCTTTGCCCCCGTAGGCTTTGTCGATGCCCGTCAGGATCGAGCTTTCCGAGGCTACGACGGGCTCGATATTGAAGCCAGTCATGAACTTGATATCGTCCATCGCGAAAACGTTGGTCGGATCGACCATGGCGATGGTGAGCGAAGCGCCCACGCGGCTCAGGGGAAGAATCTGGTAACGTTTCGCAGTTTCAAACGGGATCAGCTTGACTACTGCAGGATCAATTTCAAAATACGAGAGATTGATGGCTGGGACGCCATACTGCCGGGAGAGAAAATTGGTGACATCCTCATCCGTGAGGAAGCCAAGCTTCACCAAGGCAGACCCCAGGCGGCAGTTCTGCTCCTTCTGGGCCTTGGTGGCTTGTTCCAACTGCTCCGGGGTTATGATCTTCTCTTTGACGAGAAGGTCACCCAGCCGTTGAGACATACGTCGATCTCCTATCCACGTAGTGGAACGCTGCCCGGCGAAATGTCGCCGGCATTCGCACAAATCACTGCTTTTACTGGGGAGAAGAGCAGTGTCTCTGTGGTGACACAAATTGTCACAGTAAGTCGATTACCGTACCAGTTACCGTGGTACTTGGACTTATCGCCATCCCCGATGCGCTGCCGGCTAAGTTTCGGAACCCGCGCCAGATGAGCTTTTTTCTCAGAAAAGTCCAAATCTCAGGCTCAGGTACATGCACTTCGGTAAGCGCCACAGACTTCGCGGCGCTTCGGTGCAGCGCAGTTTGCCGGCGGCATAGACCACCGCGTTTTATTTCGGGGCTACTGCAGAAAATCACAAGCTCGTCTGTGACGAGTGCCCTTTACAGAAGTTCCTGCCTCGGTCTATCTAGAGAAGGTGTCAGGTCTAGGGATTGTCATCCCGAGCGAAGCGAGGGACCTTGGTGTTTGCCTTCGCCACCTGTGTCGCAGCGGCAGGCAGGAACCAGGGTCTCTCGCTTCGCTCGGGATGACAATCGCCGTTCGGTCCTCGGCGCTCGATCTTGAGGAGATTTCTTGTTTATGCATTGTTGGAAGTCAGCAATTCTGACAGCGGTGCTCGCTTCTGCGTGCTGCGCTCAATCCCTGCGGCAGCAAGCGGAAAACGCCGGCTTGCTCATCGGCACAGCGGTCCGTCCCTCACAACTTTCCGAGGCCGCCTACGCTTCCACCCTGGCTCGCGAGTTCAACATGGTTGAGGCGGAAGATGCCATGAAGTGGTGGGTGCTGCGGCCGGATCGTGCCACCTACGATTTTCGCCAGGGTGACGAAGTGGTCCGCTTCGCCGAGGCGCATCAAATGAAAGTCCGCGGCCATTGCCTGGTCTGGGGTCGTTACAATCCGGATTGGCTGACACATGGTCATTTCACGCCGCGGCAACTGTCGCGCCTTCTGCTCGAACACATTACCCGCGTCATGAAGCACTACCGCGGGCAAGTCTTCGCATGGGATGTGGTGAACGAAGCCCTGGATGAAAATGGCAGCCTGCGCGATTCCCTCTGGTACAACCAGCCCGGCATTGGATTGTCGACCGAACGAACCGCCTACATCGAACAGGTCTTCCGCTGGGCGCATAAAGCAGATCCGCAAGCGTCGCTGTTCTACAACGAAGCGGAGGGCGAAGGAATGAACCGCAAGTCGGATGCGATCTATGCCATGGTCAAGGATTTCAAGCGCCGCGGCGTTCCCATCGATGGCGTGGGATTGCAGTTGCATATACCCACGCTTGATGCGAACATGGCGGCGATCGCCGCGGGTATCTCCGCGAACATCGCCCGGCTCACGGCGCTGGGCGTGCAGGTTCACATCACAGAACTGGACGTCTCTCTGCCTTTGGATTCCAGCGGCATGCCTAAGTCCGAAGACCTGACGCGCCAGGCGGAGGTCTATCGCGGCATCGTGAGGGCGTGTTTAAACAACGCGGCTTGCACCGCGATTCAAGCCTAGGGATTTACCGACAAGTATTCGTGGATCGGATCCCATTCGCATGGCACCCGCGGGCACGCGCTGCTCTTCGATCGAGCGTACCAGCCGAAGCCGGCCTATCGCGCGGTGCTGGAAGAGCTCTCGGCGGGACGGAAGTCGGATTTTAAACCGCGCGGTGAACCCCGCGTTAATCCCCTGCATTGAGCGCCCCGCAGCCTTTCAGTCATCTTCAGTAACCACGCCTGCATCTATAATGAATTCGGTCCATTCACCGCTCGCAGACCGCGATCGACCGCGATTGACCGCGATTGACCGCAAAAAGACTGGACCACTGGATTCGCCTGGTGCAGACCGTTCCAACTCGACCTCCCGAGACCTCGCAGCGCAAGCGGGTCATTATTTCGCTGACGATTTCGGTTTTTCTTTTGTTTGCAATCTTGGTTTCCCAGACCGCGTTTAACCAAACCATACTGCGTCCCGATACCAACCAGCAGGCAATAGTTTTTTACGCGCTCTCGTTGCTGATTTCTCTTTTGTTCGTTGCTCTCACTTTTGTACTGGCGCGCAATCTGCTCAAACTATTCGCCGAGCGCCGGCTGGGCGTGCTGGGGTCGAAATTCCGCACCCGCATGGTGGTAGGAGCGCTGCTGCTTTCGTTCGTTCCAGTGATGGTGATGTATTGGTTTGCCTACGGACTGATGAATCGCTCGATCAACATATGGTTTTCCACTCCAGTCGAGGAGGTGCGCGAAGATACGGATGCCATGGCTTCTCTGTTGGCCAACTATGCGGCGCAGAACGCGCGCGCCGAGGCGGTTTCCATTGCTGCCTCGCCAGAGGTGCAGCGTGCCTTCGACGGTCACGGGTTCTCCTCCGCAGTCGAGGAATTTCGCAGCTACGAGCCAACTTTGCAGGGCGGATTCGCCCTCGCCATTGAAAACGGAATTCCCGAGGCCAGCCTCGGAGTCCCCGCGCCCTGGCCGCAATTGAAGGAGAAGCTTCCGCTCGCCCAGGCCGCCGCGGGCCAGCCCGCGCGTTTCAACTGGGAGCAAACTGAATACACGCTGGGCAGCGCCCCGATTGGGAAAGACGGCTTGATCCTGGTGGCCCTGCCGTTACCGCCCGAGTTCTCGAAGACTGTGCGGCAGATCGAAGCCAGCCAGCAGCGTTATCTGCAGCTCAGCCGCGAGCGCAAGCACGTCCGCCAGACCTACATGGGTCTTCTGCTATTGCTCACGATGATGGTTCTGTTCGTGACCACATGGCTGGCGCTGTTTCTCTCGAAGCTGGTGACTCGTCCGCTAGCTGCGCTGGCCGAGGCGACGCAGGCAATCTCGCGCGGTCATCTTGACTACCGCATCGATGTAAGAGCCGCGGATGAAATTGGAGATCTGGTCCGCTCCTTCAACCGGATGGCGGAGGAACTCGAAACCAGTCGGCGGCAGAATGAGGCTTCGAGCCGCGATGCCAGCGCAGCCAACGCAGAACTCGACCAGCGCCGCCGCCAGATGGAAACAGTCCTCGAGAGCATTCCAACCGGAGTGCTTTCTCTCGATGCCACCCGCTCGGTAACTCACGCCAACCACGCCCTGCTGCGCATGTTCCACCCGCAAGGCTATGCCGAGGGAGAGCAAATATTGCGCGGAGCACAACTGACCGACGTATTCCCACCGGAAGTGCTGCACGACCTCGAGCCGCTTTTGCGCCGCGCCGACCGCATGGGTATGACCACCAGCCAAATGGAGATGTCTCTGCAACGCACCTCTCTCAACGTGGCGGTGACCGTGGCCACCCTGCGCCATCAGGACGAGCGCTCAGGCTACGTGATCGTGTTCGAAGATCTTTCCGATCTTCTGAAAGCCCAGAAACAGGCTGCGTGGCGTGAAGTCGCCCGCCGTGTCGCGCATGAGATCAAGAATCCTCTTACGCCCATCGCACTCTCCGCCGAACGCATTCAGCGTCATCTGGAACGCGGCATGCCTCTCGACAAGACCTCGCTTGATATCGTTCGTTCCTGCGCCGAAACGGTCGCCAGCGCGGTCGAAACAGTCCGCCGGCTCGTGGATGATTTCTCCGCGCTGGCCCGCTTCCCAGCTTCGAATCCACACCCCGCTGACATTAATGCGGTCATCGAGAATGCGCTCTCCATGTTCAATGGCAGACTGGATGGCATCACTCTGCACAAGTCGCTCGCGGCGGACTTGCCGAAAGTCATGGCCGACACGGAGGCGATCAAGCGGGCCGTGGCTAACCTCGTGGACAACGCCGCCGAGGCTTTGCAGGATTCGCTGGTGCGCGAGATCCAGATTTCAACTTCGCTGGTGGCCAGCCGCGACGCGGTCGAAATCACGGTCGCAGACACCGGCCATGGTGTTACCCGAGAGCTGAAGGAAAAACTTTTTCTGCCGTATTTCTCCACCAGAAAACGCGGAACTGGTCTCGGTCTCGCGATCGTCAGCCGCGTTGTAGAAGAACACCACGGCTCCATTCGCGTGGAGGAAAACCAGCCGGTGGGAGCGCGCTTCATCGTCGAACTGCCCGTCGTTCCTGAGCCCGCGCTGGCCGCGGTCACGGCGCAGCATGCATAAAATTCTGGTGGTTGACGACGAAACCGGCATTCGCGAATCTCTGCAGGGAGTGCTGGCAGACGAGGGCTACGAAACCGCGTCGGTCGAGAGCGGCGAAGAATGCCTCAAGCTGCTGCGGCGCGAGCACAACTATGAAGTGGTTCTGCTCGATATCTGGCTGCC
Organism: Candidatus Sulfotelmatobacter sp.; assembly: GCA_049280095.1. Taxonomy (GTDB): domain Bacteria; phylum Acidobacteriota; class Terriglobia; order Terriglobales; family Acidobacteriaceae; genus Sulfotelmatobacter. The sequence goes on along the minus strand of JBAPPL010000028.1, from coordinate 243,625 downwards.
CGGCATCGATGGCCTGGAAACCCTGGAAAAAATCCGCGAGATGGACAACCCGCCCGAAGTGATCATGATTTCCGGACATGGCACCATCGAAACCGCAGTGCGCGCCACCAAACTTGGCGCCTACGACTTCCTGGAAAAGCCGCTCTCCATCGACAAGACGTTGATCCTGGTCAAGAACGCGATCGAGTCCAAAAAATTGCGGCACGAGAACGTCGATCTCAAAAAACAGCTCCATGGCAAGAGCATGATCGTCGGCGACAGCATTCCCATGAAGGCGCTGCGCCAGCAGATAGGCCTGATGGCGCCGACCAACGGCCGGGTTCTGATCTACGGCGAGTCCGGTACAGGGAAAGAACTGGTGGCCCATGCGATCCACGCGCAAAGCCTGCGCAAGGATGAAACTTTTGTCGAGGTGAATTGCGCGGCCATTCCCGAGGACTTGATCGAGAGCGAACTGTTCGGCCATTACAAAGGATCATTTCCCGGAGCCGTCGACAAGGAAGGCAAGTTTCAAAAGGCCAACGGAGGAACGCTGTTTCTCGATGAAGTGGGCGACATGAGCCTGAAAACGCAATCGAAAGTGCTGCGCACGCTCGATGAGCAGCGCGTCGCTCCTCTGGGCAGCGAGAAGACGATTGTCGTGGATGCGCGCATCATCGCCTCCACTAACAAAGATCTGGAAGAGGAAATTTCGCGGGGGAATTTTCGCGAAGATCTTTTCTACCGGCTGAACGTGATCCCGTTCTTCGTGCCGCCGCTGCGCGACCGCAAGGAAGATATTCCGCTGTTTGCCCGGCACTTTCTAAAAGACCTGGCCGCAACCTACGGGAGACGGCCGCGCGAGATTACAGATGACGCCGTCGAAGCGCTGATGCGTTATTCGTGGCCGGGCAACGTGCGCGAATTGCGCAATGTGATTGAGCGCATCGTGATCATGAATCCCATGACCACAAGATTCGACTGCAAGCATCTGCCGACGCTCGTCTACCGCGACGGCCACCGGCGCGCGGCACGCACCGAGTTCTCCACGCTGCACCAGGCCCGCGACGCCTATGAACGGGATTTCATTCTAAAGAAGCTCGACGAGAACCACGGCAACGTCACTCGTGCCGCCGAAGTGCTGGGCCTGGAGCGCAGCCACCTGTACCGCAAAATGAAAACACTGGGAATCACGGTCAAGGAGTAGGGTGCGGGCGTATAAACTATCTGTCATCCCGAGTCCCACCTGAACTTGTCATCCCCTCCTAGACGGTGATCGCCACCTAGACTTGTCATCCCGAGCGAAAGCGAGGGATCTTGGTGTCTGCCTGCGGCGGAGTCACGCACGATGCGAGCAGGAACCAGGATCCCTCGCTTCGCTCAGGATGACAAGTCTAGGTCGGGATGACTAGTTCAGGTGGTGACTAGTTTGGGTGGGATACCGCAGGTCCGCGCTACCGCTTCACCATGCGAATTTCCGTTCCGTTCTTTCTGAATTCCACTTTGTCCATGAGTTGGTTGATCAGAAAAATTCCGCGCCCGTGATTGGAATAAACATTTTCTCCCACTGTGCACGTGGGGATGGCGTCCGGACGAAAACCAGGACCCGGATCCCGCACCACGATCAGCACGCCGCGCTCGTCGTCGCTGCTCACCAGGCATTCGACTGTTTTGGTGGGATCTTCCTTGGCGCCGTGAATCACAGCGTTGGCCAATGCCTCTTGCACTGATAGCTCGATAGCGTCTTCTTTGCCGTCCACGCCCTTCATCTGGCGGACCACGCCCATCACTTCCTGCACCACGGGATCCACCGCCCGGCGATCCGCGGAAAGTGTTACCCGCAAAAGCAAATGCAATTGGTCTGGATCAAAATCCTTCTCGGGAAGTGGTTCCTCGGTGGAATCCGCCTGGGGCATGTCTTGGCTCATCTGCGATTTTAATGCTGTGGTCACCTTATTCTAGCTGTGAAAGCTCAATCCGACAAACTCCAGGGCAACGGTAAAGACCACGGCTACGCCCCAAACCAACCGCAGATAGCGCTCGTCCGCTATGCCGTCGCGGTTGTCGTTCCTCGTTTCTGGCGTCGATTGTTTTGTTTGGGCAGTGGCCTCGGTGGCTCAACCCGGCCGTCGGTGAGATGTTCCAACTGCCTTCTCCAATCGAGTTCTTCCACAAAGCCGCGCGACTCGCGCCAATTGGGTTGTACTTTGACGTAGAGTTCGAGAAAAACTTTTGTTCCTAGCATGCGCTCGAGTTGCAGCCGCGCCGAAGTGCCGATGCGTTTCAGCATCTGTCCCTTTTTGCCGATCAGGATACCCTTCTGTCCTTCGCGCTCGCAGTAGATGGTGGCGGCAATGCGCGTGAGCTTCGCGCCTTCTTCATACGAATCGACGATCACCGTGGTCGCGTACGGCAATTCTTCCTCGGTCTCCACCAGCACGCGCTCGCGAATGATTTCGGAAGCCATGAAGCGCGCCGGCTGATCTGTGACCTGGTCGGGTGGAAAATACGGCGGACCCGCCGGCAGCGCGGCCGTCACTTGCTTCAGAAGTATTTCGAGCCCATCGCGTTTCAGCGCCGAGATTGGGATGATTTCCTGAAACGAATGCAGCTTCTTATACTCCTCGATCAGCGGCAGCAGCTTGTCCTTCCCGCCTCGCAGCAGGTCGACTTTGTTGAGGATAAGGTAAACCTTGGTCGGCGAATGCTTGAGCATCTGTATGGCGAACTCATCGCGCCGATCCAGCTTGCGCGTAGCATCCATGATCAGCAGAACGAGATCGCAGCCTTCCAGCGCCTCGCGCACCTCGACCATCATCTTGCGGCCGAGCGAACTGTCCGGCTTGTGCACTCCAGGCGTATCGATCAGAACGATCTGCGCCGCATCGCGGCCCTTGGCCTTGGGAAGGTTAACGATACCCTGAATCCGGTTGCGCGTGGTCTGCGGCTTAGGCGAAATGATGGCGAGTTTCTCGCCGACGAGAGCATTGAGCAAGGTCGACTTGCCGGCATTAGGACGACCGAGAATGCAGACAAAACCGGAGCGGAAGGGCATAAGAAAAAGCTTCTAGCTGCTAGCTTCTAGCTCCTAGCTACTGCCAAGGCAGAATTCGTCATCGCTTAACAGTATCCCACGAAAGTCAGCAGACATAGGTGGGTTGGGCTAGAAGCTAGGAGCTAGAAGCTAGAAGCTCTCTTCATATCAGCTTCAACTGCCGCGGCTGCATAGCAGTGATTCTCACGCGTTCCACCTTGCGATCGGTCGACTCCAGCACTTCGAAGCGCAGGCCATCGTCATCCACAGTTTCGCCGCGCTGCGGAATGTGTCCCGCCAATTCGCTGACCAGGCCCGCCACGGTGGCCGATTCCTTTCCTTCCGGCTTCGATCCAAACAATTCTGCGAGGCGGTCCACATCCATCCCCCCGGAAACGATGAACGATTGATCGTTCTCTCTGACGATTTCAGGCTTCTCGTGCTCATCGCGGATTTCGCCCACGATTTCCTCGACCAGATCTTCGATCGTCACCAGGCCCGCGACGCCACCGTATTCATCGACCACGATCGCCATGCGTATGTTGTTCTTCTGCATCTCGCGCAGCAGGTCGCTGCCGAGTTTGCTCTCAGGCACGAAATATACGTCGCGCCGCATCAGCGTTTCGAGAGTGCGCTTCGAAGCCTCGGTGTCCGGCACCTGCAAAACGTCCTGCGCGTAGACGATACCTCGAATATTATGAATGCTCTCGGCATACACCGGAACCCGCGAGTAATGCTTGGTGCGCAGCATCTCGATGAAGCGCTCGACTGTGGTGTCGACCGGCACGGCAAACATCTGCGGGCGCGGCTTCATGGCCTCGCGCACGGTCTTCCCGCTGAATTCCACCACGGACTGAATCAGATCGCGGTCACCCTCCTGGATAATGCCTTCTTCCTGGCCCGCTTCGATCAGCGCATCCACAGCCTCGGACGCGCTTTCCGGTTGCTCACCCGTGCTTTGCCGCGTGAGCGACGCTACCGATTGCAAGAAACCCAGAACAATGGTCACCGGCAGCACCAGGTAAATCAGCCCGGTCAGAAGCCACGTCCAGCGGATGAGCCAGGAGCCGTTTGTCCGCGAGAAAAAAACGAACGGCAGAAACTGGTTGAACACAATGATGATGAGAATCAGGCTGATCGCGGCCTGCAAGATCTCGTAGATGCTCCAGCGCTGATCTCCGAAGACTGCGAACCCGACGAGCAAAGCGATGGTTGCCGTGGTGATCTGCTTAAGCACCGCCATTGAAAGCGACGCGCGGGCGCGGCTCACGTGCAGGTTGGGCTCCACCCTCTGCTCGAAGACGTCGATGTTGTCCTGAAAATCGCGCGAGAGAAATTTGCCGATCTCCTGGTAAACCCGGTCAACGTAAGAAGCCAGGGCCAATAGGCCCAGCAGCGGGATCAGCGCGAGTGTGACAGCCCAGTTCATGCGGTGTTCCGCCTTGCCGCAGACGAGAAATGCCGTGGCTGTGCACGTTCGATCAGACCACCCTCCAACTTCAGTTGCAACCGCAACCGGCTTTCTTTCCGCGCCATCTCGCCATTATCGCGCTCATGATCGAAGCCCGCCAGATGCAGGATTCCGTGCAGCACCAGAATCTTCACTTCATCCCCCACAGAGTGGCCCAGGCGCATGGCATTCTCCTTGGCGATGTCGGCGGAAATCGCCACGTCTCCGGCGACTCGCTTAGCCAGCCCAGCCGCGACCCGCGACGCCGGAAACGACAGCACGTCCGTGGCCTTGTCCGCTCCGCGGAATCGCCGGTTGAGAGACTTTAACTCGGAACTGCTGGTCACGAGCACATTCACCGTATCGCGCAAATGAACCGCGCGCCTCGCCCGCAGCACAAACCGCTCGAGCGTCAATGAACTCAACCCCGCGATTCTTTTCCGGAGGATAACCAAGAGGATAATCAACTCGCTCCCAGCGCGCTTGCTAATGCCGCTCGCAAAATAAACAGGAGGGCCGGTTTCAGCCCTCCTTGTAGTTTGCGATTTTATTCTGCCGAGGCTTCTCTGGATCTGTCGCTTAAGTCCGACTCCGGGCCGTTCACCTCACCGCTCTTCACGTCGCCATTCTTCCCGTCAATGCTCTTCATATCAACGCCCTTCGCCTCGCCGTTTTTTCCGCCCGCCGGCAACAACATCTGCTGTTCGGCAACACGCATTCTGTGCTCGTCGTAGGCCCGGATGATGCGCTGCACCAGATGATGCCGCACTACGTCAGATTCATCGAAGTGAACAAACGTCAAACCCTCGACGCGTTTCAAGATGTCGATGGCTTCGAGCAACCCGCTGCGGCGTGCGTTAGGCAAATCAATCTGCGTGATGTCGCCGGTAATCACCGCCTTCGAGTTAAACCCGAGGCGCGTGACGAACATCTTCATCTGCTCTGAAGTCGTATTCTGCGCTTCGTCCAGAATTACGAACGAATCGTTCAGCGTCCGCCCGCGCATAAACGCGATCGGCGCAATTTCGATAACGTTCTTCTCCAGATAGCGGTCCACTTTTTCAGGATCGAGCATGTCATAAAGCGCGTCGTACAGCGGACGCAGATAAGGGTCGATCTTGTCCTGCAGCGTACCCGGCAAAAAGCCTAGCCGCTCGCCCGCTTCCACCGCCGGACGCGCCAGTATGATGCGGTTCACCCGCTTCGCCAGCAGCGCGGAAATCGCCATAGCCACGGCGAGATAAGTTTTGCCCGTACCCGCCGGGCCAACGCCGAACACCATGTCGTGCTTCTCGATGGCTTCTACGTAACGCCGCTGGTTCACGCTCTTCGGCTGCACCATGCGCCGACCGAGCGAGCGCTGGCGGCCGGCATCGGCCAGTCCGCGCAGGGTGGCAGTCGAATCCGCCGTCAGCACGCGCAGCATGCTGTTGAGGTCGCCATTGTTGAAGCTGTATCCCGATTTCTGCAGGCTCTCGTAATCGGCAAACACCTGCTCGGCGCGAGCCACGTCGCGCGCCGCGCCCTCCAGTTCAATCGCATTCGATCGCAGGTCAATAGTGACGTTCAGGCCATCTTCCAGCACCCGCACATTCTCGTCGCGCGTGCCAAATAAAGTCTCGATGTTGGGACTAATCCCGATGCTTTTCTTCATTCATTCTCTTTGACGACAGGAAATGACAAAACAGGATTATGCTTCGAGACGGGACCAGCCGGAATGCTCATGCCCAGGAGGCAAGTCACTACCATTAACTAAAGCCTACCCCGCGCCGGGGTGCGAGTCAATGGCGACGAGTAGCATCCAGTTTCAATCTGAGATGCATGGAAACGCGTAAAGCGAACGTGGAATCCGAGATAGAATCGGGTGATTATGGGAATGACCCTAATGACTTGCCTGTTGTTCTATGTGCGATTTGCTCCAATCCTGTGACCTTTCGTTGAGCAGGCCACTGCGGTAACGGACAAGGATGGGAGGCAAGTTCATTGGGACTGCTGGCTCAAGGCGAACCAGCCGCCGCAAAAGCCAGAGAGAAACTGAGACACAACCTGGCAGCCCAATCGTTTGACCCACCAAGACTTAGTCCCGTAGAATAACGTATTCGGTACTCACCGGAATATCTCGCTGTACACACAAAGGCTAACGAAGCAATATGGCTAACCATTTTTCGGCGCTCAAACGCGCCCGTCAGACCACCAAGCGCACCGCCACCAATCGCGCCAACACCTCCCGCCTGCGCACCGCGCTGCGCACTCTGCGCGAGACCATCGAAAAGGGCGACAAAGCCGCGGCTGAGAAGACTTACCGCGAGACGGTGTCGGCGCTCGACAAGGCCATCCAGAAGGGCACGCTGCACGGCAATACCGCCGCACGCTACAAGTCGCGGCTAGGCAAGCGCGTGACTGCGATGAAGTAGCTGTGGATGGAGAGCTGATCCGCACTTAGGAGAGCCAGATAGCCTTCAGCACTCTCGCCCAGTTTCCACCGATCACAAGCCGTATCTGCTCGTCGGTGTATCCCCGCCTTACCAGAGCCGCCGTCAACTCATACATCCGCGTCGTTCCGCCGAGCCCGGCCACCACCTCGTGCTCCCCATGCACGTGATAACGAGGATCGGCTTTCGCCAGCATATCCTTCAGGACCGATGGAGAACCCAGGTCGTTGCTCTCGATCCCGGCGTCGGAGCCGACACCAACATGCTCGATACCGACAAGATCGCGCACGTGGTCATAATGATCAACCACATCCTCGACGGTGACCGGTTCGCTCCCCTTTACCATGAATGCAATGTCGGTGATTCCCATGACGCCGCCCTTCGCGGCCAGCTTGCGAATGGCGTCATCGGTAGTGGCGCGAAGCGCATTTGGATTCAGGGCGCGACAGTTGCCGTGTGACAGAATGACGGGTCTCTTGGATCGCGCGATGGCATCCAGTTTCGTCTTGTCGCTGGCGTGGCCGAGATCGACCGCCATGCCCACGCTGTTCATCCGGTCGATAATTTTTCCGCCGTACTCGCTGACTCCACCGTCATAGGGCTCGAAGGCGCCGTCTGCGACGAGGCTTCTGAAGTTGTAGCTGAGCTGAGAAACCCGCAGGCCATATCCAAAACAGCGGTTCACATCGTCGACAGTCTGGAACTGGCCACTGGTCTGCAGACCAAACAAAATACCGAGCTTGCCCTGCTCCTTGGCTTTCGCCAAATCGGCGGAGCCATTAATCCGCATCAACCACTGGGGATATTCGGCAATGAAACTGTTCCACTTGGCGAAGAGTTGCTGAGCATCGGCGAAGTCGTCGGCGCCGTCGCCGAAGTTGATAACCGAAACGCCGGTACTCTGAAACCGCCGGAAATCCGCTTCAGTGAAGGCGCCGGGCTGGGTCAGCCAACTGTCTGCCAGTTCCTTCTGGTCCTTGCGGTACAGAAACTGGTTCAGCATGTCGATCACAAGCGATTCGCGGATCAGGCGCACAACGCGCTCCGGGTACTGCTGCGTCGATTGCGCAAATACGCGGTAGCTCTTGCGAAGAACAAAGGGCGCAACCGCTAATGCGCTCAGTGCACCCTTGAGAAATGTGCGTCGCTGGATGGACATGGGCATTAGTCCCCGATCATACCGGCAGCTGTTCCTGCATCCATCCCGGCGTTTCAAGCTTGACCTCGGTAGTCAGATCCATCACCCTAGGCGCGGAAGCAAGAATCCGGTATGCCGGCAGTGCTCCTGAAAATCTGCACCGAACTGCGCGGTCAGCATGGCCTCTTCTCTCCTCGCTTTAATCCAATATCCAAGAATAATCAAGAAGACCCCTACCACGCATCGCCAGCGGTCAATCGCCAGGGCGGACCCGACCGCAGCCAGATCGAGTCCCGAATAGATGGGATGCCGAAGCCGCGCGTAAGGCCCCGTGCGGATCAGTTTGTGATCCTCTTTGATTGTGATGCGGGCGCTCCAATACTGTCCCAGATGCCAGCGTGCCCACAGTGCGAGCGCAATCCCGGCCCAAGTGAGTGCAACGCCCGTGACACCAAGAGCGTAGGTACGCGGGATCATTCGATGGCCGAGGATCCCAATCTCTGCGTCGTCGCTGAAGAGCAGAACGAAGCCGGCAATTTCAAGAAACAGGATGCCGTAGCGCGAGGCAAACGATTCTGTCCGTTCGGTGCGACGCGTCTTGAACGCGCCTACCGCCCAATAGGCAACAAAAACGATCCACGGGCCTTCAATTAAGTATTTCCATGTCATTTTTCAGCAACGCTGTCGGCGGATTTCCACAGGCACCCGATGTTCGTTGGTCACATCCCTGAGACCACTGAGCAGGCTAAACTATCTGGAAACATCTCCTCCGGCCCAACCCAGCGGAATCCTCATATTCTTTGAAAACTTAGTGTGACGATTTCCTTGATCTTGATACAAGTCCTTGCCGCTCAATATTTTAGCCGTCAACCGGATTCAAAACCCACTGATTCTAAAGGACTTGTCGCGACGATTGCATTTCCTCTGACGTCTAAAGTCTTTAGATCCAATATTTTACAAGTAAGTCTTTTGGATACAATATTTTAGCTGGACTCACATCAGCATCGACCGCGTAACTCCTTAACCCAGTATAATTTAGCAAGACTGATCCTGAAAAAATTTGCTCTGGATATCCAGCTTCTACACCGGCAACTGTTCCTGCATCCATCCCGGCGCTTCCAGCTTGACCTCGGTGGTGAGATCCATCACCAGCCGTTCGAGGACCATGCGCTTGCTGACGGGATTAGACCGCAAGGCGAGATCGGCCTTGGCCACGAGGCGAATCGCACGCGTCAAGTCCCGCCGCGATTTGTAGCGCCGGGCTTGCTTGATAATATCGTCGGCCGCGAATGGAGGCACGCGGAAGCCCTGCCACAGCGCGGCCCAGAGCATACGCTGGTCGCGCACGTTGCGTTCGAGAATCACCAGCATCTGGCGAAACGTTTTCGCGAGCATGTAGATGTGCCCGATCGCGGCTTCTTCGCCATCGCCCGAAGACAGGATCGCATCCAGCACCTCGAGCGCGCGCACGCGGTCTTTCGAAGAAATGGCGTCGGTCAACTCATATAAAGACCGCTGCTTGGCGGCAAGCACCATGGTCTCCACATCGCCCAGCGTGATGCGATTCCGGGCGCCGACGTAGAGCATCAGCTTCTCCAGTTCGTTCGAGATCATCATCATGTCGCCGCCGAGCGCATCGACCAGTTCGCGGGCGCCGTCGGGATCGATCTTCACCGGGACCGTGCGGCTGGTGCAGTAATCGGAAATCCAGCGCACCGCTTCGCCTTCCTCCACGCGCGCCAGTTCGACCATGCCGCAGTACTGGCCCATGGTTTCGCGGATGCGCTGGTAACGCTCTTTATCCTGCATCTCCATCCGACGCACGTCGGCGGGGATGCTGATGTGGTCGGCAACGAAAACCAGCATGGCGTCGGGATTCGGATTCTTGCAATACTCTTCGATAGCCGCAAGCTTTTCTTCATTCGAGCCCCGGCCAAACAGCGTCTTCACCCCACGCACAAAGAACACCTGAAAAGGAGCCATCAGCGAGGGGGTGCGGGCGCGGTCGAGAACTTCGGCGAGATCATTTTCCCCGAGATCGAACTCGAACACGCTGAAGTCACGGAGATCCGCCGGAACGAGGTGTTCGAGAATGGCATCGCGGAAGCGTTTGCGGAAGAAAGCTTCATCGCCCACGAACACGTAGGCCGGACGGAGCTTGCGCGATTCGATCTCGCTGACAAACCGATCGGCTTGGGCGAAGGCCCGCATCAGAAGTTCTCCATCGGCTGCATGACCACCCACTCTAGCATCTAGAAACCCTCCAGGATGTTAGAGACCAGGGTACGGGCGAAATCCTGCGAGAGGCGCCGGAAGGCAGGCGAGTCTTCCTCAAAAAAACTCGTCAGATCCTGCGAAACTTCGTACTGCTCGCGAAACAGATACGAAGGATTCTGGTAGAGCACTTTGCCCCGGCGGTCCGTGAGCGCCACCTTCATACTCACCACCACCAGGACGCTGGCAGCTTGTCCGGTCGCGGAGTTATAGGTAAGCGGCGATGAAGAAGCCGAGAGCACAGTGCCGCGCAGCGTGGCATCAGCGGCTTCGCTGGGATCGTTGAGGATGTGATAGTGGGTGCGCATTGTGAATTCGCGCACCACGGACGAAGTAAGCAGTTGTTCGATGCGATACGTCGTAGTCTCGTTTACGAAAGCTGGAACAGCTATGGTCTTTACATTTTCCGGAAGCTGAACGGCGTGGCCGGCCGTGTGATATCCGCAACCGGTGGTCGCCAGGATCCATGCCAAGCAGATCGGTGCCAAGCAGGTCAGTGCCAGCCCGGCAAGCCGCTGAACTTTCATTGGATTTTTCCCAGCGGGCGGGTTGCGATCATGCTCTCAGCACACTCCACTGCGGTCATTGCCGCGATACGCAAGTTGTCGGCGGCCGCCCACAGCCAGATCCCATTCGGCCGGGCCGCATCGCTCTTGAGCGAAACCAGAATGTTGGCCTGGCCCGCTGTGTTCACGTTGCTCGGCTGCGAATCGTCTTCCGCGCCCGCTAGTGCGACGTGCTCGCCGGCAAGCGACTGCGACAATCGTTCCCGATCCACCGCTTCCTCCATCTCGAGGAAAATGGCCAGCGTAAGGCCGTGAAACACAGGCGGCTGCAACATCATGAGCGAAGGCTGCGGGGCGCCCGCTCCGGCAATCTCGCGGTAATCGCGCTGCACGCGGGCCTCCAGCGAATCCAGCGACAACTTTGACGCCTGCCCGTAACGCGCGATCATGTTGAAAGCAACTTGCACGTCGAAAATATCCTTGGGCAAGGTCTGGAACGATAGCAGGTTGACGGTCTGCTGGTGCAACTCGTCCATGCCTTTCTGTCCCTGCTCGGACACTGGCAGGAAAACTGTCGCCGCCGCGTTGTGGATCGCTCCCGCCTTGCGCGCCCGCAGCAGTAGCAGAGCCAGAGTCACGGCGGCAGGATGGGCCACCACGCATGGACCCGGCTGCAATTCCGGCTGCCACATCTCGCCGCGCTCGCGCTCCGTCCAGAGAGAGCGGATGTTTGCTCCCGCTTCTCCTTCCAAGGCGCCGGAAAGATCGATGATCGCGCTACCGGCGTCGCGGGCGCGTTTCCAGTTCTGCCGCGTGCATTCCTTGTCCGCGGCAAAGAAAGTAAAGTCCACGTGCGTAAACCGCTCAGAGCGGACGCTCTGGATGAAGTTGACTTCGTCGCCCGTCGCTTCCAGTTGGCCGATCGACTCATCATCATCAAGTAGGCGCACGTCGACCGCGGGGAAGTTTCGCTCATTGAGCATCTCGGCGACTTCCTTGCCTTTCAGAGTAGCCGCGCCCACGATGGCCGCGCGGAATAGCTGCCCTCGCACAGAAGAAGACGGGGATGGTGCCGCAATTTTGGACGGCGTACTCATGAAGTCTGCGAAGCCTCCGTGTAGCTGGGCGGGGGCGGCTGGTTGCGTCGCCGGAACATCCACTGCAACCGCCAGAAGACTCCGGAGAACGTGTAGAGCAGAGCAACCGCGAACAGCGCCGGCTTGGAGAAGAACCAGATGCCGGCAAACAGAGCGCCCAAAAGAATGATCAGACGGAAGGGATGGCGCGAGCGGAAATCAATGTCCTTGAAGCTGTAGAAGCGCCAGGTGCTCACCATCAGATAGCCTACGGCAGCCACCATTGCAAGCCACGTGATCGACGTGTACCAGGATTCGAGTGGAGCCCCTCCCTGAAAATGAACTACGGCTGCAATCACTCCTGCTCCCGCCGGGATCGGCATGCCGACAAAATATTTCTTTCCTGGCCTTCCCGGATTCGAAGGCTGCGGGTTGGTCGTGATGTTGAAGCGCGCCAGGCGGCTGGCGCCGGCCATCAGAAACAAGAAGGCGGCGATCGCTCCTAACTGAGTGAGCTTGATGTTCCACTCGGTAAGCGCGATCGGCGGCATCAGGTGAAAACCCCACGTCCACGCGAGCATCGCCGGAGCCACGCCAAAGGTGATTACGTCGGCCAGCGAATCGAATTCTTTGCCGAAATCGCTGCTGGTGCCGGTCATGCGGGCAACGCGCCCATCGAGGCCGTCGAACAAAACGGCAAACCCAATCGCCTTGGCAGCATTGTCGAGGTGCGCGAAATTTGTGGCGGTGGCGTGAACCACTTCGAGGATGGCGTAAAAGCCCGCCGCCATGTTCCCTGTGGTGAACAGCGAAGGGAGAATGTACATTCCCTTGCGCATGCGCCGCGTGGGCCGCTCATCGTGCCTGCGTCTGGGAACTGGGAGATCCATCAGCGCGCCCCTTCCGCAGCGGAATAACTCCCTGCACCTGCCAGTTCGCCCTTGGGTTGCAGGTAAGCCAGCACGCTCGCACCGCCGCGAACGCGGTCGCCGACTTTTACTTGCAGGGCGGCGGTAGCATCGCACAACACATCCACACGCGAGCCGAATTTGATCAGCCCTACGCGCTGGCCGCGCTCCAGTCGATCGCCCACCTTGGGATGAAACACGATTCGTCGCGCCAGCAGCCCGGCAATCTGCTTGAAGACTACTACCTGGCCGTCGCCCTCCACGCGGACAATATTCTGCTCGTTCTGCTCCGCCGAAGCTTGATTCATGGCGTTCAGGAACTTCCCGCGCTGGTAGCGAACTTCGCGGACCACTCCCGCAATCGGCGAGCGATTCACATGCACGTCAAAGACACTCAGGAAAATACTGATGCGAACCTGCTTCTCTCCGTCCACCGTCGCGATGGAAGCTTCTGTAACCTTCCCATCGCCCGGAGAAACTAGGGCGCCTGCCGCATCCGGGATGACTCGCTCCGGATCGCGAAAGAACCAGAGGAAGAACACAGCCAGCAGCAGCGGCACTACGGCCCAGGCAGGCTGAATAAACCAACCCACGAGCGCCGCAGCCGCAATCAAAGCCAGCGCGTAAAAGTAGCCGTCACGAACCATGGGAGCAGTGCTCCATTATAGAGCAGAGGCGAGTATAGAGCAGAGGCGAGCGAAGCTGGGTCGAGTTCAATCGGCGGGGGTTTAAGTCCAAATAAAGAAAGGCGCTGATGAGCGCCCGCGGGTAGATAGAAAATTCCTGTAGCGGCGACGGCCGCCCTCGAAGAGCCAAAAGAAATTACGCTACGTGGGTTCCAAACTGCTGCCGGTACTGCCGCTCAATCGATTGCATCTGGTCTTTGAGCCGCAGCTTCAGCTTCTTGAGACGAACTTCTTCCAGCTTTTCATCTTCGCTGAGATAACGTTTTTGGGTGAGACTTTCGAGACGGGTGGAATATTGCATGTGCTCCTGAGCCAGCTTGCGGAATTCGTCGTGGCTGCTCAGGAGAGTGTCTTTCGGAGTCAGCATCCAGCAGACCTCCAACCGGGATTCACTGGCTAAAACTACCACAGCACCAAAATCGGTTCAATGCCGAATTCTGGTGCAATCTCGTTATGAGAAAGGCCTGCTAAAACCTTAAACGGCAGAGGATTGCATTTTCGGGAGGGTTGGAGTAGTAACCCCTGCGCAAACCCATTTCCTCGAACCCCGCCTTGCGATATATGGAGCGCGCGTCGTGATTCGACTGGCGAACTTCCAGAGAGATTTCGCTGCCCTGCGCGGATCGAACTTGCTCGATCAACTCGCCGAGCAACCGCTGCCCGATGCCACGACGGCGGGCTGTTGCAGCGACCACGATGTTTTCCAATTCCCACGCTGCGTCGACTCTGTGGGCGATGAGGAATGCAGAGATTCCCGGACTCGCGGGTGGAATTGGCTGGGGCTGCGCGGCTTCGTCATCTTCGGCGACCCAGGCGAAGCGCTCGGATTTCTGATCTGTTTTCTGGTCTGCTTTCTGATCTGGGGCCGCAAACAAAGCCTGATACTGGCTCCGCGACCAGTGGCCGGCTGCCGGGCTCTGGCGTTCCAGATCCATCATGGCGGGAACATCAGCCGCATTTGCCCGTCGGACGCGCACGCTAGGAACCGATCTTGTCGAGCATTTCGGCGTCGGTGCGGCGGATGTAGTTCGCTTCCAACTGCTCAGGCCCGATAGTTTCGCCGGACTGAATCTTGCGCCAGCCCGGCCGGGCAACGTCGGCGGCGGTGATGGGTTTGAGAACTGAAACGGTCAAGCCGGCCGCACCAGCCGCCTCGGCGAGAATGGAATCGGGAGTGACCACGGTCCATCCTTTCGCTTGCGCAAGGAATTCACTTCTGCTCAAGAGGCGCTCTCGCGGAACCTGCTCCCGTGGAACCTGGCCGGTATGCGATGGGATTTCGTACTCTCCTACGTACACCTCACTCCGGCCCGCATCTAGTGCAGACATGACCTTGCCCTGAGCGCCGCTTGCGAGGACGCAAACCTCCAGCAGAGAAACCGCCGCGATCGGCTTGTCCAAAACTTCAGCCAGAGCCTTAACCGCCGCCAGCCCGATACGCAGACCGGTGAACGATCCCGGCCCGGAGACCACGGCGAATGCTCCGATGGCGGTCTTCATGAAACCGTTGCTCGACAGCAACTCGGCGATCTGCGGAATGAGCTGTGCGGAGAAAGTGCCGCCGACAAGCGGCGCAATCTCGATGACTTCGAAGTCGCCCTCCGCAGTCGGCTCTCCAGCGCGAGCCAGCGCGATGCTGCCCTGCTTGCCGGAAGTATCGATGGCTAAAAGAAGCATAAAAAGTTATGCCCTATCCGTGAATAGCCGCGAGAATCCGTGGCCGACTTAGCCGCTAACCCTCGACCAACTCCAACAACACTCCGCCCGCGCTCGAAGGATGCACGAACACGTATTTATGCCCGCCGGCGCCGGTCTTGATCTCCTCCGAAACCAGGCGGACGCCGTCTAGCTTCAGCCGCGCCACCGCTGCCGGCAAATCCGGAATGCGGAGACAAACGTGGTGCAAGCCCTCGCCACGCTTGGCGATGAACTTCGCGATCGTCGAATCTTCCGAGGTCGCCTCCAGCAGCTCCAATCGACTCTCGCCCACCGGAACCATCACCAGCCGCACCTGCTCCTGCTCGACCGTTTCCTCCGGAGAGACGCTCAGGCCGAGCTTCTCGTAGATCGACTTCGCCGCCGCTAGCGACTTCACTGCGATGCCGATATGATCGATTTGCGCCATGTTCGATTTACCCAATCGTGATTTATCCAATCAGTGTTTCACCGCGCTGGCTGCGATCTCCTCCACCAGTGAATATGGGTCGCGCTTGTGCTCGGCCACTTCCGCGGCCAGCCGGGCCAGGTTGCCATCGCCGAACTGTGCCTGGGCTCGCTCGAGCATGAGGTCGCGCAACATCTCAACCAACCGCCCCTGCCAGTTCTCGACGCTCTTATTCAGCGCCAGATTGTCATTCTTCAGATAAGCCTCATAGTCCGCAATCGCGCCTGCTAGATCTTCGATGCCCACTCCTAGACTGGCGACGGTCTTGACGATCGGTGGCGTCCAGCCATCGTGACGTATGGCCAGAGATTGCAGGGAGCGGATTTCCCGCTCTACGTTTTCAGCGCCGTCGCGGTCGCTCTTGTTGATGACGAAGATGTCGGCAATCTCCATGATGCCAGCTTTAATCGTCTGCACATCATCGCCCATGCCCGGCACCAGAATCAAAATCGTGACCTCTGCGAGGCGGACGATATCCACTTCATCCTGGCCGACGCCCACGGTTTCGATCATGATGAGGTCGCGGCCCGAAGCATCGAGCACCGTGGTCACATCGGCCGTCGTGCGCGCCAGACCGCCGAGCGAGCCCCGCGTCGCCATGCTGCGAATATAAATTCCCGGATCAGAAAAATGTTCCTGCATGCGGATGCGGTCGCCGAGAATCGCGCCGCCGGTGTAAGGACTGGTCGGGTCGACCGCGATTATGCCTACGCTGCGATTGTGTTTGCGATAGAGGCGGGCCAGCTGATCGACCAGTGTGCTCTTCCCCGCTCCCGGCGGCCCCGTGAGCCCCAGCACACGAGCTTTCCCGCTGTGGTGAAACAGCGCTTTCAGCAGCTCAGACCATCCTGGCGCGCGGTTCTCCACAGTCGAAATGGCGCGAGCCAGCGCGCGCACGTCGCCCGAGCGCATGTGTTCAATCCATATCTGGATGGGTTGATTCAAGCGATCAGTGTAAAGCAGGGAGCGAGGAAGAAGAAATCTACGGCGGAGTTGGCTAGTACCTTGCTTTGACTTTTCCGGGAGACTACGATAACCGAGAGGAAACCATGGCCAACATGGACATGATGCCGCTGAAGCCGGAGCGTAAGGCGCAACTGGAAGAATACGCCAAGCGACGAGGGCAGGAACCCGCTGTGGCTCTCGACGAAGCACTGGCAGCCTATCTCGAGTGGGAGCGCCAGGACTTCGCGGAGGCTGTCGAGGGCGTGGGCCGCGGCTACGAAGACCTAAGAACCGGGCGCAGCCGACCTGCCGCCGAGTTTCTTACGGACCTGCGCCGCAAGCATGATCTTCCGCGTTGAAACAACGGCAACAGCCGAGCAAGACGCAGATGCAATCCTTGATTGGTTACTTTCTGAACACGCAGGTGAAACTGGCAAGCACTGGTTCCTGGCACTCCAAGACGCCATCGCGTCGCTTGCGGAACTTCCAGAACGCTGCCCGCTAGCTCCGGAAAACACTGCCTTTCCGTTCGAGGTTCGCCACCTGCTCTATGGCCGGAAGCCGCACGTATACAGGATTCTCTTCACGATTGAGGGTCAAGTCGTATACGTTTTGCATATCCGCCATGGTCGCCGTCAACCGCTCAAGCACTGACTAACATCTATTCCTTCAACAACTGCCGCGCGATCACCAGCCGCTGAATTTCGCTGGTGCCTTCGCCGATGGTGCACAGCTTCACGTCGCGGTAGTACTTCTCGGCAGGATAGTCTTTGATGAAGCCGTAGCCGCCGTGGATCTGGACGCCTTCGTTGGCGCACCTGACGGCCACTTCACTGGCGAAGAGCTTTGCCATTGACGATTCCTGCGTAGTCTTCATGCCCGCATCTTTCATGGACGCCGCGCGCATGGTGAGTAGGCGCGCTGCGTCGATCTCGGTGGCCATATCGGCGAGCTTCCACTGGATTGCCTGAAACTCGCCGATCGCCTTGCCGAATTGTTTGCGCTCCTTCGAGTACCTGAGCGCAGCCTCGTAGGCGCCCTGCGCCATGCCCAGCGACAGAGCCGCAATTGAGATGCGGCCGCCATCGAGCACGCGCATCGCATCGATGAAGCCGTCACCTTCCTTGCCCAGCAGGTTCTCCGCCGGGATCACGCAGTCTTCAAAAATCATCTCCGCCGTGTCGCTGGCCCGCAGCCCCAGCTTGTTTTCTTTCTTGCCGGGACGGAAACCCTTCGTGTCTTTCTCGACGATGAACGCCGAAAGCCCATGAGTATGCGCCGTGCGATCGGTCACGGCGAGCACGACAATAACGTCGGCGTAATGACCATTGGTGCAAAAGGTTTTTGTTCCGTTCAGCACCCATTCACGGCCTCTGCGGCGCGCGGTCATGCGCGCGCTGCCTGCGTCCGATCCTGAAGAAGGCTCGGTCAATCCCCAGGCGCCGATGAACTCGCCGGTAGCCAGTTTGCTGAGGTACTTTTTGTTCTGCGTCTCGCTGCCGGCGAGAAAAATGTGATTGGAGCAGAGCGAAGTATGCGCCGCGACAATAATGCCCACCGAGCCGTCCACCCGCGACAATTCTTCGATGGCGATCACGTATTCGACGTAGCCCATGCCAGCGCCGGCGTATTCGGTGGGGAAAACTGTTCCCAATAATCCGAGCTTGCCCAGTTCCTTGACCGTAGCGAGCGGAAACTCGCACGCCTCGTCCCACTTCATGACGTTGGGCAGGATTTCGCGCTCGGCGAACTCGCGGACGGTTTTCTTCAGCTGCTGCTGCTCGTCGCTCAGTTGAAAATCCAAGACTCCTCCACCGGCTGCCAGATTTTTTGATTAGAACATAGCGGCAGAAGCGGGAAAAGTTACCTCGGGCAGGGCAAGGAGAACACGCGGCAACTAGCGAAATCATTGACGATTGTGAGGATAAAGGCCTTCGGGCCAACCGACCGGATGGTTTGCGAAATCACTCGTTCCACCAAGCTGTTCACGCCAGCATTTTGAATCAGCGAACTATTTCGCCGGCCAGAATGAATCTCTCGAACACCTCGTTCGACAGCAAGCGTCCGCGCGGCGTCAGGCAGACACGGTCTCCGCGCTGCTCCATGAGCCCGTTTTCGACGAGCTCTGTAATGGAAGCGCGGGCGTTCTGAATGGCCTCCTCGCCGAATTTCGCCGCTAGTTCCTGAAGTTGAATGCCCCGTGTCAGACGCAGCCCAAGAAAAAAACACTCCTCCATCGCTTCATGGCGCGAAACGGAGGTTCGTTGCAAAACAGCCCCGGCCGTGTACTTTTCCAGGGAATCAGGGGAAGCGAAACGCACGGCGTCGATGTCTGGCGTCGAGGAATTCAGCATGGAATGCGCATCTACTCCGAAGCCGAAGTAGGGCTGCCGCGTCCAATACTTCAAATTGTGGCGTGACTCGAAGCCCTGGCGCGCGAAATTGGAAATCTCATACTGCACAATCCCAGCCGATGCCAGCCGGTTGCAAGCTTCCAGGTAAAAATCCGTCACGGCTTGTTCATCCGGCACGAAGTGTGCGTGATAGCGCGTCCCACCCGCTAAAAGTTCCCGTCCTAGCCGCGAGTCTTCGTCTACTTCGAGCATATACACGCTCGCGTGGCTGGCGCCGGCGGCGATGGTTTCCGCCAAGGAGAATTCCCAACTCTCGGCGGTCTGGTGCGGCAAACCGGCGATCAGGTCGATATTGATGTTCATAATTCCTGCAGCTCGCAGGCGGGCAATATCTTCGAGGACGGCAGCGCGGGTGTGCAGACGGCCAACAGCCGCGGCCTCCGGATCCACAAATGACTGCACTCCCAGGCTCACGCGGTTGACTCCGCAGCGCAGCAGGCTCTCGACGACAGCCGGCGACAACGTCCCAGGAGCGCACTCGACTGTTACCTCCGCATCGGGCCGCACGTCGAACTCAGAACGCACGGCGCGGAAGATCCGCTCCAGTTGCCCAGCTTCGAGCACTGTCGGCGTCCCTCCGCCCAGATAGATGGAATCCACCGCGCGCTCGATCTGCCCGCCCATCTCGGACGCGGCCTGCGGCACGTTCCCAATGTCGGTGCAAACACGATCCACATAGCGCTCGAATACTGTCCGCGAAAACACATCGGATGCGAAATTGCAGTAGCTGCACTTGGTGCGGCAAAAAGGAACGGAAATGTAGATGCCCAGTGGCATGCACAATCATTATCCCATCTGCAAACCATTTTGCTCGCGTCCAAAACCTTTTCCATCCCGGAGCCTTATCCGGCCATCGATATTGCGTTACCCTGTTAAGAGCGCGGAGAACGCTACTTCGGCGCGCGATCGCAAAGACACCGATGTCTCAGGAAGAAGAAGTATTAGGTAAAGCCTACGACAGCCGCCTGATGGCGCGGCTGTTGAAGTACCTGCGTCCGTATCGCTGGCAGGTGACGATCGCGCTGGTCTCGATCATCTTGAAATCTTTCGCCGACGTGCTCGGCCCTTATCTCACCAAGGTGGCGATTGATCGTTACCTCGCGCCCCGAGAGGCAGCTACCGCGACGTCTTCAGGCATTTGGAGTTGGCTTAGCCAGAACGCCATCACCGGCATCGCACAGCTGGCCGGCATCTATGTCGGACTGCTCGTCTTCAGCTTCCTGCTCGAGTTCCTGCAAACCTACTTCATGCAGTGGACCGGCCAGAAAGTGATGTTCGACTTGCGCCGCCAGATCTTTCGTCATCTACAACGCCTGCACGTGGCCTTCTTCGATAAGAACCCCGTCGGCCGCCTGGTCACGCGCGTGACCACCGACGTGGATGCGCTGAATGAAATGTTTACCTCGGGCGTGGTCTCCATCTTCGAAGATATCTTCGTGCTGGCGGGCATTCTCGGTGTGATGCTGTGTATGAATTGGAAGCTGGCGCTGATCACCTTTGCCGTGCTGCCATTCATCGTCGTGGCAACCAAGATTTTCCGCGACCGCGTGCGCGATTCCTACCGGCGCATCCGCGTCGCTATCGCCCGCATTAACTCCTACCTGCAGGAGCACGTCAGCGGCATGGTCGTGCTGCAACTCTTTAATCGCGAGCGCAAAGCCTACACGCGCTTCTCGGAAATCAATCGCAGCCACATGGAGGCGTATAAGGACGCGATCCTCGCCTACTCGCTTTACTACCCCGCCATCGATGTTCTTTCTTCGATCGCGATAGCCTGCGTCATCTGGTTCGGCGGCGCCGGCGTGATGCGGAACATTTCCGTGACCAGCGTCGCCGTGAGTTTCAATTGGAAGACGCTGGTCGACTTCCGCCTGGTGCGCGGAGCGGCAGAACTGGGCGTGCTGGTCGCCTTCATTCAATACGCGTTGCGCTTCTTCCGTCCTATCATGGACTTCAGCGAGAAGTACAACATCCTGCAATCCGCGATGGCCGCTAGCGAACGCATCTTCAAGCTGCTGGATACGCCTGTGGAAGTGGTTTCGCCCGCGGTCACGAAAACTCCCGAGGGCCCGGGCCGCATAGAGTTCGATCACGTCTGGTTCGCGTATCGCGAAGCGGACGATTCAGCGATCAGTGATCATGCTCCGGACTGGGTGCTGCGCGACGTAACGTTCGCCATCGAACCCGGCGAAACCGTAGCCATCGTCGGCCACACCGGAGCTGGCAAGACCACGCTAATCTCGCTGTTGCTGCGTTTTTACGATGTCCAGAAAGGCGCAGTCAAAATCGACGGCGTAGACGTGAAAGACATGGATCTAGCCGACCTCCGCGGCCGCTTCGGCGTAGTCCTGCAGGATCCATTTCTGTTCAGCGGCACCATCGGCGGAAATATTCGGCTCGGGACAAAACGCATTCTGGACGAAGACGTCGAACAGGCCGCTGAAGACGTCAATCTCATTGACTTCATCCGCGCCCTGCCCAAGGGCTTCGACGAAGAGGTCCGCGAACGCGGGTCGACCCTTTCGACCGGGCAGAAGCAGCTCATCTCGTTCGCCCGCGCCCTAGCCCACGAACCGAAGATACTGATTCTCGATGAAGCCACCTCAAGCGTGGATACCGAAACCGAATTCCGCGTACGCGACGCGCTCAACCGCATGGTCGAAGGACGTACCTCGCTCATCATCGCCCACCGGCTCTCAACCGTACAGCGTGCCGATAAGATCATCGTCATGCACAAGGGCCGGGTCCGCGAGATGGGAACGCATCAGCAACTGCTGGCCCAGCGCGGCATTTACTTCAAGCTCTATCAGCTGCAGTACAAAGATCAGGAGTTGAATCTGGGGCATGTGGAGCGGGGGCCCGATCGACAAGCTCAGGGCGAGCTCTCGCCCGCGGATGGCGACGGACTCACGGAGCCGGAAGTCACCGCCAGCGCGGATGACTAGGGCGGCGGCCTTACAATGCTCTCTTGCGAATCCTGATCTCAGCCGGCGAAGCTTCCGGGGAAATGTACGGCGCACAGCTCATCGAAGCCCTGCGCCGCCGCGATCCGCAGATTGAGTTCTTCGGCGTCGGCGGAGACAGCATGCGCGCTGCCGGGTGCGACACCTTGGTCGACGCGAAAGACCTCTCCGTCGTTGGCATCACCGAAATCCTCAGCCATCTGCCAAAAATCTACGGCCTGTTTCAACATTTGATCAAAGAAGCCGACAGGCGCAAGCCTGATCTCGCCATTGTCATCGACTCACCTGCCTTCAACTGGCGCGTAGCAAGGCAGATGAAGAAGCGCGGCATTCCCGTGGTTTACTACGTCGCACCGCAATTCTGGGCGTGGCGCCAGGGACGCGTGCGCCTCATTCGCGACTACGTCGACAAGGCACTGGTGATCTTTCCCTTCGAAGAAAAGTTCTACCGCGACCGCGGAGTCGATGCTACTTTCGTCGGCCATCCCCTCGCCGACTTGCCGCAGCCGGGAATCGCGCGCAACGACTATGCCGCGCAATTTCGTCTCGACCCCGCGAAGCATTGGATCACGCTGATGCCCGGCAGCCGCGTCAAAGAAGTTCGCATGAATCTGCCGACGATCGTCGAGGCAGCTACACAACTCGGCCCAGGCTACGAATTTCCGCTCCCGGTCGCACCGACGCTCGACCGCGCCTTCCTGCAAAATATAATCGGAAAGCAAGGAATCACACTCGTCCCCGAATCCCTGCCCGCGCTCTTTCACTCACGCGCCGGCATCATCGCGAGCGGCACGGCGACGGTTGAGGCCGCGATGATGCGCACGCCATTCGTGATGGTCTACCGGGTTTCGCCGCTGACCTACCTACTGGGTAAGCCGCGAGTCAAAGTCCCGCGCTTCGCCATGGTTAACCTGATTGCACGGGAGCAGATCGTCCCCGAGCTAGTTCAGCATGACTTCACCGCTGAGAAAGTTGTCGCGCAAATCAACCAAATCCTGCCCGACGGCCCGGTTCGCACCCGCATGCTGGAGGGCCTAACCCAAGTGAAAGCCACACTCCAGCCGCCGCAAAGCGCCGCGGGAGACACACCTCGGCACCCAGCCGACCGCGCCGCAGAGATCATCCTCGCCCTCTTGCCCCGTAAATGACGCGATTGTCATTCCGAGGGGCGAACGCGACGAGAAATCTGCTGTTTGCTGGCGCCGGCAGACAGCAGATTTCTCGCTTCGCTCGAAATGACAAAGGCTTGGGTAGACGACGACAAAGTGGGGTAAACCTTGTGCTCCCAGCATCTTTTAGAGGAGAATCTTCATCATAGGGAAGTGGTAGGCCCATTTCCGGGAGACTCTCCTTAATGCAGATTCGCCTTCGGCGCGCTCAGAGCGTCCTGTCGAGTTCCCTTGCCCTGCTGCTATTGGCGTTCGTCGCGATGCCCTCGCGGGCCGCCGAGAAGGTACACCTGCGCGTCGACGACTACCAGATTGAGGCCGAACTCACTCCTCATCTGCATCAGATTTCCGCGCGGGCCAAGGTGAAATTCACTGCCCTTCAGGATCTCACGGTCGCCGTTTTCGAGTTGCACAACGATCTGCGCGTCACCCGGGTTCTCGATGATAACAATCAGCCGTTGTCGGCCGAGCGCGTTACGCAGGACTCCACCATCCGCGTGCCGCTGCCCAATGGTCTGGCCAAAGACGCCTCGATGACGCTCACCTTCGAATACGAAGGCACTCTTGAAACTGCCGACGACAGCCCGGTTCCCGGCCTTAAGCTCGCTTATGTCGGCGATGACACCAGCTACCTGCTCTATTCCGGACGCTGGTTCCCGGTAAGCGGCTACGGTCTCAACCGCTTCACTTCGACCATCAGTATCACGGTGCCAGCGCACATGCTGGTCATCGGAAGCGGAAAGTCCTCGATGACCGAGAATCCGCCGTCGACGAAGCCCAACAGCAACGGCCTTCCGACCAAGACATTTACCTTCGTCTATACCAAGCCGAGCTTTCCCGGCACCATCATCGCCGGCGTGTTCGAGGAATACAAAAGCGACGAAGCCGGCATGGACTTGCGCGTCTTCTTCAAGCCCACTCACCAGAAGCTTGCCCCGGAATACACCACGACTGCAGTCCAGGAGTTCACGTACTTCATCACGCTTTACGGCACGCCGCTATCGCAGAGACTCAATGTAGTGGAACTGCCCAACGACACGGTGCCTTACTCCTGGGCGCCGGAGATTGCCGGCCTCGCCGGTTCATCGATCACGCAGAAGACCAACTACCGTCTGCTCGCCAACGCCATCGCCCATCAATGGTGGGGAGTTTCGGTTAGCCCCGCCACCAAGGATGATTGGTGGCTGAGCGACGGCTTTTCCCGCTACTCGGAAGCCATGTACGTGGAGAGTGCGGCCGGCGAGGCCGGTCTTGAAGAAGCCGTCAAGGATATGTCGGTGGGAGCTCTGGCTTACGACACGATTCCGCTTTCCAGCGCGAGCAAGCTCGATCCCTTCTCGACGGAGTTTCAGTCGCTGGTCACCGACAAGGGCGCGATGATCCTGCACATGCTGCGCTGGGTGCTCGGCGAAGACAAATACAACAAAACCATGCGCGAGTTTGCCGAGACCTATGCGGGCAAATCAGCCACCATGGACGAGTTCCGTACCATCGCCGAAAAGTATTATGGCGATCAGCTCACCTGGTTCTTCTCCCAGTGGCTCGATTCCACCGGCGCCCCGGAATTCAAACTGAAATATACGGTCTACCGCCTGGGCAACAATAAAGGGTTCCGGGTGACCGGAGAAGTTGCCCAGGACCTCGACTTGTTCCGCATGCCCGTGGATCTGCGCATCGACACCGACGGCAAGACCGAAGACAAGAAGCTCGAAGTGGTGGGCACGAACTCAGCCTTTACCGTTGAAACTTTCGGACGTCCGCGGCACATCAGCATCGATCCCGACCACCACGTGCTCACCAATTCCTCGGATGTGAGGCTGCGTGCTTCGATTCTTCGCGGCATGGCCCTGCAGCAGCAGGGCGACCTGGCCGGTGCGCTCGCCGAGTTCAACAAAGCCCTCGACCTCAACAAGAACAGTTCTTTCGCCCACTACCGCGTTGCAGAGGTTTTCTTCCTACAGAGAAACTACCAGTCCTCGGCGAACTCCTATCGCGCGTCGATCAATGGCGATGGCGAGCCGCGCTGGACTGAAGTCTGGAGCCATATTCAACTGGGAAAAATCTTTGACATTACCGGCCAGCGCGAGCGCGCCATCAACGAATACCGCCAAGCTATCCAGACCAACGACGACACCTTTGCCGCCCTCGAAGAAGCGCGAAAGTATCTGGCCAAAGCCTACGAGCGCCCCAAGAATCAAGATTAAGACAGCACGAGAGCGATGGTTGCGTAAGTGGCTCTGGAAGGGCATGGCTTGCAGCCGTGCGATTGGGGTTCAGTAGGGATTGCGGTCGTTAGCCCCTGAGGCTTCTGCCGTTTCCCAGGAAAGCCCTGGGCCTCTTCTCTCGCGCAGGCTCAAACGGCAGGACCCCTGGCGAGAGCTCACGAGAATGATCCTCGACAATCGGAACGGCGAATAGCCGCATCGCGTTTAGCTGACGTCGAATGTTCTGCATGGACGAAGCTTCTCGATCGCGTGCGTCCACGAAAGCTTCGAAGCGCACTTTCTGCAAGCCGTCTTTTTGCAACATGTCCAGATGTAGACCGTTCTGTTGCACTCGATCCTGCGGTAAATCGTCGGCGGTGGCAGTTCCGGCGCGCAGCCGCTGGATGCGCGTCACGGCCTTATTGATCACGCGGGTGAATTCGGCCCCGGCGTTGCTCTGGCGCCCCTCCTGCAAACGCCGCCGCGCTTCCGCAGCCGAAAACCAAGTCCGACTCCGTCGGGCTTCTTTTGGAGGACTAAGCCGCGACACTTCGCAGAGATGCGCGGAGACGGCAAGCTCGTTCTCCCCCGATCTCGAATGGGATTTCGCACCGCCGCGCCGTTCCCGACGAACATACGTGGCGAACGAAGCTTCCTCGATCCGGCCATGCACTCCCGCCTCTTCGAACGCCTCCAGCGCCGCGGCCTGAGCATGAGTCAGCCCTGGTTCCGCGCTACCCTTGGGAAATGTCCAGCGCTCTCCGCCGCGCGTCCGGACCAGCAGGAACTCTATGCAGTCGTTGCGCCAGCGGTAGCAAACTGCAGCAACCTGTTCGCACTCGCACAATTTGCGAAGTTGCGATAGTCGAACCAATCGAGCCGACGGCTGATCTGTCCAAGCCGGTGACCCAACAGTAAGATCCGAATCTCGACCATTTCTCGCTCCAGCGCCCATCGCAACAGAGTGCACGATATTATGAGCCTCTGCCTAGAGCACAGCTTGGTTCGGGAGTGGGAGCAGTTCTTGACCTTGCCTGACCGGCATCGATGTGATATCATGATATCGTTTGATAAATCAGGAGGCAGCCTTGGCCCAGTTTGTCGTCCGGAACATCGAGAATCGGGTGAAAGCGCGCCTACAGCGCCGCGCCAGGACGAATGGCCGCAGCATGGAAGAGGAGGTACGGGACATCTTGCGCAGCGCGGTTATTGAAACTGACGTTCCTGCCGGCGGCCTGGGGACCGAAATCTCCAGCCTGTTTGGCAAAACCGGGATCACCTCCGATGTCCCCGAACTGCGCGGCCACCAGATCGACGTTCCGTCATTTGAGCCGTGATTTAGATCATGACCATTCTTGACACCAACGTGCTCTCGGCCTTGATGCACGTTGCGCCCGACAAGAACGTCGTCGTTTGGCTTGACCGGCAGCCTCGCGCGTCCATCTGGATAACTTCGATTACGGTTCTTGAGATCCACTTCGGAGTGCAGATCATGGCCGGAGGAAAGCGCCGCTCTGCCCTGATCCAGTCTTTCCAGGAACTCCTCGACAAAATCGACCAGCGAGTTGTTCCCTTCGATGTTGCCGCTGCCCAGGAAGCAGCGGATCTGATGGCCTCACGGCAAAAGAATGGTCGTCCGGGCGATCTGCGGGATACGATGATCGCGGGCATCGCGATGGCCCAGCACGCCACGCTGGCCACCCGCAACACGGCGCACTTTGAAGACATCGCAGTTCCGCTGGTCGATCCCTGGACGCGCTGAGTTTAATGCACTCCCAGGCGCAGCTTGTTTCCGAACCTAAAGTCGGCGGAATCCTTCTACATACTTGCGCCTCTAGACTCCACAAAGACAGTATTCATATTCTAGGGCCACAATCTGCCCAGGGAGAGCACTTTGGAGAGCGTGCGCTGTCTTCGCTGTAACCGCGAGCTTCAGGCCGGACAGAAATCCGTGGCCTTGTATATGTTCGCCCAGACCGTGGGCATTAAACCGCGGCAGAAATCGATGGCTCATCGCATTTCGTTCTGCCCCCAGTGTTCTGTTTCTCTGGCCATGGGCCCGCCGCCTGAGGGCGCGCTCAACCTGGCTGCATGGGACATGATTCGCGACCTGGTTGGCTCAGACCCAGCGCTGAACCAGGCGGCATGGGAAAACCTGAGTGGAATCCTCGGTCTACTCCCGGCAACCGGCACCGACGGCGCGCCTCGTTCCGCACCAGCCGGCGGGTACTTCGAGTTCTAGCCTCTCACCCTAAAATTCCTGCGATCATCGTGTGTACAGCGCCGCCCGTATCCAAAATTCTCGTCCCCAGCTAACCCTTTTCGCCTTCCCGCGGTCTAAAGAATCAACGACAGCAGGGAACTTCGCATGACCCGGCTGCGTATCTCTGATCAGAACTTGAACGTGAAACGGTAGGGCGGGATTGAGACCCCTCGCCCGATCGTGCCCGGGACCCCCACGCACCTCCCCGGAGGCGTGGGGGTGTATCGCATGCGAATCCTTCTTGACATCGTGCGGCAATCGCTGGCCACGCTCTGGGCG
Organism: Candidatus Sulfotelmatobacter sp.; assembly: GCA_049280095.1. GTDB lineage: Bacteria > Acidobacteriota > Terriglobia > Terriglobales > Acidobacteriaceae > Sulfotelmatobacter. The sequence goes on along the minus strand of JBAPPL010000028.1, from coordinate 215,741 downwards.
CACAAGTTGCGCTCCTTCCTTACTATGTTCGGAATCGCCTGGGGCGTGGGCTCTCTGCTGCTGCTTGTAGGGCTGGGCGAAGGTTTTCGCAGCGGTCAGGAGAAGAACATGGCGGAACTTGGCCAGGATATTATGTTCGTCTTTCCCGGTCGCATCCCCGCCGTGGTCGGCAGTTATCAGTCTGGGCAGCCTTACTACTTCACCTCCGGTGACTATTTCGCCATTCGCGACCAGTCCCGATTTCTGCGCGCGGTTTCTCCGGTGCTGGAGCGCGATGACATTCGCGCGGTCAGCGATTTCGGCTCCACCAATGGCCAGGTGTTCGGCGTGGTCCCCGCTTACAACCAGATTCGCACTCTCCCGACCGACCCCGGACGCTGGTTCAATGATGAGGACAACTCCCAGCATCGCCGCGTGGCCGTGGTGGGATGGGAGCTGCTGAAGAACATGTTTCCCGGGCAGCCTGCCGTGGGCAGCACCATCCTGCTCAACGACATGGACTTCAAGGTGGTGGGCGTGATCCCGAAGATCGGGAAAGAGGGCAACAACGGTACTAACAACCGCATCTTTGTCCCATTCGAAACCATGCGAATGCTTTTCCCGCTTAAGGCGCAGAACGCGGAGAATGCCATCTCCTTTATCAATTACCGGCCCATAAAGAAAGAACTGCACCTTGAAGCCATGCATGAGGTTCACGCCATCATCGCCCGGCGTCACGGTTTCGATCCCAGCATTGACGATGCTTTCAATGACTGGGACACCATCGATAGCGCCATCCGCGTGGCAAAAATTTTCGATGCGATGGATTATTTCCTGGGGGTGGTGGGAATCGTAACTCTCGGCCTGGGCGCAATCGGCATCATCAATATCATGCTGGTGTCGGTTACCGAGCGGACCCGTGAAATCGGCCTGCGCAAGGCTCTGGGCGCCACGCACCGCAACATCTTGACTCAGTTCTTTGTCGAAGGAGCATTTCTTACCGCGTTCAGCGGTGGCATCGGCCTGGCCATCACCACGGCGTTCGTGGCTCTGCTGGCGCAGTTGCCTTCACCCGAGGGATTCGACACCCCGCGTATCGTGCCCGCTTCCGCCATCATTGCCATTCTTTCTCTGTCTCTGGCCGGCATCGTTGCCGGTCTTTATCCCGCACGCAAAGCCGCGCTGCTTCCACCCGTGGAAGCGCTACGGCAGGAGTAAACGAGTTTCGAGTAAGCAAGTTTGGAGCAACTATGCTGGGCGACCTGGGAACACAAGCTTTCAATGCGCTGAAGCACAACCGCCGCCGCTCTCTGCTCACCATGCTGGGCATGGCCTGGGGCATTGCCACGGTGGTTTTGTTGCTGGCTTACGGCACTGGCTTTCAGAACGCTTTGATGATTGCCTTCCGCACTTTTGGAGGCAACCTGGTCGCCATCTTTCCCGGGCGTACTTCCCAGCAGGCCGGCGGCACCAAAGCCGGCGCGCAGGTCCGCCTGACCCGCGACGATCTCGACTACCTGCGCGCCGAGGTCCCCATGCTCACCCGCATTTCCCCCGAGGTGGATAAGCAAAGCCAGGTTTCATTCGGCACGCGCAGTGCCAGCTACGGTATCCACGGTATCTATTCCACCTACGAGAAAATTCGCGCTCTCGACGTGGGCGAAGGCTCATTCTTCGGCGAGCGCGATGACTTTACCCACTCCCGCGTGGCCGTTATCGGCTCCACTGTGAAGAAAAAACTCTTCTCCGGCCAGAACGCTCTCGGCGAAAGTATTCGCATCGACGGTATCTCCTACAAGGTGGTCGCGGTGCTCAGGCACACCATTTCGAACGGCGACGAGGACATGAACTCCCTGGTTTTTGTTCCGTACAGCGCCATGAGCGACCTGAAGAATAGTTTTTATCTCGACGGCATCATGATGGATTACGAAGGCGACCACAGCAAGGTCGTCGAGGCCATTCGCAATTCCATGGCCTTCCATCACAACTTCGATCCTAAGGACGACCGCGCCATCTTCGTTTTCGACGCCGTGAAAGATCTCGCCGACCTCACCGTGATCACCGTCGGCATCAAAATACTGCTCGGCTTTATCGGTTTGCTGACGCTCGGAATCGGCGGCGTTGGCCTGATGAACATCATGCTCGTCTCCGTGACCCAACGCACGCGCGAAATCGGTGTCGAGAAGGCACTGGGAGCGCGGCGCTGGCACATTCTTTTCCAGTTTCTCGCCGAAGCGCTGGTGATTACCGCCATCGGCGGCCTGCTGGGCGTGATTCTGGCTTACCTTGTTTCCTGGAGCGTGGGCTCGCTCACGCTGTGGAGCGCATTCATCGAAGACGCCAGCGAGGGCGACATCCACCTCTACATCGATTCCGCTACGCTGATCTGGTCGACCGTGATTCTAAGCTTTGTGGGAATCGTCAGCGGCATGCTCCCGGCAATCAAAGCCGCCAGCCTGAATCCCATCGAAGCACTGCGCTACGAATAGCCATCGTTTCGGTCAGTAGTGATAACGCGCCTGCAGAAAATCAATTCGCCGGTCACTCACGCGGTACACCAAACGGTGTTCCTGGGTAATTCGTCGTGACCAGCAACCGGCCAGCACGTACTTCAATGGCTCCGGCTTGCCAATGCCCACAAACGGATCGCGCAGGATGGCTTCGATGAGTTCGAGCGCCCGAATAGCAACCTTTCGATCGGTCTCAACCCAATAGCGCAGATCCTGCCGAAACTCGGGATGAAATATCCCTTCCCGCTCAACGCTCCGAGGCAAGTCCCATCTCCCGGCGGAGTTTCCCCAGCGTTTCCGGCCTTCCCTTCCGGCCTACTGCCCGCCGCAACGCGCTGAGCAACCGGTGCGCATTCCTGGGTGACCGCAATAAGTGCGCCGTCTCCATCAGCCCAGCCAACTCGTCCGCGGGCACCATCGCGACCTTCTTTTCCCCCTTCCGGACGACGATCACGACTTCACGATCGTTGGCCACACGGTCAAGCACAGCAGCCAGGCTCTGACGCAAGTTGGTATAGGTAGTCTCTGTCACGTAAAGACCTCAATGCCTGTAAAGACCTCAATGCCTGTAAAGACCCCAATGCCATATTGTACAGGATACCTGTACGTAGGCCAACCCCTTCCAAGTGACGCTAGGTCCTCGGCGGCTGCCGTGGGTGCCCCCTTCCTCGCACTCGCCAGAGCAGCCAAGCTCGCCTGCTTTACAATTCCCCACATGCCCGAAACCACAACCGCCCGCCTTGATCGCGTCCTGGCTCAACTGCGCCTCTACGAGCATCCCTTGCTGAATTTCTCCGCCCGCTCCAAGGGAGAAGGTGTGGAGGTGATAATCCAGTTTAAAGACGCGGCGATTCCGGTACACACTTATTACTTCGATCTCCATCCCCGCGACCTCGACCACTCGCAGTTTGAGTGGAGCTTTCAGCGCCAGCTCTACGACGCCCTGCACGACTACTTCATCGAAATGTTCATCTGCACCCCGCAGGACCGCGCCGAACGCCGCCGGAAGGGATTGTGAATCTGCTCCGCCAAAAGATCGAACAGGAAATCCGTGAGCGCGGCCCCATACCCTTTTCGCGCTACATGGAACTCTGTCTTTACCATCGCGATCTGGGCTTCTATTCACGAAACGTACAGCAGTTCGGCAAGGCCGGAGATTTCTATACCTCAAGCGACGTCCACGCCGTTTTCGGCCGCCTGCTAGCCCGGCAGTTCGACGAAATGTGGCGAGCCCTGAACTCACCGGCGAATATCGAACTGCTCGAACTTGGCCCCGGCCGCGGCTTGTTCGCGCAAGACGTTCTCGACTGGTCGCAGAAGAAGTTTCCGGATTTCTTTCACGCCTTGCGCTACATCCTTGTCGAAAGTTCACCCGCTTTGCGGGAGCGAATCAAAGAGACTCTGGGAGATCATCTCGAATCCGGAAGAGCGGACCTTGGCGATCTCGATGCTCTCGACAAAGCGTCGAGCCGCAACATCCCGACCATCGTCTTCGCAAACGAATTCTTCGATGCCCTCCCAGTCGAAATCCTTGGCACAAAAGGATCTCTTCGCATCGACATACGCGATGGCCGATTTACCGAGACTTGGGCGCAACCATCCTCCGAGGAACTGGAATTCCTCGATCGCTATTCAGTCCATCCTGAACTTGACGAACGCATCGAAGTGCCTTTAGTCGCACAACGCTTCATGGAGAAGATCGCCACCGGCATCCAGCGTGGATTCGTCCTGGCAATCGACTACGGCTATACCCGAGAAGAGCAACTCGCCGGACGCCACAGAGGAACATTGAAGGCCCTGCGCCAGCACTCAATCAGCGCCGATCCCTACGAAGCCCCCGGCGAACAAGACATCACTGCCGACGTAAACTTCACCGCGCTTGCCGCCGCTGCGGAAAAATACGGCATGCTGGCGCAGAAGCTGATCACCCAATCCCAATTCCTGATGGGCATCGGCGAAGCCAATCAGTTTGCCGACGCCTTCGAAGAATGCCGCCTGCCGCAGGAGCGCGTGAAAGTGGCGCTGCAACTCAAACACCTAGTCACGCCCGCAGGCATGGGCGAGAGCTTTCAAGTCTTGATTGCGAGTAAGGGAGTCTATCAGAAAAGAGTCGAATCATTGTCAGGCTTGAATTTCGGCCGCGCCGCTAGCACGACGCATGTGGAGACATCCGCCTCGGCGGTCTCGCATGGGCGACGCCCGGCGGCGGGGCACAAAAGCCGAAACCACCACTACTGTGCAACTTCCGCGGGCGATTCGTGAATCACCACCACTTCCTTCCCCATCCGCCTGCCCACTTCAACCACGGTGGCAAGCGTGTCCTCGTCCGTCTCCAAAGCCCGCACCACTTCCAGCAGCTTCATCTTGTGCACAGGATTAAAGAAGTGCATGCCCACGCATTTCTTCGCGCGATAAGTCACGCTGGCAATTTCCGTGACACTGAGACAAGAAGTGTTCGACGCCAGAATCGTCGCAGGCCGGCAGATCTTGTCGAGCAGAGTGAAAATCTCAATCTTCGACTCCATCTCGTCCGGAACCGCTTCAATCACCAAATCGGCTTCGCGCGCCGCTTCTTCCACCGAGCCGGCATATTCCACTCGACGGAACACGGCATCGGCGTCCGGCGCCAATACCTTCCCCAACTCCACTGCCTTGTCGAGATTCGCCCGGATTTCGCCCTCAGCCCGGCGCAGCGCCGCCGGCAACAGGTCTTCGAGAATGGTGCGATAGCCGCCAATCGCCGCGGCATGCGCAATGCCGCGGCCCATAATGCCGGCGCCGATCACTGCGACGGTTCTAACCTCTGCCACTACGGGCCCACCTTTTCCAGGTCCGCAATCGCAGTGTTGATAGCGCCGCTTGTGGCACGCAAACTCTCCGCCAGACGCTTGCGCTCCTCGGTATTCATGGCGGGAATGTAGATCGAAATACGGCGCAACGTGGCCGTGATGTCTTCCACGTAATTCATTGCACGGATTAGTTCACCAGTTACTGGCATGAGGGCTCCTGTATATTTGTCATCTCGTCGGCTGACTCTGACTGTTCCCCGCCGTTCCACTGTCAAGCACGGCATCGAGAGCGGGACTCTTTATTCTGGACGTGTCGGCGAATTTAGTAAAGGCAGGCCTCCGACATTGCCGTTGGCGAATTCCTTACCTGCTCATCGATCGCATCATTTGTTAACCATGATTTAACGCGAACCGCATATAATCCCGATTGATTCTTTTAATGGGCCCTCCGCGCACTTCGCGAATCTAAATCACATGGCAGACAAGCCCTTAAAACGTTATATTTTCGCGAGCGATTTCGATCAGACGCTCACTTTTAACGATTCCGGCTACGTGCTGGCCGAATTAGTCGGCATCCCCACGGCAGAGTTTGAGCGCAAAGCCAAAGGCATGGCCAAGATCAACCTGGTGCAACAGGGAGCCGAACTCGCCTATCTCCTGCTCCACGACCCCGAGTTCAAAGCGAAGGTTCGGAAGGAACATCTCCACGAAGTTGGCAAGCGTATTCGCCTCAAAGGCGACATCAAGCTGCTTTACCAGATTCTCGAGACCGGAGTGGATGGCTACTCTTTCGACTTCTACATTCTATCGGCCGCTCCCGTCGAGGTAATTCATTCGGCTCTGGAAGGCATCGTTCCGCAGGATCACATTTTCGGCACTGAGTTTCGTTACATGCCTTCCGGGGAGATCGACACCATCATTCGCGCCACCGCCGGCTACGGCAAAGTCGCGGTACTCGATCAACTGCTGGCGCAGCATGTGACGGGCCCCGATCACGTCATCTATTCCGGGGATGGCAGCTCCGACATCAACGTGATGCTGCACGTCAACGCGCGCGACGGCCTCACCATCGCAGTCTCGGAGTCGCCCCACATTTCACAGATCGCCAAGCGCACCGTGCTCAGCACCAGCGCGATCGCTGTGTTGGCGCCCATTCTCGAAGAGATCGCGGGGTGGGAACGCGCCCGCATCCGCAGCTTCTTCGAAGCCAACGGCATGCTGATTCAGGAGTGGGAGCGAGTTCGCACTGACTGGCTGACAGTCCGTCCCGCCGTCACCGAGCCTGCGGAACCCGAAAGCGTAGCGTGACTAATCTAAGCTCGAAACAAGCCAGTTTAAGATTCACAAGGACCGGGTTCGGCAAACGATCCATGACTTTTCCTGAATCGTGCCGCGGCTTCTCGTCCCATATACCGCTCCAGCAAGGCGGGTTCAGTCTTCCGCAGATCCACTACCACCAGGCCGTCGAGCACACTCGAAAATTTCCGGTCGACATTGAAACCGACCAGCTTGCCGCCGATCTTTGCGTATTGCCGCAGCAGGATTGGCAGTCCTTTTCCGTCGGTTTCCACGTCGGTGATGGGCTGCGAGAGTTCCTCGAGATCGCGCAAAGCGTGGCACATGGCGCGGCAATCCCATGGCCGCAGCCCCATTGGACGAAAGGGCCGCCGCGGTTCGATCAATCCCGCCAACTCGTCTTCCTGCATGCGCGCTTCGAAAAAACGGTAGATCATTTCGCGCGATGCCTTGCTGTAATCGTTGCTGATGCTCACTGCACCAAACAGAACCGGCACCTCCGCATGCGTCGCCAGCAAACGCGCAATCCCCTTCCACAACAAAAACAGCGGAGCGTACTGCCGCTGATACTCCGGCCTTATGAAAGACCTTCCCAGCTCGAGCGCCGGCCCAATCTTCTCAAACACTCGCGCATCGTAGCGGAACAAGGTATTCGTATAGAGGCCGCCCACTCCCCGTTCTGCAAGGATCTCGGCGGTGTTACCGGCGCGATAAGCGCCTATAAGTTCTCGCTTGCTCTTGTTCCACAACAACACATGCCAGTAATAACGGTCGAAGCGGTCGAGGTCTCTGCCTTTGCCCGTGCCTTCGCCGGCCAGTCGAAACGTAACTTCGCGCAATCGTCCCAATTCCTGCAGCATTCGCGGCGTCTCGTCTGCCTTCGCCAGATACACCGCCAGATCGCCGCTTTCTGCTAAAGAACGATCGGCGGCAAGATCGTTCAATTCAGCCGCCAGCAATTCGGCGGGCTCCGCCACAGCGAGCGGGGCTTGTACTTTCTCCGAGATTTTCGACCGCATGATCTCAGGCCAGGAAATCTGTTGCCGACTCCGCCGTGCCAGCAGGTAAGTACGCCAACGCAAGTACTCGATCGCTTCGTGGTCATCAGTAATGCTGCCCACAGAATCACCCGGAATCTCGCTGCCTACGCGCACTTTGACCGTTCGTCCTTCCTGGTGCAGAAATTCCTGCAACAGAAAAGTGGTTCGCAGCCGCGGATGGATCATCCCGAAAAGATGAAAGCCCACGCTATTCCTGCCGCAAAAATAAACCGGCAGAGCCGCGGCTTCGGTCCGCCGGATCAGCCTTGCCGCAACATCGTTCCACGCCGGGTCGGCTATCTCTCCCTGCGGAAATTGCCAATGCGAGACTTCGCCCGCGGGAAACACAGCCAGCATTCCGCCGCTTCGCAACCAGGCCAAGGCCTCTCGAACCGCGCGCCGGTTGATGTCTCCGCCATCACGAATCGCGCCGCCATTCTCAAACGGATTTACAAAGATGCAGTGCCGCGCCAGCTCAGGTACATCGCGCAGCAGGTAATTCGTCATCACCTTCACGTCCGGGCGCACCCTGGTCAGCAGCACCGCCAGCACTGCTCCATCCAGCATTCCAAAGGGATGGTTGGCCACTACGACGACCGGCCCGGTCGCAGGAATCCGCGCCGTGTCCGCCGCATCAACCCGCAGATCCACCCGCATCTCCGCCAGCAGGTTCTCCAGCCCAAATCCCTCGGGCGATCGCCGCACCCGCCGGTAAAGCGCCCGCACTCGATCCACCGGAAGAAACTTCCCCGCCAGTGCCGGGATGCCGGGAAACTCTGCCGCCTGCGCCAACACTTCCGGTTCCTGATCTTCCCTCTGCAAATGGTCGAATGGCATGTTACAGAAATACAGCAGGCGCTTTGCAGCAGGATGAAGAGGAAGTTAAAAGCTGATGAAATGTGGATGGCGCGAAACTCGAAAGTAACCAGCAGTAACATCTGTGACCGGGTTTGCCTATGCCTCCAGTCGGAACCGCGTCTCCGCCAGCCCATAGAGCCTGCGCCACACCAAACGATTTATTGTCACCACAGTCGCCGCCATCATCATGGTCGCGAGCAGCAGCAGGTGAAAATCGCCGCTATCGGTAGCCTGCTGGATGGTCGCACCCAGTCCCGTCGTGGTGTAAATCTGCCCTTTGAAATGAAAATATTCGGCGACGATGCTGGCATTCCACGCCCCGCCAGAAGCCGTCACTAAGCCGGTTACGAGATAAGGAAAAATTCCCGGAAGGATCAATTTCTTCCATCGCGCGATCCCTTGCACCCGGAAGACACTGCAGCATTCTTTCAAATCTGTAGGAATCGCCATCGCGCCGGCGATCACATTGAATAGCACATACCACTGCGTGCCCAGCAGCAAAACCACGATCGACGCCAGCCCCAGCCCGCCTCCCAGCCGGATCAGCAGCAGCAGAATCACCGGCAGCAACGCCGTCGCCGGCACCGAAGCCGCAATCTGCGCTAGCGGTTGCGCAATGCGCGCCAGCCGGGGATTGAAGCCGATCGCCACTCCCGCCGGAATTGTCCACAGCGCCCCGATCAGCAACGCCAGATTCACGCGCAGAAAAGTCGCTCCCAACCCGAGAGCGGTCGTATGCAATTCCGCCTTCCCCACGCCGCTGAGAATAATCGCGACCCGAACCACGCCGTAACCAATGCCACCAAGCATCAGCACCGCCAGCCCGCGCAGCAGCCAGTCCCGCCACGCAGACGGGCTCTCCACCGGATGCTCCTCTCTATGCTTCCGCGCAAAATGCAAGAGCAGACGTTCTCCGAGCGGCCGCAAGGTTTTCTCTCGAATTCTCGCGAGCCCGCTCGAATGCTCTACCAGGTTCAGCACCCACGATCGCGGAGCGTCGGTGCTCTCCACCTGCTCAACCTTAAACTTCTCTGCCCACGCGATCACAGGCCGCCACACAAACTGGTCCAGCAACACAATCACCAGCACCATGGTGGCAATACCCCAACAGATTGAACTCGTGTCTCCGGCGCTGGCTGCGGTTTGCAGATAGGAGCCGAGGCCGGGCAAACGAAAATCTCTCGATCCCAGCACAAACATTTCGCACACCATCAGCGCGAACCATCCCCCGGCCACCGACATCATCGAGTTCCACACCAGCCCGATCGCAGAAAAAGGCAGTTCCATCTGCGTGAAGCGTTGCCACCAGCTGAAGCGGTAGATCTCCGCCGCCTCCCGCATATCTTTCGGAATGCTCTTCAGCGACGCATAGAAGCTGAATGCCATGTTCCAGACCTGCCCGGTAAAAATCAAAAGGATCGCGCCCAGTTCCACCCCGAGCTGCCGACCCGGAAACAGCGCAACCATGGCCAGCATCACGCCCGGAAGAAAACTCAACACGGGGATCGACTGCAACACATCAAGCAACGGAAGCATGAAGCGTTCGGCGCGCGAGTTATACGCCGCCACATAGCCGTAGACCAGGGCGAACCCCAAGCTGAGCAAGTAGGCGATCGCGATGCGCAACAGTGAATACCCGGCATAGGCCGGCAACGCTCGCAAGCTGCGCGAAATCTCGACCGTCGGATTAAATGGTCCGAACCACGAGTGCCCAACCGTCACCACGGCATAGAACAGCGCAATCCCCGCGCCGAACATGATGACATCGGGCAGGTGCGACACTTCGATTCGCGGCAATTGTGTCCACAGCCGGTATGCCGAGAATCCTCGCAGCGTAATGCTCTTCTTCATGCCCTGGCCTTCTCCTCGGGAATGTTCGATCAGGCTTTCGGTGTGGGAGTCGATTCGCGATCCTCACTGGCGGGAGCGGGCGGTGTTGGTTCGGTCTGCCGCGCTTCCTGCGGCGCTGCTTCGGTCGGCGCTGCTTCCGTCAGCACAGCCTCAGTTTGCACCAGCCGGCCACTCTCGCGGTCGTAATCAAAAATCTCCGCGTAGCGCCCCCAGTTCATTGCAGTATCGAACTGGCGCTGCACTTCTTCCGCGGAAAAGTGTTCATCGAGAATGTCATGAAAGAATTCGTCGTTGATCGAGTGATCCGACTTCCGCTTCAGAATGCTGTCAATCTGCTTCAGGATGGTAACGTGCTCGAGCGCCGCCTCGCAGAACAAAACTTTTCGCGTCTGGATGTCGGCGTCAGCGAACCGTACTCCCTGCCGCGAGAGTTGCACATCGCCCTCCTTCAACCAGGCGAAACCCAGCAACTGGCAGGCTTCGAGGATGGGCAGCAGGTCCTCCACATCCATCACGAGTTCTTCGCTCAGTCGGAAAAGATCTTCGCGTCCCCCGCGATCGTGCAACAGTTCGACCAGGCCGGCGATTCCGCCCACACGGGCATGCGGCAGAATCTGGTATTTGCTCGTCTTCACCGGCGCTTGCCCTTTCTTCAAGCCTCCCGGCGGCACAACAATTTCCCCCGTGCTCTCCGGGTCGGGCAACGCATGTTCTACATCCGGCTCGGTCATAATTTTGTAGATGTAATCCACCAGTTCCACAAAGCGGCCAGACTTCCGGTCCCGAGGATGCGAAATGCGCACATTGAAATCCGCGCGGATCCTCGCTGGATTTCTCCCCAGCACCACGATGCGGTCGGCCAGCATCACTGCCTCCTCGATGTTGTGGGTCACAATGAAGATTGCGCTGGTCGGCATCTTCTTGTTCAGCCACAGCTCCAACAGTTCGCCGCGAAGGTTTTCCGCCGTGAGCACATCAAGCGCAGAAAAAGGCTCATCCATGAACAACACTTCCGGTTCCACCACCAGCGCCCGCGCGAAGCCCACGCGCTGCTTCATTCCGCCGGAAAGCTCCTTGGGATAAGCCGTCTCAAAACCATCAAGGCCCACCGTATCCAGCATGCGCAGAGCACGCTTGCGGCGCTCGACAGCAGCCACGCCCCGCGCTTCCAGCGGAGCCTCCACATTCTCCAAAACGGTAAGCCAGGGGAACAGCGCAAAACTTTGGAAGACGATCGCCACGTTCGGCGATTCGCCGCCCAGCGGCTTGCCATGCCAGAACAGCGCCCCCGACGAAGGTTGCGAAAGCCCGCTCAGAATGCGCAGCAGAGTAGATTTGCCGCAGCCGGAGGCCCCCAGCAACGCAATGATTTTTCCCGGCTCGATGGAGAAATCCGTAAGACCCACCACCTGAATGCGCGTTCCGTCCGGCTGGGCATAGGACTTCTCAATCGCCCGCGCCTCGATAATGGGTTCCGTCGCCAAGAAAATTCTCCCTAACTTCTATACACGATCTGCCGCAACGCGCAAAGCCTCGGCAGCGACATAACAATCCATTCACAATTGGGCAGCGGCCCGCGTTCTCAAGCCGCGAAGTTCTCATCCGGCAAAACAGGAACTGCCCGAGGCAGCCGATCCGTAACCTCGGCGAGGTGGGAAAGCTTCGCAGTCAACTCGGCTGTGAACTGCCCGGGAGCAAGTCGCCACTTCCAATTCCCGCCGTGCAGGCTCGGCGTATTCATGCGAGCCTCGCTTCCCAGGCCCAGCACATCCTGCAGCGGGATGAGCGCAAACTCGGCGGGCGAGGTCTGCGCCGCGCGGATGAACGCCCAATGAATTCCATCGTCGCAGCGTCCTAGGTAAGCTTCCGCGTTATGCCGTTCATGATCCGCTGCGCCCGCCCGGAACCACCCCGCGGTCGTGTCATTGTCGTGCGTCCCGGTGTAGATCACTTTTCCCGCGGCATGATGCGGCAAGTACATGTGCGCGCCTTCGTCGCCGAATCCAAACTGCAGCACCGCAATCCCCGGCATCTGCAGTCTCTCGCGCAGCGCGTGAACCGACGGCGTGATGTATCCCAGGTCTTCCGCGAAGAAGGGCAAGCCCCCGAGCGCCTCGCGCAGTTTGTCAAACAGATCGTCTCGCGGACCATCCACCCAGCGCCCGTTAATCGCCGTCGGATCGTCCGCCGGAATCTCCCAGAACTGGTCGAAGCCGCGAAAGTGGTCCAGCCTGACGTAGTCACAATTTCGCGTCGTCCAGCGCAGGCGCTGAATCCACCATTGATACCCTCGCGTCTTCATCACGTCCCAGCGGTAAAGCGGATTCCCCCAGCGCTGACCGGTCTTGCTGAAAAAATCAGGAGGCACGCCGGACACGACTTCAGGCTCAAGGTTCTCCTTCAGCCGGAAAAGTTCGCGATGCATCCACACGTCGGCGCTGTCGTAGTTCACGAAGATGGCAACATCGCCCACAATGCGAATCGAGCGCTGCGAGCAATACCGCCGCAGCGCCCGCCACTGTTCGTAAAAGGCAAACTGCAATGCACAACGGATCTTCAGGTCGTCCGCCAACTTCTTCCGCGCCTGCTCCAGCGCGCCCGGTTCGCGCTGCGCCAATGCTGCCGGCCATTCATTCCAGCTCGCCAGCTTGTTCTGAGCCCGCAGCGCGTCGAACAAAACAAAATCATCGAGCCACCACGAGTTCTCTGAACAGAACCGTTCAAAACGCTGGCGCGCGCCGGCGGAAGCCGAGGCCACAAAATTCCGCCCCGCTTCAAACAGCAGCGGCATCTTCACCGCAAATACATGATCGTACTCGACTGCACCCGAGTCCGAGCCGGCCGCAAAAGAAGATGAAGAGAATTTTGCTTGATCGATCCAGCCATGATCAGCCAGACGCTGAAGGCTGATCAGCAGCGGATTCCCGGCAAACGCCGAGATGGAAGAATAAGGTGAATTGCCGTAGCCCAGCGGACCAAGCGGCAGAACCTGCCACAATCCCTGCCGGGCGGAAGCGAGAGAGTCGACGAACGAATAAGCCGCCGGCCCCAAATCACCAATGCCGCCGCGCGAAGGCAACGACGTGGGATGCAACAAAATGCCTGCAGCGCGCGGAAACGGCATGCAACTCGGTCACTACCTGAGATTTCTAATATAAATTCGTGGTTCGTCTATTCGCCATCCCGAGCGAACACGCTTGTCGTCCCAAGCATACTTGTCATCCCGAGCGGACACTCTGTCATCCCGAGCGGAGCGAGGGATCTTGGTTCTTGCCCGCGTCCTCGGCGTCGCCGCCTACTCCCCCGGTTCACTTTCCGCGCGGGTCAGCGCCTTCATCTCGTCCTGATTGATCTTGATCTTGCCCGATTTCTCCATCTGCTCGCGCAGATTAGTCACATACAGCGCGAAGATCTCCTGCTGCTTGCCCTGGGTCAGCATCTCCCGAATCTGGTCACGCTTGGCCGCGAAGTCGGCTTCCGTCGGAGCCTGCACCTCGTCCACGGAAAGCACCACTCCATTGGCCCCGCTCTGGATCGGCCCGCTGATTTCCCCCGGCTTCATGCTGAATGCCACTGAGGCTTGACCCGTCATCGAACCGATGTCGGGAACCTGGCCATCGGGCAACACAAAGTCGCTCGTCTTCACCGTGGCGCCCAGCTCCTTGGCTGCCTTCTTCAGATCGTGCTCCGTCTTCGCGCGATCCGAAAGTTCCCGCGTTTTCTGTGCCAGCAAAACGCCCGCGCGCTCGCTCTTGAATTGCTCTTCCACTTTAGCCTGGATCTCTTCAAACGTGGGCGTGGCCGGCGGCTTCACCGCCAGCAACTGGAACACAGCGAAGCCCTGCGACGTCGCGGCCATGTCCGGCGGCGCTTTTTCCGCTGCACCGAACACTGCATCCATGAGTTGCGGCGCTGGGCCCAATCCCGGCACTACATCGCTATGGCTGAAAAAATCCGAGGTCACAACCGGCACGCCCTTTGCCGCCGCCGCCGCATCCAAGCCCTGCGTCTTCGCCAGCTGCAAAAGATCCTCTGCCTGCTTCTGGGCCATCTCCTGTGTCTTCTGCTGTTTTACGATAGGCTCGATTTCGGCTTTGACCTCATCGAACGTCTTCATGTGTGCGTCCTGCCGGTCATCGACCCGAATAATGTGGAAGCCGTAGCTGCTCTTCACCAGACCGCTGATCTGCCCCTTGGGCAGCGAAAACGCCACTTTCTCGAACTCCGGAACCGTGCGTCCCCTCCCGATCCACCCCAAAGAACCGCCTTCCTTGGCGCTTCCCGGATCTTCGGAATACTTCTTTGCCAGCTCCTCGAAATTCGCACCAGCCTTGAGCTGCTTCAGCAAATCTTCCGCGCGCTTTTGTGCGTCAGCCACGCCCTTCTCATCTACTTTGCCGTCGGGCCTGGGCAGCGGCGTCTTGATCAGAATGTGGCTGACCTTCGCCTGTTCGGCCACGCGGTACTGATCGCGGTGCTGATTGTAATAAGCCTGCAACTCATCGTTCGTGACCCGCACTTCAGCCTGCACCTTCGCTGTGTCGAGCATCACGTATTTAATCTTGCGCTTCTCGGGAATCGAGTTCGCGTAGCTCTTCTGGTGGATGTCGTAAAAAGCCTTGAGCTCTTGCGTCGTGGGATGAAGGCCCTTCTTGATGTCGTCCTCCTTCAACACGGCATAATCAAACTTCACCTTAGTATTCTGCTTCACGAAGGCCTCGCGGATGGCCGCATCGCTCACCGACGCGCCGCTCGTGATGAGCGTCTGTAGCTTGGTGATCACAATGTCCTTGCCGACACTGTCTTCGAACGTCGTCGGCGTGAGGTTGTGCTGCTGCAGCATATCCTGGTACTCCGCCTGACCAATAAAGTTTCCTCCCGGAAAGAAAACCCCGGCATAGCGGCCATGCTGCAATTCATCTTTCACTTCCTGCGGCGTAGCCTTCAACCCCATTTTCTGCGCTTCCGCCAGCAACGCCTGCTTGTCGATCAATTGATCGGCGGCTCGCGGCGTGTCCTGCTGGATCAGAAAAGACATGATCATCGAAGCCTGCGCGCCATATTGCTGCGCCTGCTGTTGCGCCATCTCGCGCGCCGTCTCCCGCACCTGCTCGGGTGTAATCTCCTCGCCGTTCACTTTGGCGATCACGCCCTTGCCCGGCGCACCCGAAACGTCACTGCCGATTCCGGGAACGAAAGCAATCACCATGGCCCCGCAAATCAGCAAAAGCAGCCCGCTCAGCACAACTTTCTTGACCGGTCCTTCAGTCTGCAGAAATCGAATCATCTTCTTATCACTCCAGAATGGTGCGTAGAATCCGTAATTATAAACTAATCAATTGTCTCTCAAGCCCCTGTCATCCTGAGCGAAGGTTGTGTGGCGCGAACGCGCGGCACAACCGCAGTCGAAGGATCCCTGACCGCGTCCATGACTCCAAGCCCAGCAAGGCGTTTCCGCCACTCGCGCGTTCTAGGCTCCTCGCCTGGCGAATCCCCTTCCCGCGGCCCGAACAAATCACCTATTGAAACGTATCAATAGACGTGTTATCCCTCTTAGTTTCCGGACCAAGGTTCCCGGACCAAGGTCCGTGAAAACGATTGAGCATGCCCGTACCCGCGACGGCACACAAGGGAGCAACATGAACTCTGCAAAAGCAACGGCAACCGCAAGACGCGTCGCCTTCCGCACTCGGTTCGCAGCGCAGTTGTTAATGGTGTCATTTCTAAGTGCACACTTTCTCCTCGCCACGGACACCCCCGCATCCAAGCGCACAGCCCCAGCCCCAGCCAACACTGACAAGCTGGCACTCCACGAGCATTGGACGCTGCAGTCCTCCGCCAAAATCGAGGCTAAAGGTGAGATCATTTCCACCCCCGTTTTCGTTCCCAAGGGATGGCACGACGCCACTGTACCCACAACGGTTGTCGCGGCCCTGGTAAAGGACAAAACCCTCCCCGACCCGTTCTTCGCCATGAACCTGCGCCAATTTGCCGGCGTCACCTACCCCATCGGCGGAAATTTTTCAAACATTCCCATGCAGACGGATAGTCCCTACGCCGTCTCCTGGTGGTACCGCAAGCAGTTCGCCGCCCCAGCCACGTATGCGGGGAAAAACGTCTGGCTGAATTTCAGGGGGATCAACTACCGCGCCAACGTCTGGCTCAATGGAAAGCAGATCGCCAACTCCGATACCATCGCCGGAGCCTGGCGCACCTACGAACTGAACGTGACCAATGCCGTAAAACCCGGCCGCGAAAACGTTCTGGCCGTGCAGGTCTTCGCCCCCACGGAAAACGATCTTGCGATCACTTTCGTCGACTGGAACCCCGCGCCTCCCGACAAGAACATGGGCCTGTGGCGCGAAGTTTACCTCACCACCAGCGGCCCGGTCGCGCTGCGCTATCCCACCGTCGTCTCCAAACTGAACCTGCCCGCCAATGATTCCGCGCAACTCACTGTCACTGCCCAACTCAAGAACGGCACCAGCGAACCGGTGAAAGGCAAGCTGAAAGGCCAAATCGAAAACGTAACCTTCGAGCAGGAAGTCGAACTGGCCGCCAACGAATCCAAAGACGTAACCTTCACTCCCGATCAGTTTCCGCAACTCGTCCTCTCTAACCCGCGCCTCTGGTGGCCCGCGCAGATGGGCAAACCGGCTCTCTACTCGCTGAAAATGGAATTCGAAGTTGGGCGTACCGTCAGCGATCATTCAACGACCGAGTTTGGCATTCGCGAAGTGACTTCCGAAGTCAACGCCAACGGCGGCCGTGCCTTCCACATCAACGGCAAGAACATCCTCATCCGCGGCGGCGGCTGGACTCCCGACATGATGCTCCGCGAAAACTCCCAGCGCCTGCACGACGAATTCCGCTACGTGCGCGATATGGGATTAAACACCGTCCGCCTCGAAGGCAAACTTGAAACCAAGGAATTTTTCGATATCGCCGACCACGAAGGAATTCTCGTCATGGCCGGCTGGTGCTGCTGCGATTTCTGGGAGCGTTGGGCACGCTGGAAGCCGCAGGATTTTGAAATCGCGCAACAATCCTTGCGCGACCAAATCTATCGCCTGCGCAGCCATCCCAGCATGGTCATGTGGCTGAATGGCAGCGACAACCCGCCCCCGCCCGATGTCGAGCAGATGTATCTCGGCATCGAAAAGCAGCTGCTGTGGCCAAATCCCGTAGTTTCCTCCGCCACCGGCAAGCCCACCACGGTCACCGGAAGCAGCGGCGTCAAGATGTCGGGACCGTATGAGTATATAGCTCCAGGCTACTGGGAACAGGACACTCCCGGCGGCCAGCCCACGCGCAAACTCTGCAACCCTGGCGGCTGCGGTGGCGCCTACGGCTTCAACACCGAAACCAGCATGGGCCCTGCCGTCCCGCCTGTCGAAAGCATCCTCGCCATGGTCGGCAAAGATCACCTCTGGCCCATCGACGATGTCTGGAACTACCACGCCGGTGGCGGAGAATTCAAAACCATCCAGGTATTCAGCACCGCGCTCGCGAATCGCTACGGTAAGTCAGACAACGTGGAAGACTTCGCCGCCAAGTCGCAAATGCAGACTTACGAAGGCGTGCGCGCCATGTACGAAGCCTACAGCCGCAACAAATATGAATCCACCGGCGTGATTCAATGGATGCTTAACAATGCCTGGCCTTCCATGATCTGGCACCTCTACGACTATTACCTGCGCCCCGCGGGCGGCTACTTCGGAGCCAAGCGCGCCATGGAAGCGCTTCATCCCATCTACGGCTATGACGATCATTCCATCTGGGTCGTGAGCAGCCAGTATGTGGATGCCACGGGGTTGAAGCTAACCACGAAAATTTACAACCTCGACATGACCGAGAAGTTCTCTCATGAGGATTCTCTCGACGCCCCCGCCGACAGCACCGCAAAAATATTCACACTCCCGGCCGTCGATGGTCTGAGCCCGACGTACTTTGTAGCATTGCGCCTGACTGACTCCGCCGGAAAACTGGTCGGATCCAACTTTTACTGGCTCTCCACTAAACCCGAAACAATCGACTGGGCCAAATCCACCTGGTATATGACTCCCACCGATTCCTTCGCCGATTACACAGCTCTCGCGCAGCTTCCCAGGGTAAAGCTTAAAGTTATCAGCAACACAACGCGCAAAGGCGAAGACTCCATCACCCGCGTAACGGTAGAAAATCCCAGCAAGAGTCTCGCCTTCTTCGTCCGCCTCAAAGTAGACAAAGGCGCCAAGGGCGAAGAAATTCTGCCCGTAGTCTGGGAAGACAACTACATCTCCCTGTTACCCGGCGAGAAGCGCGAGCTAACCGCCATCTACCGCGCCAGTGAACTGGGCGCAGAAAAAGCAACAGTAAAAGTAAGCGGCTGGAACGCGGAATGAAGTGGACCGAAGATTCTCTCGCGGGGACAGCGCCTCGCAGCGCGGAAGAAGAAAAGCGGCAGTAAGTAAGGAGAGATGTACCAACCAGTCAGTCGCACGAACTGATTCAGGTGTGTTGTGAGACCGACAAGATATTCCCGTCGGGATCCTTGAACCACGCCACTTTGTCGCCGGTCGGCGCGGTCCAGATTCCGAGCGCGTCCTGCTCGAAGAAACCAAACTTCTCAAACTGCACACCCTTCGCCTGCAGTCCCTCGACTATCTTTTCAATCTCCGCAACCTGCCATCCCAGAATCGTGAACGGAGCCGGCGTGAACTGCGCTTTCGCCACCCGCACCATGATTCCATTTGCATCCATCACCATGGCAAATCCGTCGTCCTTCACAAAGCGCAACCCCAACACGCCTTCGTAAAAAGCCCTCGCTTTCGCCGCGTCCTTGGTCGGAACAAACGCCACAATGTCGATCGAACCCAGCATTTTCTAACTCCAATGCGTCTTACTCATCCGGCGGCAATTCGAAGTCGACCAGATTGCCTCGGAAACCCTTGGTCTTCCACGCCCCCACGGCAATTCCTACTGCCATCCAGATTGCCCCAAAGACTATCGCTTTGGAACTCAGGCTAATCCAGAGAAAGAAACAGATTACGAAGCCCAGAACCGGCGGAAGCAGATTGCCCAATTTCTTTTCCGGTTCATGTAGATAGTAGCGGACGAATGCCGCGGCGTTAACTCCCATGAAGGCGATCAGCGCGCCGAAATTAAGCAGGTTCGCGCCCAGATCATAGCCGGTGGTTGCCCCGGCTAGCGCTGGAAGCAGAAATGCACCAGCCAACGCCAGCGCGCCCACAAACAGTACGTTGTTTCGCGGCACGTGGCGTTTGGGATCGACCGCGCCAAAGAACGCCTTCGGCAAAGCATTGCTGCGTCCCATGCCATAGAGCAGTCGCGCCGCTCCCAGCTGCGCACCCATGCCCGATCCAAAGTTCGCCACCACCAGCGTGAACCCGACAATGGCAAACAGCGGCGCCCAGGCGCGTCCCGCCACGAAAGTAAAAGCCGTATCCATGTTCGGATACGGTTCCGAGGACGGCCAGATCAGCTGCGCCGCATACACTTGGAAGGCCGAGAGAATTCCGATCACCACGCACACCAGCACCGTCGCCAGCAAAATGTTGCGCCGCGGATTCTCAGCTTCTTCGGAGAGCGTCGAGATGCCATCAAAGCCAATGTAGGTCAGCACCGCGACAGAAGTGCCGCCCAGGACCGCTTTCGTATTCCAACTCGCCGGATCGTAAAAAGGCCGCGTAAAGAATGCCGCACCGTCGTGAGGATGACCAAAAATATAGCGTGCCGCGGCCACAAAGAAAATCGCAATCACCACTCCCATTCCCGCGGCCAGCGCCGTATTCACTCGAGCCGAAGTTTTCACGCCTTGGACATTCAAGGCAGTAAACATCAGCGCGAAAATAACCGCCCAAACCGCATACGACACACCGGGTGCAAACACGTGCGCCTGCTGGCTGATCCAGATAATGCAGATCATGGGATTGAGCAGGTAATCCATGACCATGCTCCAACCGGTAACATAGCCGAGCGCCGGATTGATCTCCTGCCCGACATAGGTAAATGCCGATCCCGCACTTGGATAAGCCCGCGCCATCCTCCCATAACTGATCGCCGTAAACAGCATCGCGACCATCGCGATCAGAATCGTAGTCACAACATGTCCACGCCCGCGATTGCTGAGCACGCCGAACACTGACATGGGCGCGACCGGCTGAATCACGATCACGCCGTAAAGGATCAGGTCCCAAAGCGTGAGCGTGCGGCGCAGACGCGGAGCGGACGGTGCAACAGAGATGGCAGGTTCCATGGGTCCGCCTATTGGATTATGAGCAGGGTGAGAATGTCAATGTTAAAACGATTCCGTACCTGTCGGGTTCGCTTCACTTCCCATAGTCGAACCAATACCCGCGCTGCTCGCTTCCGGACATATGCCGCGTGTTGTATTCGAGAAGATAGTTCACATGCGCGTCGTCGAGTGGAAACGACTTGCCCGGCGCATAGGGATAATCACCCATCTTGAGAAACGGCAGCGGCGCCACGAAGTTTCCGTCCGCGGCGTAGAAGTCCATATCTTTCTCATAGCCGAAAGCGGCGAAGAGATAATCGCGCACCCAGCCCTGAGGGAGCGCAGGCAGCTTCGATGGATCGAAGTCGAGACGAACTTCGTCGCCAGAACCAAATACCACCAGCTCATCGTCCAGCGCCGTCAGCAGCGGCAACACATCACCGTATCGAGTGTAGGTTCCCATGGGACGCGTATACGGCCCCGTCGCGCTAGTCTTTTCGTAAATGTATTGCACGTTTCCCGGAGGCGTGCCTTCAATCTTCAGCGGGAATCCATGAAAGCCAAGATCGGCGCGAACCAGCGGAACCGCCGTAAGGCAAACGCTAGCGTAGCGCCGGCATCCTGCCGGCTGTCCCGAGGGCGTCTCGCCCTCGGCACCGGACAGCTGCCCGGACGACGCTACTTGCGGCGTTCGGCTTACCAGAATGCTGTCCCAATAAATCTGCAGATTGGTCGTGATGCGAATCTTCTGTGTCCCCGGCGGCAGCTTGCCGGTGAGATCAGCGGTCATGGTGCGCGGCCCGCCGGCAGGGAAACCCATATCATCGACGACGCGCGCCCATTTGCCATGAGCGTTAAGCGCCTCCACATAAGGCGAGATCGCCTGCACCCCGGCTTGCGACGCGGCATACATGCTGTTCGCCGAAAAGTATTCGACCTCGCCATGCAGCAGCAGCCACAACGGTCCGCCGTGGTAAGCCTCGCCCAGATCGAGCGTGAGGCTGTGCGGCTTGGCAAAGCCTTGAAACTGTGTCAGCGCAAAATCTCCGAAGTAACGATGCGCCAGCAGATCGGGCAACACATTGTGGCCACGCTCATCCCACGCACCAGCGGGCGGTCGCGTGTCTTCGCTCTTGCTCACCACCACCTTGAACTCCGGATACGGCGGGTTCGACGCGAAATATTCGTTGGGATACACATCAAGATCGGCGGGGTGATCGACCGCCAGCAGGCGCACCTGATCAAGATAGACAGCTTCCTCGAGCGGCTCCATGAATCGGAAGCTGAGCTTGCCGTTTTTCTCGCGAATCGCGTTGCGGTCGATCTTGACGTACTCGACCGGCCGCGGAATGTCGCGCTGGCCGGGCCCAATCCAGTGCCCGACCACGCCCGCGCCCAGCATGTCTGCAACCAGTTCGTAGCGTTCGCCATTCCATACAAACAGCGTAGGGCAAGAACTGCCGCGGCGATCGATCTCCGTGATGTTTTGCTGCCGGTCTCCTTGCACATTAATTTCATCTTGCAACACGCCGGTAGGCCACAGCAGGCGCACGATGTCCGCTTCTTTCGCATCGCCAAGGCCAACCACGAGGTCGGTAGAGTTCTGCCCCAGGTACCCATTCGACCCCGCGATCTCAAACTTCTGCCGGTTCCCGCCGGCAAACACTTCCACCTTGGTCCCGATGGCGCTCTTGTTGTCTGCCAGCCCCTTGAGCGAGAGCCGCAGCCAGTGACTCTGATTGCCACCTTCATTGCGCAGCAGCACGGCGGGACCGTGATTCTGCGTGATCAGCAGATCGGTCGCCCCATCGCCATCGTAGTCGCCGGTGATGATGGCACGCGGCTCTTTGAGTTGAATCTTGTCGAGGCCAACGTCGGCGGTGACATCTTTGAAACCATCCGCCCCAAGATTGCGGAACATCCGCACTTCGCCCTTGCCTTCTTTCGTTTCGCCGACGGCAACCAGGTCGACCCAGCCGTCGTTGTCGTAGTCGATGGCGGCGACCCCGAACATCCCTACCCAGTCTGTCTGCGGCAGTTCCACCAGTTCAAAGCTCTTACCAAGCTTGTTACGCCAAACCGCGAGACCTTTCGAACGCTGCGTTAGCGCCAGATCCATCCAGCCATCATGGAAAAAATCGGCCACTGCGAGGCCCACACCCCTTTCTGCGCCTTGGGGCCATTTCTGAAACGGCACGAACTTTCCTTCGCGAGGATTCAGGTACACCGTTGGCGGGAACAGAGCCCCGCTGACAATTAGGTCGACCGCTCGGTCGTTGTTGAAGTCCGTTCCAATTGCGGCGATGCCTTCGGCGCGATTCTTTAGACCTAGAGTTGCGCTCACATCCTCGAATGTCCCGTTACCATTGTTTCGCCACATTGCAGTGGTGCTCTCGGTATCACCCTCGATGAAGCCCGAGGATGCGTTATATCGATCAACTCCGACGTACAGGTCCAGGTCGCCGTCGTGGTCGTAATCAACAAACGTCAGGCCAAAGTTAAGAGGCTGACTTTTGATTCCGGCACTTTGGGTTACATCCTTGAACGTTCCATCTTTTTCGTTGTGCAGCAATTTCACACCGCCAACAGAACTCAGCACGAGATCAGTTGCGCCATCGTTGTCGTAATCCCCAGCCGTACAGCCGATTGCGTGCAACGCCGGATCCAGACCAGCTTTCCTAGTAACTTCCTCAAACTTGCCCCCTCCCAAATTGTGATAGAGCGAAAGACCTCCCTCCGCCCCGTTATCGGGCAGAAGAATATCGATCTTTCCATCTCCGTCGTAGTCGAGGAAACAGGCGCCGGGTCCGGCGGACGAAGCTACATCCACCGCCTTGCCTGGGGCACCTGTCGTGACAATCCCCGCCTCTTTGGTCACATCCACAAAGCGCACCTTGATCTGCGCAGGCGCTTTCAACACCGCCGACGGCGCCTCAACCGCGCGCGAGTACTGGCCCTGCTCGCCGTAGGCCAGGCTGACGGGCGCGCCGAGTTTGTTTTGCGTGATGTACTGGAACTTTTTCAGGTGTTCGCGGGCGCGGTCGATGTCGGCCGATTGTTGGTAGGCCCGCGACAAGCCGAACTCGGCCGAGGCGTGCAGCGGGTTTATTTGCAGGGCGTGCTGAAAGGCGTCGATGGCCTGCGGAAGCTCCTTGGCTTGCATGTAGGACGAGCCCAGGAAATACCAAGTGTCGGCGTCGTTCGGATCGATCTCGACTACGTGCTTGAAGGCATCAATCGCGGCTTGAGCTTCGCCCGTATTTTTCGCGAGCAGGCCGAGGTTGTACGAGGCGTTTGGATTTTTGGGATCTTGCTTGAGCGCATCTTCGAGTACCGCCTTGGCCTGGTCGATCTTCTGAAGATTCAAGAGGGCGATGCCTTCATTCAGACGCGCGATCGTCAGTTTGGGATCGAGTTCGGCTGCTTGCTGGAAGCACTTGAGCGCCTTTCCAAAAAGCTGCTGGTTCATGTAAGCGGCGCCTAGATTGTTCAGGCGTGCGGCCTCTGCGGGATTCGCGGTTGGTTGGGTTTGCAGGGTCGCGAATAGACCAAGTGCTGCCAGGATCGTTCCGGCTAGAGTTGCTGCAATTCGGGGAGTCATCTGATCAACGATTTAATCACAGGAGCACAAGGAAAGCAGTGCAAAGGGAACATCTGCTTCTGGGGCGCCGCACACGACAGCAGGTTCCTCGTCGCATTCGCTCCTCGGAATGACAAAGCTATTTCGTGGACGCGGTTGTGGGCTTGCTGTAGAGCCGGTTTGCCACTACACCCTTTCCTTCCTCGACCGTAACAGTCTGTCCGGCGTTCACGTTCGAGAGTTTATCGATCTGGCCGCTGGGCCATTCAATCTCAATGTTGTCGGCTTTGGTTTGCGCTCCCAAGCCGAAGGTGAGTACGAGTTCGCTCTGCGAAAGATAACTTGAGCCGGAGCGCAGCATCTTCCATTGTTTATCTTTATTGCTATTGTTGCCGCCACCCGAGGTCACGCGCACCACCGCGCCGATGCCGTCGCGGTTCGACTTTGTTCCCACCAGTTTCAGGCGCAGGCTGTGATTCGTCCCGCCTTCGTTGTGGAATAAATAAGCCGGGCCCGCGTTGCTGGTAACGAGGACGTCGAGAAAGCCATCGTTCTCAATATCTGCGTAGGCCGCGCCCCGCGCCACTCTCGGAGCGGCAAAGGCCGGGCCCATCTGCGTGGTCACTTCCTGGAACTTGCCTCCCCCAAGATTGCGAAAAAGATGCGCAGGCTCGGCATAGCTTACGCGCTTCTGCACGCGCTCAATGGCGTCTTCGATGTGGCCATCGGCTACGAAAATGTCGGGCCAACCGTCATTGTCGTAATCGAAAAAGAAGCATCCGAAACCGAGCGTAACCAGCGAGGCACGACCCACTTCGGATTGTGGAGCCTCATCCACGAACAGGCCGTTGCCTTCGTTGTGATACAGCGAGAGCATCTGATTGGCGAAGTTGCTGATGATCACGCTAGGGTGTCCGCTGCGGTCGTAGTCGGCGGCATCGACGCCCATGCCGGCACGGGCCACGCCATCTTCGCTAAAAGCTATGCCTGATGTTACGCCGCGTTCTTCGAAGGTTCCGTCTTTCTTGTTCAGGTAAAGTTTGTTGGGCTGGGTATCGTTGGCGATGAGAATATCGGGCCAGCCGTCGCCGTTGTAATCGAGGACCGCGATGCCGAGGCTTTTCGAAGTAGGGTCGCCGAGCCCGGCTTTTTGCGTGGCGTCTTCGAACTTGCCGCCACCGAGATTGTGCCACAGCCGCACGGATGTTCCCTTGTACGATTCCGGCGTACAGTAAGACTTATGTGCGCCGTCGAGCGTGCAGTAGAGGTCGGTTTGCTCGGTCCACCGCACGTAGTTCGCGACTACAAGATCGAGTTTCCCGTCGCGGTCGTAATCGACCCACGCTGCGCTAGTCGAGAATTCGTTCGGCCCCCACAGGCCAGCGGACTTGGTCACATCAGTGAAAGTGCCGTTGCCGTTGTTGTGGAAGAGATGGCTCTGGCCTAATGCGGTAATGAAAATGTCATCAAAGCCGTCGTTGTCGTAATCGCCCACCGCCACGCCGAGCCCGAACATCGGCACGGCCAATCCGGCCTTGCGGGTTGCATCGGTGAAAGTTCCGTTGCCGTTGTTGTGGTATAGCTTTGGAGTTGTCGGTCCGGCGTGAGGATGCCCGGCAAAATCGTCGCCATTGACGAGGAGAATGTCGGGATAGCCGTCGTTGTCATAGTCAATGAAAGCGCAGCCCGGACCCATAGTTTCCGGAAGCCACTTCTTTCCGAATGCACCGTTATTGTGGGTGAAGCGGATTCCCGCTTGCGCGGTAATGTCGCGAAACTTGATCTGCGCGTGGGCGGATTGCGGCAGAACCATTAACCACAGAGACACAGAGACACAGAGAAACCTTGCGCAACGAAATCTCGGACCCGCTCTGTAACTCTGTGACGGAGCCTGCCCTGAGCGAAGCCGAAGAGTGGTGAATTGATTTGCTTCTGTCTTCATTGGGCTGAACCTCGGGCGGAGACGATCGAGACTACTGTTTTTGCGGGCTTCGGGTTCAGTGCCGGCAGCGGCACGGAGACGTGTTCATGCACGGCCTGCCTCTCGTTGTTGTCTTCGGGATGCAGTTCGCGATAAGGTCCGGTGATCGCCTGCGAAGATTCATCGGCTTTGAAGCGTAGATAGCGCTCCTCGTGCTCTTTCGCAAGCTTTTCGTTACCGAGACCATTGTAGGAAAGCATCAGGTTGTAGTGCGCCTGCAGGTCCTCGGGATCGATTGCTAAAACAGACTGCAAGGTCTTCACGGCGTCTGCGTAGTCGCGTTGCAGAAAGAAGATGCGTCCCAGATCATTCAGCGCCACGCGGTCGCGCGGATACTGAGCGAGCACGATGCCCAGGCGCGCAGCGGCGCCGCCATAGTTGCCGTCGGCGCGTAGCACGCGGGCGTAAAAATAGTTGGCTCGCGCGAGATTCGGAGACAGAGCCAGCGCCTTCTCGAGCACAACGCGAGCGCGCTCCATATCGCCTTCCTGCACGGCGCAGCGTCCGATGTTGACCCACCCATCAGGGTTGTTGGGATCGGCCTCAGTCACTTTTTGGAAGGCCTCGGCCGCGGCCTTAAGATCGCCCTGCAGAAACAGGCCGATTCCGTAATCGTTCCAGCGTTGCCACTCGTTTTTGAGAGTAATTGTCTTCGGCTCGGGAAGCGGCGCGTTGTGCGCGACTACAGGCAGCGTGACTTCGTCTTCCGCAACCGTGACGATGGGCAGATCAGGAATTTCTTGCTTTTTGGCCGAGACTCCTTGAATCGCCTTGGTGAAGACGATAGGACGGTCGTCGTAATCGGGCGTGACTTCGCGGCCTGATTTCTCGTCGGGCTCGCCCGCGAACGCAAACTGCGTGTTCCACCATGCGAACTTGCGGTAGCAGAGGCGCGCATGCAGCGTGATCTTGTTGCCGGCGCTTTCAGGAATCAACATGCGGTAGTGCACCGTGTCGGCCGCGCCCGGCGGGATGAGCCGCACATACACGACCGCGCGCGTGGCCCAAGCGTTGCGCTTGTTGATGGCGTTGCCGTGACCATCAATTTGTAACGAACGATAAAAGTGTGCTCCCTTTTCCACGGGACCTTTGCCGTGGTCTTCGACCATGCCGCTCCAAAAAATAGTCTGGCCTTTATCGTCGGTGCCCTTGAGTTCGAGCCAAGTGTCGTAAGCATCGACCGTGCCGCCGGGGAAAAAGTGTCCGACCTTCTTGGTGCGGACCACCACGTCCACGCGCACCGTATCACCGCGCCGGAGTGGGGGCTGCACAAGGTTGAGGGGAGCGGTGACTGGAGCAACTTCTCCTCCAGCACTTGTTTCGGAACTCGGAGTAATTTTGGTTTCCGCTTCCTCCCCAACCGCGAAGGTTGTGGCCAGTTCCGATTGGCCGGCCGCCTTGAGCGCGGACGGAAGCGGAGCTTGCGCGCGAGATACGGCAAAAATATCCACGGTAAGAGCGCCGTTCGTAAGAAACGCCTCAGTGAGTTTCAGCTGGGCGGCATCGTCATTCGCCGTGGGCAGTGCGGTGTTCGCGGCGGGGAACCGGTGCGAGTGCACGAATCCGTCGATGTTGCCGGCGTCCTTCGAGGGCTCCATGGGCATGTGGCAATCGGCGCACTGCTGCGGCTTGGGCGGATAGTAGAACGAGCGCGCACCTTGCCCGGAAACTCCACTGGCCTGCCAGTTGTCATACTCATTGAACCCACGGACCCAGCGATAGTGATTCACGGGAAGGTCGAGATGCACCTTGTGACAGGTGGAGCAGAACTCCGCCGTCTGCGTGCGCATAAACGGCTTGAGGAACACGCGGCGATGCGGTTCCGGATTTAGCCGGATCAGAAAGTCGTGCAGCGCACGGGCCACGGGATTCTTTGTGGCAGCAAGTTCGTGCAGTTTCGGATACTCCAGATAAAAATCGGCTTGACCCATGCTGCTCTTCACCCTGGCGATGGAGTGGCACATCATGCAGCCCAGCCCGGCCTGCGATTCCGGGCGATGCACAATCTGCTTGACCGGCGTATCCATCAGGCCGCTGTAGAGCAGAGCCGGGTCGTGGCATCCGCCACACCATTTCGAAGGCTTGGTGCCGATCGTATCCTGCATGTACTCGATCGATTTCCGGTACCACTGATTGTTGAGTGATGAAAAATGATGAGCCGAACTGAACCACTGGTTGTAGATATCTTCGTGACAGCGTTTGCAGGAATCGGACTCCATGAAAAACTTGCTGGGAATTTTCTGATTGCCGTAAACCTGCGCGGAACTGGGAAAGAACTCGCCCTCAGGCCCATCGCCTTCGCCGTTCATGTTGTCCGGCGGCATCGTGGGATTTTGAATGCGGGTGCGAGTCTGCCAACTGTCGCGCAGGTAGTTCGCACCGTAGCCAATGGCGGCGATCACGACCAGGCAGATTGTTGTTCGGAGTACTGTGGTCGCTGCACTCGAGCTCAACCATCCGCGGCGTCCCATGTTCTCAGCAATCAGCAGGGCCACTCCAGCCAGTGAGATCACGATGTGCAGGTAGAGCCAGTTCCACTCGGCGCGCGGCGTGCCAGTCTTGATGAGAATGATTCCGAGGACTGCGCCCGCGGCGACCAGCAACCATCCAGCGCGGGCAAGAAAGTTTCCAGTCCGCAGAAGACGAATCGACATCGGAATGAGCAGAATCGAAGCGATCGCTCCGGCCAGTGCGTGCAGAAGCACCACGACCGCATAAAAGATGTTAGGTTGCGGGAAGGCGTAGAGGTACGCCGCGGAAATCACCAGGAACGGCAGAAGCCAGGACAAGGTCCGACCCACGAACTCCTTCGATGACGAATTTTGTCCCATTGGAAGCAGTTCGGCGGCCCGCAGTGAATCCAGTCCCCAGAGTAACTGAATCGCGTGCGATCACGTTACTCACACGGGCGCGCTGGGGGAATAATGCAAAAACACTATTTGAGTTCGACGGGCTTCAGGCAAGGGGCGGGATTTTCCAGGTTCCACATTCCTTCTCTAGCACAGCAGCAACAGCTAAGACCTGCTCATCTTCCCACGGTCTTCCGACAATTTGGACGCCGATCGGCAGGCCCTCGGAAGAGTGACCTACCGGAACTACCACGGCAGGATTGCCTAACAGATTGAAGAATTCGGTGTAGCTCCAGGCGTCGAGATAGTGAACAGTTTTGCCTTCAACCTGCCAACTGCGTTCCCCGTGTCGGAATGCGGGGATCGCTGCCGCCGCGCACAATAATATTTCGTACTGCTGCATCTGCCTGAGAAAACGCGCGCGGAGTCGATCGCGCTCGATCCACACTCCCAGGAGAGCCTCTCCGGTGAGTGGGGGTTCGGCTGCCGACCACTCCAGAAACTGTTTCAGGATGGGGCTCAGATCGGATTCCCTGCCTTTAAACATTGGCCGCAGTAGCATCCCGCCCGCGACTAGGAAGAGCTGGTGCCAAAGCTGTCGTGCTTCTTCGAGTCCGTCCGGGCGGAAGTGTTCCACTTGAAATCCCGCGCTGCGCAGGGCTTCTGCCACGGTGCGTACCGCTCGACGAGTCTCTGCTGTGACCGGCGTGCGGCCATCATCTTCGAAATAACCGACTCTCAGTGTTCTAGCTTCGGCTTCAGTTGGCCAGCGCAGCGGCACCGGAGCGGCGCACGTGTCGCCGCTGTCCGGGCCCTCCATTACCTCGAATAGAACTTTCAAGTCGGCGATGGAGCGCGCCATCGGACCGACGACGCCGATCAGTGCGAATGGACCCGCGGATTCGGGATAGTGGCCGGTCGCGGGAATTCTTCCCGGCGTCGGCTTCAAGCCGCAGATGCCGCAGAAGTGAGCGGGCACGCGGATGGAACCACCGCCGTCGCTGCCTACGCCGCCGGCGGACATGCCGGCAGCAATTGCCGCGGCTTCGCCACCGCTCGAACCGCCGGGCGTGCGTTCCAGATCCCAGGGATTGTTCGTGCGGCCATGGAGCAGATTGTTGGTTTCCCATGCCATCAGAAGCTCGGGAGTGTTGGTCACGCCCAGCACGATCGCGCCCGCGGCTCGCAAACGGGCCACCAGCGGCGCATCTTCAGTCGGCGTGAACCCAGCGCGCAGGCGCGTGCCCGACTCGCAACGCAGCCCCGCCACGTCGATGGAGCTCTTGATGCTGACAGGGACGCCGTGCAGCGGGCCAAGGTTTTTCTTGGACATCACTTCGGCCTCAGCAGTTCTAGCCGCCCGCAGCGCGTGTTCCGCCTCGACGTGCACAAATGCGTTTAGTTTTGGATTCAGTTTTTCAATCTGCTTCAGATGGGCATCAATGAGTTCGATCGGAGAGATTTTCTTTTTGCGAATTTGCTCGGCCATCGAAACTGCCGCAAGGAAGGTCAGATCGCTCATGAGCGATCTCGCATGACAAGCTCGAGCATCCGCTTTTCGCCGGAGGTAAGCGAACGGTGTTCACCCTTGGCGAGATCGCCCAATTGCAACGGCCCTATGGCCACGCGGACCAGCCGCAATACTTCGACTCCCATGGCCTCGATCATGCGGCGGATCTGGCGATTCTTGCCTTCATCCAGCACAATTTCAAGCCAGCAGTTTTTCTGGCCCGAACGCAAACGGCGAGCCAGCTTCGCCCGTAACACTTCTCCATCTTTTGTTTTCACTCCTTGAACCAGCGCCTGAATAAATTCTTCATCCGCGACGATCCCGAGTTGCACATGGTAAGTCTTGTCCAGGTGCGTTTCTGGCACGGTGATGCGGGCGCCCCACTCGGAATCGTTCGTCAGCAACAGCAAGCCCTCGCTGGCTTTATCCAATCGGCCGACCGGGGCAACCCAGGGCGGGTTTGTCGGCGGCGAATCTTTTTTTGCGGCGAATTTAGGGCTCAATGCTGCGTATACAATTTCCCGGCCTTTTTCGTCTGACGCCGTCGTCACCACGCCGCGAGGCTTGTTCAGCATGAGATAGATTTTCGCCTGAGGTTCAGCCACCTTCCCATCCACGGCAATTTGATCACGCTTCCCGGAAACGGGCGTCTCCGGATCGCGAGCGACTCGCCCGTTCAGCGTCACGCGCCCGGCACGAATCAATTCCGCAGCGCGCGACCGCGAGCAATATCCCAGCTTTGACAGGGCGCGCGCCAGGCCGATCTTCCGAGACGCATCGTTCACTTTCACCCATTCATGCTAATTGAGAATCTCACGAACCGGCGAATGCACAATCCAGCAACACTTGGTAGGATGTTTAGCGCTGACCGGGAGAAGAAGCTTATGGCCCACCAACATCCTCCGCGCTTCCTGAAGATTGTGGATGACGCGAAGACACGCGTACGCGAAACCAACGTCGAGGAAGTGAAGAAAAGGCTGGATCGCGGCGAGAAGTTCATCGTGGTGGACGTGCGTGAAGAGAGCGAATTTGCCAAAGATCATCTTCCCGGTGCGATTCATCTGGGTAAGGGCATCATCGAGCGCGACATCGAGGCCCGTGTGCCTGAGCTTGGAGCGGAGCTTGTGCTTTACTGCGGCGGCGGATTCCGATCGGCGCTGGCTGCTGACAATCTGCAGAAGATGGGCTACACCAACGTGATTTCGATGGACGGCGGAATTCGGGACTGGCGAGAGAAGGGATATCCGCTGACCAAGGGGTGAACCAGTTCTCAGTTCTCAGTTCTCAGTTCTCAGTTCTCAGTTCTCAGTTCTCAGTTCTCAGTTCTCAGTTCTCAGTTCTCAGTTCTCAGTTCTCAGTTCTCAGTTCTCAGTTCTCAGTTTCTCGGGCTTGATCGCGGAGTGAATTGCAAGGCGCACCGTTGTTTCATAAACACCGCTCGACTCACTTATGAATGGTCGCATTTTCTTCTGGTCGCTCACGTCTGCGCTGGCCGGATTTCTTTTCGGTTTCGACACGGTGGTTATTTCCGGCGCGGAGAAAACAATCCAAACGCTTTGGGGCCTGAGTCCTGGGCTGCATGGCATTGCCATGGCTTCGGCCCTTTACGGCACTGTCATTGGTGCGCTGCTCGGCGCCTGGCCGGCTGACCGCTTCGGACGCAAGGCGACGCTACTGTGGATTGGCATTCTTTATTTAGTGGGCGCGATCGGTTCAGGTCTGGCGCCGAACGTCACCGTCTTCATTATCGCGCGGGTTATCGGTGGGCTGGGGATCGGCATCTCGACCGTAGTGGCGCCGATGTACATCTCGGAGATCGCACCGCCCAAACATCGCGGCTTGCTTGCAGGGATGTTCCAATTCAATATTGTTTTCGGCATCCTGGTCGCTTACGTGTCGAACGCACTGCTGGCGGGCATCGGCGACAATGCGTGGCGTTGGATGCTGGGCGTGGCTGCGTTTCCATCGTTGATCTATGCTGCATTCTGTTTTGGCCTGCCCGAAAGTCCGCGGTGGTTGCTTAGCCGCAAGGGCGATCGCGAGTCTGCTCTCGCGGTACTGCAACGCATCGAGCCTAAGGCTTCGAGCACGCAGGTTGCGGCCGAGGCTGATGAGATTGCGGCTGCGGCAGCAGCGGAACAAAAATCGTCCTCCGGACATTTCTGGACGAAGCGGCTTCGGAAACCAATCCTGCTGGCTATTCTGATTGCCTTCTTCAATCAGATGTCGGGCATCAATGCGATTTTGTACTTCGCGCCGCGCATCTTTGAATTGACTGGCCTCGGAGCGAAAGCTGCGCTGCTGCAATCGATTGGCATCGGCATCACCAATCTGGTCTTCACTTTTGTCGGACTCTGGCTGATTGACCGGCTGGGCCGGCGCACTCTTCTTTATATCGGCTCGGTCGGCTACATCACTTCGCTAAGCCTGGTGGCGTGGGCTTTCTTTACCGGTCACGTCTCGATCGTGCCAATTTGCATCTTCGCTTTCATCGCCGCGCACTCGATCGGCCAGGGAGCGGTGATCTGGGTTTTCATCTCCGAAATATTTCCTAATCGCCATCGCGCTGAGGGGCAGAGCGTCGGCTGCGGCACGCATTGGATCTTTGCCGCCTTGCTCACCACTTTCTTTCCGAAGGTTGTCTCTGATTTCCCCATTGGCTATGTTTTCTCGTTCTTTGCCTTCATGATGGTGCTCCAGCTTATCTGGGTTATGACCATGGTTCCAGAGACGAAAGGGGTGTCGCTGGAGCAGATCCAGAGAGAGATGGGGATCGAATAGGAAGCCGATCGCGCGGCGATCTGGATCAGAAAATACACGGATCGATCTTGGCTAAAATATCTGGAATCAGTGAGTTACACCTTGGATGCCTTGCTCGAACCTAGCTAAAATATTGAAAGCAAATAACTTACTTGCAAAATATTCCATTCAAAGGACTTAGGCGATTTCGTTTTCGCTAAATCCTTTTGAATGAGCGATCGGCTTGCAAAATACTGCATTCACGGGAGTTAGCCGATTGTTATTCAGATGTCAGTGAACTTAGAACGGGTTGGCTTCTGCCACCTGATATGTCATTGATCATCATCGCGCACCCTATGAGCGCCGCACAAGGTCAGATGTCACAACGACCTGTGGATTTCCACCGAGGCCTGAGTAGAGGTGGGGCTCGTCCGGATCAATGGCTGGGCTTGGCAGGAAGAAAGAAGTCGGAAGGGTGCTGGCTGGGCGGTTGGGAGGGTGTCGGCGAAGAGCCCCACTTCTCTCAAAGAACGCGAGAAATGGGGCACCCGCTGCGAAGATAGCTCTTCGCTCAGGATGACGGATCTCGGCGCAAAACAAAACGCCCCAGACTCGATTAGAGTCTTGGGCGTCTGTTGATCAGCCCTCCCCCAAGTGCTGCTCAAAAACAGAGTAGCGTAGAGCAAGGAACTCGTATATGGCTCTGACGTGCTATTACTAAATAGAAAATGGCTGATTTCGGCGCACTAGTAACTATTTTAGGATCAATACGTTACGCGATTACCGGGATGTTACTAACACCCACCGTGCCGAAGACGCGGCGGTAGCGTTCGATTTCCACAGGCGGGCCGAGCGCCTTCGCATAATTATCGGAAAGCTTCACGGCGGGACGGCATTCGACGCTGGAGACTTTGCTGATCAGGCTGATGGGATCGAAGCCGTCGCTGCCGCTGGGATCGCAGCCGCGGAAATCGTTGGTGAGCAGCGTGCCCCAGCCGGCGCTGAAGCGAACGCGGCGGCCGGGAGTCCACTTGCGGCGATCGTCGAAGTCGGCGGCGCTTTGAAAATCGCTGACCGTAGTCCCGCTCGATAGAGTTCCGCCAAAATAAGCGTGCAGGCCAAGGATGTCGTCGACGTCGAGTGCGTCGGAGGCGATGATCAGTTTGTTGTGCGGATCGCGGCCTCGGGTGTTGAGCCAGGCGATATATTCATCGCCGGCTATGTAGGGATCTTTGCTGTCGATGCGCTGTCCGGTCCAATCGGCGGCCCAGTCGGGCGCGCCTTCTAGGAATTGCGTGGTTCCGAACGTGTCGGGGAGCATGATGCGCAGCGCGCCGTCGTATGTTTTCTGCCACATCTCGAGAACTTGATACTGAGACGCTTTCAGGGCCTCATCATCATCGGGCGGGGCCAGCGCGGCGAGGACCATGGGGATCTCATGCGCGTTGGTTCCGATGGCTTCAAGATCATGCTTGTGCGCGAGGAAGGCGTTCGAAGTTCCGGTGAAGCCGGTGCCGAGGTTCGCCGCCATGGCTTCGACCACGTATTCCTGCCAGAGGAAGCTGTGACGGCGGCGGGTTCCGAAATCTGCGACGGTGAGATTGGGAACTCCACGAAGGCGTTCAATTTTGCTCCACAGCTTGGTCTTCGCCCGAGCGTAGAGAATGTCGAGACCGAACTCGCTCAGCTTTTTGAGATTCGCGCGGGTGCGCAGCTCGCTGATGATGGAGAGCGAATAGAGTTCCCACATGGTGGTGTCGGTCCAGAGGCCGTCGAACGCTAGATGAAAACGGCCGTCTTTTACTGAGTGTTCGTAGTCTGATAGGCGGAAGTCGCGCTCCAGCCATTCGAGGAAGGCAGGTTCGAAAATTCCGCGGCGGCCGTAGAACGTATTGCCTGCGAGCCAGACCAGTTCGGACCTACGGAAGCGCATTTCTCTAGCGTGATCGAGTTGCTCGATGAGCTCTTCGTGGGCGAAGGTATCGACCGGGCCGCTGGCTGACCGGTTGTACAGCGTGAACTGGACTCGCGTCTTCGGGTAATGCTTCCAGATGAACTGCAGCATCAGCAGTTTGTAGAAGTCGGTGTCGAGCAGGGAGCGGGTAACCGGGTCGAGTTCCCAGTTGTGGTTGTGCGCCCGCTCGGCGAAGTTCACGATCATGCATTGATATCCTCATATGCCGTGGCTGCAAAAGCAAATCAGGGGATCTGTCGAGGGCAGCATTCTCAGGCGAATTTCAGGTCGAGTTCGCTGTCGAAAAACCGCGCCAGGTGCTCGGCTTCGCGCTCGATGCCAGCGCGCTGGGCCTTGGAGAGTTTGCCGAATGGTTCGATGTTTACTAGCAGCCGCTTGCCCTGAACTTTGTGAGACCAAACGCCTGCGATCGCGCCATCGATCAGCACCACCGGGGAGATCCAGCCCTGGTTGCGGTAGACGCGTTTGTAGTGCTGCGGGCTCAGCAGGTGGTCTTTTTCGCGATGCGCGAGCAAATAGGAATCGAAATTTGGAAGCAGGCGAATCGAGGTGGTTGTCGAAGGGCGACTGCCTAAAGCTGCCACATCTTCGCGAAGCAGGAGACTATTCTTGCTGCCGGGAATCTCTGCCAGTTCGGGTTCGAGCAAAGCACGAAGCGGTTTCACCTCCTGCATGGGGATGCCCGCCCAGTGGGAGAAATCATTCAACGTAGCCGGGCCGTAGGCACGCAGATATTTTCGGAGGAGAATGCACTGCGCTTCGGTCGCCGAGATCAGCTTGAGCTTCAGCTTCGGCAGCCAATGGTCCGTGCGGATGAAAACGATTTTGTTGCCCTCGCCCCGGCCGTAGCAGATCAATCCCTCTGCCACCGGGAGACGAACCAGGCTCCAGGAGTTCTCCATCCAGAAACGCACTTGCTTGCTGGCTTTGGGACGAATGGCGGCGGCGATCGCGGGCCTGCTCAGTGGCCCCGCAGAGAGCGTCTCCATGATCAGAGGGATGATGGCTTCGCTCTCAGGGCGTGTGATGCCGCATCTCTCCATGACGCGCATCGCCTGAGCGAAGCGGGTTGGCCTGAGGGCGGCGATGTAGAGCGAGAATTCGTCGGTGGGAATGAGATGCAGGGTCTGGCGCATGAGGGAGGTCTTTACTAGAGTGCGGGTCTTCCATAGAGCGTTTTCGATTTCTGCGCGCGTGATGGCGTGATTGCGCGTCCACAGCTGAAGGTAGGCGGCCGACATGACCTGCGCCTGCACGCCGCACATATCGCGGCAGATGGTGACTACATCTTGTTCTTGGTTGGGGTGATCTGAGAGATGATGACGCTGCAGGCGGAAGTTTGCCGCTGCTTCGATTCGAATTGGTGACGGGGCTTTCGGCATTTGTGATATTCGCGGCTTTGGCTTATTCGCGCGGATCGAGGTAACGCTGGGGAGAAGGAAGATTCATGGTTCCACTGACCGCGATCGAGAACGTTTTTTCTGCGGACTTGCCATCGAGGCCCTCGGCTGTGAAGCGCACCGTGTAGTTTCCCGCGGCGGTATACGCGTGAGAGAGGGTCGAGCCATCGGCGATCACTCCGTCGCCGAAATCCCAATGATAAGTGAGAGGCGGAACTCCATCCTTCGACGCTGCGCTGGAGAACTCGACCTCTTCTCCAATTTTCGCTTGAGACGGCACCTTGAAGGCAATCGAAGGCGCGGTCGCGGGGATCGACGGATCGACAATCTTGATCAGCTTGACCGAGTGCGCGGGCTGATTATCGAGGTGAAGCGTTTCGTGATTTATCGCCAACGGCTGATCTTGTGCGAACGAATCAAACAATTCGTAGGAATGGCCTGGCGGGAGTTTCAAGTCGGAAAGAGAGAAAGTATGAGAACTTGGCTGCTCGGTCCAGTTGAAAACGGCCAGGATCGACTGACGCTGATCTTCGCGCAATAGGAAGACGCTTGGTTGTTCTTCTTTATCGGGATAGGTCATCAGATCGAGAGGCACGGCGGCCTGCGACAGTTTTGCCATCACCAGCAAATCAGAATTCTTGACTAAGGCCAGGCGTTCCGGGTCGCTTCCCAGGGTGGGGAGGTCGTCGCCAATTTCGAACATTCCTCCAGAAACCGCCGCCAGCGCGATCGAGACCTGGGCTTCATTCAATGTAACTGGAGCTTCGATGGTTCGCTCTTCGAGAAGCTGCCGGGAGACGGTGAACGCATCGGGGTCTGTGACGAAAAAATTACGATGCATGTAATAACGCGCCGCTATGCCCGGAGCGGCTTCCTTGCTGCGCTGAAATGCGTGGCCTGTGTCCTGGGATATGCGGCCTTCATCCACCAGACCGACGGGGTTCAACATCGGGCTGCCATCTTTATCGAGGAGCACATCGTCGCCGACGGTTTTGCGGATAATCTCAAGACCGATACGCTGCGCTTCCAGCGCGGTTGTGTTCGGGCGATGGTAATAGCCTTCGATTGCGGTGTTATCCATGAAGTCGAGCTTGATGTAGCGGGCGCCCCATTCGCGGACCAGCGTTCGATAAGTCTGACGAAGATATTCCTGCGCGTCGGGGTGAGTGGCATCGAGGACGAATAAGCGTTCGCCCTTCACCTCTTCGGCATCTCCAATCGAAATGGGATCGCCGTGGGCGTTATGCACGAGCCAATCTTTATGATGCTCATAAATCCAGGCGCGCTCGCCGACTTCAAAGGGAGCGGTCCAGACTCCTATGTTTAATCCCAAGCGGGAAATGCGGCGAGTCAGATCCCACATGCCGCCGGGAAATTGCGAGGCATTGGGCGTGGCATATTCTCCGCGAGAGTATCCGTAACCGAGGTCGAAATGAAAATAGTCATAGCCTAACGGCTTCAAATGCTCAGCCAGCCACTGTGCGTTGGTGAGCGCGGTGCCTTGCGTGATCTTGGTGTAGAAGGCTGTCCAACTCCACCATCCCAGCAGGTTGTCGGCGCTGACGCGGGCGTGATGGAGTTCTCGAATCGCCGCGCCATAGTTCTCGAGTTGCGAATAATAGTTACTTCCGGCAGCAAACATCACACGTTCTGAAGTTATCGATTCGCCTGCGGCGAGGGGAACGTTTAGTTCAATCAGGTTTTCCGCAGGACCTTCGCGCAGGCCGGATTCAGGATCGGTTGCTTGTATCTCGGTGGTTCCAGTGGAATCGACCGTGTAGGACGCGATAGCGGGGGCAGCGGGCGAGGGAGATTGCGTTTGCAGATGAATGATGGTGAGGAAACGGTTGGAAGTTAGAGCGCCGAGAAAAAGACTCTGCTTGCTCTCTCGGTTGTAGATGAGTTGGCTGCCTACGGCGCGGTGCATGCCTTGAGGAGCTTTTCCTAAGTCGTAAATCTGCAACGGCGGCCAGTCTTCGCTGAAGCTATCGGAGAGAATGCGGTCGGCGCTTTCAGCGCCACCGAGATCGATGATTTTGTTTCCGACGGCTTCGACGCTGCGGATACTCTGGATTGTCGACGGCTTGCCCGTGTGATTTTGTACTTCGGCTGCGATGGCGCCGAAAGTTTTTCCGTCGTACATTTCCAGCGTGTATGCAAGATCAGGGAACTTCGGGAGTCCGGACGAGGTGACCGTAATTTTCTTGCCGTGTCCGATCGCGTCTTCAAAATTCGATTGAGATATCGCGTGTTGCGGATAATCTGTCGATTTAACCCATTTGTGATCGATCTCCGCCGCTACTCGGGCGCGCAGGATGGTGTGCTCGCCATTACCTTGCCGGACCTCGTAGGTGCCGTCGCCCGACTGGACTGCCACAGAAAGGCCATCGATGGAAACGACAACCGGAGAAGCTTTTGTTGGTTCAGAAGAGCCGAGACAGCCTTCGACCAGGAATAGCATGCAGGCCATCGAAAGAAATGCAATTTGCGCCACGCGGATCTTGCCTGCCAATTTCTTGTGACGCGGAGAAGCACAAAGAGTATGTCCAATCATAAGGTCCTTTCGCTACGGAACGGCCAGGTGGCTTTCCACTTCGCCCAGATGAAGAAAACCACAACGCCGGTGAGTAGCGTCAATAAACCGATTTTGATGTAAAGCCATCCCGAGGTCAGAAAAACGAACGCCCACCCAAAGAAAGCAATGACCATGGGAATGGGATAAAACCACATTTTGTACGGACGCGCGCTGTCAGGAAACTTTCGCCGCAACAGTGGAATGGCGAACAGCTGTCCGAGAAACTGCACAAGGATTCTCGTGGTGATCAGCGCGCTGACGAGCTGATCGAGCTTCAGGAAAGCACAGGCAATCGATACACCGCCGAGAACCAGTAGCGAAACCTGGGGATAGTTTTTTGTGGGATGCAGGTACGCGAATGGGCGAAAAAAATAGCCGTCGATGGCCGCGGCGTAGGGGATTCGCGAATACCCGAGGAGAAGTGCGAACACGGCTCCAAAGGCGGACCAGAGGACGAAAATGGTGACCACGATAGCGGCGCCTCTGCCGTAGAGATGCTCCATGAAATCGGAAACGATGAAGTTCGAATGAATTCCTTCGCGCCACGGCACGACGCCGATCAAGGCGAGATGCAGCGCCAGATATCCTATGCAGCAGACTGCCAGCGAATACAAAATCGATCGCGGCACCACGTAGGATGGGTTTTGCACTTCATCGCCGATGTAGCACACGTCGTAATATCCCAGATAGTTGTACACGGCAATCAGCGTCGCGCCA
Source organism: Candidatus Sulfotelmatobacter sp. (assembly GCA_049280095.1). Taxonomy (GTDB): domain Bacteria; phylum Acidobacteriota; class Terriglobia; order Terriglobales; family Acidobacteriaceae; genus Sulfotelmatobacter. The sequence continues at coordinate 175,855 of JBAPPL010000028.1, read as the reverse complement.
CCCAGGCCCAGTACGAAGCCGCGATTGAAGGCCATTGCGCCGTGAGGAAAATCGAATGCGCGGTGAGCGTTGAAGTGGAAAAAACCGGTGACGATAACCGTTACCATCGCGAGCACCGTGCCAATCCAAACTGTGATGGTGACCTTTCTCAGGAATGTCATCTGCCGGCAGAGGAGGAACAAGGCCGCAAGGCCTGCGGCCACGGCCACGTATTGCTGGCCTCGCATGGTCAAGCCCGGCCAGAGGTAGGAAGAATAGTTTCCGAATCCGATCATCCCGGATGCAATTTCCAAAGGTCCGCTGAGAACGAATTGCCAGATGAAAAGGAAAGCCATGAGGCGGCCCCAACTTTGATGGCCGTAGGCTTCGCGAAGAAAATGGTAGCTGCCGCCGGAGCCGGGCAGCGCCGCGCCCAGCTCGCTCCATATCAGGCCGTCGGAAATCACGATGAACGCTCCGGTTACCCAGCCCAGCAGGGCTTGTGGGCCACCCATGGACGCCATCAAAAGTGGGATGGTGATGAAGGGCCCGATGCCAACCATGTTGGAAATGTTCAGGGCCGTGGCATGAAGTAAACCGAAGGCGCGGGTCAGGTGAGGTTGCGGTTCAGTCTTCATGGGGCGAGGACATATTAGAACAAGTAGGTGACAAGCGCGGAGTTGCGGGATAAATTGAGTCTGCTTGTGATCAGCGTCGACATCGGAACTTCAAGTGATCGCGAGATGATGACATCAGATTCGGATCGGCCGCCGGCTGGGCGCAACAGGAATGTGATGGATGGCCGCGCCGGATTTCGCCTGCGGGCAGATTGGGGACATGTCTCTGCACTCGAAGGCGGAGGACATATCTGCGAATTGAATCTGAAAGCATGTCCTGGGGTGAACCCGCTGTGGCGGCCGCCTTGGACGACGATCGATCCCTTCACGTACACGGCGGCGAAGCATGCGCGCAAGTACGGGCCTGCGCCGGATGGGAGGCTGCTCGCCGGCATCGCGGGACACAGCCTCAGCTTTGATCACTTCGGTCCGCCTTCACCAGAAGAAACCGCAGCCGGTCTTACAACCCACGGAGAAGCGCCTGCGTTGCGGTGGAAGATGGAGAAGCAAGCGCAGTCGCCGCGGTCGCAGTTGCACTATTGGGTGACGCTTCCCGAGGCTCGGATCCGGTTCAGCAGGAAGCTGACACTTGACCGTGTGAATCCGGTGATTTATTGCGAAGAAGAGGCGGTCAACCTGAGCGCTTACGACCGGCCGATTTCGTGGAACGAGCATGTCACGTTCGGGCCGCCGTTTCTGGAAGCAGGAGTCACATGGTTCGACATGCCGGCGACGCGAGCGAAGGTTGCGCCGGCGAGCTACAGCTCGCGGTGCTTTCTTCGGCCCGACGCCGATTTTAATTGGCCGAACGCGCCGTCAAAAGATCGCGGGCGGATGAATTTGCGCACCACGCCGGCGCTGCGATTCGGACACTACACAACGCAATTGCTGAATCCGGAACTGGAGATCGGTTTTATTGCGGCCTGTAACCCGCGGCTGAAGCTTCTCGTCGTCTATACATTTCGGCGGGCAGACTTCGCCTGGGTGGGCAATTGGGAAGAACGATACAACCGGACCCAAGCACCGTGGCTGGGAAAAACATTTTGCCGGGGCCTGGAGTTCAGCACGACTCCGTTCGCTATTCCACGGCGCGAAACCATCGCGCAAGGTCCCTTGTTCGAAGAATCGACGTATCGCTGGCTTCCGGCTAAATCCCGGACGCAGGTCCGGTTTCTGATTCTGCTGTTCGAAGTGCCGGAGACATTTCGTGGCGTCGCCAGCATTTCCGTTTCCGAGAAGAAGATCGTTGTTGTCGAATCCGGAGCGCGCGGCCGGAAGCTTTCAGTTGCCGCCGACAAGTTTCTGTAAACAGCGACGAGCGTCGCGATGTGTCCCGGCAGTCTGGATCAAATGTCTTTCGCAGTAAGGCAGCAGGAATCGAAAACCCATCATGAGTCTGCTCGCCGTTGATATCGGTTCGAGTCGATGCAAGGCGGTGGCGTTTGCGGCGACGGGCGAGATTCTTGCCCAGCACTCCTGCGCCTACGCACCCGAGTTCCCTGCTCCTTCGCAGGCAGAGATGGACGCGGTGCGGTTTTGGCAGGCGGTGTGCGCTTGTTCGCAGGCGGCGTCCAAGAATATTTCTGATCCCGTTCGAGCTCTTTGCCTGAGTTCGCACGGCGAAAGCTTCGTGCCGGTCAATGGACGCAATGAGGCGATCGCCGCGGCCATTCTCAACCAGGACAGTCGAGCTACCGAGGAGGCGGCGGGGATTGAAGGGACGTTCGGGAGGAAGCGTCTTTTCGAGATTACTGGGCTGGTGGCTCATCCCATGTATCCGGTGCCGAAGATTCTTTGGTTGCGGAAACACCGGCCGGAGCTTTTCGCTTCGCCGGTTCGGTTCGTTAGTGTGATTGGTTATATTCTTTCGCGGCTTGGACTGCCTGCTTATATCGATTACTCGCTGGCCTCCCGCTATCTGGGATTTGATATACGGCGGCGGCAGTGGTCGCCGGAAATTCTTGCAGCCGCAGAAATAAGTGTCGAATGCCTGCCCGTTGCGGTGCCTGCGGGAACGATTGCGGGAAAATTGGACGCAGCCGCAGCGGGGCAACTCGGTCTCTCGGCCGGAACGATGGTGGTGATGGGAGGGCACGATCAACCCTGCGGTGCCTTGGGCGTGGGCGCGATTGGTGCGGGCCGGGTGGCCGACTCAATGGGCACTTACGAGTGTCTGGCCGCCGCTTCCGATCAGCCTAGCTTGACCGATGCGGCGCTGGCGGCGTCTCTTAACTCTTATTGTCACGTGGTTCCAGACAAATTCATCACGCTGGCTTATTTTCCGTCGGGAATCATGATGAAGTGGTTCCATGATCTGTTGTATGGCGAAGGCTGCGGTGAAGACTCCCGTGGGACCGGGGATTCATTTGATGATGAGTCTCTCCACTACGCGGCTATGGAACGCGGCGCACCGGCGGGTCCGACAGGGCTTTGCGTTACTCCCAATCTGATCGGCACGTGTAATCCTGACTTCAATCCGCATGTGCGCGGAATTATTTCTGGGTTGAGTTCGAACAGCTCCCGCAACCAGATTTACAAAGGCATCCTCGAAGGGCTGGCTTGTGAACTGGCACAGATGACTGAGATTCTGACGAGCGCGGTGGGAGAGTTTCAGGACATTTTTGTCACTGGCGGAGGCTCGCGGTCGGTTCTTGGTCTGCAGCTGCGTGCGGCGTTATCGGGCCGGCGCCTGCATGTGATGAAATCTCCAGAGGCGGTGTGCCTGGGCGGGGCCATGCTTGCGGGAGTTGCAGCAGGAGAATACGGGGGCTTGCGGGAAGCTGTGGAAGTGCTGGTCCGCGAGGTTTCTGTTGTTTCTCCGGATAATGCGATTGCGACAGCCTACGCGCAACAGGTAAAACAATACCGCCACTTGCGTTCAGCGCTCACGGCGATCACAAACTGAGAAGTCAAGCAGGGAATGGGAGGAATGGTGATACAGACCACAATCGGATTCATAGTTTTTGGAGTTCACAAGGATGGGCTGAAGGACCCAATGGGCACTCCGTTCATTGATGACGCGTTGGTGCGGCGCGCCAAGAGCGCACTGGTTGCGGCGGGTCTGAAAGTTATTGAGCATGACGTGGTTGTCGCGAGCAAAGACGAAGCGCGGGCTGCATTCAAGAAAATGAAATGCGACGACGCTATCGACGCGGTCGTCTTATTTTCCGGGACATGGGTTTGGGCAGCGCACCTGGTCGGCGCGATTCGTGATTATTGCGCCAGCGGGAAGGGCTTGCTCCTGTGGACGCATCCCGGCTCTCAGGGCTGGCGGCCGGTTGGCGGATTGGTGCTGCACGGAGGTTTGCTCGAAATCGGCGTTGCGCACAAATTCGTGTACGGAGGACTCGAGGAGCCGGGCACCGTGAGCAAAATCGTCAGCTACGCCCGGGCTTCTCATCTTAAGAACTTCTTGAACATGTCAACCATCGGCACATTTGGCGGGCGCGGAATGGGACAAACCTGCGGTGCTGCCGATCCTTCGCAATGGATGAAAATGTTTGGCGTCGATATCGACTCCCGCGACACAACGGAATTGAAACAGGTTGCGGAAGGGATTCCGGCGAGCGAACTGGATGAACTTCAGCCGAGGTTGAAGCAGCTGTTTGGCACGCCGCCGGAGCGAAACATTGTGACCGAACGTTCGATGCGTCTTTACCTCGCGCTGAGAAAACTGGTTACTAAAGAAAAGTTTGATTTCTACACGATTCAGTCTTTTCCCGGACTGGCCGGCGATTACTCTGCCAGTTGCTTTGCGCAGAGCATGATGCTGGAAGACGGTGTTGGCACTTCTACGCTGGGCGATTTCAATACTGCTTTAACCGTGCTGCTGCTCACAAAATTGAGCAAGGAGCGGGTGTATTACGGGGACTTGCAGCACATTGATAAGAAAACGAAAGAAATCAAGATCATCGGGGATGGCGCTTGTCCACCTTCGTTGGCGAGCAAGCTCGGTCCGGCTGGATTTTCGGAGCACGGGATCCCGACTGAGGGTGAAGCGGGCGGGCTGTCTGTGAAGTTGATCTGCAAAGTGGGAGAAGGAGTTTTAGCACGACTGGGTAGAGTGAACGGTGCGTTCGAAATGGTCATCACGCGAGCCAGCATTTTCGAGCCCGCACCGGATCAGATAGAAAAGCGGCTCAACGAATGTGGGATACCATTCTGGCCTCACGGTTTTGTAACCGCGCATTGCGATATCGAGATGATGCTTCAGCATTGGACGAATGAATATGCATGCCTCGGGTACGGCGAAGATCTTTATCCGGCGTTAGTCGATTTTTGCGAAATCACGGGAATCAAGGCGATTCTTCCGTGAGTCTCCAGTTGCAACGGCCGCAATGCTTCTCAAATTCTCAAGGAGGATTCGATGATTAGCTATGGACTCAGGCAAATCGGAGTGAATGCTGTGAGATTTGCGGCGGTTCTGCTCGTTGTTGTCGGCGGTTTAACGGCGATCGAGGCGCAATCGTCTGGCGCAGACCACGCTTTGCAAATCGCGGTGAACCCAGCGGACGGCAGATACACGATCGCGCTGCCCGAGTCGAATTCGCCTGCCTTGCGGGCGGGAGTGGGGGCTGAAGTAGACGGGCACTGGCTGCACGCGGCTGATTATCCGCGGCATACGGTCGAGCACTCGCAAGCTCAGGGATATCTGGGCGAAGCGACAGACTGGCAGGTGACTTACACAGGATTAAGCGGGCAGCCGGACCTGATTTATCACCTGCGCAGTTACGCGACCGAACCTTTCGGCGATATCCAAGTCACAGTTCGGAATGCGACGGGAAAATCCATTCACGTCGAGAGCATTCGTTCTCTGGATGCGACGGAGGGATCAATCATCGATCTGGGAGGGCCGGTGCTCGACAACCGAGTTCTTTCCGATAGTTTCAGTGAGGACCGGCCTGGTATTGTCATCCGCGACTTTGCGGATGCCGAGCGGCACATGCATCGTGCCGTCGGCAGTCAGCTCATCTACAATCGCAAAAGCCACGAGAGCTTGTTTTTGGGCGCGCTTACTTCGGAGCGGTTTCTCACTATTCTACGGCTTCACCTTGCTTCTTCCGGCGATGCAACTCATCCCGTAGCCTATGAAGTCGATTCGACTGGGACGACCGAACTGGAGAAAGAAAATTCTCTCGAGCATTCCTCGGCAGAGGATCAGGTCCAATTGAGCCTTCCGGTTGCTCCCGGTGCGGAGCTCTCCTCCGAGCGCGTGCTCTTTGGTCTCGCTAAGGACTACCATCGGCAGCTCGAAACTTACGGTTCCTTGATTCGACAGATCCATCATGCTCGAATTTCGGCGCCGCCATTGATGGGGTGGTGGAGTTGGACGGCTTACTACTTCGGGTTGACGGAGGGAGCGGCGCTGACCAATGCGCAGTGGGAAGCGGAACATCTGAAGTCGCTCGGCTACGACATTTTCCACATGGACGAAGGCTACCAATATGCGCGAGGAGAATACATCTCTCCGAACGCGACTCACTTTCCCCATGGCGTCGGCTCACTCGAATACGACGTGCGCGGCCTCGGGCTGGTTCCGGCGATCTGGACTGCTCCGTTTGAAGTATCGGTGCGCTCGTGGGTGTATGAGAAACATCCGGATTGGCTGGTGAAGAACGCAAAAGGTCAGCCGATCCACGCCGGGACGGTCACCCATGGCAAGGATCAGCTATTCATGCTCGATACGACGAACCCTGGGGCGCAGGACTATCTGCGAAAGACTTACTCCACTCTGGTGAAGGAGTGGGGTATCCGCTACATCAAGATGGATTTTATGGACGACAGCGCGATCGAGGGCTTCTTCTACAAGCCCGATACAACGGCCATGGAAGCGCAGAGGATCGGGCTGGGGATTATCCGAGAGACGGTCGGGGACGATGTTTATTTGGATAAAGACGGAAGCGTGATGCTCAACCCGGTCGGTTATGTGGATTATGGCCGGACCTCGCTCGATACCGGGCACACCTACAGTGCCAGTAAAGAAGCGGCGCCGGGAATTGCGGCGCGCTACTACATGAATCGGAATTTTTACGTGGCTGATCCCGACGCCTTTACGGTATCGACACAAACCGTTCCCGATCAATCGTGGCACGGGAGCAGTAAGCCGGCTACTTTGGATGAAGCCAAAGTCTCGATTGCACTCGCCGCCGTGTCCGGCGGGATGTTCGAAATCGGAGACGATCTTCCCACGTTGTCGAACGCACCCGAGCGTCTCGCGCTGATTCAAAATCAGGAACTGATTCAGATGATTCGTATGGGACGGGCATCGATTCCAGTGGATCTGATGAATTTCGCAGCCGAGGATGAGCAGCCGAGTGTCTTCTTCCTCAAAGAGGAGCAGCGGCAAAGCATTCTCACTGTTTTTAACTGGACCGACAAAGAGCGGGATCGCTCGATCGATCTCACCACGGCGGGATTGCCCGCGACGGGCCAGTACGCCGTTACGGATGTTCTCGACAATCAGGAGATGCCTGCCCCTGCCGCCGGCGTATTGGTTTTTCATCAACCTCCTCATTCAGTGCGGGTGTTGAAAATAGTCGATGCTCGCATACCCGCAGTTGCTCCCAGCGTGGCTGCGAACCATCCAACTGATGGGAACGCCGGAGCCACGCTGAGGTTTGCGGCCCACGGCAGCGGCGGAGCTGCGGTGGTCTCGTATCACTGGGATTTCGGCGACGGCGTTACGCTTGAGGGCGCTGAGGTGAATCATGCGTATACCGAGCCGGGTGAATACAACGTACATCTAATGGCTACGGGTCTGAGCGGGCTTACCGCGGAAGACCACTTCCTGGTGCGGATCTCCGGCCATATGCCGACGGTCTTTGATCCTCCAAGCATCAAGCGCTACCAACCGGGCCGGTAAGCGTAGTCCCGGCGCTGCGGATTTCGGAGACAGGTCCCCGGGATGGGTGATTTAGCTCGTCCATCGATATGCCCTTTGGGGAGCGGGAAAATCGATCGGCCCAAGCAACCGGTCAAATGCAAACAAAATGATTGACAAACGGGCACATGATCGGTGATGGTTGCGTGTCAAGTCCAAAACGAAAGACCAGCAAAGAAAGAGAAATCAAACGCAAGCATGGTTTGGGTCACCAGGAGGCGGTGGACTATGAAAAGAAGCGGTCGGAACCTATTGCCATTTGTGCTTGCCGTCCTCATAGCCGCCACGGCGCTGCCGCCGAAGGCGGTTGGCCAGAAAGACAGCGGCGGCATCGCGGGAGTTGTCCGTGATTCCGGTGGAGCCGTAATTCCGGGCGCCAAGGTGAGCGTGAAGGACGTAGATCGCGGCACTGAGGTCGTGATCACGACCAGCTCGCAAGGGGAGTACGTCGCGAGTCCGCTCAAGATTGGAAACTATAGCGTCACCGCCGAGAAAGAAGGATTCAAGAAGACGGTTGTAGGACCGATCGTGGTGAACATCCAAGAGCGCCCGGAGGTTGATATTACGCTGCAGGTGGGGAGCATCCACGAGGTCATGACGATCACGTCGGAGGGACCACAACTGCAGACCGAGACATCCGAGCTTGGAGATGTGGTGAATGGCCAGACGGCAACGACTCTTCCGCTGAACGGCCGGAACTTTGCGCAGCTGGCGCAACTGAGCGCGGGAGTTGCTCCCGCCGAGCCTGGTTCGCGAATTAACGGCAGTTACGGATTCAGCGCTGGTGGAGCGCGGTCGGCGCAGAACAACTTTCTGCTTGACGGAGTTGATAACAACTCAAACCTGGCCGATTTGCTGAATGAGACTAATTTCGTGATCCAGCCATCGGTGGATGCCATTGCCGAATTCAAAGTGCAGACCAGCGCCTACAGCGCGGAATTCGGGCGGGGCAACGGAGCGATTCTGAACGCCGTGGTCAAGTCGGGAACCAATAGCTTCCACGGCGACCTGTACGAGTTCATCCGGAACGAGAAGCTCGATGCGCGCAACGCGTTTGATGCGTTTGGCCGTCAGCCTTACAAGCAGAATCAGTTCGGCGCCACGTTGGGCGGACCGATCATTAAGAACCGCACCTTCTTTTTTGGCGACTATGAGGGATTGCGGATCCGGCAGGCGACGCCCTTTTTGGAGCTGATTCCCACGCCCGCGGAGGTCCCTCAGTTGACCGGGGGAGTGGTTTCTGGTGGAGGCGATTTCAGTGCCAATCTGGCGGGTCCAACCACCTTCCAAGACATGAGCGGCCAGTTCGGGTCCGCCGGTCTCACCTACAATGTACTGGATTGCAATAACCAACAGACGTACCTGGGAGAGATTTTCAACACTCGCCAGACCCAGACCCGCCAAACCCCGCAGGGGGCGCCCATCAGCGGGAACTTTCCTACGGGTTTTTGCGGAATTCCGATTGGCGGGTATGCCGGCGGCATGCCGACCAATGTATTTCCCGCCGGGATGATTGATCCGCTGGCGGCCGCCCTGTCACAGTATTGGCCGACCCCAAATACCACCCTTCAAGGTAACAACTTCCTTTCCGATCCGCACCGGCAGGAAAGCCGCAACAACTTCGACGTCCGCATCGATCACAAGATCAGCGACAAGGATAACGCTTTCGGCCGGTTCAGTTACGAAAACCAGCCCAGTTTCATTCCGCCGCCTTTCAACAATCTGCTGGATGGCGGCGGGTTCTTCGACGGTACTGAGGATAATTCTTACCGCAGCGTGGCCTTAAGCGAAGTTCACCTCTTTAAATCCACTCTGATCAATGAATTCCGGCTCGGGTATAACAGGATTAATTCTCACCGGTATCAGATCAACTCCAATGAAAACATCAGTGCTCAATTGGACTTTCCCAACGTCCCGTATGGTCCGAACAACGGTGGCTTGCCAAACATCACCTTCGGCGATGGCACGGCTGGAATCGGAAGCTCCACCTACCTGCCTTCGATTGAGAAGCAAAACAGTTTTGTTCTCACTGACAACCTGACCTGGATTCGGGGACGCCACTCGGTGAAGTTCGGCACCGAGGTGCGTATAGAACAATTCACGATCTTCCAGCCAGCCGAAGCGCGCGGTTCACTAGACTTCAGCAACGACTTCACCGACAACCCGGCAGAGCCAGGGACCGGCGGCAGTTCCTTCGCAACAATGTTGCTAGGCATTTCTGACGGTGGCGGGATTACGAGCCTGCATAACATTGACTATCGCCGGCAAATCTACGCGGGTTTCGCACAGGATGACTGGAAGGCCAACGATCGACTGACCGTCAATCTCGGTCTGCGTTATGAAGTCTTCGGCACGGTCAAGGAGCACAACAATGAAGAGGGCACCTTTGTTTTCGGCCCCAATTCAATGCTCGTTCCCAGCGGACAGAATGAACAACTCACGCCGACGCTCGGAATGAGCATACCGATAACGCATGGCACCCGCGGGCTGATCAGTCCTGACCTGAATAATTTCGCGCCCCGCATCGGCTTCGCTTTCCGAGCCATGGACAAACTCGTGGTCCGCGGTGGCTATGGGATTTTCTATGGGGGACAAGAGAATGGGCCTTACTCCAATCCCAGTCCGGGGTTCAATCCGCCGTTCTTCTCCGCCGAGTCTTTTTCGACGCCATGCGGGAATCTGGCTGCCAATCCGACGGTCACCCCCGGGCTCCCGCTCAATTGCTCGGTTGCCTCCCTCAATATTAATGGATCGAACACGTTGGCGAATGGATTCCCATCGACCGCGCTCTCCGACCCCAACACTCCGGAACTTTATTCCATCCAGCCTAATCTGCGGACCCCCTATAACCAGCAGTGGCACTTTGGCGTGCAATATCAAATGCCTGCCGACACGATGCTGGATGTTTCCTACGCGGGCTCGCGTGGCTTAAAACTCTTTGGCTTTTACAACGGCAATGAGGCAGCGCTTGCGACCCTTCCACAGTATGCAGCGCTTTGCACGGCAAATTTTGGCGGGGTGCTGGCTTGCCCGACTGCCGAGCGGAGACCAGCTCATGCGGTGGCTCCTGGCGCTCCTCCGGGCTCTACTTGCGACTTGAGCAGCAGCGTTACGGATGACTGTGATCCCGTGTTTGATACATCGATCGCAACATTTCGCTCGAATGACGTCTCCAACTACAACTCTCTGCAGGTACGTTTCGAGAAGCTCCCCACCCATGGCCTGCAATTCCAGGCCGCCTACACCTGGAGCCATGCCCTCGATGATGCTTCCAGCGCCAGCCTGGGATCGCAGAATGCGGGCGACTTCCGCCTGCAGAACGATCCCCTTCTGGAGTACGGAAACGCGGATTTTGACGTCCGTCAACGGTTCGTCCTGAGTTATGCCTATGACTTACCCTTTGGTAAGAATAAGGCCTTCGGCGGGAACGTGTCCGGCGTTTGGAATCAGATCATCGGCAATTGGCAGGTTGCAGGCATCACGATCGCAACCACGGGAAACTGGTATACGCCCACCGACATTGCCACCAACCTTTCGACATCGGATGGCGGTGGAGAAGTTGCGAGCGCATCGCGGCCCAACGTGGTCGGAAATCCAAACGGACACCCATGCGTACAAGGAACGCTGTTTAATACCTGCGCCTTTGCGACGAACACCATCGTGGGATCATTCGGCGACGCAGGACGAAACATTATTCAGGGGCCGGGCACCCAGAACTGGGATATTTCCCTGTTTAAGATGTTCCCCATCAACGAAGAAAAGCGGCTCGAGTTCAGGGCAGAGTTCTTCAACGCTTTCAATCATTACGATCCGGAGTTCGACAATCCCGCCAGCTTTAATTCGAATATCGCTACCCAGCACGGGTTGGATGAAACGGCGGCGGAGACAGGATGCACAAACGGCAGCCCGAATTCCAATTGCGCGTTCGGCTTTGCGCAAGCGGCGCACGATCCGCGGTTCATCCAGTTTGCTTTGAAGTTTTATTTCTAGCGGCGGTTTCAATGATCGCTGTGGCACGGACTATCGCTCGCGTTATATTCCTTCTCTTGATCGCCGCGTCTGCCGCGGGTCAAGCACCTTCCACGTCTGCTCCCGCGAAATCCGCCGATGACGAAGGGTCTCTCCGCGCGTTCGCGGCGATTCATCCTATCGATGTGCACGTTCATGTTTTCAAGATCGATCCCACATTTCAGAAGATGCTCGAACGGCTGAACCTGAAGCTGATGAATATTCTTGTGGTGGACGACACGAATCCCCATCGGAAGGATTTGCAGCGGCAGATTGATGATGCATGGGCGCTGGTTCGGTCCAGTCGCGGCCACGTGATTCTGTGCACCACGTTCGATCCATATAAGTTTGACAGCCCTTCGTTCAGTGCCGATGCGATCCGGCAGATCGACCGCGACTTTGCACAGGGAGCGGTCGCGGTCAAGGTGTGGAAGAACATTGGAATGGAAATCAAGGATAGTGCCGGCCGATACGTGATGGCCGATGATGCTAAGTTCGAGCCGATCTACAAAGACATTGCCGCGCATGGTAAGACACTCATGACACATCTGGCCGAACCCGATGTTGCCTGGGGGCCACCGGATGCGGCCGATCCGTCCTGGTCGTACTACCAGGAAAATCCGCAATGGTACGTGGCCAACCGGCCCGGGTTTCCGTCCAAGCAAAAGATTCTGGACGCGCGTGATCATGTGCTTGCTGAGAATCCCAAGCTACGAATGGTGGGAGTCCATCTAGGCAGCATGGAGCGGGATCTCGACAACATCGCGAGGCACTTTGACAAGTATCCAAATTTTGCCATCGACATGGCGGCGAGAATGGAATATCTCATGCTGATGCCGCCGGACAAAGTGAGTGCATTTCTGATCAAGTATCAGGACCGAGTTCTGTACGGTACTGATCTTGATTTGCACGCGGACGCCGATGTCCCGGAAGCCTTGGCCGAGTGGCAGTCGACTTACGCGCGTGACTGGAAATTTCTGGCGACTGGCGAGACGCTTACCGTGCAAGGCAAGCAGATGCATGGATTGAGCCTGCCCCGCCCGGTCCTGCAGAAAATATTTCGCGAGAACGCTATTCGTTGGATTCCGGGATTGTGATCGCGGCAGTTTAGTCGGGGGCAAGCGCGAAGCTGATCACATCGCTGCCCGCGGCGATCGCCACGTACTGAACTCCGCCGACCGCGTAACTCATCGGTGAACCGCGAAAGTTTTGGCCGGTATTGAATTGCCAGAGCGGGCGGCCGGTTCGCGCCTCAACCGCCTCGAAAGCTCCGGTGTCGTTTCCGAAGAAGACCAAGTTTCCCGCAGTGGTCAGAGTCCCGCCCCAGGAATTGCCTTTTCCGACCTGGGGATCGCGCCAAACGATCTTTCCCTCGGGCACGGAGTACGCCAAGAGAACTTTCTGAGCATGGTCGTCGGGAGCGAGCTTTGTGCCGGTATCGTAAAAAGTTTGGCCCTGGGCAAAAGCTTGCGGGTGTGCGAAGAAGACGCTGCAACTCTCCAGCGCCATTACGTAGAACAATCCGGTAGCGGGATTGTAGGAAGGCGAGAACCAATTCGTGGCTCCGTCGATGCTTGGGCAGATCTGGGCACCCTCCACAGTGGGTATTTTTTCCGACAGTATGGGACGACCGGATGCGTCGATTCCTTTGGCCCAGTCCAGCTTTTTCACGAACGGCGTCGCCTTGAGAAACTTTCCGTCGGTGCGGTCGAGAACGTAAAGAAATCCGTTGCGATTGGCCTGCACCAGCAAATCGCGCATACGGCCGTTTACTTTCGCACTTAGCAGCACCGGCGTTTCATTGGCGTCGTAGTCGTACAGATCGTGGGGAGTGAACTGGAAGTACCACTTCAACGCCCCCGTATTCGGATTCAGAGCGAGGACAGAGGCGGTGTAGAGGTCGTCGCCGGGGCGGGAGTCGCCTACGAAATCGGGAGCCGCGTTGCTGGTTGTCCAGTACACTGTGTCGAGCTTAGGGTCGTAGGTGCCGGGCATCCACGTGGTGGCCCCGCCGTGGAGATAGGAATCGCCCGGCCAACTGGAAGAGCCGAACTCGCCCGGCCCGGGGATGGTCCAGAAGCGCCACTTCAGTTTGCCGGTCACAGCATCGTAGGCAGCGACGAAACCACGCACGCCAGAATCGCCGCCGGAGGTACCGACGATCACTTCGTCTTTTACAATCAGCGGAGCGCTGGTTGCGCCATATTGTTTTGCCTTCTCTGCGTAGGTCACATCCCACAGCAGGCGTCCAGAGCGCGCGTCTAGGCAAAGCAGGTGGGCGTCGTCAGTTTCCATGTAGACAAAGTTTCGCCACACTCCGACTCCGCGGTTCTTATGACCCGCGGCGTCGTCGAGCAATCCTGAACTCACCGGCCGTTCGTGATGCCAGATAATCCGGCCAGTCCGCGCATCGAGCGCCCAGGCATCGTTGGCCGAGGTGACGTACATTACGCCTCTGACGACGATGGGGGTCACTTCCAGCCTTTCGGAATTGGAAGGGTGGAAGATCCAGGCTGTGCGGAGGAGGGCGACATTGGCTGCGGTGATTTGGTGCAAGGCGCTGTAGCGGCGGCCGGTGTAGTCGCCGTTGTAGGAAGTCCAGTTGGCGGCGGGAGGTTGCGTTAACAGATCTGCCGGACTCACATTGACGTCGGCGACAACCGGAGCCTGCCCTGGTTGCCGGCCCTGCTGTGCTGTGGCGGAAAAGCAAAGCAGGTTGAAGGCGACCAGTGAGGCCGCGGTAAACTCTTTCCTGAATGATTTCATGTCAGTGATTTTCGGTCGCGCCGACTTGAACTTCCTGAAGAGCGCCGCGGTCGAGCCCCTGCGCGTCTTCGAGGTGAAGCGAGACGCGGGAGGACTTTGGGGGAGCGGCTAATTCTGTATTCAGTTCGACGAGGTCTGTGGGGTCGACCTGGATGAGAGGCATAGTTCCCAGGTTGGCGCCGTGTTCGTCGTAAAGGTGCGCGACCAGACGTCCGGCGAAAAATACTCCAAAGGAACCCGAGAGCTGGACGTGGCCGGATGCCAATCGAGTGGCCTGAAGAGGACGCACCACGATGCCCGAGTCCGCCACGCCGTGGAATTCGCTTCCCGCGCGAGTGGGGAACCACTCGGTGTCGAGATCGCGAGTTTCGCCGGGGCGCAGTTGGGCGAGCGGACTATTGATCTCGGCCTCGAGATAATAAGGGACTCCATCGCCGCCTGAGGTCAGGGAGGGCTCACCCTCGGAACTCAATCTCGTCTCGGGGCCGTTCATCCAAAAAATAACCGATGCTTTGCCAGGGTAAGTTTCATTCTTCTCATAGCGGAAGCGCTCAACCATCGCGTAGCGGGCGTCACCATCGACCACCGCCAGCCAGCCCGGCGTCGAGTCGAGCCACAATTCCGCGGCGAGGTGCGCGTAGTGCAAAGCGAAGAGACCATCATCCCTCACGGCGACCGCGGGATTTTCTGCCAGACCGAAGCGCACGTGGTACCGATTCAGATAGCTGCTGGATGGATTTGCCGGGGTGAAAGTCCAGAAATTGGGATTCCGTCGTGGCGGGGGGGACGAGGCTGCAGTGTTGTATTGTGAAACGGATTGCATGGACCATTCGATGACGTGCCCCGTTTTGTTTTGCATGGTGGCGTGAAAACGGATTCGGGGAGAGTCGGCGTCCAGATGAATCGTGCGCCGAATCTGAATCCCGGTCTGCGGGTCGGCGGGGCCGATCAGCTCGATTTCGCATTCCTGGCCTTCCGAAACTTTTCGAAAGGCATACGGGCCGTCGTCAAGCAAATCGGAATTCCCCACCCACTCCTGCTCGTTGTCATTTCCCTCGGGCAAGAGCCAAAGCTTGTCGCCTCCGTAGTTAAACCACCGCGTTGGGTCAGGCGGAAGGTATTTTCCTTCGTATTTTGGATTCACGAAGAGGAAAGGATGCCCGTTGAAGATCACCTGCATCAGTCTTCCGCCATTCTGCGGTACGACTTCCAGTTTGAGCCAGCGATTGGAAAGCTCCTGTGCGCTCCAGCCCTTGTAATCCGCGGCCTCCACCCGACATGACGAACTGGGCTGGCTCGGCTCAGCTTTGGCCTGGGCGAGTGCAACGTTCACAGTCAACAACCAAAGGAGCAAAGTCACTGCATAGCGCCGCATCGTGTCCTCTTCCTGGATCCGCGCCGCCATGATACATGTCCGATGAATGATCGGAGTTCGTACATGCACGGCAGGAGTTTCTATGGAGCTGTTCTGGAGTGTATGTCCGTTTTCACGGAACGAAACCAAAACCAATCAAACGAAATAATTTGATTTGCGTCAACCAGATTCTGTGGTATATCAGGTTCACCGTCCGATGTCACCGATCCCTACGAAGCTGTTTTCACGGAGTGGAACCAGGCAAATCGCTCTCACGTTTGGATTAGTGCTGATTTTCTTTGGCGCGGCCAACAACATCCTTTGCCAGAGCCCAGACAGCCAAGAGCCAACTCGTGCCCTGAAGCCTGACATAAGGGGAAAGAATATCTTCGAGGCGAAATGCGCGACCTGCCATGGACTTGACGGGCTCGGTGGTGAACATGCTCCCGATATTATCCGTCGTCCCGCAGTGAAGGCGCTCTCGGATCAGACGCTCCTCGGGTTGATTCATGATGGGATCCCGGAAGAAGGAATGCCGAGCTTCCCGAGCATTGGCCAGGAAGGTGGTCAGGCGGTGGTTGCTTATATCCGTTTTCTGCAAGGCAAGTCTGCTGGGGATTCCGCGCCGGGCGATCCGATCCGAGGCAAAGATCTTTTCCGCGGAAAGGCTGGATGTTCAGGCTGTCACCAGATCGGAGGGCCAGGTCAGTTCGTCGCCGCGGATCTGGCAGGGTTTGCGAGAGATCATCCGGGGAATGAGATTCGCGATGCGATTCTTCGGCCGAGCGGAGAACAGCCGGAGACCGCGACCGCGGTGGGACGGGATGGACGCAAGTTCTCTGGCATGATTCGGAATGAAGACAACGCTTCGTTGCAATTGCAGGATGCAGATGGGCGGTTTTATTTGCTCATGAAGTCCAGCCTGGTCTCGGTGAAGCGGAAGGCTGAGGATCCTATGCCTGTCGATTACGGGCATCGGCTCAGTGGCGCTGAGCTAGATGATCTGGTCGGTTACATTCTGCACGAGGCAAACTCAAGAAGGGATGAGGAGCCTCATGCCCAGGATTGAGGGCTGGCTGGGAACGAAATGCATCGCGGAATCGGAAGCAGTGAACAAACTGCTGCTGTTCACTTTGCTGTTCACTCTGCTGTTGTCTCTGCTATTCACCCAGGGCGTGCGAGCACAAGAGCATCCGGTGGATCCGACATGGTTGCATCGCTACGTTCCTGAACTGGTGGAGGCGAAGTCCGATCTCGCTTCTCAAAGTTGCCACTACCGTCCGATCTTTGGCGAGGGTGACAAGGACAATCGATCTCTGCAGACCGTAACTCGGTTCGGAGAAGCCACGCTGGATGCTCATGGGAATTGCCAGACCGTGTCCTACGACCGTCAGGAAGAAATCTATTTTGTGATCGAAGGTATCGGCTTGCTGCACTATGAAGATCAGGTTCAGCCTCTGCGCAAACATGACTTCACGTACTTGCCCCCGGGAATGAAACATTCGATTTCGAATAATGGAGATCAGCCGCTGCATGTGATTGTGATGGGGTTCAAAATTCCGAAATCCATTTCGATCACTGCCCCGTTTGCACATCCGAAGATCGCAAACCTGGAGGACGCCAAAGAGGAGACCGTTAGCGGTCACCCTAATTCAGTTCTTTACAAGCTCCTGGCCGGTCTGCGGACTGGCAAGCGCGACCTGGTCGATGAAGCTTATGTGATGGACAGTTTTTTCTGGATGGACTTTGCGCCGGGAGGCACGAACTGGCCCCACCATCACGAGGCGGCGGAAGAAATTTATCTGGTGATCGATGGCGAGGGCGAAATGGTTGCCGGCAGTGGAATGGACGGCGTGGAGGGCCGCTATCCCGCCAGAGCCGGAGACGCTTATTACTTCCGTCCCAACTGCACGGTGGGATTCTACAATCAAAATAAACCAGGGGCGAAAGCATACATCTTGGCGGTGCGAGCGCGCGTCCCACTACATGAAGATCAAGAGTAGGCAATCAGTAGAAGCTGGATAATCCTGGAGGTGCTGAAATGTATGCGATGAATTCTAGCCGGCGGTCATTCATGAAATGGGCGGCGGCGGCTCCGCTGCTGAGCCAGATCGCGGTCGCGGATCTTTATGCCAAGGCCGCCAGCGCGGTAGGAAAGGATCCGCGGCAGAATTGCTACAGCCGCTTGGGCGTGAAAACTGTTATCAATTGCCGAGGCACGTGGACCTACCTCAGCGGCTCACTGGAGTTTCCTGAAGTTCGCGAGGCCCAGCTCGAAGCTGGGAAGTATTTCGTAAACGTGATCGACTTGCAGCATGGCATCGGGCGGCGGTTAGCGGAACTCACTGGTGCTGAGTCCGGAATGATCACCTCAGGCGCGGCCGGCGCTATGGCGGTTGCAACTGCGGGATGCATGGCCGGCACCGACGATAAGTACATTTGGCAACTTCCCGATACCACCGGCTTGAAGAATGAAGTGATCATGTCCGGCGGGCGAAGCGCCTTTGACAGCGCGATCCGGCTGACGGGCGCGAAGCTGGTGCTGAGCTTCTCGCCGGAAGAACTTGCCAACGCCATCAATGAGCACACCGTCATGATCTATACCACGCACCTTGGCGACGAGTTGCAGAAGGAACTTGCGATCGCGAAAGACCATAAGGTGCCGCTGCTGCTCGACGACGCGGCGGGCATTCCTCCGGCGGATAATGCCAAGCTGTACGCCCGCATGGGAATTGACCTTTACACTTTTTCCGGCGGGAAGGGGCTGAGCGGGCCGCAGTGCAGCGGGTTGCTTCTCGGGCGTAAGGACCTGATTGAGGCTGCCATCATGAACTCGAGTCCACGCGAGGGGGCTGTGTGCCGTCCCATGAAGGTTGGGAAAGAAGAAATGATCGGCTGCCTCACCGCCATTGAAACCTGGCTGAGTCTTGACGAAAAGAAACTCTACCGCGAATGGAACGAACGTGTCGACAACATCAGAAAGCTGGTGGAGACGGTGCCAGGAGTTGAGACCAAAACCTACATCCCTGACGATGGGAACCGCTACCCCACGCTGAAAGTCTCGTGGGATCAGAAGGCATGGGGCTTCACCATCGCTGACTGCGTGCAGGCTCTGCGCGGGGGCGACCCGGTCATCGAAGTGCTTGGGGCGGACAATCCGAGCCTGGTCACGGCGGTTCGCGAGGGCAGAGCTAATCCAACCCGCAAAGAGCGGCCGGGAGCCGATCACATTGAGCTGGTGTCGATGACGATTCAGCCGGGTGAAGAAGTCATTGTAGGGCAACGATTGCGCAGCATTCTGGGAGCGGCGCAAAAAGGAAAACGGGCCGCGTAGGATCGCAGTGCGGCTCGCGCCATGTTTCAGATATTCCAGGAAGGCTCGATGAAATCATTTCTGCTTGGGCTGTTTCTCTTATCTGCTGTCAGCTTGCAAGCACAGGCGGGCGCGGTCGGTCCTCCGCAGAAATCTGGTGAGGTTCATCGCGCCAGTTCCTCCGGTGTGGATGCGGGAGACTACGTCTATATCTCCGCGCAAGGACCTCGCGGTGCGGATGGTGCGGTGCCGGCAACTTTTGCAGGGCAAGCACGGCAGGTTCTCGACAACCTGAAAGCCGCTGTTGAGAGTGCGGGATTGACGATGGATCATGTGGTCTACACCACCGTTTATCTCACCGACATCAGCGAGTACGGAGAAATGAACCGGGTTTACGGCGAGTTCTTTGGGAAGATTCCGCCGGCTCGCGCTGTGCTCGGCGTTGCCGCGCTTCCTGATCCTCCGATTGAAATCAATGCGGTTGCGGTACGCAATCTCTCGGACCGGCGCGCCGTTTCTCCGCCGGGCTACAAATCGGACGAGCCATTTTCGCCGGGCATCCTCACTCATGATCGCTTGTTTGTTTCTGCGATGCCTGCTATCGCCTCCGCGGGCGACAAGGTTTCAGACGATCCAGCGGCTCAGGTGGACTTCGCGCTGGACCGCATGAAGGCGGTGGTGGAAGCGGCTGGACTCGACCTTGGGCATATGGTTTTCGTCAATCCGTATTTGACTGCGAACTTCCCGGCACGAATCATGAATCAACATTACGCAAGCCGGTTTGAGTTCGGCAATACTCCGGCGCGCGCCACCATTGAGGTCACGAGCCTGCCCGGCGGAGCGCAGATCGAGTACACGGGCGTTGCGGTTCGCGACTTGAAGGAGCGGCGGGCCGTGCGGCCCAAGAACATGCCTCCGAGTCCTACGGCGAGTCCCTGCGTCTTTGCCGGCGACACGCTGTACTGTTCCGCGAAGAGTGGTTTTATCCCGGGAGCGAACGGCGGAGTTTATACCTCGACTGCGGCAATCCAGCTCCGGCAGACCATGCGCAATCAGATGGACAATCTTGAAGAAGCCGATATGGATTTCTGCCAGGTTGTCTCTACGAATGTTTACCTCGACAATCTGGCGGATACACCGGAATTCGATGACGTGTATGTGAAATATTTTCGTGGCAAGATGCCCGCCCGGACAACCATCCAGCAGATCGCACCAGCGGAACGCACTCCCGACAAAGATGGGCACTATCCTGACCTGGAGCAGGTTTCGCTCATCGCCGTCCGAAAAGACTGCCACTGAGAATCATTTGCCGCTGCGATCCTCGGCGGACTGCAATTTCCCACGGAGCACGGTCAGAGAAGCGGCGGGCAAGTCGTAGACGGCATTCTCCCCGCCTTTAAGTTGTGAGGTTGCAGGTGGGCCGTCAGGATCGGCATAACCCTTCTTGCGGGCGGCGTGCCACTGGTATTGCGCCTTGCCGAACGTGATCATCGCGACTTGCCCGGTGAAGAATCTGTCACGGTTGCTGACTGCATCATGAAATACGATCCGCACCTCGTGATTGTGGTCGTGATCTTTGTTGACTAACATGACGGACCATTGGCCGTCTGGGCGTTGCAGCGGATAGGCCGTCACCAGGACATGTCCGGCGGAATCTTTCACTTCGCTGGAAGCCGTGTAGAGCTTGTGCAGGGCGTCTTTGGGTTCCGCCCATTCCTGCGTGATGAGCTGCGCTCCGAAGAATTGAGAAGTCTTGCTTTCAATCTGGTAATGGTCGTCGACCATGAACATGTGATAGGTTCCCCAACTGTTGGCACAGTTGGGATGAGGCGGTGAGTAAGACAGGTCGTGATAGTAGTGCGTCGATTGCCCGCCTGCAGTTAGAAATCCTCCGAAAGAATCGGCCAGCCATAGCGCGCCGAAGATATCGACTGCGGCCTCGCCGCCGTGGTCGTTGGTTTCGGTATCGAGGAGCGGGATGCCGGGAGGCAAGCCGTCGTCACGCCAGACCTTCATGATGTGAGTGATCAACTCCGGTTCCTGATAAAGATTCTCCCAAGGCGTTTCGCATCCGTCGTAGGGATAGTGCTCGAACGACATGAAGGCGAGCTCCTGCAAGCGTCCGTGAGCCTTCAGATAAGCGAGAAAGCGGCCGAGCCAGGAAGTGCGGCCTTGCGCGTCGGGCCAGGCCTTGATGTCTTCGGTGACGCCTTCAAAGACGGGTCCGCCCAGCTTGAAATTTGCATCGACCCGGTGGAGAGCCGTGGCGAATTGCAAATACAAAGTAGCGTAGTCCTCGGGCTGCATGTATTGGCCGTCAGGCTCCTCGCCCATTTCGATGTACGACACGGGATAAGCGCGCGCCTTGACGTAGGCCATTTGCGCGGCCGCGTCCTCGGGCGTGCTGTACAACATGGCTACGGGGACGATCGCAGGCAGGCCGCGGGTGATTCCGCTGGTGAAGAACAGGTCAAAGCCGGGCTGATCGCCTGATTCCATGCGATCTGGCGCTAGATAGAGATCGGAAGGCTCATGCCAGGGATCGACCGAGGAGCAGAGAGTCAGTGTTTGTTTCTGATCGGGCGAGTGTTGAAGAACATCTTTGAATTCGTTTTTCTCGTCGATGGTTCCGAGATAAAGTTCGCGGATGGCGTAGCCGACGCAATTTCTGCGATCGCTGGAACCATGGCTATCGCAGGTGTTCGAGGAGCGGGTCATCAGCACGCGCACGAATTTGGTGGTCACGGTTGCGCTATCCAGACGCAGCGTGGCGGTGCGGCCTTTTCCATCGTTCACAGTTCCTGACGCGAACGGTTTCCATGTTCCTTTGTCCTGATCATCCATGGCATCGCCTTCGCCGACCCAATACTGCACTTCGTAGGCTTGCGCGTAGGGCTCTGCCCAGGCGATGCGGATGGCGTTGATGTCTTCTTTCTTGTCCAGGGCGATGACGACCCATTGCGGGTGAAGTGAATCGTCTTCTCCGGTGAATTCTTTGCTGAGATAGGGATTGCTCTTCCAGTACGACTCGAGATCTCCATCGTCGAGGCGAGAGAAGCCGTCGAACTCCGATCCTCCGTTTCGCGTGAAACCGCGATGACGGAGGGAATATCCATACGAGTGGCGGATCATTTCCTTCGTCGGAGTCGCGTCACCGGTAAAGTATCCCTTGCCTGTGGGATCGCTCCAGGCGCCCCGGGGATTCCAGTGCCAGGCCTGCACGAATAAATCCGTGTTCTGGCGGTAGCTGATGACCCCCCAACCAGCCGAAAGGACCTGCTTGATCTGATCGGGACGGAAGAACATGTCGGTGGCGTTGCTGGGCACGCGGTCGACGGTCGAACCCAGGGCATAGAGAGGGCTGAACGTGTTTACGACGTGACTGGGAGTGGCGTCGACGAGAACCGTTTGGGCCGCTCCATTTGACGAGCAGGCGAGCGCAATCCACAAGAGAACGATTGTGTTTAGCGTTTTGCCCATCGTGGATTGAAGAGGAAGGTGCAGGCTGCTTTTCATGGCATACCTTTCGGAGAATTTGAGCATGGTTCTCGCGTAAAGTCATACATTAAATCGACGTGCTTCTGCTATGCACGACAGCGGCGGCTTTCACGGAATGAAACTCTTAGTTCAGGGCGGCGTCGGTTTGGCCGTGCTCTTTGTATAATTGCGAGACTTCAAGCGGCCGAAATAGGGCGCGGCAACTGGAACACTCTTCATGCTGGTTAAAGTCTTTGGCGATCGAGTCTCACTGGGGTTGGCGGCCGCCGGACAGGCGGCGACGGCCATTCGGCGCGCCATCGCCGAGCGTGGTAAGGCCCGGATCATTGCCGCGACGGCCGCGTCGCAGTTGGAATTTCTGGATGCGTTGACCAAGGCGCCGGGGATCGACTGGTTGAAGGTAGAGGCTTTTCATCTCGACGAATATATTGGCTTGCCGGTGACGCATCCGGGAAGCTTTCGCAAGATGCTGCTCGAGCAGTTAGTGCGGAAGACCGGAATTACCCACTACCATCTGCTTGATGGTGATGCAGCGGATCCTTCAGAAGTGGTGCGGCGCGTGGGCAAAGAACTGGCATCGATGCCTGTCGATATAGCGTTTCTTGGAATTGGCGAGAACGGGCACATCGCATTCAACGATCCACCAGCTGACTTTGAGACAGAAGAGCCATACATCATCGTAAACCTGGATGAGGCCTGCCGGCAGCAGCAGGTGGGCGAGGCTTGGTTCGCGGACATTTCTCAGGTGCCGAAGCGGGCGATCTCGATGTCGGCGCGCCAGATTCTAAAGGCTCGGGAGATCCTGGCGGTTGTGCCCGGACCGCGCAAGGCAGAAGCAGTCAAGCTTTGTCTTGAAGGTAAAATCGGTCCGATGGCACCGGCGTCGATTCTGCGCACGCATCCTAACGCCACTGTCTATCTTGACCAGGCTTCGGCTTCGTTGCTGAGTCCTCGCTTGCAGAATGCGCTCAGGGATGAGTCGCAAGTGATGGTTGATTCCTGAGCGCCGTTCGCGAACAAATCACACATGGCGAACGCCCGGAAGCCGATTGCTTCACTGCGTTGGTGGATAGGCGTCCTGCTGTTTGCTTCCACCGTCATCAACTATATTGACCGGCAGACGCTCTCGCTGCTCGCGCCGTTTCTAAAACTCGAATACCACTGGACCAACTCGGATTATGCGAATATTGCGATCGCGTTTCGCGTAGCTTATTCAATCGGACAAACCGTCTTCGGGCGGCTTATGGACCGCATCGGCACGCGCCGTGGCCTTACGCTCACCGTGATTTGGTATTCGGCGGTCTCGATGCTGACGTCTTTGGCGAGCGGTTTTTACAGCTTTGCGACGTTTCGATTCTTGCTTGGCGCAGGAGAATCCGCGAACTGGCCGGCCGCAACCAAGGCCGTGTCGGAGTGGTTCCCCAAACGCGAGCGTGCGCTTGCGACCGCACTATTTGATAGCGGTTCATCGATTGGGGCAGCCGTGGCTCCGTTCATTGTGCTGTGGATTTATTTTCGCTGGGGATGGCGCCCGGCGTTTATGATCCCTGGAATTCTTGGATTCCTCTGGCTGATTGTCTGGCGATGGCTCTACTACCCGCCGGAGGAACACAGCCGTATCAGCCCGGCCGAATTGGAAATGATCGTTGCCGATAAGGGCGAATCGATTGCGGATGGGCAAGAAAAGGTCCAGACTCGGTGGAGCGATCTGTTGAAGCTGCCCCAGACCTGGGGCGTTATTATCGCAAAGACGTCCACTGACCCGGTCTTCTTTTTCATCACGGAGTGGTTCCCGATTTACCTGGTGGCTAAGGGCATTGAGCTGCGCACGGGATTGATCGCCGTATGGATCCCCTTCATCGCAGCTGATCTGGGCAGCTTCTTTGCAGGTGGAGCGTCCGGATATTTGATCAAGCGCGGATGGTCGCTGGGTGCGGCGCGCAAGGCGCTTATTGTTTTTGGCGGAGTGGGCATGACCGCGCTCATCCCCACGATTTTCACTACGAACCTCTACTTGATCGCGCTTTTGTTCGCAGTCGCGACATTTACCTATGCGGGTTTCACGACGATGGCGAATGTGCTGCCGTCGGACTTGTATTACAGCGGATCGGTGGCGTCGGTGAGCGGGTTCAGCGGCACCGGGGCGGGAATTGGAACGATAGTGGCCTTCAAACTCATCGGTTATTTTTCCGATGCGCGGCAGGCGACGGGCACTCATTCCTTCGATCCGATTGTGATTATCGCGGGGCTGGTGCCTTTCGCCGGAATGATTCTGGTTTTGCTGCTGGTACGCAACACGCAAGCTACGAACCAGGGCCTGGTGCGCCAAATCTAGAACCTTGAGTACACTGGAGGCGGTTGAGGAGACAGTGTGAAGATCACTGATGCCAAGGTGTTTGTCTGCAGTCCGGGCCGGAATTTTCTCACTCTCAAGATTTATACCGATGAGGGAGTGTACGGCCTTGGAGATGCGACGCTGAATGGCCGGGAGTTGGCGGTCGGTTCCTACCTTACAGACCACGTGATTCCCTGCCTCATCGGGCGTGACCCATTTCAGACTGAGGATATGTGGCAGTACCTGTATCGCGGCGCGTACTGGCGGCGAGGTGCGGTGACGATGACGGCAATCGGCGCAGTCGACACTGCGCTCTGGGACATCAAGGGCAAAGCTCTCAACACTCCGGTGTACAACCTGCTTGGCGGAAAGAGCCGAACCGGAGTGCTGGTCTATGGGCACGCGAATGGGCGTGACATTGAGGAGACGGTAGACGAAGTGGCCAACTATAAGGCGCTGGGCTACCTGGCAGTGCGGGCGCAGAGCGGCGTTCCGGGTTTGCCTTCCACTTATGGGGTGGCGAAGGACAAGCTGTTCTACGAGCCGGCGGAGAAGGGCCTGCCACCGGAAAATGTGTGGTCGAGTGAGAAATATCTGCTGCAGGTGCCCAGGCTCTTTGAGAAGCTGCGGCTAAAGCACGGAGATGAGCTTCACTTGCTTCACGATGTGCACCACCGGTTGACTCCGGTTGAAGCGGGGCGGTTGGGAAAGAGCCTTGAGCCGTATCACTTGTTCTGGCTGGAAGATCCGGTTACCGCGGAATTGCAGGAGGGATTTCGCATTATTCGCCAGCACACGACGACGCCCCTCGCGGTGGGAGAAGTTTTTAATTCGGTTTGGGATGCGCAACTTCTGATCACCGAGCAACTGATTGATTACATCCGGATGACGGTGGTTCACGGAGGCGGGTTCACTGCGCTGAAGAAGATCGCTGCCCTGGCCGAGATTTATCACGTTCGTACGGGATGCCACGGAGCGACGGATCTCTCTCCGGTGGCGATGGCGGCGGCGCTGCACTTCGATATTTCAGTGAATAACTTTGGAATTCAGGAGTATATGCGGCACACCGGCCAGACTGACGAGGTCTTCCCCCACTCCTATTATTTTAAGGAGGGGTACCTCCATCCGGGAGAAGGGCCCGGATTGGGCGTCGAGTATGACGAAAAGCTGGCGGCAAAGTTTCCGTATGAGCGAGCGTATCTGCCCGTGAACCGGAAACTGGACGGAACCATGTTTAACTGGTGAGTTCAGCGCCAACAATGCCTGGGCAGAGGATTCACTTTTGAGAAATCATGGGATATAAGCGCCTGGAACTCGATGGCAAAGTAGCGGTGGTGATTGGGGGCAGTTCTGGAATTGGCCGCACACTCGCGCGTGGACTGGCCGAGGCCGGAGCCGACGTCGTAGCCAGCGCGCGACGAATGGAACTTGTGAACGCGGTTGCGGACGAAATCGAGTCTCTGGGCCGCCGGTCACTGCGTTTGAGTTGCGACGTGGCCGACCGCGGATCGCTCGAGAAATTGCTGAAGGCTTCAGTCCAGGAGCTCGGGAAAGTGGATATCCTTGTCAACGCCGCCGGGTTCAACCAACGCGCCCCTACGCTGGATTTTTCCGAAGCGGACTGGGACAAACTCATCGACACGAATTTGACCGGGACGCTGCGGGCGTGCCAGATTTTCGGACGCCATATGATTGAACGCAAGTATGGGCGCATCATCAACATTGCTTCGATGGGCTCGTTCCTGGCACTTTATGAAGTTGCGGCGTACTGTGCGAGCAAGGCGGGCGTGGCTTCACTGACGAAATCGCTGGCTATCGAGTGGGCGCGGCATGGAGTCTGCGTAAATGCGATTGCGCCGGGCTACTTCCGCACTCCGCTGACCGAGAAATTGTTGATGGGCACCCCGCGAGGGGAAGAAGTGCTGACCCGCACGCCAATGAAGCGCTTCGGCGAACTCGATGAGTTGATTGGAGCGGCGGTTTTTCTTGCGTCCGACGCTGCCAGCTTCGTGACTGGCACTTTGCTTGCCGTGGATGGCGGCTTTCTCGCCAGCGGCGTAAATCAATGACTTCGCGTTTCGGACGACGCTTACTGTAACGCCGACTGGGTCAGCTTCACGGCACAATAGGGATTTGCCGTTCCGCCTGAGACGCTGCACTTTTGGCCGTTCACCGAACCCGCCACCAGAGTTGAGAAGTAGATGTTCGTCCCGCCGTTCGACATTTCGTTATCGATTACGATTCCGCTGGTTCCTCCCAGAGCGCTCGGGGAGGTCACGCAACTTGAGGTCGGCGCTCCGGAGCAGGTTGGTGTGGTCAGTGATGTCGTAATCGTCGAGCTCTCCAGGTATCCATCGGTTGAGCCTACGCCGAAGAACAATCGATCGGTCGTGCCGTTGTAAAACTCGGTCAACGGTGAACACTCATCGCCTTTCGTGGTGCCTATCTGAAACGCGGTCGAGCCCGTGCTGGTAATGACGTGGCTGGCGAAGGGAAAGAAATACATCTTTGGATCCGCCGGCACGCCCCCTGACTGCACGAATCCGCAGGCTATCATGTGCCCCGACGCCGACCCGTTCATCCAGAATGCGTTATCAAATGCTCCGGAGTGAATGTTCTTCCCTGTACAGTCCCCGTCTCCGCTCGCTGACCCCAAGTCCACCGTGTTGCTTGCCGTCGGCGAACCCGTAGTGAAGTTCGCTGCAACCTGCGTGACTGCTCCGCCAATACCCTGCACAATGCTGCATCCAGTAAAGGCGAACACCTGGTCGGTTGTGGAGTTGGCGGGATCGGTGACTGCAATTGGTGGATCGACAATTCCCGTCCCCGGCTTTCCGCTCCCGTCATTGTTTCCATCGTATACCCAGCCGATCGTCTGTTGCGCTGCGTAGGTCTTAGCCGGACTGTTCAGTTTTACGGAATAGAGGTATCCCTCTCCGTCTCCGATGAAAATCAGGTTTGCGTCATCATCCACGACCGGAGCAGTCAAAATTGTGTTGTATTTGTTGGTCGAGACTGCGACCGGCCAGTTCGCCGAGTCGTTGACCAAGGCAGGCGCGCCACCGCCGAATACCGGTGTGATTTTATAGAGCATGCCATTGTCGGCGCCGACATAGGCCGTATCCGTATTGTAGTCCACCCAGGGTGATGAATTTGAATTGGTCGCGCTGGTTTCGATGGTGAGAGTTGTCATGCAGCCGACCGTTGTCGGCGTGGTGCACGAAGTGGGAGTCAGCGGGCTCAACACCGAACCAGACTGCGATGGTGGCGTCGGAATTGGGTTCGGCAGGTACAGAACGTGGAAGTACGCGCCCGCGCTGGTGCTCTCCACGAACGCCACTTTGGTGCCGTCGATCGAAAGCGCGGGCGACGTCTTAATCTGTCCACCGGTCTGCGTAACCGTGTTGTAGGCGAACGCCACCCAGGGCGATCCGCTGTTGCAGGCCGGACTGGCTCCCGTGTACAGGTTATTGATCCCCACCAGGTTAGCCTGCGTCCCTGAGGCCACGGTCAGCCCAAAGACGATGTAGTCAGAGTTGCAGTTCTCCGCCACCACATCGAACTGATATTTCGCCGGAAACTGGTTCTGGGGCACGTACCCTTTCTCGAGCGAAACCGCCCAGTCGATCTCAGTGTGGCGGGGAAGCGGATGTACTCTCGGCCTCGATCTTTCAACCGCTACTTGCCGCATCACCATGTTGTAAACATAGCGCGGATCATGGACTACTCCCGCTGTCAGCACCGCTTCGGCTCGCATGCCCGGCATTAGCAGGTGCTGGGAACTCCAATCTTGCGGATACCCCAGGTGAGTCTGTTCGCGGCTCGCGTCGGCGGGCGAGGTCGTCTGCATCCCGGCTTGCCCGGAAAGCGGAACACCCAGCAGGAGCCCTGCTGCCAAACAGAACCAAGGAAATCGGTACCCTCGCATCGCGTATCTCCTCAAGATTTCAGATTATGACGCTCTTATTTTCGCCTGCGGTTCGGGAAACTCAGGTCTTACTTCGGTAACTTAACGTCGTTAACGCCAACCTGACGTGGGGTGACCTACGTGCGTCGGCTCGATGCTCGGGCGGTGAGGAGACTGTCAACCTTCTGAAGCAGTTGGTTTTACAATGAGTTAGCGAGGGATTGGATTTCGACCCAGCGCACTCGGGAAAAGCCCGCGAGCGGCGAACTACTGCAACGCGGCCTGTGTTAGCTTGACCGCGCAGTATGTGGCAGGGGTTCCGCAAATGGTGGTTGAGGTCGCCAGCGTGCCGAAGTAAATGCTCGACGCCTGTCCGTCTGTGGAATCATTATCCACGATGATGCCGCTGGTCCCACCGGCAACATCGGTCGTGTTTGTGGCCAGCGCAGTGGGCGCGACGCCCTGGGCAATTTCAAGCGGGTTGGGCAGCGCGATGGTATACAGTTCGGTGGGATTGGCATTTACGCCTACGAAAAGGTAGTCCACTCCAGCCGAGGCGTTATAGAACTCGGTGAGGGGCGACATGACCGAGGCATTGTTACCCAGTTGAGGTTTTCCCAACGGCGCTGGTTGTAGAACCGAACTCACAAATGAGAATGGTTTCAGCTGTTGGCCGCCTGTGCCGGAGGACGCTCCAATGATCTCTCCGTTGTTCGCCTCGGTGGCGCTGCCGATTCCCAAGGTAAAGTAGCGGTTGTCCGGAGTCGGGGCATAGAGTGGAAAGCCCGCGGTTGTACAGCTTTGGTTCGCGCCCGAGTCGAGGCCTGTGATGGTAACGGAGGTCAGGGTGTTGCTGGTGAATTTGAATTGGACAAGGCCGGGATTGCCCGCGGTACCTGTGTCGGTCTCGCCGCTGGCCGCTGAGGTATTCGGGCTGCACGCGCTTACGACATAGCCCACGTTGTTCGTCGAGTCAAGAATAGCGCCGTCGCGAATGCCGCCATTGATCAGTCCCTGGTTCGTAGCCCCGTTAACGCCGAGCACCAGCGTCGCTTCCGTAACTCCCGCTGAGGTAATTTCGTAAAAGTTCGAACTGCTGTCGCCGACAAAAATGTTGCCGGTGTTACCTACATCCACCACCGGGGATGAGAGGAAGCCGGATCCCTGGGTGACAGTTGCGCCGGTGACAGTGCACCCCGCGCCCGCAGTCGCGGTGGGTATCGCCGCGTCGAAAGTTAACACGGTTGTGCTCGCCGTAACAGGGATTTGCGGTCCGTTGATGGCAGCGGCGTCAGCAGCACTGCAATTGGTGCCGTTGGCGGTTACGCCTGCGATAGTGACCAACTCTCCGATGCTGAGCGTGTTGGGCACGGTGACCGTCACTACCGTTGTGGTTGCGGTTATGGCAGTCGGAGTGTCTGACACAGGGGAGGTGGCGTTCACATGCAATGGAAAATTCCCTCCCGCATACGCCGGGGTGCCCTTGAACGTCGGGGTGATCGCATACAGGTAGCCGTTGTTGTCGCCGACATAGGTCGTATCGTTGGCATAGTCAGTAAACGGCGAAGAGAAACTATCCGCTGCTCCAGCCGCTCCAGTGGCCGCATTTGCGGCCACCAAACCGAGAGGGAGCATGAAGTCTGTCGCGGTGCTTCCTGAGGTGCTCCCGGGGATCACCGGGTTGGTGGCGCAGGTCGGCAGCGTGGCTCCGCCGTTGTTGTTGCTGGTGCAGCCGGCAATGGTTCCGTACTCCGTGCTGCCACTGCTGAAGGTCAGCACGTGCAGAATCGCCCCGATGTTCAGGTCGTTCTCCACGTAGGCAACTTCTGTGCCACTGATCGAGAGGCCGGGCGAGGTGGCGACCGGTCCGACGCCGGAGGCATAGGAGAAGATGAATTCCGGATTCGTGAGGCCACAGAACGGCGTCCCGGAGCCACTGTAGAGATGATTGAAGGCGACGATGTTGGCTTGGGAGCCATTCGTGCCGGCAGTAACCGTACCCCAGCTGAAGTGGCTCAGCGTTTCGGCAGCGGTCAGGGTCACGCGGGTTCCCGGAGTGAGCGCATATACAGTAACCCCAGCTCCCGAGGCAATGGCCACGATGCGGTCGAGAGCGGTGCTGCTGAGATTGCGATTGATCGCTGCCGCCAGATTGGTCGCGTTGCTGGCAGCCGTGGCGGACACTTCGAAGTCCAGCCCTGTGTTTGTGGTGTTCGATGCGGTCAGAATCAACGTTACCGCGGTTCCACCCGTCGGAGTTATGGTGATTGATGCAGTCTGGCCAGACGTCGGTGCGCCGGTAGTGAAGGTGCCGACAACGTTGGCGCGCGTGTTTCCGGTCGACGCATTGACGGGGAATACTACGAAATCGGCAGTGCAACTCGGCGTTGCGTTCACGTTGAAGGAGTACTTGGCGGGCCACATGCCTTGAGCGACGCCACCGGCGCCCAGCGAAATGGCCCAGTCCTTTCGCATGTCGCGACTTGGCCGCCTTTCCCGTTCCCACACCCTTAGCCGCCTGCGTAACAGGCCTGAGTCGGCGGGCGCATTCCCGTGCAGAAGCCACTGGGCATAGGCCCGCGGCTCGTTCCACGTGTTGACCTCCTGTTCCGGCGTGTAGCCGCCGGGGAAGATGACGTGGCTTGAACTCCAATCGATCGGCACGGGGATGGAACCATCCGGTCTGGCGAAGCCCTGCGCGAATGCCACTGGCATAAAGCTGGCCGCCAGCCCCAGTGCCGCCAGCAGCGGCATCGCGCACCTGGCGAGAAAGGCCGCATTCCGGTTTAGTGGAGTTCCAAACCTGCCCACAGTTAACGAGCCTCCGTGTCTGCTTACTCAGCCATCCATTGTGCGCTAGTTTTCTCACCCACCCCATCAACGCGTTATGAGCAAGCCATTCTTCATCGTGCAAAAGCGGAATCGAGGGATGAGTTCACCAGGCCTTGGATCTGAATCAATGGGCCCGCATAAGCCGCTGCCGTCCGTCTCAGCATGTTTGCCGATGGGATTCCGGTTCTCTGGAAGGACTTCTCGCAATCGGCGGTGGAGGGTCCTCGCATGTTGCCTTCCAGGTAGGCCAAGCCCGGGCAGCGCGTGCAAGTTCCCACGTGGGAGCACGTCGAACAGGTCGGAAGATCCCTGGCATGGATCGAGCGGACTTCCTCCAACTGTGGGGAATGCCGCCAGATGTCGAGGAACTTCTGCCGGCGTACATTGCCGCTGGGCAGAGGAAACTGCACGCAGGGAAATACGTCGCCGTAGGGGGAAATGTAGCAGGCAGTGTGGCCCGCACTGCATGGGAACCCATCCATCACATCTTCGTCAGGTGCGGGTGGAGGCGCGCAGAATTCTTCCACGTTGCCCACGAGCTCCGGGTTATGGAGTACCTGCTTGAGTTCAGAGCCGGGAATTCGCAAGGCGAGGATGGATCGATCTCCGTCCATTTTCGGCGTAATGGTGGGGTCGAGGGTGTAGGCGACTCCTAACTCTTTCGCCAGAGCCATCACGCCCTGCTGGTCGGAAAAATTACCTGCCATGAGAACGTTGGCGATGGTGACCTTCAGCCCATGGGACTTCAAGAATCGAATTGCACGAATGGTCCGTTTCAGTGACCCCGGCAGTTTTGTGATGGCATCGTGAACTTCCGGCCGATGCGAGTAGACGCTGATTTGTATCTGCTCGACGCCGAGGTGGCGAAGTCGTGCCGCTTCCTTTTCGCGGATCATCACGCCGTTGGTTTTTACTTTTACGTTGAACAACAGTTGCCGCGCCCGTTCGACGATTTCAAAGAAATCCCGGCGCATGAGAACTTCACCGCCGCTGAGCGAGAGAAAAAAAACTCCAGCATCGGCCATCTGCTCGAGCACATCGATGATTTCTGCCGTCGTCATCTCGCCGTGATCGTCGTGATCGAGATAGCAATGCACGCAGCGTTCGTTGCAGCGGTAAGTGATATCGAGGTGAACGCTGATGGGCAGCCCCAGGTTCAGCGCTTTTTGATTCATCTCGGCGAGAAGGCTCATGGGTGCTCCGTGGACGAAGGAGAATCTGTCTCGATCAGCGGCTGATCTGATACGAGGAGAATGCCGTGTTGTGAAAGTTCGTCGACGAAACGGTTAGCTCCGCGCTGCGCCCGCTCTGGGTCTACATCGAATTCCTGGCAGACTTTGCCAGCCACGATTTCCGCCAGTGGCGTGCGGCCGTCGGCTGCCTGCCAAATCGTGGAAGCGACTTCATTGAGAGTAAAAAAGGTCGAATCCACCGCTGACATCACCATCATCTCGCCGCCCACCATGCGGGCGGCAATCGCCTTGCTGCGTGCAATGTATCTTTCGGGCATCGGAACTCTCCCAGGCTGTCGCGTCGTGGTTAACGTATTATGTCCCAGACTCGCTGGTCAGGGACGAATACTAAGCGGTGGATGGGAACCAAACTAGCAAACTCGCAGGCGGATTGAAAAACCAGTTTCACCAGCTCGGGATCGTCGGCAAAAAACAGGATATTCCGCAAGAGCCGCCGGATTGCTTCTGAGGGGCCCGCTGGCTCGATGTGGTTCTGCAAACCCTTCTCGAGCAAAAAGAGTGCGCTGAGCGGAGCGCAGCAGTTTTCGCCGACCCTTGCCAACTCTCCCGCAAACGGCGTTCCACAAGCTACGTAGCGATTCCCCTCCCGCCGCACGTAGGAGATTTCGTCAGTGAGCAGCGTGGCGTCGCTTGGCGCCAGCCGGGAAATTGTCGTCTTGCCTGCGCCGGAAACTCCGGAAAACAGAAAAGCCTTCCCGTTGCGAATCAAACTGGAGGCGTGAACCAGGAAACCTCCCCGCCGCGCCAGGATCAGTCCGTGAACAATACGCAACACGCAATCAATGGCGTAGGGACTGCACGACTGACGAATGTGCCCGTGACCCGTGTCCGGATTCCAGCGTGCGCGGAAGTCGCCTCGCCGCAGCGACCATTCGCCGGCTTCGAGCTTCACTTCCAATTCATCGTCTGGGAAGTCCGATAGTTCGCACAAGTCGACGTCGAATTCGAGGTCTGAATTCTGTAAAGTCCCGACGAAGCCGGTGTATCGATCCTCGATCAACTGACGAAGTGAGGGATCGTCCGTTCGCAGGGCAATCGGCATTCCACCGATCTCGATGGATAGGGTTTCTTCGGCGGTTGTGGCGAGGGTTGTCGTCATGGATGAGAAGTACGGGATGGAGGAGTGCCGAGAATTCCGCGGACGGTTCCGAAAAAACCGCGAAAAGGCTGCCTGGCGGGCATCGGACCTGCCTGCGGAAGTGCCGCATGAATGCGCAGCGTGAGACCGCGAAATCGGTCCCAATGGCACATCATCCACGCAAGCGTGCATTGGAGCGGCGAGAGTCGCCGGCATGGAGCGAAGCTGCGATTGGCG
This sequence comes from Candidatus Sulfotelmatobacter sp., assembly GCA_049280095.1. Classification (GTDB taxonomy): domain Bacteria; phylum Acidobacteriota; class Terriglobia; order Terriglobales; family Acidobacteriaceae; genus Sulfotelmatobacter. The sequence continues at coordinate 141,798 of JBAPPL010000028.1, read as the reverse complement.
CGCTGAACGCTGACTACCCTGCCTAGCAGCTCGAATGCCGCTACGGGCGGATCGTCGTGGGGCATGGCATCGCCTCTCGTAATCCACGCGGAGCAATCCTGACATTGCCGCTGTTCGACCACTCGGTGGACGAAGAACCGCTCGTCGCGCATTACCAGCACGATGTCCCCGGGAGCAACCTCGTCAGACGTTGCGCTTTGAATCGCGAGTAGATCGCCAGGCCACAGAGAAGGAAGCATGCTTGTTCCCCATGCCTTCAGCCGAACGGCAACCCCGCGCCGAAGCAACTCGGCCACGAGATCGAGCTTGGCATCCTCACGACCTTCCAGCGTGGATGGCATAGATGGCAGCGCTCTACGAACTCATCCGTTTGTGGATGCACGAAAAACTAGTGGGCTCGATTTTGCCGCAGGACAGTGCCATGGTTTCGAAAACCCGCTCGTGCCGAAACGCAGGTTCTTGATAGGCCTTCTTAGCCATGCGGCGGCTCTCGCCTGCGTTTTCCTTGCCAGCATCCTGTTCAACCATAAAAAATGAGCTCCGCAATCCAGATCGCAGAATCTGCGATCCGGAGACGCTCGACTACAAACCACTTCTTTCCCGAAGGGTACTACAAACAAACGATTTGGCCGATTGTCACTGCTGGTACACGCGGGTAGGAGATTGTGGATTTTGTCCGGCGGCGCTCAAGAAATAATCAATAATAAAGATAGCAACTAAAGAACCAACCAGCCTACTGCTCGATCGCCGTCTCGGATTTGTCCGGTTTCTGGGTCGCCTGTTTGGGGCTCGGTAATTGCGAACGGTCCCACCCGCCGCCGAGAGCCTCAACCAATGCCACGGCGTAGGTCATCTGCTGCACCTGAAGAGAATTCAGCGTCTGCTGGTCGGCCAGCACGATGGTCTGGGCAATCAGCACGTCGAGGTAGGGATCAACGCCTGTGTCGTACCGCGACTGTTCGAGCTTGAGATAAGTTTCCGCTGAATCTACCGCCTGCTGCTCCTGCTGGATCTCTTTGGATAAGATGCGGACCTCCGCAAGACCATCCTCCACCTGCTGAAAAGCGGTAAGCACGGTCTGGCGGTAACTGGCCAGGTCCGCATTGTAGGTCGCGACGTATTGCTGAACGGTGGCGCGGCGCAAGCCGGCATCGAAAATGGTTTCGGGGATCGATGCGCCGACAGACCAGAAACGGCTCGGCCAGGAAAGCCAATTATGGAAAGCGGAACTCTCGAAGCCGCCTTCCGCGCTCAAAGTCAGGTTCGGATAATAGGCGGCATAGGCGATGCCGATTGTTGCGTTCGCTTCAGCCATGGTGCGCTCAGCGGCGGCAATGTCAGGCCGGCGCTCGAGGAGCTCCGAGGGCACGCCGACCGGAATCGGCGGCGGAGCAACCGTCATCGGCTTCACCGGAATGGAGAAATTGGAGGCCGTCTTGCCGATGAATACGGCAATCGCATGCTCATATTGCGCTCGCGCGATTCCGACGTTGGTTGCTCCGGCCTGTGCGCTCTGCAGTGTGGTTTCGGCTTCGACCACCGAGATCTGGTCCTCAATGCCAGATTCATAGAGCGCCCGCGTCAGGTCGTACGCTTTCTGGTCGGCAGCGACGGTGTCGTCATAAATTTGTTGCAAGTGATCCTGGCCGCGAATCTCGAAGAAATATTCTGCCAGGCTGGCCTGCTCGGTCAGGCGCTCGCTCTCGAGATCGGCCGCACTGACCTGGGCCGCATACTGGGCTTGCCGCACCATGTTGCGGACCTTGCCCCAAAGATCGGGTTCCCAGGAGGCTTCGAGCGGCAGAGTGTAGACCGTACTCTGCAGTTGTTTGGCGGCGGTGCCCGTGCCGGAGGTATTGACGGGGGCCGTGTTCAGGTTTCCTGATGTTCGCGACCGGTTGAAAGAAGGCGCAGTCGTCAGTGTAGGAAAGTATTGCGCGCGGGCCTCGCGCACCACGGCGCGGGCTTCCATAAAATTCTCGAAGTACTGTTTGATGTTCTGGTTGTTAATGTCCAATTGTTCTTCAAGAGCATTCAGTTCGGGATCATCGAAAATCTCCCACCACTTGCCGCGCAGCTTGGCATCCGCGGGCTGCGCAGGCGTCCAGAGTCCGGGATCTTGAGACTGGGTGGGTGATTCCTTGTACTGCGGAGCAGGCGGCTGCGGCGGTGAAGGCGGATGGTACTTTGGGCCAACCACGCAGCCCGACAAAGACAACAAGAGCGCAGCAGCACATAGCCGAATCATCTCGTTTGCTGATTTTCGTTCGAGGATCTTCATAACGTTCCTGCTCCACGCACCGTTTATCTCAGCTCATCGTTCTAGCCGGCCTGCGGAGCCGGGAACGGATTTCGCGAGGTTTTTCCCTTTCCCTCCAGGCGCAGCCGCAGCCGGTCGAACTCCAAGTAAACGACTGGCGTGGTATAGAGTGTGAGCAACTGGCTCAAGATCAATCCTCCCACAATCGTAATGCCTAGAGGCCTGCGGAGTTCGAACCCCGTGCCCGTCCCAAGCGCCAAGGGCAACGCGCCCAACAGCGCGGCCATGGTCGTCATCAGAATCGGGCGGAAGCGCAGCATACACGCTTCAAAAATTGAGTCGATTGGTTTCTTTCCCTCCTGCCGCTCTACCTGCAGAGCGAAATCGATCATCATGATGGCGTTCTTTTTTACGATTCCAATGAGCAGCACAATACCAATGATGGAAATAATGTTGAGATCCTGCTTGAAGAGCAGCAATGCGAGCATTGCTCCTACGCTCGCCGAAGGCAGCGAGGAGATGATGGTCAAGGGGTGGACCAAGCTTTCATACAAAATGCCGAGAATGATATAGACGGCCAGCAGCGCCGTCGCGATCAGCCATGGCTCGGTGCCCAGAGATTGTTGATAGGCCTGCAGCGTTCCGGCATAAAAACCTTGCAGGGTGGAGGGTGCGCCCAGCCGTTTCTGCATCTGGCTGATGCTCAACGTGGCATCACTCAAAGACACGTTTGGCGCGAGATTAAATGACACGGTGACCGAGGGAAATAAACCCGTATGGTTAATGGCGAGGGGTGTGGTGTTGGCTCGGCCGTTGGCCACTGTGAGCAACGGAATGTTGTCTCCGCCGGAGCTTTTCAGGTAGATATCTTTCAATCCTTCCGGGCTCTGCCAATATTGCGGAGCCACTTCCAGCACGACGTAGTACTGATTCAGCTGGGTGTAGATGATGGACACTTGCGACTGGCCGAATGCGCCATATAACGTCGAGTCCAGCGACTGTGCGGTAAAGCCCAGCTTTGCCGCGGTGACGCGATCATAGTTCATCACCTCATTAAGACCTCCATTCTGCTGGTCTGAACTCACGTCCTGCAGGCCGGGCAGGTGCGTCATCTGGTTCAGAATGATCGGCGCCCACTTCGAAAGATCCTGCACATTGTCGGATTGCAGCGTGTACTGATACATCGCATTGCTGGAGCGGCCGCCAATACGCAGATCTTGTACAGACTGAAGAAATGCAGATGCGACGGGCAAACGGCTCAATTGCGGCCGAAGTCGGTTGATGATCTGGGTGGCACTGACCTTGCGTTCGGCCAGCGGCTTGAGTGCAACGTAAAGGAAGCCGGTATTCGTGGCCCCGCCGCCGCCTGTAAACGCAATCACATTGGCTACGGCGGGGTCGTTCTTGATTACGGCACCGATCTGCCGAATGGAGTTGTCCATCGCCGGAAACGAAGAATCCTGCGGCCCGCGCACCGCACCGGCGATCGCTCCAGTATCCTCCACCGGGAAGAAGCCTTTGGGGATCTTGAAACCCACGACCACATTGAGCGCGATGGTCACACCGAGTACAACGAGGGTGAGGGCGGGATGGTCAAGCACCCAATGCAAGCTGCCGCGATACAACGACAGCACCCAGTCAAAGAATTTTTCACTGGCCATGTAGAGGCTGCCGTGCTTCTCTGCGCGCTCGTTCTTCAAAAGGTAGGCGCACATCATCGGCGTTGTGGTCAGCGAGATAATCATGGATACGAAAACGGCAGTCGAAAGGGTGACGGCAAATTCGCGAAAGAGGCGGCCCACGATTCCGCCCATCATCAGGAGAGGAATAAAGACGGCAATGAGCGAGATGCTGATGGTGAAGACTGTGAATCCGATTTCTTCCGCTCCTTTCAGCGCCGCGGCAAAAGGCTTCATGCCGTCTTCGAGGTGGCGTGCGATATTTTCCATCACCACGATGGCATCGTCGACCACAAATCCCGTGGCAATGGTCATCGCCATCAGCGAAAGGTTATCGAGGGTGTATCCAAACAGATACATGACGGCGAAAGTTCCGACCAGCGAAACCGGCACCGCAACCGCCGGGATGAGTGTGGCACGGCCATTGCGCAGGAAAACAAAAACCACGACGATGACCAGGGCGATGGAAATGAGCAGCGTCCTCTCCACGTCACTAACCGAGGCGCGGATCGTTGTGGTGCGGTCGAGAACGATCGTGGTCTCGATGCCAAGCGGAATGGAGGCCTGGATAAACGGAAGCTGCGCGCGGATGCGATCGACCGTGTTAATGATGTTGGCGCCGGGCTGGCGGAAGATGATCACCGTAACCGCACGCTTGCCGTTCAAGTAGCCAGCGGTACGGACGTTAGCCACTGAGTCTGTTACCTGAGCGACGTCGGAGAGATGCACGGCTGCGCCGTTCTTAAAGCCAACAACTAGCGGCTTATAGTCTTCAGCGTGCGAGATCTGATCGTTGGCCAGGATATCCGCGGTCTGCATACCGTCAGTAATCTGACCTTTGGCCAGGTCGGCATTCTGCAAACTCAGTGCAGACTGCAGATTCCCCAGAGTAAGTCCATAGCTGGCCAACTGCGTGGGGTTTGCGTCCACGCGCACGGACGGCAACGCTCCGCCTCCGACGGAGACCTGTCCCACGCCTTGAATCTGCGACAGCTTTTGTTCCATGACAGTGGAGGCTTCGTCATACAGTTTGTCGGGACCGTATTTGTCTGAAGTAAGGCCGAGAATCATGATCGGCGAATCCGCGGGATTGACCTTGCGATAAGTCGGATTGCCCGGCAGATTCGCGGGCAGATAAGTTCGCGCGGCGTTGATTGCAGCTTCCACATCACGCGCTGCACCATCAATGTCGCGGCTGAGGTCGAACTGAATCGTGATCGAGGTGCTGCCGAGTGTGCTGGCGGAGGTCATTTCGGTCACGCCGGCAATGTGACCGAACTGCCGCTCCAGCGGAGTAGCGACGGACGATGCCATAATTTCTGCGCTGCCCCCGGGCAAACCGGCACCGACTGAAATTGTAGGAAAGTCGACCTCCGGCAGGGGCGCCACCGGCAGCACTTCAAACGCAATCGCCCCGGCGAGGGCAACTGCCACGGTAAGCAGCGTGGTAGCTACTGGCCGTTGAATGAAGGGTGCGGAGATGTTCATGCTGGCCCACTCTGTTCTGGATTTCCGGCTTCCAGCTGGTTCCCCTTGTGCCCAAAACGGTGCGCTAGGTTGTCAAAAAAGATATAGATGACGGGCGTGGTATACAGCGTGAGCGCCTGGCTTAGCAGGAGGCCGCCGACCATGGCTATGCCGAGCGGCCGGCGCAGCTCCGAGCCGAACCCCGTGCCGAGCGCCAATGGCAACCCGCCCAGCAAGGCGGCCATTGTCGTCATCATGATGGGGCGGAACCGGAGCAGGCAGGCCTCGTAGATTGCGTCAGTCGCGTTCTTTCCGTGCTTGCGCTCGCCTTCGAGCGCGAAGTCGACCATCATGATGCCGTTCTTTTTCACGATACCGATCAGCAGAACGATGCCGATGATCGCCACTACGCTTAAATCCTGGTGAAAGAGAATCAGCGCGAGAAAAGCTCCCACACCCGCCGACGGCAGCGTAGAGAGAATCGTAATCGGGTGGATAAAACTTTCGTACAAAACACCCAGCACGATATACACGGTCACCAGCGCGGCCAGAATGAGTAAAGGCTCGTTGGACAGCGAATTCGTAAAGGATGCCGCGGTGCCCTCAAAACCAGCTTGCAGGCTAGGAGGCATGTGCATATCCTTCTGCGCCTTGTCGACTGCCGTAATAGCCTCGCCCAGCGCGGCGTTCGGCGCAAGATTGAAAGACACGGTGATGGCCGGAAATTGTCCCTGGTGATTGATGGAGAGCGCTTCCGTGGTTTTCTCGAAGTGCGAGAAGGCGCTCAGCGGGACGGCGTTGCTCACGGCAGAGCTTGTGGCGCCCGCGGAGTTCGCGCCATTACTCGCGATCGAGGATGCTGTGGGCGAGAGCGCGTTTGCCGGAGGAGCGAGCGTATTTGCGGATGGAGTGAACAGCGCGGAAGCTGTTAAGGCATTGGACCCTGCGGAGGATGATCCAGAGGACGCGAACGAGGAAGACGCCCCGGCACCGCTGGCTCCCGCAGATGCATTTGACTGAATGTAGAGATGGTTCAGCTTGTTCGGATCCAGTTGAAACTGTGGCTGGCTCTCAAGCACAACGTGGTACTGATTCACTTGCGTATACATCGTGCTAATTTGCCGCTGACCGAAGGCGTCATACAGCGTGTTATCGATGGTCGTCGGCGCGATGCCCAATCGCGAGGCGGTGACCCGGTCGATGACCAGAGATACAGCGAGCCCTCCCGTTTGTTGGTCGGTGGCGACGTCTTCCAGTTCCGGCAATTGCTTCAGCCGGCCAACGAAACGATTCGTCCAGTCGTTTAGTTCATCCGCGTCGGGGTCTTCGAGCGTGTACTGGTATTGCGTGCGGCTCACCCGATCGTCCACGGTAATGTTCTGCACCGGCTGCATAAACAGCTCTATACCCTGAACCTGTTCCAGTTTTGACTTGAGCCGGCGGATTACGTCGGAAGCGCTCAATTTGCGCTGGTCGAGAGGTTTCAGATTGATCGACATTCGGCCGCTGTTGGTTGTGGTATTAGTTCCGTCGGCGCCGATAAACGAGGAGAGGCTTTCAACCGCGGGGTCATCCAGAATTACTTTTGCCAGTTCCTGCTGCTTCTCCGCCATAGCCTTTGAGCCAATCGTCTGCGGCGCCTGTGAGATGCCCTGGATCACGCCCGTGTCTTGCACCGGGAAAAAGCCTTTGGGGATGATGATGTAAAGAAAAATCGTAAGCATCAGCGTGGCCACCGCGACGAACAGCGTAATTGTCTGGAAGCGAAGGACAAACTTGAGGGTTCGGCCATAGAAAGCGATCATCCCCTCGAAAGCACGCTCGGTTGCTCGATAGATGCGCCCCTGCTGCTCTTTCGGCTGGCGCCGCAAAATTCGCGCACTCATCATCGGAGTGAGCGTAAGAGAAACCACGGCCGAGACGACAATGGTGACGGCGAGGGTTACCGCAAACTCACGGAACAGGCGCCCCACAACGTCGCCCATGAATAACAGCGGAATCAGTACGGCGATGAGCGACACGGTCAGCGAGAGAATGGTGAATCCAATCTGCTCCGCGCCTTTGAGCGCCGCTTCCATCGGAGGTTCGCCCTCTTCGATGTAGCGTGCGATGTTTTCGATCATCACGATGGCATCGTCCACCACGAAGCCGGTGGAGATGGTCAGCGCCATCAGAGATAAGTTGTCCAGACTGTAGCCCAGGATGTACATCGCCGCGAAAGTGCCGATCAGTGACAGGGGCACAGCCACGCTGGGGATAATGGTGGCATAGAGGCTGCGCAAGAAGAGGAAGATGACCAGCACGACGAGGCCGACCGTGAGCAGCAATTCGAATTCGACATCTGAAACCGACGCTTGGATGGCGGTCGTAAGATCGGTAAGCGTGGTTACCTGAATGCCGGTGGGCAGGTCGGCCTTTAGCTGCGGCAAGAGATGCTTGATGCTCTTGACCACGCTGATGGTGTTGGCCCCGGGCTGGCGTTGCACATTCAGGATGACCGCGGGAGTCTGATTCATCCACGCCGCCTGATTGTTGTTCTCTACTCCATTCACAATCTGCGCTACGTCGGTGAGCATTACCGGTGCACCGTTGCGGTAAGCGACGACAACGTTCCGATAATCGTCGCTGGTGACCAGCTGATCGTTGGCGTCGATCTGGTAATCCTGGCGCGGCCCATCGAAGTTTCCCTTGGCGGCATTCACGCTGGCCTGAGTCAGCGCCGTGCGCAGGTCTTCCATGTTGATGCCGTAGGAGGACATCTGCGCAGGATTGGCTTGAATGCGGACTGCGGGCTTTTGCCCCCCGCTGATGGTTACAAGGCCTACCCCGCTGAGTTGCGAAATCTTAGGCGCGAGGCGCGTGTCCACAAGGTCCTCGACCTGTGAAAGCGGCATAGCGCTTGATGTGATGGCCAGGGTGAGGACGGGAGCATCGGCGGGATTCGTCTTACTGTAAATCGGCGGCGCGGGCAGAATAGACGGTAAAAGACTCTGCGACGCGTTTATGGCCGACTGCACCTCTTCCTCGGCCACGTCAATATTCAGAGTCAGGTTGAACTGCAGCACGATGACGGAAGTGCCGCCCGCGCTGGTGGAAGTCATCTGGCTCAGGCCCTGCAGTTCGCCGAATTGGCGCTCCAGGGGCGCCGTTACCGTCGTCGCCATTACAGTGGGGCTTGCTCCCGGATAGAACGTGAGCACCTGAATGGTCGGATAATCCACTTCGGGCAGCGCGGAGACCGGCAGTTGGGTATAGCCAACAATTCCGACCAACAGGATTGCAGCCATAAGCAAAGCGGTAGCGACCGGCCGCAAAATAAACGGGCGTGAAGGACTCACGGGGCGCTGCTCCCGTTCGTGCTGCCTGGGGCGGGTTTGGTCGGAGACTTGTTCGAAACGGCGACCGCGGTGTTGTCCTGCAATTTGTCGAAGCTGCTATTGGCCACAACGTCTCCGGGATTGATGCCATCGACCTGGGTGAGACCGCCGTCCGTAACCCCCGGCTTAATGCTCCGCATGTGAGCGACGTTGTCTTGAATCACATAGACGAACGATGCCTGACCATTTTGTTGAATGGCGGACGCTGGAACCAGCGTCACCCCTTGCACCGTATTCACCAGCAGCCGCGTGTTCACAAATTGGTTGGGGAAGAGTGCATCATTTTTATTCTCGAACTGTGCCCGGCCTTTTACCGTTCCAGTCGTAGTATCAATCTGGTTGTCGAGCGTCAACAGTTTGCCGCTTGCAATCTTCGTCTGCGCGGTGCGGTCGAAGACATCCACGGGGAGCGTGGCCTTCTTTTGCAGTCGAGCCTGAACCGGGCCCAGACTGTCCTCCGGTATGGTGAAAATTACGGTAATGGGCTGCAATTGTGTAATGACTGCGAGCGTTGCGGTTCCCGCAGACTGCACCACGTTACCGGGATCGACCAGCCGCAAGCCCACGCGGCCGGCGATGGGAGCGGTGATATGGCAGAAGTCGACCTGGATCTGATCAAATTGCACGGTTCCCTGATCGTTTTTAACTGTGCCTTCTTCCTGCAGTACGAGCTTTTCCTGGTCATCGAGGATTTGCTTTGCAATTGCGTTACGCGCCCACGCCGCCCGATAGCGCTCAAGGTCCATCTGGGCTTGCGCGAGCACGTTCTCGTCCCGCTCCAGAGCGCCCTGCGCCTGCAGGAGATTCGCGCGGTAGGGACGCGAATCGATGTCAACCAGCGGATCGCTCTTACCGACGAGCTGACCCTCCTTGTAGTGCACTTCCACGACAAGGCCATTCACCTCGCTGGTAATCGAATCGGTATAGACCGGGGTGACCGTACCGATCGCGTCAAGGTAAACTCCGATGTTGCCCGTCGTGGCCGTCGCGGTTGTGATGTTGATCTTCGGCGCCGCGGGTTGGACCTTCTTCGCAGTATCGAGATGGCGCCATATCAGCACAACTGCAAGCGCAACGATAAGTAACACCAGAATCCAGACGACAGCCAGCACGCCTTTATGGCGGTGAGACTCCGAATCGTGAGCCGGGAGTTCGTGGCCACGGTCGATGATGGGATGCTCATTCGTGTCAACGGTCAAAGAAATCTCCTTTTGTCGGCTCCGAATTGCCCAAAATTATAGCCTGCCCTCACACGCTGAGAACTGGAATCGGCACCGCGCAAATAATTGCGTAGCCGTGAATCCGCAGGTTCCCGCCATAGGGGTAGCACTCGGCAACCAGCAAATCCGCCTTCGTCTGTTTCGCAGTCTGGCTCAATATCTTGGGCAGGTCGCCACTGCCCACGAACAGGTCCGCCTTTATGCCCAGGTCTTGCCGCAGCTCAATAAGATGCTGAGAGGCGTCGCTAACAAGCTCCTTTTTCCACTTCGGATTGGCGTAGCTTCCGCCGGGACCCCAGAGTTCCACCGAAGGAGTAACGTGGGCAATCGTCAGATGAGCGCCGAATTCGCCGGCTATCTCCGCGGCCCATGGCACAACTTGCGGACTGCGCTCACTGAGATCAACCGAACACAGGATGTTTTTGATGGCAAATTCCTTGGGCGGCGATATCTCCACGTGGGCACCGGTCCAAACCGGGCACTCGGTGCCGTATAGAACTTCCGCGTTCTTTGAGTCCAGCAGAAAGCGATTGAACGCGAACCCGTGCGACGGCATCATGATCAGATCGGCTTTTTCCACCTGAGCCGTCCGCAGAATCGCCGCAGCCGGATCGCCTTTGGCCAACACGCATCGGATGGTAAGGCCCTTAAGCTCCGATGCCAGAGCTTCGCCCCGGTTTTTCTCAGCCCTTTTTACAATCGCGGTGAGCAAATCCCAGCCAGCGAATTGGGGACCGTCCTCGGGCACACCGGCAGCGTGGCTCTGCGGGGTTACGACGTGCAGCATCACGATCTCAGAACGAAAACGGTGGGCCAGTGTCGCAGCCTGATCAATCACTGGCAGCGAGGTGTTCGGAAAATCAACCGGCAGAAGAATCTTCTGAATTTTCAGCATCGCACACCAACAGCAGGGTCAGAATGCTCCGGAGTTATCTCCCTAAAGTTGTTCCCGGCCTGGTTTGGAGTGTAACGCAAAGGCCGAGGCTCGCGGGCGATGTGCTCAGCATGGTTCGGGAATAAAGCTTCGCATAGGAATACGCCCGGGGACGAAAAACGATATGATGCTGCGGTACATTTATTCCCCTTTTTGAGGAGCCTTTGCATGCAGCCGCGCCGCATTCGGTCGTTGGTATCGATCACCTCAGTATTGATCACCTCGGTATGGATCGCCTCAATCCTCGCGCTGTCCGCGTCCGCCGCGCTTGCCGAAGAAGCAATCTCGGTCACCGTGGACGCGACAAAAACTCAGCAGAAGCTGCTGCACGCTCATTTGGTGATGCCCGTCAAGCCTGGACCCCTAACGCTCTACTACCCGAAATGGATTCCCGGCGAGCACGGGCCCGATGGACCCATCGCAAATCTCACGGGCCTCAAATTTGAGGCGAACGGCAAGACTATTCCGTGGCAGCGAGATTTGCTGGATGTTTTCACTTTCCACGTTGAAATCCCCCACGGCGTCTCGCAACTTGATGTCAACTTTGACGTCATTGAGCCGGACGGCTTGTCAGCCACCGACAAATTGATGGTGCTCGAATGGAATGAAGTTGTACTTTATCCGGCCGACGTCCCCGCCGAGAAGCTCACGTATGATGCCAAACTTGTGATGCCGGATGGATGGAAATTCGGCACCGCACTTCCCGTCGAAAATGCAGCTGGCAACCAAGTTTCATTCAAACCGATTTCTCTCGACTTGCTGGTAGATTCGCCCGTGATTACCGGGGAGTTTTATCGGAGCATCGACCTGACACCGCCAGGCGAACCCATCCATCACGAAATCGATATCGCTGCCGACAGCGCCGATGCTCTGAACATGAGCCCCGAAAACCAGAAGGAGATGATCAATCTGGTGGCTGAATCGGGAAAACTCTTTGGCACTCGCCATTATCGCGACTATCATTTTCTGCTCGCGCTCAGCGATCATGTGGCGCATTTCGGCCTCGAACACCACGAGTCGAACAACAGCCGCCTGCCGGAACGAACTCTGCTTTTGCCGAGCTCCGGCATGTCGCTCGGCGGACTGCTTTCCCACGAATTTGTCCACTCCTGGAATGGCAAGTTTCGCCGGCCAGCTGATCTGACCACCCCTGACTACGAACAGCCCATGAAAACGGATCTGCTCTGGGTCTACGAGGGCCTAACGGACTATCTTGGACCCATGTTGGCGGCGCGCAGCGGCTTGTGGACACCTGAGCAATACCACGAGTACCTGGCCAGCGTCGCAGCCATGCTCGGCCCCGGACGTCCCGGACGCACCTGGCGTCCGTTGCTCGACACCGCCGTTACGATAGCCGGCGGCGGGGTCGGTTTTGGCGGAAGAGGCGGTTGGATGAACTGGCGCCGCGGCGCCGATTACTACGACGAGGGCGACCTGCTCTGGCTCGAAGTAGCCACCATTATTCATCGCGAGTCCGGCGGCGAGAAATCGATTGATGATTTCTGTCAGGAATTCCACGGCGGGCCCAACCACGGTCCGCAGGTGAAGACTTATACCTTCGACGAATTGGTGAAGACGCTCAATGCGTTGGCGCCGTTTGATTGGGCGACATTTTTCCACACCAGATTGAATTCCACTTCTGCGCAAGCACCTGTGGGAGGAATCGAAAACGGCGGTTGGAAAGTCACGTTTGACGATAAGCCTTCAAAGCTGGAAGGCCGCCGGGGCAATCCTGGCGAGGTCTATTCCATCGGCCTCAAGGTGGACAACGATGGGGTGGTCACCGACTCCATCGTCGGGAGTCCAGCGTTTGAGGCGGGCGTCTCTTCGCAGATGAAAATAATTGGCGTCAATGGACGGCTCTACACTCCGGAATTGCTCTCGGATGCCGTCAAGTCTGCAAAGGACACTTCGCAGTCGATCACACTCCTCGTCGTGGTGGACGATTATTTTCGAACCTGCACGATTACCTACCATGACGGCGCACGCTATCCGCATCTGGTGCGTGAGGGTGATCGGCCAGATTATCTCGACGAGTTAATCAAGTCCGAGGCAGCGGACCATTAATCGCAAACGTAGTTGTTAACAACATTCCGCTTATGGAATCTGGTTTGGGCGACCACACCAGCGAAGAGCGTCCCGCCGCGGACTTCTGCCTGAGTATCTGAGAATCCCAGGGCCGCGGACGATGTTGTGCGCAAGCTCGAACCTGTCGAAGTGTAATTCCCTCGGAAGTTGGAGAAAATCGGCGACAGCGAACCGAGGCACTGGTAGAAATCATTTCGTCACCACGGTCTTGAGGGGTAACCGTTCTTCTCGTGAGTTCGCTAAAGCATCCCACCCGTCTTGACCGCCAGAATGCTCAGTGCCGTCTCCAATTTGGTGATGGCCACGCCGAGTTCCGGATGCTTTCCGATCTTCTCTTGCAGGGCCTTTAGAATCTGGTGAGCGCCTGCGATGTGGGCTGCGGCCTGCGACGAATCTTGCTCGGGATTGCGTTCGTTCTGCTTTTCCATGTTAATCGCTTCTATCAGGGACAACCGCTAGTCACTCCAAACATCTAGCGTGTGGTCCCGGCTAATGGACAGCTAAAGATTTCCACTCGCTCCAATAAACGTTCTTCCTTCGACTATAACAAAGTTGTTCAACATAATCCCACGCTGCACATGCGCAGTTATAGAAGCTGTCAAGAACTGCCAATATCCTATGCCTTTCGGGCGGAGGAAGAAGCGGGTGTAGAATCGTTTCGGTTTGCGAGGGCGGGAAGGAAATCTTGCAACACCAGCCACACTGCCTCTGAACTGTGTGGCCAGACTTTTCAGGCAGTAATCATTCGGAGGCGCAACTCTAGTGGAGCTTTACCAAAGGCTACCCCCAGAAGCCGTGAAGATCGTTCTCGTGTTGTTCTTGTCTTTCCTGATAGGTCTGCAACGGGAAGAGCACAAGGCGGAAGGAGTGTCGTACTCCTTCGGAGGGGTGCGTACATTCCCCCTCATTGGTCTGATTGGTTATTCCATCGCTCTCATTTCCGGCTCACAACTGCTGCCGTTGACGGTCGGCTTTCTGGTAGTCGCCGCATTCCTGCTTTTGTCTTACTGGCACAAGCTTTCGTGTTCCCAAACCGCTGGTGTCACCTCAGAAATGTCCGGTCTTACAACATTCCTCGTGGGAGCACTTGTCTATTACGGACACTTCTGGATCGCCACCACGCTTAGCGTCGCCAGCCTGCTGCTGCTCGATCTCAAAGCCGCTCTCGAGAAGCTTGCCGTTCGCATTGCTCCCCAAGAGATTCTCACGTTCGCAAAGTTTCTGCTTTTGACTGGCGTCATTCTGCCGGTGCTGCCGAACCAGGAATTCAGCCGATTCCATATCAATCCGTTCAAGACCTGGCTCGTCGTGGTCGCCGTCAGTGCGATCTCTTATGGCAGCTATGTCCTGCAGAGGCTGACGAAGGAACGGGGCGGAGTCGTGCTATCAGCTTTGCTTGGCGGGGCCTATTCTTCGACCGCAACTACCGTGGTCATTGCGCGGCGGGCCGCTCGTGAACCGCATCCCCATCTCTTCGCAGGGGGGATCCTCATCGCTTCCGGAGTGATGTACCTGCGCCTGGCCGCGCTTCTGGCGCTTTTTAACCGGCAACTGATGTCTTTGCTGGCACCCTCATTCGTGGTACTGGCCGGTCTTGCGGTCGTCAGCGGTTGGCTCTGGACGCGCCTGGCGGACACCGGGACTCAGCCCGTGCGTCGCGAATTCGAACCCAAGAATCCACTCGAATTATTCGCGGCATTTCTTTTCGCCGCATTGTTTCTGGCGCTGCTGGTGGTCACCCAGTTAGCGGTTACTTATCTCGGAAAAGCGGGAGTGAATACTCTGGCCGCCATCATGGGCGTCACCGACGTGGACCCATTCATCATGGGAATGACCCAGGCGGCGGGTGCACTCACTCCCGTCAAAGTTGCCGCCGGCGCAGTGTTGATTGCCGCTGCCAGCAACAACCTGGTGAAAGGGATTTACGCCTACAGCCTCGCCGACCGGAAAACCGGAGTGCAGAGCTTCGCGCTTCTGGCAGCCCTTGCTGCATTGGGCCTGGTTCCCCTACTTTGGCTAGGATCGTGATTGGTTCGAGCAAAAGCGCGAAGCCGAATCGGCGCGCATCTCGCTTCTCTGGATCAGTGACTATTTTGATCCGGGAAGATCATCTCTCATGCGGCTCGGGGCAAACTGGGGGGCAACTTCAGCTCCTCCCGTGATCGCAGTACCTGCAGCACATCAGCACGAGACACCACACCTTCTATATGTCCACTCGACATGACCGGCAACTGGTTGACGTCCTCGCGCGCCATGGTCTCCAGGGCCTCCATCGCCGGCATATCAGGAGAAACGAAATGGACCTTATCCGCGGAGCGCATGACGCTGCGCACAGGAGTGAACGGCCAGGCTCGCGGCTCAACCGCGCGCACCTCGTTGGGTGTTATCAGCCCCAGCAGGCGTCCATCTTGAACCACCAGGAAGCAGCGCCGGCCGGTGCGCATCAAGTGCTCGTGAACAAACTCCTGCAATGAAACCTCGGGATCTACCGTATAGCTGTCTGTCGACATCACATCCTGCACGCGCAGGCCGCGGAGAAGCTTGCCAGTTTTGACCTGCATGTAAGTGGCGCCGGCCGCTTGCAGAAGGAACCAACCGATAAAGGCAATCCAGAGTCCACCCAGGCCTGCTCCTTGAAAGAACCGCAGAATTCCAAACCCAATAAAGAAAACGGCGATGATCTGCCCAACGATTGCGGCTGCTCGGGTCGAGCGCTCTGCATCATCCATTGCCCACCACAAAATGGCATGTAGCACTCTTCCGCCATCGAGCGGAAAGCCCGGTATCATGTTGAAAGCTGCGAGGGCGAGATTGATGTAGCCCAGCCACACTAAGAGTGCGGTGCCGGGGGTTGTTGCCGCAGTCCACGGAGTCCAGCCCGCGAGCTTGGCGAGACCCAACATGACAAGACCGAGTATTCCACTGGTGATCGGACCGACAATGGCCATCCAGAATTCTGTCTTCGGGTCTGTCGCCTCCTTCTCGATTTGAGCGACGCCTCCAAGCAGGAACAAGGTGATTTTGTGGACTGGAATGCCGCGGGCCTTGGCGACGACGGCGTGAGACAACTCGTGGGCAAACAAGCACGCAAAGAAAAGCACTCCCGTAAGGATTGCTGTGCTCCACACCACCGCTTCACTCCAATCGCGGTTCACGGCGTGAAATTGCGCTACCAGCGAGAAAGTGATCAGCAACGCTATGACCAGCCAGCTATAGTGCAGGCCGAGCTCGACTCCGAAAACCGTGCCCAACTTAATCTGCGATTTCATGATTTTCCCCCAATCCCTCCGGCGTCGGCAGCAGCCGGCCTGTGAACCAACGGAGCTGAATTCGTGTCATCTAGGCGTTAAAAAAATGATGACCGAACGCTAAGCGCGTTCTTGAAGTGGCCGTAAGCGCATAGGCGATCACCGCGCAGGAGTGTCCGCTACCGTCGACGCCGGTGCCACGGACTTCAACTGGTCCAGAGTGGTCAGCACGCCTTGCCAGCGAACCTGGTTACTCTTGGTTGCAATCGATGCCGAGAGATCGGAATAAAACTGCAGGATATTGTCGCGCAGCTCCGGCAACGTCCGATCGAACTTCCGCCCTGACAACTGAGCGAGCAGCGTAGCGTAAGTGTCGTCGGTCAGCGAATATTCTGCCGCTTTCGTTAGGTTGCCGCTATCCAAGTCACGGTTGGGAACAACCAGCGAATCCGTGCGCACTTGTTCGAGAAATGTGCGGTATTGATCGACGGTGGTGTTGATACTTTTGAAATACAGGTCCTCGGTTTGGGGAGTCGGGTTCTTGAACCCTAGCCCTTTGAAGGGACCGACTCTGGGCATATATCGCAAGAGCGTTGACATAATCCGGGTTCCCACGCCCGGCTTCACGTAATCTTTTCCCCACTGTCTTTCGTAATCAGAGCGTGAAAGACGATACAGAAACTTCCGTTTCGCGAAATCCGGCGTTTCGCGCATCAGGTCCTTCTTGTGGGTTTGCAAAGCAACTTCGGTCATATGCGGAATCAGCCGGCTCACGGCGAAACGATACGAACCCACCGCCAGATCTTCGTGGGTCAGCACGTCTTTCAACTCCACTCCATAGACCACGGGAAAGACGCGTTCCAGGAGCGGCTTGGACACCTGGAATCCAATAAAATCGTGGTACTGCTGCGAGGCATAGCGATTCTTCGCGACCTGCACAGTGTCGAACCCAAACTCTGTTTTTAAATGCGCGCTCTTGTCCTGGGCATAGCGAACGGACTTGCCAAACTTCGCTCGCAGCTTCGGATACTCGATCGCGACAGACTGGTTGACCGCCGGGTGTCCGGCAATATCCGCCGAATAGTGCGAAAGCGCGCCCAACGCGAAGGCGTACTCGTTGACATCCTGGCTTTCGAGCAGCAACTCATGGACAAAGTCTCCGCTGCGAACGTAGTGCACCAGGTTGCTGAATTCTTTACTGCCGAACGGATAGTAGCCCAGATCCTGGATGACGGCGCCGCCATAGGCATAGGCGTGCGCCTCCTTGAGTTGGTCGTCGGACAGCCCCGGATATCGCTTGAGCAGCAAGGGCTGGATCTCTTCGGTCCATAGCAGGTCTACGATTTCCTCGTGCGTAAGAACAGAGTACGCGGACAAACCGCCGCTGCACATCAGCACGATGAGAACCGCAGCCGTCGCACGGACAGAGAGCAGGCGCCACGCCTTGGCTGTGCCGCTTGACCGGCTTCGCCGCTCGCTCATGGCTCAAATCCGCCCGAGAACTAACAGAATGATAACGATAAAAAGAACCAGCCCCAAGCCGCCCGTCGGGGCATAACCCCACTCACGACTGTGCGACCAGCGTGGCAGCGCCCCGATCAGCGCTAGAACCAGGATCACGATCAATATAGTTCCGATCATTTTTGCTCCTTTTCTTCTACGGACCAGCTTTGGTTATAGACGTTTCACGGGGTTCTTGATGGTCAAAACTGCTCAGAGAAAAAAGAAATGCTGGAAAGAATGGATCAAGTCTTTCGCGGCGTTGGGAAGATGACATCAGAGATTCCCGCGCCGTCGCCAGAAAAGAAATGGTGCGAGCCCACAGAGCGGACTCGCACCAAAGAGTTACTCGACCTTCTTTACCGTTCCGTACAGCCTCACGTAGTCGTCACGGTCGCTTCTTTACTGGCGAGGCTTTTCTTCCGGTTTGGCCTCTTCTTTCGCTGGGCGAGGAGCCGGCTGCGCATGGGCTGTTGTGACCGCACGGGAGGCAGGCTGCGCATGCGGCGCGGCTTCAGGCCGGGATGCTGCCGGTTGCCGAGGCGCGGGCTGCGCATGAGCTGTAGTGGCAGGACGAGAAGCAGGCTTCGGGCGAGCCGCGGTCGGCTTGCTGGACTCGGCGCTCGGGCGAGCCTCCTTAGGCTTCGCTGCCTTGTTCTCAGTCGTACGCGTTGCCGCTGCTTTGCTCTCCGTCGCACGCGTTTCGGTTGCCTTAGTTTCAGCAGCCCTGTTCTCAGTCGCCTTATTCGTAGCCGCTCTGTTCTCAGTGGCCTTGTTCTCGGCCGCTTTATTCGCAGATGCTTTATTCTCTGACGTGCGGGTTGCGGCCGCCTTATTCTCAGCTGCCTTGTTTTCAGTGGCCTTGTTCTCGGCCGCCTTATTTACAGTGGCCTTATTTTCAGTCGTGCGAGTTGCAGCCGCCTTAGTTTCAGCTGCTTTGTTTTCAGTGGCCCTGTTCTCAGCCGCCTTATTTGCAGTGGCCTTATTCTCAGTTGTGCGAGTTGCAGCCGCTTTACTTTCAGCTGCTTTGTTTTCAGGAGCCTTGTAAGGTGCTCCTGCCTCCTTGGCCGCTACCACTCCCTTACCGCTAAACTCGCCAGGCTTCGCTGTTGCAGCGATCGCCGGCCGTCCATGGTTCTCCGACGCCCGGAGTGCATGGTTGGTACTTGCAGCCTTCACATGCTCAGCTTGCATCGCGGTGGGCAGTGTGTGATGGGCGCGTGTCGCAGTTTCTTCCGCTGCGCTCGGGCGTGCGGTAATTCCACCGTTGCCGCCGTTGTAGCTGACGTGGTTCACTCTGGTTTCATTGATTACGGTCTTGCTGTAGACATTGTGAATATCCGTGATGTTCACGTTGTTCACCGAGCGGTTATAGTAGAAGGCTCCCTTATTCCAATATCCGCCTCCGTAGCCCACGCCACCGTAGCCGAAGCCATAGTTGACGCCGCCGTAGAAGCCGACTTCCGTACCCCAGTACCCGCCATTCCAGGCGAAGGCATCGCCGCTCCAACCCCAGTAGCCGGGAGTCCACAGCAAGCCCGCTTCCGGCGGCTCGACCCAGGTGCCCGGCACCCAGAAGTAGCCTTCATCGCCATTCGCCCAGTAGCCGGGAGTCCACATATAGCCGGCCGCGGGAATCATGGGCTGAGTGTATACAGGCAGAGCGGGCGGAGCGATCATGATCGACACGCCGAACTGTGCGAACAAACTGGCCGGTACGGCCATCATCAGAACTGCTAGCAACAGAAAACGGGAGGTACGCATTTTGAATCACCTTGCCAGATCATCCTTCGATTGCCCGGTTCAACCTTGCTGCTGCGGGCTGCGTGGATTGAGGGCGATGGGTCAGACGCAAGAATGTCACGGATGCGACCGCCGAGTCTGTGCAATACGACTCACTTTTCGGAATGTCGCGATGCCAGACAGATGATCGATTGTTCTGCGATGACGTTGCTCATGCCAGAAATAAAAGGGCGCGAGCCCAAACCATGGACTCGCGCCTAGAGCAATCAAGCTGGTTGCGT
This sequence comes from Candidatus Sulfotelmatobacter sp., assembly GCA_049280095.1. GTDB lineage: Bacteria > Acidobacteriota > Terriglobia > Terriglobales > Acidobacteriaceae > Sulfotelmatobacter. The sequence continues at coordinate 122,001 of JBAPPL010000028.1, read as the reverse complement.
CCCAGACCACAAACGGATGACCACTAGAGTACGACGTTCAGTTCGATGTTAACGCCGGGGTACATTGGGTTACACAGGTAATACACGCCGTCTATCTCTACTACATAAACGTTTTGCGTGTAGAGCCAGTTGCCTGGCCACTCACCAACAAATCCGAACGAATAGCCGCCGTATTGGAAGCGGTGATTATTGTAATCGCCCTGGTTCACGCGAAACGTGTGCCCCTGTCCAAAGTTAGCCTTGTATTTGTCTGCAGGAATCCGGCCGCGGTTGCCGGCTGCGTGCTGTTCCTGTTTTTCTGGCTTAGCTTCCGGAGCGCGTTGCTGCTCTTGCCTTGCGTTTCTCTCTTCAGGCTTGGTGTTCTTTTCTTCCTGAGCGTTCTTCTCCTCGGGCTTTGCCGCCTTCTCTGGTTGTGCTTTCTTCTCAGCAGGTTTGTCTTTCTGTTCCTCCTGTTGGTCGTGTTGGTCCTGGGCATATGCCAAACTCGATGCGCCCAGGGTCAAGGACAAAATTGCTGTGCCGATTGCTGCTGCCAGTTTCATTGTGTTGCCTCCATTTGCCGATTCGATTGTTTGATATTTGCTTCCTACTGCAAGCTTCCTGTGGTCGCGTTGACTGGGTTGCCGATGGCGTCGCCGGACACGAGAAGTTCCACCCTGCGGTTTTGCTGCCTTCCGGCGGAGTTGTCGTTCGAGGCTACCGGCAAAGTGTTGCCGAAGCCCTTGGCGCTGACTGAATTTATTGACACGCCTTCTTGCACCAGGTAGTCGCGAACCGAGTCGGCGCGGTTCTCGGACAGAGTCTGGTTCATGGCATCGCCCCCGACGTTATCGGTATATCCACCAACTTCAATGTTGAGTCCAGGATAGGCAAGGAGAATACCGGCGACTTTCGCCAGCTTCTCTCGCGCACCCGGTTTCAATGAGAATTTCCCGGTGTCAAACAAAACATCGGACATGCTGACGATGAGACCGCGTGCACTATCGCGAGTCTGCAGAATGGAATTCAACTGCTCAGACAATTTCGCACGCATGGCTGCCTTGTCGGTGTCTGCCTGTTGCGCGTTCGCCTGGGCCTGCTGTGCTGCCAGGCGGGATTGTTCGGCATCCGCCTGCGCGGCGGAAAGGGCCGTTGCCGATGCAGCCTGGTTATCTGCCATATCGGATTGAGCCTTCGCCGTTGCAGCTTCTGCATCGGCAGCGTCCGACCGGGCTCCTGCTGCGTCGGACTCCGCCTGAGCCGCAGCAGCTTGGTCGGTTGCCGCATCCGCTTGAGCTTGCGCCGTGGCGGCCTGGGCTTGCCGTTTCTGCCGCATCGCATCATCCGCCTGCGCTTGCGTTTGTGCCTGCGCGTCCGCTGAATTCTGGCGTTCGTCGGCCAGGCGCATTTCGTCTTCCTTCTTCACTGCGATGGCGCGCGCATCTTCGGCCGTCTGCACGGCCTCGCGGGAGACTGCGATCAGAGGCTTTTTGTCGATGTGTTTGTCGGTGGCGTCTGTATCTGCCGAATTCATTAGTTGAACGGCGTGCTGATAGCTGTCTGGAGCGTACTGCTCGGCTCCCTCGGATTGAGCGATGCGCAGCGCATTCCGCGCCTCGAAGAATTCCAAGGGTAAGTTGGCATTCAGAACCACCGGATCGAACTTGTAGCCGGTAGGAATGTACCCGCCGCGCTCCATGAGTTCGTACTTTGCATTCACAGCCTCGCTGGTTCCCTTTGTGTTTTCGCGAATGACATTCTCCAGCACGACTACATTGCTCGGCTGCCGCACTGCATAGTAAGGCTCTGCGGTAACGATCAGGGCGAAGGCTTGAAGGTCGGTGGTCACATGAAGTTTGCTGCGATCGTTGTCGCCAACCAATACTTCGCCGAGGTTCACGGCCCGGCCCTCAGGCGAAATCGCCCACAGGACATAGGTCAGATACTCGTTGCCGAAAGTTGTCGGCCTTTGCAGGTCGCCGAATTCTGTATCAATCGAGATCGATCCCCGCTTGCTGTTCACTTTGGCTTCGCCGTTTGCCGAAGGCATCAAGCTGGTGCCGGCAAAATCTAGCTTCGAGCTTCCGCTACGGTGCTCGTAGTTGATGGCTTGCACGCTGCGGCTGATGACGGTTACGCGGAACGTGGGCGTCGGGCTCAGATGCTCGACTTCACCCGTGGGTTGAGAATTAGTCTGACCTGCAGCAGGCAGACTCAGCGCGATTGCGGCGGCGAACCATAATGTTGTCTTCACACTATCTCCTTGCGGCAGGTATCTGCCGTGTTGTTTTATCTAGAGTTTGAGTTTCGTGATGCGTCTTTCTACGTGGTCATGCAGCTTCTTATCCTTTTCCGAGACGGATCCCGGAGAGTGAATGGAACAGCCCAAAAACATTCAGCAGCCACAAAACCACGGCAATAACCACCACGCCGTTCAAAATTGACTTGATGGATGACTGCATGGGGATGAAGCGATTCACCAGCCACAGAAGCACACCCACCACGATAAGAACTTCCAGGAGTTGAATTAACGGCATGATCTTTGACCTTTCTTTTTGCAGGCTAACGCCTCGCATCCGCCTGAGGTGTTGGCCTTAGCTTCGAGGTTCGAGAATCTCTAGGGTCGAATCGTGTCCGCCGCAGGTTCGCGGGCGGGCACGCGGATGAAGAATGCCGATTGGCTGGATGTGGTCGCTCGAGCGACCTAAGAATTGAGAGCCACGAATCAGCCTCCGCGGCTCCGTCTACACACTCAGGAGAATAGAGAATGACAGGTGTGTACTTCCGTGTCTGAGCAAGATAGCTCACTTGACAGCCCGGTGCAGTGGCGTTAGAAATCCTGCGCTCGCTGCCGACCGTGACAGCTTGCATTGACATCCAGCCAAGCTAGCAGAGAGCGCACGCTTGCCCTGGCCAGTGCAATCGCGCAGTCCGCGGCGCCGTAATAGATATTGAGTGTGTCGCCATCGGCGTCCATCGTATATCCGCAGGGGAATACAACGTCGTCAACATCGCCGTGCACTTCGTACTCCGCTTCCGGACCAAAGATCCAGGAGTCGCCTCGCAGCAGGCATTTTTCCGGATTCTCCAGCTCAAAGAGGGCCAAGCCTAAGCGATACAGACAGCCGGAAGGCGTTTGTCTTACGCCGTGATAGAGCACGAGCCAGCCTCTGGAAGTCTCGATAGGCGGCGGCGACAAACCAATTTTATTTGCGTCCCACCAGGCGCCACGGCGCGCTTCCAGCATCAGCCGGTGTCTACCCCAATGGCGGAGATCGGGAGAGTAGGAAATCCAGATATGAGCTCCAAGGTTAGTCGCAGGACGATGAATCAGCGCCCAGTATCCGTTGATTCGTCGGGGCAGAACAGCTGAGTCCTTGTCGTCCGGCGGCATGATTACGCCGTAACGTTCGAAGCTGCGAAAGTCCTTGGTCAGGGCCAGAGACACTCCGGGGCCACCGCGCGAATAGGAGGTGTACGTAACCACGTATTGCTGCAGTTCGGGCACGAATGTAATACGAGGATCCTCGACACCCCAGATTTCCTCGGGAAATTCTTTCGGGCTGGGCATCAATGTCGGTTCGCTATCGATTACCCACCCATCGACGCCGTTTCGGGAGCGCGCAGCGCAAAGATGCGACAACCCGCGGCGATCTTCGACGCGGCACAGTAGTAAGGTCGTTCCATCGGGCAGCACAGTTGCGCCCGCATTGAACACGCTATTAATCGAATACGGCCAATCCTTACTGGTCAGAATCGGGTTGGCAGAATGCCGAAGAAGCAATGGCTCGAAGCGAGTATTCGGAGGACTGATAATATTTTGCGCGGGCATGGTCATGATGGGATTTCCGTTGTTTCGGACTCTTGGAGTGAGCGCATTTCGAGCAGTGCCATCAAGAACGACAGAGTTGATTCTGCTCCCTGGTTCTCATTGGCGCGGTCGGGATGAAGCCCGTCGCGGCAGCCACCGCTGACGCAATCATAAAGAGGAAGCTGGAGGTCATTGTCGCCAAGGAACCAGTTGAAAGCCGACCAGGCTTCAGTGTGCCAGCGGCTATCACCTGTTATCCGGTGCGCTTGCAGACATGCAGATACGGCGCCGGCAGCCTCAAGTGGCTGTTGGTCGAAACGCGCCTTATTACCACCCTGACGATAGAAACCCTGCGATCCAATCGGCACAAAGTGGCGATTAGTTTCCGAGCGTTGTGTTTCCGTGAGCCAGTTCAGCGCTTCGAGCCCCGAGGACACCATGCGATCGTCGGAGCAAGCAGAGCCGACGAGCAGCATTGCCTGGGGCAGTCTTGCGTTGCCGTAGGCCAGAACGTTCTCAAACCACTTCCAATCCGGGTGTCGGATCGACTCATACATGTCAAGCAGTCGCCCAGCCAGCACGGATCGAATCTTCTGTGCGTCGCGGTCGCCGGGATACGAATCGAGATATGCCTGAATTCCAAGCAAAGCGTAGGCACAGGCGCGAGGACTGTAAAACTCCACAACTGCGGGCAGGGACAACTCGAATAGCCGACCGGCAGCACACCGCAATCCATGATCGCTGGACTGGCCCAGAACGGTGCCCAGTGCCCAGACGGCGCGCCCGTGACAATCTTCAGAACCATCAGCTTCGTTCCATTGGCGATCATAGCCAAGGAAGTTTCTGAACCTGCCCTTTGCCGGATTGAAGCCATGCTCCAGAAACGACAAATACCGGGCAGAGAAATTCGCAACCGGAAAATTGGGGTTCTCTCGTTCATCTTTATCCGGGTGATCCTTGCCCACGCGCTCCAGCATCACCGTGAAGATGAGTGCCCGGGCATTGTCGTCGGTAGTGTAACCCTCACCTCGATTCGGAACTGTGAAAATTGCATGCTGTAGCACTCCGGTGTCATCGGTCAGCGCGTTGATATGATCCAGCTTCAATTCTGGCAGCCGATTGAGATCCTTGGGTGTAGCGCGCGCTGAGAACTGAACGCGAGGATTTTCCATACGGTCTCTGCGCACCCTCGAAAAACTCCCCATATAACCTTGCGCCACTCTTTTCCAGATCATCTCCCGCGCGAACAGATAGGCGCGTTTCCGCATGGCGTGACGTATCGCGGGAGTGTCCAGGAGTTCGATTGTCTTTTGCGCAATCGCATCGGGATTCTGGAAAGGGACCAGCGCACCTCTCCGATCGTCCAATAACTCGATTGCGTGCCAATACGGAGTCGAGATGATCGCCTTGCCCGCCCCGAGTGCATAGGCCAGCGTGCCGGAAACTACCTGCGCTTCATGGCGGTAAGGTGTGATGTAAATGTCTGCGGCGCCAATGAACTCGGCCATCTCCTCGGGACTGGCGAAGCGGTTGTGAAAAATCACCTGCGACTCCACTCCCACTTCCTTCGCCAAGGCTTGCAAGCTGGCTCGGTATTTTTCACCCTCGCGGCGCAGAATGTGCGGATGGGTCGCGCCGGCGACGAGGTACACGACATTCTTGTGCCTGGACAAAATCTGCGGCAACGCCTGAATTACATTTTCGATTCCCTTGTTTGGCGAAAGCAGTCCGAACGTGAGCAGAACCGCTTTCCCTTCCACCCCGAACTTGTCCTTGTAGAAATTGGGATCCAGGAATGGGAGATCGGGAACGCCGTGAGGAACCATGTCGATCTTGCTGCCGGGAATCTTGAAGATTTCTTGCAGGAACTGGGACGAGAGCTGGCTCATGACGATAAGTCGATCCGAGAGTTCCGCGATCTCTTCCATCACCATTAGCTGATTAGGGTCTGGCTCGCGCAAAACCGTATGCAGGGTGGTCACCAAAGGCATCTTCAGGCGGCGTAGCAGATGCAGAATATGGCTTCCGGCTGGACCGCCGAAGATTCCATACTCGTGCTGGAGGCACACCATGTCTATATTGTTGAAGTTCAGAAATTCGGCGGCTTCCTGATACGCAGTCAGATCGTCCTGAGCAAGCGACCATCGCACCCGCGCGGGATAGTCGTAACCTTCTTCGGTGTCATCGACCGGGAGTGCCAACAGTCGAGCATTCCCGTACTCCGCGGAGATTGCGCTGCACAGGTCGGTGGTGAATGTGGCGATTCCACATTGCCGCGGAAGGTAATTTCCGATTACCGCGATGCGACTGGGTAGCGATGGCTTCGAATGCCACTGGGCGTGGATGCTTGAGGTCTTCTCCTGCACGAACGGGAGCGAACTAACCACTTCCAGGCCACGCTTTGGGAACACTGTGATTGGTATCGCCATTTTTCCTTCGCCCGGTAAGAACAGTTGCTGCATGAGGCTCTCCCGAGGAGCCACAGGTACGACCTGAGGATGGATTAAAGTTGCTCTTACGAGTATTCAACTAAATGAGACTTTGCGACTGGTCACTATTGACCATTTTCTTGGTGAGTAACGCTGCATTATGGCGCAATGAAGGCAAAACAGAAGGAAACCCTGGCGGTTCGCTGCCCCACGTGCGGCGCGAAGCCGGGCGAAAAGTGTGAGCTCAGTACTGGATTGCCCCGTACGAACCCGCATCGAGACCGGCGCTTAGTGGCTTCGGAAAAGTAGTGGCTCATTGGACGGATCTGGCCAGCCTTCACTGGCGAGGCGGATCAGCGCCCGGAATTCAGGCAGACTCGGCGACATTGAACCAAGCCCACCGGATGCGGCCGGCTGCAATCGACGTAATAATGTCGTGAGCAATCTCTTAGAGTTATCCATTTCTTTCCGACATACTGTGCAAAAATGCACACTCCGCAGATTATTAAATTGTCACGATTTATGCGGCTCCGACCCCATCCCGCACACTATACTTTTAGTTACGATGAGCGCTTCGGTAGCAGTCAAGAAAAACGGCAAGTTCGACTCCGATACTTTTCTCGCGACGATCGGCGACGGGCGGAAGACCCTATCCATTCAGAAAAAGCAAACCATATTTGCCCAAGGGGACCAGGCGGACGCCGTTTTCTATGTCCAAAAAGGCAAAGTACTGCTCACGGTTGTATCGAAGATCGGCAAGGAAGCGACGATCGGCATCGTGAGTCAAGGGAACTTTTTCGGCGAAGGTTCACTGGCAGGGCAGCTCTTGCGAATGGGCTCCGCGGCGGCGATGACAGATTGTGAGATCCTGCGAGTCGACAAGAAAACGATGATGGAAGCTCTTCATCGCGAACCTGCGTTTTCCGAGATGTTCGTGGCTTATTTGCTGGCGCGGAACATCCGTTACGAAGAAGATTTGGTCGACCAACTGTTCAACTCCAGCGAAAAGAGGCTGGCCCGCGTCCTTCTATTGCTCGCTCATTTTGGCAAGGAAGGCATCCCCGAAACCGTGGTGCCTAAGATCAGCCAGGAAACTTTGGCCGAAATGGTTGGTACGACACGTTCTCGTGTCAGCTTCTTCATGAACCGGTTCAGAAGGCTGGGCTTTATTCACTACGCCGGCGGTGCAGAAGGTGCCTTGCAGGTCCACAGCTCTCTGCTCAATATAGTTCTCCACGATTGAGCGATCCCACAGATTGAAGGCACATCTAGAAAGTGTATCGCCTCGTCTTGCCTCTTGCGTGGCTTAGCCTGCTACTCGGCTTCCTGTGTATTCTTGGACGAGTCGCCGCGCCAAACGTACAGGAATTTTTCGTCGCTCGAAGTTACCACGGGGATGTTTTTCTCTCGCGTAACGCGGTTCAAAGCAGAGCGCAGATTCTGCATCTTCTCGCCGTTCAGACTGCTCAAAGGGATCTTGATGGCCTGCCGGGCATTTAGCTTGGGAAGGTCGGCAAGAATATCCGCCACTGCTTTGCGATGTTTTCCTTTGCGACCCTGTGGAACCTCAGAGCGTTTCACCGCCGCATAATGTGTACCGTTTCCGTTGCGTCCCATCGGATCCCCCCATCGGAAATCGTATCCGTATGCGCGAGATCGTACCGCAAAGAATCGTATCCTGCAACTAAAAATCTATGCGAATCCTAAGGTATGCCAGCGATCTTCCGCATACCGCACGTTAAATTTAGTGTTTTCATGAATATACACAGCCTGCGTTGCGCTAAGACCCGCTAAGAGTTCACCCGTATGACCTGGGCCACGCTAGCATGGTTGGTGGTATGGGTGCTGAGACGCCGACGAGGCGATGCTAGACAATCGATCTGGCGCTCCGCAGAGGGGGCACCCAACCATGACTCCAGTTTCGATGGCTAAAAACAAAAACAAGTTCGATCCCAACACGTTCCTCGCGACCATCGGCGCGAGCAGAAAATTTGTACTCTACCCGAAGAAACAGCCCATCTACACGCAAGGGGACAACGCCGATGCCGTTTTTTATATCCAGGCGGGTAAGGTAAAACTCACCGTCGTCTCGAAGACCGGCAAGGAAGCCACGATCGGAATATTAGGTGAGCGAGACTTTTTTGGCGAAGGTTCCCTCGCGGCCCAAGCGCTCCGCATGGGCGCTGCAACCGCACTGACGGATTGCTCGGTTCTGCGAATCGAGAAGAAGGCCATGATGGAAGCGCTTCACCGCCAACACGAAGTCTCTGACATGTTCGTAGCGTATTTGCTGGCCCGGAATATCCGTTACGAAGAAGATCTGGTGGATCAGCTTTTCAATTCGAGCGAAAAGAGGCTGGCTCGGATCCTCTTACTCCTGGCTCACTTTGGCAAGGAAGGCAAACCTGAGACCGTAGTTCCCAAGATCAGTCAGGAGGCGCTGGCGGAAATGATCGGCTCCACCCGCTCGCGGGTCAGCTTCTTCATGAACCGGTTCAGGAAATTGGGATTTATTCACTACAACGGCGGGCTGCAGGTCCACAGCTCTTTGCTCAATGTAGTTCTGCACGATTAAGCGCCTTCGCGTATGCGGTGGTCAGATGACCCGTCCCGCTCGCCGTCGCTGGATCCCATTCAATCGGCAACAAATGACGAGCCCGCGCCGGTTCGGTTGGCCCGCTTTGCCGATGGCCGCAGGACAGACAGATTGCTCCCACTTGCCTGATGTCAGTCTCTTTTGATATTTCATTCTCCCGGACCGCAACCGCCCCAGCGATCACCGGACCGGCACACAGATCACAAGAGTAAGCGGACAAGTGAAGGTATTGTTTGCGCATGGATTTCCTCTCGCCTTAAGACATCTGCTAAATCTTAGGTCCTTTACGATTGGATTTCTGGTCAGTTTCGCTCGTTTCCCAGCCTCGAAAAAGTGATCTTGCCCCTGACTTTCTCAACCGAATCGTGAGCAATTGTGAGCAGAATCTTAGAAAGCCATCCCCTATAACTGACAAGCATGGCGATCAACCCAACTCTCCTGTGCATACACCGTGATCCAACGGAATTGCGCTCATTGCAGGAAAACGGATACGAACTGGTGACCGCAACGAATGGCCACGACGGTCTACGGTTGTTTGCCTCCCTGCCGGTGGATGCGATTGTGCTCGATTATCACCTCGGACTTTTGGATGGCACATTGGTTGCGAATGAGATCAAGCGGCTCCGGCCGACGATTCCCATCGTCATGGTGGCTGACAATCTGGAATTGCCTGACGGCGCTTTGAACTCCGTCGACGCCCTGGTCACCAGGTCCGACGGCGCCCACTTCCTGTGGGCAACCGTTCACTTTGTATTGAATGTGAAGCCAGCCCAGAGTCACGAAACAAAGCACCAGTCGCCGAGCAAAGCGTCACCTGACCCTAAGGACGCCCCTTTTTCCGCACGGGAGTGGAGAAATATCCGGGCTGGAACAGTCCGCTTCTGAGGTTGCAGCATAAACAACGGCATTGAATGTCCTAGACGAACCTCGATACTCGATCACCCTGAATTCGCGGACGCGATCGATTCCCGATCTAGTCCCTTGGCCCGGAAAGAAATTAAAAGAGCGCAATTGGACCATCTATCAACTGGGCCATCGACTAAGAGCTTCCGAACGCCTTTCCGCACTCCAAACAAGCTCTCCGGGATCGCGGTGTGATCAGATTGCAGAAGGGACACATCCTTTGTGATCCGACATCTTGAGTCGTTGGCTTAGCAGTCTCGATCAGCCGTGAGCGCGCGTCGGCGATGCTCGCCAGCCTTCTGCGGAGACGATCCCGGAACCGGCCAAACGTCATCGATTCACCTGCTCCGCTCTTTCAACCGTTGGGAGGAATGTCACGGTCAGAAATCCAAGTAATTCGAGCAGTCGAGAAGCGGCTCTCATTTCGAACCTTCTGCCAGTCAACAATGACAGGCCACGGGCAGCGATGCTGTGCAGGATTGCTCACAATCCACCAGACCTTCGATTGGCAGAGTGAAGTCCCGGCAGATTCCGCCTTTGGCGGCCGGAGCGGAAGCGAGCAATTCAGACCAGCTATTGTTCCTGGACTGAGCGACTTCGGCAGAGACGAGCACTTCCTCTCTTTCAGGTTTTCTGAATTAAGTCAGCCCCTCGGAAGTTGACTCTTGGGACAATCACAATAAATCTCTCAGCTACCCGGAGGATTAAGCTTCATCCGTGATCTTCGGCCGGACAGCAAGACCGAAGAAGGAAGGAGACGCGTGCCGATGAGAAATCGCGTCTTTGACGTTCTTAAACAGCGGTGGGGAGAAACGGTAGGTGATTGAAAAGAGTGGTGAGCGCGGTAGGAATCGAACCTACAACCTACTGATTAAGAGTAGGCGAGTCTGATAGGTTCTTCCGCGTCTTATGACCGTTGCGATTCAATAACTTACCGACAATCAAGCCCGCACGGAAGCAATCAGCTGTGGTATTGAAAAGAAGCACTTTAGCGCACATGGGATCGAAGCGCACGGCACACTTACGGCACACCTTACAGGCTCACTCAAGCCAATCTGGACAACTGATTGATTGAGTCGTTCGGGATCAACCGGTGCCACCTTCATAACTCCGCCAATGAATGGCGCAGCGATATTGCAAAAATTACTCATCCTCGTCACTTCTTGGCGCTGAAACAATTCGCCGCCAGCTTGCTTGTATCCCAAATCCAGACTCCCTCGCCAGATCGTGTCTGCGCGAGGATGGAATTGTCTTTCGCCCCTGCCAAGATAGTTCCATCCTGGCTGAGAGAACCGCTTTCGCTGTACATCAAGTCCGACACGCATGTTTGAGTGTTACTGGTGTTCCATGCCCAAAGTCGATCATCGCTGTGACCAAAGAGAGCATTGCTTGTACCGAAGGCTGCAAACCCTCCGGCGGCACCGTTGAACTTGGGCAACTCCGGGTTGGGAGCGTTTGGGAGGGGCTCGCCGGTGCTGAGGCGAAGTAGCCTGAAGATCCGGACGAAGTAATAACGAAACTGTCAGCCTCAGGGTTCAATGCGAGTGGGATCGCGTAGGTCGGGGATCGGGGCAGTGTCCGTTTCTGCGTCCAGTCCGAAGTGGACCACAGGGTAAAGTTAGCTTTGCTGACTGTCATCAAGACACAAGACATCGCCTTGCGGTGACAAGACAGGCGAATGCATATCTTTCAGTTCAGCGAGTTGCTTATCAACGGTTACGTCGAGTACGTGTGTCACGGCAGCATTGTCTGAGACAACAATCCAAGTACCGGCTGGACCGAAAGCCGCTGTACGTACGTATCCATTGAAATAATTGTAGGTCCGAACCAGCTTGCCATCAGGCAGGTGCCACAGCTTAAGGCTAAATCGATCGCCGTCCCCTCCCGTGGCCATCAACTGCCCATCCGCAGAAAGGGCGACAGCATGGACAATTCCTTGGCCGGTATCTACCGCACACAGAACTTTTCGACTTGGCAAATCCCAAACGACAACCCTACCAAAGTCCTTGCCGGCGGCGAGTAGTTTGCTGTCCTTCGAAAACGCAAGAACGTTGATCGTGGTTGGCGTACCCACGCCCGACTGGATGGTTAGTGTGTTTCCCGCTCCGAGCTGCACTCCGCTCTTCGGCTCTTTGTGCTTAACATCTGACAAGATCGTATCCGGCGCCGGGAAGCTGACCACCGACTGCGCAATAGAGTCCCGGACCATGACGGCGAGGAGGAGGAAGAGGAACTGCTTTATAGGCCACATGCGAGGCAGTGTACCTCAGAACGCCGATTGACTGCTGTAGGATAGGCTATGGCGAAGTTAATGACGAGCGACTCGGAAGCGCGGATCAACGCGGACGGAATTTTCGTATCGTGTTTCCAAGGGCAGATGCGACTGTGGGAGTTTCATCCTGATGACCTTACTTCGATAGGTGTCTATTCCGAAAACGGCTGCATGCATGAAGTGATTGTGGCCGTGAATCGCGACTTTGATGTCGCCGAAGGGACAAAGGGATTTAAAGAACTCAACGAACGATTATCGACAGAACTAAAGGCGGAGATCAGAGTTGATATGGAGCATGGGACATCGCCTTTGGGTGTCGTTCTCTGGCCGCCCCACTTAGCCGGAGCCCCGTTGTGGGAGTTCTTCATAATCGAAGATGGCGGATTGTTTAGGGAAGTTTCGCCGGACACTCCAAGTGCTTTGAGAGAACTCTACCAACCGCTCCGCCGAGAGATGGCGCGCAATGCGAAACCTCACCTACCAACTGAGTTCCCGCAATCGTTGATTGACCGAGGATTCGCCTACCACGGCGAGATCGGGTGGTTTAGGGACGACGCACTACTGGCGGCGGAGTGGCTGCGTGGGAGAGGAGCCGCGATTGTTGACGCTGAACTTTGGCTCGTGAAGAATGCAGTCGTTCAGCCTCACATACAAACGGCGTCAGGAATTTCCGCTTACCGATATTCGACAATGCCTCAGCCGTCCGAGACATGGGAAGCCTTTGCAAATCGCGCATTGAACGTTCTAAATACGTTCGTATGCAAATTCAAATGGCCGGAGAACACCATTGAATCTGTTGGACGCGAGGCGCGGTTCCGTCTCACTTGGGTCTGGAAGGATTTGATTGAGGAGGACGGATTTCGATTTCCGAAATAGCCTTCGCGTTCTTCTTGACGACTTCGAGAACCGTGTTCTTGATTTGGTTCGAGTCTTTTTGAGTCCGGCTCACGGCACATCCTCGATACGTGCAGCAAGCGTGTTCTGCACGTGTTCCAAGATGAACCGTTCGTTGCTCTTCCCGAGCAACCGCCCGACCTTGGGCAACACGGTTCCGAACAGCACCAATCCGGGAGGTACTAGTAACCCGACCCATTTGTCACCACTCATGTAATGGCTACCCGTGACTACATCGATCACTGTTCGAACAAAAATCGGTGTGCCCATCAACACAGCGAAGCCAAGCCAAATACGCATGAAGTATTTTGCCCAACGTTGAGCATCGAAGTAACCCTCGATTCTCGTTCCCCCCGGCTCAGGCATAAATCGAGCATAGAATTGCCCAGCGAAGTCATTGCGGTAATATTTGCGCTTCTGCAGTCTGAATGTATTCTGGCCAACCTCGCCCAGCAGTGGGCGATTGCCTCTGTAGCCAGACATGGAAAATATCGTCCAACGTTCTTCGTCAATTGAACTCCGCAGGGCATCAACAACCGCATTAGGAGTGAGGGCGGAATGGAGCACGAAGAGTGTGCGGCCCATATTCGTTCCAGTTTATCCAACTTGCCACTGGAAGTCGCCAGTTGATGTAGTCATGCAAGCGTGCTGACAACCCGCTGTCAAGAGCTCTGCGGGAACAACGGCATTGCCGCCCGTGTCTATTCCTTTATATAGGAGGCCTAATGGTCATCCGCTGGGGAGTGTTCTACACCAAAAGCAGAACGGCTCTGAAAACAGGCTGGCTTATTACGGCCGGAGTGGTCGCATTCTACTTGGGAGTCATTCAACCCCATGACCAGGCGCGAGGCATCGCCTCGCAGAAGGCGTCCGGCCTTGCCGCCGTCAGCGGTGGTGTGGGTTGGGAGCCAATCTCGCTCTGGCGACAAACCTCAATTCTTCCGCACTTCCGATCCGAAGCCTACCTTCAAAAAGGCACTGTTGGAGGCGTTCCCGTGGACCGTGCCGTTGTCTCACCCGCCTCTCTCATGACATTTTCAGGAGGACGTGCCGGCGGAGAGGAAAACTCGTCGGAGGACCGCAGGCTAGTGCGGACGGAGTCCCTTGGCATCATCGTCAAAACTCCGGCGGAAACCGCTGAGAAAATCATTAAGATCGCGCAAGGTGCAGGAGGATTCCTCGTAACCTCTAACGTTAATGGTGGCGCGGACGCAACCAGCGCCTTGCTCAGTATTCGCGTGCCTACAGACAAGTTCGAAGAAGTCCGCGCCCAGATCCGAAAGCTCAGCTTGCGCGTGGAAAACGAAAGTATCGACGCCCAAGACGTCACCAAACAATATGTCGAGCAGGAAGCACGCCTGCGCAACCTGCGGGCTCAGGAACAACAGTATCTCGGAATACTGCGCAAGGCTGCGACCGTGAAGGACACGCTCGAAGTCAGCGACAAGCTGAACGAAGTCCGCGGGGCGATCGAGGAAAAGCAGGGGGAATTCGAGGCGCTGTCGAAGCAAGCTGAAACCGTAGCCATCAACATTACTCTGCGGGCTGAAGCCGATGCCCAAGTCTTCGGCCTGAATTGGCGTCCGTTGTATCAACTGAAGATCGCCGCCCGCGAGGGTCTCGACGGGTTCGGTGAATACGCTGCCTCGATGACGACGTTTGTGTTCTATCTGCCGACGATCCTGCTGTGGCTGTTCACGATCCTCGCCGGGGCTGCCGTGGGCTGGCGGATTCTGAAATGGACAGTTCGAAGACTATTCATTTCGCCGAAAACAAACTTGGTTGAGAAAGCGACCTAGTGCGCGTGCGGTCGTGAGCGACGCAGCAACATTTCAACTGCTAACGATTGAACGCGACGAAGGCGATGTAAAAGAACAGCGTTGCAACTGCAATTGCGATTGCGCCAGCTAGACGCAACGCCCAAGAAGGCATCCTGTATGGATGCCAACTTCCCGGCTTCCAGCTATCGGCAAACCGGTCGAAGTTCGCTCTGACATTATCGGGCTGCAGAATCATGGTCAGTCCGAACGCCAGAAAACCGATGCCCATCACAAGTGCTGCGGGTGCTTCATTTCGGCTCATGTTTTGCACGCTGTGTCGTGTTAGCTCTGCCCTTTAGCATCAACGCCAATGGCTTCAATGAACGCCGCCATGTTGGGCGCTATTTCCTCGGCACTGTCTGGTCCTGCAATCTGGTCAATCATGACAATTGGCCAAGGTGGTCCGACGCGCAGGTCGAATGCAATCGACTCAAGGCCGCCGTTGCTGCCGAAGAACATGAAGGTCGGAAATTGTTCAAGAACTTGCTGATTATTGTGGCAAAACTCGATGCAATCCTTCGTCGGGTAAAGCTGAAGCCATAAAGGTGGCAAAGCGAGAGGCCCCTCTCCGCCGTTGCTGAACCGCAAGAGTTCAAGATATTCCGGCGGCAAACTCGCTCTCGACTTCGATTCCAAGAGGCTAATCTCGGCTTCCGAAGCTGGTGCTTTAGCCTGCCAGTCGCGTGTTGGTTGGCACAAAATTTTCTGCACGTTCATAACGCTTCTCCCTCAGCGAAAGGCAGCAACCGAGAGCAGTCTACCTGATAGTTGACGAAGGCCATTTCGCTTTGTGACCACGGTGAGCGTCACGGCGATTTAACAACAGCTATTCCTCTCCCGGGTGAAAGTACCTGTACACGGGTGACCCCTTGGGTGCCCAGCGTTTGGCCTTTTCCAGCCACGCTTCGCTATTTGGACTATCGGCCAACGCCTTGTACGCCGAGCTTAGGTTCATAGCCAATTCGCTCTTCTCGGCCATCTGGGATTCCGAATCACCGCACAATTCGATGCAAGCCTGATATTGCGTGGCGGCTTCCTTGTAGCTTTTCAGATGAAGGTAAGCAAAAGCCATTTCCCGGCATAGCAACTCGTCCTTTGGATTCTTAGCAAACTCGCTCTTGGAGACGCGAATAGCATCTTCCGGTCGTTCAAGTGCGTTATAGGCATAAACAAGCTCAAACACGAGCTTAGGTGCATCAGGTCGTTCCTTATAGGCAGATTCGAGATAATCGATCGCTCGGCGCGAGTCTCCAATGCCGTTGTAAAAGGATCCCCAGTTCACTTTGTGCGTAACGGAGTCGGACTTGTCGTCGTAAAAGCTCAGCCAGTCCGGTTTCTCCGGCAAGCCAAGCTGCGCTAAACCACGGGGCGGAAGCAGAGCCGCAATTCCATTTTTATTCAAGCGAATCTTCAGACTGTACTTGTCTGGGGGTAGTGGGTTAGGTGCGGCATGATAGTTGCCATCCACATCAATTGTGAAGCGTCCAAAGAAATGCAGCGTGAATCCCGCTTGCGGGTCAATGTAAACAAAACCGTAGGTATAGTCATGGTCCTCCGGCTTGTGGTACAGAGCCACCCAGCGGTCTTCGCAATCAGACATGTGGACGTCGTAAGTGAGACCTGCGGCTTTCCACATTGGATTGCTGCCGACGTTCCCAATGTTGCTGTTCTGAACTGCACTGCGAAGTTCGGAGCTTATCTGCATTGCAAGGGCATCCGCCGGTGCGGCCCTCTTTTCTTCCGCGGGATCCTTGGCTTGACCTGTTGCGGTGGGTAGACAACTTAGAATCGTGAGTAAAGCTACGGCAACTTTCGCGTTCATCATGGGCCTCTGCGCGGATCTTGAAAGATTCTAGCGCGTACAAGGGCCAATGAGTCTAACCGCGATATTTCACCGTCATGTCCTCCTCGGGAACATTTTTGCGCCAATTGGAGCCTAAAATGTCAGGGACCCAAGATTCTGTGCGGTGATCAGGCCGCATGGCAACGGTTAAGCTAATGTCGCGCACACGCCATCTCTTCTTTCGACTAATCGTCGCCGTACTCGCGCTCGGCGCAATCAGTTACGGCGCACTTTGGGCCTACGTTGAGTACGAAGCCCATCGTGCGGAATCCATGCTCGCCGAGCTATCCCGCGTGCAGATCGGCGATACGGAAGGGTCCATCCTTGCGTTGACGGGTCGGTATGGCGGATTCAAATGGACTCCAGAGTCGTTGTCGCCAAGAGAACAATGGGTAGACAAGGAAGAGTACGACTATGAGGTGACGCGACAGTGCGATTACAAGTACGAGCTAGGGGTAAGTCCGTTTGGGACCACTGTTGGCCGTGTTGGCCGATTAGCGCAGTCCCTGCGCGCGGTAAGAGAGGTCATTTCCACACGTCTGCAACCGTTATTAGGATTGCGGGACTGGGGCATTGTGGGCGAACTGTCGATCCGAAGCGGTCGTGTGCAGTCCATCCCGGCGATGACACTCTTTGAGGGTCGCTCCGAATGGCTCGGCCATGAATGGAAACTCGCCGAGGGAATGCCACGTTATGGTATGCCAGCACGAGCATATGCTATCGGTGCAGCACATCTCACAATGGCGAACAGTGGCGGAGAAATGATCACGAATTTTTTGACACCGAGGGCCTCAGACGAGGAAGTCGATGCGGCCCACAAATTCAATTCCAAATGTTTGACCAGCATAGAGGGTTGTCATGGGTTGTGCGATGCGACGCCCCGTCCGCTGGCGTATCTGAAGCAGCACCCCGATGCAGTTTGGAACATTATTCCGCCGCAGTGCAATTGATTGTGGATGAGTCACCTGTCGTAAGCAGGCGTTAGCGCTGAGAACCCGAGATTCTGCGTGGGGTTCACCGGTCGTACATCTCGTAATGTGGGGAGCACGGCTCCAGTTCAAGCAGGAAATCTTTGTCGAAATCGTGTATTTCGCCACTCTGATGTCGTCGCCAGCGAACGCGCGGATCGCCGCCTCGGATCCCCAGAACGTGATCATCAAAATGCGGTGTCACCCTTGTTGCCGGGAGTCGAGCGGTAATCGGGGATGGCGACGGTTCGCATTGCACATAAGCGCCAGACTTGCTCCGAACCAGAGATAGAGCGATAATCTCTCAGGGACTCAGGCGTTCAAGCGCCTGTAATTCCGAGACTCAACGTAGCAGCGGAGGAGATTATGTCGCCGATTGCACATAGCCCGATGACGTTGAGCCCGCTCGCCGCCGTCTAATCCAGCCGGTCGGCTGGGTTGGCTCCATCTTTCAACTCATTAGTTGAAGCCGCATACGCATTCGTGCGCCTGCTGGCTCTGCGCGCGTGCGCGCAAAAGGGAGCTTTGTGAAACGAAGAAAACGTCGAGGTAAAGGAGCGGAGTTCGTGGACGCGGACTTCGCTGAAATTCTCTATGGAGAAAGAAGCGGCAGTCGGTCGGACAGCCGCCAAGTGCAACGGAAGACAGAGCAATTCTGCTGTCAAGTGCAGCGGGCGCTGAACCTCGCGCTCGCGGATTCAAACGTACCTGGCCTTGGCTGCGAACTGTTTGTAGATGAGGTTTCGCCAGCACCTGGTTGCGGCCATCTACTGGTCCATATCGTGGTGCAGGATGGTTACTCCGTCGTCGATGCGATGAGCGCGCTCCGGCGCGATGCATCGCGTTTGCGGTTGGAAGTGGCGATGGCGATCGCCAGAAAGCGAGCGCCAGAGCTGTCGTTTGTACCGGTCTCGGTGCAAGGAGGCGACGATGAATGATTCGTCGATCGCTCCGCTCCGAAGCTGGCTAGCTGCTCCACTGGATCGAGACGTGTCGGAGGCGCTTGAGCGAATCCGGTGCGCCCCGGACGTTCAACAAGTCGCGGTGATGCCCGATGTACACCTTGCCGCTGAGGTGTGCATCGGTGTTGTTGTCGCGACTTCTCACCTGATCTATCCCCAGGCAGTGGGAGGCGACATCGGATGCGGCATGCTAGCCGTCGCGGTTGACGGGGAGGCCTCCGCGCTGAAGAATCCGAAGACCGCAGCACGGTTGCTGAACGAGATCGGGCGCGCGGTACCCTCGCGCAGGCGCAACCGGAACGCGGTCATTCCCCAACCTGCGGAGATAGCAAGCGATCCGCTTAGTCATATCCGCCTAGAGGCAATTCGCCAAAAGGAGGGCAAGATCGAGTTTGCAACTCTCGGCAGTGGAAACCACTTCCTTGAGATGCAGGCGGACGAAGAGGACCGGCTCTGGCTGATGGTGCATAGTGGATCGCGAGCGCTCGGGCAAGTGATCCGCGACCATCATCTGGCGCGCGCGCAACCGGCCGAAGGGCGACTGCGTGCGATCGATGCGGAATCGGATACTGGCAAAGAGTACCTTCACGATGTCTTGTGGGCACGGCAATTCGCCGCGGCTTCTCGCAAGGCTATGGCAGAGGAAACAGGCAAGGTGCTGACGCGAACGTTGAAGTGCAGCATCAGTTGGGAGACGATGATCGCCATCGATCACAATCATGTCGCGCGTGAGCGTCATGGCGAGCGCGAGTTGTGGGTGCATCGCAAGGGCGCAATGTCCGCCCAGCAGGGACAGACTGGAGTCCTGCCTGGGTCGATGGGTAGTCCCAGCTTCCATGTGGAGGGGCGCGGATGCAAAGAGGCGCTCTGTTCGAGCGCTCACGGCGCTGGCAGAGCTTTGAGCCGGGGCGCGGCCCGGAGCAAGTTC
Organism: Candidatus Sulfotelmatobacter sp.; assembly: GCA_049280095.1. Taxonomy (GTDB): domain Bacteria; phylum Acidobacteriota; class Terriglobia; order Terriglobales; family Acidobacteriaceae; genus Sulfotelmatobacter. The sequence goes on along the minus strand of JBAPPL010000028.1, from coordinate 102,596 downwards.
AGCGACCGTGAACTCCAGCGTCAGATGGAAGGCGTCTGGTACGACTACCGGCTGACAAGCAAACTCAGGGACGAGGCGCCTGCTGCGTACAAGGACATTCGTGCGGTCCTCAAGGCGCAGCGAGAACTGGTGAAGGTTATTCGCACGCTACGACCGGTGCTCAACTACAAAGGCACCTGAAAAATGTATGGGCTGAGAGTCCCCTACATTGGCCGTCCATGTGATTGAAGAAACGGGTTAGGCCGCGCAGGTCGCGGGTACCTGCGCGGCGGTTTTGCAAGGTACCAGCCAAGAGTAGAAGAGATTGACATAACGTTCATAATAATGTACATTAATCACGTTAGCGACCATTACTCTGGACACTAAATATGAGGACCAGCCGATCATCCGTCATACTGCCACTCCCGGTAAGGCATGCTCTCCGCAAGCTTGGCCGTGACATCCGTGATGCCCGGCGGCGGCGGCGCATCCCGGCGGCCATCGCGGCGCAGCGCGCCTCGATCAGCCGCACGACCCTCGTCAAGATCGAAAAGGGCGACCCCGGCGTCGCGATCGGGATATACGCCACGGTCCTTTTTGTGCTGGGCATGGCGGACCGGCTGGGCGATCTCGCCGCGCCAAAGAACGATCCCGTGGGCCTGCAGCTCGAAGAAGAAAACCTGCCGCAGCGCATTCGCGTGGCGCGCAGGCCGAAACGCACGAAAGACAAGTGATGGACAGAGAGGCTCTCGTATACGTGGATCTCGACGGCTTCCCGCACCTGATGGGTCGTCTGTGGGCCCGTACGCGCAAGAACAAGGAAAGCGCCACCTTCGAATACGACAAGACATGGCTGGAAAATCCCGCGCGATTCTCTCTGGAGCCAGCCCTGCAGGTTGGTCCCGGTCCGTTTCATACTGCGCCAGATACGCCCATGTTCGGCGCCATCGGCGACTCGGCGCCCGACCGTTGGGGGCGGGCGCTCATGCGCCGCATGGAACGCCGGCGCGCGGAGCGCGAGGGCGGGGTGCCGCGCACGCTCCAGGAAATCGACTTCCTGCTGCTGGTGGACGACGAGGCTCGTCAGGGCGCGCTGCGCTTTGCGGAAAAAGAAGGCGGACCCTTCCTGCGGGAGGAGGGCGTCAAGCGCATACCGCCGCTGATCGAACTTCCGAAACTGCTCTCCGCGGCCGAACATGTGATGGAAGAGAAAGACACCGAGGAGGAACTGCGCATGCTGTTTGCGCCCGGCTCCTCCCTTGGCGGCGCGAGGCCCAAAGCTTCCGTCAGGGAAAAGGACGGCCATCTCGCCATCGCTAAATTCCCACGCAAGGACGATGAAATCAACACGGTGGCCTGGGAAGCGGTCGCACTGTCCCTCGCGAAGAAAGCTGGCATCCCCGTTCCCCAATCCCGTGTCGAAAACATCGCTGGCAAGCCTGTGCTCCTCCTGCGACGCTTCGACCGCGACGGCGAACGGCGTATCCCGTTCCTCTCCGCCATGAGCATGCTCGGATCGAAAGACAATGAAACTCGAAGCTATCTGGAAATTGTTGACGCGCTGCGCCAGCACGGCGCCGCGCCGCAAGCCGACATGGAAGCTCTGTGGCGGCGGCTGGTTTTTAACATACTGATCTCGAACACTGACGACCACCTGCGCAATCACGGCTTTCTGTACGAAGGCCAGGCGGGCTGGCGCCTGTCGCCCGCTTACGACCTCAACCCGGTGCCGACCGACATCAAGCCGCGCATCCTCAGCACGGCAATCAATGAGGATGACAACACGGCTTCACTCGCACTGGCGATGGAGGTGGCGGGGTATTTCGATCTGGACGACGGCAAAGCGCGCGACATAGCAAAACAGGTCGGCAAGGCTGTCTCGAAGTGGCGCGATGAAGCAGTGCGGCACGATCTCGCTAAAGGCGAAATCGACCGTATGTCGTCGGCATTTGACCATGATGATCTGAAGGCGGCTCTCGCAGCGCGGTAAGTAGAAAGAGCAGCACGATGAAAATCTCGGAAAGAACTGTCAAACGGCTCGGAGAAATCATCACGGGTGACAAGGGGATATCGCCCTACCGGGGAGGGCCCAAACTCGTCAGCTTCTTCAACGAGTGCGGCGCCAACCATACCTATGGTCAAGGTTTTCCGTCACGATGGATGTTCGCCGAAGAATGCATCCGCCAGTTCAACGACACGCCGACAATGAAGAATGTCATTCTGTCCGCCGTTGACCCGCGGGATTTCATGGGAACGACCGTCTATGACAAGGAGACGAAGCAAGAGAAGCCTGCCAATCTCCAGGACGCAGTGACATGCCTGAATGAGTTCCTGGCTTTCGACGGCTACGAAATCGTGCCGCACGGCAAAGGCTACGATGTCGTCGACAAAACGCGCGGGGAGATTGTGGTCGATGTGAAGCTAGAGCCCAGTCATCTTTCGCACGCATTCATCATGGAGCAAATCGAGAAGTGCCGGACGAAGATGAGTCATGGGGACTACGACGGAGCCATCACGAATGGCCGGTCCCTGGTTGAGGCTGTTCTGGCCGCAATCGAGAAAGAATTCGATCCCAATGCGCCTGACTATGACGGCGATCTGCCGAAGCTATACAAACGGGTGCAGAAGCATTTGAATCTCTCGCCCGAAAACCCGAAGATCAGCAACAGCTTGAAACAGACGCTGACGGGCTTCATCAGCATCATCGGGGGACTATCCGGCCTCAGTAACAAGATGGGCGACCGGCACGTTCGCGAATACAAACCCGCCGCACACCATGCGGCCCTGATCGTCAATGCGGCCATGACGTTTAGTAATTTCATTTTTGACACTTATGCTTATCAGCGGACGCAGAAACCATAGAGAGTGTCGGCGGTCCGCAGAAGGGAGAAAAACAGCTTGTTTAAGATTCTTATCGATACCTGCGTTTGGCTCGATCTTGCGAAGGACTATCAGCAGCAGCCGATTCTGACCGCACTTGAAGAGCTCATCCGCATGGGGGATATTGAGCTGATACTGCCACGCACCGTCCTCGATGAATTCGCCCGGAACAAAGGCCGCGTCTTCGAAGAGAGCGGCCGCAGCCTTTCCGGAACTATGAAGCGAGTCAAGGAGGCAGTTGAGAAATTTGGAGATCCCCGGAAAAAGAGCACAGTGCTTCGACAGCTTAATGACGTAGATCATCGGATTCCGACTTTGGGTGAAGTCGCAGTCGATACGGTCAGCCGCATCGAGAAGCTGTTCGCGCGCACACCGATTATCGAGATTTCCGATAGCGTGAAGGTGCGTGCAGCACAACGCGCAATCGACAAGCGCGCTCCTTTTCACAGGCAACGGAATGGCATCGATGATGCCATCCTGATCGAAGTTTACGCGGACGTAGTGGGAGCAAAGGCGACGGGAACGCGATTTGCTTTTATCACCCATAATATCAAGGATTTCAGCCACCCCGCTGCCAACAACAAGTTACCCCACCCGGATGTCGCAGTTTGCTTTTCGCGGGTGCGGTCGATGTATTTCATCACCCTGGGCGAGGCGCTGCGCCGCGTACAACCAGAACAATTTGCCGATCTGATGATCGAACAGGAATGGATGGAAGAACCAAGGCGACTGACTGAAATCTTGGATGCCATAGACGTGCTGTTCCATCAGGTCTGGTACAACCGGCATCAGATCACGCGCCAGAAAATCGAGCGGGGCCAAACCAAGATCGTTGAGAAAGAAACATTCCCGGTCAAGAACCACCTGCGGCGGCCGATTCAACGCAATGTTTGGGAAGGCGCTCTCAAGGCCGCTGCGAAAGTCGAAAAGAAGTACGGAGTGGAGAATCTTGGTCCTTGGGACGATTTCGATTGGGGAATGATTAACGGCAAGCTCTCTGCGTTACGCTGGGTTCTCGGTGATGAGTGGGACATGCTGGATACCTAGGGATTGGTCTCTTCTAGGCGGCCAGGTGGATGCTTGTTGAAGAAATGACGGCGGCGTAAGGTACGATTCGGACCGGACTGATGCGTCGGAAACCCTCTCCAATTGACCGGCGCGAATCTTTGGGAGCACAAGGACCTTAACAAAGATGATGGATAGCCAGGTAGCTCAGGGCTAAACGCCTACCTCGACTGGCAGACCCGCCTCATCAAAATCCTTGCATTCAAAACCGCCAACGTTGACGGGATATCCGAGTTGATTTGAAATGATCCGGGTCCGGCCGATCGTCTGATCGTCGCACTCATGCGTATGGCCATACACCCAGAGGGCTGGCTGGTGGGTCCCAATGATCTCCGCCATGTCCAGGGAATTGAACGCCGGCGTGAGAGGGCCGCCCTTGTATTTGGAGTTGGGATTGATGACCGGAGCATTATGGCTGATAACCACACGCGGACCACTTAGATTCTTGCCAAACCAGTTCAGCAATTTCGACGCGAAGTGTTCATGTAGCGCAATCGAATCTGCTGGCGTGAAAGGCGTTTCGTCGGGGTTATAGATGAGGCGGTAATCATTCATTTGAGAGCGAGCGGTCTCCATGGCGCGCAAATCGCCGCCGTTGAAATCCGTCCACATCGTGCCCCCGAAGAAATTGACACCCTCGATGCTGACCTCTTCGTCAAGCAGCAATTTCACATGCGGATGTCTGTCTTCGAGCCAGGCCTTGAATCTATTGTCCTCTTCGTTCATTGGCCGCCGCGTGTAATATTCGTGGTTTCCCGCCACATAGAGGACTGGTTTCTTCCACTTCCGCAGAATCTGGTCGAGCGGCTCATAATCCCTGAGCGTGACGATATCGCCTCCCAGGATCATTACATCTCCGTTGGCATTTGGCGGCAACATCCATCCCGAGCCAAATTCAAGATGCAGGTCGCTGTAAGTAATGATTCTCATTGCTCGTAGGTGAATGCTTGTTTGAACACGTCTTTCTCAAGTCCCAGATTTCCTCCGACAGCGATTCGACTCGGTGCGGAGTCCCGGTTCGTGGAAGTAAAAATCTGACATCCCCCGCATAGCTGAATAATAAGCCGAGGCGCAAAGGCCAGTGTCAAGGCTCTTCGACCGCGAACGCGGCGCGCGAAGCGCGGCCTTGACACTGGCCGGGCCTCGGCTATGCTCTGGCTATCCGGGGCATGTCATTCGGGCATGCATCACAGACCTAGACCGAAACCCTGACTGATCTGATTCGTGTGCGTGGTTTGTGGTTCGATCTTGATCGCTCCTGGCTCTTGCTGAATCGCGGGCGAATGGGACACGTCGCGGCTGAGTTCCTGTCCGAGCGTCCCTGCATTGTTAGTATAAATCTGCGCGTCATAGCGTCCGCGCGAGACAGAGACATAGGCCATGCGGCTGTTGAGCAGATCCTTGGCACCCAGTTCGGCGTCTACGTGAATCAAGACACGGTCGGCAGTCTGCCCCTGGCTGGAGTGGCTCGTCATTGCATAGCCGTGGTCGAGATGCGGATGCTTGCGCGGATCGAGTTCAACCGCTCGGCCACCGTCCATTTTCAGACGCAGCCGCCCGTCTTCCTCGATCCTCTCGATGGTCCCCAACTCGCGGTTCGCAACTCTGAGCTTGTTGGCCGGCGCGGTGAGCTGAATGCGGTCGCCTGCTGAAAAACTTCGCATCTCCTCCCGAAAGATCGAGACGCCCTGCTGTCGGCGTGGATCGTAAGTGCGCTGCGTGCCATCCTGCAGCTCGACCGTCAGCCGGTTTCTCGGAGCGTCGATGCTCTTCACCTGTGCGTACGCGCCTTTCCCGATCCCGGTTTCCTTCGATGCGCGCGAATAGCGCAGCACATCGTTCACCTCATAGCGCTCGGCCCATGTGCGGTCCGCGCCGGTGAGGTCTTGGCGCGGCACTAGCGTCCTGATCCGGTGCTCCTCGTTGCTGACGAGGCCAATCCGCTGCAATTCCGAATGGACCCGTTCGTTGATCTCCATGCGAGAGCGATTATCGGGAGAAATCACCAGCGTGTTCTTCGGCGATTTTGCGTAGTCCTTCGCAATCGCGGCGATGCGGTCGTCGTGGCCTTGAATCTCATGGACTCGGCCCTGCAGGTCAAGATTCTGTATCGCTTCGCGCACTTCGCCCCGTGCAAGCTGCTCGACTACCTCTTTCGGTTCCGGGTCTATCTGCCGTACGATCTCTTCGAGTTTCACGGTTTTCATACCTGCGTCCTGGAGCTGCGCGAAGGGCCTCCCGGCCTCAACCGCCTCATGTTGCCGCCGGTCGCCGACGAGCAACACACGGTCATTCGGATGAAGCCGGTTCACAAACTCATGCACCTGCCGGGTCGATGCGAGCGATGATTCGTCGAGCACATAGAGCCGTTTCTCCCCACTATCCGGCTGCCGTCCACGTACCAGATGCTTCTGTAGTGTGGATGTCTCCATGCCTGCTTCCCCGAGTTTCTGCGCCGCGCGGGATGTCGGCGCGAAACCTTCCACTCTGTAGCCCTCAGCCTCCGCACCCTCACGGATGACGGACAGAGTCGTCGTCTTGCCCGCGCCTGCGATGCCATCCAAGCCTACAACCTTCTCGCGCGACAGAAAGATTTCGTCTACCGCTTGGCGCTGCGACGCATTCAACTCCGGGTGGCGGTCTTCCGCGGCGATGCGCATTTTCGGCGAGACCAGCATAGGATCGTTGTAGTCGCGCCGATTGCCTTGCTGCATCCGGCCAACGATCTCACGCTCCATGCGTATCATCACGGCGGTTGTGTACTGTCTGCCAGCACCAACGTGCGAGACTTCCCGGAACTCCCCGGCCTCGATCCGGCGCTCGAACTCCTGCCGGACCTGGGCATAGGTGGCTTCTCCCATGCCGCGCACCAGCGCTGTTTCAAGGATCGCGCGGCGGTCCTGCACAGCCGACCTCTCGAAGACATGATCGCGCGCCCATGTCACGGCCCGCTGCGCCCGCATCTCTGGCTCCGGCATCTGGTATTGCCCATGTTGGTGTGCCTGTGCGACGACGCGGTCCGCCTGATGCCCGTACTGTGCCGCCAACTCGCGGTGCCGCTGTAGGACTTCTCCAGGCGATAGTAGTTCCTTGCGGTCGCGAGTATGGTGGGCTGCGATCTGTGCCGCTGCGGCTCCGTCGATTCCTTGTTCCCGGAGATGGTCTTTGATCTGTTCACGTCGCGGACTGGAAGCCTCCAGATATTCCTTCGTGTAGCCTTTTACTTCCGGCTGTCCATGCTTGCCGCGCTCCAGTTCGTAGCCCAGCTTTTCCAGACGCAGAGCCAACTCGGATCGGTAGACCGCCGTGACGTAGCGCTGTGACACGAACATCTCGTGTGGCTGCAAAGCACGCATCTGCTTCCCTTTTTCGAGACCGATCTCGCGCTCGGTCATGTTGAAGATCACGGCATGAGTATGAAGCTGGGGCGCAGCATAGCCATCGACGGGCCGCGCGGTATCGTGCTCGAAAGTGGCGGCGATGAATTTTCCGGTCGTCTCCGGGGCATGGACATTGCCGATCCGCGCCTGTGTGTATCGCTCAAGTTCCTGAAGCGCCACGCGTACACTCTCCCGATGAGCTTTCCGCACCCGATCATCGCCGCCCACGAGAGCGGTAAGCGATACCGACTTCGGCGCAGAGAATGTGGCGTCCCACCCGGCGCGATGCTCGGCGCTGGTTACCTCTCTGCCAAATTTGCCTTCATAGGTTCTCGAAACTTGATGCCGTACGAGTTGCTCTTCGGTGTGCGGATGCTGGCCTTCACTCAGTCGTGCAAAGTGTTCGGAACCAACGCCACCTTGCAACCCCCACTGCTCGGCGAGTCTGCCCTGCCACTCACTGTGACCCTGCTGATCGCGGCTCCAATAGTTCTGTTCCTGCGAGGCAAACTCCCGCACGTGGTAGGTCTGCGCCTGGCTGGCTGACAGCGGTTTCGAGATCGTGAGCATACCGAACGGTCCTCAAGCTTCAAGTGATGTTCTTGGCAATTCGTCTCTCATTCGATTCCCTTCGTCTTCTCCCAGGCGAATGACTCTTTGGATTTGGTCTCGGGAGCACCGATGGTCGAACCATTGACGGTCGAACCAAAGAGCCCGAGCATCGGCTGGGTAGGCTTCTTCAGCGGATCGGCGGGAGAATTCGCGGGCACTGATGGCGCTGGTTTCCAGGCGCTCTCTGGCATCTGCCGCTGCGAAAATCTCGGCAGTCTGAATCGGATTCTGCCCATATTTGCCCTCCATCTCTGGATCAAACTTGGCCTAGGTCGGCCCCATTCGATCGTCTCCCGATCCCTCCATTTACGTGAGGACCGGTTAAGCAACATACTGCGCACAGCGAGTAGCAAAAGGAACATCGCGGCTAGCCAAAGCAAGGGCGTTAAGAGCGAAAAGCTTCCGGGAAAAGGCATGGCACTCATGGCATACGAGCTCTTTCCTTTCGCCCGCGGGCGAAGAAGTCATCAAGCAGTTTGCGCGCCTGCTGAAGCTTTCGTGCGTCTGCCTGGTCGCGAATCTTGAGGACGGAATCAGGCGACAATTGTCCGCCTTCCGATGCCGCTTGAGAAGCTGCATGGAAGAGATTCAAGAGCGTGTAACGCACCGCCCAGACTTCGGACAATACCAGTTCGGCGGGATCGGCAGGCCGCTGTCGCGCAGCGCACAGAGCGGTCTGACGCAACCACTCGGAGAGGGCGTGTCCCGCCGCTTCGGCGGCAGCTTCTATTTCTGCCAGTTCCTCGGGAGTCAGTCTCGTGGCCGCGGTCTTGGTGCGGAAGCCGGGCTTCGCCTCTTCTCCGAACGGCAAACTGGACTGTGGATCAGCTTGAACGCGGGGACCACTCATTGGACAAACCGCCTTGTTGCACTCCTGCGCTTGATTCCGCTGCGATTAAACTGCGTAATTGTTAGTTCACAGGAAGCCCTTGCGCTTCAACGCGTTTACGCGAGTCGATACTCTGGAGCCACCTTTCGCAAACAAACATCATTGTTCGATATCTCAGTCACTCAGCAGTTGACGAATTTTGTTGACGCAGCGAAAGTTAACCTGCGTAAACGCCGAAGTTTCATCTGGCGCTCCGCAGTTCCCAAATTGGGGGTGACGTGTCCCCACTTCTTCCGGTGCGAAGCACCGCGTTCTTACAACTCGCCATACTCAAGAGCCAGCGCGTCCCACAGGCGGCGTACTTGCGGAGCCTGCCACGCGCGTCGAAACAGCTTCTTGATGGACTGCCAATCTTCGCCACGAAAGTTAAACGTAATTCCGTTGTCACCAGCGCGAAAATTCACGCCGATTTCGTCCTTCTCGTCAGCCACCGTGTACGCGAGAAAATAGCGGCCATTCCAGGAGATCAGCACCCGCCTTACATCCAGCCGTTCTAGGATCGTCCTGAATTCCGAAATCTTTGGGTATCCCTCCACGGGATAGAGCGGCGCAAGTCTTCCGGGGAAGGACAACCAAACGGAAAAGCCTTCGCTCGGAGAGCGCACGAATTCGAGACGGTAGTCGCCTTCTTCAAATTTCGGTAATGGCGGATTCAACGGAGCGTCCATTTCCCCTGCCGAAGAGTTCGGATCTTGCAAGGGCTTACCATAGTGAAAATAGTGGCCGCGGGCGCACACGCGCCACAGGGTCGGCCAGAACGGCCGAAGCGCCTCGTTTAGCCTCTCGATATTGGGGAAGTCTAGCTCGTCGAGGAGAAAGTAGAGGTTCCGGGCGACAAAGATGGGTCTCTGCCGCTCTTCTGTCGGGTTTTTTAGCATCCGAATGGTGCGGGTGACGGCGCGCCGAACATCGTCGCTTCCGATCTCTTCCGGTTTCTTCGCTTCGGCTTGCCGATCGGGCGGGAGATGTGCGACGAAGAAAGAGTCCAAATGGGTCTTGTTTGGTTTGCGAAGCAAACCGTAAACCGCCTGGAATGCCTCAAGGATTCCGGCAAGAGATTCATATGAAATCTCCGTCTGTGCGGTGTTGGCAAATCTCTCCACTCCGTGCAGACAGAAATAGGCAACGGCGGTCCATTCTGCTTGCGAAAGCGGGAGCTTTGAGTCTGCCTTTCGGCGAATCATTAGCAGAGAATCGGCCGGCTCGGTAAGCAGACTTACCAGCTCAAGTCGTTCTTCTTTTGAGGACTCAAGAAGCTGCTTTGCCGCCTCCGATGTGGAAACGGGTTCGCCGCTCTTCATGGACATGAGCACCTTTAAGCCCTCAAGCTTTAAACGCAGAGCCTCGGAAATACGAATGGAGATCACTGGCTGCTGCGCTATCGCTGCCTTCTCCGTCGTGAGCTCTCTTTCGGTCAATTTCACCTCCTATGTGTAACGATACAGCTTGACTATATGTGTACACCTGCGCTACCGTCAAGGGCAATGTCGTCCACGAGGGGCGGATGAGTCTCCCCTCAGGAGTAGATGAACCATGCCCCAGCCAATCGTGATGAAAAAACCAGCCATGCCTCAGCTCGTCAACACGCGCAAGGCCGCTGAGATTCTCGGACGCTCAGCAGCAACATTGAAACGATGGCGCGCCGAGGGAGTCGGGCCGAATTGGATAGAACTGCAAGGTCGGGTTAGTTATGATGTGAATGTTCTTTTGGAATACATCCAGAAGAACACACGAGTTGCTTCCGTGCGGGCTGCAATGGAGGAAGCTCGTGAAGCTGTTTAAGAAAGCGAAGTCCAAGTTTTACTGGTATGACTTCACGGTGCGCGGACAGCGCTACCGTGGGTCAACCAACGAAACAAAAGCGGCCAGGGCGGCAAAGGTTGCTGGTCTGAAACTCGGCCATGTGGTCGAGAATACAGATCCGCTTCCCCAAAAAGCTCCTGTGTTGCTGGAGTTTTCCCGGCGCTTCCTGGAATGGCTGGACAAGGTCAGACTGGAAGACAAAACCAAAACCTACTACCGCGATGGCTGGCGACTCCTCAAGACGACAACCGTCGTGAACATGCGATTGGATCAGATCACTAGGGACGTTATCGAAACATTGAGGTTCTCGGGCGCGTCCTCAAATGCCAATTGCGCGCTGAGAACGTTAAGAAGAATGCTGCACAAGGCGGAGGAGTGGACACTGATTCGCCACGCTCCGAAACTCAAACTGATGAAGGAATACGGACGTTCACTCAGGCTTGACGATGAAGCGGAAAAGAAATTGTTGGCGGGCGCTGCTGCCTGCAATTGGCGGAAACGCAGCCTTCAACTTTTCCGAGACATCATCATCTTGATGCGCGATACCGGCATGCGGAACGAAAGAGAGCTTTACCGGATGCGCATCGAGAACCTGGATTGGGAAACCCGCGTGATCTTCGTGCCGGACAGCAAGACCGAAGAAGGACGGAGACGCGTACCGATGAGCAATCGCGTCTTTGACGTTCTTAAACAACGGTGCGGAGAAAAACGCGAAGGATGGGTTTTCCCGTCGAAACGCGCCGAGTCTGCTCATCTCACCACAATGGCGAAGAGATTTCGCGAAGCTAGGATCAAAGCTGGGCTTCCCGAAGATCTTGTCCTCTATTGTGGACGGCACGATTACGGCACCCGGATTCTCAAGAGAACCGGAAACCTGGCTGCCGTCATGAGAACCATGGGACACAGGGATGTGAAGACTGCGATGCAGTATCAGCATCCCGAGCTAGAGATCGTGCGCGCTGCGCTCGATCAAGACACAGCAGCAGTAGAGAAACGGGCGTAGCCGGATTGAGTTACGGCACACTTTACGGCACACCCAAAACATCAACCCCGGTAAGTGATTGAAAAGATGGTGAGCGCGGTAGGAATCGAATCCACGCGCAAACGTAAATTCAACAACATGCAGGGCCACGGATGGCACCGAAGTACATGACAAGCACTGGTAGAACAGCAAACGGATCGCAAAACGGATCGCTCGGATTCGTCGAAGCCGATTGAAGATTGCGACGCATTTCGGCTGAGCGAAACCTCGCACTCACCGTTCAACTGACTGCTTACCCCCTCCATGCCGCGCAACCCCGAAGCGGTCCGGGGCTTTTGCATTCGTGGCCGACCGCCGCGACATCCATTCCAACTTTGGATTTCCTCTTATCCAGTAGTGCTTAGCAGCGTCGTCGATCGAAACAGCGGTCGATAACGCAGCAGGCGGGTAGTACAGTTCAATCGAGTTTTGCGGAACCGAATTCTCCAGTTGCGTCGTCACACCCTGAACAGCAAGATACAAGTTGCCTGTGCCGGGAGAAATTACCGAGACGACATCAGTGTCGTCCGTACCTAAGAAATTAACGGCGACCAACCTCGGGGTTGCAGGAACAGTGGCATCGAAAGCAAACATGATCCCAGCGGTTGTTCCTACGTAGGTAACGCCATTTTGGGAAGCGAGACTGAACGCGGGTAGAATTCCGGCGCTGGTACTTGGAGAAGGAAATGCATTTAGATACGGAAGTGGCTGTTGATATAACTGCTGGGGAAGAGATGGATTCGAAATGTCGACCGTTACAACTCCCGAACTATCTGCCGCCAACATGACTGCCGATGCCGCCACCTGCACGACATCCCACACCGGAGCACTCACGCTCGGCGAAAACTGAGACAACATCGCGGGAGCACTCGGGTTCGAGACGTCAAACACTAACAGCCCGCTTTGCCCTGCAGCCACCAGCAGCAGCGTTCCCGAAAGCCGCATGGTAGACGGCGCTGCTATGGTTAAGCTGGCAATTTGCTTCGGCGATGCCGGAGTGGAGACATCGAAAACTACCAGCCGTCCGTTCGCAGTACCCGCAAAGAGCGTACTACCTGACAGGGCTAATGCGTTCACAGGGATTGCCACGCTGCCGATTTCGACCGGGGATTGTGGATTAGACGCATCCACGACTTTCAGGCTATCCGCAAGTCCCAAGAAGACAGTTGTTCCGGAAGCCTGAACTGCGAAGCTCGAATCGTTTGGATAGGACAAAGCTCCGAGAAGGCTCGGTGCATCCCCGCTCAGGTCGAAACACTCCAGTGCTCCCGCCCCCGACCCATACACCCCCACCGCATAGAGGGTCTGCTGCTGGATAACCTGATCGTAGATGTAAACAAACGTTGGATCGAAGGTGGTCGCATACAGCGGACCGCCGCTCGGGGACACGCTGTAGACCGAGAATCCACCCGTACCGTCCGCCGCATAGAAAACGCCGTTGCTCGCCCATGTCGCCGTAGAGGGATTAAAAATGTTCGAATTGGAAAGATCCGGAACGTTGGCCTGCACCACCGGATTTGTCGGTGAACTAACGTTCACCGCGACGTAGTTAAATTTGTTACCGGGCAGCAAGAGAGTGCTGTCACTCGCCAAAACGCTGTTCCCCTCCACACCCCAAATGTGTCCAAGAGGTAGAGGAAGAGTCGTAATCGAGACGGGCTTCACATTCGAAATGTCGTAAACCTGAGAATCGGCGAAAAGAAGACTACCCACCACCTGAAGGTTATATTCGGTGCTGCTAGTACTGACGACCGTTGACAGAACGTTCGGCGGCGACTGGGAGATGTCGTAAGTCGCGATGGTAAACGTGGGAGTATTGTTAACGTCCTGTTCTCCCGTCACATAAACAATGTTTCCGTTTCCTGAGATGCCTGACAGTGCGCCCACATCACCACTCGAAGGATTCGGCAAGTCATAATGAGTGTGAACCGGCGTTCCCGTGCTCACATCGTAGAGATCAATCGGCGTCGTCGTTAGTACAACATTCGGGTTAGGCATCGGAAGGACGTACAACACTCCGTTGTTCATCGTCGATGCAAACGGCGGGGCGATAGGGAGAATCGCGGTAACCGCCGGTACCTGTGATGTCAGGCTATACATAACGAGATTGTTAAAGTCGAGGCTAATCAAGGTGTTCCCGTATGTGAACAGGGTGGCTGGAGCATTGATGGGGGGCTCGCTAGCGTCGATCCAGACGGGTTGGTCAGGATTACTGATGTCGAAAACGTCGAGCGCTTCATACGGAGGCGAAGGCGCAGGCTGATAGTAGGCCCCACTGGTAAGGGCATAGGCTCTGTTCCCGCTGACCGCCACGGTCTCGACGAACGTCTCTTCCGGGGGCGTGAAGATGGTGAAGTCGGCATAGTCGTACACCCTGTTGACCAGTCCAGGAAAGGCTCCGGAGACGGCTACTGATGTCTGCTCCGTTACTGAGCTTGCGGTTGCCGCTATGGGCACAGGACCGGCCTGCGCAGCGGTGGTTGGAGCCGCAAAAAGTCCTCCCGACGTGATACTCCCACCGCCAGCCAGCACTGACCATTGCGGCGAAAGAACAGATTCACCTTGGATGGCATCGAGCTGAATGGTGTTACCGATACTTACAATCGGATTCGATGGGCCAACACGGAAAGGGAGAATGCGGAGCAGAACCGTGTCGCAGGAATTTGTATTCTGCAGGCAGCCTGTGACCCGCGAATAAGATTCACTGGAAACGACCGGAGCCTGAAACACGCCCTGCGTGCTCACACTCCCTGAATCCGCTGTCCACGTCACAACACTCGGCGTGCTCGCTCCCAGAAGCCGCCAATCGAGCTGCAGCGTCTCGCCGGACGAGAGGTCTTTGTTTGCAGCATGAACCAGCAGGTTCGGGTGCCGCGTAAATTGCACCGTGTTTGTTGCCGCCACGATTGCGCCTTCGTTCGTGGTGATGTTTACATACACCGGCCCTGACGCCACTCCGAACGGAACCGCAATACTAAAGCTGTTGCCTGACTGCTCTATCAGCGGCAGAGTAATGCTGGTGCCATTGACTCCCGGGAAAACCACCGACAAAAAGTCATACGCATTCTGAACGTCGAGTACTACTGTTTCCCCTGCGCTGGCTGAGCTGGGCGTAATTGAAACCAATGTCGCGGGCGTATAAACGGTGACATTGGAATTGCCGGACACGCTCGGTGTCTGAACACTAGTGGCCGTTATGGTGAGGTTGCTCGGATTGGGAGGCGCCGTCGGAGCCGTGTACAGCCCGTTAGCAATTGTCCCGTAGACGCTGGTTCCTCCAAGGTTGCCGTTCACCCACCAGGTGACGCTGTGGTTGAATGACCCGGTTCCCGAGACTTGCGCAGTGAACTGCTGGATTGTCCCAGACTGGACCTGCACCGTTGCCGGACTGACGGTCACAGAAGTGACTTGCCCCGGCGGAGGCGGCGCTTGAGAACCAGAGCCTCCGCAACCTGCCAGAGCAAGAAAAGACGCAACCACGCAGAGATATGAAATCTTCGGCAAGCGATCAAGAGTGTTAGCCCAATTCATGAGTTGGAGCCCGGATTCTGTATCGCGTTCTTTGCCGGTGAACTTGTAGGCAAAAAGCACGTGCTGGCAGGAGCAATCGTACATGTAGGTCAGACCACCGAGTTGATCACGGCAAGGTATATCCATTCCAGCGCCACGATACAGCTAGCGACGCTGAGAGGGAGCTTGTAGCGACGCGATCCGAGAAGGGAAGCAAGACACACAACGGCCACAACCACGAGGTTCGCGTAGATCATCGAGAAGCGTCTTCTGCTGTAGTCAGGACCAAGAAGAGGGCTCCAGACGAGAGCAGCGAGGAGCAGGATGAAGCTTGCTGTTGTCAGAACGGCCTCGATTCGCACACGCAAGAGAGGAGCCGCCGATTCGCTGGCTCCATCTTGGCGGAAGCGTTGCCACGTCACGAGCAACGGAACTGCTGGCAAAACGGCTAGTACGACGAATGCGAGTACGGCCCTGGTTGTCACTGTCCCTCCTGTTGCGGCGCCACCTGAGGTATCGGCTGATCCTGCCGCGCCAGATCGCTCGGATTGTGTTCTTGCATCTGCAGGATCGTAGTGGCCTTTCCACTGCTGTCATACGAGTAGATCTCCAAAGACGGATAGGCAGTTCTCATCCCTCCCTCGATCCCCACTTTGCCTTCTGAAGTCACGTCCATGTTGATTGTGGTCTTAATTGAATCCTTCGGTGCCCCTGGGAGATCGTGCAGGCCGTTCATCGCAGTGTTGTTGACTGTGAAGTGTGTCGTCCCCTTGTCATCGGTTGTCGGAGTAATTGGTGAAGTGGTTGAAGTACCTTTGTTGGATACGAGACCGCCCAAGGCCTTGCTCACACCGGCATCGTCTTTCACAACAGATACGGTTCCTTTTTTCGGGTCCGCTACGAGCTGAAGCTCGGTCCGGTAAGTGGCCTTTGGATCATTTGCGGCAGGGCCGCGGTTGTCCCCCTGCCCCACGACATTGATGGTTTTGGCTTGAATGTACAGGTCGATGCATACTCCAACCTGCCCACTCCCGACTTTGGGCGAAGAGCAGTGACCGTCAGGATCACCGACAGTGGTTGGGTTGTTCTGGACGTAGCTGTAGAGGTTGAGGCTTTGCGGATTGCCGAAATGCGCGTAGGGCACGGTCACCGGCTTCGCCGTCCAGTCTGGCGTCATGAACCTGCCGAGGCTGCTGCCGTAGTAGCGGGCACCGAACATATCGAGACCGCTCTCGGAATCACGTTCTTTGCCGGTGAACTTGTAACATTCCGAAACACTGCGCTGGATGAGCACGCTCCGAGCTGCGTCGTAGTTGCACTCGTCTACATCGTAGGCGTATATCGGAGTGTTCACTGAAAATTACCCTGGGGACCCGGTATTTCCTCTCCGACAAGCGGAATCACTTTGCGCAGGCGCGAGCCGTGTGCCCAGATCATCTCCGGAGATTTGGTCTCGAACTTCTGCACCTGGAGGGAGTAGCCGTCCGGGTTATCCCGCTCAACCACATCGCCACTGATGCAGCATCGCAACTGAATCAGAGCGCCCATTATGACGTGTCTCCCTTTCACCCCCGTGCGCAGCACAACCATGATCCGTGTCAATACCTCAGGGCAGGCAACCAGTCATTGCTTTACGCCGCCCCTTCTCGCCAGAACAGAAACAAGATGGAAGACGAGGACGTAAAAAGCTATATCGATAAGCACCACAGCCGCTACGAAGACCGCCCCCCCTCCCAAGGGCCCTACGCGCATGACTTTGGTGGTGATGAAGCCGCCGGGAAATAGAATGAGGCCGCAGATAGCTTGAACAGCACCTAGGTGGTATCGACCAGCCACAAGCGCTAAGAGGAACGCTGAAATTACAACGAAGGTCGCAATTCCGAAAGATTTTATCATCGACGATACACCTATTGTTGTTTTGGAGGTGTGATTGCTTTCTGGTATAGGTCGGGCGGAAGGACAGATTGCAGCACGCGTTGAGCAGCAGCTATAGAAGCAGCTTTTTCCTCAGGAGTCGCACTCGACTCGCGTGCTGCATGCTCGGCCCCTGCAGCGACTTCTTGCAGTTGCTGTATTGCATTCCCCTCACCCATGCCACCCCACTCCTGGAACCCAGCATAAGCGGGAGATGTCTCATCGGTTTGTTCGTGGAAAGCTGGCGCGACGGCAGACAAAGCCGAATCCGCAATACCTTTTCCACCCGCCGCAGTGTATGCCGCTTGATCGTTCCGAGCAGCGGACTCACTGTTGGCGACGATCTTAGCAGCGTCCCTCATCGCGATGGCCTTGTCCTCTCCTTTCGGAGTCATCCCGTGTGCGGGAGCCCCGGCTCGACTTTGATCCTCATCAGCCTTAGCACTGCCATTCTTAATGATCTGGCGTTGTGCGGCGCTAAGACCCGGGTAGGCGGCATCGACGATGTCGGAATGTGTCCATGTTCCGCCTAACCTAAAGGTTGGCCAATGCCCATCGGGGTCACCTATCGTGGTCGGGTTGTTCTGGACGTAGCTATAGAGATTGAGGCTCTGCGGGTTGCCGTAGTGGGCATAGGGCACCGCCGTGGGCTTTGCGGCCCAGTCCGGCGTCATGAAGCGGCCCAGGCTTGATCCGTAGTATCTGGCCCCGAACATGTCCAGGTTGGATTCGGAATCGCGTTCTTTGCCGGTAAACTTGTAGTGATTCGTGTCGCTGCCGCTCGTGTAGGCTACGCCGCCGAACGGATAATAGTCGGTTTGCTGTTCGATGTTTCCCAAATCATCAGTAATGACGCTGGCCGACCCGAGATGATTCGAGAAATAGTAGTGCACCGTTCCACTCGGACGATCTACTCGGGCAATACGCTCGCCGTTGAAGTAGATGTACTCTTCATTGATAGTGCCGGACCCGTTGGTCTCCATCAGATATTCCCCGTTGGCACCGGGCCAGTACATGGTTCCAACAGTTGCACTGGCGGCCTTTCGGATACGCACGCCATCCGCGTCATAGAAATACGTATACTCCGCCTGGGGATTGTAGAGGCGATTCTCGGCATCGTACTCATAAGTTGGGGTAAAGCTGCCGCTCGGACAGGGGCTGTTTAACAGCAGATTCCCAGCCGCATCGTAGCAAAATCCGTTGAGCTGATTGGCGGTGCTAGCAGGAGCCGCATTGAGGCTTTCCATAAAGCAACTCCCGCCGATGCCAGAAGGTGCTCCGATGTTCGTTAGATTGCCCCAGCCGTCAACAGTGTAGGTCTCGCCCCAGCAGTTCGAGGACGTAGTGTTGGTCGTGTTCGCCTGTGAGATTCGATTCAGAGGATCGTAAGTGAATGCAGCACTACGGGTCGAGTCAGAGTTGTTAAGAATTTGAAAGACGTTGCCGTTGTCGCCCGTGGTGTAGGCCGCGAGGTTGCAACTGCTGACGGCTACGTGCAGGTGGAAGTCGTAGCATAAGCTGAATATCGTACTGGACGCATTGGAGGCAGACAACAGAATCGGCTGCAAACGGTCGTTATAGCTGTT
Organism: Candidatus Sulfotelmatobacter sp.; assembly: GCA_049280095.1. Lineage (GTDB taxonomy): Bacteria > Acidobacteriota > Terriglobia > Terriglobales > Acidobacteriaceae > Sulfotelmatobacter. The sequence continues at coordinate 83,957 of JBAPPL010000028.1, read as the reverse complement.
CAAGGTCACGATGCCCGAGGGAGAACTCGTGTACCCGTTTGTCATCCTGGCTAGCGCGCCTTGCGGCGCATATGTAGCCGTACTTCCGGAGTAGCCCACGTAATTGTTGCTGGAATCGTTCAATTGGATAGCACGCCCAGCACCGCCGACAGTGTAGGTGACCACGTCGCCGCTGGGGTAGGTCAGAGTTTGCGGCGATCCATCCAGGGAATAGGTGTATCCGGTGTTATACGTGACGGGCGGGGGCGCAGTCAGGCCGATTGAGTGGGCCTCCGCAATGAGGCGCCCCATTGGGTCATAACTGAAACTGGAGGTGCTTTGCTGCGAACACTTCGCAGACCGACGCCCGATGAGGTTCGTGGGTGAACTAAGAGTAGGAACGGATACACCGGGGCAGCCCGAAATTGCTGATCCATCGTAAGCCCAGGAGGCGTTCGCATTACTCGGGTTGCTGTGCGCCACGTGAAGAAGTCGGTTAAGAGCATCGTAGCTGTACGTTGTGGTTGTCTGGGCCGTTCCGGTTTGATTGGCTTGTGGCGCTACGCGAGTCAATACATTTCCATTCGGGTCGTACGTGTAGGTTGTTGTACCGGACTCCGGATTTGTCGCAGTCACCAAACGCGAGAGCGAATCGTAAGTGAAAGATCGCGGACGCCAGTTTGCCGAAGACGTGCTTCCACCTTGCTGGCTGACGGTGAGCAGGTCATTCAGAGCATCGTAGGCGTAGTTCGTTGTATAATCTAGGTGCCGGTGACCCACCGGACTTCCCGGATCTTCCACCACGCTCGTCATTCGTCCCAGTCCGTCCACACACGACTGGCGGGCCTTGCCCGCTTCATCGGTGACTGTCGTGCAGTTGCCCGAATACGAAGTCGTAACAGCCGACCCATCAGGCTCAGCAACATTGGTAGTTCTTCCTAGGGCATCGTAGGTGTATGTCGTGAGTCCCCAGGTGGTTTCGTTGTCGCAGTTTGTCGTTATGGAAGAGCAGCGTGTGGGATTGTAGACCTGATACGCTCGACCCGAGCCATCATAGCTTGTGGCCGTAAAAGTGGGACCGTCCGGATCGGACACCAGTTCGGTCTGCACAAGCTGACCGACGCCATCCATGGTACCCAGTGTTGTCTTCCACCCCGTTGGAGGATGTGTAGCAATACACCTCGCGCCCGCCGTCCCATTGATGAGCTGGCAGGTCGTAACACTCGGTGAGGGCGCGGAGTCGTTGTACGCCTTTTCAGTCTGACCACCATCGGGCATGGCCGCGAGCGTCGGCCTTCCCCAAGTGTCGTTGTACTGGTAGGTGGTCACCCGGCTATTCTCGTCGGTGGCGGACGTTAACTCGCCAAACATGTAGTGATATGCGAATGACGAAATATGTTTGACCCCGTTCGTCGTGGGCCGGGTAATTGTTGTCACATAGGTGTTGGTGTTGCCCGGCGGCGTTCCTCCTGTTGAATAGTTGTCGGCATACGAGAGCGTTGTTGTGTTGCCGTTCGCGTCTGTCACACCAACAATTTGGCCTGTCTCGTCGTATTGGGCCGTAATCACCGAGTTCGTTGAACAGTTTGTGACGCACTTTTTGGTGATAGTGGTTGCATTTCCACGTCCGGCAACCTGGCTGGGACTAAAGTTTGTCTCATCATGGTTATAGGCAGTAGGCGAGACTGACCCAACCGAAGTTTGGTCGTAAGCGAAGTCCGTTTCCGCAATCAAAGTACCGTGGTCATAAACTTGGATCACGGAGGGCCGGTCGTTAGTCTGCGGTATCGCCGCTGATTCGTATGGTTGCCACAAGACGGACGACGGGATTGTCGCGTATTGCGTCTTCGTCTCCCGCGCCGGTGCTGTTGTGGAAGGGGGCTGCACGCAAGCAGACGTAACGCCCTGCGTGTAATCGTACTCGGCAAGGTCGGTCACCTGGTCGCTCCCGTCAGACCACAGGTAAGCGCCCGAAATCTGCTGATATTGATAGAACTTGCCCGATACGATCCCATTGTCAAGAATCTCACACTCAGCGCCGAGCAGATCAACACCGAGCCACACCTTCTTGACTGTGCGTAATGTATTTCCAGAACCATCCTGATACACCACAGTGTTCTCGTGCGGAATGACGCTCTGACTAGAAGTCCCGGTGTTCAATTGGGGAGGGAACATGGGAATGTAATTGTAGATGGTCACTCCTGTTGTACTGCCTCTTACGAGATCCTTTGTCGTTACGGTTGTAGTCTTCGACGACCAAAACCCATTCGTTCCCCAAGTCGTCGAATAGGCAAAATCTTGTTCTAGGGCCGAATGCGTTCCATCGAAGCTCACAACTCTTTTTGTAACGACTGGAAGATCATATTCGAAATAGCAATTCTGCGGACCATTCACCAACAAGCCGCTCGGCCACACGGTTGGAGTTTTGGCGTTGTAAGATTCAGATAGTGAGTTTATCCCCCAGTTGTACGTGACTTTTCCACCTGTCGGATATTTGATGGAGTTCACCAAACCCCATTGCCCATCGTACCCAAACGTATAGGACTGCCCATTCGGGAGAATCAGAGAGCTTACGTCAGCAAATGAGGCAGATTGAGTCGGCGTCGCATTGGTATCGCATGCGTTTCCCGTGGAGTATGGATTGACTGTGGGCGACACACCGACGGTGCCGCTCCTCGAAAAGTTTGAGTACTGATATGTGTAAGCCCCCGAAACGCCTGGCAATGTGATTGTACTTAGCGCTATGAAGCTGCCCTGTCCACCGTTCACTGTTGTGGTTGTGTAAGACATCGGCCTTCCGGTGCCATTTTCGCCGTTTCCGTTCGTATCTTCTATGGTTCCGAGGACTCCTGGTGTTATCAACATGCCGCTTGAGGTGGCCGCTAATACCCCTTCGGGTTGTTGAAAGTCCGCCTTGATTGAAGAATCCCCGCCAAAATAGTTCGTCTGATAGCCCATAGCACTGCAGTTGTCCGTCGCGGGATTGTCTTCGACCACGACATGTAAATTCAAATTATGCAGTCCACCATGGCTATCGTAGTACGTATACGGATCATATCCGCAGGTATACTTCCCCTGATTGCCATTCACCCCGCCAGGTATTTGTGGATTAGTGAATGACTGATCAACTGGTGATCCAATTACAGTGTTCAGAATTGTAGGGTTGGGTACTAACATTCCACTTCCGGAGTTAAATTGGTTCAAAAGATACGGAGAGAATCCTGGCCCCACGACCCACGCATCGCACATAACGTTGCCGACCCCAGGTGGGTTTTGTTCACACTGCACAAGCTCCGGCTCCCATGTCATCGCTTCGCGTCCGCTGCTATCGTACATATAGGCATAATGCGGAAAAGTTGGTCCCCGTTCGCGTGGGTTGGGGCCTGCGATGCGAATGCTGACCTGTCCATTCTGGGGATTGACGGTCTCGCTCATGTCATGAATATAGTCGTGCCCCACACCCTCGACTGGTGTCTGCGTTGCATTGGTCAGCAGGACATCGGGGTTAATCGTGCCCTCTTGCGCCGCAGCCAAAGGAACAAAAAAAGACGTTACGCAGAAAACGAGTGAACCATGCAGAAACCGCCTAATCATGAGGTGAACCACTAGAAACTTCCTCCTTAGCGGAGCGTCATTTTGCAAACGCTCGAATGCACGCAAATTTTCCGCGTCGTGAGCGTCGTAGCGCGAATCTGCGCGGCTCACGCAAGCCCGTTCGACACTTCGGAGGAAGCAGCGAGGAAAGATTCTCTAGGGAGCCCCCGCTGATTGCGCGAACAATACGTCGAGCGCGAGGTGAATGTCAACAAGAAAAATAGTGTCTTCAGATATGTCTAGATCACCGTGCTTCTCGCCGTTGAAAAGTGCCACAGATACAGCGATTACGAATCAATGCCAGCAGGGAAAAATGTAAGAGTTTCCCGCAGGAATTCTCGAACGCGTCGCACACGCTCGTCACCTGCCTCACACAATTACATAAAGATGGTAATGTCGTCGGCGGATTCCGGTGTTATGCTCGCTTTGCTAAGCTCAAGGTAGCAAAAGAGAAAAACGGGACAGGGAAAAGCGGTTCTAACGTTACGTACGTACGTAACGTTGGCGTCGGGCTTCGGAGATCATCTCCTCGTACTGGGGCAGCGTTGCGCATGTAAACATATAGGCAACAAAACCAATGACCAGCAATGCGTAACCAAGATAACGCTGCCAGGGAATCTCGATCTTGCCTACCATTTTGATATAAGCAGGAAATTCTCGCGCACCGGTTTCCATTCTCGCAACCGCCGCGAATTCCTCCGCTGTTTCTTCTAACGAATCTCTCGGAGTTAGTGTGGCGCATCCGAGTTCCACAAAGACGTGTTCGAGCATTTCCCGGAATTCGTGCAGAAGCGTGTGTAAATCAGCAAAGGGGACGTTCTCGTGTTCGGAAATGACAATTTCTTTCTTGTTTTGAAAGGAGCAGTTAAATCCGCGAAGTTCTGGCGCAAGAGCACTAAATGAGAGATTTATTCCCTTAGACAAACACAGTTCCCGCATTGCGTCTCGCGTTAAGAAAGACTTAACGCCCAGCCAACTGACAAATTCTTTTGCTAAAACCTGTTCAGTTGGAGGCCAGTTCTCAGGATGGCGGGAAATCACAGCCAAACAAAAGCCTAAAAGGGGATTGTTTCGAGTTCCGTCCGTTAGCAATTTCACGGTTCTTACGCCCCTTTTAGCAGATTCCGCTCGGTTAATTTCTCGTACATTTCCACAATAAAGCGCTTGGTTTCCAGGCTGACGTGCGTTCCTTTTAAGCGAGTACCTTGCTTAAACGTGGGATCAGTCATGACGTGCTCGTATGCTTCCTCAACCCGCCTCCGTTTGGCAGTTTCCACCGAATCTTCCTCCAGATGGCCTGCCGCGATCAAGAGGTCGCGGTGCGGGACATCGTAGGCTCTGGCCAGCCGTTTCAGAATTTCGGGCTGAGGGGGATTGCGCAACCCCCGTTCGATCTGGGAGATGTAGGCGTTGGACACTTTGGCTTGGGTTTCGACCTGTTTGAGGGTCAGTCCTTTGGACTTCCGCAACCGGCGCATGTAGCTTCCGAAGCTCTCCATAGCCTGTCTAGGATACGGCAGAATATTAACAACTGCAAGAATATTCGTTTCCCTGTTGACAGCCAGATTGGCCCCTGTGACAATCATTATTATTGTTAGATTACGTTAACAACTAGAAGGAACAATGCCACTTGATTTGAGTCTTCGCCCGGAACAGCGGTTTCCCTGCCCCCTGTGCGGGAAGGGTCTCGATGTACGGCAAACCAAGAAAAAGAAGCCGTACGTAATCTGCGATCCTTGCGGCGTCCAACTGTTCGTTCGCAGCAAAGCAGGTATGAGCGTGTTCGAGCAGCTAGTCTTAGATGCAGGACAGCGCAATATCTGGAAAAGGCTCGACGACCTGCAGAGCAGGTATCGGCGGAAATGCCCTAAATGTGGAGAAGAGTTCTGGATTGTTCCCAATCAAGTCAAGACGAACTGGATGGACGGGTCGTTCGAGGGATACCGGTGCCCTGAGCGTGGTTGCGATGGAGTTGTCAGTTGGAATAAGGAGAGAAAATGAGAGTCACGCTACTGGGACTGCTCACATTTGCCGTTATTGCCGGTTTGCTTGTCTACGGAGGTTACGAGTTATACCGGACGAGTCAAGCTAACACCCCGCAACCGCCACAAAACCCTGATTCTTCGACAAACCCATGACCGCCACGCCCAACCAATTCGGGGCACTGACCACGACTGAATGGCTCACGGCTGCCGAGGCTGCCCACTATCTCAAGGTCAGGGTGCGTACGCTGTTGCTCTGGGTCCGCCAGGGCAAGGTGAAAGCATTTGCACTCTCAGGGACGAAACGCCGTGTATGGCGCTTTCGGCAGACCGACTTAGACGCCGCTCTCATGGAATCCACCGTGCTACCATCCAAAACGCCATCCGTGCGCCCTGAAGAAAGGATGGAACGATGAAAAGGGCAGCACGGCACAAAACTGGAAGTGTAGTTTTCGACAAACGACGCAAGACCTGGAATTTCCTATGGTGGGAAGACGGGAAACGGCGCTCAAAGTTGATCGGCACCGCAAACGAACATACCACGAAGGCCAGCGCATGGCGTGGAGCAATGGCGTTCCAGGGTTCGCAAGAGAATCAACCCAAGAGCGACGGGAACAAATTAACCGTGAACATGCTAGTTCAACAATACCGAGTGGAGAGGATGCCGAAGCGGATCGACACTCGGCGTTCTTACGAGGCTTGGTTGAGGAATCACATCCTGCCACAATGGGGTGATTGCTCACTAACCGAAGTCCAGGCACGTCCAGTGGAGCTTTGGTTGGAATCTCTCTCTCTGGCACCGAAAAGCAAAGCGCACATTCGGGGGATACTCAGTATCTTGTGGGATTTCGCCGTATGGCGGGGTGACATGCCTATGCAGCGAAATCCGATGGGGCTGGTTTCGGTCAAGGGCGCGACCAAGCGCAGGCAGCAACCCCGGAGTCTCAGTGTGGAAGAGTTCCAGAAGTTCATTCAACATCTGGATCAACCTTTCCGCACGATGGCTTTGCTTTGCTGCTGCCTCGGTCTGCGGATCAGCGAGTGCTTGGCGTTGAGATGGTCCGATGTGGACTGGATCAATGGCAAGCTTACGGTGGAACGGGGAATCGTATGCCAGAAAGTTGACGATGTGAAAACTGCGGAGTCGCGTAAGAAGCTCTCGATCAGCCCCGAACTCTTGGATGCTGTTAAAGCCGGGAAACAAACGAGCAAGTTCTCAGCCACTGAGGATTGGATGTTTGCTTCGCCTGTGCAACTTGGCAGGTTACCGTGGTCTTACGATCAAGTCTGGCGCATGTACCAAAAGGCCGCGCGCAAAGCAGACATCGGTGGACTCGGCACTCACAGCCTACGTCACACGTACAGGTCATGGCTAGATTCGGTTGGTACCCCTGTTGGCGTGCAGCAAAAGCTGATGCGACATTCCGACATCCGTACCACCATGAACGTGTACGGTGATGCAGCTACCGCAGAAATGGCAGAGGCGCACGGAAAGATCGTGCGTTTAGCTCTGCCGCGATCCTAACGGATTGCAGAGCGGATCGCGGCATCTGCTAAACGATTGAAAGGATGGTGAGCGCGGTAGGAATCGAACCTACAACCTACTGATTAAGAGTCAGTTGCTCTGCCAATTGAGCTACGCGCCCGAACCTTTGGCTTTCATCGACTGGGGGGAGTCGACCGGGCTTATGGCCGCTAACTTGCGTGGCGACGCGTTCCGGCGCGCCTCAATTCACGAAGTTCCGTTGAGTAGACCCCGGGACCGTGAACGATGAGCCCTTCATATTTATACCATGGGGAACTATCCGGACATTCCATGAAAACACTGGCGTTTGCCGGGATCAAATTCGGAGGCAATATTTCGGGAAGGCGAGCAATCTGGCTATGGGGTTGCCGCCAACCTACTCGAGCCACACCGTTTTGAATGCCGGGTTCAGATGGATATCGATCTGGCGGACCGGATCGTCATCTGCACTCACAAACTTGTGAGGTTCACCTGCTTTTACAATGAGGATGTCGCCGGCCGCCGCGTCTCGTTCCTCGTTACCAACGATCCACTTCGCCCGTCCAGCGATCACATAGACGACCTCGTCATAGTTGTGTTTGTGGAGCCGCGGCCCGCGACCCGGCTCGCCGATGACCACAAAGAACGATGCGGCGACCCCACCGTGTTCGGCGCCAATGAACTCATGCGACATGCCAACGAACGGTAGTTGCGATTGATGGATTAATTCCATATGGTGTGTTTTCCTCGGCAGCCCAAAAGTCAGACCTTGGGGCTTCTTCGCTTTCGAGCGGAATAGACGTTAGCCCACTCACTTTTCTTCGTCGGTGTGCCAGCCCGGATTGGTCCACCGTCCGTGCTGCCTCACAAAGATCTCGGTTACGCGGCTTGAGCCTGAAGATCGTTTGCCCTCGACTTCCGTTTCCACAATATAGCTGCTCCAAACGACAGCCACGTCACCAAAATGCTGCACCTCAGTACGGGGAAACTCAAGCCGAATCAGTTTTCCCCCTTTGGAGTGAAACTCGGCAGAGGATCGAAGCACATCGGACTGAGTTTTCCATTCCTTTTCTCCGCCACTCATGACAATAGTTTGAGGCGGCACTAACCGCTCTAGCGTTTTCGTATCACCTGCAAACCAGGCGCGCCAGACGGTCTCTCGCGTTCGCAGCAAAGCTTCATCATTCTGCCTCTGAGCAGACAACATCGCAGCATTCAGATTTGTGAAACAAAGAGCCGCGGTGATTGCGATACATTTCCACTTTCGCCTCATGACCGTCCCCCGTTTTCTCGTTGTTTAAAGCCGACTCGCCGTTCTCTAAAGGCCTGCAGTGCCAGCAGGACGGCTGCCCCAGAAGCAGAGTAGACCGAATAGTCCATTGGAGACTTAAGCCCGAAAGAGATTGCCATCGCGGTTCCGAACAGTGCCAACAAAACGGCGCTCCCGAGTGAGACCCATCGCGGCCACAATCCCAGAACTAACAGGATTCCGAGGGTTGTTTCGCAGGCCGTGGCCGTCCAGGCGAGCCAGGGTACGGAGGCCTTGGGCATAAACGAGAGCACTTCTCCCGCGTATTCCAGGAAGCTCGCGAAATGCTTCAGGTCAAACGTTTTCTCCCAAAGACCGAAACGTCCAGCTACCGCGGAGAGAAACGCGGCGCCAAGCGTGAAGCGAGCGTAAAACACTCCGGTCCGCTCCCAATTCACTATGTGCAATTTGGCGCTGATCCTTTGAACGTGGTTGTTGAGGCAGGCTGTGCATGCTGGTTCATTGGGCGGCTCCCTTTGCGGGGATGGTTTCCGGCACTTCCACGCTGATCGGAGCGTCGTGATCGCAGAGCAAGTAAGCCACAAGTTTGGCGGGTTCCGTTGCGCTGGCGTTGGCCGAAATCAGATGAATGCCATTGGGCGCTTCATAGAAGCTTTCCCCGGCGCGGTAAATCATCTCCGGCTCGCCTTTCACTTGGGTTCGAAGGATCCCCTCAACGACGTAGCCGACGACCGCGCAGGGATGGGAGTGTGGAGGTGATGCCTCACCCGGACCGTAGTTGACCTCCACCAGAATTGCCTTCAGATGTTTGCCCTCCAGCGTGGGCAGTTCTTGGGAGAGAACAACACGCGCGCGCTCTTTTGTCCCGCCGTGAGAGGCGGACGTGGCCCCCTGGCCCCACGCGAGATGGCTCGCCATCATGCTGCCGCACAAGATGACCGCGGCAACTCTTATGCACTTTTCAAGAGAACTCATGACTCACCCCTTACAAACCTTCCCGAACCAGGTATGCCTATTTGCACTCTTGCAAATCTGGCGGGCCCAGTTGAGAGCTTTGAAAACCTTGCGGCCGTGCTTGCGGGTCGCCGCTCTTTTGCATTTCACGCAAGCTCTGGGACCGGCGCATGAGCCAGGCCCCGCCGATGCACACTACACTTCCCCCGACCGAAAGCAACGCGACTTTTTCACCGCGAAGAGCTACTCCGAGGAGAAGTGCCACGGCAGGTATCAGGAACGTCGTCCCCGAGGCGCGGGTCGCGCCGAGCCTGCCGGCCGCGACTGACATGACCGCGTGAGCCACTCCCGTGCCCAATGCTCCCAGCGCCAGTAGTGCAGCCACGGAGCCAGGTCTCCAATGTGCGGAGAACATATCTGGCAATCCCAACGGAGCGGTAAATACCAGCGCAATCATTTGGGCCCGCCAGATCACGGGCAATGCGCCGTTGCGCTGTTGCAGGGGCCGGGCGATATTGAGCGCGAAGCCATAAGAAACGAGTGCGGCCATGATCATCCCAACGCCCGCGGCACTACTGTGCCCCTCGCTGATCGTGGGTAACGCAATCAACACCGTTCCCGCCATGCCCACGGCAACGCCTAGCAATATCCGGGACGCTGGCGCACGTCGCGCAAAGGCGGCGGCAACGATCGCTGTGAGCATGGGATTGGCGCCGTTCAGCATCCCGGTGAGCGCGGAAGAGACGTGCTGTTCGGCGAACGGGAACATGCTAAGGGGAAACGCCAGCCACAGCACCCCCAGCCCGACAATGCCCGCCCAGTCGGAGCGCATGACAGGTCTTCGCGCCGCGGGGAACAGCGAGAGCGTCACGAAGCCGATCAGGATTCGCACAAACGTGACTCCGCTGGGACCGATGGCGCGCAGCCCTTCCGCAATGAATAAGAATGACGCGCCCCAGATCAGACCCGGCACGAGAAGCAGGACCCAGTCCGCACCGTCCTTACGGTAGCCTGTCAATAATTTCTCGATCGTGGCCTGGTCTTGCAAAGGCATTCTCCAATGATCCCTACGGTAGAGGTAAATGGATCGCTCATAAAGATCCATTTATAGTATTCTTCCTGTACCATTATTATGGCGAAGAGATCGGCTTCTTACGAACTGGCGCTTCCCCATCCTCACTCGGACGTTCCCGCGTACCAGTGGCTCTATGAAGGGGTGCGGTCTGAGATCCTCGGTGGCCGTCTGCGCCCGGGCTCGCGCCTGCCTGCAACCCGCGATCTCGCCCGGCAGTACGGATTAGCGCGGGGCACAATCGTGAATGCCTTTGATCAGCTCGCTTCCGAGGGCTACATAGAAGGCAGCGTTGGATCGGGCACATATGTAAGCAAGGTCTTGCCCGACAGTCTGCTCCAAGTCCCATCCCTACGAGCTGCTACGTCCGCGGCGGGCGGGAAGAAATCTCCAGCGGTTTCCCGTTACGCTCAACGAGCTCAGTTATTTCGAGGCTATGAGAACCGGCCGACTCGCGCTTTCCGCGCCAACCTGCCCGCGTTGGACCTATTTCCAGTGACACTGTGGACGAAAATCACTACGCGCTGCCTGCGTCGAATTTCCCAGCGAAATCTGATGGGATGCGATGCCCTCGGGTTCGCGCCCCTTCGGCAAGCGGTCGCCCAATACCTGAGTCGGTCACGCGGTGTGAGATGCGTGCCGGAACAGGTTGCGATCGTTTCTGGAGTGCAAGAAGCGATCGATCTGACTGCGCGGCTCATGCTGAACCCTGGAGATCGGGTGTGCGTGGAGAACCCGGGATATCCCGGTGCGGCTCTGGTCTTTCGGGCATTCGGCGCCAAAGTTCATGCGGCGGGGATCGATGGGGACGGGATTGCAATCCGCCGGCTGCCCGCACGAGGAGTTCGATTGATTTATGTCACGCCGGCGCATCAGTTTCCGTTGGGAACCGCCATGAACCTGGCTCGGCGACTGCACCTGCTGGAGTGGGCCGAGAAGTCGGGCGCGATGATATTTGAAGACGACTATGACAGCGAGTACCGCTACTCGGGCCGTCCGATTCCTGCTCTGCAGGGGCTCGATGACCGCGGATTGGTTCTCTACGCCGGTAGCTTTTCAAAAGTGCTGTTCCCCGCGCTCCGTTTGGGATACATGGTAATTCCCTTCGATCTCTTAAATCGTGTCGAAGCGACTCTCTCTCTAACCGTTCGGCACGCACCGCTCATAGAGCAACTTGTGCTCACTGATTTCATCACCGAGGGCCACTTCGGGCGCCACCTGCGGCGCATGCGCGAGGTGTATGCGGAGCGGCTCTCCGTTCTTTTGGAGGAGGCGCGTCTGAGGCTTGCAGGTCTGCTTGAAATCTCAGGGGTCGAAGCAGGTTTGCAGACGGCTGGATGGCTGTCTGGCGGGATGAATGCAGAATCCGCAGCCGCTGCCGCCGCGGAACGCAACGTAGATGTGACTCCGCTGGACCGCTATAGTCAAGGCAGAGTGGTGCCGGAGGGATTGCAGTTGGGATTTGCCGCATCCGACGTGAAGGAGATCCGTCGCGGAGTGCAGGAACTGGCGATCGCGCTGGAGCAGGAGCGAAAAGCCTCTCATCGCACCGGGCTCAAGACACGAAAGAAGCGCGGCTAGGAACGCTGCCGCACCTCCGCAGCCAAGCCGCCGGGGCTTTCGCTGACCACGGGACGGCGCGGGGGCAACGATTCCGGTCCCACCTTGGGACTGAGGCGCCGCTCGACCGTGCCGATTACGGGAGCATCTTCCATCCCGTCCGCATATGCCATGGAGACAAATCGTTGCTCAGAGCATAGGCGATCGATCATTCGCTGTTGCCCAGTGCTGAGCACGGCGTGAGGAAGAATGGGAAAGTGACGGAACATCCAAAGAAAATATACGCGCTGAAGAAGAGATGGCATTAAGTAACGCGGCCCGATCGCGGTTTGCACCTGGACCACACCGTCTGACAGTTTCTCAATCCACATACTAGGCCCGCCTGAGTACCTGAGTTTGGCCAGAGCAATTCTAGGGCCGCCATTATTGCACCAAGGTCGGTGCCATGGGAAGTATTTTCTCAAGGATTTCCACGGTTGCATTTCGACATACGGCAGTTCCTGCCCAAGGGCCGGGAAATTTTGGCAGGTTCAGGGCTCCTGGATAAGCGCAGCCCGCTAGCTGGCGGCGATCCTGTTGCACCAAATTGTGGGGCAGCATCACGACCGGCGCAGCGGGGTAGCGGCAGAAGGCTAGGCCGGGATCTCTGGCAAGACGTCCATTCGGCGGATCTCGGCCGCGATCCCAAAGTTTGTGCCGGGTCCTTGTTCCACACGCAAAACCCGCGCGTGGCAGCAAACCCAGCATTTCTCTCCGGAGGCTAATTCGGGCGGGAGTATGAGGACCAATTCCACTTCCGAACCTTCCGCCATACGAGAGTTCGTATACAGGAATATGCCGTTCGCGCTGACGTCCCGAGTCTGGGCGCTTAGCTCTGGATTCACTGTCGTGCCGCGGACACGCACCGGCAGAGTGGCAACAACTTTCACGAGAGCGTCGATCAATACAAGCACGCGCAGAAACGTTTGGCTTAGCCGCTGGCGTTCGACAGTATAGACCAAATCTGTGGGTTGCGTTACAGAATGGGTTAGAAGCGAAGCCGCTTACATTTCCGGGCGGCGCAGTCGCGCAGCCGGAACAATGAGGGCTTGCTCCATGGTCGGAATGTTCGTGCCTCGCAGTCTGGCTTCCGCTTCGGCGAGCTTGTCGGGCTGATTGGTTTGGTAGTAGGCCTGGACCAGAAGTTGCATGGTGAAAGGATTGTCCTGGTCTTCCTCGAGGTAAGTGATGGCCTCGTCGAACTTCTTCTGATCCATCAGCAGAGTTCCGGCTGCCCCGTTGTAGGAACTCTGGACGACGCGATTGCGGCCGCCGGCAGCCAGAGCTTCGAGTTGCTTCAGAGACTGATCGGCCAAGGGTTGATTGCCGGAGTGTGCGGCTCGCACGGTACGGTTGCGCAGGATGCGGGAGAGTTCCTCATCCTTGTCGCCCTGGGAGATCGTGCGGTGGGCCAGTGAGTCCTCGGCCTGCTGCAGATATTTCAATGCGGCGTTATCGTCCGTCTGATATTCGGCCAGGTGCCGGTAAGCCTGTGCTTCCTGCAAATCTTGATCCTTGGCGTGGGCGGTCTGGGCAATCTCCTCGAATGACTTGTCAGCCTCGGCGAACTTGCCGTCTCGCACCCAGGTCATTGCCTTCTGCATGCTATAGCTGAGCCGGTCAGCTTCGTTGTGCGCGTAGCGGATGGCTTTGTCATACTCAACCCGCGCCTGCTCCTGATTGCCCATCAAAGCGTAGGTATCTCCCAGGCCAACCTGGGAAGTTACAAAGTCAGGATCGATGCTCAACGCGGCTTGGTAGTGCTTCAGAGATCCTTCGAAGTTTCCGGCCATGCGCGATAATTCGCCGTAGGAGTCCTGCGGATTCGGCTCCTTGGGCAGGAGCGCGATATAGCGATCCATGGCGGCAAAGGCCTTGTCGAATTGCCGGTTGCGGGCATCCACGTAGGCCAGGTCGTTCAGCGCGGGAGGAAAATTCTTGTCGATGGCAAGCGCTTTCTCAAACAATCTCTGCGCTTGATCGGAGCCGTTTTCGCCCATCAACCAGTTACCGGCAAGATAAAGCAAATGCTTGTCCTTGGGAAACATCTCGAGCATATCGTTCATGGCAGAAATGCCGCCGATGAAATCGCCTTCCTGCACCTTGGCGATCCATTCGACCATCAACCGCTCCCCTGGAGTCAACTTGGGCGCGAGAGCTTTCGCCTTCTCGCGGGCTGCGCTTGCTTCCTGTGGATTGCTGCTGTTGAAAGCAATCCAGGCCCAGGCCACTGCCAGGCTGGGGTCAGCTTTCGTGGCCGCTCGCCAGTCGTCGTTGCAGCGCTCCAGATAAAGGTTCTCGTAATCCTGCATCCCCTTCTCGTAGAGCGAGCGCGCCTCGGCTGACGTAGTGGTCACGGGCATCGAAGCTATGCTGGACTGCTTCAGGTGGTGGGCATGAGCTGAGATAGGCGCGGCGAAGCACACGCCAATGCTGAGGATGAAAACGGCGTACATGGAGCGACGCATCAAGATCTCCGCAAGCGAGCTTTGAGGAAGGATTACGCCTGCAGCGTAGCATCGCTCGAATCCGGTTACCTAGTGACGGAAGTCATATGACGGGTGGGGTTACGCAGAAGAAGCGAACCGCAGGCGGACAGCGGAAATCGTTCGCCTAGAAGGTAATGCTGACGCCGCCTCGTATAGAGCGGGCGGCCTGCACCAAATAGACGGTCTGGCCGTCCTGGCCTACGACCGGCACATAACCTTGGGCCAGCAGGTTCCGCAGGTCGACCAGCGCTTCCATGTGGGCAGGGAGGAAGCCTAGGGTCGGAATCCGTTGCCGGATGAAAAGATTAAGGAACGGATCGCTCTGTCCTGCCGAGGCGTTGAACATATCCACCGGGGTTAATGCTTGGCCATCGATCCAGCGATAGGAGGCAATCCACCGGGTATGCGTGCGAGGAACGGCGCCGGAGAGTTTGGCGGCCACGGCCTGACGGCGCTGGGTGGTGATCCACTGCTGGGCGTCTTGCAGTTCAACGTCAGGCTTGGCGAGATCGAGAACGCCGCCATAGGCATAATCCAGGGTGGCTGTGAGATCGGAACAAACTTTCCGCTCGAGGACTACTCGCACTCCGCGGGTGTCCAAGGTGCCTCCGGCGTAACTGTATGTCCCTGAGTAGATATCGGGCAGCACGAACCCGCCGACCGAAGTCACTTCGCCGGTACCGGTCAAAGCCGTGTTGTCCACGCGATCGCTGAAGCCGGCCAGTTGCACACGGTTGTTGCCAAAACGCCGGGAAATACTGAATTCCTGATGGTGGGCGCGTTCCAGGCGAGTGGCGTAGTTAATCATGCTGACCCGCGGATCGGCTTCGCTCAGATCGGCTGGTGCGGAGTCGAAACCCTTCTCGTCTCGCAAATTGGGCAACGAGGTCGCGTAGTCATACTCCAAAACACTGTTGGGGGAGAGGTGCAGGTCAAGAGAACCGTAGGGCCGGAACGCGGTCACGTGCCCAAGGAATTGGATAGTTTGCAGCTCGCTTCCGAACCTTAATTCGAGAACGTCGCCGATCGCGAAATCATCGCCTGCGTTCAGTGCGAGTGCCTGCAGCGCAGCATAGTGCAGATTAGGATCGGAAGGCGCGAAACGACGTGCCGTAATGGCCATGGAAGGCCCCAAACCATCCGGCAGAAGATGCGCATAGGTAGCTCGGAGAACGGCCGCGGGAAGACTGTCTCCGTAGCCTACATTTCCGCTCAGTCCCACGCGGGATGCGGAAAAAATCGAGCGCTCCACCGAGAAGCCGGTGCTCACGTCCGATCCGCTGCCGTAGCCCGCTGCCGCCGAGCCGGCCAGGAACGAAAGGCTCGCCTTCAAGTCGTGATCCTGTTGTTCCGCTCCCGTCGCGGGATCGAATACGCGCAGAACCGGGCGATTCGCCACTGAACGCAAAGTCCACTTCCAGCCGTCATCATCGGCAGTCCCGCGCAGAGGGCCCACTTTTATCGCGTTCAGCAGGGTGTTCAGGGTGATGTTGACGTGAACGCTGGTGCCAGGCTGCAAGCCTATCTTTTCCTGCAGGGCCGGAAGAAATGACGGGACCGAAACTTTGATCGAATATAGCCCTGGGAGCAGGTCCTTCGTGGAGTAGAACCCGGCTCCATCGGTGAAGACGGTCAGGGTGTGCGCCAACGCGGAGCTGGCGATCTCCACCACGGCACCCATCTGAGCAGTGCCGGAGGCGTCGCGCACGTAGCCTGAGATGTCGCCGGAATGCTGTCCGGCCCATGCAGGAAGCGACAGCGCGACCATCACCACGCAAGATCCGAGCTGGCGAAAATTCACTCCAACCCCCAGGGAATCAAGCAGTTCGTTACTCTACAGCAAACGTCGCTGAAGGATCAATAGTCTGCTTCGAGACGTTGTCGTTCACTTTGATTTCGATTCGATATACGCCCGGCTGCAGGTTGGCCGAGGCAATCGATTTCTGCAAAGTCACCTGTTCGCCCACGTTACCCATCGTGTCGGTGGATTCGACTTTCTGGATCACCGGTTTGTTGGTGGCGAGGTTGACGACGTCATACTCAAAAGTAGCCGATGGCTTGTGCGTCTTCTCGTCCACGCCCAGGTTGTAGACCTGCATCCAGAAGTTCACTTTCTGATCGCGACCCCGCTTGAATAGCGCAGGCTGCCCGTTAGCGGGAGCCACGCGCGGTCGCACTTTGTTCAAACCGATCACGAATTGGCCCGTGCTCACATCCTTGGTCGGTACCGGCTCCATCACATCGGCCACGATGAGCGAGGAGGTCGACAGTTTGTCGTCCGAATACTCAGGCACCACAATGCCACGGCTCCACAGGCCTTTGCGGTCGCCGTTCACGTCTTTCACGGCAATCTCGACCTTGTAACGTCCCGGACGCAAGGGCAGCGCCTTCCAATAGACCGCCGAATTCTCAGCCGCGCGGGGCAGCAACTCTGCCGGGATATCCACCTGGACTGGGTCTTCCTGGGTTTGGACGATGCGCCCGGTCAACGTGCTCACGCGCATGAAGATATTGACAGTGCCCCGCTCGACACCATCTTTGTTGACGAACGTAATATCGCGATACTTCAGTTGAACGGTAATCGGCACCAACACCGTGTCCCCGGTGACCTTCACAAAATCGGTGCGCACGTCGAAGGGCATCAGGTTGGTAATGAGCTTGGTATTGACGATTTCTTCCAGATCTTTGTACTTAACCGGGGGCGGCGCCTGCAGCTTTGCGTACGTCTCCAAACGGTCAAATTCCTTGGTTTGCAGGTCGTTGCTATTCGGACCAGCTCCCAGTTGCTCCAGGCCGCCCCCCTGGAAGCGGGCGGTCTTGTTGGACATTCCCATCTGCTCGTACAAGGTCAGGCCGGCGTTGGGCGTGTATTTCAGAGCGTCCTTCTCCGACCGGTCAATCGTCATGTGGTAGTCGCCGCACATACAAGTGTCGACGAATTCAATGATGATTTCCTGTCCGATGCCCTCTAAATAGCGATAGCGCCAGTCTTCAAAGGGGAAGGTAGAAGTCTCGCCGCCGCCCTCTTCGATTGGCCTTTCGTACGTGCCTCCCGAGGGATGAGAGTCCACTTCGTCGGCTGGACCGTACATGATGTAGATGCGTCCGCGGTCGCTCTTCCAGCCCGGAATTCCCGCGGCGAAATGCTCGTTGGCGTAGGCGATGCGCCGGTAGTGTTCTTCCTTGTATTCGTTTTCTTCGGTGTCAGGCGTGGGGTCGCGGCGCTGCCAGAAGGCTTCGATAAAGTTGTCGCGCTCTTCGTCGTTCGAGAGCTGCTTAAAGGCGGCTCTTTCCTCGTCGGTGATAATCCAGACTACGTCCTCGTTGAGCCACTTCTTATAGGTTTTGCTGAGTTCGATGTTCAGATTTCGTTTCTGCTGCTTTTTCTGTTTTTCTGTGGGAGCGCGCTTGAGAGGATCGACCTCGTTGGCGGGTTGCGCCTGGGTGGCGCCAGCCTTCCGATCGCCCGCAGAATTGGTGGCGGCAGCGGGTTTATCGTCCTGGGCGATGGCTGAGCCACCAAGACCCAGGGCGATAGCCAAGGAAACCAGAAATAAAAGGTAACGCGAACCAACCCGAAACATGAGAGGGACTCCTGCCGCGACAAACTTCGTCGTCATATTCTAGGCCCTCAGTTGGGCGAAAGCAAGGCTAAGTCACGTCAAAAGAATGGATTGACAGCCCGAGCCAACCCCTTCGTTGGACGCGGTTGGCCTGTTGCCGAGTTGCCCGCCGATGCCGCGAATATTTCTCGGACCGGGCCGGGAGCAAGCTATAATTTTGAGTTGCTATAATTGCGCGTTCCGGTCAGCCCCCTGTTTTCGGGTCCTCGGGGTCTTAGGTACTCTATCCCAGCTTGGAACTTTCCTGCCAGCAGGATCGTATCCCTGAATGTGTACCCGTCACCCTTGCGAACCGGTTAGCGCGGCCTCATACCGTGACGGAAGCCATGAAAGCCTGGAAGAAAATCGCGATTGGCGTTGGCGTGGTGCTCGTGCTGGCCGCCATCGTCGGTTTCACGGTCTATCAGAGCGGTAAGAATGTGGTCACGGTGCAGACCGGGAAGGTCCAGCGGGAGGACTTATCCTCGGTGGTAAGCGCATCGGGCGAAATCAAGCCGAAGACATACGTCAACATCGGCGCGAATGCTTACGGCAAGATCACCCACCTGTACGTTAAGGAGGGGGATCACGTAAAGAAGGGTCAATTGCTGGCGCAACTGGAAAACGTGCAGTCCTCGGCGGACGTGAGCGCGAACCAGGCCTCCGTCGAAGCCGCGGAAACGGATGCCCTCGCAGCCGACGCCGCTCTGAAAACGTCGGAGGCCGATCTTCTGCGCGCCCAGGCCGACTACGCGCGCAACAAACTGGACTGGGAGCGCGCGCAAAATCTGTTTAAGGATGGACTGATCGCAAAATCGGATTTCGACAGCCGTCAGAATGCATGGGCTACGGCAGATGCCGGGTTAGTACAAGCCAAGGCGCGTGTCGCGCAAGCGAAAGCGCAGAAAGACTCCGCGGACGGGCACGTCGATCAGGCACGGGCCAATCTAACCCGGGTCACCGATGTTCTGCGGAAGACGACCTATGCAGCTCCCTACGATGGAGTTGTCACCAACTTACCGGTTCGCGAAGGCGAGTCCGTGGTCATCGGCATTCAAAATGCGCTCGGCAGCACGTTGCTTACCCTCGCCGATATGTCAATAATCACCGCCGAAGTAAAGGTGGACGAAACTGACATCGTGAACGTGCACCTCGGCCAGCCCGCCGAAGTGACCATCGATGCCATTCCTAATAAGATTTTCCACGGTACGGTCTCCGAAATTGGAGATAACGCTATTGTGCGCTCCACCGGCGTAGCCACTTCGCAGCAGGCCAGCGCCAGCGAAGAAGCCAAAGATTTCAAAGTGGTGGTGACGGTGAACGATCCTCCGCCAGATTTGCGCCCGGGTCTCTCCACCACCGCCAAGATCACAACGGCCGCCCGCAGCAACATTCTGACGGTTCCGATCCAGGCGCTCTCCGTGCGCACTAAGGCCCAGCTGGAACAAGGGAAGTCCACTCCGGGCTCAGTTCATGCCGCGGCCCCGGCACCCAAGGAAGCTGCATCCAAGGACAAGAGTAATAGCAACAACAAAGATCAGAAACAGGACGTGCCGGGAGTCTTCGTTATTCGAAACAAGAAGGCGGAGTTCGTGCCGGTCACCACCGGCATCGCCGGGACCAGCGATATTGAAGTGCTCAGTGGCTTGCACGAGGGGGACGAGGTCATTACCGGCAGTTACAAGGTTTTGCGCACGCTCCGTTCCGGGAGCAGCGTGAAAATCGACAACTCGGCCCCGAAGAAGGAAGACGAAACATAACCTTCACCAGCTTCATCCGTCCAATGGAGAAGCCTGTACGGGTCTCGAACAAAAACGGAGCTCTCGGAGTCGAATCTAATCTCGGAGAACCCAGTGGCACCGGAGCAGGAGAAAAATATGGCAGCCGCAGAAGTCATCAGCATGCCCACCAACGCCGTTTCCGTGCCACCGCCGCAGTCTTGCATGATCGCGGCTGAGGATCTTTGGAAGACCTATGACATGGGCTCGGAGCAGCAAGTGCACGCCCTGCGTGGGGTCAACCTCCGCATCGAACGGGGAGAATATGTTGCCATCATGGGACCCTCAGGCTCGGGCAAGTCCACGCTGATGAACCTGATTGGCTGCCTGGACACGCCCACCAAAGGCGAATACTGGCTCAACAGCCAGTTAGTGAGCGAACTCGACGACGACGAATTGGCTCGCATCCGGAACAAGGAAATCGGATTCGTGTTCCAGACCTTCAACCTGCTGGCTCGCGCGACGGCGCTGCACAACGTGGAACTGCCGCTGATCTACGCGGGCATCCCGACCGGAGAGCGCATCGAACGCGCCAAGGCTGCACTAACGGCCGTAGGCATGGAATCGCGCATGACTCACAAGCCCAATGAGCTTTCCGGCGGCCAGCGTCAGCGCGTGGCGGTTGCTCGCGCTCTGGTGAATCGTCCTTCGATCATTTTGGCGGATGAACCTACCGGCAACCTCGATTCCGCAACCGGAAACGAAATCATGGCCTTGTTCGACCGCCTGCACGGCGAGGGAAACACCATCGTGCTGGTCACCCACGAGCACGACATCGCCGAGTACGCTCATCGCGTGGTCAACATCAAGGACGGGGTGGTGGAGCGCGACGAGCGCAAGAAATAATCTTCTCGCTGCGCTTCTCGCGGATCTAGCCCCAACTGGTGGCCGACTTTCCCGCGACGGAGGACGGTTCCGGCTGCTCGTCAGCCTTTGCCGGCGCCACCACCACTTGATCGCGTCCGCCTCGCTTGGCTTCGTACAGGGCAGCGTCGGCTGCCGCCATCAATTCCTTGGGCGACGTACCGTGCACGGGAAACGCCGCCACGCCAACGGAAATCGTAACCATCCCGAGCGACTTGCCTTGATACATGATGGTCAATTCCCTCATTTTGGTTCGCAACCGCTCGCCTCGCGCGCGCGACGTTTCCGAATCCGCTGTGGGCAGGATCACCACAAATTCCTCCCCGCCGAACCGGCATACAAAGTCCTCGGCCCGAATGCCCTTGGTCAACGACGCTCCGGTTTCGCGCAATACTACGTCGCCGGCGTCGTGGCCATACGCGTCATTGAACTTCTTGAAATGATCAAGGTCGATCATCAGGATTCCAAGAGAATGCTCCGCCCGGGCCGCGCGCCGCAATTCGCGCTCCAACGTTTCCTCCAGGTACCGCCGGTTATAGAGGCCCGTCAAAGCATCTCGCACGGACTGGGTTCGCAGTGCCTCCCGCAGTCGTATATTGGCAATCGACAGTCCAACTTGTGCCGCAAAAGTTGTCTTGAACGAGATCTCCGTCGTATTGAGTTGCGGAGCCTCATCCGTTGCCTGCAGGTGCAGAATGCCCAGAGTTTCACCCTGCGCCAGGATCGGGATGCAGAGGTACATATGCTTCACCCCGGCCGCATGCGCGCAGGGCGCGGTCAAATCGCCGGCCGAGACCAGATGCGGGTGTCCGGTGCGCAGAGCCCAGCATTCCGTGGGCTCAAACTCCATGACCGGAAGCTGACAGTCAGCCCACGAACCAATCACCTCAGCCAGATTCCGCGAAGCATTCAGCAGCGCCATCGCTCCCCGGGCGACGGGGAAAATCCTGGGCGCAAAGCCCAAGGCGGCGCAAACACTTCTTCCAGACTGGCGCAGCTCTGCAGTAGTTCGCCCATCTTGGCCAGCATGGTCGCTCGCTCCGAACGTTTTCTCAGTTCCTCGATCATGCGTTCATTCTGCTGATCGAGTTCCCTGCGCGCGAAATCTTTCTCCTGCATTTCTTCCTGCAACCGGGCGTTGATGTCGGCCAATTGCATAGTCCGTTCCAGAATCTGCTCCTCGAGAATCTGTTGGTTTTGTTTTTGATTCTCGATATCGGTACAGGTGCCGAACCATTTGACAATCTCTCCCTTCGCGTCCCGAATGGGATTAGCTCGTCCCAGGAACCACCGGAAGCCTCCGTCTTTACCGCGCAGGCGGTATTCGACGTCGTACGGGTTGCCGGTGCTCAGCGCACTTTTCCACTTTGACACGCAGTCGTCCACGTCATCGGGATGGATGATCGCCTGCCAACTCGCTCCGCGTAATTGCTCGAATGTCAGCCCGGTGTAGTCAAAGCACTTCTGGTTGAAGAAATCGTCCATGCCACTCGGGTCGGCAGTCCAGATAATCTCAGGTACCGCTTCCGCCATCGTTTGAAAATACAGCTCACGTTCCCGGGCTAGATTCAGATCGCCTTTTCTCGTGGCCATGAAGCGATCGAAAAACGAGGAAGCGATGGCGACTCCCAGGATGAGGAAACTGCTCACGCTGATTGCCGCGATGCCGATCGCAGAAATGCCGATTGCGTCGGTGAGATCGGGCGTAATTTCCGAACGCTGAAAAGTGGCAGCCCACATTCCCGTGTAGTGCATCAGCAGAATGGCGCTGCCCATGACCAACGCGCTAATGATCTTTCTGCGGCTCGTCCGCTTCTCATCGCGTACCCGGAAGCTAAGCTTCAGAGCAACCAGAGAGATCACAATGGCGAGCCCAATCGATAATGCAACGATTGTGCGGTCATATACGATCACCGCCGCACAGCGCATGGCAGCCATCCCGATATAGTGCGTGGCCGCAATTCCGCTGCCCATGACCACGCTACCTGCGACTTCCTGCCACACAGTCATCTTTGTGCGGCTGACCACAAATAGAGCAACCCCGGACGCAGCCACCGCCGCCAATAGCGAGAGCACTACCGTGGGAAGATGGTAGGCAACCGGCATGGGCATGGTTAGGGCCAGGATGCCGACATCATGCATGGCCCAGATCCCCACACCCATCGCCGCGGCGCCGGTACTGAGCCAGGCCGCTCGCGCCCGTCCCTTCGAAAAGGTCACTCGTCCCGCGAGATCGAGAGCGGCATAGGAGGCAAACACTGCGAGCGCCACCGAAAGCGCCACCAACTTGTAGTTATAGGTGCCGCTTAGCACGATAATCGGATTCAGCTCAGGCAACGACCCTCCCACCTCGACCCTCAATAGCGTGTGAGCCAGCCTCAGGATTCTGCCAGGCGCACCTGCCAGGTCTCTACGCTACCTATCGGCAGGACTCGCTATTTCTGTCTGAGAAGGCGCTAAGGTTTCAGATTCGAAGCCTGCGGCAAAACAAAAGGCCTCTCTAACGAGAGGCCTCGATGAGACTCGGTTCGAAGTTGGTTTGGAACTATTGCATCGTGCCTGCAGGCTTCGACTCGGCAGCATCCGCCGGCGAGGGAGTGCTGGCAATGAAGAAGTTGTGATCGTAAAGATTCCGGTACATGAGCCCGGCAATCTCGGCTGCCTTCGGACCAAACGTGGGCCGCCCGCCTTGCAGGAAGACCACTACGACGATGCGCCCTCGGCTGGTGTTCGCGTAGGAGGCGAACCAGCCAAAGCGTGTGCCGGCGTGGGAGCAGGTTCCAGTTTTACCCAGAATCTCTTCCTCATTAAAGTTGAGCCCAAGGCGGCGCGCCGTGCCGTATTGTACGGCTCCGGCCATACCGTCAGAGATTTCCGGAATCAGCGGAGCGATATCCAGCTGCCGTTTGATGCGCGGCTGGAAATTCGCGACTTCTTCCGCCGTCGTGGGATGCTGCAGGTAGTAGAGCGTGCCTCCGTTGGCGATCGCAGAAACCATGGCGCCCAACTGCAACGGCGTCATCGAAATCCCCTCGCCGAACGAACACATCTTGCCCACGCCACCCAGCTTCTGCGGAATTACCTCGTCGGGATATTCTCCCAGCTGTTCGCCCGGAATGTCATAGCCCGCCAACTCGCCCAAGCCATATTGATGGGCATAATAGGCAACTTTTTCGAATCCCAGCTTGCGTCCCAATGCCTCGAAATATGCGTTGTTCGAGTGCGCCAGAGCCTCGGTGAGGTTCATCCGGCTGCGCGCCCCGAGCGAGATTTCAGTGTCCTTCGAGACCAGGCCCTCGTTCAGAGAGGCCAGCGCCACGGAAAGTTTTATAGTCGAGCACGGTTGCGCGCCACTCGACAGCGCCAGCTTCTGATTCACCATCGCTAGCACGCGTCCGCTGGTCGGCTCAATCGCCACCACCGTGCCATTCATGTTGCCCAGAGCATCCATTGCAGCCTCGCGCACGACCGGGTCTTCCCCTGCGGTGACATCGCCGGAGGAGATGTCTTCGGCAAACGAACTCACAAAAAAACGCTCGTGATATCGGTGATGCGAAGTGCTGACCGAGGCCCGCGTCAGCCGGGCACTATTGCGAAGCGAAGCACTTCGGCCGTTCGCCAGATGACGCATGCGTCGCCGGGTGCGCTGGCTCTCGTTCACTTTCCTCGATTTCGCTTTGCCGCTATTCAGCGCGTGCGGGTTCACGTGCGCCGCCCACATTGCCGGCGCAAACAGGAGCCCACCTACTATCACCACGAGACAAAGACAGCGCGTTCCCGACTTAAACATCTTGGTTTCGTTCCCTCGAATCCCCGGCTTTTCTTACAGCTGTAGATGCACGAGGCCTACCAGTCTGCCGGTCTTGACTGGTAACTTCGTCCAATTTCGTGATACTACGGGAGTTAGAGTGTTTCAGGCAATAAAAAAGTTTCTATCGCAGAAAACATTAATTTCGATCTAACCCACTATGGAACAGGGACTTAAACGGGAATTACCTTGGTCCCACAGCCCACAGTAACAAGTTACCTGATTACTGAAAAGATACGCCCCACTGCGCAAAGCTTTTCCTCGAGCGAGTCTTTTCCTCCAGCAGTGGTCAAAGCAAAACAACATCATGCCGACAGGTTCTTACTGATCACTGATCACTGATCACTGGCCACTGCCTTCACATGACTTCGCCGCGCTTGCGCAAAAACGCCGGAACATCCAAATCGTCCTGCTCGAAGTTCGCGACCATCGCGCTGCGCATGCCATCAAGCGAAATCACTTCGCCGCCCGCGTGGGCCATCGCAACCTGCGCCATCGCAATCGGAGACGGCTCCGTCATCCTCGCCTCGTCGATCCGCTCCGACGTCATCTCGCGAAATGGCTCGGGAAAAGAAGTCGCTGGGGCCGGACCTACGGGGTCGGGAAAATCCGTATTGGAGAAACCCATGGCGTCGTCGTGCGTCGCCGCGAACGAGTGGTGCGCTCCCGCTGGTCGGTGATGCGCCCGGTTCACTTCGCGGAAGCCGGTGGCGATTACCGTGATCTTCACCGTGTCCTTCATCTTCTCGTCCATCACCGCGCCGAAAATAATATTCGCATCTTCGTGTGCCGCGCTTTGAATGATGGTGCAGGCCTGCTGCACCTCGGCCAGCTTCAGTGAAGCCGATCCCGTGATGTTGATCAGAATGCCGCGCGCCCCATCGATCGCGCCGGCCTCGAGCAGCGGCGACGCGATCGCCCGCCGCGCCGCTTCCGTCGTGCGATTCTGGCCGCTCGCCGTCGCCGTGCCCATCACGGCATAGCCCATGCGCGCCATGATCGTCTTCACGTCGGCGAAGTCGCGGTTGATAATGCCGGGAATCGTAATGATGTCGGAAATTCCCTGCACTCCCTGCCGCAGAATGTCATCGGCAATGCGGAACGACTCGAAGAACCCGGCATTCTCCGCCACTGCCAGCAGCTTTTCGTTGGGAATGACAATGGTCGTGTCCACCGACTCCATCAATTCAGCAATACCTTTCTCCGCCTGCGTCATGCGCCGCTTGCCCTCGAAGGAAAATGGCTTGGTGACCACGGCGACTGTGAGCGCTCCCATTTCGCTCGCCAGCGATGCAATGATCGGAGCCGCGCCCGTGCCCGTGCCGCCGCCGAGGCCTGTGGTCACGAACACCATGTCCGCGCCCTCGAGCGCTTCGATAATCTTGTCGGAGTCCTCGAGCGCGGCCTTGCGCCCCACTTCCGGATTCGCGCCCGCACCCAGCCCATTCGTCAGCTTGACGCCGAGCTGCAGCTTCACCGGCGCACGCGACATGCGCAGCGCCTGCAAGTCCGTGTTGGCAACGATGAACTCGATGCCCTCAACTCCGGCATCAATCATGCGGTTTACCGCGTTGCCGCCGCCGCCGCCCACGCCGATCACTTTGATCTTGGCATCGTTGAGCGGCTCTTCGTTAAAGCTGATGCGAATGCTCGAATCCTTTTTCATAACTCTCCAATCTTTCCGAACTCACTCGATACTAGGTACTTGGTACTAAGTACTTCTTCACCCCACCAACATTGCTTTCAATCTCGATCCCCAACGATCCCCCTGAAACCCGCGCGCCACCCGCGCCCGCTGTCCGTAGTGCACCATGCCAAGCACAGTGGCGAACTCCGGCTCGGCCAGCGCAGCCGGCATTTTTGCCAGAGGCGTAGGCCACGACAACCGCACCGCACGCCGCAGCACCGACTCCGCCACGTCGAAAATTCCGGGCAGCCGCGACCCTCCGCCGCTGAGCACGATGCCCGCGAGACACGCCTCGAACATTCCGCTCTGCCGCAACGTTTCGCGCATCATCTCAAAAAGTTCGCGAGCGCGCGGCTCAAGAATTTCCGCCACTAACCGTTGCGGCAACAAACGCGAAGGCCGGTCGCCCACCGACGGCACTTCCACCTCGTTCCCTTCCGGAATCAAGGTGACGATGGCATTGCCGTGTACCTTCTTGATCTTTTCCGCCTCCGCCAGCGGCGTGCACATACCCACCGACAAATCGCTGGTGAAGTGGTCGCCGCCCACGGGAATCACTCCGGTATAGGCCACCGCGCCCTGCAGGAAAACGATCAATTCGGTCGAGCCCGCGCCGATGTCGGCGAGACAGACTCCAAGTTCTCGCTCGTCGGCCCGCAAAACCGAATCGGCCGCCGCCAGCGGTTCAAACACCGTGTCATCAACGTGGACGCCGGCGCGATTCACCGCCGTAATCACGTTCTGCACCGCGCTCGTCGCCGCCGTTACCAGATGGACTCTTACCTCGAGCCGCGCCGCCATCATGCCCAGCGGATCATGCACCCCCGCCTGATCGTCCAGAATGAATTCCTGCGGCAGCAGGTGGAGCACTTCGCGATCGGCCGGCAACGGAATCGCCCGCGCGCGCTCCACCGCCTGCTTGATCTCGTCGCGGCCAATCTCCCGCGGACGCGCGCCCAGGCTGATTCCGCCATGGCTGTTCACACCGCGCACGTGCGCTCCGCCGATGCCCACGATGGCGTGCTCCACCGCCGCGCCTGCGACGTCCTCAGCCGCCTCCACCGCCTTCTGAATCGCGGCAACCGCTTTATCCAGTTCCACGATCACGCCCTTGCGCGAACCGCGCGACTCGGCCACCCCGTGTCCGCGATAACGCAGGCCGCTGTCCGAGGTCTCCACCATCAGCGCGCACGTTTTCGCACTGCCCACATCGATCGCCGTCAGAAAATTCCCTTGCTGATTCGCCATTCTTTAATTAGTCTCTAAATAGCTTCTTGAACCTGAATCTCTAAAACCGCGGTTCCGGCAAATTTTCACTCCCCCGGCCCCTGACTGGTCTGACTCTTAGCGATTGCCGGGCTCGGCTTCTGACCGCCGACATGCTTCTGGCCTCTGCTCTGAGGTTTGACCGCGACCGTAGCGCCGCCGTTCCGGCGGCTGTCGGGCGCGCGTCTCGACCGCCCCACTGATGACGAGGACGCCCTCGGGACAGCCGGCGAGACGCCGGCGCTACTCGAATGGGCCGCACGCTTCGCGCCCTTCTTCGCCGCCGGCTTGATCGTGCCCTTCGGATCAAGTTTCTTCTCGGTCAATTCAAACGCAGGCTTGGGCACGGCCCGACCATGGGGTGACAGATCATGGGGCGGCAAGCGAGTCACCAGCGCCGCCGGCTTCACTCCCGCTGCTGCGGCCGCTCGCGCAACCGCTGGGCTCAACGCCGGCGCGGCTTTCGCACTCCGCTGTATCTCGGGATTCACGATGATCTGGTTGTCGTAGCGCAGGTCCACCGACTCCAGCTTCTGAAACTGCTGCCGCCAAGCCTGCGCGTGGCTTACGTAAATCTTGTAGCGCCGCAGATAATCCGACGCTCCCAGATGAACCAGCACATCGCCCGCCGGATCATTCACCCGCACCTTCACGTCTTCCAGATCGGTGAGATCCACTTCACTCAAATCCTGCGAATAGTGTGCCCCACCCGAATCCAGGTCGCGCACCATCTCCTCATAAGTCTTCATGCGCGGCGCCCGCGTCGAAAGCGGCTCGCCGGGATTCATTCCCAGAATCACTGGGAAGGAATAGCGATGTTTCGCAGTCAGTTCCATCAGCGTCCCACCCGCGTCAATCAGCGACATGCGCGGCCCCACGCGGGCAAATGCCACCGGCGTGCGCTCGTGAATCTCCACCGTCAGGCGGTTGGGAACAAACCGCATCACGCTGGCCGATTCCACCCACGGGATCTGTTCCAGTTGCGCCTTCTGCTGGGCCAGCGGGATAAAAAAAATGTTGCGTCCAATGTCGGAGCCCATCACTTCCATGATCTGTGCCTTGGTCACGTTCTGCATTCCCGCGACCTCAATGTTGTCGCTCGATTCCACGCGGAAGCGCCACGAGCGCTCGCCGTAGTGATACAACCACGCTGCGGCCAGCACAGCTGCCACACACACTGCTGCTGCTGCTGCTGCCCACAGCAAACGGTTCGCAGTTTTTTTGGGAAGAGAACTTCTGCGGGCGGAGACCCGCTTTTGCCCGCGCAGGAACGGAGGTTCCTCGTCTACATCCAAGTCGACCAGACGCGCATCGTCGGTCTCCAGATCATGCCCTCTCAGATCATGGAAACCCTGGCGCGCATCCTCAGCGCGGGGCGGGTACAACTCCTCCTGCAAGATGGTGGAACCGGACTTCCGCGCCATCAGTTCAGGTCAGTTGTCGCTGTTGAATCGCTGAGCCTTCAAACTATAACTTCATTTTGCGATTTCAGATAGACAAAATGTTGGTTCTTTTGCACAGGTAGGAATCGGGTTGGGCATCATGGAGAAAAACAAAAAAAGCGGACGCGGCTGTTTTGCCGCGCCCGCCTTCCCGGAGAACAAAAACCCTAAATCGGCCCACCGCCGGCTTCAACCCGCACCACCGGAGCCGGAATCATGGGAACACGCGGAACGCTCACGCGAGGAACGGTAACCCGCACCCGCGGACAAGCCACCGCTGGGATCTCTGAAGTGTTAAAAGTAACCGGAACCATGCGCACTCGGGCAACTCGCGCCTCGATTCGTGCCCGCTCCGCTTCCACTCGCGCCGCTGCCTCTTCTTGCCGGGCAGACATGGCTTCAATGCGTGCCATCCTACTCTGCGCTCGGGTAATTTTGCCCTGGAACCGCGCCATCAAAGCAGCCAAACGGCAGGACGCGGTCTCGTCCTGCGCCGCCACAAGGTTGGCCCTTTCCGCGACTCGGTCGACCCTCTGCGAGGCCAAATCAACCAAGGCCCACGAACGGTCGGCTACCTGCTCGATGGCCCCGTCGACAATCCGGTGGGCCCAAGCCGCGCCTCCATCCTGATAAAAGCCGTTCAGTCCCAGCGCCAGCACGCCGGCCGCCAGCCATCCCCATGCTTGTGTGGTTTTCATCGCCCTATCTCCATCTGCACATTGGACGAACCTCACGCAAGTCCGTTAGCAATGGAAGATACGGGGCCAGCCGGAGATTAGTTCCCCGCTTCCGCACGCTCTTTCAACTTTTCTAGGATCATCGGCCCCAACTGCGAAACGCTGCCCGCACCGAGGGTCAGGATCATATCTCCTTCTTGCGCAACCGCCGCCGCTGAACTCACCGCATCGGCGAACGAACTCACGTACTCAGCGCTGCGCCCACCGGACTCGCGAATCGTTCGCGCCAATGCCTCCCCGCTGATGCCCTCGATCGGCTTCTCGCTAGCCGCATAAATGTCCAGCACGAATAGCGAGTCCGCATCGCCAAACGCCGTGGCGAACTCCTCAAGCAGATCGCGCGTGCGCGTGTAGCGATGGGGCTGGAACACAACATGAATCTTGCGAAATCCGCACGACCGCGCCGCCGCCAGAGTGGCCTTGATCTCGGTAGGATGGTGCCCGTAATCGTCGATCACGCTCGCCCCCGCCACTCGCCCCCGCAACTGAAACCGCCGGTCGACGCCGCGGAACTGGTCAAGTGCCGTGCGAATCGCCTCCAAGCCAACGTCCAACCCCACGCCAACCGCAATCGCCGCCGTGGCATTGAGTACGTTGTGCATGCCCGGCACGTGCAACGTGAACTCGCCCAGATCCTGGTCGCGATAGCGCACTGCGAATTGGCTCAGCGGCTGCCCCATTTCTCGCGCGCCTTTTGCGCGAGAAAGCCTGCCCTGAGCTTGTCGAAGGGTGGGGATTTTGATCCAAAAATCAGACCCGCGCTTGGTCCCATAGGTCACGGTCCGCCGCTGCACTTCCGGCAACAGCCGCCGCAGCAGCGGATCGTCGTTGCACGCCACGACCATCCCATAAAACGGCACCCGGTCCATGAATTCCAGAAACGTTTTCTTCACGTCCCGCATGTTGCGGTAACAATCCATGTGCTCGCGATCGATGTTGGTCACGACCGATAGGATTGGAGACAACTTCAAGAAAGAACGGTCACTCTCATCCGCCTCGGCCACCAGATACTGCGATTTCCCCAGCCGCGCATTCGACCCCATCGCATCCACGCGCCCACCCACAACCACGGTCGGATCAAGCCCGCCCCCTGCCAGCACCGCCGCCACCATCGAAGTCGTGGTCGTCTTGCCGTGCATACCGGCGACGGCGATGCCATACTTCAGCCGCATCAACTCCGCCAGCATCTCGGCCCGCTGAATCACGGGCACGTGTAGCTTGTGCGCTTCAACCACCTCCGGATTTTCCTCTGCGATCGCCGAACTCGTCACCACCACTTCGGCTCCGGCAATGTTTTCCGCGCGATGCCCTTCAAATACCGACGCACCCAGCCCCGCCAGCCGTTGCGTAACCGCAGAACTCTTCAAATCCGATCCCGAAACCTTGTACCCGAGATTCAGCAACACCTCGGCAATCCCGCTCATGCCGATTCCGCCAATCCCCACGAAATGTATCTGCTGAATCTTGGCAAACATAAGTCAACGCCATCGGCCACTCATTACACGGATTCACACGGATAAAAACTAAGCCAAAGAAAAATCAGACCACTATAAGAAGTATCCGTGAAGATCCGTGCAAATCCGTGGCTAGTTTTCGCTTCCCGCCACTCGCGCCGCCATCGCCGCAATGTCCCGGGCCGCATCCGGATGCGCCAACCCCCGCGCAGCCACGCTCATTGCCTGCAACCGCCGCGGATCACCCAGCAAAGCCGCAATCGTCTCCGCCAGCCACACCCCCTCGAGCTTCAACTCCTCGACCACAACCGCCGCGCCCACTCGCGCCAGGGCCTCTGCATTTACCCGCTGATGGTCATCTGCAGCCCGCGGAAATGGCACAAAGATCGCAGGCTTGCCTGCTGCAGTAATCTCCGCAACCGTGCTCGCGCCCGACCGGCACACCACCAAATCCGCCCGGGCAAATGCCGCTGGCATGTCCTCGATAAATTTAAAAACTTCTGCCGACTCTCCGGCCGCTCCGGAGAAAGACTGATACGCCACGAGCGCGTCATTATAGTCACGCTCGCCGGTCTGATGCATGATGTGAATTCCCGGCGCCTGCCTCTGCAACTCCGGCAAGCACCGGATCATGGCCTCATTGATGGCGTGCGCTCCCTGGCTCCCGCCAAACACCAGCAGAGTCGGCACTCCGCCGCGCTTGGCCGGAATCTCAAAGAATGCCTGCCGCACCGGAACGCCGGTAACTTCTGCGTGACGAAAATATTTCGCTGTCTCCTCAAAATGCACGGCCGCTCCCGACACGAATCGTGCCACTACGCGGTTGGCAAATCCGGGCACAACATTCGGCTCAAACGCCAGCGTAGGAATATGTTTCACTACCGCCGCCAGCATCGCCGGACCCGAAGCATATCCGCCCACGCCGATCACCACGTCCGGAGCAAACTCATTGAGCATGCGCCCCGCATCCCACACCGCCCGCGGCAAATCGAACACCGTCTTCGCCCGCGTAGCGAGGCTCACATTTTTCAACTGCCCCACTCGGACCAATCGCAGCGGATACCCCGCCGCCGGCACCAGACGGTTCTCAATTCCACGCGCCGTCCCGACGAACAGCACCTCAGCCGCATAATGTTTCTTTAGTTCGTTGGCGATGGCCAGCGCCGGGATTACATGTCCGCCAGTCCCGCCGCCCGCCAAAATTGCGCGCATGAAGTGACTATAAACCAGAAACAAACTAGCCACGGATTACGCTGATTCACACGGATAGAGCTGGAAGACCTTAGAGAAATCCGTGAAGATCCGTGCAAATCCGTGGCGACTTTCTCATTCCGCCTGCTTCGTAATATTCAACAGCACGCCCACACAAGCCAGGGTCACAAACAGCGACGACCCTCCATACGACACCAGCGGCAGCGGAATCCCCTTGGTCGGCATCATCCCCAGCACCACGCTGATGTTGATGAAGGCCTGCAAAACCACCATGCTCGTAATCCCCACCGCCAGGTATCGCCCGAAAGTATCCTCCGTGCGCCACGAAACCCGCATCCCACGCCACAAGAAGACGGCAAACAGCGTCACCACAAACAAAGCTCCTACCAGCCCCAACTCCTCCGCGGTCACTGCAAAAATAAAATCAGTGTGTGGCTCCGGCAGGTAGAACAGTTTCTGTTTGCCTTCCATCAGCCCGGTGCCAGTGATGCCCCCGGTGCCTACTGCGATCAGCGACTGAATCAGGTGAAACCCAGCCTTCTGCCGCTCTGCGTACGGATTCATAAAAGCCAGAATGCGCTCGCGCCGGAAGCTCACATGAAAAATCAGAAAATACAGCGGCACCAGCGACGCCCCAAACGCATATGCGAAATACCGCATCCGCATCCCCGCCACATAAAGGATGCAGGCCGCAATCCCGGCACAAGCGATTGCCGTACCCAGATCCGGCTCCAAAACAATCAGCCCGAGCAAAACGACCACCGGTGCAGCCGCCGGCGCCAGCGTGTTTCGCCAGTCGTCCATGGTCTTCGTGCGCGCCTCGAGAAAATAGGCGAGGAAAAGAATCAGCATGGGCTTCGCCAGTTCCGAAGGCTGTAGGGAAAACCCGCCGGCATGGATCCAGCGATGCGTGTTGTGCGACCGGTCAAGAAAAAACACGGAGATCAGCAGCAGCGTCGTCAGCCCCATCAGCGAAAACACCAGGGCCGGATGCTTATAGCGCCGGTAATCTACTCGCATTGCCACCACCATAGTGACCAGGCCGGCCATCGCCCAGATCAACTGCTTCGATAAAAACGCATACGGCGACCCAAACCGCTCCCGCGCCATCACCGCCGACGCCGAAAACACCATCACCAGCCCTACAAAAACCAGCAGGAGGGTGACGGTAAACAGCCAGCGATCGACGCTAACCCGCTTTGCCATGGGAAGTTCATTTCACCACGGAGTGGCGAAGACGGTCAGAACGAATTGCTGATTGTTGAATTTTGATTGTTGATTGTCTTGGTTCCGGGATCGCAAGGAAAAGGCACCAACCGAATCGCCAGGCTCCAGTCGCGGAGCGACGGCATACATTAGCCCAGGACGTAAGTCCTGGGTAGGCAGGGGAAGTGGAACCGAGTCCCTTTAGGGACGGCACGAGGCTCCGCAAACCCACAGCTGCCAACTGCGCTCACGCGAGACCTCGCACAATCTCCTTAAACACCTGCCCGCGCTCTTCATAATTCTTGAACTGATCGAAGCTGGCGCAGGCCGGAGCCAGCAACACCACATCGCCCGGCTCAGCCACGGCATTCGCCTTGCGCAGCGCGTTCTCCAGAGTCTCGGCATGCACGACTTCCGCACCCTTAATCTGCGACTCAATCTTCCCCGCCGCCGCCCCAATCGTGTACACCCGCTTCACCCGCTGCCGCAGCAACTCGTTGAGCACGCTGTAGTCGCTACCCTTGTCCTTCCCGCCAAGAACAAGGTGAATGTTCGCCGGAAACGATTCCAGCGCCTTGATGGTCGCATCCACGTTCGTAGCCTTCGAGTCGTTGTAATAATCGACGCCGCGAATCGTCGCCACAAACTCCAACCGGTGCTCGACCGCCTTGAAGTCGCGCACCGCCTGCCGGATCATCTCCGGAGCGCATCCCATCAGCGCGCCCGCGCACACCGCCGCCAGTACGTTCTCCAGGTTGTGCGCACCCTTCAGCGGAATCTCGGAAACCTGCAGAATCTCGCGTTGTCCGCGGCGATCGCGGAACAGAATATTGCCTTCGCGCACCCAAGCTCCTTGCTTCACTTCCTTCTGCCGGCTGAACCAGAACACCTGCGCTTTCGTCCGCGCCGCCATCGTCGCGCAGGTCGGATCGTCCTCGTTGAGCACCGCAAAGTCATCGCCACGCTGATTCTCAAAAATTCGCGCCTTGGCGTCCACGTAGGCCTCAAACGTCCGGTGCCGGTCCAGATGATCGGGCGTAACATTCAGCACCACCGCAATCTTGGGATGGAACGTCTGAATCGTCTCCAACTGAAAACTGGAAACCTCCAGCACGATCGCCGTCTCCCGCGTCGCGCGCTCGGCCAGCGAGATCGCCGGAGTGCCAATGTTCCCGCCGACCAACGTCAGTACGCCACCCGCTGCCAGAATCTCTCCGGTAAGCGTGGTCGTAGTTGTTTTCCCGTTCGACCCAGTAATGGCCACGATCGGCCCGGGCAGAAACCGCGCCGCCAGTTCGATTTCGCCGATCACCGCCTCGCCCATGGCGCGGGCCTGCACCAGCATCGGCGCATCGACGGGAACGCCAGGACTGACCACAATCAAATCCTGCCCCCGAAACGTCCGCTCGCCATGCCCGCCCGTCTCAACGGTAATGCCATGATCGAGCAGCGCGGGGATCTCGTTGCGCAGCTCGTCGCCGCTCTTGGTATCGGAAACAGTAACCCGTGCCCCATGCTCCTTCAAAAAAAGCGCCGAAGCCACCCCGGACTTACCGAGGCCCACCACCAGCACGCGTTTGTCTTTAAGTTCCATTAAAACCATTTCACCACGGAGTCGCGGAGACACGGAGAAAACAAAGACTAATTCGGATTGACCCCATCTCGCCCAACCTGATTGTCTATCAACTCCAGTAGTTCAGTCATTGACTCGACGTACATTCGGTGACCTTCAATATCATTCGGATGGCTCCGTCTCCAGCCCGGAATTTCACCTTGTACAGTCCGCCGTGCCACCAATCGCATTGCTCCGATCACCTTAGCCGACAGCGGAACCCCCATTTGATCCAAGAACATCGAACCTACTGCTTCAGCGCGCTCCATCTCCAGCTTGAGATCACGGTCCCGGGATACTCGGCAACAACATCCTCAGCGAGCCGCCGAAATGCCCAGTTAGCTTTGCACCAATCGGTGCCGTTTGGGAATTTGATGATAACCATTTGACAGAACCGTTTGATCGGCTCTCCGCATGAAAGCCCAGAGTTCTCCGAGTGTCCGTGCCTCCGTGGTTGATTCGTTCTTATCGTAGTTTCAGCGTCGTCAGCGCAAACAGCGCAAACACCAGCGACGCGATCCAGAACCGCACAATAATCTTCGACTCCGACCATCCCATCAACTCAAAATGATGATGCAGCGGCGCCATCTTGAAAATCCGCTTCTTGCGCAATTTGTACGATCCCACCTGCAGGATCACCGACATCGCCTCGATCACAAACACCCCACCAATAAACGGCAGCAACAGTTCCTGCTTGATGATCACTGCGACGGTCCCAATCGCCCCCCCCAGGGCAAGCGACCCCACGTCGCCCATGAACACTTCCGCGGGATGCGCGTTGTACCAAAGAAACCCGATCGACGACCCCACCATCGCCCCGCAAAAAATAGTCAGCTCTCCCACCTGCGGCATGCGGGGGATTTCCAGGTAAGTCGCGAAAGTTGCGTGCCCGCTCACGTACGTGAGCACGGTCAGCGCCCCCGCTGCAATCACCGTACAGCCAATCGCGAGGCCGTCCAGTCCATCCGTAAGATTCACCGCGTTGCTCGAGCCCACAATCACCAGCACCACGAATGCAATGAAGGGCACGAATGCCAGCCCCCACAAATGCGGATTACGCTCCAGAGTCTCAACCACCAGATCGGGATGAAACTGCTTAAGGAAAGGCACAATCAGCTTGGTCGAATACATGCCATACGTCTGCATAGTGATCAGCATCACCGCGATCACGATGCTGGTCGCAATCTGCAGTCCCAGCTTCGCCCGTGCAGTCAACCCCAGATTCCGCCGCCGCGCCACCTTGGTGTAATCGTCAGTGAATCCAATCGCCGCGAACGCGCACGTCGCAAAAACCGCGATCCACACAAACCGGTTGCTCAGATCCGCCCACAAAAGAGTAGGCACCACGATGGCAATCGCGATCAGCAACCCGCCCATCGTCGGCGTCCCGGCTTTTTTCTGATGAGCCTTCGGACCTTCCTCCCGGATGTATTGTCCAATCTGGAATTCGCGCAGCCGGTTGATCACCAGCGGACCCACGATGAGCGCGGTAAACAGCGCGGTAAGACTGGCAAACGCAGTGCGGAACGTCAGGTAGCGGAAGATGCGGAATGGCGGAAAATAATGTTGCAGCTTCAGGAACAACAACCAGTAGAGCAATCAGCCTCCGTCCCGCCCCGTGATCTTAACTTCGTGAGGTTACAGCCGCACGCCGTGCCTTCAAGACTTCCAACGCTTTCTCCAGCTTCACCCCGCGTGATGCCTTCAGCAAGACAACGTCTCCATCCCGCGTCTCGCGCGCCAGCCATTCCCCAGCTTCCTCGGGCGTTGACAAAAACTCCGCCCGAGTTCCCGCCTTCTGTGCGTCCTCGACCATCGCGTGTGTCAGCCCCCGCACTCCAACCAGCACATCGATCTTCTTCTTCGCGATGTGTTGGCCCGCCTGCCGGTGCATCTGTTCACCCGCTGGTCCCAACTCCAGCATCTCGCCCGCCACCACAATGCGCCGCTTGGCCGTCATCGTGGCCAGTGCATCCACCATCGCTTCCAGCGCCTTCGGATTCGAATTGTAGCAATCGTCGATCACCGTGATGTTACCCACTTGGAGAACCTGCCCGCGCTTGTCCGCCGGGGCGAGCGTAGCCAGCGCCCCAACCGCTTCCGCAGGCTTGAGCCCGCGGTCCAACCCCACCGCCACCGCCGCCAGCGCATTCAACACGTTATGCTCTCCCACCAACTGCAGCGTCGCATGTTCCCGAACGCTTCCGATCACCACATCGAACTCCGCGCCCTTCGTCCCCTGCGACTGAACATTCTCCGCGCGCACATCGGCCGTCGTCCGCATACCATACATCACAACTTTTCCCTTGAAGTCGCGCCCAAACTGCGAAACATATTCGTCATCGGCATTCAACACCGCCACGCCATTCGCTGGCAGTGACTCCACCAGTTCATATTTCGCCCGCGCAATTCCCGCCAGCGAATCAAAAAACTCCAGATGAACGGGCGCGACGTTGGTCACGACTCCAATCTCCGGCTGCGCGATCTTTGCCAACGCTCGAATCTCTCCAGCGTGCGACATCCCCATCTCGATCACGGCGACGTCGTACTCCGGCTCCAGCTTCAGCAGCATCAGTGGCAAGCCAAAATGATTATTGAAGTTCCCTTCCGACTTCAATACATGAAACCGCGTGCTGAACACATGCGCGATCGCTTCTTTCGTAGTCGTCTTCCCCGCCGACCCCGTCACCGCGATCAGCGGCTTGCCCCAAAGCTTCCGCACCGCGGTGGCCAGAGTCTGCAACGCCGCCAGCGTGTCGTCCACAGCCAACAACCGGGCCTGCCGCGGATAGCGGTTCAACTGATCCTTCCGCACGACTGCCGCGACGGCACCTTTTTCCAGCGCCGACTCCACAAAGTCATGCCCATCCAGCCGCTCACCCTTCACCGCAAAAAAGAGTTGGCCCGGCCCCACCGTCCGCGAATCAATCGAATACCCCTGCGCCACTTCTCCGGGCGAGAACTCCCCAGCTGCGGAGATGAGCTCGGCAATCCTCGAAAGCGTCAGCTTCATCCGTTCGCCCCGGCCTGAACGGCCTCGCACTCAAACCCCGCCGCCCGCAGCGCCTCGCGCGCCACTTCCAAATCATCAAACGGAACCGGACCCTCCCGCGTGACCTGGACCTTTTCATGCCCCTTGCCCGCCAGCAGCACAATGTCTCCCGGCAGTGCCTCGCGAATCGCCAGCGCGATTGCCTTACGCCGGTCCGGCTCCACGCTGTACTTCACCCCAGTCTTCTGCAGACCAACCACCGCATCATTGATAATCGCAACCGGATCCTCACTGCGAGGATTGTCCGAGGTCAGCACTACGAAATCGCTTCCCCGCCCCGCCGCTTCGCCCATCAGCGGACGCTTCTTCCGGTCGCGATCTCCTCCGCATCCGAACACCGTCAACACTCGTCCCTTCGCGGTAGAAAGCAACTCCCGTGCCAGCGCCGTCAGGTTTCGCAGAGCGTCGTCAGTATGCGCGTAGTCCACCACGACCGTGAACGGCTGCCCGCAATCCACCCGCTCAAACCTTCCCGGAACGCAAGCCAGGCTGTCGATCCCCGCCGCAATCGCGGCTGCCGAACACCCGCGCGCGCAACCAGCGCCGGCCGCCGCCAGAATGTTGTACACATTCACTCGCCCGATCAGCGCCGAGAACACCGCAATCTTTACTCCCGGCATTACCAGATCAAATCGCGTCCCGCGCGTCGTGATTTCGACTTTTTCTGCATGCAGATCGCCGCGCTCCCATCCATATTTCAACACCACCGCGCTGCGCTTCCGGCTGAACTCTGCCAGCTTCGCCCCGTATTCATCATCCACGTTCGTCACCGCAGCTCGTGGCGGATCCGTACCGCAGCCCTCAAACAGAACTCGCTTGGCCGCAAAGTACTCCTCCATAGTCTTGTGATAATCCAGATGGTCGCGCGTGAGATTAGTAAAGACGGCCACATCAAACGGCACTCCAAACACGCGCTCCTGCGCCAAAGCGTGCGAGGAAACCTCCATCACCGCATCGGTCGCGCCGTTGCCGAGCGCCTCGCTGAACATGTGATTCAGTTCCAGCGCCTCTGGCGTAGTATGCGGCGCCGGCAAAATCTTCCCGGCCACACGATATTCAATCGTCCCGATCAGAGCGCTCTTGCGCCCGGCCGCCGTCAGAATCGATTCCAGCAGAAACGCCGTCGTGCTCTTCCCATTCGTCCCCGTGATCCCCGTGATCGCAATCCGCTCCGCCGGCTTCTTATAGAAGTTCGCGCTGATCCGGGCCAGCGCCCGCCGCCCGTTTGGCACCACCGCCCAGGCCACTCCAGGACGCGGCGTCTCCTCGGCTGAATCCGTCACCACCGCCACCGCCCCAGCCGCGATTGCCTGATCAATAAAGCGATTGCCGTCGCTCGACTCGCCCCTCATCGCCACGAACACGCCCCCCGGCTTCACCCGCCGCGAGTCATATTCCACACCACTCACACCCGGATCCCCGCTGTGCGCGAGAACTTCCGCTCCATAGAGCACCTGTTGGAAGGTCATTGCCGAGAATTATATGGCACGGGCGTTGCAGGGAAAGGAATTGCTGATTGCCGATTCAGAATCCGGACTCACGCGCAGAGGTTTTCAATCAACAATCAGCCATCAAAAGATCAAGAATCGAGGTTACCAACGGAACGTTCCCCGCCTCGGCGCTCAGCGCTACATTATTCCTATGTCTACGGGAACCGGTTACGGCAAATTTCGCTGCGCCCAGTGCGAAAAGGCGGAAGACGAGTGCGAGTGCGACAAATACTGCTGTCTCTGCCAGACCGTACTCGACGTCCGCATCTGCACCGACGGACTGATGTATTGCGAAGCCTGCCGCACCGCCTGCGACTACAAAACTTCAGACTAAGGCCTCAAATCACCACCGCTTCCTTGTACTCCCCAAAGACCCGCCGCATCGCATCTGAAATCTCGCCCACAGTAGCGTAAGCCTCAACCGCCGCTAGAATCCGGGGCGTCAAATTAGCGCCCGACCGCGCCGCATCCTCTACGCTAGCCAACGCAGCTCGCCACGGACCCGCATCCCTCCGCGCCCGCAGTGCCCGCACCCGCTCGATCTGCTTAGGTTCCAGCGCCGGGTCGATCTTCTGAATCGGAATCGCCTTCTCCTCTTCCACCTCAAACCGGTTTACGCCCACTACCACCGCTTCCTCGCGATCCACGGCCTGCTGATATTCATACGCCGCGTTCTGAATCTCCTGCTGCACAAATCCTCGCTCAATCGCCTTCAGCATTCCGCCCATCACTTCAATCTTCCCCAGATACTCCGCCGCACGCTTCTCAATCTCATTAGTAAGCGATTCAATATAATAAGACCCCGCTAGCGGATCGATCGTCTGCGCCACTCCCGACTCATACCCAATCACCTGCTGCGTGCGCAAAGCAATGCGCGCCGCTTGCTCGGTCGGCAGCGCCAAAGCCTCGTCATAAGAATTCGTGTGCAGTGACTGCGTCCCGCCCAGCACGGCCGCCAGCGCCTGGATCGCTGTCCGCACAATATTGTTTTCCGGCTGCTGCGCCGTCAGCGTCGACCCGGCCGTCTGGGTGTGAAACCGCAGCATCCACGACCTCGGATTCTTAGCCTTGAAGTGCTCCCGCATGATCCGCGCCCACATTCGCCGCGCCGCGCGAAACTTCGCCACCTCCTCCAGAAAATTGTTGTGCGCATTAAAGAAGAACGAAAGCCGCGGCGCGAACTCGTCCACATCCAGCCCCGCCTTGATCGCCGCTTGTACGTAGGCCATGCCGTTGCCCAGCGTGAACGCCACTTCCTGCACCGCCGTCGACCCGGCCTCACGCATGTGATACCCCGAAATCGAAATCGTATTCCATTCCGGCACGTTCTCCTTCGCCCAGGAAAACATATCTGTAATCACTCGCAAAGCCTGATGTGGCGGATAAATATACGTTCCGCGTGCGATGTATTCCTTCAAAACATCGTTCTGTACGGTGCCTGAAAGTTTCCGGATGTCCGCACCCTGCCGCCGCGCCACCGCCACATACAACGCCAGCAGAATCGATCCCGTGGCATTGATGGTCATCGATGTAGAAATCTGGGTCAGATCGATGCCCGCGAACAGCCGCTCCATGTCCTCGATTGAATCAATCGCCACGCCAACTTTGCCCACTTCACCCGCCGCCAGCGCGTGATCCGAATCCATCCCAATCTGCGTGGGCAAATCGAATGCTACAGAAAGTCCGGTGGTCCCATTCGCCAGCAGATACTTGTAGCGCTTGTTCGACTCCTCGGCGTCGCCCATCCCGGCATACTGCCGCATGGTCCACAACCGCCCGCGATACATCGTGGCCTGCACGCCCCGCGTAAACGGATACTCCCCCGGATACCCAACCTCACCCTCGTAATCCGAGCCCTTGAGATCCGCCGGTGTATACAGGGGCTTGATCGGGATATGGGACGACGTCTCAACTTCCGTTGCCAACCCCCGCGTCGCAGCTTTGATCATGTCCGCCATGATTACCGCTTTGTCCAAACCCCTAAATCTTTGTCATTCCGAAGCGCCATATATCTCTGTCATTCCGAAGCGCGCAGCGCCCTTGTCATTCCGAAGCGCGCAGCGCAGAGGAATCTGCTTTCGCCTGCAGCGCCCCTAACCCAGTCCCATCACCGCGCCCCACCCCTACCCTTCTGCCTCACCCTCCAGAACGAACTCACCCCAAACCACGCAAACGTCACGGTGAAACAAACCGCCACCACCACGCGCCCCACCCCAACCCGCCCCGCTTCATACTTCGCATACTCTTTCGCCGTCGCAAACCCTCCACTCGCCGCCATCACCAGGAAAATCAGCCCGGTAACCTCCAGCCACAACTGATGCAGCACCCGCCCGAAGGCCCGCGCCGTAGCCGACAGCGCACGAGTCGCGGCCTGCGCCGTCCGGCTGCGCTTGGCCTGTTGGGAGGCAACCCGCGCCACCACTCCCAACTTTCGTGCCGTGGAAACCTTGCTCACGGCCTCGATTTTAACAGCCTCCGGCGCTACAATGGCTGCAACCCGACGGAGTCGCGCGGCAAAAGCGGCAGGCACCGTTCTCTGCACCGCCGCCATCTAATGGGTCAGGCTGTCATGCAAACCGCAACCCCTGATTTCGCGCAGCTCAAGTCTGGCATGAAGGCGGCCTGGATGGCCGGCGACTTCGGGCAGATTGCCGGTTTTGTTTCCGACGAGGAGGAGGGTTTTGTCGCACGGCTCAATCTCAAACCCGGCACACGGCTTTTGGATGTGGCTTGCGGCACCGGCAACAGCGCGCTTCCCGCAGCCAGAGTCGGAGCCAAAGTCACCGGGGTGGATATCGCCACAAACCTGCTGGAACAGGCCCGGAAGCGCGCTGCCGCCGAGCAACTGGAAATTCACTTCGAAGAGGGTGACGCGGAAGAACTTCCCTTCGCTGATCATTCCTTCGATGCGGTGGTGAGCATTTTCGGCGCCATGTTCGCCCCGCGGCCCGAGCGCGTAGCGGCCGAATTCCTTCGCGTCTGCAAGCCCGGAGGGACGATCGCAATGGCCAACTGGACTTCGCAGGGCTTTGTCGCCAAGACGAACCAACTCGTGGCCAAAATGGTGCCGCCCCCTCCCGGCGTTTCGCCGCCAAATCTCTGGGGGGATGAGTCTACCGTCAGCCAGCGGATTGGACACGGCTGTTCGCAGTTGCATTGCACCCGGCGAAAAATCGTGATGGCCTACCCTTTTCCGCCGACAGAAATGGTGGCATTCTTCCGCCGATACATGGGCCCTACGCAAGTGGCATTCTCCAGACTCGATGCCCCAGGACAAGCGAATCTGGCCGCTCAACTGGAATCATTGTGGGTGGAGCACGACATCGCGACCGACGGGACCACCGCCGTGGAAAGCGAGTACTTGGAAGTACGCGCCATTCGCGCCTGACCGGGGGTCGTATTAGTTGATTTTTTGGCAAGGGGGAATTCAGTGGACCAGCAACTCAAACAACTCATGAAGGAACTCGGCGAAGCCATCAACGAGTCTCTCTCCGATTCCGAACAGATCGCCGAAGTCGTCTCCCGCATCAAAGAAGGCGGCTACGACATCTTCCTGGTTCTCGAAGCCACCATCGGCGTCAGCAAGCAGGGCGAAAAATCCTCCGACAAGACTTCCCTGGTCACCACTCTATCGACCAACCCCGAATTCAAAATCAGCGATCAGGATCTGAAGTTCCTCAAATCCCTACGCATCAAGATCGA
The DNA here is from genome assembly GCA_049280095.1 of Candidatus Sulfotelmatobacter sp. Taxonomy (GTDB): domain Bacteria; phylum Acidobacteriota; class Terriglobia; order Terriglobales; family Acidobacteriaceae; genus Sulfotelmatobacter. The sequence continues at coordinate 40,602 of JBAPPL010000028.1, read as the reverse complement.
AGAAGAAAAATAAGACCATCGCCTCTGCCCAAACTCGGATCGTGACAACCACTCGCCGAGAAATTCCCGCCCGCACAGCAACTTTCTCTCCTGTGCTACCATCTACTGTTTTTCCGGGTTAGTTCCATGAAAGACACTCTCGGAGTCCTTCTCGCAGGCGGTGCCGGAGAACGCCTTTATCCTCTTACTCGCGACCGGGCCAAACCCGCCGTCACCTTCGGAGGCATGTATCGCATCATCGACATCACTCTCTCCAACTGCCTCAACTCCGACCTCCGCCGCGTCTACATCCTCACCCAATACAAAGCGCTTTCTCTCAACCGCCACATCCGCGAAGGCTGGAACATCCTCGGCCGCGAAGTCGGAGAGTTCATCGAAGTCCTTCCCCCCATGAAGCGGGTCAGCGATCAGTGGTATCAAGGCACGGCCGACGCCGTTTACCAGAACATTTATTCCATCGGGTCCGAGCAGCCCAAGCACGTCCTCATCCTCTCCGGCGATCACATCTACAAAATGGATTACGGCAAGATGATGAAGCAGCACCTCGACTCCTCCGCCGACATCACTCTCGCCACCATCCAGGTCGATCCGGCAGAGACTTCGCGCTTCGGCGTGGTCGATGTCGACCGGGACGGTCGCATCAATGGCTTCGAAGAGAAGCCCGCCAAAACCGAACTGCGTACCCCCTGGAACGCTGAGAAATGCGCTGGCTCCATGGGCGTCTACCTCTTTAATGCCGACGTCCTCATCCCCGTCCTGCTGAAGGATGCCGAAGACCAATCCTCCACCCACGACTTCGGCAAAGACATCCTGCCCAAGATGGTCGCCGACTACCGCGTCTTCGCCTACGACTTCGTCGACGAAAACAAGAAGGAAGCTCTTTACTGGCGCGATGTAGGCACGCTCGAGGCCTACTACGAAGCCAACATGGATATCGTCTCCGTCTCCCCCATCTTCAACCTCTACGACCACGACTGGCCCATCCGCACCCACCAACGCCAGTACCCGCCCGCCAAGTTCGTCTTCGCCGAGAAAGAACGCATGGGCACCGCGCTCGATTCCATCGTCTCTAACGGCTGCATCGTCTCCGGCGGCCTGGTCAAGAACTCCATCCTCTCGCCCGACGTCCGCGTGAACTCTTACTCCGAGGTCGACGCGTCCATTCTCTTCTCCCACGTCGCCATCGGACGCCATTGCCGCATCCGCCGCTGCATCATCGACCGCAACGTCCATCTTCCCGAAGGCACTACCGTCGGTTACGACACCGAAGCCGACCGCTCCCGCTACTTCGTCACCGATAGCGGCATTACGGTAGTAACCCGCGACTACTCGCTGTTCGAGAACCCCGTCACCGTCGACTACTTCACCAGCGAGTAATGCGCACAACCGGGCGGATGCTGCATGAATACAGGGCAAAACGCCGCATTTGATTTACTCGGCCAATCAAGCCCACGGCCGGCACCTTCCGCATGACGTATCAAGAATCCAAACATCCAATCGCTAATATCTGACTTTGCGATTGACGCTGGGGTAATTAGAGGAACCTAATCCTCGCCATCGGTCTCCATCACTACACATGTTTGGCGGTTTACCGTCAGCGAAAGGCACACTCTCTGAGTCAACCACCTCGGTCGCGTCTTTCCTCGCCAGTTGACCGGGAAACCAAGCTTAAGGGACAAGAACCACAGATCAGTTTCTAAAGGAGCGAATTCCATGAGGCGTACCCGTTTCACGAAACCCATCCCACTGATCGCAGGGCTGCTCTCTGCCCTGCTGTTTGCGATCCTGGCTGTTCCACTCGGCGCCCAACCCGCGCCCAAAGCCGAGCCTTATTACAACATCGCCAGGGAAGTCACGCTCAGTGGCACTGTGTCGAGTGTGTTCAGCAGACCCGCGGCCGGTATGACCGTAGGCTCCCACCTGATGCTCAGGACTTCATCCGGAACCGTGGATGCAAATCTGGGAAGATGGGGTTTAGTAGGTAAAGGAGCGCTCCACGTCGCTGCTGGTGAGCGAGTTGAGGTAACCGGCGTGATGAAGACCGTTAAGAACAAGGAAGTTTTCATAGCCCGCACCGTGACCCTGGGCAGCAAAATCTACACCATGCGCAACGAGCACGGCATCGCCATAGCGCCACAGTCGCGTGCACATGCCGGCCAGAAGCCCGCGCCGTTCATTAGCCGCACTGCACAAAAAGGAGAGTCTCTATGAACCGCAAACTTTATGGGATCTTCCTCGCCGCAGTCTTCGGCGCTTCAAGTTTCTTGACCAGTTGCAGCAGTTCCAGCCATAAGACTATCACCCCTCCTCCTCCAACCACGACGCCTTACGCGTTCTATTTGAGCGGGCAGGACACCCTCCCGGCCGGCAGCGGAAACATTAACTACTACGCTCTCGCGGGCGCGGTAACCATTGACTCGAGTGGCAATGTCACCGCCGGTGAGCAAGACTACAACGAAGGTTTTACCTCCACCGGAGGAATCTCCTCACCCGAACCCAGCGGCGACACCATTAGCCAGGAACCCTGACGGTTGACGCCACCGGCCAGGGAACGCTAACCCTCACCACGAATAACGCGGCCCTGGGCGCAAGCGGAACCGAAACCCTCGGTGTCCAGTTTGTGAACGCTGACCACGCGCTCATCATTCAGTTTGATGGGTCCGCAACCTCGAGCGGAAGCCTGGACTTGCAGACACTCTCCGGCACACCCTCCGGCGGCTTCGCCTTCACTCTGAACGGAGTGGATCCCAACTATTTCCCATTTGCGGTTGGGGGCGTGTTCACACTTCCCAGCGCCACCGGCGATGTGGTCGACCTCAATGATGATGGAGCACTTACCGCGGCAACGCCTTTGGCCGTCTCGCTCGGCACACCCGATAGTTTCGGGCGCGGCACTATCAATAGCACTACGGGGCTCGACGGGGTCTCGCTCAACTACTACGTCGTTGGTCCGGAAGCGATAAGGATCATTGACGTGGATGCCACCGACGCGGCCGTCGGCTCAGCCTTCGGCCAGGGCACAGCCACGGGCACCTACACCAACGCCTCGCTCGCCGCCGCCGTCTTCGCAGTTTCCAGCGACCCCTTCGGCGATGAATACGGCGTGGCAGGCGAGATCACTCCCGATTCGACTCCCGTTCCCGCTATCTACTCCGGCGTGGCCGAAGATGTTGAGTTGGACACCTCTTTCACATCAGGGCTGGCTTCGACGGTCTCAGGCACCTACACCCTTGCGTCTAACGGATACGGCAGCCTCACGATCACCGGCTTCGGAGGCGGAAACTTCGGTGCGGTGCAGGTTTATGCAACCGACCCGACCCTCGATATAAACGATCCCAATAACGCAAGCGGAAACCCCGACGTTGGCGGTGCTCTGCTTCTTGAGTGGGACAACGGCGGGCCTCTCGCCGGCGGCATCGGAGTCGCGGTCGCGCAAACCGATACCACCAGCACAGATTTCGCCGGCAACTACGCCGCTGGATGGCAGAATTTCAACGACTTCACCGCCTGCGGCGACTGCGAGTTCGATATGGTCGCGAATGGAACGATGGCCTCGGGCGGGGCCTTGAGCCTCACCGAAGGACTGGTCAGCGATCCCTTCGAGACGCTGGGGCTGGGGGCTACGACCTTCACCGGAGCCACCTTCACTGGAAACCCGACCCCAGACCCGAACCCGACGAATGCTGGGCGCTTAACAATATTATCGACCGATGCGCCGCCAGGAGGTGCGCTAGGGGCTACCATCGACGGCGCATCGGGAGTTTTCGACACGATCATCTATCAGGCCAGTGCCTCGCAGTTGTTCTGGCTCGAATATGACGACAACAGCGTATTCGTTGGCCCCATCGAGTCCCAGGGATCGCTAACCGGAGTACCCACGGTGGCGCGCCCGGTGAAAGCCCAGGTTAAGAAAAAATAATCGCCAGTTCCAAGGGCACAGCCGAAATAATCCGGCTGTGCCCATAAAATTCCGTTCCACTCGTGGCGCACTCCGGTGCGCCACTTTTTTGCCTCGGAAACGTTCTGCGCCGTCCTCGCACCCGAAGACCCGAGCGCACCAATCCCCCGCTGCTACAATCCCTGTTTCACACAACCAGCACCACGGATGCTGCGAACTTACAGCACTACATCCGCGTACTGTCTTGTGAGCAGGCTTTCCGGGGAGCTTTCTTGGAAGACGTTCAGGTAGTCGCGATGCTGGTCCGCCGCTGTGTTGCCGGCGACGCCGCTGCCTGGGAAGAAATCGTTCAGACCTACAACCGCCGCATCTATAACATCTGCTACCGCTTCGCCGGATCAGCCCACGACGCCGAAGATCTCGCCCAGGAAGTCTTCATCAAGATTTACCGCACGCTCCCAACCTACGACAGTTCCAAGGGAGCCTTCGTCACCTGGGTCACCACCATCACCCGCAACCTGCTGGTCGACCATTTCCGCAAAACCAAGCAGGACCGCATTACCGATTCGCTCGACGCCGCGTCTTCTGCCCACGAAGACGCCCAACCTCTGAGTGAGCAAATTCAGGACCAATCCGCGCCTCCCGATCAGCACGTCCGCCGCCGGGAAGTCGCAGAAAGTATTCACGCCGCCCTCGCCAGGCTCTCGCCGGAGCTTCGTGAGGCCGTGATTTTAAGGGACTTACAGGATTTTGACTATCGTGAAATCGCGACCGTTTTGAAGGTTCCGGAGGGCACTGTGAAATCTCGAATAAATCGTGGCCGGGCGGAACTTGCCCGCCTCTTACAACGTACCTATAGGCAGGTGATGTGATGCCAGACCCAACCAGCAACGGAATGCAGTGTCACGAGTTTGACAGCCTCGTCAGCGACGCGCTCGATGGCGTTCTGACCGGCGCTCAACTCGATGCCTTCCACACCCACGCGCGGACTTGTTCCGCGTGCGGGCCGCTGCTCGCCAATGTCACGGCGGGCCGCAACTGGCTGAAGGATCTCACGGAGGTGGAGCCTCCAGTCAGTCTGGTGACCAATATTCTGGCATCCACAACCGGCGTTGACACCCAACGCCTGCGGGCAAATGTGCCCGCGTCGCAGCCCGGCGCTTCCTGGCTTGAGAAGTTGCAAGCTTCGGCGTCGCAAGCGCTGCAGCCCATCTGGGGCACGGTCCGGCAGCCGCGGTTCGCCATGTCGTTTGGCATGGCGTTCTTCTCGCTGTCGGTCGCGCTGAGCATGCTCGGCGTGAAACCCGCCGACCTGCGCCAGCTGAGCCTGCGTCCCACGGTCCTGCGGCACACGTACTACAATACGCAAGCCCGCGTAGTCCGTTATTACGAAAACATCCGGCTGGTCTACGAGGTGGAATCGCGCGTGCGCGAACTCAAGCGCACCGTCGCTCCCGCCGCCGAACCCGCGCCGGGAAAAAATAATGACAAGAAAGACCATAAGAACGACACAACCGAACAGCCCGATCAGAAGCAGGAGCGCAATTACAGCCAGACCGAGAACCATCTCACTCTGGCCTGCGCTCCTCTGGGTCACTCTGTCAACGATCTGTCTCGAAACGATTCGTCGATCAACGATCTGTCTATCAACGATCCGTCTGTAGTGTCGGTGAGCACGTACAGGAGGTTCGTATGAACTGCGCCAACCACACAGATACTGCCGCGGTCGCTTTCTGCCGCACCTGCGGCAAGCCGCTCTGCGGCACCTGCACTCGCGACGTCCGCGGAGTCGTCTACTGCGAGCCCTGCCTCGCAGCCCGTCTCGATGGCACGGTCGCGGCCGCTGGATTCGTGCCTCCTCAAGCCGTATACCCACCCGTCGGAACGGGCCCGAGGCCTTCGTCAGGCTCCGGGCCGAATCCTGCGGTCGCCGGCATCCTCGCTGGATTCTTTCCCTTCGGCGTGGGCGCCGTCTATTGCTCGCAATACGCCAAAGGCTTGGCCCACTTGCTGATCTTCGTCATGCTCATCTTCGCCTCCGATCACGCCGGCAACTGGGGATGGATCTTTGGCCTCGGCATCGCGTTCTTCTACGTCTACCAGATCATCGACGCCGTCCGCACCGCGCGCGCTATTCAGGAAGGCCAGCCCGCGCCCGATCCCATGGGCCTGGGCCAGACCTTCAGCATGGGCGAGAAGTTCGACGCCGGCAAAGTGCCGGTCGGCGCCATCGTTCTCATCGGACTCGGCATTCTGTTCCTGCTGCACACGACGCGAATCTTCGAAACCAGACTGGACCGCCTGTGGCCGCTGATCCTCGTCTTTCTCGGCGCGTGGATGTTTTATCGCAACTACGAGCGCGGCCGGCAATCGTGTGGGTGCGGCCGCTGCATGTCGCGTTGCATGATGGGACCGGCGCTCGTTCTGACCACCGGCATCCTGTTCCTGCTCGATAGCATGGACATCGCCGAACTGCACCGCACCTGGCCCGCCTGGATCCTGGTCGTCGGCATCGTCAAGCTGTTGCAGAGCAGCGCCTCATCCGCCGGACACGTCGGCACGCTGCCTCCGCCGCCCCCGTCGCCTCCAGGAGTAGGAGTCGCGCCGCCTCCACCACCGGCTTTCTCGAATCAAGCTCCCTCTGGGCAAGCTTCGTCGGATCAGGCTTCGTCCTCATCCGGGGAGGTGCGTAATGGCTAGCCCAAATCAGCCTGGCCCGATCCAGCCTCCTATTCCGCCGCTTCCGCCGCGCCATCGCCGCCGCTCGTTTGCCGGACCGCTGGTTCTTATCATCCTCGGCGTGGTTTTCCTACTCGGCAACCTGCACTTAATTTCCTGGATGCGCCTCGGAACTCTGTTCGCGCACTACTGGCCTCTGCTTCTGATTCTCTGGGGCATCATCAAGCTGGTTGAGTATCAACAGGCTCAACGCGACGGCGTCCCCGCCCGCGGCATCGGCTTCGGAGGAGTCTGTCTCGTCCTCTGCATCGTCTTCTTCGGGCTCATGGCCACGCAGGCCTCGCGTCTCCACTGGGAGCAATTTCGCAACGACATCAACATCGATGACAGCGATCTCGACAACATTTTCGGTGAGACCTTCAACTACGACGACCACCTCGAGCAGGATGTCCCACCCGCCGTTACCACCCTGCGCGTCAACGATGACCACGGCGCGGTCCGCGTCACCCCCTCCGACGACAACAAAATCACCGTCGCGGTCCGCAAAAAGGTTGGCGCCGAAAGCCAGAGCGACGCCGACAAATACAACGCAGCCACCAAGCCCGCGATTACCTCAGCCGGAAACGTGCTGACTCTCGACGCTAAGACGCAAGCCGCCGGTGACCACTCGATCCAGACCGATCTCGACATTTCCATCCCCCGCAAGCTGGCGCTGCAGGTAACCTCGCGCCGGGGCGAAGTCTCCGTGACCGGCCGCGATGGCCAGGTCGAGATCAACAACCAGCACGGCGAAGTTTCCGTCGAAGACGTCACCGGCAACGTCAACCTGAATCTCGAAAGAAGTTCCGCCAAGGTCGAACAGGTCACCGGCGATGTTCACATCGACGGCCGCCTCAACGAAGTCTCCGTTACCGACGTCAAAGGTTCCGCCCAGTTCGATGGCGAATTCGAGGAGAGCGTCAAACTTGCCCACATCAGCAAAAGCGTCGCCTTCAAATCTTCCCGCACTGACCTGGAGTTCTCCCGCATCGACGGCGATCTCGATCTCGATTCCGACGACCTCCACGCCGACCAGATCACCGGCCCCGTGCACCTGACCACGCGCTCCAAAGAAATTCGCCTCGAAGATGTTTCCGGCGATGTGCGTGTGCAGGATCAAAACGGCGGCATCGAAGTCTCCATGCGCTCGCTCGGCAACGTGCAGATCGACAGCCGCAACGGCGATATCAATCTGAGCGTGCCCGACAAAGCCGGCTTCCACCTCGACGCGCAAACCCGAGACGGAGAAATCCAGTCCGACTTCCCCGAGCTCAAGATTGACAACAACGAACACGAAGCCAAAGCCACCGGCACCGTAGGCAACGGCTCTTCGCACATCGTGCTCAACAACGAGCACGACGGCATCGAGATTCGCAAAGCCTCAGCCAAGCCGGCGGCAGCCACACCTCCAACTCCGCCAACCCCGTCGAAGCCTGCCAGATCCCTGCCCCCACCCAAATCCAAAGTCGAACCCACTGAAAACTAGCTGGCCTTGAAACGCAGGGCCAAACGCCCTGCTCCACCCTCCGTGCATCCCCATCTTTGCCTTCCGCCCCACCATCTGCGAAACTGACCTTGTCCCCCCAGCCACTGAGAACTGAGAACCGAGAACTGAGAACTGCTTCATGGGCCGCATCCACGTACTCCCCGAGCACGTCGCCAACAAAATCGCCGCCGGCGAGGTGGTGGAGCGCCCGGCCTCGGTGGTAAAAGAGCTGCTCGAGAACGCGCTCGACGCAGGCGCGACGCGCATCAAGATCAACATCGAGGCTGGCGGCAAAAAGCTGATCCAGATCACCGACAACGGCTGTGGAATGGTGCGCGACGATGCCATGCTGGCCTTCGAACGCCACGCCACATCAAAGATCAAAGACGCAGAAGATCTGCTGAGCGTGGCTACGCTGGGATTTCGCGGCGAGGCCCTCCCCTCCATCGCCTCGGTCTCGCGCCTGCACCTCGAAACCCGCGCAGGAGCAGCTTCAGCCGGAACCATCCTCGAAATCAACGGGGGCAAGATGGCGCGCGTCGAGGAGGCGGGCCTTCCCGAAGGCACCTCGATCACAGTTCGCGATCTCTTCTTCAATACTCCGGCGCGAAAAAAGTTTCTGAAGGCAGAGTCGACCGAACTCTCGCACATTGCATCCCTGGTCACACATTACGCCCTGGCCCATCCCGAAAAACATTTTGAATTGCATTCCGCCACCAACGCCATGCTCGTAGCCCCGCCGGTAGCGGGATACAGCGAGCGCGTCTATCAGGTCTTCGGCAAGGAAACCCTCGACCAGTTGATTCCGCTCGCAGCCGTGCAACCGCTGGAGCACGTTGGCTTGCCCCAACCCCCGCCGTGGCGCCGCAAAGAAGTAGACGATGAAAACGCCGCCGGCTCCGGAGATCCCGGCGAGATGCGCGTCCACGGCTTCGTCTCGAAGCCCGAAATCCAGAAGCTGAATCGCAATTCGATTTTCATCTTCGTCAACGGCCGTCTCATCCGCGACCGCCTGGTCCAGCACGGGCTCACCGAAGCCTACCGCAACATCATTCCACCCGCGGTCTACCCCGTGGTTCTGCTGTTTCTCGAACTGCCCCCCGGCGAGGTGGATGTCAACGTCCATCCCTCGAAAACCGAAGTCCGCTTCCGGCAACCCAGCGTGATGCACGATTTCGTGCGTGACACCGTGCGCGCCGCTCTGATGAAGGCACGCCCCGCGCCGCAGTTCACCACCGAGATTCACGCCCACGCCACAGCAACCTCAGGCCTGACCCCAGGTGCAAGAGAATGGGAGCCGCCTTCCGACATGGCCGTCGCCTCTGGAGCACCAGCGCGGCCGCTGTATGAGCCTGGCGGCGGATTTGCTCTGCAAGCCCCGTCTGCCCCGCCAATTTCCGCGCGCTTCCAGTTCGAAGGTGGAATCGCAGTCGAGGCCAACGCCGCGATCCCGGTAGCGCGAGGTCTCGAGTCTCGCTTCGCAGAAGCGATTCCCGAGACGATTCCAGACAATGGCTGCGCCCCCGCGCTCGACACGGAAGAAGAAGAGACTACGCTGGCCGCGCTCTCCACGCTCCGGCCTCTAGGGCAAATCCGCAATTCGTTCATCCTCGCCGTCAATGAAGATGGATTATGGATCGTTGACCAGCACGTAGCCCACGAACGAGTTTTGTTCGAGCGCATCCTGCGGCAACGCACCGCGCAGAAAGTCGAGAGCCAGCGCCTGCTCATGCCGATCGTGCTCGAGCTCTCTCCGGCGCAGCAGGCGGTCTTTGCCGAGATCGCCGACGAACTCCAGCACAACGGCTTCGAGGCCGAACCTTTCGGCGCGCGCAGCGTAGCCGTGAAAGTCGCTCCCGCCGGCGTCGACGCAGGCGCGGTCGAGCACATGCTGCACGAACTCCTCGACCAAATCTCGCGCGAAGAGCAATCCCTGAACCTGGAAAAGATTCGCGCCCGCATCGCCGCCTCTATCGCCTGCCATGCCGCCATCAAAGTCAACATGCCTCTCGAGCAAAACAAAATGGACTGGCTGCTCGCCGAACTCGCGAAAACCGACCACCCCATGTCCTGCCCGCACGGTCGGCCGGTCGTCCTGCGGTATTCTGTAAAGGACATTCAGAAGGCGTTTAAGAGAATCTAGCTCTCAAGCGATGCTTTCAGCTCTCAGCCAAACCTGAGCCGATTGCGAGTTCGGAGCTGAAAGCTGAGGGCTGATAGCTGACAGCTGTTTATGACCGACCAGGATCTACAGCAACTCCGCAGCGAAAAGTGGCGCCTCGATGGCAAGCCCATCCGCACCATCGAGGAGGCGCGCGCGTTCGTCGAGGCTGTGGGATTCTGTCTGATGTATCCCGTGCGCCCCAGCGTGCCCGTGCCCACCTTCATCGGAGCCTTCGTTGGTTCCGACAATCGTCTGCCCACCTGGCAGCATGCGTACTCTGATCCGCGGGCGCTGGCGGCGACCGAACTCATGGTCCGCTTGCTGCGCGATCGCGCTGCCTACGAGGCAAATTTGTTCAACGAGAACAATGCGTTTCTGGTCGCTGCTTCTGTCTTTCCTTATTTCTACGCGCTGGTGGGCGAGCGCAATCCCAAACTCGCGCCCAAGCAGGGACCGCGCTCTCCCTACTCGCCTCTGGCCTGCGATGCTTTTGAGCTGATCCGGCGCGACGGTCCCATCTCGAAACCAAAGCTGCAGGAAGCGCTGGGCGGCAGCGTTTCACTGGCCGCGCTCGATAAGGCGCTCGGTGAACTCTTGTCCAAGCTGCGCATCACGCGCGTCGACTACAAGCCGAGCGAAGGCTCGTTCTGGGATCTGCTCTACCGCTGGGCGCCCGAGGCCGTTCGCGAAGGCGTGGGACTTTCCGTGCCGGAGGCGCTCTCGGCGCTGCTCTCGAAATATCTCGACTGCGTGATCGCCGCCGAGCAGACCGATCTCGAAACTTTCTTCGGAAACTTCGTCGCGCGCTCCCGCGTGAAAGACGCCGTAAACGCGCTGCTGGCGGCCCGCGAGCTGAGCTTCGTCCACGTCAGCGGAAGATCGATGCTGCAGATCACTCCCGCGAAGGAACCAGTCGTGGCTTCGGGCCTCGCTTCGGTCAAACCGCATCGGGCAGCCAAGTAAGGCTTCACGTTCCAGTCTTGTTCTCCGTGTACAATTTCGTTTACTCGCACGATGAACGATCACACTCACGACCAGTCCCCACGCAAACTGATCATTGCCATCGACGGCCCGGCGGGCGCGGGCAAGAGCACCATCGCCTCGCGCCTGGCGCGCAAGCTCGGCTACGTCAATCTCGAGAGCGGAGCGATGTACCGCGCCCTGGCGCTGAAAGCCATCGAGCACGACATTTCGTTCGACGACGAGCCCGCGCTGGTGAAGCTGGCCGAGGAATCGCACATTCAGCTCGAGCCCACGGTCGGCGGGAACCGAACCTTGCTCGATGGACGCGATGTTTCTGACCGCATCCGCGAGCGCGACGTGACCGAGGCGGCGTCGCGCGTGTCGGTGCATCCAGGAGTGCGCGCGTGGATGGTGGCACGGCAGCGGGAAATGGGCGCGGGCGGCGGCGTGGTGATGGAAGGCCGCGACATCGGCACCAAAGTTTTTCCTGAGGCCGACCTGAAGATTTTTCTCGATGCCGACCCGGTCGTGCGGGAGCAGCGGCGCATGGAGCAGCAGAAGATTAAAGGAGAAGTCGCCGCGAGCGTAGCCGCCGACCTGCGCGAACGCGACCATCGAGACCGCACCCGGGCAACTTCTCCGCTGCAAGCGGCGGCGGACGCGGTGGTCATCGACTCGACCAAGCTCAGTGAGGATGAGGTGCTGGCGCGGGTGGAGGAGTTGGCGGTTTCTCTTCTCAAAAAATAGTTGGCGCGGGTTGTGGTTCTAGCCTCGCTGTGTCTTCCGATCCAGATCAAAAATATTGCAGACCGAATCTTCTTAATTCTGTTGAATCAGCGATTTGCGAACTTCGATCTGCGCTGAATCTGATTAAAATCTTGAATCGAAAGAATTTATCCGCAAAATATTGGATTGATTGGGGTTAGCTATTGCTATTTGTTTGTCAAGGAGCTTGTAGAGATTTGGATCTAGTATCAGACGAATCAAGGTTGGGGCGCAAGGTTAGATGTCACACAGGGGCTGTGGATTTCTTGTAGGATGGCTCACTCTGCCGGCGAGAAGCAGATTCCTCCTGTCTCGCTTCGCTCGCGCGTCGGTACGACGAAATCCTCGGCATCATTCCTTCGCTTTACGAATCGAGATCCCCAACTCTTTTAGCTGCTTCTCGCTCACCGGCGTGGGCGCATCGACCATCAGATCCACCGCCCGCGCCGTCTTCGGGAATGGAATCACTTCGCGCAGACTTTCGGCTCCAGCCAGAATCATCACTATGCGGTCGAGGCCTAGCGCGATCCCTCCGTGCGGAGGGGTGCCGTACTCGAGGGCTTCGAGGAAGAATCCGAAACGCGCGCGCGCTTCTTCTTCGGTCATGCCCAGCGCGCGGAAGATTCGGCTCTGCACGTCCTGGCGGTGAATGCGAATCGACCCCGAGCCCAGTTCGGTGCCGTTGAGCACCACGTCATAGGCCAGGGCGCGCACCGCGCTCAGCGGCGAGAGCGGATCGTGCAACGCTTCCACTCCCGACTCAAGCTTCGCCATGTCTTCTTCGTGCGGCGAGGTGAAGGGATGATGCGCCGCCATCCAGGTCTTTTCTCCCTCGTTCCATTCGAACATGGGGAAGTTTGTGACCCACAGGAAGCGGAAATCTTTTGCGGCGTCTCCGGTCTTCTTGAAGATTCCATGCTTTTCAGAATACTTTTGCGCCAAAGCCAGACGCAGCAATCCGGCTGAAGCGTAAATGGCAAGCTCCTGCGGAGTGACCTTGCGATGGGGCTGCGTCTCAGCTTTCGCCGAACCAGTTTGCGCCGAGCCAGCCTGAGATGACCCCGCCACCAGCACGATCAGATCGCTTTCCTCCATGCCGGTCTTTTTCGCGATCGCGGCTGCGGCTTCGGGAAACTTGTTCGCGATGCGTTTGAAGTCTTCAAATATCTTCGCTCCGCCCTTCGAGTGGAACATGGGCTTGATGTCATCGCGCTCTTTGCGCGAAAGTTCGCCCACCTTGGGCGTGCGGATCGCAATCACCGGCAGATTCGAGTTGATCGCCAGTTCCTGCAAGTTCTCCGCGGTAAAACATTCCCGCACATCGGTGAATGACGGCAGGCGCAGGTCCGGCTTGTCAATGCCATACAGCCGGATGGCCTCGTCGTAATCCATGCGTGCGAACGGGGTTTTGATGGCGTGGCCTGCCGCGGCGAATGCCGCGGTGAGAAATCCTTCGACCACTTCCCAGACGCGCTCCGGTTGCGGATAGGACATTTCCAGATCGATCTGGGTGAATTCCGGCTGGCGGTCGGCGCGCAGGTCTTCGTCGCGGAAACAGCGCACGATCTGGAAATATTTGTCGAAGCCGGAGATCATCAGAATCTGCTTGAACATTTGCGGCGACTGCGGCAGCGCATAAAACGTCCCAGGCTGCACGCGGCTGGGCACCAGATAGTCGCGCGCACCCTCGGGCGTAGAGCGTGTCATGAACGGCGTTTCAATCTCGAAAAATCCCTGCGCAGACAAATAATCCCGGATCGCCTTCGCCACCTTGTGGCGCAGCTCGATATTGAACTGCATCACGTCGCGGCGCAGATCGATGTAGCGATATTTCAGCCGCGTCTCTTCATTGGTCAGCGCGGTGTCGGAAGGCAGGAACGGCGGCAGTTTCGACTCGTTCAGAATCCGCAACTCTTCCGCCACCAGTTCCACTTCGCCGGTTGCGATATTTTTGTTTACCGTGCTTGGGTCGCGCAGTTTCACTGTGCCGGTTACGGCGATCACGTACTCGTTGCGCAGAGCCTCGGCCTTTTTGTGGACCGCCGTGTCGCGCTCGGCATTGATTACCACCTGGGTCACGCCGGTGCGGTCGCGCAGGTCGACAAAAATGAGGCTGCCGAGGTCACGCCGTTTGTTGACCCATCCCATGAGCGTGGCCTTTTTGCCGGCGTCGGAGGGGCGCAGCGCTCCACACATGTGCGTTCGTCGTAGATCGCCTAAAAAGTCGAGCAAGCTGTGTCCTTACGGTGAGGATGCGGCGGAAAGCCGAATTCAGGATTATAAACTGTGGGAGAGCGGTTCAGGGAATGGGAGAGAGCCGAGCCGGAGGAACTAAGACGAGTTTCAGAGTCTCAAAGTTTCAATGTTTCAAGGTGAAAACCGGGAAGCGGAGATTTCGTGAATCCTTGAAACTTTGAAACATTGAAGCCTGTCGAGCATTTGCTTTACTTCTTCGTGGCCTTGCCGTCGACCTCGGTGGTCCACTTTGCACCGTCGGGCGACATCTCATAAGTAAAAGTGTAGGAAGCCGGCGAGGTGAACTTCATGGTGAAGCGGCCCTTGCCCATGCTGTCGTCCATTTTCTCGTCACTGGTCCAGATCCAGGTGTCGCCGTCAAGCGTGCCTCTTGAATCGTCGAACTCGCCCCAACTGTTGAACTCGCGATAGGTATAGGCTTTGTCGGCGGTAGAATAGCCGAGGACGGCGAGTCCTGTGCCGTTGCCCGAATTGGCGCTTTTGAAATCGACGTGGCAGACGAGGAAGAATCCGCCTTCCATCCACTCGCACTTTTCATTCTCGGTGATCTTTCCGCCGGGGCCCATTGCGCTTGGCTTGACGTCTCCCTCTAGCAGCCAGGAACCGGCCAGCAGGTCGAGCTTTTTGAGTTCGGGAGCAGGTTTCGGCGCAGTCTCTTGTGCCAGCGATACGGCCGCTAGCCCCAGCCCTGCTAAGAGAATTATTGCGGCTCGTTTCATTGGAATCACTTCGCAGACTCTCTCCGCCAATCAAGCTGCATTAAGTTTGACGCTCGCCGCCCCGAACTGGAAGCGCAAAGATCGTGCCGGAGGCGGAATTCCTACCAGTCTCCCCAATGCGTAGGCGTGGTTTGTTGAAACTTCAGCTTCCACGCGTCTCCCTGCTTTTCCCAAACCGAGGTCCAGTGCTGGTAGCGCGGGGGCGGGCCCTCATCCTCCTGGGGTGGGACACGCACGATCACATCGTACGTCACGATCGCGACGTTCTCGCCGGCGCTTACGACCTTCATGTTATAGGGCTGCAGATCGACGCCGCCACCGGAGAATTGGTCGATCATGTCCTGGCGTTCGTAGAGCTGGCCGTCGAAGCCGACGAAAGAGAAATCTGGGGCTAGGGTCCGCTTGAGAAACGCTGCATCACCCTTTTTCTCAGCTGCGATAAAATCTTTCTCGCTGGAAAGCAGCGTCTGCTCCATGGGACTTAGAGCCTTGGCAGGCGCGGCTTCCTGGGCCGCGGTTCCCTGGACTGTACCGGGAGTCACGTTTCCTACCAACAAGATTGCGCAAATCAGCCAACCCAGCTTCATGAAATTCCTCCCCGATAAATCGCCGACCATCTTTGCAGCTACTCCTGAATCCTGCGCGGCAAATCTGCCCGCGGCACGGAAACCTGCTCGCCCGTAGCCAGATTCTTCAGCGCAAATGCATCTGCCTTCACTTCGTTCTCGCCGACAATCAAAATACATTTCGCCCCCGCTTTGGTTGCGGCCTCGAACGATTTCTTCAGGCGGAAGGTCTCATCTCCCAAGTCTACGACCAGATCATGGCGGCGCAACTCCCGCGCCAGGCGGGCGGCTTCGGCGTTCATTCCCGCGCCTAGCGGAGCCACGTAGACATCCGGCTTTTTTAACACACTGTCGGCCGAGTTCTGCAGCGACATGACCAGGCGGTCTTCGCCGATCGCGAAGCCGATCCCGGGAGCCGGCGGGCCACCGAGAGCTTCGGAAAGCCCATCATAGCGGCCGCCGCCGAGGATGGCGTTCTGCGCTCCGAGTGCGCCGTGGGTGAATTCAAATGCGGTGCGTGTGTAGTAATCGAGTCCGCGCACCAGGCGGTCGTTTAGCGAAAATGGAACTCCCACCTTGGTGAGGATCTCTTGCACTGCTTCAAAATGTTTCCGGCAGCCTTCGTCGAGAAATTGGCTGATGCGCGGGAGTGTGTCGATGATCGGCTGATCCTCGGGGACCTTGCAATCGAATACGCGCAGCGGATTGGTTACGGCGCGGCGCTGGCAATCGGCGCACATCTTTGCTACTACCGGCGCTAGGGCTTTGCGCAGCGCCTCATTGAAGGCTGCGCGGTCGTTCAGGCAGCCTACGGAATTGAGTTCGAGATTCCATCCGTTGATTCCTAAGCGGTCGAGCAGCGTCGCCAGCATCTCGAGCAGCTCAGCATCGCGTGCCGGAGAGTCGCTGCCTGCCGATGCGGGGCCGATGATTTCGGCGTCGATTTGATAGAACTGACGGTAGCGGCCTTTTTGCGGGCGTTCGCGGCGGAACATGGGGCCGATGCAGTAGAGTTTGTTCAGGCCCCGATCCCAAAGTTTGTGCTCAATGTAGGCGCGGACAATGCCGGCTGTCGCTTCGGGGCGGAGGGTGAGGGATTGCCCTTTATCGCTTTCGGCCCGGCCGCGATCTTCCCAGGTGTACATCTCTTTGGCGACAATGTCGGTGTCTTCACCGACGCCGCGGGCGAAGAGTTCCGTCGACTCGAAGATCGGGGTGCGAATTTCCTGGAAGTTGTAGGCGCGGAAGACGTCGCGCACTGCCGACTCGACAAAATTCCACAGCGCCGTTTCGGGCGGCAGCAGGTCTCGCGTTCCTCGGACTGCTTTAATCATTTCCAGTTCTCAGGCGTCCCTACGGGACGCTGTTCCTTTCCCACACGCGGACCCGGCGTTGAAACGCCGGGCTATTTTCAGATGTCCCTTCGGGACACTTCCTTCCTTTGAGGCGCGGCGCACCTTACCGTTCCCGCAGATACTCCTCCGTATATCCCAGATAATTCCGGGCGTACTTCATGATCGTCTCCTCTTCACCCGTTTCCAGCTTGCGGCGAAATTTTCCCAGAGAGCCCATCCACAACGAGCCCGGCTCGACCACCGTCCGCTCGGGAATCAGCGTTCCGGCGGCGATGATCGAGCCTGCACCAATCCTCGCGCCGTTCAGAATCACTGATCCCATGCCGATCAGGCAACGGTCTTCGATTACGCACCCGTGCAGCGTCACCGAATGGCCCACCGTGACGTACTCGCCCACGGTGACGCCGTACTGATTCTTCATGCCGTGGAGCACGCTGCAATCCTGCACATTCGAGTGCGCCCCGATGCGGATCGCGTATACGTCTCCGCGCAGCACCGCATTCATCCAGACCGAGGCGTGTTCGCCCAGCACTACGTCGCCAATGATTTGCGCCGACTCATCGACGTAACAACTGGCGGGAATCACTGGCTTCATGCCTTTAAACGATCGAATCATGACTTGCGCACGCGCCTGCTGAGCGAACACTGAACATAGCACGCCCCTATACCATTCAGTAAAGCTCCGATTCCCACTCCGGCACTCATCCCAAAAAGAACCACCGCACCTTGTCGCACAACCCGCTCCCACATGCTACAAAAGTATCTGGTTTCCCCACCCGCTCGCCTCCGGACCCCGCGCGGGATTCACGCCTCCGAGCCTCATCCCAACTACCAGGTGGCACTGCTATGCCGCGGACCTCGCTCTGCATGATCTCGTCCTGCATCCCGGTTCTCTCTTTATTAGTATTAGTATCATCGTCGTTCGTATTATCGGTCCCGGTTTCCGCTCAGGATGCCGCTACTGGCGCCATTCACGGGACGGTCGTCGATCTACACGACCTGCGCATTCCCGGCGCCACCATTGCGGTGGTCGACACGGCGACGGGCTCTCGCTACTCCGCTATCTCTGACGCGGAAGGGCGGTTCGCCATAGACCTGTTGCCGCCCGGCGACTACTCCGCTCGCGTGGTTGCGCAGGATATGTCGCCGCAGATCACTCCGCAGCTTCACGTGGATGTGGGCGCTGCTGCCGAACTTCAATTCCGACTCAGCGTCGCCGGCGCTCTCGAACACGTCTCCGTCAGCGGCGCTCCTGCCTTGGTCGACACTGAGTCCACAGCCGTCTCTACGCTTCTTGATGAACGGGCCATCGGCGATCTCCCGCTCAACGGGCGGCGCTTCTCCGATCTGATGCTGCTCTCGCCCGGCGTCACGCAAGATCCGCGCAGCCTCACTTCGGCTACCAATGGGGATCTTTCTTTCGGCGGACTGCGCGGATTTCAGAACAGCTTCCTGGTCGACGGGGGGGATTTCAATAATGCATTTTTCGCGCAGGCACGCGGCCTCTATCGCGCTCCTTACCAATTCTCGAACGAAGTTGTGCAGGAGTTCCGCGTCTCTTCCAATTCCTACGGAGCTGAAATGGGACGTGCCGGCGGCGCGGTTATTAACGTCGTCACCAAGTCCGGGACCAACCACTGGCATGGCACCGGCCTTTATTACATTCGCGACAGCGCATTCGGCGGCGCTGCTACTCCTTTCATGTCTTTCAAGCCGCACAGCGAGCAGCAGCAGGGCGGAGCCACGCTCGGCGGTCCGGTCAAGAGAAATAAAATCTTTTTCTTTGCCGGATTCGATCAGCACTACTTCCGCGTACCGGACGTAGTGGAATTTCTCGATGGGTCGATGCAGGTTGTGCCGCAAGCTGGCACCGGGCCTTATTCTCCCGGCGACTATGAGGCCAGCGACCAGGCTCTGGTCTTCGCTGCCGCCGCACAACTCACTTCCCTCGCCGGATCTTACCCCGCTGCGCAGATCGGCAATGCCTCTTATGCCAAGCTCGATATCAATCTCACGCCGCGCAATCAACTCGCCTTGCGCTACAACTCTTCCCGTTACTGGGGGTCGAACAACGTGTTTCTCGATCCTACAACCCAAATGGTGAGCGCGGACCCAGCGTTACCGATCAGCGCAACCGCTTCGTAGCCGCCTTTTCGGTGGAACCGCGGCCCTTTCACCGCGAGCACGAGCTTCTTGGCCATCTGCTCAACGACTGGAAAATTTCCAGCATCGTCACGGCCGGCAGTGGACGCCCCGTCAATGCCACGGTCGACGGCGATCCCAACCAGGACGGCAACTATGACAACGACCGGCTTCCCGGCTACAGCCGCAACGGATTCACCGGGCCCGACTACGCCTCGACCGACTTGCGACTCGTGCGCAAAATCCACGTGGCAGAAGGCTACCGCCTTGAGTTCACGGCTGACTCCTTCAACCTTTTCAACCGCGACAACCAACGCGTCGAGATCACTTCCAGCGGACTCACTGTTGAGGCCACCACGTTCGTGCAGTACTCGGCTTATGTCGATGGAATTTTCTATCCCGGCTATTACCAGCAACCCCAGAGCTTCCTGAAGCCTAACGCCGCGTTTGCCCCGCGCCAAGTTCAGCTCGGGCTTAAACTCATATTCTGAAGGCAGTGGCCACTTTCAAAATTGCGCCCACGACCTGCCCAACAGTAAAATCTTCCGGGTCGTTCACAGAAAGGACAAACATGAAAAAATTTATCGGACTGCTGGCAGTTTGCTGCCTGTTTTCCCTGCTCGCCTTGGCGCAACGTCATGACGTCGGCGGCGGGGTCAGGAACATCCCCGCGCACGGCCCGGCTCCGGCTGCGCACCCGGCGCCGGCTGCGCCTCACTTCAACGACAAGGCCGGACATCCTGATGCGCCGCACGTCCATTCCAATGGCAAATGGATTGGCCATGGCACTGGCCCCAACGATGCTCACTATCACCTTGATCATCCCTGGGAGCACGGACGCTTTACGGGCGGCTTCGGCCGCGGCCACGTCTGGCATCTGGCTGGAGGCGGCCCCAACCGCTTCTGGTTCGGCGGCTTCTATTTCAGCGTGGCTCCGTATGACATCGGCTACTGTGGCGACTGGCTCTGGGATAGCGATGACATCGTCATCTATGAGGATCCCGACCACGACGGCTGGTATCTCGCTTACAACGTGAGACTCGGCACTTACGTTCACGTGGAGTATTTGGGAAACTCGTAGTCCTTACGGGAGAGTGTTGGCGCGGAGCGGGCGCTACTCCCGGCTAAAGATAGAATCTTGCAGACTATTCTTTGTGATGCTAAAATGTATCACATGAAGAAAGCTTCGGTTCGCGACCTGCGCTACGGATTCAAGAGAATTGAACGCCTGCTACACCAGGGTGAGGAGGTGCAAATTACCAAGCGCCGGCGTGTTATCGCCCGCCTGGTCCCCGATGGTGCCGAGGCCCCGAGGAAAATCCCTGATTTCCTGGCGCGGTTGCGCGCCATCTACGGCGACAAAGTCCTGGCCGTCAGCGGCGCCGAACTGGTGTCCTCCGATCGGAGCCGCTATTGAAGGTTTACGCCGACCCCAGCTTTATTGTGTCGCTCTACAGCCCCGATGCTAACTCGGCGGCCGCAGCACGCACCATGCAAACTTCTTCCGAAGATTGCTTCCTGACGACTTTCGGAGAACTGGAAGTCGTCAATGCGATGGGATTGAGAATTTTTCGGCGAGAGGTTTCCGCGGCGCAAGCCCAGTCTGCGTTGAGCGAATTCGAAAAGGATTTGCGTGACGGCCTGTTCCGACTCCGCGCGCTAACGGATCCCATTCTTGAACGTGCGCTACAGCTTTCGCGGCAAACCACCGCAAAACTGGGCACCCGCTCTGCGGACCTCTTACACGTGGCAGCCGCCCTCGATCTAGGTGTGGACTTCCTCTACAGCTTCGATCTGCAGCAGAGGAAGCTTGCCCAAGCCCTGCGCCTTAAGTTGAACTAGATCATCGTTACTAGCCCTTGAATCCATTCTCGATCCACACTTCTTTGCAACTTTTTCGGCCGTCCCACTTGACTTCGGGTCAAATCCTTGTAATAACTATTCGGTCCTTCCGGACGGGTTTGGGGGTGTGTCAGTTTGGCGGAAATTCGACTGCAGGAGGGTGAATCCCTCGAAAACGCCCTGCGCCGCTTCAAGCGCAAGGTGCAGCAGGAAGACATTATTAAAGAAGTGAAGCGCCACTCCTTTTACCTGAAGCCGGGTGAGAAGAAACGCGTGAAAGCCGCGCTGGCTCGCAAGCGCGCTCGCAAAAAGGTTCGCAAAGAACAGGATTGAGGGGTTTGAAGGAGTAAGACTAAGGCATTAAAGGGTCGCCCCGTCCCGGGGCGGCCCTGCTCGATCTGGCCCCCACCAGGCAGAGTTGCAGCAGGGATCATTCAATACTCATCATTCATTCGGCATCAAGTAGGAAAGCTGTATCCACGCACCGTTCCAGGGGCGTGGCGGGCCGAGTCCAGGGGCAGTTTGAGGGGGGATGTAACACAACCTGTGTTTGCTCTCTGTCACCCGCATTCCCCGCGTGTGGCGGGCGCGGCACGGGCACAAGGGAGCCATCCTCAATGGAATTTCAGGACAAGGTACTGACCTGCATCGATTGCGGCGCCGAGTTTGTGTTCACCGCCGGGGAACAACTGTTTTTCTACGACAAGCATTTCAAGAACGAGCCCAAGCGCTGTAAGACCTGCAAGTCCAAACGCGTGGCGGTTCTCTCGGCCCCGCCCACTCCGGGCAACGGGCACCACTACGCTCGCGTAGAGACTCGCGCCACCTGCTCGCAGTGCGGCAAGGAGACGACAGTTCCCTTCCGCCCCACGCAGGGTCGTCCCATCTTCTGCCGCGAATGCTTCACGCAGAAAAGAGCCGCTGCCGCCTCCTGAGTGAGGGAGGGATCTGGACTAAACGCCAAAGCAACATTGGGAGCAGGCCGCGCTTTGCGCTAGGATAGTTCGGTGCCTACCTACCACGTGGAAAACTTTGGATGCCGTGCCACCCAGGCCGACGGCGCCGCGCTCGAACGGCAGTTCGAGTCGCGCGGGCTCGATGAGGCTTCAGCCACGCGAGCCGACTTAGTCATATTGAACACGTGCACGGTAACTAATTCCGCCGATCAGGACGCGCGCGCCGCCATTCGGCGCGTGCAGCGCACGAATCCGCTGGCAAAGATTATTGTCACGGGATGCTACGCCCAGCGCGCTCCCGAAGAAATTGCAGCGCTGCCCGGCGTGACGGCTGTGATCGGGAATTCGCACAAATATCAACTCGCGGAAATCGTGTTGCCGAATATCTTCCCACCACCCAATTCGCGGCAGAACGCCGGGACGTTTCTTCCCATCTCAACCCTTACTGGGAGCCGAGAGCAGATATCCGAGAACTGGATCTCGGTTTCCGACATCTTTGCCCACACGGAACTCCTGGCCGCCCCCGTCTTCGAGTCTGCAAATCACGAGTCCGGCCGCACTCGCCCCAACCTCAAGGTGCAGGACGGATGCGACAATCGCTGCTCTTTCTGCATAATCCCGAGCGTCCGCGGCCACAGCCGGTCCCTGCCGCTGGCTCAAGTAATTCGCGAAATGAACGCACTGGTGGACGCAGGCTACCGTGAAGTGGTGATCAGCGGCATCAACCTCGGCCGCTGGGGACGCGATCTGGATCGATGCGAAAGCCGGCAGCCGGACTTCGAACACCTGCTCCGCGCGATACTCTTGGAAACGCAACTCGAAAAACTCCGCATCTCGAGCGTCGAGCCGATGGACTGGACGGACGAACTGATCGAACTGGTCGCTTCCTCGCGGCGCATCGCCAAGCATGCGCACGTGCCCCTGCAATCGGGCAGTGATGCTGTACTGCGCCGCATGCATCGCAAATATCGTCCCTGGCATTATCGCGAGAAGATTGAAAAGATACGTGCCGCTATGCCGACCGCTGCCATCGGCGCCGACGTGATGGCCGGATTCCCCGGGGAAACCGACGCCGAGTTCGAGGACACTCGCCGCCTCATTGCCGAACTGCCTTTTACCTACCTGCACGTTTTTACGTATTCCGCGCGCCCGGGCACGCCGGCTGCCAACTTGCCCAATCAAGTTCCTGTCCATGTTGCCCGCGAGCGCAACAAGATCCTGCGCGACCTGGCCGCTGAGAAGAAGCTTGCCTTCATGCGATCGTTTATTGGAAAGCCGCTAGAGGCTATCACGCTCAACGTCACGCGCAACAACTCTGACGGAGAATTCACTGAAGCTCTCACCGACAATTATCAGAAGCTGTATCTAAGGGGACGTCACGAGCCCAACCGCTGGGTCACCGCGCGCATCGAGGCGACAGAGAATGGTGCCCTAGTCGGCGCTGCATCTCTGTCATCCTGAGGCCGCGTTTTTTGCGTACCGAAGGACCTATGGACTTGTCGGCGGCGTCTCCGCTGTCGGCAAAATGCAGAGGTCCCTTCGGCAAGCTCAGGGCAGGCTCTTCGTCGGGAGGCTAGCGCTTCGCGCGAGACTCCGCTTTCTCAGGATGACAAGGAGAGTAATTTTTCTGAGCATTCCGAATTACTGCAGCTTGGCGTACTCGGCCTTGGCTTCTTTCAGGATGGGAACGCCGGGATCGGCATCTTTCCAGAGAGCAAAAAAATCCTGGTAGGCGGTGCGCGCTCCGCCTGCGTCGCCGGCTTCTGCCCGGGCGCGACCAAGTTGCAGGCGGGCCAGCCTGCAAGTGGGAAGCATGAACATGCAAATACCGGGATGATCAAGAATTTTCTGGAACTCTGCTGCGGCTTCCTTCCCCTGGTGCAGCTTGAGATAGGCGAGACCGGGCACGTAGTTGGGCTGGACACCGGCCGCATAGCCAAACTCGTAAGGAGTGGCGGTTTGCAAGAGTTCGATCGCTTTCGCAGGATTTCCCTGGTTCAAGGCAATTCCGGCGCGGATTACGGGAACGGCGACCGCGTTGACCAGCGTATCGGTGGGATTTTCTTTGACAAGCTGCTGGGCAGCGGCCTCTGCTTCCCGCTCGTCGCCGGCGAGTGACAGCGCCCGGCCTGCAACCGAAAGAGGGTCGCGGGCGCGGGACCGGGAAAGCGCCGTCGAAGCGTCATCCCGGGCAGCCTTTGAGTTTCCCATCTGCGCTTCAAATACGGCTTCTCGCGCCAAGGCGGTCGCCGCACTCTCCTCAAGTGTTTCCCGGCGCTGCAGATCGACAGCCTGTTGATAAGAAGCGCGGGCTGCAACCATCTTGCCGGACGATGCGGCTACATCGGCAACGGTCTCCATTACCATGTACTCATCCTGGCGGCCTTTAGCCCAGTCAACCTCGTGCTGCATTCCAGCCGCATCTCCGTCAAGGAACGCGAACATATAAAGATTGCCATGGTCGGCGGCATTGTCGACTTTCTGCGCGACCTCTTGCAGGCGCATCGCCTTGCATTCAGCAAGACGATTAAGCCCCAGGTAGGCCCCAGCAACTACGTTGTAACTAAAGGCCGAATTGGGGTCCAGCCGCTTGGTCTCCTGGGCCTCTTCCAGGCTCTGCTCCCACTTCCCGACCACTGCGTGGCTAACCGCGAGATTGTTCGGCGGAATGCTGTCGTTCGGATACGTTCTGCGCCACAGTTCGTATGCTTCCAGCTCCTTGTCTACTTCTCCGGTCACAATGTTGTAATAGTGGGTCTCAATGTAGAGCTTTTCGAGTTCGCTGCAGCGATCCCGCCGCTCAAATGCTTTTCTTGTATTTTCGATGCCCAGAACAGTCTCGCCCATGTTGTTATAGGCTTGGCCCAGCCGCGCGTAGGCCACGGCGAAATTCGGGTCCAGTTCAAGCGCGTGCTTGTAGAAAGGGACCGATGTCTGTTCGCTTCCTTTGTCTCGTTCCACCTCACCCAGGCTGAAGTACTTGAGAGCTTCGAGCGACGAGGTGGTCGCCTCTTCCACTGGGGCATCGAACTTTTGCAGCGAAGCCAGCGATTCGCCGAGCTTGCTCCGCAAACTTGAAGCCACCTTGCCCACGGCGCCCAGCACCTGCTCTTTCTTGTCGACAGAGACTTGCTCGCGGGCCAGATTGTCACCCGTGAGGCAATTCACTGCGTCCACGCCAACCACGTACTGGGTTCCAACCGCGGAAATGGTTCCGTTCAAAACTGCCTTCACCCCTTCGCGCTGGCAGACTTGCCGCGCCAGATCTGGAGTGACGCGTTCATCGGGAGAGTGCCCCATGTAGCGCAGCGTGTCGCGCACGCGCTCCTGAGGGAAAATATTCAGATACGGCGACTGCTCCAGTTGCACGGCCAGCGCCTGGCGCAGTGTTCCATCGAACACGGGGTCGCCGGTGGTGTTGACAAAATCTGAAAGCAGGATCGAATCCCTTGCCGTGAGCGCCCGGCTTCGATGGCTGAAGAAAAATATTCCACTAGCGACTGCGGCTGCGATCACGACCGCTGCCGCAACCCACAGCCATTTCTTGCTTCCGCTCGGCGGTGCGACCACTGCGGCTGAGACCTGAGAAGACACCGGAACTGCCGCTTGAACCTTCGCCGAACCTGATGACGCAGTGGAACTGGGCACGGCCAAAGACTCTGCCGCCGGCGCCATACTCGCTGACGAACTGGCTGCCGAACTCTTGCCTGAGTCGATCTCGCGCTTCAGGCGTTTCAGATCGGCCCGCATCTCGGACGCGACCTGGTAACGAAGGTCGGCTTCTTTTTCCAGAGCTTTGTTGATGATGCGTTCCAGTTCGGCTGGCAGATTTGGATTCAGCCGCATCGGCGCGGTGGGCGCGCGGTTCAGGATGGCGTCGAAGATTACCGCAGATGTGTTGCCGGTAAACGGCTGCCTTCCAGTAGCCATCTCGTAAAGAACGGTGCCGAAGGAAAACAGGTCGGTACGTACGTCGAGTTCTTCGCCGCGCGCCTGTTCCGGCGACATGTAAGCGACTGTGCCAACGGTGCTGCCCGGGCTGGTAAGGTTCGCCGGATCAACCGCCGCCGTCGCCAGTGTCACGCCGCCGGGTTCCAGTTGCGGCAGTGGACGGCCGGCTACTTTCGCCAGTCCGAAATCGAGCACCTTCGCCTGCCCGCGTTTGGTGATGAACAGGTTCGCCGGTTTCAGGTCGCGATGAACAATGCCCGCCGTGTGGGCCACGTCGAGCGCATCCGCAATCTGCGCTCCCCAGTCCACCAACTGCTCCACCGAAATTGGCTTGCCTTCGATGCGGTACTTCAGCGTGCTGCCTTCCAGGTACTCCATCACAATGTAGTGACGTCCCTGATCTTCGCCGATGTCGTAGATGGTGCAAATGTTGGGATGGTTGAGAGCCGAGGCCGCCTGGGCTTCGCGGCGGAAGCGCTCGAGAGCCTGGGGATCGTTAGCTACTTCATCGGGCAGAAACTTCAGCGCCACGAAACGATGCAGGCGGGTGTCTTCGGCTTTGTAGACCACGCCCATCCCGCCGCCGCCGAGTTTCTCAGTGATGCGGTAGTGGGAGACGGTTTGGTTGATCATTCTAAGAAACTCGCCAACTAGGAAACTCGCCAACTAAGGCACTCGTGAGCTAAGACGCTCGCGAAGACTCTACCTAGGACACTCGACCGAGACGCCTGACTTTTGGGTCGCTTCATCTTACGGATGCGCTGTCGGCGAGTCAACGAGGGCGCGGGGGCAGGGCGCGGCGCGGGTCAATGGGGGTGGACGCCTGATTTCGGAAATTATCGGCCAAAAATCGCGTACCAGAATCTGTCTCCGCCTCGCGCTGCTCCAAATCCACACGCCAGAACGATGGCGATAGCGAGGGAGAGGACAGCAATGGGCGGGGTGTCCGCGGAGAAGAGATTAGTCCTAAGTGCAACGCCCACACTTACAAAGATTCCGAGTATAGACCCACACACAAACCGAACCCAAAACTCCAGTTTGTCCATTCCGACGAGCTCATGCTCCGGCGCCACCGGAATGTCGTTGATCGGTGTTGGGGCTTGTTTGGCTTGTTGCGGGGTCATGCCAGTATAGCCCCGAGTGCCGTATCGTAATGGGGCACGCTGGATTGTGCCGTACGCTTCGTTGATATGTTTCATCATTCGTGCGGCCTCAGCTTGTTCCGGCGTTCCGGCAAGATACAAGTCGGGATGCCATCGCTTCGCCATCACGCGGTATGCGCGCTTAATCACGTGAGTACTGGCAGAGTCTGGAACTCCAAGCAGTTCGTAAGCACGCTTGATGTCGCTGAATCCAGACGGGTCTGTGGGCACGAGTGAATACTAGCGTCGCAGTCGCCCTGCGTCTATGTTACCTTCGCGCTGACTGTTGAAATATCGCCGTTACGCTCATTCAGCCAAATCCGCCCCGTTCTCCACGGACTGGATAGCCTTTTGCGGAGGCGAATTTCCAGCTGATCATCCCTTCGATAAATGCTTTGCTACCAAGGCGGCGCAGGCTTCGACGAATTCCTGTTCTGACTTGGTGAAGGTGCCGGCAAAATAGCTTTCGATGTCGAGTTCGGCGGCCAGCTTGTGCTTCATGAAGATGGGCACAACGATCTCACTGTTGACCAGCGGCGAACCGGAAAGATAGCGCGGGTCTTTCGAAACATCGTGCACCACGACGGTCTGCCCGCTGCTAGCCGCGGCGCCGCAGAGTCCGGAGTTGAGCGGGATGCGGGCGTTGGGAGTGAAGCTGCCGACGAAAGGCCCCACCAGCAGAACGCCGTCATCCGCCGGATCGACCAGATAAAAGCCGACCCAGTTGTAGCGCGTCATCTTTTCGTGCAGACGCTGGGCAATATGCTCCATCACCGACTTCGCGGTGGGAGCGGTCCGGGTAAAATCCTGAAATTCCCGGAGAAGTTCTTCGTGCTCAAGCGTCATGGTCGGCCCTCATGGTTCAGCCCTCGCCTCAAGCGGCAGGAGGCTTTACCGCGACCAGCGCTCGCCCCCTGTCCGGACATCAGTGTACGCGGACATGGGAGTTTTCCGGAATGAGCACCGTGGTCGCAGCACATCGGCAGCTACCCCTGCGGGTCTCGAGGCCAACGGAGCCAGGAATTCAAATCTGATCGGGATCGTCGGGATTGGGCTCACGCACCGGGGCATCGGGGCTCTCGGGAGGGTTGGGCGGTTCTTTGATCGGGGGCGGCATGGGTTCCGGCGGCGTGCCTAGTCCGAAGTGAACGGGTGACAACGTTCCGAATCGCGCTGAGTTTGGCATGAAACTCTGATGCCAAAATCTGCCGCCGGGATGGAGGCATAAGAGCGCTCTCGATCGTTCGCTGTCAAACGTTCGCTGTCAAACAGTCCACGCTCCTGCACATGCAATGCACTGGGTTCGCCTTACGCGGACTTTTTGAGCTCCACACCGTAGCGCTTTGCGGCCGCCTCGATCCGCTTCCATGCGGCGCGCCGTTCCGCCGCCGTAACATCCTCCACCTGATCGAAGCGCGCGGCCGCGTTACGAACGTGAGCGGCGTTCTCCAAGGGCTCCTTGCGTTGCTTGGGGAAAGCAAACTTGCTGGTGGATATTCGATCACGAGCAGGCTTGGTTAGCTTTGCCATAAATTTCTCCTCTCCTGGGAGCATTTCCCGCGCGGCCTGGGACCTGTGGCCCTGAGATTGGAGACGACCGCCATCGGGGTTTTCTTTTTGACGCGAATGAGTGTGGCCTGGTTGCATTCTTCAAGAGGCCAATTCGGAAGGATTCAGGGTGTATGGGCTGACCACGGTCGGACGCGTCTCCGACTGTGACTTTTTCGCAGCTGCACCAATCCCTGAAATATGGCATCTCAGAACCGGAGCGACTATGCTCGTTACCAACCAGGTTGGAGGTTTGGACTATCGAAGACGAACAGTGTCAGAGGTTCGGCGGAAGGTATGAGGCAGCGAAGTTCAGATTTTTACTGTTTCTCTGAATGGAGCCAACATTTATCTACGCCGATCCCGAGTCCAGCTCTTGCAAAGGCGGGGAACGTGAACGGGATGTGGGTGTTAACCCGCGCCTAAGGAAAAACTCTCGACTCCAAGGTGCATCTGCACTCAAGACATTCTTCGTGACTCAACGGCACTCCTGTGATCTGTGCCATCCCATGAAAACCCGCTATAAACGAACGATGGAGTTTCATCCCAAAGGCGCCCTGTCATTCTTTCTGCTCTGCCTGTTGATCGCCCCGGCCGCGCGGGCACAGGGGAGTCAGCACAAGACGACTGCGCCGCGGCCGCTTACCCGGCATGAGGGATTGGCGATTGTGGGCACCGCACTGCATTCCCGCCATCGCGAAGCGGATTGCTCTCATCTGGTGCACGCCGTCTATGAGCGCGTCGGATTCACCTATGATTACGCCCCCTCGTCCGACCTGTACGCCGGGACTGATGAATTCCGCCGAGTGGCAAAGCCGCAACCCGGCGATTTGGCCGTCTGGCGCGGACATGCCGGGATTGTGATTAATCCCGGCGAGCATTCGTTTTTCAGCCTGCTGAGTTCTGGTCCCGGCGTCGATTCATGGGATTCGCCCTATTGGAAACAGTGGGGACGGCCCCGTTTCTTTCGTTACCTCAAGCGGGGTCGAAGGGCTGCACTGCCCGGTTCGATGCGGACCGCGGATCTGAAACAATGAGCCGTCAATCAGACCTGTCATGCTGAGGCTTGTGCTTTTATCCGCCGGCCACTCAGAGCGTCGCTCATTAGAAGTGCACGCAGAAGGCTAGGTATTGAAACATCCTATAACGCTCATTCCCCTTTGTAGGCTTTCATGCGGACGCGGTAGCAGTTTTCACTCGCGTTGCTGAGACACATGCGGCTCTGTTGTTGGTCAAGAGCTGCTCGATTGTCTCGACAGCGGCGGGCTTAGAGTACAGGTAACCCTGCGCCAGTTCGCAGCCGATATCCTTCAGCAGGTCCACTTGGGCTTGCGTTTCGACGCCCTCCGCAACCACCTTCAAGCGGAGTCCATGGGCGAGCATGACAATAACGCGAACGATTTCATGGGTTGCCAGGTCGGTGTCTATGCGCGAGATAAACGCGCGGTCAATCTTTAGCGTATCCACGGGGAAGCCCTGGAGGCGGCTGAGGGAGGAGTATCCAGTGCCGAAATCGTCGATATCCAGATTAACGCCGAGTGCTTTTAGTTCAGAGAGTACAACAGCGGATCTCTTGGCATCGGCCATGGCAATTGTTTCCGTGATTTCCAGATTGACACAACGAGGATCCAATCCAGTCTCCTCCAAAGTCTTGCCAATCTGGGCGGCCAGGTCTGGTTGGGCAAACTGTTTGGGCGTGATGTTTACATTGAGCGTGAGCGGCGGATCAAAGGGAAAAAGCCTCTGCCACGCCCGGAGTTGCCGGCAGGCGTCGTAGAGCAGTTGACGGTTGATGGGCAAGATGATGCCGGTTTCATCGGCAACCGCGATGAATTCTGCTGGCATGACCAGACCTTGGGGACGCTGCCAGCGACTGAGCGCTTCGAATCCCACTATCTGGCCGTTGCGCAGGGACACGATGGGCTGGTAGTAAACTCGGAACTCGTTCAACTCGAGGGCCTTGCGCAGGTCGGTTTCGAGCTGCAAACGTTTGATGGCGCCGGCGTGCATCGCATGGTCGAACACTTCACAGCAGCCCTTGCCTGTGCTCTTGGCACGATACATGGCAATTTCGGCATCGCCGAGAACGTCCTGTGCTTCCGCCCCGGCATTGCCGCTGAAAGCAACACCGATGCTAACGGTCAATACGATCTCTTGACCATTCAAGTCGAAAGGAACGGCTAGTCTCTGCTGAATCCGCTCGGCGACGCGAATGGTGTCGCTGGGGTCATGAAGTTCCTCAAGGAGCACAGTGAACTCGTCGCCACCGGGCCGAGCCAGAGTACTCTCGCTCATGAGAGGATCTGGAACGTTGCCCAGGCGCGGACGTGAAATGGTGTCGGCGCCGCGCAGGCAGACGGCTAAACGCTGGGCGATCTGGATAAGCAGTGCATCACCGGCGGCATGGCCGAGACTGTCGTTGATTACTTTGAATTCGTCAATGTCAATGAACAGCACCGCGAATCTGAAGTCCGAGTGCCGCCGCGCCTGTGTGATTGCGCGTTGCAACCGGTCGAGAAAGAGCGCGCGGTTGGGGAGGTTGGTCAAGCCATCGTGGAAGGACAGGTGGTCGAGCTTTTCCTCGGCCCGCTTCCTCTCGGTGATGTCACGGTTCACGATGACCAGCCCTTCGGTCTCGCCGTCCGGGCTATGAATCGCGCTGGCGGTGGACTCAATAAAGCGCCAGGAGCCGTCTTTATGGCGAATGCGATACTCGAGCCGTTCACCGCGGCCGGTGTTGCGAGCTTTCTCGGCAGCTTCGAGCACGCGTGCGCGATCCTCAGGATGGATCTGATCCATCGAGGAAGTGGCTGCCAGTTCCTCGGGGTCATACCCTAGAACTTTCTGATACGCCGGACTGTTATAGAGGCGCCGTCCATTGCAATCGATCACGGCAATCATGTCCGCGGCGTTTTCCGTAATCAATTGAAAGAGACGTTCGCGCTCCCCCAACCGGCGGCGGATTCGCTGCAACTCGCGCTGCTGGTAGACCGTGTAAATGTCAAAGAGCAGAACGAGAGCGGCCAGCCCGCGAACCCACTCTTTGAGATTCAGCGAATAAAGGCTGTCGGTAGGTAAATGAAAACCGGGAAAGGTTAACGAAAGGATACCGAAGGTCAATACCAGGGTGACGGCTACAGCAGAACCCCAAAGCCACCACTCCCGGCCCTCGACTTGCCGTATTCGCAGAGCCGGGGGCTTGGGTTTCTCGGACGACAATTGTGAACTCACAGCGATGGCCGCCTGGTCTGGATTCTGGGGATAAACTAATTCTAGACAAGCAGCAACAGATGGAAAGTTACGAAAGTCCGACCAAGTCCGACCTTCAACTCTTTCCGAGCCCCGCGCGGAGTACATCAACAGAGATATTCAGATGGAGTCGTGCCGAGCAGTTATCTGTGGGAGATGACTTATCGCTTTTTCTGCCCCTATCCTTCGCTAGTCGTTGACATAGTCGTTTCTGTTTCAAACTCGATGCGGTTACGCCCTTGACGCTTTGCGGCGTACAGAGCTGCGTCTGCACGAGTCACCAGGTCAGTGAAATCGGGACGCGCGGTTGCGCGGATGCCAGCAATTCCGAAACTGGCGGTCGCGCCGAAAGTGCGCCGCCCGACAGTGAACTTCTGGGCGGCAAATTGCTTCCGGATACGCTCAATTGCAATCGTGGCATTCTCCTTTTGTACGTGCGTGATGACCACCAGAAATTCTTCGCCTCCAAGGCGTCCGCAAATGTTTGAACTGCGGGTATTGGACTTGAGAATCTCGGCGAACTTTTTCAGCACGATGTCTCCGGCATCATGCCCGTGGGTATCATTGATGCTTTTGAAGTGATCCAGGTCGGCCAAGACCACCCAGATGGGGAAATCGTGACGCACCGCCGCACTGAGTTCGCGGCTTGCCCAGAAATCGATCGCACGGCGATTGGGCAGCCCGGTGAGCGAATCGGTCAGGGCCATTTCCTCAAGTTGTCGATTCTTGTCCTGGACTTCACGGTGGAGATCGACGATGCGGCAGCCGACCCTTACGCGGGCTTGCAGTTCTCCAGCATGGAAGGGCTTCGTCAGGTAGTCGTCGGCTCCGGCCGCCAGACCTTCAATCACTTCTTCTTTGTCGGTGTTGCCGGTCAGCAGGATGACGTAGGCATACAGCTCTTTATGATCCCGGCGGATATGCTGGCAGAGTTCAATGCCGCTGATGTCAGGCATGCTCCAGTCGGTAATCACCAGTGACGGCTTGTGTTCGACGAACAGATCCATGGCTTGCCGGCCAGTCTTGGCAAAGAGAACGGCGTACCGCTCCGGAGCAAGCGATTGTTCGACTAATTTGCGATATACCGGAGAATCATCCGCTACCAGGATCTTCAAATCGCGGGAAGAGAGGTCCATCGTTTCGCCTCGATTGTGCTTCGGTTCTTGAACAACCGACTTTAGTGAAACTTATCACGAGAAACAAACTTCCGTAATTGGTTCATGCGGGACGCCGCCAACCGCTGGTACGCTCACGCCTGCATTTGCTCGGGCTGCAGGTTGGAGCATCTTCTCCGGGCCACGCGCACCGAGCTCCACTCTTGTTACGAAATCCGAACAGGACAATGAAATGACTTAGGTAATTAGCAGTTACTAACCTGTTGTGTAACGCTGGCCATAACTTCTGTTGCAGTTAGTAGGTATTCGATGTTTAGCAAATCGCCGCAACCTGTTACGGGCACGATCTTAGTCGCCGACGACCAGGTCTCCAACCGCGAGCTGTTAGAGGAATTGCTCACGGCGGAGGGGTTCAAGGTCGCGACCGTTTCTGACGGCACAGCGGCTCTGGAGCAGTTATCCATCGTTCCGATCGACCTGGTGCTGCTCGACGTGATGATGCCCCATCTTAACGGCTTTCAGACTTGCGAGAAAATCAAGGCCAATCCGGAAACCTATTTAATCCCGGTAATTCTGGTTACGGCGCTAACCGACAAACAGGATCGCATCGAAGGGATCAAGGCCGGGGCTGATGACTTCCTGACTCGTCCCGTGGACCGCACCGAATTGCTTGCACGCGTGCGCTCCCTGCTCAAACTCAAGCTGCGTACGGATGAGCTTGAGCGCGCGGAATCGGTGCTGTTCACGCTCGCCCGAAGCATTGAGGGGAAGGACCCGTACACGCATGGCCATTGCGAGCGTTTGGCGGAGTACTCGACTCGGTTGGGCGAGCAACTCGGGCTGGCCGAAGAGCACATCACGGCATTGCGGCGAGCGGGAGTCGTGCACGATGTGGGGAAAATCGCTGTACCGGATGCCATTCTCTTAAAGCCTGGACGCCTTACCGAGGATGAGTGGAAGATAGTCCGCGAACATCCCGTGGTTGGTGAACGTATCTGCGCGCCGCTAAAGTCATTTCGCTTGGTCCTTCCAATCATTCGTCACCATCACGAGAAACTCGATGGCTCGGGCTATCCCGATGGATTATGTGGAGAAGCCATTCCCGCGACCGCACGGATCATGCAAATTGTGGATGTCTTTGACGCCCTCACGACAGAGCGGCCTTACAAGAAAGCCCTTTGCGAGACCGAGGCGCTGCAAATCATGGGACAAGAAGTCGCCAAGGGCTGGTGGGATCGGCAGATTTTCGAAGAGTTCGAGCGGCTTGTCAACCGCGACTCAGCAGGTTTCTTGACTCGCGGCGCCTCGGCTGGGTCGCGAAGCTGATCAATCTGGCCAAACCAATTCAGCTAGCGGATACAAAGAGACTACTCGAGACCCAAAGCAGGAGGGAAACCGCGTGAACGCAGCAACCAGACTCGGGAAATGGATGTCCGCAAATCGCTGGCGCCCCTATCCCCTGTTCTTGATATTGATGGTCTTGCCCCTCCTTTTTTTTGCCTATTCGGCAAGCCGGGTGCTTCAGCAAAGCGCTGAAGCGCAGGCAGTGACCGAAAGCACGCAGATCGCGCGCATTTCGGCGGCGCTTGTGGAAGAGCACTTTCGCCAAAGCACCGAGTTTCTCCAATCTATTACTGGGCGTCCATCCCTTCGTAAAGCATGGCACGATAAGGACTTTGACTTTGTCGAAGCGCAACTGGCCAATGCGAGCGCCTCGCGGTCCGACTTTAGTTTTGTGAGTCTGTTCGATCTCGACGGCACGATGCGCGCAATTAATCCTCCTCGGCCGGGTCTGGTGGGTCAGAATTTCGCGTTCCGCGATTGGTACAAAGGCGTGGCTGGACAATGGAAGCCTTACGTCTCCGAGGTCTATCAGACTGCCGTACCCCCCATCGAAATGGTGGTGGCGTTTGCAGTTCCCCTGAGGGACGACGCTGGCAAGCCGGTTGGAATTCTCATGGCGGCCTCGGGCCTCGACTCGATCAGTCAACGACTCGTGGAGACCAACCTCGACGGAGCATGGACGATCTCTCTGGTCGATCAGAACGGACACTTATCAGCCCACCCAAACATCGACCCTCAAGCACAGCGAATCGAGCTGGGCAGTTACGAACCCGTCAAACAATTGCTCGGTGGCAGTACCGGAAACGGGATGTTTGTTCGCGCCGGCAATACATTCTTCACGCACTACGAACCCATTCGCGGATATGGGTGGGGCGTTCTCATCGAAAAGCCGGCGGACGTCTTGCAGCAAAGCACGTGGGCCGTTCAACGCCGGGTATGGATTCTCGGGATGCTACTTCTGTGCGGCGGCCTGGGCTTGGGCTACTTCATGGCCTCGTTGTATTCCCAACTTGAAACCGGCAGCCGATTTCTCGACCTGTCCATCGACATGTTTTGTATTGCCGGCTTTGATGGATTTTTCAAGAGTCTAAATCCATCTTTTGAGAAGACCCTGGGCTTCACTACGAAAGAACTTATGGCGAAGCCTTACCTGGAGTTCATACATCCCGACGATCGGCCGGCGACCGTTGTGGAAAAGGACGGGCTCAAGCAAGGAAAAGCCACTTTTGCATTTGAAAACCGTTATTTGTGCAAAGACGGCTCTTACAAGTGGCTGTTGTGGAACGCTGTTTCCGTGTCCGAGCAGAAAGCCATCTACGCTGTAGCCCGCGACATTACCGCGCGCAAGCGCGCCGAAGCGTTGCTCCGCGAGAGCGAAGAACGACATCGGAAATTGTTTGACAACAATCCACATCCCACCTGGGTCTTTGACCGGGAGACGCTGCGCTTTCTTGCGGTAAACGCGGCCGCGGTGCAGAAGTACGGCTATTCCAGGCAAGAATTCCTGGCCATGACAATAAAAGACATTCGCCCGCCCGAGGATGTTCCTGCGCTCGTCGAAACTGTACGAGCCCTCGGAGAAGGAAGTGAGAACAGCGGCGTGTGGCGGCATCGAGTAAAGGATGGAACCATCATCGACACAGAGAACACCTCTTACGCTCTAACCTTCTTGGGTCGCGCCGCACGCGTTGTGGTTGTGGTCGATGTTACGCAGAGAAAGCGAGACGAAGCGGAAAAGCGCGAAATCATGGATAGCCTGGCCGCTACCAATCAAGAACTCGGTCTTCGCAACCGCGAGGTCGAGCGCGCCACCCATATGAAGAGCAAGTTTCTCGCCAGCATGAGCCATGAATTACGCACCCCGCTGAATGCAATCGTAGGTTTTTCAGACCTCCTCGCAGAAGGAACTTCGGGTGCACTTAACACCAAACAGAAGCGATTCGTGGATCACATCAAGCAAGGTTCAGCCCACCTGCTGCAGTTGATCAATGACATCCTCGATCTTTCCAAGATCGAGGCGGGACAACTGGAGCTGCATACCGAAGAGTTTCACGTGCAGGACGCCTTACCGGAAGTACTGTCCACCATCGATCCGCTGGCCATGGCCAAGAACATCCGGTTGGAGCAGAAGCTGGAGAGCAAATCTCTAGTGAAGGCAGATCGAGTGCGCTTTAAACAGATCCTCTACAACTTGCTCAGCAACGCGGTCAAGTTCACGCCCAAGGGCGGCCGGATCAGCATCGATTGCCTCGACGACTGGGACTTCGTACGTGTGTCGGTAACTGACACTGGAACCGGCATCCGGCCCGAAGATAAGGAAGTCATCTTCGACGAATTCCGGCAGGGTGAGGCCAGGGCTGATGGCCTTCATGAAGGCACGGGATTGGGGCTGGCCATCACGAGACGGCTGGTCGAGCAACAAGGGGGAAAGATTACGGTAGAAAGCGAATTTGGAAAAGGTAGTTGCTTTACCTTCTCTCTTCCTGCCGTGGAGCCCAGATCCGAGGTCCATGCAGTTGAGGAGCCAGCAAAAGCCTCCTTTGCGATGGATTCCGGTCGCCTCACGCCGCTCGTTCTCATCGTCGATGACGAGGTGCCGGCCCGTGAGCTTCTGGCCAGCTACCTCGAACCGGAATACCGGGTGGCAATGGCCGAGTCTGGCGTCGAAGCTCTCAAAGAGGCACAACGACTGCGGCCTGACGCCATCACCCTCGACGTGATGATGCCTGGCAGTGATGGCTTCGAGACCCTGGTCGCACTTCGCAAGAACCCCGCAACCGCTGGCATCCCCGTGATCATTCTCTCCATCGTAGATCAAAAGCAGGTAGGTTTCGCATTGGGTGCGGCCGACTATCTCATCAAACCGGTTCGCAAACCCACGTTGCTGGAAGCGATCCGCAGGCATGTGCCGGCGCCCGCCGACGAGGACTCATCCATTTTGCTGGTGGACGACGACCCCAAAGCTTTGGAACTGCTGCAGGAGGCCTTGCGCTCGGCCGGGTACGAGGTTCAGAGCGTGCGCAGCGGCGCCCGCGCCTTGGAGGTGCTGGCTAACAAAGTCGTGGGCGCAATCCTGCTCGATCTGTTGATGCCTGGGATGGACGGCTTTCAAGTCATTCGCCATGTCCGGCAGGAGCCTGCCTTAAAAGATCTGCCCATTCTCGTCATGACCGCCAAGAACCTGAGCCGGCAAGAGATTGATCTTCTAAGCCGGGAGACACAAGGGCTCTTACAGAAAGACGGGTCCTGGAAAGAACAGCTCATCGCTGAAGTTGGAAGAGTAACGCGAGGCCACAAGCTGGCGAAATCTGCGGGGCAGTCATGATCCGAATTCTTGTTGCGGAAGACAACGCCGTAAACCGTGAACTGCTTCGCGAGTTGCTGGAAGCGCGCGGGTATGCCGTCTCTGAAGCATGCAATGGTCAAGAGGCGCTTCAAATGATTGAAAAGACCGAGCCCGAGCTGCTGCTCCTGGATATCGGCATGCCAGTATTAGACGGGTTCGGGGTGATCCGCAAAATCCGCGAGAATCCTGGCTTGGCAACGTTGCCGGTAGTTGCGGTCACGGCGTATGCGATGCGAGGTGATCGAGAAACAATCCTCGCCTCAGGGTTTGACGGCTACTTATCGAAACCGCTCAACCCCACCTCTCTCACCGCCGAGCTTGATCGCCTCCTGACTAAACAAGGTACTGCCTCCGCCAACCCAGATAAGGGCCAGGCAGTTCAACGCGGGAGAAAAGACCGGGCCGCGGGTGCAGGTGGCCGCGGCGCTTAGAAGCGGCCCGGCGCGGGCGCTAGCGCTCCATGTTCTAGCGCTCCATGTCTTCAATCTCAGTCATGAATCGCCGAATCGACTGCTGACTTTGCGTACTCAGATTGGTGAACTGGATCCCTTGCCGGCTCTCCTGTCCCCACACGACGACGCCAGTGGCGTCGATCACCACGCCCGAAACTGGTAATTTGAACGAGAGGCGGACGGCGTCCTTGGCCTTCAAGCCACCCACTTCCACCTGCATTCCTCCTTGGCTGAGGTTCCAACTCGTCCCGCGGACGGTTCGAGAGCCCACTGTGCAGGTGACCTCGGTCTGGACCGGAACACGCGTGAACTTACGCCTGTTCTCCAACATCCCCCCGCTCACCGTCCGGAACAGCGCACTAAGCTTCTGGCGGTCAACCGGCTTCTGAAGAAAAAAGGTTGCTCCAATCGCGAACGCGTCCTGCATGGTTTGTCGATCGTCGCGTCCGGTCACGATGATGATGGGAGTTGACTTGTTCCAAGACGACTTGCGCACCAGGCGCGCGAGGTCGAAGCCGTTCAGGTTTGGCATCTCCAAGTCCAGGAAAATTCCATCAAACTTCTCCTGATTGACCATGGCGACCGCTTTCTGGCTGTCGCTAATGGGGCGCACTTCAGTCTTGAGAGACATGAAGACCTCAGTCATCAGTTCCAGGCTTGGAATGTCGTCCTCTACGACCAGCAGTTTCAGCGGTTGCATGCAGCCGACCTCATTCCTTCACGACTTTCCCAATACTATAGTTCGCTGATCGCTTCTGTCTTGGGACCTAACGACCGGACGTGCGGATTGGAACGTGTACGAACCGGGCTCGCCGGCTAACGGGGTCAATGTCCTTCCCCCGAATGCATCGCTTCGGCAGCCTTCGCAGTGCGTTATACCATCAAACACAACCCGTGACACAAGGGGCTTCTGCGCCCCCGCGAGGGAAACTGAATTCTCAAACCATGCGACCAGCCAGAACACCACGATGATCACGCTGGACGCCAGCGCCAGCACTAACACCCAAGTTGCCAGCCGGTCGATAAGCTTTCTGGTCTCCGCTGCGATTCTTGCGCGGCGATGAAGAATATCGGACGAAAGACTGCTCGACCGCATGACAGATACACTCCCTCTGCCCCCTTCCCACAGTGTGCGGCCGATTCGCAGTCGTGTTGTTTACTGCTTTGATTCTTATTACGAAATCCGAACAAGAGCGGTTGAGAAACTGGCACCCGTCAACGTTTGTGGCTTCAGGGAATTGTTGGCGTGACATCGCCAGGAAACTCATTCACGCCCTTGACCACGGCTCACAACGAGTATCCGTGCATAATTAGAAACTACCCATTTCTAACGAATGAGATGTCCGTGTCAGAACTCGATGACCTGAACCAGCGCCCTGAAGCAGGGCTGCCCGGGCTGGGATGGAAGAAGGCACGACCGTGCGAGATCGTATGACTGACTGTTGGATGGCGGAAGCGAGTGGGGGTCGAACCTTTCCATGTATTGCAGCGAAAGGACTTGCATTTAGAATCAATCACTCTTTCCTATCAAAATCTTAACTTCCGCCCCCCCATAGCACACAAATTAGCACATATGGGCGGGTTTTGGGTTCCTCGCACGAATCTAGCACAGGGTTTCCGTCATCCGTTTCATCGTTCGGATGATCTGTGGATGTCGCATCGTGGAGGCGAAGCAAATCACGAGGGCGACTATAGACAAGGCGACCAACCCAAGTTCCTCCGCAGTCAGGATTCTAATCGGACGCGGGCCGACAGTCATTGGGTAAGTGATGACTGGTGAAACCAGGCCATTACACGTTTTGACCGCTGGTCAATGAGCGCTATGGGGATATTGCAACAGTTGTGCGAGCCGTACAATGCTCCCATGAAAACAACGTGCTGCCTCGCTGGATTCATTCTCTCAATCGCGTGGTGTTTGTCCTCAGTAGCGCAAGTGAGGCCCGAGCGTGGGGAGGAGTGGCTCTCGTGGACGCCGGTGCAACGAAGTGCATATGTCTACGGCCTCGTTTCTGGCTATTTGATGGGGTTTCACCGTGCATGCAATCTAGCCGACCAATTGTTCGAGACAGGCAAGCCGCATCGTCTGGGTGATGAACACCATCCGACCGAAGTACCTTCTGGCCGCTGCCTTGCCCAGATTGGCGAGTTTTCGGAGCCCAAGCTCGACAAAGAGGGGCACCCCGACATCAGCGCCTACACAGATGTCATTACTGCCTTCTACGAGAAGCACATCGGCTGTAGGGACTTCCCGTTCCCGTTCCTATTGCAGGCGATTGGCACGAAGTACGCGACGGCAGACCAACTCTACGACTTGGCCGTGCAGGGTAAACTGGAAGCCTACCCACGCAGTCGGGAATGGTGCAATAGCGGCGATCCCCAGACATCGAGGCCGTAACTGTTGTAACCAGATGGGATGAGAAGGCCGGTCTCCAGACGGGATGCTGTACGCTCCCAAGTTATCGACGTGCTCAAAGCACAGATAAAAAGGAGACCGGCAATGAAGAAGGTTAGCACCACAGCAGCGAAGCAGAGCAAGAATGTTTTGCAGCAGAAACTGACCATTGGATTGGATCTCGGAGACCGCAACAGTTGGTACTGCGTGGTGGATGAAGCCGGCCAGATCCA
>JBAPPL010000027.1:0-7059 GCA_049280095.1 Candidatus Sulfotelmatobacter sp. | reverse complement strand
TCGAGCAAGCATTCCATGATCAGCTTGCCTTGAGCATCCATCACGGCCACCGAGAGGGTGGCTTGGTGCACGTCCATCCCGATATACTTTTCCTGATTCATAAAGGCGCTCCTTTTCGCTAGGTTGGCGATGCGAACAATCTCAACCTACCGCAAAAGTGGGCGCCTTTTTATATTGCGTGTAATGGGATTTAACACCAGCGACGAGGGTGGCTTACAATGCTGGACTATCTCTCCCCCGGGACGGCGGACCTCACAAATGAACCGCGCCACTTTGGTCACAACTAGTGCGGCGATCTTCAGCCTTGCGGCAACAGTGTTGCAGATGGGCTGCGGAGGCTGGTCTACATCAGCGGCCGAAACGCCGACGGGCACTGGCGGCCCAGCCACGTCGGCACACACGGTCGATCTTTCCTGGAGAGCGAGCACGTCGTCGGACGTATCCGGCTATAACATCTATCGGGCCCCGTACACAAGCTCCTGCGGATCCTTCTCGAAGATCAACCCCACACTGAATACCAGCACCTTATACACTGATTCTGATGTTACCAGCGGCGCGTCCTACTGTTACGCCACGACCGCTGTAAATGCGAGCAATCAAGAAAGCAGCCGTTCAAACATTTTGACCAACGTTCAGATCCCATCGACGTAGTATCAGAATCCCTCGTCGGATTTACCTGCGGCCCTGCCAGTCCATGGTGCATCCCAGATCACCGCGGAAATGGTAACCGGGCCTGCACTGCCAGGCGGCAATTACAGGCGATCACTCATAGAGAATTGACCAACTGGGGTCAATGAGTGCTATCGGGATGTTACAACAGCCAATCGGACCAAGGCTGGAGACAGGCATATAATTCGGCCTTCGACCGAAAGGGTCCTATGAATTACGTCAAAGGCATCCTGAGCGGACTTGCCGCGTTGTTCCTCGCGCAGTGTGTAGGTCCTTGGTCGATGTTTAAGGGGATTAGTGAGCAGAAGGCGACGGGCGCGGTCGCGGGTGGACTCATGTGGAGCGCCTTTTCGCCTCTCTTCTGGACTCTCGCGCTGTTGTTCTTTGCGCTGTTTTTTGCAGCCAGCCGACTCCGAAATAAAATCCTGAGAGTGTTCTTATTCTGGATTCCAACGGTGACGGTCTCTGTGCTCGTCGTGGCGATTGCAGCGCTGTTCACGTACGTGTCCATACATTTCAGAAATGGTTAAACGGGGTAGCTCTCAGTAATCCTGATTTCCCCGTGTCAGTTGGCGTTAACAGGCGTGGGTGTTGAAAAAGTCACTTCGATTAGCGAGGTGAGATTGAGCGGAAGCGTGTTAGAAGAGAGCATCCGCCCATGCTCTGGTTGATTCCGATCCTCGGAGGCCTGCTGATCATGATGGGGCAACACGACCGCTCCGAAGCGCTGTTCTATTACTTCCGTCTAGAAGATCAAGTTCCTGAAACCCATCTGCTGCGGCTGATCGACCAGCACATCAGCTTCGAGTTCGTCCGGCAGCAACTGAAGGACAGCTACAGTGAGACGGGTCGGCCGTCGATTGATCCTGAGTTGCTGCTGCGCATTCTGCTGATCGGCTATCTGTACGGCATCACCAGTGAGCGCAAACTGGTAGAAGAATTGCGCATGCACCTGGCGTGGCGATGGTTCACCGGTCTGGGGTTCGATCAGGAGATCCCGCATCATTCGACGTTCTCCAAGAACCGGCACGGGCGGTTTCAGGAGTCGAAGCTGTTCGAGCAGTTGTTTGAGCAGATCGTGCGCCAGTGTGTGGAGGTGGGGCTGGTGAGCGGGAAGAATCTCTCCGTCGATGGCAGCTTGGTGGAAGCGAATGCCGCCAAGGAGAGCCGGATTCCACGGGAGCAGTTAGCGGAGGCAGCCCAGGTGCACCACACCGTGCGCGAGTATCTGCGGGAGGTGGAAGCGCAGAACCCGGTGGAGGAGCCGGTGCACGAGCAGGATCAGGTATCGACCACCGATCCCGATTCCACCTATGCGACCAAAGGCGGCACACCGGCGCGTCTCGGTTACTACGACAACTATCTGGTGGATAACGACAGCTGTGTGATCGTCGGAGTGCAGGCCACGGCGGCGCGCATGAGTCAAGAGACGGTGGCTGCACAGGACATGCTGACCCGTTTTGCCGAGTGGCAAGGACGAGCACCCGAATCGGTGGCGGCCGACACGACCTATGGGAACGGGGAGTTTTTACAGTGGCTGGCGGATCGGAACATCACTCCCTACATGCGGACCCGCGACAGTATCCACAGAAAGAGGAGTCCATTCTTCGGTCCCGAGCGTTTCACGTACGAACCGGAGCACAATCGCTATATCTGTCCCGCTGGCCAGCCACTCAACTACGGGGGTCGAGCTTATCGGAATCGCGCCTTCAACTACATTGGAACCCGCAAACGTTGTGGTGCGTGTGCGCTAAAAGCGCAATGCACCAGCGCCCCTTTTCGATCTCTGAACATCCACCAGCAAGAACCCGCCCGGCAACGCGCACGGGAGTTAGCCAACACGCCAGAGTTTGCGCGCGCTCAGCGACAGAGAAAAAAGGTGGAAGCGCTGTTCGCGGAACTGAAGAATCAGATCGGGCTGCGGCGCTTGCGTCTGCGCCGATTGAAGTTCGTGCGCGAGCAGTTCTTCCTGGCCGCAGCTGCGCAGAACCTCAAACGCTTGGTGCGGTTCCTCAGCCGACCACCAGCCTCAACGGTTCTCGCCACCTAGAAAAGAGAGGAACGACTCGGCTCCACTCACACGCAGACCACAAGGTCGCTTCAAACATCGAGTTTTTCAACACCCACAGGCGTTTGCACTCAGTGAGAGTCGGCCAATCTGGGCCGGGCGGCACAGCGATTTTTCGCCAAGCGCCCGGCTTTTCCAGTCTTTATTGAGCGGAAGGCTATTGGATCAATCTGTGCAAGCCCATGGCTAGGCCCGTAAAAACGAGGGCGACAGCGATGAGCGCGAGCCGCGTCTTGAGAAGTGTTAGCTGGGGAGCGGTCACGGGCGAATCATACGCCAGCATTGCCATAAAGGATAGGCATGCCCGAACAGGCGATAGCGCTCATCAACCGGGCTTTTGTGTGCGTCTGGATTCCCTGCGGCATAGTCGTCGGTTAACTTCATCTGCAGAGAAGGACTCAGGGACAAACTCGCCAAGCCACTCACAGGCCTCATCGTGACTCGGGTGATTGGCGTCCTGGAGGGCTTGGAGAAGCTCTGCAAATCCTTGCGGCCCTCCACAGTCTTCGGGCGGGCAACATCGTTTACCCGCTACGCAGGTCTGCTGAAACGTTTCGTCTCCAAGCAAGACTTCTTCAAGAAGAAGCTCGTGCTGCCAGCCGTCCCCGAAATCGTACTCGTACAATAACCTCGCCCCCACAGTCCCGATCAATTGCCCGAGCATGGTCCTGTTCTCGTTTGCGACCTTGGTCCCAACTCTGGATCTAGGATCAGAGATCCTCTGTCTCTGGACAACAAATTGATGAAGATGGCAATTGGTCCACCCCATCACGGTCTGCAAGGTCCGGTGGAGATGGTGGAGCGTAATATCACGAGGAACTAAAATGCGCCTCCAGACAGGCGGACTTGTGCCTAGGAGGGTCACTTTGACGACGTACACTTCCAAGCGGGTTTCGGGCTGTCTCAAGCGGCCGGGTCCTCTGCCAAGAATTTGGCGAGAGAACGGATCGTCTTCAGTTTGTCCTCACTGAAACCGCGTAGCTCCTCTTCACTGACTCGGGTCTCGTACAAGAGTCTCCCAAACACTTGCGTAAGGTGCGAGTACCGATAGTCGTACTTCCGGTCGATCTCTTTACGTCGTTGGGTTAAATATTCCTGCAGGT
Source organism: Candidatus Sulfotelmatobacter sp. (assembly GCA_049280095.1). Lineage (GTDB taxonomy): Bacteria > Acidobacteriota > Terriglobia > Terriglobales > Acidobacteriaceae > Sulfotelmatobacter. The sequence continues at coordinate 3,219 of JBAPPL010000027.1, read as the reverse complement.
CCCACAGGTCCGACGGCTGCTTGATCTGGCCGGCGATCTCCTTCGCTTCCAGCATCAACTCGTGAAGCTCCCGTTTCAGAGCAGCGTCGAAGGCTTTGCGTGCGATCGCTTTCTCTGACCTCGACCATGTCATATCGCTCGCGCTGGCATACCCGTAATGGATGGGAGATTGGGATGGGCTGCTCATGGGCAGATCCTCCGTCCCGACATTCTATCTCTGAGCGAGTCACGATTTCTACGGGGGAGCTTTTCGGCGCGTCAGCTTCGCAGTCAGTTTCCTGAGGTTGGACGTCGCTTCTAAGGTTAAACAGATCGTTCACCGGATGTCCGAGATTCTGCTTGCAACCAAGATAACGTTCCGTTGTTTGGACTGATGCATGGCCCAGCAAGAACTGAATCTGCTCCAGCTCACCGCCGCGATCGTGGCACAGTTTCGCACAGGTCCGCCGCAGGTCGTGCGGCGCAATGTGCTCCAAGCCTGCTCTCTCGCAGCAGCTTCTGACCACGTACCAGACAACGTTCTGCGAGAGGCCGCGGCCCCACACCTTCCCCCGTCTGGCGACTGGTCGGAAGATTTTGCCCTCACAAACCCCAGCGGCTCGTGTCCATTGATCGAGAGCGACTTTCACCCAGTTCGGAATAGGCACCGTGCGAATGTGGCCGCCTTTGCCAATCAGATCAACAACGGCCCAGTGGCCTTGGCGCATCTGGATGTCGTCCAAATCCAAGCCAACCAGTTCCGACCTGCGAAAGCCACAACCGAACAGCATGGCCAACATGGCGTAGTCGCGCTTCGCTCGCATGGTGTCTCCCCCCGCATGTTTGAGCACTTCCGAACTCTGCTCTGCACTCAACCAATTACCGGCACGGAACCCGAGCTGCTTGACTCCTTTCACTCGGCTAATCCCGGCAGCCAATTCGGGACTGAGCAAACCCGAGTCGGCGGCTTCGTGAGCCAGGCGACGCACGGCGGCTAGCTGCTGGTTGATGGTGTTGGCGGCCAGACGCCGCGATTCCAGGTACAAGCGATAGCGCACGACCACGATGCGGTTGAAGGCCAGCCGAGGCTCGGAGCAGTACCATGCGATGAACTGGTCGATGGCGTACTCGTAGACTCGGCGCGAGGCCGGTGATCCGAGGCTATTGAGCACCGCGGTCTTACAATGGTCCAGGTCCGGCAGGCGAAGCACTCGGCGACCGTAATTCGGCTTGATTCTGTGTTTGCCCATGACGACGGCCTCCCATGCCGCAGGGATTGAACTACGACAGACCGTCCGGGACATGCAAGTCCTAGCGACTAAGGAGCAGAGGGGTTTTGAGTGCTATGGCCTGATTTCGCCATTTACGCGAAACCGAACTCCGACTTTCCCCAAGCTATCTCGGAGCATTACAATCGTCGCACCAATGAAGATCCTGCTGACAAGAGACAGCGTATGTGCGGCAGACGATATCGACGCATGTCATCCGTTTGCGATTTCGGTTGAGGATGGCAGCTCTCCGATGCAAATCCTTCAAGCGATCCGAGCTTCCGATTATCTCCCGAACATTGGTGGGGGCAATGCCACCTGGGTGGCTTCCTCAATTTCTCCGATTGGAGTGATTGCGCAGCAGTGGCAAAATCCCAAGACCAACTGGAGAATTTTGCCGGGTATGCAGGGCCTAGATTGGTCTGACGGAGACCTCAGAGTGCATGTCTCCTACCTTGCACAAATTGACCCAGAATCGGCTTTAAGCGTAGTCGAGCACCTCAACCTTAGGCCTACGTAGTCCAATTTTCGGCGCACTGACTGTTGAAAAATCCCCATTACGCTCAAAACCCCTCGATGAGCGAAATCGCCTGATTGCAGCAATTGAGTCGGCAACTAGAGTTGTTGGTGGTTGCCATCATGCTTTTCAGTACGCAGCCAACGTATGGCCTGAATGCCGATGAACCATAAAACCATCAGCACTATGAAATCTGATGCCGCACCGAACAAAGGCACCAAGTAAAAGCCGTTCGTGCCACGTGTCCTGTAGTTCGGAAAGACGATTGTGCCGACGGAGACGCCGACATCGAAGACCGGGCCTTCAAGAAAGATTGTCTCGAACAAGCCCGCTGGGTAACGCACCGCCATGTACACGACCCCGATGAACGATGCAAGGGCCAACAGGAAAGACAAGCCCCAGTCGGTCTTCTTGAGCCAGAAAATGAAGCGAACTAGAGACAAGATACCGGTGGTATTCACAGGGTCATTGTGACACCGAATGTGGCTTCCGTCAGGAAGGAATTGCGATGGTTGGCGAAACATCGCCATTTCGCTCATTAATCGGTTCGCCTAGTCCGATTTGCTGAGGTACCGGAAGAGTACGACCACTGCCACGGCGACATCGAACATGATGCCGAGCGGATGGTGGTAGTCGTACCAGATATTCAAAAGGACTACTACAAGGACCAATACAACGACAATCGCCCAAGACGCTGGAGAGCGCCGTGCTGGCCGATCTGAGGGAGGAGTCTCCATAGTTCACGAATCGATTGGCTAGACCCGCTAAATACTAACCTTTTTGGAAGATTAGCGGGCATGGTTGGCGCAAAATCCCCATTACGCTCATTGACGGGGTCCTGAGAATGACTGAGGACATGCCCACATAAAACGAAAGCGCCCGAAACTCTTTCGAGTAGCGGGACGCTTCGTTGAACAGCCCTCCCCAAAGCGCTGCTCGATTCAAACCTAGTCCCCCGCGACAACTTTCGTGAATAGCTCCTGCGTGCCACATAGCGGCACCGCTGGGCTAGGCCGCTTTCTTCTTCGCCCTAATCTTTGCCCACCGCGCTCGTTGCGCCGCCGCGATTTTTTTCCTGCCCGCTGCTGACATCGTTCGTTTCTTGCGTGTTGGTTTGGCTCCGTAGTACGTTCCAACAAAAGCGGCTAGTGCTGCATTCAATCCTGACAACTGCTTCTCGACTTTATCTCGTTCTTTCCTCAACTGCTTCACGATCACAGACACGTTTCCCATCGGTTGGTGCCCCCTCACGGCTTAGGATGATAGCAGACGCGGCCTCTGCGACCGGTTTTGCAGACTTCGTGCCGGGTCAATGAGTGTAAACGCCTGTGGCTGTTGAAAAACCCACTCACCGGAAAATGGTCAAAAAAACTTTGCAATAGGAAGCCCTACAAGCGACGATCTTCGTTTTAGTAGACATTTTCTATCTCCCTAATTTCGCCTATTTTGGCAAAA
>JBAPPL010000026.1:0-249502 GCA_049280095.1 Candidatus Sulfotelmatobacter sp. | reverse complement strand
ACTTTCCCGGTGGCGATGTCGAACTCCTGTCCAACGCGAGCTCGCAGCACGCGCACCAGACGGTCTGCGTGCTCGCCGACCAAGGCAGCGCGATCGCCCGAGACTTCATCGGCAATGAAACGGCGGCGGGTCATGGTTCAGTTCTCAGTTCTCAGTTCTCAGTTCTCAGTTCTCAGTTCTCAGTTCTCAGTTCTCAGTTCTCAGTTCTCAGTTCTCAGTTCTCAGTTCTCAGTTCTCAGTTCTCAGAAAAACAAACCCCACCGGCGTGGGTTGTCAAGGTTTCGGGAGAATAAAGGTTTGCAGGGCGACTCGGGGTTGACTTTACTGAGAACTGAGAACTGGGAACCGCGAACTTTTCTTCACCCGAACATATCCTTCACTTTGCCCAGCAAAGACCGCATCATCGGCTGATTATCTACCTTTGCTGTCGTTTCGAGTTCCTGTAGCAGCTCTTTCTGGCGCTTGCTCAGCTTGCTCGGAATCTGCACCCGCACTTCCACGTAGAGATCGCCTTTGCCGTGACCGTTCAAAACCGGTACGCCCTTGTGGCGGATGCGAAACGTGGTGCCGGGCTGGGTTCCATCGGGAATCTTGAGCGTGTGCTCGCCTTCGAGAGTGGGCACTCGAATCTCCGCGCCCATGGCGGCCTGCGTCACCGATAGCGGGACGGCGCAGTGCAGATCGTTCCCTTCCCGCACAAAAAACGGATGCTCCTTCACATGCAGCACCAGGTAGAGATCGCCCGCCGGCCCGCCAAAAGGTCCGGCCTCGCCGCCCCCAGTGAACCGGATGCGCGTGCCATCCTCCACGCCTGCGGGAATCTTCGCGTCGACCGAGCGCTGTCGCAGGTGCCGGCCTTCGCCTTTGCACTTCGGGCACGGATCGGTAATTACACTGCCCGTTCCCTGGCAGGAGGGACAAGTCCTCGCGACGCTGAAGAAACCCTGCTGATAACGCACTTGCCCGCGGCCAGCGCACGAACGGCAGGTTGCAGGACCTTTGCCCGCGGCCGTTCCCGAGCCATGGCAGTCATCGCAGGCTTCATGACGGCGCACCGTGACGCGCTTCTCCACGCCGAAGACAGCTTCTTCGAATTCGATAGTCAAGTCTTCGCGCAAATCCGCGCCGCGCTGCACCCGGCTGCGGCGCCGCCCACTGCCTCCGAGGACATCGCCAAAGCCGAAGAACTCGCCGAAGATTTCGCCTAGGTCCTGGAACGGCGTGCCCTCGAAACCCGCGCCCGCGCCGGCCGCAGCGCCTACTCCGGCGTGACCGTAACGGTCATAGAGAGAACGCTTCTCAGAATCACACAGGACCGTATAGGCTTCGGTGACTTCCTTGAAGCGTTCTTCCGCATCGGGATTGTTCGGATTCCGATCGGGGTGATACTGCATGGCCAGCTTGCGATAAGCGCTCTTTAGTTCCTGATCGCTTGCCGTGCGGCTCACCGACAATACTTCGTAATAATCGCGTTTTGCGTTTGTGGCCAGAATAGGCGCCCTTCGTTATGGGAGAAATAAAAGAGTAATTTAGATTTGTGGATCTTACTTCCCGTGATTGCTGGCCACCTTCACCATGGCCGGCCGCAGCAAGCGGTCTTTGAACTTGTAGCCGCGTTGCAACTCCTCGACCACCTGGTGATCGGGAGCCTCTCTGGTTTCGACCATTTCGACGGCTTCGTGGTAGCGCGGATCAAACGCCTCGCCCTTCGACAAGATGGGATTCACCGAAAGCTTAGCCAGTGCCGCTTGCAGTTGCTTGTAAATCAGTTCCACACCGCTGCGCAGCTCGGCAGCGTCGGACTTCACCTGCAGCGCGCGCTCCAGGCTGTCCATCACCGGCAACAGGGACTTGATTGCATCCCCCACGGCGTAATCGCGAAACTCCTGCTGTTCCTTGCTGGCTCGGCGGCGCGCATTTTCAAACTCCGCCTGCGCCCGCGCCAGCCGGTCGAGCAGTGAGTCGCGCTCGGCCCTCAACTTCTGCAATTCGGATTCCGAGACAGACGAGTCGCCACTCCTTGCCTCCGATGTGGCCTCATCTCCGTCGCCAGCTGGCAGTTCGTGATCCAAATCGAGCCCTGCATTCTTTGCTTCTGATTTTCCGTTCCCTTTGTTCATACAACTGATTACTCCGATTCATTCAAAATTTTGTCAAAGAGACGCGCAATGTACGAAACCGCAGTCATGGTGTGCTGATAATCCATGCGGGTCGGGCCAATCACCGCCAGGGATCCAAACATATCGCTCCCTGCGCGCGCCGGCGCTCCAATCAGCACAAAGTTCTGCATCGAGGGCAGCGCATCATCCAGCCCAATCACCACCCTCACCGCTTCCTGCTTCACGTCGAGATAGGCCCCAAGCAGCTGTGCGACTTTTTCTTTTTCCTCGAGCGTCTTCAGCATCTCCTGCAGACGTTTGCGATCTTCCTGCCCCGTCACCAGGTTAGCCGCACCTTCCACGAAAACCACCTGGGCGCCGGGTTCGGCGGCAAGCGCGCCCTGCTTGAAGAGTTGCTCGATCGAATCCATGAGGCGATCGTACTCGCTGCGTTCCTGCTCAATCCTGCGCCCCAGTTCGGCGCGCATCGATTCCATCGTCCAGCCGCGAAAATTCTCGTTGATGTAGCGCGCCGCGAGATCCAGTTCCGCCTGCGGCAAATCCAGCTTCAACACCCGGTCGCGCACCACGCCGGAACGCGTCACCAACACCGCCAACACCTTTTGATCGCCCAGGCGCGAGAAGTAAACATGCTCCAGCGCATTCTTGGCTCCGGTGGTGGCTACGGTCACGCCCACGTTGCGTGAAATCAGCGACAACACATGCGAGGTGCGCTCCATGAACTCCGGCACATCCGTAATGCCCGCCAGCGAATCAGAAATCAAGTTTTCTTCCTGCGGCGCCAACCGTGCCGTTCCGGTGATCTGCTCGACGTAATAGCGGTACGCATCGGTGGTCGGAACGCGTCCCGACGAGGCGTGGGTCTGCTCCAGAAACCCGGCGTCCGACAAGTCCGCCATCACATTGCGAATCGATGCCGGACTCAAGCCCTCGCGGTTCGACCGCGCCAGCGTGCGCGAACCGACGGGCTCGCCCGTGGAAATAAAAGTCTCCACGATCGCGGTTAGAACTTCGCGTTCCCGCTTGCCGATATTGGGATCAGTTGGCATGTTGTGTTAAGGGATCAGCCGGGCTCGCAGCCAGCTCAAAATCTCCAGCTAACTATTTTAGATGCAGAAACTTAGCTTTGGACGCAAACCCGCGTCCTGCTTGGATTCTAGGAACGCTCCCCCTTCCTGTCAAGGACCGTGGCGCCAAGCTTCAGCGAGTAGAATTTGTCGTCGCTCTTCCCCAGCCGGGGCCATCCCCGGTATCCTCAACTCGCACGTGGCAAATCGATTCGCGATGAAATCCAAACCTTGAAATCCAAACCTTGAAATCCAAACCTCACATCGCAGTCATCGGAGCCGGCGCCTTCGGCGGCTGGACTGCCCTTCATCTTCTCGAACGTGGAGCCCGCGTCACGTTGCTCGACGCCTGGGGTCCGGGCAATTCGCGCGCGTCTTCTGGTGGCGAAACGCGCATCATGCGCGGTACTTATGGCCCCGATCAACCCTACACCGAACTGGCCGCTCGCGCTCTTAAGCTGTGGACGAAATATGAACGGCGCTGGAAGAAACGTTTTCTGCACTGCACCGGCGTTCTCTGGATGGCCAGCAGCCGCGACGACGCTTACGAGCGCGGCTCGCTCGCACCGCTGCGCCAAGCCCGCATCAAATTTCAAGAACTCTCCACGACCGAGATGAAGAAACGCTGGCCGCAGGTCAACTTCACCGACGTCCGCTGGGGAATCCTTGAACCGGAGTGCGGATACCTCGACGCCCGCGCCAGTTGCCAGGCCGTGGTTGATGCCTTCGTTGCGCAGGGCGGCGTGTACCGGCAGGTTGCTGTCTCGCCCGAAGGTCTGGAGGATACTGCCACAGGTGCGCGTCTTCGCAGCATCACGCTTTCGAACGGCTCGCGGCTCAAAGCCGACTACTACGTTTTCGCCTGCGGACCGTGGCTGGGCAAGCTGTTCCCTCAAACTCTAGGCAGCGTAATCCGCCCCACCAAGCAGGACATTTTTTTCTTCGGCGCACCCGCCGGCGACTCCCCCTTTACCGACGAGCATCTTCCCGTTTGGGGCGACCACGGCGAGCGTTTCTTCTACGGCATCCCCGGCAGCGACCGCCGCGGCTTTAAGGTCGCCGACGATACGCGCGGCTCCGCTTTCGATCCCACTTCCGGCGAGCGCGTGGTCAGCCCGGCAACGCTAAAGCGTGTTCGCGAATATATTGCCTTCCGCTTTCCTGCGATGAAAGACGCTCCGCTGATCGAGACGCGCGTCTGCCAGTACGAGCAAACTTCCGACAGTCACTTCCTCGTCGATCGACACCCTCGCGTGGAGAACGTCTGGCTTCTGGGCGGCGGTTCTGGACACGGCTTCAAACACGGACCGGCGCTGGGAGAGATGATGGCAGGATTGATCCTGAAAGATGACGAACCCAACGCCGCCTGGCGACTGTCACGGTTCTCGAAGCGACGGGCGAGTTGAACGACTTCCCTACTGAATCTGAATCACGCTGGCCGTCTCGCCGGCTTTGATCTCTCCAACGCGGGCAATCACCCTTCGCGCAAACTCATAGATCGATTTCGCATGCGGCGAATTCTCGCCTTCTAAGACGATCGGCTTCCCGCCGTCCCCGGACTTGCGCACTTCAGGGTCAAGTTCGATGCTCCCAAGAAACGGCACGCTGAACCTCTGCGCCATGTTCTCGGCCCCGCCACGGGAAAAGATATCGATCTCGTGGTTGCAGTGCGGACACGTAAAAAAGCTCATGTTCTCGACCACGCCCACCAGGTCCACTTTCATCTGCCGGAACATTTCAATCGCCTTGCGCGCGTCCTGCAAAGAAACATCGGACGGAGTCGAAACCACCACCGCGCCCGTCAGCGGCACCGACTGCACCAGCGACAACGCGATATCGCCCGTCCCCGGCGGCAAGTCGACGACCATGTAATCGAGATGTCCCCACTCCACGAGGCTCAGAAACTGTTTCACGATCTGGTGCAGCATCGGGCCGCGCCAGATGATGGGCTTGTCCCCAGGATTGAGAAATCCCACTGAGATTACTTTCAGCCCAAACGCCTCCAGCGGCTCGATGCGATTTTCCCCCACCATCTTCGGCTGCCCGCTCACACCCAGCATCAGCGGGACGTTCGGCCCGTACACATCGGCGTCGAGCAGGCCAACCTTGTGTCCCATCTTCGCCAGCGCGACGGCCAGGTTCACCGACAGCGTGGTCTTGCCCACGCCGCCCTTGCCCGAACCCACGGCAATGATGGCATCGACTCCCGGCAACGGCTGCGGCCCCGGCGCTGGCTGCCCGGGATGAGACGGCATATGTGCACTCAAGGGATCACACTCCAAAGAATAAAGTCAGGATGGATCAAACAGTTAGATTATACAGGGGGAGCCACGATGCTGATGTACGGACGGCCGCCTCAGCCATCGGGCCTCAGTGAAGTCGCCGGGCTACGAAGTGCTCAGTACCCTTCCCCCTCTAGCCGCACCTTCCCCCGAAACATGCGGAACAGCAGAGTGAAGTATCCCAGAGCCAAAACCATCCCCAGAATCCACCACGTGAAGCCAACCGTCAGCCCATGGCGTCCCGCAGCAGTGTTGTAAATGGTCAGGCTTCTGTGCGCAGGATCGGTGCTCGCCGGCAGCACCACAGGATACAGGGCAAATGCCGCGCCCACCAGCATTCCCACGATGTAAAGCGCCGAGCCCACGAAAGCAACTTTGTCCTGCCCCTTGCGGATGGCATAGATCATTACGGCAAGACTGCCAAACACAATCAACGGAATCAGGAAGCCTATGGCATGCTGCTTGTAGTTGTCGAGAACGGTCGGCTGCACGTAGCAGGTCGCTGCCAGTCCCACGATAGTCAAAATCAGCTGCAGCGGCCACGCCCACAAGGCGATGCTCCGCGCGCGCTGATTCAATTCGCCATCGGTCTTGACCGCGACATATAGCGACCCGTGCGCGGTTAATGTCACGAGCGCGATCACGCCGGTCAACACGGTGTACCAGTCGAGAATTCCGGTATTCGTGCCCACGCGGAAATTTGTCCAAAGCGGCTCAAAGAAATAGCCGTCCGCGCCCAGAGGAACGCCGCGCACCACGTTTCCCAAAGCGGCGCCGAAGAAGATCGCCAGCAGCACACTCGAAACACAGAAGATCAAATCAAAGAAGCCCACCCAAACCGGATTCTCCATGTGCGCGCGCAGCTCAATGCCAATCCCGCGCAGCATCAGCAGCCAGAGCACCATCATCAGCGGCAGATAGAAGCCGCTGAAGCTCGACGCATAGAGCAAGGGGAACGCGAAGTAGAGCGTCCCTCCTGCCGCGAGCAGCCATACTTCATTGCCGTCCCACACCGGACCAATCGCGCGCAGGATCTTGCGGCGCTCGTCAGTCGTCTTGGCAGCACCCAGGTAAATCGCACCGGCTCCAAGATCGAAGCCATCCAGCACCACGTAGGCCGCCACCATCACGGCGACGATCATGAACCACAAGGTTTCCATCGCGTACCTCGCAAAGCCATGCGCTCTAGTGACCCGAACTCATCTCTGTCACCGGCCCGTGCTCAATCTCACGCCGCACCAGAAAGAGAAACAAAATCCCCAGCACCGTATACATGCCGAGAAAACCCAGCAGCGTAAACATCACGTTGCCCGCCGACACCATCTTCGAATATCCCTCCGCCGTGCGCATCAAGCCGTAAACCAGCCAGGGCTGGCGGCCCAGTTCTGCCGTCATCCAGCCTGCGGTGTTGGCGATGTAAGGAAAGGGCAAGGCGAGCAGCAGAATCCATAGCATCCATCGCGCAGAAAATAAGTTTCCACGCCACAGCAGAAACGCCGCAACCAGCATTATGGCGATGAAGATCGTCCCCAGCCCGACCATGATGTGGTAGCTGTAGTAGAGAAGCGCGATGTTCTCCGGCCACATATCCGAGGGGAACGCGTCGAGCCCCTGCACATCAGCTTTCCACGCGCGATAAGTCAGAAAGCTGAGCGCGTTCGGAACTTCAATTGGATTATCAATCTTGCGTTCATCCACATTCGGCTGACCAAGAATCACCAGCGGCGCTCCCGCCTGGCTCACGAACAGCGCTTCCATGGCCGCGAGCGTTACCGGCTGATGCAGGGCGACCATCCGCCCCTGACCGTCGCCGGTGGGGAACAACTGCAAGACGCTGAAGATCAATCCGGCGGCCACGCCCACCCGTACGAAGATGCGCGCCTGGGCTTCAAACTTTCCCCACAACAAGTAGAACGCACCCACAGACGCCATTACAAACGCACCCGTAATCACAGCGCCACCCATGTTGTGCGCATATTGCCACCATGCCCATGGATTCAGCACGAGTTCCCAGAAGCTCGACAGTTGCACGGAGCCGTCCTTGGCCCCAACGAAGCCCACGGGATGCTGCATCCACGCATCGGTGGCGATGATGAAGAACCCGGAAAGCCACGATCCCAGAAACACCGCGACCGCCGACCACCAGTGCGCCCGCGGACTGAGCCGCTTCTCTCCATAAAGAAACAGTCCGAGAAACGCCGACTCCAGAAAGAAAGCGAACACGCCTTCCATGGCCAGCGTCTGCCCGATCACGCCTCCGGCGAAGCGCGAGAAGTGTGACCAGTTCGTGCCAAACTGAAATTCCATCGGAATTCCCGTCACCACGCCCATCACAAAGTTGATGCCGAAGATCCGCGCCCAGAAACGCGCCGCCTGGTTGTATGTGTCGTCATTGCGGCGCAGGGCAATCGTTTTGAGCACCACGATCAGTAGCGCCAGTCCCATGGTGAGTTGCGGAAAGAGATAGTGGAAGGTAACTGTGAATGCGAAGTGAATGCGATCGACCAGAAGCGCACTATCCATGAAAATCCCTCGGTGGCAACCACGTAGACTATCTGTTTTGCCAAGGGCCCGATGTGACACTGATCACATCTGTCGCGGTTTTACCGTTTAGCCTTGCGACGTCGCTCGAGTTCCGCGCGCCGGATCTCGCGCCGCCGCCCCGCATCATCGTAGCGCCGCTGCTGCTCCTCGGTATCTGGAATCACCGGAGCGACCTTCAAGTGGTTCCCTTTATCATCGATAGCCACAAAAGTTAAGTAGGCCGAGGCCACGTGTTGCGCCGTATCCGCAATGTAGTTTTCCACCCAAACCTTCACGCCCACTTCCATCGAAGTGTGAAACACGCGGTTCACTGACGATCTCAAAATCACCAGATCCCCAACCTTCACCGGCACCAGGAAGTCGATGTGATCCACCGAAGCCGTTACGACGTAAGTGCGCGAGTGGCGGTGAGCCGCCATCGCTCCCGCCAGGTCGATCCAATGCATCAACCGGCCTCCAAGCAGAGCACCCAGGGGGTTGGCATCGTTGGGCAGAACAATTTCCGTCATCTCCGATTGCGAGTCCCGAACCGGCCGGGGCGTCAAATTCTCTTCACTCATGGTCGCCTTCCTGCTTCTGATGTTTGGAATTCCGGACTCGATACGCCTTAACTGATCTGCGCCCGCATTCGGATTTTTTCAACTAGCTGCCGCTCGCGTCACTTCCTGCTTTTTCCTCTTCTCCAGGAACGACGCCAGAAAACACTCCGCCATCCGCTGCACGCGGCCGTCCCGATGCCGCTCGACCCATCGCGCCTCGAAGGCATCGAACTCCAGCGTCCCATGTCCCGCCGGACGATGGCCGCGCTCACAAACGTAGCGAACGTGAATGCGTCCCCTAGCCCCATTCTCCGCGTCGGTACCCACAGCTCTCGCCGCAAACCTCACCGAATCCCACTCCCGTTCCCGAGGCAATCGCGCACAACCCTCCGCGTAGCCAAGATTGCAGAACTCCCGCAATTCTTCCTGCGATGGGGTCTCACCTTCATGTCCCGGCGCCGAGCACTGCCCGCTCCACCCGCATCCCAACGGAAGCCGCCCCGCATGCAGCCAATTCCCGTTCTCCAACTTTTCCACCGGCATGAAAAATGGACAAGCCACCAACCACCCTCCGCAGAACGGAAAATATTGAAATGTTATGGACTATTCATTCTACTCATCTCGGCAGATCCAATCCAATCAAGAAGAACAGATCCGGAAGCAAAGGCGCGGTTTGTAGTAACCTCATCTCAACTGAGAACCGAGAACTGAGAACTGCTTTATGGACCGCATTGCCGCCCTCAACGAAGTGCTCACGCAGAATCCCAATGACACCTTCGCGCGCTACGGTCTGGCCATGGAATACTCCAAACAGGGCGACCTCGACCGCTCGCTTGCCGAGTTCGCCATCCTGCTCAAAGCCAGCCCCGACTACACTCCCGGATATTTCATGGCCGCACAAACCCTCGCCCGTGCCGACAGAATCGCCGAAGCCAAGACTATGCTCGCCGACGGCATAGCCTCCGCCCGCCGCACCGGGAACCTCCACGCTCAGGGCGAGATGGAAGCCATGCTGGCAGAGTTGGGGTGATCACCGGTTATCACGCTGCCATCCGACCCATCGCCCACTCCACGAACCCCGGAAAGTGCTGGTAAATCTTCAGCGGCACATACATCGTCCAAGGCACAATCACTTCCCGCTTCCGCTTCGAGTATCCGCGCAGCGTAGCCCGCGCCACGCGCTCGGCCGTAACCCCGCGCACCGACCCCGGACGCACGCTCTTCAGCTCATTCCCTTGAATCGCATTCTCACTAAACGCGGTCCGCACATATCCCGGACAAACCGTCAGAACATGAATCCCGTCTTTCTTCAACTCCACGCCCGCCCCCTTGCCTATTGCATTCAGCGCGAACTTGGTCGCGCTGTAAGCCGCATGAAACGGGATTGGAATATGCCCGGCCACGCTGGAAATATTGATGATCGTCCCTCCGCCCTGCTGCCGCATCACCGGAATCACCGCCTGCATCGCACCCACCGCTCCAAACAAATTCGTCTCGAACATTTCCCGGCACGCCGCCATGTCCATCTGCGCGACCGAATCGAGCAGCCCATGCCCGGCGTTGTTCACCCAGACATCGATCCTCTGAAAATGATGGAGCGTCAGCCCAACGGCGCGGTCAACATCCTCGCGGTGCCGGACGTCGCAAGCCATCGCCAGCGTCCGCTCGCCGTGCCCCACGCGCCCGCGCGCCGCTTCCACCCGGCCCGCATCGCGCGACAGCATCACCACGCTCGCTCCCTGATCGACAAAAATCTTCGCAATCGCTTCCCCAATTCCCATGGAAGCGCCCGTTACCACCACAACCTTCCCTGCGAGTTCCATAGCGCGCTTTTATTCCTCTGCGACTTGTGAAGTCAAGGGCTGGGGTACAATCACCATAAGTGCAGCCCATCCCGCGCCTTTCACCGGAGACTTCTTGGACGCGCTTCTACCCCTGTTCCCGCTCGACGTAGTCCTGTTCCCCGGCACTGCTCTGCCCCTGCACATTTTCGAACCACGCTACAAAGAAATGATTGGCGAGTGTCTCACCCAGCATCGCGTCTTCGGCGTGGTGCGCGCTGTCGAGCAAGGGTTAGCCGAGATCGGGTGCACTGCCGAAATCATCACGGCAGTAAAGGAGTATCCCGACGGACGCCTCGACCTGGTCAGCGAAGGCCGCCAGCGTTTCGAACTCCTCCGCATAAATCAGGAGCGTTCTTTCCTCCAGGCCGAAGTTGTTATGATCGACGACGAGCCGGGAACTCCGCCACAGGCGGACGCCGCGCGCGCGATTCAGCTGCACTCCGAATTGCTCGCGATCGCTGGCGTCAGGGCGGATCTTTCGCCCGCCAACCCCACGTTGCTGTCGTTTCACCTTGCCGGCTCCGTGCCTCTCGATTTGGATTTCAAACAAAAGCTGCTTGCGCTGCGCTCCGAACCGGAGCGCCTGAGTTTATTTATTTCGTATCTTGAAACCATCATCCCCAACCTCCGCCGCGCCGCCAGCGCCCGCGAAAAAGCCGGTGGCAATGGCCACGTTCACTGAAAGGTGGAGTTGGGGCCCTCAGGCCCTTCGTTCTGCTCTGAGAATGAGGCCGGGCTTAAGCCCCTGAGGTGCGTCTTCCACCGGCAGCCCCCAAGACCGACCTCGCTCTTCCGCGTATAATTCAGAAAAGTATTCGGGGGTTCTCATGTCTCTTCCGCGCACCCTAGGCGAATTGCGCCGCAGCACCTTTTCCGAAGAGCGCCTGCGCGCCCGGCGCGCAAAAGACGAACTCCGCGACAACCTCATCGCCCGTTTGCGTCACCACGACGACGCCGGCATTTTCCCGGGCATCGTCGGCTACGATGACACCGTTGTTCCCCAAATCGTGAATGCCGTGCTCTCGCGTCACAATTTCATTCTGCTCGGCCTGCGCGGCCAGGCGAAAAGCCGCATCCTGCGCGCGTTGACGACGCTGCTCGATCCTCACATGCCTTATCTGACCGGCTGCGAGATTCGCGACAATCCTTACGCACCCATCTGCCGCCGCTGCCGCGAAGAAATCGCACGCCTCGGCGACGCTGCTCCCATTTCTTATCTCACGCCCGATGACCGCTACGTGGAAAAGCTCGCTACACCGGATGTCACGATCGCCGACCTGATCGGCGACATCGATCCCATCAAGGCCGCCCGCGGCGGCCACGAACTGTCGAGCGAGTTCACCGTGCACTACGGCCTGCTGCCCCGCGCCAATCGCGGGATCTTCGCCATCAACGAACTTCCCGACCTCGCGGGAAAAATTCAGGTCGGCCTGTTCAACATCATGCAGGAAGGTGATGTGCAGATTAAAGGCTATCCCATCCGCCTGCCACTTGACGTAGCCATCGTCTTCAGCGCCAATCCCGAAGACTACACGGCCCGCGGCAAAATCATCACGCCGCTCAAGGACCGCATCGGTTCCGAGATTCGCACCCACTACCCCGCCACCGTCGATGAAGGCATCGCCATCACCGCGCAGGAAGCCTGGACCGGCCGCAACGGACAAGCGATGCATCTGCCTACCTACATTCAGGAAGTGATCGAGCGCATCGCCTTCGCCGCCCGCGAAGATAAGAAAATCGACAAGCGCTCCGGCGTAAGCCAGCGTCTCCCGATTTCCGCGATGGAGAACGTGATCTCGAACGCCGAGCGCCGCGCTCTGCGCAATGACGAAAAGCTGGTTGTGCCCCGCGTCAGCGACATCTACGCCGCGCTCCCCGCCATCACGGGCAAGCTGGAACTCGAATATGAAGGCGAGATGAAAGGCGCCGACCACGTCTCCCGCGAACTGATCCGCACCGCCATCGCTAAAACCTACGACGAATATTTCACCGGCGCCAACGTGCAGCAGATCGTGCAGTGGTTCGATTTAGGCGGAGAGATTCAGTTAAGCGATTCCGTGTCGGCTCTCGAAGCTCTGGAAAACCTGAAAGAGATTCAAGGCCTGATCGACAAATTGGGCCCGCTCGGCGTCTCACAAAAAGAAAGCCCGGAGCAGCAAGTCTCGGCAGCCGAATTCATCCTCGAAGGCCTGCACGCCCACAAGCGCATAGGCCGCAACGAGGAACGGGTTTTCAAAGCCGGAGAAAAAAAGCCGGAGCCAGTGCGTGAGAAGAATTTCGACAAGGAAGAACCACCGTACCGGCAGAGAAGACAATTTAATTAGTGGCCAGGGGTCAGGAATCAGGGGTCAGACCCGAGCCGCTGAGCCCCCAACCCCTAGCCCCTGAACCCTGCTTTTATGAAACGCATCCGCTACAGCAAATACGTCCCCGACGCCGCCGGCGAAATGAGCATGGAAGACCTGCTCAGCGCGCTCTCTGACTACCTGCTGCAAAGCGGCTTCCAGAGCGACATGTGGTACGAAATGCCCGAGGGCGAACAAACCCTCGACGATCTTCGGCGCGCCATCGAACAAGCTCTGATGGATGGCGATCAATTCGACGACGACATGCGTGAACGCCTGCAGCAAATGGCCGCCGATGGAGAACTCGACGAACTCATCGAAAAATTGATCGAGCGCATGCAGCAGGAAGACTACATCTCAATCGATCAACCTCCGGACCCGTCGCGTCCCTCCGGCGCGGGCGGACAACTCGGAGAAAATGCTCCGCAGGCCAAATTCGAAATCACCGACAAGAGCCTCGACTTCCTCGGATTCAAATCCCTGCGCAACCTGCTTGGCTCGCTCGGCAAATCCAGCTTCGGACGCCACGACACCCGCGATCTCTCGACCGGCATCGAAGCCAGCGGCGCGTCCCGCACCTACGAGTTCGGCGACACGCTCAACCTCGACATCACTGCGACGCTCTCGAGCGCCATCCAGCGCGAAGGCCTCGCCCTGCCGCTCAACATCGAATACCGCGACCTGCAGGTCCACCAATGCGAGTACCAATCTTCGTGCGCGACAGTTTTAATGCTCGACTGCTCGCACTCGATGATTCTCTACGGCGAAGACCGCTTCACGCCGGCAAAAAAAGTTGCCATGGCGCTCTCGCACTTGATCCGCACCCAGTATCCCGGCGACTCTCTCTCGCTCGTCCTCTTCCACGATTCCGCCGAAGAAGTCCCGCTCTCGCAACTAGCCCGCGTCAAGGTCGGACCGTACTACACCAATACGCGTGAAGGCCTGCGTCTGGCGCAACGCATTCTGCAGCGTCAAAGAAAAGACATGAAGCAGATCGTCATGATCACCGACGGCAAACCCTCCGCCCTGACCCTCGAAGACGGACGCATCTACAAAAATGCCTTCGGCCTGGATCCGCTGGTAGTAAGCCAGACGCTCGAAGAAGTCTCGAAGTGCAAGCGCGCCGGAGTACTGATCAACACCTTCATGCTCGCCTCAGATTATGGCCTCGTTCAATTCGTCCAAAAGGTAACCGAAATGTGCCGCGGCAAAGCCTACTTCACCACTCCCTACACGCTGGGCCAATACCTGCTCATGGATTACATGTCGAGAAAAACGAAGACAATCCATTGATCAGACCCGATGAGCGTCAATTGCCGTAAACACAACCTCATTTTCATGATTCCGCAAGACCGAGCTTTCTTATGCGCCGCTCTTGCCACCTACATGATTAGGAATTGATAATGCGGAGAGAATCTCAAATGCCTCTTCGTACGAAGCTTCGACAGACGCTGCGTCTTTCCATCGTGGGAACAGTCGCTATTACTGTTGCATCGCTGGCGTTCGCCTACCAGGCGACCCTCATCCCGGCCTCGCGCCTGATCAAACCCGACGACCTGGTCAAGATTCTTCGGTCTTCCGATAGTACAAAGCCGCTGATGATTCAGGTGGGTTTCCACGTCCTCTACTCGCAGGCGCACATTCCGGGTTCGGAATACATTGGCCCAGCCTCCAGCGAGACAGGTTTGCAGTCCTTGCGAAAACGAGTGGGATCCCTGCCGCGAAACAAGTTCATCGTTCTTTATTGTGGGTGCTGCCCGTGGGGCCACTGTCCGAACATCAAACCTGCCGACGATGCGCTGCGTGCAATGGGCTTCAGCAATGTGAAGGTTCTTTATATTGCGGACAACTTCGGGACGGATTGGGTCGAGAAAGGCTATCCGGTCAGCACGGGAGATTAGGGATCCGCCGGTTTTCTGGCTGGAGTCGGCATGTTGAAGAAATGGATTCTCTTCGGCTTAGCGTTGATCGCAATAGCCGCACTTTATTTCATCACCCGTCATCATGGCGCGCCCCCCGGCACGAGGGGCAAGGTTATCGCCGAAGAATCCCTGGCACCAGATTTTTCTCTTCCCGACTTAACGGGACGAAAAATCGATCTCTCATCTTATCGGGGCAAAGTCGTTCTGCTGGACTTCTGGGCAACCTGGTGCGATTTGTGCCGGGACGAGATTCCACATTTCGAGGAACTCCAAAATAAATATGGCGGCCAAGGCTTGCAGATCATCGGCGTTTCCATGGACGACAGACCGGAACCTGTGCGTGATTTCTATCAGCGCTTCAAGATGAACTACCCAGTTGTGATGGGCAATGCAAAGACAGGTGAACTCTATGGAGGGGTTCTCGGATTGCCGATCGCATTCCTGATCGGGCGGGATGGCCGGATCAGCGCTAAACATGCCGGCGCAACCGACGTCTCCGTCTTAGAAAAAGAGATCAAAAACGTGCTCTGAAGCAGAGCTTCCACCCGGATCCTACGTCGCTTGGGCACTTACGATACTCTATTAACAACCCATGGCAAATTGCGCTCGATGCGGCCGTGAACTCCCCGGTTTCTCTTTCGGCAAGAAGATCTGCCAGTGGTGCCGCCAGCACGAGGCGGCGCAGCGCGGCGAACTTGCAGACGATGCGCCCCAGCCGGTCATGCGCACGCCATGGGTGCGCCGCAGTGAATCCACCATCGGCCTCACGCAGATTATTTTCGGCATCAACGTAGCAGTTTTTCTCGGCATGGTGATCAGCAACGGGGGCAATCCGCTCCAGGATTTCCCCGGCATGGAGTTGGTGACATGGGGAGGCAACTTTGGCGCTCTAACCATTTCCGGCGAGTGGTGGCGGCTGCTGACTTGCGTGTTCGTTCATGGCGGTCTGCTTCACATCGCCTTCAACATGTGGTGCCTGTGGGACCTGGGTGCGCTCTGTGAATCGCTTTACGGACGCTGGACTTTCGGAACGCTTTATATCCTCTGTGGTCTCGGCGCCAGTCTTGCCAGCGTAATTTGGAACGTTCAAGTTCTCAGCGTTGGAGCATCCGGCGCTATCTTCGGACTTGCCGGCGCGCTCATCGCAGCCTTTAAGCTGGGTGAGTTCTCGGTGCCGCGCTCCGCACTGTCAGGCCCACTCCGAAGCCTGTTTGTATTTGTCGCCTTCAACCTCGCATGGGGATTCCTCCCTAACCTGTTCGGATCTGACGGTGTCACCGACAATGCTGCGCACATCGGCGGCCTTCTCACCGGACTGATTCTGGGCGCTCTGGTCGCCCTGATCGCTCCCCAGCGGGGCAACGCGCTGCGCCGCGCCGCCATCTTTCTCTGCATGACTCTGGCTCTTGCGGGAGGCGCGATTCAGCTGGCCCATCACTACGGCGTACCCCTGCGCCTGGGACGGGTGAACTTCGAGCGCTCCGCCAACCTCATTCCTGAACTCGGGGGCAACGCTGCAACAGATCTCACTCGCGCAGGATTGCTTCTGCCCTGAATAGACGCCAGGGTCGCTAAATGTTCCGACTGGAACATTGTGCTGAACGTTCCAACTGGAACACTCAAGCGATATTTGCAAATAATATCTCCCAGCTATAGAACTGCAAAACCATCCGAATCATCCTGTTGCGGACGGTGGGTGTGTCTTTTACGCACCTTTCGAAGCCGCGAAACGGGATCTCGATGTGGTTTTCCACAGGTTTCCACCGCCCCGGGCGGGTTCGCGCTCTTGACAAAGGCCGCCTGTGGGCACCCCGGTCTTTAGCCCTCGGCTTTTTTGACGGCGAGTTCTGCGCCCTGGAAGCCGATGCGGCTGTGGGTGCCGTCGCAAAAAGGTTTGTTTACCGAACCGCCGCAGCGGCAGAGAGAAAAGGCGGGCTTGCCGGTGAGGTCGAACTGGTTTCCGTTGACGTCGACGAGTTCAATCGATCCCTCGGGCGCTTCAACACGGTAGGGGCCATTGGGACGGATTGTGATCTTTACCTGAGCCATGACTTTGATTCCTCCAACCTTACGGGTTTCTAGTAAGGCTAAAAAGATACCACCAGTCAGGGGTGCGTGTCGCGGGGAGCACCAGAGCTTGCCTGACCTCAGGGCGTTATTTCCGCATTGAAGGCGCGGACTGATCCGAGTGAAGGAGTATCGTTGCAACCCAACTGGAAGCCCCCAACTGCGCACACCACGCGAAAAGCTGAAGGTTAACGGATGTTTTTAGAACTCGTAATGCACTCCGGCGGTTAGGTTGTTTGCATGGAAGTTCCGCGGACCGGTGAACCCGTAGCCTAGACCGCTCATCGCAGTATTTGGCAGCGTGCTGCAGGGCACGACCGCAGCCGGCATAGTCGGCGCCGGGAGCGTACTCGAGGGATTGCAATACTGTGCTCCCGAAGGACCACCCTCGCCGTAGCCGAAGTAGTTATACTCGCCCTTCCAGATCAGATTCTTTCGCATCGCATAGGAGAGATTCACAAAAGGCGACAGGTAGGTGGAGACCAGCGATCCGTTCACATCGCGCGGATCGTTGAAAAAGCGGCTGCCGTTGACCGAGCTTATTCGGTAGCCGATGTTGGCGCGGAACTTGTCGATCGGCGAAAGAGCCAAGGCCACGGACGCGTACTGTGTTGGAGCATTCATGAAGTCCTTAGCCGGACCAAAAGTATAAGCCCCGACTCCCCCGCGGGGAGTCGGAGACGGGCAAGCCACGCCGGTGGGCGTCGCGGCGCCCGGTATGGTGGTGCTTGAGGCCGTACCTAGAAAGCAGATGTTGGTCGCCGTATACACGTCGCTGTAGGCATAGCCGATGTCGAACCCGTAGTGCTCGTTCGGCATCAAGTCGGCGTTCAAACTCAAGATGCGGCTATGATCGACGTGCTGGAGCGGGCCATCAACGGACGCTGTGCCTGTATTGTTTATATTGTTGTGGCGCTCGAGGTCATTGTACGCGCCGGAGAACGTCGCCCAGGTCTGCGGCCGGTAAGTGGTGTGAATTCTGTAATGCTGAAGCTCGCGGGGTGCGACCGGGGTGAGGGCATTGTCGGCGTGCAGAAGCTCGACCGAGCCGTTGATGTGCCAGTTGTTCGCCGGCTGCAAATTCACGCCGAAGGTGCCGCCGTTCTCCTCGATGTTGAAGTTGGAGAGACCGGACCCGTATGCGGTGGTGTTCGCGGCGCCTTCGCCGATGGTGTGCTCCTGGAAGTGATACGTGAGCGTGAACGTGGTGCGATCCGTAAGGTCGTACGCCGCTGTGAGGTTGTTGGTGATGAACTTCTGGCCGAAGAAATCAAACAGTGGCGTTGCGACGGTCGGACTGCCTGCAAACGTAGAAGTTGGCTTGTCCGTGACCGGGTTGATTGGAGTGTTGATCACCGTGGTGGTTAGCGCCGTGTCATTGATGGTCGGAGGTACGGAAGTCGAAGTCACGGTGGTTAGACTCGTAATGTTGGCAACTCCCGGCTGGTGCACATTCGAGTAGTCGATCTGCTCCGAGATGCTGAGCTTTTTCAGCACCTGCCAAGTGACGCCGTAGTCGGCGGCGATCACTTCCCGGTTGGCGCGGGCGTTGCCCGCATACGTGAGTTCGCGGCTCATTCCCGCCAGACCCTGGAAATCGTCGTAATAGTTCGGCAGGCTGGTGTTCGCGCTGGTGTAGCGAACGTTGCCGTTCATCGTGACGTTCTTCATGCTGGAGCTTTGGAACCTGAAGATTTCGGTCGGGAAGATTTCGCGGGTTGGCTGGTAACGCGAATAGCTGCTAATCACGTTACACGTCGGATCGACGACGGGTAGACCGTTCGGAGTCTGCGCCGGGAAAATTGAGGGAGCTCCGACGGCGGCGTTGCAGGTGATGCCGACCGGCTTGTTGATCGGATTGTCGTAGTTCTGCAGCACTGCGACCCTGGATCCGTCCGCTTCCTGCAGGTTGAAATACTGAGGCGCCATGCTGAAATAGGAATCGCCCTTGTAGTGAGTGACCTGCTCTTCATAGGTCAACCGGGTCCGCGATACGGGCTTCCACTCGACCGATCCCGTCCAGTCGTCCGTGCTGTTGCGCTGATACTCCTGGAGCAGCACGTCGTAGGCGCCGGCAACCTGATAACCGCTGGGCGACAGGCTTGGACCCTGGAAGACGTTCTGCGAGTAGCCGGCGCGGAAGGTCACCTTCGACAGCGGAAGCAGTGTCACGTTGGTGTCCGTCATGCGGCGCACCGTGTTGAACATAAACGGCGATTCCGTCACCTGCGGCCACGCGTAGGCACCCGTCGGCGCCGCGGCGGGACCGATTGGAATCGACTGGCCGGGCGGAAGGTTCGGATTGCCCAGCAGGTTGTAGTCGAAGTACTGGCGGTCACGGCGGAACAGGCCGG
Organism: Candidatus Sulfotelmatobacter sp.; assembly: GCA_049280095.1. Classification (GTDB taxonomy): domain Bacteria; phylum Acidobacteriota; class Terriglobia; order Terriglobales; family Acidobacteriaceae; genus Sulfotelmatobacter. The sequence goes on along the minus strand of JBAPPL010000026.1, from coordinate 230,418 downwards.
AGAAGTCGTAGAGCTTGCCCTTGGAAAAATCCAGCTTAGCAACGTTGTACGGATCGCCGCCGAGCCCGGTGGTAAAGGCTTTCAAGTGATCGACGAGGGTGTTCTTCGTGTTCGGCAGCGCACGCAACTCAAAGGTCTCGCCTAGTATGCGCGGACCGGACTGCTCGTTGACCAGAGTGTCGTACATGGCACCGCTGCCGTCGATATTGGCCTCATGTCCGCCCAGATCGATCGACTCATGAAGCGTGTAGCCCTCCGGAGCGGCTTGGTTAGACACAAATATTGGAAGCTGCGCGACGGCAGTGCTCGCTGTCAAACCCAAAATGGCTGCGGCCATGCCCCCCACAATGTGTCGGGCCGCAAGAGAACGCTTTTCACTCAACCGCCGGGAAATCCATCCTGGGTTCATATTGAAAGCCTCACTTGAAAAACATTCCTCATCGAGACCTTGAAACCCTGCGCGCAATCGAAACGGGGCCGCGCCTCCGCAATTCTCCAGGCGCGTCGCAATCGATGGCTCCTACCTAAGGAATGCCGCATTCATGTTCGAGCCATGAATATAGGTATGGCAGTTCGTACAAGTTATGGTTTCCGACGATCCCGCGCCCATTCCGTGAACCGTGTTGGCTGCTACACCGCTGTGGCACTGGTTGCAGAGCGGGGCGATGGCCGGCATGTTCAGCAGGCGCGGGTTCTGCGAGCCGTGCGGAGTGTGGCATCCCAAGCACCCCTCGGCCTTGACCGCGACGTGTTCATAGACGAACGGCCCGCGCGTCTCGGTGTGGCACTTGGTGCAGATCGCGTTCTGGTCGGCCGTGGACTTCAGGTTGTTGGCTAGGAAGGTGCCGTGCACGTCGTGGCAATCGCTGCACGTGATCAAGCCTTCGTTCACCTTGTGGTGGAACGGCATATTGAACGCCGGCTTAGTGTCGGCGTGGCACTGGAAGCAGAGCGCAGGCTGCGGAGCCTTCAGCAGCGTTTCTTCTTCCTTGCTCTGATGAACGCTGTGGCAGCTGATACAGCTGACGTTCGCCCTGGCGTGGGGCGAGCGGTCAAAGTTCGGGTGCGCCGCCGCGTGACAGGTCAGGCACTTGGCGTCCACCTCTTTGGCCGAGTGCTTCGCGGGATTGAATATCTTGGTTATGTCGCCGCCGCCGGCAACGTGGTCCGCGCCGGGGCCGTGGCAGCCCTCGCAACCTTGCCTGGCCGGGCCACCTGCTTTGTTCAGTGTGGCCTTCCAGTGCGGAGTTTTTTCCCAGGCGTTATAAATATCCTCGTGGCAGGTTTTGCAGGTCTCGGCTCCCACATATTTGGAAGTATCGGCACGGGGGTTGGTGGAGGGACTGCCCTTGGTATCCACCGCCGATTGTGTCTGGGCCGAAGCAAAGGCGACAGCCATGAAAAGAAAAAGGAACGAGAACGAGAGAACCCGAGAGGTTATGGAATTTGCCGGCATGCGCATTAGCGTGCCCTCCCTCGATAAGGTGCGTCGTGAAGGTGCGATAAAGGAATTTCGTAGGTCATGACTCGTATCTAATCTTTCGGCAGGGGGAGCGGAATCACAAGCGGATACCGCACGAAGGACCTAAAGTGCGGCACCGGATGTTCCCGTTTTGAACTTGGGGGCCATGACGGAACACAACAAATGAAGTCAGGGCTGTCCTCGCAATTCAATTTTGGCGGGCCGGAACCAGGCAGTTACGATTTGCTGGACTTTTGGGCTTCCCGGGCAAGCTCTTCGGCGAGCTTGAGGGCGTTCATGGAGTGTTCGTGGGCTTGTTGGCTGAGTTCGTGAGCGGTCAAGTGATCAGCCTTGCCGTGAGCGACGGCAGCGGCGGTGTGGGCGTGGGCCGCAAGGTTATGGAGTTCTGCAATTCGATTGTGAGAGCTTTGGGGCATGGGGTTCTCCTCGGCCTTCAAATATTAAACCACGGTCGCGACTTGCCATGCGCGAAAGCAACCAAGATCCCTCGTTTCACTCGGGATGACAACTGAACGTCGGGGTGACGAGACAGGATGGACAAGGAAACGGAATGACAACGAAAGGGTCGATCTCAGGCGGCGAGGGTGTTGGCTGAAACCAGGCCGCGGTAGAGGTCGAGGTAGTCGTCGATCATGCGCTTGGTGGTGAAGCGTTCGCGAGCGCGGGTGAAGGCGCGGTCGGCGTAGGCTTGGCGCAGGGCGCGGTCGGACTCCAACTGGCGAAGAGTTTCCGCCAGACTGCCGGCATCATTGGTGCGGAAGTACAAGGCGGCGTCGCCCCAGAATTCGCGGAAGCTGGGAATATCGTTGGCGACAATGGCGCAGCGGGAAAACGCAGCTTCGAGCGGCGCGAGGCCGAGCGGCTCATAGCGCGCCGTGGCGGCGTAGATGGCAGCACGGCTGTAGAGAGCGCGCAGTTGAGCATCAGTCTGCGGCCCACGAACGGCAACGGAATTCTGCTCGGTCGAAACCTTCACGTCGGCACGAATGGGAATGCGGGGCATCGGCACGGTCTGCTCGGCGCCGACAATGCATACCGGGAACGGCTGCGCGTGTTGGGTCAGCAGGTGGACCTGCTTGCCGGCATCGAGCAGGCGGCCTACGGAAAGCACGGAGTCTTCTTTGCTGACGTAGGGATTGAAGAAGATGGGATTGCGACCGGGATAGATCACGGCTCCGCGGCGCGGGCGCGTGTAGGTGGCGCGAAGCGTGTCGAGCATCCAGGCCGAGGGTGCGACCACAGCATCGGCAGCGGCGATGCCGCGGATCACAGTGTCGCGATACCACTTCAGCGTGCGCGTGGCACGCGGGCTGCACCCCTGGACAGCTTCACTCCAACTGATGAGGTCGCCGTGGGCCATGACTACGCGCGGAACATTCACCGGAAGATCGCCGTGGCAGAACTGGTGGAGGTGAAGCAGGTCGGGGCGAACTTCGCGAACCAGGCTGGCAAGGAAATCTGAAGATTCGTGCAGATCCTTCGGAGCCTCGTCCATCCACTCCAGCCGGAAAGCAGTGGGGCGATATTCCAGGCCATGGAGCAGATCCATCCAGGCAGTCTGCTCGGGCAGTGGAATCTCGCCGAAGCTGACCAGCGTGACCCGGACACCGCGCGTGACGAGGCCGGTGACCAGTTCGCGGGTGTAGCTCCAGGAACCGGACATCGTATCGGCTGTGACCAGAACGTGCACGGAACCTCCGGGCGTGTGCCGGTTGCCGCAGTGGATGCGGCGCACCGACGTGGTGTGCTGGTTCATTCTAGTGCCAACAGGGGTGAAGCGTCGAAGGTTTTCTGCGGCTGAATGGCGGGTGCAGAATCTTGCACAGGCGCATGAAACGAATCAGCTTAAGCGAATCAGTTCGCGCCCAGCCTCAGCCTCATGTCGCGGGCGAGATTGTCGATGAGGCGGATTTTTTCGGCGGCCGAGGCAGGGACCTCCGGCACCGCCATGGCTAGTTCGCAGGAAAGCAGCATGGCGGTGAGGGATTCGCATACTTCGCTGCGAATCTGTTGCTCGACGGAACGGCGAGCCTGAGTTTCCTCACGCTTGCGGCGGTGCAGCGCGGAGCGCACCTCGCGCAACAAACGCTCCATGCCGCTGACGGCGAAGTTGAGGTAGACCGGAAAGGCCGTTCCCAAGTGCTCGATCACCTGATCGCTTTCAGTGGGCTCGTTCTCCAAAAGGAATTGATCGATCACGACGGCTGAGTACGTCTGTTCGCGCAGCCGGGCTACCGCTTGCGGCAGATATTCTGCCCAGTGGGTTTCCTCGCCGGTGGCATCTTTTACGGTGGCAGCGCACTCGGTGGCAGCGCACTCTTGGCCGCGTGCCGAAGGGGTGATGAGTAGAATCATGTTCTTTCAATAGCACGCGACGCGCCACTGTACCTGATATTGAAAAGGCTGAACTTAAGGGGCGCAGGCGACTCTCTGTTCCCGCTAAGGAACGCCGCGGCATGCGAACCATTTCATAAGTGAACGCCTAACTGCTTGTCATCCCGAGCGCAGCGAGGGACCTTGGTGTTTGCTTGTGGCGCAACTGATCTGTCCGGCGAGAGATGCACTACGCAACCTTCGGAGTGAACCGAAACGTCTGCGACTGATCCCACTCCCGCGACAAATCATCCCACCTAGGATTTATCGATTCCACCAACGCTAGCCGCTTGGCCCGAGTCCAAGCCTTGATCTGCTTCTCGCGTTCAATCGCGTTGCGGACATCTTCGAAGCTCTCGAAGTAGACGAGCCGGGTGATGTTGTACTGCGCCGCAAAACCGGGTGTCAGTTTCAGCTTATGCTCCCGAACCCTCCGTCGAATACCGTTGGTCATACCGGTGTAGAGCCTTTTCGAAGCATTGGCCATGATGTAGACGAAGTAGCGCCGCTCTTCACTCATCCCACTCTCCACTCTTCACTCACCCCACCTCCCCACTGCTTGTCATCCCGAGCGAAGCGAGGGATCTTGGTGTTTGCTTGCGTCGGCTATGATTTGCGCTGCATGCAAAAACCAAGATCCCTCGCTTCGCTCGGGATGACAAACTTTTTTCCACGCGGCTTCTGAAACAGTTTAGCTTTGCGCCGCATAATCCTTCAGCTTGCGGTACAAAGTCGTCTTGCCGATGCCCAGCAAGCGCGCCGCCTGCAACTTGTCGCCATTAAGTTCCGCAATGGCATTGAGGATGGTCTGCCTTTCCAGTTCCGCCATGGGAACGATTTTATTTTGGCTGTGTCCGTTGCCGTTGGACGGAACGGCAACGTGCGCGCCGGCGATGGCCGGGGGCAGGTCGGGTACATGGATTAACGGTCCGCTGGTGAAGGCGCAGGTGCGCTCCAGACAGTTCTCCAGTTCGCGGACGTTGCCCGGCCAGTCATAGGCCAGCATCGCTTTGACGGCCTCGTCCGTAAGGATTTTCTCCAGTCCAGAGGCGCGCGTGGTGCGCTCCATGAAATGAGCGATGAGCAGTGGGATATCTTCGCGACGCTCGCGCAGCGGGGGGATGCGCAGGCTGAGCACATTGAGGCGGAAATACAGGTCGCGGCGGAAAGAGCCTTCGGTCACAGCCTGCTCCAGCATGCGGTTGGTGGCAGCCAGGATGCGGACGTTGATAGGTATGCGGCGCGTGCTGCCGACGGGACGAATTTCCTTTTCCTGAATCGCTCGCAAGAGTTTGGCCTGGAGGTCGACAGGAAGTTCGCCAACTTCATCGAGAAACACAGTGCCGCCTTCGGCAATGGCGAGCAGCCCGTCCTTCGCTTGATTGGCGCCGGTGAACGCGCCTTTGACGTACCCAAACAGTTCGCTTTCGATCAGCGTGGGCACCAGCGAACCGCAGTCGACGGGGATGAACGGCTTGTCGTGGAACGGTCCGGAATAATGAATGGAGCGCGCGACCATCTCCTTGCCAGTGCCGCTCTCGCCGAGAATCAGCACCGGGTGCGAACTGTTGGCCGCTTTGGCAATGATGCGGTAAAGCTTCTCCATCTCCGGGGCGCGGCCGACTATGCCGCCATAGCCCTGCTTCGACTTCAGCTTCTCCCGGAGCATGCGGTTTTCGGTCTTCAGTTTCAGGTGATTGGACACACGCTGCAACAGGAGTTTGAGTTCATCGACGCTGAACGGCTTCGTCACGTATTCGTATGCGCCATTCTTCATCGCTTGCACGGCGGACTGCACGGTGCCATACCCCGTCACGACGATTATGAGCGCTTCAGGGCGGTGGGCCTTGATTTGCCGGAGAGCTTCCAGGCCGCCGGCGCCGGGCAAGCGCAGGTCGAGCAACACGGCGTCGATGCTTTGAACTTGCAGCAGGCGATAGGCATGCTCGGCGGAATCGGCAACGTGGGCGATGAAACCGAGGGACAGCGCGACCTCGCGGCAAGCGTCGCGGATGGATCGTTCGTCGTCGACGATGAGGAGGTTCAGAAAATTTGCGGCCAGGATCTGAGGGGTAGCGAGGGTGTGGGTTACTGCGACTGACGTCATAAGAGTGATTCCTTTTTGATTTGCTGAATTGGTGTTGGTGGCTGGGTCTCCGAATCTGGATCGGCCGTGTCTCGATCGGCCTGGCCCAGAGGATCGGAAGGCTGAGATGCGCGGGGGAGCAAGATCAGCACGCGAGTACCGCGGCCGGGTTCGCTTTCGAAGTGGATCAGTCCGCGACTGGTGGTAACGATGCTGCGGACCGTAGTTAATCCCAGGCCGGTGCCTTGGCCGGCGTTCTTGGTGGTGAAGAATGGCTCGAACAGACGCTCGCGGGTTGCCGCGTCCATGCCATGACCGTTATCGCTCACGACCAGGAGTACGCAAGGAAAAACCGGCAGACCAGTCGGTGCTATAGTCCCGGCAACGGGCTGGAATTTGCAGTTGCCGGTTTCGACCCTAATCCTGCCGCCGCTGGGCAGAGCATCGCGAGCGTTGAGAACCAGGTTCAGAAGCACCTGCTGCGCCTGAGCCTGGTCGATGGTGACTGCGCCCAATTCCGGATCGAGACGCAGATCGAGGGCGATGTTTTCGCCGATCAGCCGGGCCAGCAAGTCGTGCATCTCGCGGACAATTTCATTAAGGCACAAAGTCCGAACCGGGCTGGCTTGCGGCCGGGCAAAAACCAGCAACTGCTTCACTAAGCCCGTGGCTTGCACGATAGCGGAGCGGATCTCTTCGGCGTAACGCCGGCGGCGGTCGCGGGCATCGAGGCTCGAGAGCAGAAGATCGCAGTAGAGCATGACGCCGGTGAGCAGGTTGTTGAAGTCATGCACCACGCCGCCAGCCAGACGGCCGACCGCCTCCCATCTCTGAGCCTGAAGCTGGCTTTCCTCCATTGGAGTGCCGACGTTGTCTCCGGCTGCCAGGTCCGACCACGGAAATGGGGTTGCGGTGTTCATGCATTTACTTTGGCGCGGGACGGTTCCCAAAAGAAACCCCACGATGGGCTGCTTGATACCTCGGTGCTCCCAAACCGGGAACGTCGAGGGTGGCAAACCGTCCCGCTAAACGATCTCAATATTAGGAGGGCGAATCTGGCACTGCGAAGGGCATCCGTCACTCAAATTAGGAAAAGCCTGTGGAAAACTCGGCAATAGACTTAGTTTCTGCTAGATAGGGGAAATAATAAGCATCGAAAACCGCTTGAATATGGCGACAAATGGAGGAATTACGCCAGTTTATTCGGGGAGTGCGCTCGGGGATTGACCGCTGGCCATCGACTTCGGGTCGTTAACCGTGAGCGGAGCTGTCAGCCGAAAGGTTAGCCGACGTCCCTTTTGTACCTGGACACCGTCTGAGCGGAGTTCCGAAGGGTTGCTGGCGGACAAAAAGCTTGATGGTTGTCCCCGGGCGAACAGGCTGGAGGTTTGAAGCGCAAGGTGCCTGCCCTCAATTGTGATCGCATTTAAAGTCAAGCGGAAATAGCCGGAACTGGGAGCCAGCCCGGGCCGGTCGGTTTGGGATTGCGCGGACTCAACCCGTCCAGTCACAGCTGTACCACGTTCGACGAGAGTGTCGCCGTCGACGCTAAGGGGCGCAGCGACGGACGCGGTGAAGGCGTCACCGGCATGAACTCTGGAGGTGGAAAGCGAGTCTTCCAATTGCACGGTCATGAGAGTTCCGGAGGGTAAGATGCGAGGCCGCAATCCTGCCCGAAAAGGCAGACTCAATTTCGGGTCGGGCGCAGCTGCTGATCGAGCGCTACCGCTAACCGAGGCCGGATCAGTATCTGGGTGGAATGGAAGGTTTTGCGCGTCGACCGAATCTGGGTTCGCCGGATTCGAGGGCTCCGACCGGGCACAGCCTTGGCTCAGGATCAGAGCGAGACAGAACATCCCGAAGGCAGACCGGGATCGGAGAACCCGAGGGAATGTTGTCATCGCATTTATGGTCGCGCAGCTTTCTGGTCTGCAATAGTGGCAAATGAAGTACCAGACCAGGGCTTATAGAATCAACCACATAAGGAGACGGTGAGGGCCATCCGTGTAGAAGTTGCCCGATCGCGTATGAAGATTTGCGGAGGCGCTGGATTAGATTCCAGGGCAAAAGAAAATCGCGGAGGACGGTTACGTCCTCCGCGAGAGTTCTTCCAGGCCTCACCCACGCACGCCAGTTACGGCTTCTTGGTGCCCGGCTTCCTAGCGGGCTTCTTCGGCGCTGCCTTCTTCTTAGCCTCCGATTCCCTGCCGCCGATCAGCGTCAAGGCATCTGTGGCGTTAAAGGGGAATTGGCGAACCGAAGTCTGGCCCGTCGTGCTCAAAGTAACGTCGACCCGGCGATTGCTCGCCATCTTGATCGTCACCATGTTCCGGAGAACCCTCTGCCGCTCTTCTGAAGTCAACTCTGGGTTGCTCTCGACCTCACCCTTCACCTCGTCATCGGTCAGGTTGTGTTCCTTGCCAAATGCCTTGGTCTCGATGCTGGCTTCGGGAACGCCCTGTTCGATCAGGAAGCTCTTGGTGCGGTTTACACGACGTTCGGAGAGCGCTTGATTGTATTCGACGGAGCCCCGCACATCCGCGTGGCCTCCAAGAATCAGGTGCGCATCCGGCTTGCTTTGGAGATATTCCTTGAAGTCCGCAGCTAATGCGATCAACGTCTTCTGTTGACTGGCCAGCAGACCACCCTTTGGATTTGCCACCTTGGGGTAATCGGTTACGAAGTAAACGCTGTGCAACGAGAGCCGCGCTTCCAGTCGTACGATCTCGGGATTGACCGGGGGCGGGGGCGGGTTCTCGATCATCACCTCGGTTGTGGCTTGAGAGCTGAGGCCGCGAGTATCGGTGCAGGTAGCGCCGACCGTGATCGCACCCGGCGAGGTTCCAGCGGTGTTCAGCGTGGCAGAACTACCACTGCCGGAAACGGTTCCTCCGCTTGCTGTCCAGTTGGCCACTGAGACTGCAACACTATCGGGGCTGGTGCAGTTGGCTGACAAGTTTACGGTTCCGCCGGCTTGCAAGCTGGTCGGGCTGGCAGAAATAGATATGCTCGGCGGGTTCTTCGGCGGCAGCGGCTTCACTGTGAAGTTCGCCGAGCAGCTGGCCACATTATTGTTCTTCTCTTTGGCATCGGTCACGTGGGCGGTCACGGTGTAACTGCCGGGAGCCACGTTGGTGGTGTCGATCTGCGCGGTTGTATCTTTCCCGGTAATCTGACCTCCATTGCCGCTCCAGGCATATGTGACGGTATGCTTGGGGTTGAAGTTGCTGATAGCGACAGTGGCGGTGATAGGCTCGCCCACCAGTACTTCACCCGGCTGCACCGAACAACTGGCGGCCGGCGTTAGCGCAGCTGCACCACCCCAACTGAAAACCAGCCCGGTGCGCAGGCGAACACCTTCAAACGATGGACGCCGCAGACCAGGAAAGTCCGAGTCGGCGAAATCCGAATAATTGTGCCGGCCCCAGACGTAGTCGGCTTCAAACAAGCGAAAAGCCAATTTCTTGTTGATAGGCAGATCCATTCCCCCACCGGCGACGGCTCCGATTCCATTGCCGGCGGAGAGCCCGCCGATGCTCACTCGATTCAGACTGACCAGAGAATGCAAGAAGTAGTTGGCTTCGTCGGTGCGCCAGATAAAGCGCGGCCCGACCGAATACGTGGTCTCGTAGTTGTCGTTGCCCCAGTTGTGACCGAGGTCGGCCTCCCCGCCCCAATGCGAATCGAAATTGTAAGTGAAGGCAAGGCCAAATCCCTTGGCCATATCCGGCACTTGAAAAGGAGTGGGATTGGTAGGATCGCCGTTGACCGCAGGCACTGAAGCACCCGGATGCAACCACTGATACCCCACAAACACGTCATATTTCGGATTCGAGTCGCTTTGTGCAAGCGCAGGAATCGAGATGAGCGATACTGCCAGGACCACGAACAGACCCGCGACCGCGCGGCCCCAGGTTAAGCGAGAAGAAACTGACATTCCACCCTCCGATGATGTGCCCGCAGGCCTGCGTGCGCTTTGGCACGCAGGCTGCGCTGAAAGATAACGAATAATCAACAGGTTGAACGACCTCGATTGGGAAACGTGCAATTCTAACGCAATGCAATCTTAAAGAGAAAGAGCGATCTTCAAGAATTGCTTTTCTCGGACCACCCGTACCTCTATTTTTCTCCCGGGTTGGGTCCTGGTCTCAAATTGACATGGCAATGATGGACCTCGATCCCGACATTGGATTGCGCCCTAAACGTCCGCGGGCCCGGGCCCGCAGACCTTGCCCCGCAGACCTTGCCCCGCAGGAAGCTAGCCGCGTATGGTTGTAGTTTCGCTGCCGACGAAGTGCGGAAGCACGACCTCGAAGAAGCGGCAGAACCACAGGGATGAGCCACGAAAAAGTATTGATTGTTGAAGACGAAGAAAACGAACGCACGGGCCTGGCTGAGTTAGTGTCCTCCTGGGGATATCGCGCGGAAACCGCCCGCGACGGGGTGGAAGGCCTGGAGAAGGCCGCGCAGTGGGTTCCCTCCATTGTGATCACCGATCTCAAGATGCCGCGCATGGGAGGCCTCGAACTGCTGGAGCGGCTGGGCGAGCAATCCCAGGCCATGGCTGTGATTATGGTAACGGCACAGGGCACGATCGATAGTGCAGTGCAAGCCATGCGGATGGGAGCATATGACTACATCACAAAACCCATCGACACCAACCGCCTGCGCACCATGCTGCAAAACGCGTCCGTGCTGGTGGGAACGCGCGCGGAACTGGAGAGCGCCCGCCGCAAGCTGCGCGATTCAGGCTCGCTGGGAACGCTGCGGGGCGCGTCGCGCAAGATGCAGGAGATTTTCCGGCTCATCGAACTGGTTGCGCCCAGCACTGCGTCCGTGTTGATTACAGGCGCCAGCGGCACCGGCAAGGAGTTGGTGGCCCGCACCATTCACCAACTGAGTCCGCGCCGCGATCGGCCTTTCGTCGCCATCAACTGCGCGGCGATTCCCGAAACTCTCATCGAAAGCGAGATCTTCGGCCACGAAAAAGGCGCCTTCACAGGAGCGCTGGAGCGGCGCACCGGCTGTTTTGAGCTGGCCGAAGGCGGCACAATCCTGCTCGACGAAATCGGGGAAATGCCAGTAGGGACTCAGGCCAAGCTTTTGCGCGTGCTCGAAGACCACAAGCTGCGCCGGCTGGGCAGCAAAGTGGAGACCGCGGTCGATGTGCGGGTGCTGGCTGCTACGAACAAAGTTCCGGACGAGGCCGTCGCTAGCGGAGAGCTGCGCAGCGATCTCTATTACCGGCTCAACGTGTTCAATATCCACATGCCTCCCTTGCGGGAACACAAGGAAGATATTGAAGATCTGGTGCAGTTGTTGCTGTCAGAAATGAGCGCGAAGCACTCCCGCAAGGTGGCCGCCGTGAGCGAGGCGGTGCTGAATCAGTTCAACAACTATTCCTGGCCGGGCAATGTCCGCGAATTGCGCAATACCATTGAACGCGCGGTGATCGTCTGTGACGGCGGCATGATCGAAACGAAACACTTGCCTCCTGGATTCGGACAGGCACCCTTGCGCACTGCGGCGAATGACCCGGACGCGGTGCGTCTGGGCGTGGGCACGACGGTCGGCGAGGCGGAAAAGATGCTTATCCTTAAGACTCTGGAATCCACCAGCAATAACAAGACGAAGGCTGCGGAAATTCTCGGCATCAGCCTGAAAACCCTGCATAATAAGCTCAAAGAGTACGGCGGCAGCGCCCCGGATACGGCCTCTGGCAAGGAGGAGGAAACGCAGTAAAACAGTGATCAGTGGCCAGTGGGAAGCCTTCCACTATTTCGTACCTCCTCAGCCTTGTCCGCTTTAACTGGCCACTGATCACTGACCACTGATTTCCTATGCGACGCAAAACCATCATCGTTCTCGGCATTACCTTCATGGTGACCGTGATGGTGACTGCGTTCTCCTATCTCTACGTCTCGGAGACTCTGAGCCAGCAAATTACCGGGGCCTGCGATGGCGCTGAGCGCCTCACCAAGCAACTGCAATACCTGGCCTCGAACGACATGCCGGATTTGAGCAGCACTCGCGTGGATACCAACAATCCTGAAGCCGTGCGGCGGGCGCTCGCCGAGTACTTGCCGATGGATACGAACATTCTGAACGATCTTCAATCCGATATCGCCCTCTGGCCTTACGTCTTCGATGCTTCCATCGTAGACGCGAACGGCAAGGTCCTGCTCCACACCACTCCCCAACTCGTGGGCAAGCCGGCTGTGGAGCGGCCGGACTTTAGTCGCGTCAGGGCGGCCCGCTTCCGCCGGCAGCTCCGCATCGCGTATGGTCCGGCGACCGTCTATGACGTGAGTTCCCCTCTATTACTGAATGGAGTGCCTTTCGGCACAATCCACATCGGTGTTTCCACGGTCTTTCTCAGGAGTGAAATCGAACCGCGCTTATTGCGCGCTGTCTATTTTTCCATCGCGTTTATCTTTCTTTCTTTCGTGCTGGCCGCCCTCCTGTCGAATCTCGCTCTCGGGCCGCTCAAGGAGATCAGCCGCAACCTGGATAGCGTGAGTTCGGGAGCAACCGAGGAACTGTCGGGGAAAGAGTCGGAACACGATGAATTCGGCCTGGTCACCTTGAAGATCGCAAACCTTGGCAGGCAGATGCGCGACAGCCGGGAAATTTTTTCGGCTCTGAAAGACAACGTGGACCAGCTCATGTCGAAGTTGCAGGACGGCTTGATGTTGTTCGCGCGAGACTCCCGCGTCGTGCTTGTGAGCGCGCCGGTGGAGCGCTTTCTCGGCCGGCCTCGAGGAGAACTGCTGGGCCGAACCGTCCCGGAAGTTTTTTCCCGGGACACGCCGCTCGGCGCCATGGTACTCGACGCTTTTGAACGCAGGGGAACACTCTCGCAACGCGAGTTTGTCGCGGCCGCCGGCCGGCGCGTACAGGTGTCTTTGGATTTTGTTCAGGAGAAAAACACCCAGATCGGTGCGCTGCTGATTATGCGTGACGCCGAATCAGTGCGCCGCATCGGCGATGAAATTGAGATGTCCCGCCGCCTCTCGGCCAGCGGACGCGTGACCGGCGGCGTCGCTCATGAAGTGAAGAATCCCATCAATGCCATCGTGCTGCATTTGCAGCTGCTGCAGAACAAGCTCGCGCAACTCGACCCTGATACCCGCCGTCACATGGATATCATCGGAAGTGAGATTCATCGCCTCGACCGCGTGGTGCAGACTCTCGTTGATTTCATGCGGGCTCGCGAACTGCATCTGGTGGAAGTGGATTTCCGCCGCGTGCTCGAGGAGGTCGCGCTGCTCGCCACTCCCGATGCGGAGCAGCATGGCGTCACCATCCAGCGTGATCTGCCCGAGGAGCCAGTGTTCGTAAAGGCTGACCTTGACTTTATGAAGCAGGCGCTGCTCAATGTTGTGCTTAACGGGATCCAGGCCATGCCGCATGGAGGCGAACTCACCATCTCGGCTCGCCGCGACGACCATGCCGCCATTGCCGAGGTCTGCGACCGGGGCATGGGCATCGCTCCGGATGTGCAAGACAAAATTTTTGAGCTTTACTTCACCACCAAGAAAGAGGGCAACGGCATCGGCCTGGCGCAGACTTACCAGATCCTGCAGTGGCATTATGGATCGGTGGAATTTGAATCGACGGAAGGTCAGGGGACGACGTTCCGCTTTCGCCTGCCTTTGACTACATCGAGTCTGCGCCCGGAGCAAGAGACCGCGGCGCACTCGACCAGTTCGGATTGAATATGAATCTGGCTTTAATCCTCGGGTTATGTCTGTTGAGCGCCGGTTGGTTACCGCCAGCGTTCCGAGGATCTTTGCTCCAAACCACGTCCCAGCCGCCTGCGACGGCCTCGTCAGGCTCATCCCCGAGCCAGGGTAGCTCCCCATCTCAAACGCAGACACCTCCATCAGAAAGCGCGCAGCCCGCGCAGAAGCCGAAATCCCCGGCTCAAGCCAAGCCGACTCCCGCTCATCCCCGGCGTAAGAAAACGATTCCACCCTGCTCGAACGCCCCCACTCCCCTGAACACCACAGTCGGCAAACCCGCGGACGACTCAACCGCCGGTGGATCGGCAAACGCCGGATCAACGAATGCAAACGCGACGGCCTTGAAACCTTGTCCGCCGCCAAAGAAAGTCGTCCGCAACGGAGGGTCAAACGAGCCCAAGGTCCAACTTACCGGTGGCACAGCTGCGGAACAGGCTTCAGACAAATCCTCGACCGAGCAGCTCAGGGCCGCAACCGAAGAGAACCTGAAAAAAGCCGCGGCACTCCAGCTTACGGCCAACCAGCGAGACATGGTGACTCAGATCAAGGAGTTTCTGGCACAGTCAAAAGCCGCCGTCGCCGCCGGTGACCTGGAGGGCGCCCACAATCTCGCCCTGAAAGCTCACTTGCTTTCTGCAGAGCTGGTAAAACCCTGAACCGGCCGTTCAGGGCGTTCGCATTGCGAGTGAATATCGGCATCAGGTTGATCGTCCCGATTTCCGGGATGTCTGTTACCTTCTGTGTATGAAAACGGCGTCGTATGGGCGGATTGTCTTTGGCGCATCGGCGGTGCTGTTCGGCGTCATCGCATTGCTGTGGCACGACGCTGCTACCCGGCAGAACTTGCAACATATCTGGAGCCTGCCTTTCGGCGCCATCATTGGCGGGTGCCTCATGACCGCTCAGATTGCGGGTGGGATTGGGATCCAGTACCCGCGCACGGGGCGCTTGGCTTCGGTCGTACTTTGCGTCGTCTATTTGTGTTTCTCGCTGGCCACCGTCCCTGACATCATTGCCGCATCGAACATCTATGAGCGATACGGTGGCAGTTTCTTCCTGTTCTTTTCCATGCTTTGCGGCGCGATCGCGCTGTACGCTGCGACTGACGCAAATGCCGCAAGGGCAACAGTGTTCGGCCGACTGGCACGCGTTGGACTCGGCGTCTGTGCGATTTCCTTTACGCTGGGCCAGGCACTCTTACTTCGCGACACAGCTCAGCTGGTTCCAAAGTGGATTCCGCCCAACCAGATGTTCTGGGCGATCCTCACGACGGTCGCGTTTGGACTCGCGGCAATTGCCATTCTCATCAATCGCCGCGCGCGGCTCGCAATGCATTTGATGACGCTCATGCTGGCGCTCTTTGGCGTAATGGTTTGGGTTCCGCTCCTGATCGCTCACCCGAGGGCGCATTTCAACTGGTCTGAATTCGCCCTGAATTTCCTCATTACCGGGGCTGTCTGGGTAGTGGCTGATTTAAAGACTTCTTGATTCAGCTGGGTTTGCGCGCCGCCAACCGGACAAGCGTCCGTCATCTCCCCTTCGCCCGCGCCGCGTTCACCTTGTTCAGCAAATCCTGCGACATGGCTTGCACAGGACCGGTAATCTTCACCGCCTCCGTCAGCACTTCGCGAGCTTCGCTCACGCGGTTCAGCTTCGCGTAAGCAAAACCCAGGCGATAAAGCGCGATCGAGTATTGCTGATCGTCTTCTCCCTTGAGCTGTCCCGCGGCGGCCTTTAATTCGGGGATTGCGGCCGCCGTCCTGTCCTGCTTGAGGTAGGCATAACCCAGAGTCGAGTGTGCCGCGCCAGCAGAAGTCTTACGTGTCTTGTCGGCATCCGGCTCGTCCGCTTTGGCGACCGCAATCGCCTTCTGGGAGTAAGTAATCGCCTTTGCCAGGCTGCCCGCCTTCGGATCGTCAACGTAAGAGCCCGCCAACATCAGCAGCGCCGGCAGCGAATTCGGATTCGTCGCCAGCAATTTTTCCCCATAAGCCACCAGCTGCGCCTGGTCGTTTAACTGGCCCAGCGCATAGAGAGCATAGGTCGAGACTTGATCCTGAAGCTTCGAGTCCGGAAACGCCGCGGAGTACTTTTCGATGTCGGCCATCCGGATTTTCGCATCATTCTCGCTGGCAATCGCGTTGAAGCCCGCCGACTCGAGAAAATCGCAGTTGTTCTTGGCCGCGCCCTCGTCTTCCTCGACCTGTTTCTTAAAATCGTCGTCACTCATGCCATCCGGCTTAGATTCCTTCCCGATGGAGTTGCAGACTGTCCCGCCCCTCGCCGCATAGTCGATCAACTTCGTGTCCTCTTTCGCCTGCTGCGCGATGTTGGCTTGCGAGACCAGGATGTCGAGATTCCGTGGACTCCCAGCCAAAGCCTTGTCTCCATAATCAAGCGCTTTGTTCAAGTCACCCGTGGCCAGATAAGCCTGCGAAAGCTGCCAGTCGCCGTAAGCCACGGCTGCCGGGTTCGATGCGTACTTCTGCACGAAGTCCTGATACATGGCAAGCTTCTTCGCTGCATCCTGCTCGCTCGTGATCGCTTGAAGATCGTGGTCTTCAGGCGTGCCGGCTGGAATCACAATCTTGTCTGCCTGTGCGTTTGCACGCGGCAGCATAAAACAAAAACAGAAAGTAACGACAAACACCAGCGACCCGGCATAGCGTTTCATAGGCCACCTCAGCAGAGCGAGAACCGATCTCCATTCCAAACAGCAGGCGAATCCTAGCGCTGAAAGCGCGTGGAATCAAGCGCCAGCATAAGAGAACAAAAGACAGCTCACCACAGAGGCGCGGAGGCACGAGACACGGAGAAAAACCGAAGCTACAAAATGAGCGATAAGAAGTTTTCTGTAGTTTCTCTGTGTCTCCGTGCCTCCGTGGTGAATATTTGGCCGCTCTTCAGCTAAAGTGGAATGCATGCGCGCAATCCTTGGCCAGCGTCCGCTGCGTTTCGTCTTTGCTGCCAACGTGATTTCCATGTTGGGCAGCGGGATGAACTCGGCCGCCGTGGCCTGGTACATCCTCGAAGCCACGCACTCGGAAATGGCGCTGGGCACCTTCGCCGTGCTGCAGACCGTTCCCGCCATGCTCATGCTTCCCTTCACCGGAGTCCTCATCGACCGCGAAGATCGCCGCCGCCTGGTCATGTGGCTCGACGCCGTGCGCGCTGTGATCATCGTGACCGTGGCCATCCTGGCGTTTCGCCATCGCGTGCAACTCTGGCAGCTCTACTTAATGAACACTCTGGTGGCCGCAGGCTTCTGGATGTTCTGGCCAACCATCACGGCCCTGATCCAGGAACTCACGCCCGAAGGTCAATTCGTGCAGTCGAACACTTTTCTTTTAGCCGGGATTCAAGGGGGATGGCTCATCGCCGGCTCCATCGTCGGCTTCATGTACAACCATATCGGCCTCGGCGGCGTGCTTCTGATCGACGTTTCCACCTACGTGGTCTCGTTCCTGTGCTACCTCGGCGTGCGCAAGGGACGCCACGTCGTGTTGCGACCCGAGGAATTACGCGCCGACATTCTCGCCGCCGAAAGCCAGTTAGAGCGTTTCTGGCGCGAGATGCGTGAAGGCCTGCACTTTCTCCGCGATCACCGCGCCGTCGTGCTGCTTGGCATCAGCTGGGCATTGTTTCTCGGCGCCATGATCACCGGAGTGGTCGTCACGCCGTCGCTGAGCGAGCGCGTTTTTCACGCCGGCGCCGTCGGCTACGGATGGCTCAACGCCGGCTGGGGCACTGGCGCATTTTTCAGCGCCTTATATGCTCCGGCGGTGATTGCCAGCCTGGGCGGTCGACGATCGGTTGCGTTCTCCATGGCAATCATCGCTGCAACGGTGGTGTGCGCTCCCGTCTCGCATTGGCTGGTCGCAGCCATACTGCTGTATGCGGTGATGGGATCAGCCCGCGGTGTCGGCGGAATCGCCATGAACACGAGTTTGATGGAAATGGTCCCGCAACATCTAATGGGACGCGTGCAAAACGCTTTCTACTTTTTCGGCACATTCCTGCAACTGGTGCTTGCCCTCGCCGTCGGCGCAGTCGCTCACAAAGTAAGCCTGGTCGCGGCGTTCGCGATCCTGTCCTGCGTCTACGGGCTGGCTTTTGTGGCCGCGAGCTGGCCAGTGGAAGCAGTAAGACGCGACGCCGTTCCGGCGGATTAGCGCTTGTTGGAATGCAGGACAAGTGTTGCCGTATAAGTCGTACGAGGGATGGGCTTGACTGGACGGACGAGGTTAGTCATCGGAGCGCTGTGTCTACTGGCTTGCGCCGTAGCTTCTCGACCGGCAATCCTGAACCACATGTCCAAATCATTTCTGAACACCGGGCCCAACGGCCCTGAAACGCCTGCCACGGTCGGCCTCACTTTCGACCGGCTGAAGATTGCAAGCGGGCGCCGGGTCCTGGACGCATACCTTGTGCGTGCCCCCGCCGCCTGCCAGCCTCGGGTCGCAGTTCTGATTTTTCACGGAGTTATGGAAACCATTTCCGAGTGGGTTCCGGCACAAAAATTTCTCCACGACCACTGTGTCTCGTCGATCGTATTCGACTACTCCGGTCATGGCGACAGTACGCGTCCCGGAACCATTGATCATCTTAACGAAGACACAATTCCGGCCTACGCCACGTTGGTCTCGCAGTTCCCCGGCCAGCGCCTCTGCGTGCTGGGTCATTCGATGGGCAACGCTCCGTTGCTTCACTCGTTGCCTCGTCTTAGCCCGCCTCCGGCTTGCGTAGTTGTGGCAAATGCTTTTTCGTCTCTCAGGGATGCGGGCCGAAAGCGTGGAACCTCAGTTTTCTTGCTCCATGCCATCCCGGACGCATGGGACGACATCGAGAATGCCAAGCTCGTGCGGGTCCCTTTGCTTGTTGTTTACAGCGACGCGGACACCGTGAATCCGCCTGACATGGGCCAGAGTATTTTCCAGGCCGCGCCTGAACCGAAGCAACTCGCGGTCCTGCACGGCTTCCCGCACAACGCTCTTTATCGCACTCCAAGCGACGGCTGGTGGGCGCCGGTACTTCGGTTTCTTCAGGCTCAATGAAGGGAGCCACTCCCCTAGCTTCGTTCCGACTTTGTCATTCTGCCTTCTGAACTTGCCTCCCCACCTGATATCCTTTCCCATTCCAAGGAGCACTCATGTCTTCAGATCTGCAAGGCCGTAACGGCGTCGTCTTCGGAGTCGCCAACAAGCGCTCGATTGCCTGGTCCATCGCCCAGGGACTGCACGCCGCCGGCATGAAGCTCGCCATCACCTACCAGAACGAGCGTCTGGAGCAGGAAGCGAAAGATCTAATCCTCTCTCTGCCCGGCGCCGAAGCCTACATGTGCGACGTCAGCAAAGATGAAGAAATCGACCGCCTCTTCGCCACGCTCAAAGAGCGTCACGGCAAGCTGCACACGCTGGTGCATTCGGTAGCCTACGCTCCCGCCGACGAACTCAAGGGAGAGTTCGTCAACACCACGCGCGAAGGCTTCCGCATTGCACTCGATGTCAGCGTGTATTCGCTGATCGCGGTTGCCCGCGCTGCCGCGCCGCTCATCGAAGACGGCGGCTCCATCATCACCATGACTTACTACGCGTCCGAGAAAGTGGTGCCCCGCTACAACGTGATGGCTGTGGCTAAGGCGGGCCTCGAGTGCTCGGTGCGCTATCTCGCCTACGATCTGGGGAAAAAGAATATCCGGGTAAACGCCATCTCCGCCGGGCCGGTGAAAACCCTGGCCGCGCGCGGCATCTCAGGCTTCGGCGACATGCTCAAAGCCCACGCCGAACACGCCCCGCTCGGCCGCAATGTAGATATTGCAGAAGTCGGCTCGACCGGAGTCTTCCTCGCCTCCGACGCCAGCAGCGGCATCACCGGCGAAGTGATTTATGTTGATTGCGGCTACAACATCATGGGGTTCTGAAAGGCTATCGCAGCCGAGTCGCCGCTACTTGGAACTTAGTCGGAGACGCGCCGATAGTGTAAATCGGATGCTTCAACAATAGACCCTTCAGACCAAGCCAAACCGCAGCTTATTAACATAGTCGTCGAGGCGCTGGATGCTCATTGACCGCGGGATGATCTGAAGCCACCGAACTCGATAAAGCACCGTCCATCCGCCCGACTGAATTACGCGATCCGGCGAAGAATCCATTCCGAAGGGATTTTGTTCCCTTTGGCACGCGATAAAGGTGCAGTAGGTACGTCCCCAGATTACGCTGTCGAAAATGAGAACCCTTACTCCGTTCTGTTGTCCCTCGATTACATTCCAAGCTTGTCTGATTTCACCTGCCAAGTCACAAGCGTGGGGAAGCGGAACAGGAGGCTTGACCTTGCGGAAGTCGCGGAAACCCCGAAAACTCGGGGCACGGGGACCGACGTACTTGAAGCCCCATTTTGCGGCAAGAGCGCGCATAGAGCGTGCGCGAAACACGAAGAGAATGGTGACAGTCCCAAAGAGCAGCACCACCACGGCCACCGCAGGGAGGAACTTGAGTAGAATCACAGCGGCTATTCTGATTCACTCACGCCCTCGTGTCTAGGACGATTGTCGAGAACAGGCGATCACACTCCCTACACGGACCGGCCCTCAGGGCATCGGGCTCAGCCGATTATGCGAATCCTCCGCCCGTTCTCCCCGTCGCGCTCCAACGAAATCTCCACATCCCGCTCCCGCACCAACCGCGCAAACTTCTCTCCCCACTCAATCAGCAAAACGCTGCCCTCAGCGCGCAGATCATCCAGCCCCAGCGTTTCTAATTCACGCTGCGTATCCACGCGGTAAAGATCAATGTGATAAAGGTTGGCTCGCGGACCGCGATACTCGTGCACCAGCGTGAAGGTGGGACTGGTGACGTCTTCTTCCTCCGCCGCCCCGAAGCCAGCGGCGATTCCCTTGACCAGCGTGGTTTTTCCCGCCCCAAGATCGCCGCGCAGCAAAACCAGCTTCGGAGGAGCCAGCATCTCTGTCAGGGTGCGTCCGAAGGCAATCGTTTCCTCGGCAGAGCGTGTGGTAATCTCTCGCGTCATCTCGACCAGTATAGCCAGAGCGCGGCGGAACCTAACAGCTTGCGGAGAAACTCGTGGAAGTGTGCAGCAACGTGGAAGAGCGGCGCTTCAGCGCCGCGTCAAGCGTTCACAAACAATGCGGGCTTCAGCCCCTGTGGTCGCATTCCGTGCCTTCTAGATCGTCTTCGGCACGTGGAACGCCGACGACTTCAATCCCAGCAGGCTCCGGTCCGTCACGTGGTCGAGCGACGTTCGCAAGCGGCGATTGTCGTCATCTTCGAGCGCGACAAAGCGGAATGGCTGGAGGACTCCGTCCTTCGTCTTCCCCATGGGACTCAATATCTCAGCCATGGCTCGTACCGGGCCGGATTGCGTTTGAAATGCAACTTCGACGAAGTCGCCCTCTGCAAACGGACGCGGCAGTCGCAGCAGTCCGCCGGTCGCCGAGATGGTTTGAAGTTTAGCGTTAGCGTGCCGGCCATCTTCGAAGCGAATCGCAGCCAGGACCGAAGCCCCAAGCTGGACCCGGGCCGCGCGCCGCGAAGGGTGCGGTTGGGGGAAGTGGGTCATAAGATATATGCACTATGGCACGCTCTCAGGACGGGTAACAGGTTACGGAAGCAGAGTGTCCGGATTCCCGCGCTGCACGCGGCGTTCCAGCCGCAACACACGCACTGTCATGAAGATGCAGGGTGTTTAATAAAGAGTTAATGTCCCCAAGGACAGTCCATTTTTTCGCAAGTCGCCAGGTCACTCGTCAGATGACTCACCAGCTCGCGAGCTTCTCCAGCGCAGCGTTCTGCGTGCGTCGAAACGCCTCGGGAAGTCCCTGCAGAAGATCGGTCGCGACCAATGAGTGCTCCCCCACCCGCTCACGCATCACGTCCCCGGCAAGCCCATGCAGATGCACGGCCCCGAGCACCGCCGCGAATGCGTCCGTCGAATGCTGCGCGATCATTCCAGCGACCATCCCCGTCAAGATGTCTCCCGTGCCCCCGGTAGCCATGCCCGCGTTCCCCGTAGTATTCACCCAGGCTTCGCCGTCGGGCCGCACCACCAGCGTGCGATGCCCCTTGAGCACGACGATCAGTTCATGTTCGCGCGCGAACTTCCGCGCCGTTCCCAATCGATCTTTCTGCACATCGGCGATGGTGCATGCGGCGAGCCGCGCCATCTCACCCGGATGCGGAGTAATCACCAGCGTCCGCCGCTCGCCATTCAATTTCGCCGTGCGGCTCTGAAACGCATTCAGGCCGTCGGCATCGACGACCATCGGGAGTTGGAGTTTTGCCACCAGCGCCCGCACCAGTTCCGCAGTCTGCGGATCCCGCGAAATCCCCGGCCCAATCGCGAGCACTGTCATCCCCTTCGACAACGCCTCGATTCGATCCTGGGCCTTGGTTGAGATCTCACCCGCATCCGTCTCCGGCAAAGGCTCAGGCATCAACTCGGGATGAAATCCCGCCACGGTTCCCAACACGGACTTCGCCGTCGCCACAGTTGAAAGCCCGGCTCCCGCGCGCAGTACAGCCATCCCCGCCATCGCTGCCGCTCCGGCTTTCCCGAGCGACCCCCCAACCACCAGCGCGTGCCCGTAGTTGCCTTTGTTCGACTCTGCCGGCCGCGGCCCGATCAACGGCGCAACATCACGCGCGGTGATCACATTCAGTTGCAGCGCCGAAACAATCGCCTCTTGCGGCGAACCGATGTCAGCCACAACAGTCGGTCCCCCGGTCAACATGCTGAACACGTGCGCCGGACGCGGAGCAGTAAACGTAACAATCGCATCGGCCCGGGCAATCGTCCCGGCTTGTGGTCCCATCGCGTCAGCATCTGCACCGGAAGGAATGTCCACGGCGATTGCCGGAACCTGGCTTGCATTCATGATGGCAATCGCGTCGGCGTAGAGTCCGCTCACTGGAGGCTTGAACCCCGTGCCCAGCACCGCATCCAGATAAAGATCGGCCTGCATAGCGAGTCGCACCTGCTCACTTTTCAACTCTGCGATGGAGTGCGCGGCAATTGCAGAGGACTGTAGTTTGCCAAACATGGCAGCCGCATCTCCCCGCAGATCAGCGGGGTCCGCGAGCAGAATCACCTGAACTTTCTTCCCGCCCTCCTGCAGCCTGCGCGCGGCCACGAAGCCATCGCCGCCGTTGTTCCCCTTGCCGCAAAAAACCACGACCCGCCGCGCCGCTGCGTAATGCGAGAGCACATAATCAGCCACAGCCGCGCCGGCGTTCTCCATCAGCGTAAGCGAAGGCACGCCAAAGCGCTCGCTGCTGGCGCGGTCAATGGCCCGCATCTCTTCGGCGGATACGATTTTCATAAGTCAGTGGCCAGTGTTCAGTGGCCACTGGTCACTTATCGACGGTCACTGGCCACTGCCCTTCAACGCCTGTACCCGGCTGTGCTTCACGCTGTAGGTGAAATACACCACCAGCCCGATGATGAGCCAGATGACCAGCCGCGCCCAATTGACCCAGCCCAGCTTATACATCATGTAACCATTCGCAATCACGCCCAGGATTGGAACGACCGGCACCCACGGCGTACGGAACGGCCGCGGCTGGCTGGGATTCGTATGGCGCAAAACCAACACGGAGAGCGACACAATCACAAACGCCAGCAGCGTCCCGATGTTCACCATCTTCCCGATGTCGTCAATCGGCGTAATGCTGCCTACAACCGCTGCCAGTAGTCCTACCAGAATCGTATTCTTCCACGGGGTGCGGAACTTGGGATGCACAGCAGCAAAGAACTTCTTAGGCAGAAGGCCGTCGTTGGCCATGGAATAAAGCACTCGAGTTTGGCCGAGCAACATCACCAGCATCACGCTGGTCAGACCAGCCAGAGCGCCCAGCGTGATGATGTTCGCCGCAGTGGTGAGACCCCGGTCCAGGAAGGCAACGGCCACCGGCGCTTCGATGTTGATCTGCTGCCAGTGAACCATACCCGTCAGCACGCCGGCCACGGCAATATACAAGACCGTACAGATTGCCAGCGAAGCGATCATGCCGATCGGCAAGTCGCGCTGCGGGTTCTTGGCTTCCTGGGCGGTGGTCGAGACTGCATCAAAACCGATATAAGCGAAGAAAATATAAGCCGCGCCCGCCCCGATCCCCGCGAAACCATGGGGCGCATACGTGTGCCAGTCCATACCCCAGTTCGCGCGATTGATGTAGTGGGAGCCGAGCGCGATCACGAAGAGAACGACTGCAACCTTAACTACGACGATGCCGGTGTTAAACCTGGCGCTCTCTTTGATGCCAACCACGAGAATTGCAGTAATCACCAGAGCGATGAGGAAAGCCGGTAGGTTGAAGCCGACCTCCACTCCAAAGAGATGCGGCGCGCTCAGCAGATCATGCGCCCGTTGCAGCAACTCGGGAGACTGCGAGCCTATGATCGCACTCACTTTGTCGAGGAACGCTTGCGTGCCCAGTGCCAGTGAGGGGTCTGCAGTCTGCGCCATCTGCCGCGCAACAATATTCTCCGCGGTTTTCAGCGCTGTCCAATGATCGTAGGCCAGCCACAGCGGCATCTTCACATGGAAGATATTCAGCAGCTCGATGAAGTGGTTCGACCATCCCGAAGACACCGTGCTGGCGCCCATCGCGTATTCCAGCGTGAGGTCCCAACCGATGATCCAGGCGATCAACTCGCCGAGTGTGGCATAAGCGTATGTGTAAGCGCTGCCCGCCAATGGAATCATGGCCGCGAACTCGGCGTAGCACAATCCGGCAAACGCACACCCCAACCCGGAGAGAACGAATGACAAGGTGAGTCCCGGACCGGCATACTGCGCTCCTAGCCCCACCATCACAAAGATGCCCGCTCCGATGATTGCGCCCACGCCCAGCGCCGTAAGCTGAAAAACTCCCAGCGTCCGTTTGAGGCTGTGTTCGCCCGTCTCGCGGGATTCCTCCATCAGCAGGTGCAGCGGCTTGGTTGCGAACAGATTGGCCATTCGTCTGGTTTCTCCTTAGGAACTACGCGGATGCAGCCTTCGCGCTCCTCGACCACGCGAAATATACCGGAATGCCGAGCAGCACCACAATCAACCCCGGCCACGTAAATTGCGGCTTGTAGCGCAATAGTACGACATCGATGAATGAAGCCATCACAATATAAATTGCGGGCAGCACGGGATAGCCTACGGCGCGATACGGCCGCGGGGCATCCGGATGCGTCCGCCGCAACACAAACAATCCCACGATCGTCAATATGTAGAAGACAAGCACCGCGAAGATAATGTAGTCGAGAAGCTGCCCATAGCTTCCCGAAATGCAGAGCAGGCACGCCCACACCATCTGCACCATCAGCGAAACCGCCGGCGTTTTGTACGTCGGATGCAGCTTGGCCACGCTACGGAAAAACAGGCCATCCTTCGCCATGGCGTAGTAGACGCGCGCCCCAGAAAGAATCAGACCATTGTTACAGCCGAAACTCGAAATCAGAATGGCGGCCGCCATCAGCAATCCGCCGGCAGCCCCGAACATCTGCGTCATCACCGCCGTGGCTACGCGGTCTTCCAAGGCGTACTTGATCCCCCGCCCCAGAATCGTTACCGCCCCTGGCGCTCCGTCCAGCGGCAGCGCCATCAGATAAATAAAGTTGCAGGCAACGTAGAGCGCGATGACCACTCCAGTACCCATCGCCAGCGACAAAGGCAGGTTGCGGCTGGGATTTTTCACTTCGCCCGCCGTGAACGTCACGTTATTCCAGGCGTCCGCGGAAAACAGTGAACCCACCTGGGCCACGGCCAGAATCGTGAGGGTACCCACCATCACAATCGGCCCGCCAACTCCCACTTGCACGGCATGTTGCGCGCCCAGTCCCGCATTCCGCCAGAAATGTCCGCTGAAGTTAGCGGCCAGCGCTTGCGCGTTTCGTCCCAGCGCCAGACCCAAGAACGCCAGTCCTAACAGCGCCGCAACCTTGGCCACGGTAAATACATTCTGGATGAGCGCTCCCGTCCTCAACCCAAGAACATTCACGACCGAGAGGAAAACCACGAGCAGTATCGCAACCAGATTCTGGGTGTTGATTCCCACATCCATATTGCCCAGAACCATCGGCCCCACATGAATCGGTGGAACTTTCCAGAGATGAAGAATCCAGTTGGAAGAAGAAATCGTGGGAAAGAAAACTCCCAGGAACTTTCCAAAAGCCACGCCCACAGCCGCAATCGTTCCGGTCTGAATCACCAGAAACAAAGTCCAGCCGTAGAGAAATCCCCACAGCGGCCCCAGCGCTTCGCGCAGATAAACGTACTGCCCGCCGGCCCGCGGCATCATGGCGGCCAGTTCGCCGTAGCTGAGCGCGGCCACGATGGTCATAAACCCCGCCACCGCCCAAGCGCCAATCAGCAGCGCGGGAGAATCCACTTCGCGGGCAATCTCCGCTGAAACAATAAAAATGCCGGAGCCGATCATCGACCCTATGACCAGCATGGTGGCGCTGGTCAGGCCCAGGCCTTTGACCAGTTCCTTATCTTGAGAGCTGTGAATTTCCCAATCGCTGCCGGCAGCCGTTGTAGGTGTGCTCAGGTTTCCTCCAACATGTAGCGCCGGCGTCCCGCCGGCTTTCCCACGGGCACTTTCAAGGTCAAATGACTTTACCTCAATATGCGGAAAAATTCTTCTGCTGATTTGCGAGGATCCCGTAACAGATCAGATATCACCGCCACGGAATCAGCCCCGGCCTCAATCGCAGAGGCTGCATTGCTCCGCGTGATCCCGCCAATCGCCACCAGCGGTTTTCGCGTCAACTGCCGCGCCCGGCGCACCCCTTCGAGACCCACCACCGGATCAGGCCGGTCTTTGCTGGAAGTCGAAAACACGGGCCCAATGGCGAGGTAATCAGCCGAATTCCGGTCCGCTTCCAACAACTGCTCCGGATTGTGCGTCGAGACTCCAAGCCAGCGGTCGGGGCCAATGATGCTCCGAACCGATTCCGGCGAAAGATCGTCCTGTCCAACGTGGACCCCATCGAACTCCGCGACCAGGCACAGATCTACACGATCGTTCATGATAAGTTTCAACAGGTGTGGTGCGGTCGCCCTCGCCCGCAACTGCCGGCTCAATTCGTGGGCCTGCTCCAGCATCACCCGCGCGTTGCTGGACTTATTACGGTATTGAATCAAGGTCACACCAGCAGACAGAAGCTCTTCCGCCGCAGTAATCAAGCCGAGAGCGTTGGGAAAACAACCGGCATCGAGGATCGGATATAGGCGGGGAAGGACAATCATGCCTTTTTAAATACGCGCTGTTCGATGTGAGTCTCTTATCGCGAAAGCTCACAAATCCAGTTGACTTCCCAGGTCTTGCCCCCATCGGGTGAGTACGACTGCTCCATGCGCGCCGAGCTCGGTGAGAGGTCGAGCCACACGTAACGCACCAGGATGGTGCGACCTTTGAGGATCTCCTGATGATAAAACTCCCCGCGCTTGCCGTTGAACGCACCCACCACGGGAGGC
Organism: Candidatus Sulfotelmatobacter sp.; assembly: GCA_049280095.1. Taxonomy (GTDB): domain Bacteria; phylum Acidobacteriota; class Terriglobia; order Terriglobales; family Acidobacteriaceae; genus Sulfotelmatobacter. The sequence goes on along the minus strand of JBAPPL010000026.1, from coordinate 203,245 downwards.
GTGTCGAGAGTTCCATTATCCAAGTCCACCAGGTAGATGCTCCACTGCCGCGTGGCGGGGTTATAGAGTCGCAGCGTCTGCGCCTTGATGTGTAATTTCTTGTCGGGGCTGGTCACCTCGAACTGTTCGAAGTTCGCGTTGCTGTCGAGGAGTTTATGGTGATTCGAGATGCCATCGTACTCGTTCCAGACATTGGAGTTGTTGAGCCGATCCGGAAGCCGCCGCACGTGCGCTTTCCAGTCGCCGATGAGGAAGTCAAAGTCGTGAGAGCCGTCGCGCTGAGGCAGATCTGCCGGATCCGAAGGCGTTTGCGCGTGAAGCGAGACAGCGAGAGCCATGCCCAGAATGAGCGGCACCAGGGATTTGAGTTTGCGGAGATTCATAGCAATTTCATCCTTTCGAGGCCATTGGTTCGCGGCCGTTGGTAAGATGCGCGAATGAGGCGATCCGTCAGAGGGCGTATGCCTTCTCGACTTTCCTTGACCGGCTTGCCCGCGCTCTCATTTTCCCTTCGCCAAGAATCTCTCGATAAACCCCGTATCAAACTTACCCGCCCGAAAGTCGGGATCGGCAAGAATCTTCCGGTGCAGCGGAATCGTCGTGTAAACCCCTTCGACAATAAACATCTCGAGCGCCCGCGCCATGCGTGAAACCGCCTCGTTGCGGTCTTTGGCACGCACAATCAGCTTCGCGATCAGCGAATCGTAATAAGGCGGAATCACGCCCTCGGTATAAGCCGCCGTATCCACGCGCACCCCGGTGCCTCCCGGCGGATGAAACGCCGTAATCTTTCCTGCTGAAGGCGTGAACTTCTCCGGATGCTCCGCATTGATCCTGCACTCAATGGAATGGCCGCGGTGCACAATCGGCCCCTGCAACACATCCCGCATGTGCGCCCCGGCGGCGATCATGATCTGGCTCTTCACCAGATCCACGTCCGTCACCATCTCCGTCACCGGATGTTCCACCTGGATGCGCGTATTCATCTCGATGAAGTGCAACCGGCGTTCCTGGTCCATCAAGAACTCAATCGTCCCAGCATTGGTGTAGCCGATGTCCGTCAGCGACTTGCACAAAACCCCGCCAATCTGATCGCGCAACTCGGGAGTGACTTGCGTCGAGGGCGATTCTTCCAGCAACTTCTGATGCCGGCGCTGGATCGAGCATTCCCGCTCTCCCAGGCTCACCACATTGCCGTGCTCATCGGCCAGCACCTGGAACTCGATGTGCCGGGGATGCTCGACATACTTCTCCATATACAAGTCGCCATTGCCGAACGCGCCCGCCGCCTCCGACTGCGCCGCCTTGAACAACCCAGGCAGTTCCTCCTCGTTGCGCACAATGCGCATGCCGCGCCCGCCGCCGCCCGCCGACGCCTTCATAATCACGGGAAAGCCCACCTGCCGCGCCCACTCCACAGCCTCGCCTTCGGACGCTATGATTCCATCCGAGCCGGGCAGAATCGGCACGCCTGCCTGTTTCATAGCAGAGCGCGCTTTTTCTTTTTCCCCCATCAGCCGCATTACCTCGGGCCGCGGCCCAATGAACTTGATCCCGCTGGTCTCGCACACCTCGGCAAAGTTGGCGTTCTCCGCCAGCAATCCGTATCCCGGATGAATCGCATCCACGTTAGCGATCTCGGCCGCGCTGATCACCGCCGGAATGTTCAAATAACTCAGCCCCAGTTGTGGCGGCCCGATGCAGATGGCCTCGTCGGCAAAGCGCACCGGCAGGGAGTGCCGGTCGGCCTCGCTGTAGATAGCGACGGTGTGGATGCCGAGTTCCTTGCACGCGCAAATGACGCGCAGCGCAATTTCTCCGCGATTCGCAATCAGGATCTTCTTGAACATTTCAGATTAAATGCGGGGACAGAGGGAGGCATTTTGCAATTTGGTAATTTGATAATTTGAGACCTCGAAGGCTTTTCCGATTACAAAATTACCAAATTGCCCAATTACCCAATCTCCCTCACTTCTTCGCCCGGATGGCAAACAATTCCTGCCCGTATTCGATCGGCTGGCCGTTGCTCCCTATCTTTTTCACAATTTCGCCGGCCACGTCCGACTCAATCTCATTCAGCAGTTTCATCGCCTCGACGATGCATAGCACCTGCCCCACTTCCACCATGTCTCCGACTTTGACGAAAGGTGGCGCGCCCGGCGACGGCGCTTCGTATAATGTCCCCACGATCGGAGACTTCACAATGTGCAGGTCTTCTTGCGGCTCCGGCGCACTCGGCGGAGGAGCAACTACGCCCGAACTCTCGCGCGCTTCCGGGACGGCTGCGCCTGCCGGCCTCGGCATCTCCCCGTGCGCATACACCACGGTGTGCTCGCCGGCCCGCTTGATCTTTACCTTGACATCGCCGCGTTCCAACTCGAACTCGGCTATGTCTTTCTCGATTAAGAACTCGATGAGTTCTTTCAGCTCTTTTTGATTCATTCGTGTACGGTGGGACCGCTTGCCATCCCGCGCCGCAACGGACGCGCAGATGGCCTTAGAAGACCTAAACTGCCAGAAAATCTTTGCTGGTCGGAGTCAGCACCTCGCAGCCGTCCTCGCCGACGGCCACCATGTCCTCGATCCTCACGCCCCATTTGCCGGGGAAGTATACTCCCGGCTCAATGGTGATGACCATGCCAGGCTTGAGCACTTCCGTCTGCCGGGCAGCAACTCGAGGCGCTTCGTGGATCTCTAAGCCTACTCCGTGCCCGGTCGAATGCGTAAAATAACGCCCTAACCCGGCCTTGCGCAATACCTTACGCGCCGCCGCATCCACTTCTCCGGTGCTGATACCCGGCCGCACCGCCGCAATCGCAACTTCTTGCGCCTCCCGCACCGACTCGTACGCGTGGCGCGCTTCCTCTGGGACTGCGCCCACCCACACAGTGCGGGTCTGGTCCGAGCAATAACCATCGAGTATAACACCGAAATCGCAGACCACGAATCCCCCCGGCGCGATGGCTTGCCCCGAAGCTCTGCCGTGAGGCAGCGCCGACCTCGCCCCCGAAGCGATGATGGTAGGAAACGACATCTCTTCCGCCCCAGCCCGCCGCGCCGCATACTCCATCTCCGCCGCCAACTCACACTCTTTGACCCCCGGTCGCAATACTTCGAGCGCCCGGTCGAATAAAGTAGCTCCCAATTTCACAGCCTCGCGGATCAGTCCAAGTTCCTCCTCATCCTTAACCATGCGCGCCTTCTCGACCAGAGCGGGAGCGTTCCGTAACCGCACGCCCGAGGGCAGCAAGTCGGCCAGCCGCTTTCTTTCTGCCACAGTGAGGTGTTCGGCTTCAATCCCGATCGTCCGTCCCTTCGCCCTCGACTTCTTGCGCCGCGCTCCAATCCTCTCTCCGAGAGCATTCAGTAGCGCCTTGCGCGCGATAATCACTTTCGCGCCCTTCACCTCCTCACCCGCCTGCGTGTCATAGCGAGCGTCCGTGAAAAACGTACTCCCGGCTTCCTCCACCAACAGCAGACCCGCGCTCCCAGTGAAGCCGCAAAGATATCGAACATTAGGAAGATGGCTGACCAGCAATCCGTCGAGCCTGCTTGAAGCGAGGCGCCTGCGAAGCTCGTTCTGGCGAAGCTTGTAGTCCATTTTCAAGGCCAAGTGTACCAGCACGCAGAAGCAAGACATCCATGCAGATTCACAAGACGCAGTTGCGATCTGGGCGCCCGCAGAGAAGGTAGAATATCCGCCATGTTGCTTCTCATTGCAATCTTGTTCATGAGCCTGAAGGACAGTGCACCATGGTGGTCCGTGCAAGCGTCAGGAAGCGATGCAAATCTCCGCGGTGTCAGTGTGGTTCTTGATGCGGGCAAGAACGACCGACTGCAATACGTTATCTGGGCTTCAGGATCAGACGGGGTCATTTTGCGCTCAGTCGATGAAGGTAGTACGTGGAAGCAGATCTCCGTCCCAAACGCCGGTGGCCTGGACTTTCGGGACATTGAAGCCTTCAGCGCGGATGAAGCCTATGTGATGTCGAGCGGCGAAGGCAACAAGTCGAGAGTTTACAAGACTACTGACGGCGGAAAAACCTGGAAGCTGCAATATTCAGGGACGACGCCCGGACTCTTTCTGGACTCTATGGCCTGCGATTCAGAGACGCATTGCGTTGCTTTGAGCGATCCGGTAAATGGCAAGTTCGTCGTCTTGAATACAAACGACCGGGAGCACTGGTCGGAGCTGCCCAGCGACAAAATGCCTCCGGCGCTTGCCAAAGAAGGTGCGTTTGCGGCGAGCGGCACTGCGATTGTGATGTGCGATCGTGGCGGAATCTATTTCGGGACCGGTGGGCCAGCAGCGCGAGTCTTTCGTTCGCTCGATCAAGGCCGGTCATGGACAGTCTCCGAGACACCGATCGTCAGCGGCACGGCCTCCAGCGGTATTTTTAGCATTGCTTGCGAGGGCCCGGACGATCTTGTGGCCGTGGGTGGAGACTATAAGAACGCGAATGACGACAATCGCGTTGCGATCTACTCCGACGACGCCGGAGCCACATGGCACCTCGCTGAGGCACAACCGGGCGGCTACAGGTCGGCTGTAGCGTCGTTTTCTTACGGCGACTTTGCTGCGGTCGGGCCGAATGGGACGGACATCAGCCACGACAAAGGCATTCATTGGCGGCACACCGAGAAGCTGAACTTGAACGCGGTCGCCTTTGAGAGTACAAGCGGCTGGGGAGTAGGTCCGAAAGGAGCGGTAGCCCGATTTGAGACCCATTTTCCGTATCAGATTCGAAGAGAGGACGGCTCCCGTGTCGTCGTTGGCGGGGCTCGCTGATCGTGTCCCCCGAAGGCTTGAAGTGCTCCCCAAAAAACAAAACCGCCGGCCCTGACAGGTTCTTCAGGCGCCGGCGGCTTTAAATCTTCAACTTCGCTGCTAGTTCTGACGTTGTTACGTCTGATGCTCTACGTCTGACGCTCTACGTCTGAATGATTCGCGGCGTGATGAAGAAGATCAATTCCTGGTTCGACGTATTCACCACCGTGTGCTTGAACAGGTTGCCCAGGACCGGGAGGTTGCCCAGCACCGGCACCTGCGTGATGTTGATCGAGTTCTGCGTCTGGATGACGCCGCCGATCACCACCGTGCCGCCATCGGTTACCAGCACCTGCGTGGTTGCTTGCTGCGTGATTAATTCCGGGTTGCCCTGCACTTCCTGGCCGAAGTTTGGCGTCGTATTCTCGACGTCTACGTTCAGGAAGATTGTGTTCTCCGAAGTGATCTGCGGAGTCACCGTCAAGCGCAGGAAAGCATCGACGTAGGTTACGGTCGGAGGGCCACCCAACTGCGCCTGCGTCACGATCGGCACCCGCACGCCCTGCTTCACGAAGGCCTGGATGTTGTTCTGGGTTACCACTCGCGGCCGCGAAAGAACCTTCAGCAATCCGCGCGACTCGGCCATGGTAAGGACGGCGTCGATACGCACCGTGTTGCTGGCGTTCAAGAAGCTAAAGCCGCTGGTGGGTGAGGTCGATCCCAGGTTCGAGAACAATGGAATCGAATTTCCGGTCTGGCCCGTCGCGCCCGGCACCGTAACATAGCCTGGCGTCAAACCACCTACCGTTGTTGGCGAGCTCCCAACCGCGGAAGCGCCGCCGATCGCACTGTGGCCGTTGCCCCAGCCAAAACCAAGCTGCGTGCCGATGTCGCGGGCAAACTGCCGCGTCGCCGCTACCACCCGCGCTTCAATCTCTACTTCCTGCGTCTTGCGGTCAAGCTGCGTCAGCAGGCGATCGATAATGGGAAGCACTTTCGGAATGTCGTTGACGATTACGGCGTTGGTGCGCTCATCCGCCACCACGTCGCCGCGCACCGAGAGGAACTTCTTCACGGTGACAATCACGTCCTTGGCGTGAGCATAGCTCAGGAAACGCGTGACCGAAACCTTCTCCACCGCCAGCGCTTCGGCTTCCACCTGGGCCCGCCGTGCATCTGCTTCTTTCTTCAGCGTATCCACGGTCGCGATGCGCAGTACGTTGCCTTCCAGTTCCCGCGCCAGGTCGTTGTTCTTGAGGACGATGTCCAAAGCCTGATCCCACGGCACATCATCGAGCACCACAGTCAGGGTGCCGTGCACATTGGGATCGAGCACCACGTTCAAGCCGCTGATTTCGTGGATCAACCGGAAGAAGTCCTTCAGATCGACGTCCTTCAGATTCACTGAAATCGGCTCGCCCGTGTACTTGGGACCGACCGCGGCCGGCGCCTGTCCAGCCTGCGCCCTCTGCTCCGCCGCCAGATTCACTGCCGGCTGCATGCCGGTGCTGGAAGAAGTGCTCTGCGATGACTGCGCAGCATTCGCGCTCACCGGCAGCAGTTCGGCAGCGGTCTTGTCGGCGAACTTCGCCGCCGCTTCCTGAGCGCGCTCACCGGGCTCCTCGTTCGCATCACCTGTTGTCGTCGCGTCAGCCACCGTTTTCTTGGCTTGGAACGCAGGCTCGACGAACACAAAATCGCTTGACGAAGTTGCAGCCGTCTCCGACTTTTCGGTGGTGGCCGGCAGAACGCTCTCCGTCGCCGCTTTGGGAGCCGCCGGCGCGCTGACCGCAACCGTCTGCGCCTTGGCTGCCGGTGCTTCCATCACTCGCGGAGCGAACGGGGAATTAATCTTGCTGGGCGTCGGCAAGGTCGCCGCCACGGTTTGTGGGGCGCTTGCATTCGTCGCCGCTGCCGCAGGCTGCGTATGCAGCGTCAGCACCAGCTTCCCATCCGTCAACGGAGTGAGCTCATAGCGCAAGGCATGCTCTAGATCGACTACCACGCGAGTCGTGGGAGGCGTCTGGCCGTCCATGCCGATGCGAACGCCTTTCACCCCGGCGCTGCCCACCGTGATGTGGGTCTGCCCTGTCGCCATCACGGTCCCAGGCAGGTCCACCACCAGACGCGCAGGCGAGTCCGCGGTGCTCAGTTTGGGCGTCACTGCGCCGCGAGCGCTGATCACGACCCGGATTTCATCCGCGCCGCGAACCACATTCACTCGTTGCAGTTCATTGTGCTGGCTCGCCGGTTGTGACGCCGGCATCTCGGTGGCTGAAGCGACCAGCCCCAGGACCAGCATCGGTAGGAACACACTCAGCAGTTGCTTTCGCATTTCGCTTCTCCCCAAAACCGCGGGCCGGGCCCGCGTGTCCTTCTTCTAAACTCGATTTTGTCGGCGCTCCGGGCTTTCCGGATGTCGCCGCCGCCCACTGCTAAACAGCCGGCGTGTTGATCTTCTTAACCACTTCCCGGGTGAACGGCTTGCCCAGCTTGTCCTGCACCGTCTCCTCGAAAACCACCGAATCTCCCGTGATTCTCATCACGAAACCGTTGAACACCGGATCGTTTTCGTGCAGGAAATAAGCCTTGTTCAAGGTGTTCGTTACCACCGCGATAAAGCCGCTTTCCGACTTCACCACGCCCCGCAAATTGATCTGCCCGATCTCCAGGCATTTCTTCCCACTCGAGCAACCCGAACCTGTAGGTTGTTGCACCACAGGGCTGAAGAAAGGATCGCGCTTGCCGTTCATCGCCCATTTCTTCTCTTCCGGCTGCGGCGGCTTGGGACCTTCCCCAATCACGCTGGCCGCAGCTGCCTTTTCATCCGCCGTTATTTTGGCTGGAGCTGGAACCGCGTTCTTGCCTGCGGACTTGGAAGCCTCAACCTTGGCCACTGCTACTGGAGCTGATGCCGCTGCTTTCTTGGCTACGAACGCATCATGCGGTTGCCCCATCGCCGCAGCCTGGCTCTTCGCCTTCGGCGTTGCGGCTGCAGGCGCCACAACCGGCTTTGCGATCGCCACCGTTTGCGCTTTGGGCGCTGCTGCCGGTGTGCTCTTCGCTGCCGCTGCCTGCGTATGCAGTGTCAAAACAAAACTGTTCCCTGGGCCCGGTGTTAATTCATAAGCGAGTGCCTGCTCCAGATCCACGACCACGCTGGTGTTTGGAGGCGTTTTGCCGTCCATGCCGATGCGCACGCCCTTAACCCCGGCGCTACCCACAGGAATCTTGCTCTGGGCGGTCGCCATTGCGGTTGCAGGTAGTTCAACCACCACGCGCGCCGGTGAACTCAGTTTGCTCACCTTCGGAGTCACGGCCTCGCGGGGGCTGATCTCGATCTGAATATCGTCCGCGTTGCGAACGACGTTCACCCGCTGCAGCGTATTGCTCTGCACCGATGCCGGCTTTTCTGCCGCCTTCGCCGGAGCCGGAGCTGCCGCTGCGCCCGGAATCGTCGCCGGCTTCACGGCTGGCGTCGGAGCCCCCGGGGTTGGCTTGGCCGCTTGCGCCACCAGCACCGGTTGCGGGTTGTTGGTCTTAGTTTGTGTCGGTGGCAGCGACTTCGCTTCGCTGCGCGTGTTGGCGATGGCCCCCGGGTTTTGTCCCCAGGCCGCCCCCGTCATCATCACTACTGCCAGAATGCCTGTCGTCAGCTTCATAAGCGATTCCTATTTGCTCACGCCTGCAGTTGCGGGCTTGGCTCCCGTCCCCGATCCGGGGGGAGTCAAATCGTGACTGAAGAATGTGGTCGCTGTGAACGTGGCGATCACGCTCTCGTTCGGCGCATACTGGTAGGTATGCTTGGCTTTCGCCCCTTGCGGGTTTTTCGTGTTTGACACCAGCAGTCCGCTGATGTTCACGATGCGCTCCAGCTTGCCTACCCGGTCAAAGAAATTCAGCATCGAGTAGTACGGCCCGTCCAGTTCCATATCGAACGGAACCTCCGAGTAGTACTCTTTGGCCGCAACCGGCTTGGCGGTGTAGCGGCGCAATTCCACGCCCGCTTTCGTGGCTTCGCCATCCATCATCTCGATGAAGCCGTCCACCGACTTCTCGTCCGGCACGATGCGCCGTTCGATGTCCAATTGCTGTTTCAAATTCGCCAGTTGCCGCTCAATGTCTTTCAGTTTGGGACGGTAAGACTCCAGTTCGTTGTTTTCCCGAACCTTGTCCTGCACGGCATGCTCCGCCGTCGCGTTCTTATCGCTCTGGGTCTTGAACATCGTGAAGTACAGCGCCGCCGTTACCAGCGCTCCTCCAGCCAGCACCGCTCCCCACTGCTTGATGCCCGAGAGTTCGCTAAAATTCATCGCCATAGTTTCGCCTATTAAGGTCCTGCCTCTTAGGACTTCCCCTTCTCGCAGGTCAGCGTGAACTGGAACGCCTGCATGTCCTTGATCGATTCGTCCTGGAAGGTTTCCTTGATCTCCACATTCTTGAAGAAGCCCGTCTTCTGCAGGTTCGCAATCAGATTGGCTACCGCATCCGTACTGAGTGCCGTGCCTTCCAGGTTTACGCTCGGGCCTGTGTCATCCATCTTGCTCAGCCAAACGGCTTCGGTTCCGTTCACCGTCTCGCCCAGCATGGCCAGCAGGTTGACCGGCCCGGCCTGGCCAGCGCGCAGCGAATCGATCACGTCCACGCGTCGCTTGTAATTGTCGGCCTGTCGCTGCCGCTCCAGATAGCGCGCTTTCACGTCGCTGAGTTCGCGGTTTTTCTGCTCTGCAGCCGCCATCTGCCTGGCGATCGACTTCGACTGCTGGTCCAGCCGGTACCAGTAGCCAAAATTCAATGCCCCGGCTATCAGGATTACCACCAGCACCTTCAGCTTGGGCGAACCCATATCGCCCATTTCCATGGCCGGCATCGCCGGTCCGCTGGAGCCGCGTTTACCTTTCCCTTTCGATGTTTCGAGCAGGTTGATTCTGATCATAGGGATTCAAAGCTCCTCAAAGCCAAGCCCACGGCAACTGCGAGCTGACCCGGATTCTGCTCCACCAGCTCCGCTCCCGGACCGTCCGTCGGCGGCACCACGCGCTGGAATGGATTCAACAATTCAACCGGCATCGAAAATTCCTGCCGCAAAGCTTCCATCAGACCGGGCACTTTCGCCGAACCTCCGGCCAGATAAATCTTCTCGATGTGCTCGCCCGCCGCGCTGGCCCGGAAGAAGTCGAAAGTCTTCTGGATCTCCAGCACGATGATTTCGGTCACCTGTTGCAGGATCGGCGCTTTTGCATCCTCGCTCACCGTCCCAACTTTTTCCCCCAGCTTCAGCTTCTCCGCATCTTCGAAGTTCAGGTCCAGCTCTTTCTGCAGAGAATCCGTGTACTGGTGCCCGCCCACGCTGACGTCGCGCGGGAACAGTGGCGTCGTGCCTTTCACGATGTTGATGTTCATCACGCTGGCGCCCAGGTTCAAGAGCGCCACCACCTGGCCCGGCGCCGGCTGGTAGTTGTACTCGTAGCAGTTCTGCAGAGCCAGCGCATCAATGTCGACAATAGCCGGGGTGCGGCCCGCCATCGAGAGTACGTTGGTGTAGTTCAAAATCTTGTCCTTCTTCACAGCCACCAGCAGAACGTCCATCTGTGGGCTACCCGCCTCTTCCGACAGAATCTGGTAGTCCAGACTCACGTCCGCCAGGTCGAAGGGAATGTGCTGCGCCGCTTCTTTCTCGATAGTCTCGGCCAGTTCCTGGTCGCTCATCGAAGGCAGCGAGATCTTCTTGACGATCACCGAGTGGCCGCTTACCGCCGTGGCCACGGCTTTGGTTTTAATCAGGCAGTCGGCGAACAGCTTCGAAATCGCGCTCGAGACCGTTCCCGAGTCCACGATCATCGAATCGACCACAATGTCAGAGGACAGCGGTTCCAGCCCCAGGTGCGACACTTCAATCTGTCCACCCTTTTTCTTCAACTCCACCGCCTTGATGCTGGAAGAGCCCACGTCCAGACCTACTATCGTCTTCGATCCCATTCCAAACATGTGTGCCCGCCTTTGCTCGTGTGGCGCGGGCGCCCTCGCCCGCGTCGATTTTGTTTAACTTTGTCCGGCAGCTTTCGTTGCCGCCTTCGCCTTATGTTTCGTTCCCGCTTCCATCTGGCTCGACTTCTCTTCCATCCACTGGTCCAGCTTCGATTTCTTGAAGCGCCAGCGGTTGCCCAGTTTGAAAGCAGGAATCTTCTGTTCGCCTACGTACTTGTAAAGCGTGTCCGGACTCACTCCCAGGTACTGCGACGCCTGGCGTATGTTCATCACTTCTCGCGAGTCGGCCATGTTTCCTTGCCCCAGTTCCTTTGCCTCTCCACCAGAACCGACCCGCTCCGGTGTCTCCGGCCCGCGGGGCTTACCTTGAAATTGCTGCCCTCCAATGCCTGTCCGGGGGCTCTCGGTGTCCAGAGCATATATCAGCCCTGAAAAGCCCCGCCTCAGAGCGAATCTCCGTGTTTTATTGGGTTTTATGCCCATTTCTTGGAATTCGCTGGAAGGCGGATTTGGACGCGTGTCTACATATTGTGGTATATACCGTCATAAACACAATTAGGAGTAGTTTTGGGAAGGGGCATCCTGAGTCACATGCGGAGTGGTAACTGAAGTACTAGAGACGGTACGGAAGTACTACGACGCTAGCTCAAGTTGCTGCCTTAGCTGACTTTAACTTCGGCTCGCACTTGGCAGGCTGCTACTTCATCTCGAGCAGCGCAGCCATCGTTTCCACGCCGTCCCACAGATTCTGCAAGCGCATGTTCTCATTAGCAGCGTGCTGATTGTCATCGTAATTGGCGATGGGTACCGTGATGGTGCGAGTCTGCGCGGCGCGTTCCATCGCTCCCAGCGGAACGCTCCCTCCCATGGTGGGCAACAGCACTACTTCTTTGCGCGCGCTCTTCACGGCCTCAATCACTTCCCGCGCAATCGGCAGATCCATCGGCGTACGCACAGCGTTGTAGCCTGCCTCATCACGCACAACCATCGCAACCCGCGGATGCTCCAACAGGATTTGCTGCGTGGGTTCGCGGTCCACGATGAAGTAGCCGCGGGACTGAATATAGTCCACCACGCGTTGCTGTTGCGCCCGCCAGTCGATCCCGACCACCAGCCGCAGGTCCAGATCGGCGGTCGCCGTGGGCGGAATGACGTTGGTGGCTCTGGCTCCGGTTTGCCCGGAAGACAGGCCATTGATGTTTAGCGAAGGCTGGTTGATCAGTTCAAGCAGATGCGCGCCTCCGCCGTCGACGTGCCCCAGCCAAAAAGCATTCATCAGCATCCGGTCGTTCACCGGAGCACGGGCCAGCGCTTCTTTTTCCGCCGCGGAGAGCGGCTCAATTCCATCATAGAAATGCGGCACCAGAACGCGACCCTCTTCATCTTTCATCCCAGCGAGCAATTGCGCCAGCATCATCGCCGGGTTCGGCGCCCAGTTTCCGTAATGGCCGCTGTGTAATCCATGGTGCGGTCCATAAACCGTGATTTCCAAATGCGCATCGCCTCGCGCTCCGAACACCACCGTCTGCTCACCGCTCTGATCGACCGGGCCGTCGCACACCAGCCACACATCGCCGTGGACCAGATCGCGGTTGGCATCGAGGATCTGCTCCAGATGCGGTGATCCCGCCTCTTCCTCACCCTCCCACACGAAGCGAAGATTCGCACGCAACGGAATCCCGGCCGCCTTCAGCGCATCGAACGCCGTCAACTGTGCGAAGATAGCCGCCTTATCATCGCCCGCCGATCGAGCGTAAATACGCTGCTCGCCGTTTACTTCCCGCACCACAGGCTTGAAAGGCGAACCGCCATCCCATTCCGACGGCGTGACCGGCTGACCGTCGTAGTGCGCATAAAAGACGATCGTATGTTGCGCGCCCGGCACATCGATCTGCCCGAAGACCACCGCAGGTGCCCCAGGGAGAGACAGCAGACGAGAATCTATACCGCGTTTCCGGAGCTTTTCGAGCAGCGCGTCAGCATTGCGCTTCAGGTTTGCCGGATCGGCGGCCACGTTCGGTATCGACAGCAATTCGCTAAACTGCTGCACGAGTTCTGTCCGATGTGCCGTGGTGTAGTTGCGAGCAGCTTCCGGGGGTGTCTGCGCCGCAATCGCTGTCGCCAGACAAGAGAGAATCGCAGCCACATAGGGAACGCGAATCATCGGCTCACAATCCAAGTCGTTCCTGCCGGCATGTTATTCCCGCACTGTCGAGACGACTTATTGATTCCTTATTGTGTAGGCAGCGAGAGATGACCCATTGCACCGTGAATAAAAGGTCAGTTGAAGCAGTCAAAATTGATCTTGAGGACGCGCATTGGCTCTTCGGTCGTAGCCACCAAGAAGGTTCAGAGAGAGATGACTGAAACTCAAAATCCCTGGCAGCCTATCTACTGCACGTCTCTACTGTACGTCGGAAACCTTGCCGTTCAGGAAAGTCACTTTCAGATCCTTGTACACATAAATCATCTTCGCTCCCAGGTTGACGATCTTATCCGGCTGGCCCAGAGCCGCCTGCACCTGATCGGGGGTCTGTCCCTTCTCGACCGTCTCGGGCTGGGCCGGCGGCGCTTGGGCCGCTGGCTGTGCCTGCCCTCCCTGCTGCTGTCCCGCTTGCTGCTGATCACCCTGGTCCCCGCCTTGCTGCTGATCTCCGCCTTGCTGCTGATCTCCACCCTGTTGCCCACTGTCGCCCTGCTTGGCATCGTCAGTGCTGATGGAAAGCAAGGTCCCGATCGTATCCTCTACCTGCCCCGCGCTCGTCGTCGCTAAAGATCCCTTGGGAAACACGAAGATCACGTTCGCCTTGTTGTAAGTCGGCGGATCGGTTTTGTTGCAGGTGTCGCAGGCCACGATGCCCATGATCACCTGGTCCTTCTCCAAATTGACTTCGATCTTGGTTGGGTAGACCTTGTCATTCTTCGCGAACAACTTTGTCGTTTGTTCGTCATTCACGGCATCTGGTGCGGTGGGACATTTCTTGAAGACGCCGCAAAATTTGTTCTTTATGTCACCAGCTTTTCCAGATGCCGGGTCGGCGGCCGCATGAACCGTCCCGTCCTGAAAGGTCGCGGAGCGCGTGAACGAAGTCTTGTAGGGACTCCCTTTGATTCCACCTTTTTGCACGCTCAGCACCGTGCCCTCTTCCACAACCGACCATCCGCTCGAATCCGACCCCATCTTGGCCACCTTGTACTGCGCAGCCAGTTGCTCCTGCAAAGAAACCGCCTGGGCATTAGCTAGCGCCAAGGGAAAGATCATCGCAGCCAGGAGAACAATCCCCGGAATCAGGTTGCGGAATTTACTCAACATCGTAAAGCCCTCCGTTTAGGTCCCGACAAAGGCTCGATTGCCGCCACATATTGCGCAGCGTCCAGAAAAACTGCGACTTCGTTGGAGAAGGGAGCGTCGTCCTGCGACGCTCCCCGGATTAATTGATAGTGAACGATTGATCGATCGTTGCTACTGCCCGCCGCCTCCCGCGGCATCCTGCTTGACCTCAGTCTCGGTCTGATCGGCCGCGGCCTGCTGGTCTTGCAGAGTCTTTCCCACGCTGGTATCCGGCGGCGGAGGTTGCACGGCCCCAGCCTCGGTGCCGGTATCCGGCGCCGCCGGCATGCCGCCCGTCCCTTGCTTCTTCGCCATTTCGCCCATGCCGTTGGTGATGTTCTCCTGGAAGTGGTTGTACATCTCTTGCAGGTCATCCACCTTCACAGCAACCATGGCTCCCGATGCACAGTCACCCTTCTTGGTCGCCGCGACGCTGGCATTCACGTTCTGGTCCGCATCCGGAGTGTCCGTCAGCCGCGTAATCACATCGCCCGACGACAGCGCACATTCCTGACCGTTGGCTACCACCGTCACATCGGAATCCACCACAAACGTACGCTGCGATGGATCGAGCGCCGGGGGCGGCGTGTCGCTGCTGGACGCCGGAGCTGCCGACGCGGTTTGTCCACCTTGCTGCGCCGCCTGCGTCTGCTGCGCCGCCAACTGCGCCTTCACTTCCTGCGCAATCGCCTCTTTCACTTCAGGCGTCAACGCCACCGGACCCGCAGCTGCCGCCGGAGCAGGAGCCGCATCTCCTCCACCTCCGTCTCCCGCGCTGGCCTGTGCATCCGCCGCCACTGCGTCCGCATTATCTTCAGCCCGAGCCGCGTAGGCTGCCTGCAACTGCTGTGCGATCAGATAATCCGTCAGCCAGTAGTAGGGAGCTGCATAAACCGGATAAGGATTCCACCACCCGCCATAGAAGCCCCACCATGGCGCTCCGCCCCAGCCCCACGCTCCAATACCCCAGTAAACCGGCGCCCCCCAAGGATGCCAGCCCCATCCATAAAATCCCGGATGGTACCAGACGCCTGGGTAGTAGCCGTAATACATATGTCCGCCCCAGCCATAGCCGCGATACAGCCCAACCCGGTAGTGACCATGGTCGTAGAAAGTTCGCGAATAGTAGGCGTGCCCGCCGCGCGTCACGTAGGCGCGCTGCACATAGCCGCCGTGCCCTCGGGTTACAATGCGCGCTCCGTTTCGTTCGCTCACCACTCTGCGCCCGCCGCGGACCCCATGCTCGATGTGCATGCCATTGCGGTCGACGGACCGGATCGATCCATTCGCGCGAACGCTGGCGTGTCCTCCGCCCTTCAGACTAACGTTCCTCGTGCCTGCCGGCTGGTGCGCACTGCCCCCGCGATTGCCGGCGGCGGCGTTCCCGCGACCCGCCGTCGCTCCGTGGCTAGCCGTTGTCCCATGGCTAGCCGTTGTCCCATGGCTGGTCGTTGCCCCGTGGCCGGTCGTCGTCGTGTGGCCGGCCATTGCCCCGTGGCCGGTCGTCGTCGTGTGGCCGGCCATTGCTCCGTGGCTGGTCGTCGTCGTGTGGCTGGTCGTAGTCGTGCGGCTGCTTGTCGCCGCGTGGCCGGTTGTCGTGCGGCTGTTCGTCGCCGTATGCCCGGCCATCGCTCCACGGCTATTCGTTCCACCGTGCGACGGCGTCGCGGCATGCGAAGGCGCCGCATGTGAAGGTGCCGCATGAGAGGGCGCGCTTGCATGTTGTGCCGGCGCTGCATGAGCTGGTGCGCTCGTCTTCTTCTGGCCCCACGCAAAAGCCGGAACCGCCATCAAGAGCAGAAGCACGACCCACTTCTGCAGCATATTTTCACCCTTCAAAATCCGATTCATCACCGCCTCCTGACCACCAGAACTCTTTTAGCGACCCTGCATTCCCCGAAACACCGCCCCTCATCCGAAGTTGCGCGCTCGCTCCGCTCTCGGCATTACGAACCACATTTCCCGTTTTCACATACGTGGTTAAATCAGTTTCCAAGAACGGAGGGAAGGCCTGCACGACGCGCGTTACCCGGTTACAGACAGGGCGCGGAGGGCAGATCATATCTTGGGGCGAAAAAACGTTACCAGAAGTCGGCCGCTTGCGCAATCATTTCTGTTTCGGGGCGTAGGACAATTTGATTGTCATCCTGAGCAAGCGTCCTTTGCGCGGCGAAGAGCCTGCCCCGAGCGAAACCGAAGGGGATCCAGGGGAGCCGCGCGCATCCCGGAGCCTGCCCTGAGAGAGCGCAAGCGACCGAAGGGCGCGTTTGGCTCGCTTCCTTTGAACGGCTGCTGTAATCTATCCTTCTTTCCGACGGAGGAACCACGTGCGCTACCTCGATCGCCTGCAACCCCTCGCGCTTCTCGTGATGCGGTTGGCCCTGGGTGCAGTTATGTTCGTCCACGGTTACCACAAAGTTTTCGGCGGACTTCATCACCACGCCGATCTGGTCGCCAGCCTCGGACTCCCGCGCTGGTCGGCCTATCTCTCCGCCTTTACCGAGTTCCTCGGCGGGCCGATGGTCTTGTTCGGCCTTTTCACGCGGGCGGCGGCTTTTGCGCTTTGCATAGATATGTCTGTAGCCATCGGCAAAGTCAACTTCCACAACGGGCTGATGGGCAACGGCGGATACGAATTCCCCCTCGCCCTCGCCGCCCTAGCCTTTGGCCTTATCTTCTTCGGTGGCGGCCCTATCGCCTTCGACCACATCCGCGCCCCCGGCGGCAGAAAGTCCAAGTAATCGGTTTTCTGGCAGCGGGGCAATTTTTAGAATCTTGGGGCCCCGCCTCTCCGGCGTCATCCCGAAGCCCCGCGTTTTCTCCAGCGGGACGAGAGCCTGCCCTGAGCGAAGCCGAAGGGGATCTCCCCTGTGCACACCGCCGCCCCGAGCCAAACTGCACCATTACGGGTTTTCTGCAGGCTTCCCGTCGCAGTATGACGCCGGAGGCATGGCAGCGCGAGCCGCAGAATCCTATGGTCCCCGCCGCAACTTATTTCGAGCCTCGGGGTTGTAAGCAGTTGCGAGAACTGCCCCTAAAAGGCGAGGGAGCCTTTGAGGTATCTTTACAAACACCCGCTCTAGTTGAATCTGAGCCCGGCTGAAATTATCATGAGGCGTAGCGAAGTCTGCTGCATCCTAATGTCTTTACGGACGCATCTTAGTGGTCTACATAGAACTGATTAGGAGGTTTCTCGTGAGAAAGTTAGCGATCCTCGTACCAGTTTTCGCCTTCTTGGCCCTCGCCCAGTTGGCCTCTGCTCAGCAGGGGGACATCATGATCGGCGGCGGCACCCTTATATCGTCCTCTCCCGCAACCGGCTTGGGTAACTTCCAGCAGCCGGCGGAAAAGGGCGGCACCTACATCAACATTTCCGGCGACGTAGTCGGCTTCAAGCGCCACTTCGGCTTCGGCGCCGATGTCGCATGGAGGGCCAGTCAGGGCAACTATCCGGATTACCAGAATACGACTTACCGTCCCATCCTGACTGACTTTAACGCCGTCTTCCAGCCGAAAATCACCAAAAAAATCGGCGCCGACCTCTTCGGCGGCATCGGCGTTGCCAGCACTCGCTTCTACGTCCCGCAAATAACCTCCTGCAGTTACTTCAGCGGGTGCATCAACTACAGCAGCAGTGATCACTTCATGGAAGATCTCGGCGGCGGCATCCGCTACTACGTTTGGCACCACGTCTTTGTCCGCCCTGAGATTCACTACTACCACATCCAAAATAACGAAGAGTTCAACTCCGACAACGTATTCCGCGTCGGCGGCTCAATCGGATACACCATCGGTAACGATTAAGCCTTCACGCTACACGGATGCGCTCGTTTTGGTATGCTGGGGCAACAGAAAACCGGGGCGGCCGATTCCGGCGGCCCCAGTTCTTTTGCTGGGCTAGCCACGTGCGGCCGCTTCGCCGGGTTCTACCAGTCTGCTGGATGAACTCCAGAAATCTGACCAACTGACGAGGGATTTGTATTGAGAAAATTCGCGCTGCTTGCATCCGCCTGTACGCTTCTTCTGTTCGCTAACCTCGTCTCCGCCCAGCAAGGCGACATCCTGGTCGGCGGCAGCGAACTTTATTCGCT
The DNA here is from genome assembly GCA_049280095.1 of Candidatus Sulfotelmatobacter sp. GTDB lineage: Bacteria > Acidobacteriota > Terriglobia > Terriglobales > Acidobacteriaceae > Sulfotelmatobacter. The sequence goes on along the minus strand of JBAPPL010000026.1, from coordinate 185,067 downwards.
CTCGTCCCCCAGCGACATAGTGACCTTCCAGCCTCTGACAGAAACCGGAGGACTCTACCTCAGCCTCGCGGGTGACGTCGTTACCTTCCCCCATCGTCTCGGCATTAACGTTGAAACTTCCTGGAAGTACAAGCAGGGGAACTACTACGGTTACGAAAACTACCGCCCCTTCTTCACCGACGCCAACGTGCTCTTCCAGCCGAAGATCAACAAGAAGATGGGCCTCGACATCATGGCCGGCGTCGGCGTTGCCAGCAACCGGTTCTACATCGCAGAGCCCTGTGCTAGCCCGGGATGCATCAACTTCACCAGCAGCAATCATTTTATGGAAGACTTCAGCGCTGGCTTCCGTTACTACGTTTGGCACCACTTGCCGCACGTCTTTGTGCGTCCTGAGGCGCACTACTACCACGTCCACAACAATCAGGGGTTCAACTCCAGCAACGTGTTTCGCATAGGCGCGTCAGTCGGCTACACCTTCGGCAAGTAGTGCGGCGTCACAACTCTAGCGCCAGGAATAAAAAAGGCAGCGTCCGCGGACGCTGCCTTCCTTGTTTCGTCCATCAAGCTTCCATCATCAAGCCCTACGGCTCCTGCATGCAAATCTCAGCTTCGTGGATCGCCGCGTCCAAATGCTTGATCGCTGCCACACGATGGCCATGGAAATCATGAGCCGCATCTTCCAGATGGTGGTGGGCGTTATGCATCGCTTCCAACGCCGCCCCGATCTCCGGGTGAGGCGGCATCGCTGGTGATGCAGCCGCCGCCGGTGCCGCAGGTACTGCGGCTGCTGCCGGAACCGGTGCCGCCGCTGCCTTTGGTCCAGCCGCCCCCACCGGTAAAGCCAGGGCTAATAGTAGCGTTGCTGTGATCAACAGAGTCAAGAACCCGATATTCTTCATGCGTTCCTCCTCGTCCGAATTCCGGCGCGGACGCCGCCGGTAAGATCAATGGCCACGGCCCGCGCCTTTGCACGAGGACTCCCGCGACACCCGCACAGTATAGCCGTGCTCCGGCAAAACTCCCCTGTGCATAAGTTGACTCTTAAGGTGCTCGCCGCAAATTTTCAAAACGATTCCAAGGCTAAGGCGTTTCCGCCTTCCGCCTCCTCCACCACAGCCACAACCCCGCCAGCACAATCGCCACGGCAACTGCCAAATCGACGCGCTTGAGATCATGCGCCAGTCGCCCCCAATGCCCGCCAAACAAATATCCCGCCGCACAAATCGCGGTCACCCAAACCGCGGCTCCAAGGAAGTTATAAAGGAAAAACTTCCGCCACGGCATGTGGAGCGCCCCCGCCAGCAGCGCGGCCAGCACGCGCATGCCGAAAAGAAATCGCGCCAGAAAAACGGTGGCTGCCCCGTACCGCTCAAAAAGCTCGTCTCCCCGCTCCACCGTCTCGGCACGAACAGAGAAAACATGCCGGTAGCGTTCGATCAGCGGACGCCCGCCGTGCCGCCCCAGTGCGAAACCGATTTCCCCACCCGCCGTCGTACCGACGACCCCGACCACTATGACCCAGGGAAGCTGCAATTCATCGTGGGAATAGGCCAGGAAGCTGGCCAGCAACAAAATGGTCTCACCCGGCAAAGGCACGCCCGCACCTTCCAGCAACAACAGTGCCGCCACGGCCCAATACCCATACTGCACCAGCGCACCCCGCAGCAGCTCAAAAATGTGGTGGCTCATGATTTGAAGTTATCATCCGCACTGCCTGTCATCCTGAGAGAGCGCCGTTTGCGCGAACGAAGGATCTGAGCGAGCCGCGCGATGTGTCGCGTTCTTTGCGACACAATATTCGCGCGTTCGGCTCGCTTCCCTATATCAGGCGGGAAGCTTCTCACGAGTCAGGAATTCAATCAACGCCCCATTGAATTCTTCCGGGCATTCTTCATAGGGCAGATGTCCAACCCCCGGAAAAACGATCAACTCGGAATTCGGAAAGTACTTCGCCAGCGGCGCAGCCGACGAAGCGTACACCGCAGAATCCTTGCCGCCCCACATGAAAAGAGTAGGAATGCTGGCCAACTTCGGCAGAGCAGCCTCCAGTTCGCGCAGGTCTGTCGTCCAGGTGCGCACGATGCTCAGCGCGTGTTCGAACAATCCCGGCATAGCCAGCGGCGCCATATAGCCTTCCAGAGTTCCAGCGGGAATGCGGCCGCGGTCGCCGTACATGCGAGAGTGCCAATAAGGATAGGAAAAACGCATGTGCGCGCTCGTCAGCCGGAACAGCGCCGTCCCAAACTTGCTGCCGACAAACGGCGCCAGCCTCCGCCCATGCGCCGAATACGGATTCACCGGCGCCACCAGCACCAGTCGCCCGATGTGCAAACCAAAATTCTCGCTCAGGCACTCGGCAGCCGCCATCATCGCAACTGCGCCGCCATGCGAAGTCCCCAGCAAATCAAACGAAGAAATTCCCAGCCGCTCGACGAACTGCAGAAGCCGCCGCGCCGTCCCTCGCATGGAATGATCAATCCCAACCGGGCGATCCGAGAACCCCGCACCCATCATGTCCGGCGCATAAACCTCCGCATAAGGTGCCAGCGCCGGCATCGTAAATCGCCAGGAAAACGAATACCCCAGCAACCCATGTAGCAGAATCAGCGCGGGCCCGGACCCCGCGCGGAGGTAGCGCATGCGCGCCCCATCGAAGTCCATCCAGCACTCTTCCACCCCTGCGCTCAGCGCCGGAGCGAGGCTAGGTACATGCAGAGTAGAAACATCCCGGCCCGCCGCCATCACAGCCAATTCTTCTCACTCCGAATCTTCTCGAAACCCGGACAACTTTTCCCGCTCCACCGGACTCTATTTAAATGAACATCGCCTCTGTTCACTTCACTTGGGGAGCTCCGGCTCCCCGTTTTTGAACTGTCATCTTGAGCAGCTTGTCATCCTGAGCGGAGTAACAGCTTCGCGCCAGCGAAGCTGTTATGCAGTCGAAGGATCCCTACCGTCTCACATTCCTGCCAGGACTCCTAGACACTTCGCTGGACGCCTTCCACTGAACCAGGCTCGACCCGATCCTCACGCCGCCACTTTCCGCTTCTTCCGCAACAGCTTCTTCAGCACCCGAATCCCCTTATCCACATGCTTCTCTTCCAGCAAAAACGGAGGCAAAAATCTCACAACCGTATCCTGCGTAGAATTAAAAAGTACGCCTTCGGCCAAAGCCGCATCCACAATCGGCCGCGCCGGAATCTCCAGATTGATCCCCTGAATAAACCCACGCCCGCGAACTTCCTTAGCCGCCGGACTCTTCTCGACAACCGCTTTCAGTTCCTGCTGCAGATAAGCCCCAACTTTATTCACGTTATCCAGCAGCTTCTCTTCCTCCACAATCGCCAGAAATTCCAAAGCAACCCGGCAAGCCAGCGGCCCACCCCCAAAAGTAGTCCCATGCTGCCCCGGCGAGATCGCGTTAGCAAATTCTTCTCGAGCGATGAACGCTCCCAAAGGCAGCCCCGCCGCAATCGGCTTGGCAATCGCCACAATATCCGGAGTCACTCCAAAACTCTGAAACGCAAACATAGTCCCGGTACGCCCCAGCCCACACTGAATCTCATCAAAGATCAGCGCCACCCGGTGCCGGTCGGCCGCTGCCCGGCAAGCTTGCAGAAACTCCACCGAACACTCATAAATTCCGCCCTCGCCAAAAATCGGCTCCAGCACAATCGCGCAAGTATTGTCGTTCACCGCCGCTCGCAATCCCTCAACATCGTTCTGCGCAACAAACGTTACCTCTTCCAGCATCGGCTCAAATCCCTTGCGATGCTTCTCCTGCCCAGTGAGCGAAAGCGCCCCAAATGTCCGCCCGTGATACGACCCCTCGAGCGCCACCAGCCGCGACTTCGCCTCGCCCCCGGCGCGATGCCCCGCCAGCCGCGCCAGCTTGATCGACCCCTCAATCGCTTCAGTTCCGCTGTTCGAAAAAAACGCCCGCGCATTTCCAAACGAGCCGCCCAAAAGCGAACACAATTTCTCTGCCAGCGCCCCCTGATACTCGTGGTAATAAAGATTGGAGACATGAATCAGCTTCCCCGCCTGCTCCCGAATCGTCTTCACAATCCGCGGATGCGCATGCCCCAGCGCATTCACCCCCAAGCCAGAAACAAAATCGAGATACCGCCGGTCGTCAATGTCGTAAAGAAACACGCCCTTCCCCCGCGTCAACACAACGGGATACCGGTTATAAGTCCCCAGCAAATACCGCTTCTCTAAATCCGCAATCTCTTCAAAGGTTTTCATAGGAGATTCGATTTTACCGGAAGTGCCCACCGCAGACCGTTCTGGGAAAGAAAAAGCGTCCGAAGGACGTTTGACAATAGCCCGGCGTTTCAACGCCGGGTAAGATTCAGAGGCTTGGAACACCGTCCAGTTAGGGACGGCTGAACCATGCTGTTCTAAACGACCTCGTCGCGATGAATCCAGGCATCCCAACGGGATGCGCGCCCGGATTCCCGAACCTGTCAGGCGTTTAAACGCCGGGCTATTGTCAGGCGCTAAAGCGGGTCAATACAACTCCCTAACGATGAGTTGCGGTGTAATAAATTCCAAGCGCAATAAAAGCAGTTACACCGAGCAGAACAATCGCGAAAATAATCGCAAGAGGCCAGAAAACCCAGGACCATGATTGTCTTTGCCGGATGTGTTGTATGGCATTGTGCAATGAGAAACCCGTAGCTATCGCGCCCAGCGGAGTGAGCATGAAAGCCGGCATAAATGCATCCAGCTCACCCGCTCCCTTGCACCACTGATGCTGGTAACAATAAAGAAGAGGCAGCAGAATCAAAAGGATGTAAACAACGGCAATGAAATACGAAATTGCGAGGCCTAGCTTGCGTAACATGGACCAATCCTCAAGTCAATTTCCACAACCCCATTGTGACATCTAACCTTGTCCACACCCCGTAACTTGCGTAATGATGGTCGAAGCGACAACGGTAGGCACAAGCCAATTCGTTGCGCTCGAACCAAGGGATTCTCAGGTGCCTAAGCTCCTTGACATCTCAGTAGCAACGAGATAACTCCCGCGAACGCAATATTTTCCAAGGGTGGTCACTCATTCTAGGGCACTTAGGCCAAAGCAAAGTCGCCTAAGTCTTTTGAATGGAATATTTTGCGAGCAAGTTATTTGTTTTCAATATCTTAGGCAGACCCGCTCCAGGCCGGAAGGGCGCAACTCACTGATTCCAGATATTTTAGTTCAGGTCGATCCGTACTTTTTTTGAGTCTGGATCGGGGTCCCAGCACTCCACTCGGAAACCCGAAAGCCGAAGCCCGAAGCCGCTTCAATAAAGCGGCGCATCCCCCGGCGGCCGCGTCTTCCATCTCCGGTGCACCCAAAGCCACTGCTCCGGATACTTCCTTACATACTCTTCAATGATCGAAGTAAATTTCTGCGTGTTGGCCTTGATATCAGCCTCCAAATCGCCGGTACGCACCAACTCCACCGCCGGATCAAACCGCAGCCGATATTTCCCAAGCTCGCGGTCCCAGATGGTAAACGTCGGCACCACCGCCGCATCGGTACGCAAAGCAATCCGCGCCGGCCCAGCCGCCGTGCATGCCGGGATCCCGAAAAAATCCACGAAGATCCCCTGCGGCGGAGTCATATTCGTATCCATCAGCATCCCCACCACTTCCCCGGCCTTCATCGCCGAGAGCAGCCCGCGCACAAAGTCATCCTTGTCGACGGCTTTGTTGCTGTGCATTGTCCGGTAGCGCAGGATCAGTTCGCCGAGATACACATTGTCCATGCCGCGCATCAGCACGTGCATCCAGTGCCCATGCATCGACAAAACAAAAGAAGAAAGCTCCCATCCCCCAAAGTGTCCCGCAAACAACAGCACGCCCTTACCCCGAGCGTGCGCCCTTTCGTAATTCTCGAAGCCGTCGAACACAACAACCTGATCGACGTTCTCCAAGGTGTATTCAGGAAAGTGGCAGACCTCAGCCAGTTGCCGTCCCAGCGAAGTGAACTCCCCGCGCAAAATCCGCGCCCGCTCCGCCTGAGTTTTTTCGGGAAATGCCAGTGCGAGATTGCGCATGCCCACCTGCCGCAATCGCGCGTGCAGAAGATAGATGACCCAGGCCAAACCAACGCCGATAGCCCGAGCCAACGGGCGCGGCAAAATACCCAGGATTTTGATGAACGGCCAGGCTGCCGCGTACTCAAGTCGCTGCCGCATTAGGGGAAGCGGAACGGTACCATCGTCAAAAATTGCTTGTCAAACTGAGTTGTCATCCTGAGGCAGGCGCTTGTTGCACGCCGAAGGACCCGGGCGAGCCGCGCGAATCCACGGAGCCTGCCCTGAGAGAGCGCAAGCGACCGAACGGGTGCGCTTGGCTCGCATCCTTACTTCGCCGCTTCTTGCCCCCACTTCGCCAGCGTCCTCAGAAACGCATCGGCTCCAGTCGGCGGCTCAATCTCTCCGGTCAATGATGTCCGGAAAGGCACCATGCGCCCGTAAAACTCCCGCGTGCTGTCCTTATCTTGTTTCACGACGGCCCCGTTCAAACTCACCCCTGCAAACAATCCGCGCGCCCGCGAATAAGTCAGCACTTCCGCCCGCATCTTCCAGTCCGTATTCCCCTCAGCATGACGTCCCACCGGACCCGCTGCCACCGAAGCGTCCGCCCCCAGGGCGAACTCGCTAGACAGCAGATGCTTCATACCATCCTTGTTCATAATCAACATTACGAGGTCGACGGCCTGCCCGCCGATCTGAAACCCAAAACTGCCGCCGGTCACGACAAAAAATGCCGGAGCGCTCCATCCTTTAGCGGTGCGGCAGCTCGCGAGTCCGCGGCCATACTTCGCGCCTACAATAAAGCCGCCTTTCAGCATCGAGGGCACCACCGCCACGCACTCTGCCGACCCCAACACTTCCTGCGGAATTCCCTTGTCCGGCGCCCCCTGGATTTCGTCCAGCACATCGGCCGCCGCCTGCACCCGGTCCGAAGCCTTCGATTCTTTCGGCTGATCGTCGGCCGCAACCGAAAACCGGCACAGACACACTACTACCGTAAGCAGCAAAAGCTTTTTCATGGTTCCTCGTTTACAAAGATTCTCTGGAGCAATAATTTGGATTGTAAACGATGCGCCCGAGGTGTGTCAGGAACGCTTAGCAGGAAGGAACTTCAAGATTTTTGTGAAGCAGACCAGGTATTCCGGGACCAAAAAAATCGGGGCTGAAAGTAGTGACCCTAATCGCCACTCCCAACCCCGTCTCCCAGGTTCTGTGGTAGGTGACGCGAGTATGCGTCGCACACGCTTTCCCGACAAGATTACCGAGGTCAGTGTCCCGAAGTAACTCTTTTAGAAGGCGTCATCCCCAGCGCATCTGCTTCCGGCGGAGCGAAGGATCGGCCATTCATGAGACGCTGGGTACTGGGTACTGACCCTACTTCGCCGCCACCAGCGAATGCGTGATCGCATGCACCGACAGCGCGATCCGATTCTGTACGCCCACCTTGCGCATCAATTTCGCCACGTGCGCCTTGACCGTACGCTCTTCGATGCCGAGCTGAGCGCCGATCTCCTTGTTCGACCGTCCTGCCACCAGCATCTCCAGCACTTCTTTTTCGCGATCTGTAAAGGTGACGCGGCCCGCCGGAAAAATCCTCCCCGGAGCCGAAGACACCCGCTCGATGAACATCGAAAGCACTCTGCGCGGCGCCCATACCGATCCTTGACTCACAATGCGAATGGCCTGCGCAAATTCCGCTGGCGAAGCCGCCTCATCTACATAGCCCTTGGCTCCCGAAGCGATCGCTTTGAGAATGGTTTCTTCATCCACTCCCGACCCGGTTACGATAATGCGCAGATCCGGCCGCGTCGCTTTCAGGCTCGCCATCACATCGAAAAGGTTTTGTCCCGATCGGTTTCCCAGCAGAATCAAATCGACATTCTGCAACGTGGAAATCTCGGGCAGGCCGGCGGAGATCAGTTCGAACTCGGGCTCAGTGTCGAACAAAGCGCGAAATCCCACAAATCTCAGTGGGTCGCTCTCCACGACGGCAATTTTGATAATCGGTTTTCTCGCTACTGCTGCTTTCATAGTTTTCCCTATAGGGCGTAGTTGCTTAGCTAGAGCATAGCGGCATTTCGCCCCACTGCAAAGAGAAGTGACCGAAGTTAAATTACGGGAGTAACATGAAAAAGGACCTCGAGAACCCGCTCTACAGCGGAGATTGGCGGGATAATTCTCGACGCCACTGGGGAGAAGATTCAGCATGAGAAAACCTTCTATTTGCTTTCTTACCGCAATAACCGCCCTCACCATCGCGGCTTCGACTCTGTTCGCGCAGGAGCCGCCACCTCCCGCTGCGCCCGCCGCCGCGCCTCAGGCCCCTCCCCCAACCTACCAGCCGAAATTTCATGGTGACCCCGCACGCTCTGATTCCGAAGCCGAGGCGCTCGCCTACATGCGGGTGGTGATCCGCGCCCAGCATCAATTCAACAAGCAGTACGACCACTACGCCACCACTCTCGCCGAACTCGTCCACTCCGGATCTTTCACCAAGCGCATGGTCAATCCCAATCGCGGCGATTACACCGCCAGCTTCGAGGGGAAGAAAGACAGCTTCATTCTCACCATGACGCCCAACCACCTTGACGCTGAGCACCGCTCTTTCTACGCCGAAGACGACGGCAAAATCCACGCCGACGAAGAGAAACCCGCGGACGCGAAATCTCCCGTTGTGAAGTGAGGCCAGGCGGCAGGAACGAAAAAACGCTAAAATAAAATCTCACGGAGGAAGCATGCCCGCAACCATCGGCGCACCAGCGCCCGAGTTTTCACTAAAGGATCAAGACCAGAAAGAAGTAAAGCTTAGCGACTACCGCGGCAAGAAGCGCGTCGTCCTCATCTTCTACCCGCTCGACTGGAGTCCGGTCTGCACCAAAGAGCACGTTTGCATCGTCAACGACAAGAAACAGTTTGAGCAACTCGACGCGCAGGTCCTCGGCCTGAGCGTCGATAGCGTGTGGTCGCACAAGGCCTACGCCGAAAAGATGGGAATCCAATATCCGCTGCTCGCCGATTTCCAGCCTCGCGGCGCAGTCGCCGCCAAGTACGGCGTCTATCTCGAAGATAAAGGCATCACCGGCCGCGCCATCTTCATCATCGACCGTGACGGCAAGCTAGCCTGGCACAAGAACTACGACATACCGGTCGTCCCCGATATAAGCGAAGTCGCGCAAGCCCTGGCCGCGGTGAAGTAAATAAAACTTGTCATCCTGAGCGAGGATTGGTTCCCGCACCCTGCGCAGGAACCAACCGCAGTCGAAGGATCTCTATAGCCACAAATTCACAGGGGCGAGCGTGTCGGGATTTTGATCTCCTAAGTCCCCGGCTTAATCTCCGCCGCCTTCTCATCCCGATAAATCACCACCAGCGGTTTCCCTCCGTTCGGATACCGCACCGTCTTCTCCTCCGACGACGCCCCTGCATCCGGAACTCCCATGCCCACCGCGAAATCGGCTTGCAGTTCATTCATTCCCGGCTTCACTTCATGCTGCGCTACTGCCTGCCAAACATCGGCCGGCCAGTGTTTGTACAACTCGTGCGGATCCTCCACATAAAACATCTCGTCGGAATAAATCTTGTATTGCCCGTCTGACTCGAATCCAATGGGGACTGCAAAGCTGTGCCCATCTTTTTCAAATGTGGCGACCACCTGCTTCCGCCCGCCGGGCGCTGCCACCGCCATCACATCTTTTATTTCCAGCCGTTCGATTGGCCCCAGCAATCCAGCCTCATGCGCAAAATCGACGGTCTTCACCACCGGGACGAATCGGTAGTAGGTGTAGCGGTATCCTTCCTTCACCCAAACCGGTTGCAGCGTCAGTTGCTGCGCCGATTTTAAATCGAACGGATACAGCTTCTTCGGCACCACATAGTAGTCGGCATTCGAGTAGCCGGCCTTCTTCGCTTCCGCCTGCTTCTCCGCCGCAACATAGTCTTCATGCCGCTCATAAAGGATGTATCCCGCGCGTACTCCCGCCACCACCACGGCCAGCGCCAAGGCAATCTGAATCCACTTCTTCCCCTCTTCGCTCATCATGAAAGTGGTTCCTCACCGCAAGCAGCCCCCGACCCTCTGCGGTCGAAGACTTTACGGTACACTAAGAGGAGCTTGCAGACGGAAATTCCTATGCCCGCAGTCACCGAAGAAGATGTTCTAAGCGCGCTGAGAAGCTGCTACGACCCCGAGATCCCCGTTAACATCGTCGACCTCGGCCTCATCTACAAAGTGAATTTCACGCCCGTCGCCACTGACGCACCCGACCAAGCCAAGCAGGACGTCATCATCGACATGACCCTTACAGCGCAGGGCTGTCCCGAACACGTCAACATCAGCGCACAGGTCAAGTCGCGCTTAGAGCAGTTGCCCGGCATCCGCAACGCGGCGGTCAACGTGGTCTGGACTCCGCCGTGGACTCCCGAGCGCCTAAGCCCCGGCGCCAGAAAGCAACTCGGCATCGAGTAGCCGGCGTCCGGCTTTCGGGAACTAAAATCAAAACTCGCAGTAAGATCCTCGCCCCTTACCGGAAGCCGAACGCCGGAAGCCGGAGGCCGCTTTTCCTACCCCCCGATCTCATCCCAGGCGTTATAAGCCGACCGCCCCGCCGCATCGGTAATCCGCTTGCCGGCGCGCGCCGCCATCTCCATGACCTGCATGCCGCGGTCAAAATAATCCGGCAGCGCCCGGCGCACCTTCTCGAACTTCTCCGGAAACTCCGATGCCAGCACGGCCAGCCCCAAGCCTGTAGCCAGCACGCCCGCAGGATATTTCCTCTTCAAGAACAAAACCGTTGCCGCCCCAATCGAACCCGCCACCGCCGCCTTCTTCCAGCCTTCCATGTTCCCCTCGCAAGACATCGGACTGCGGACGATTATACTTCGTCATTCCGGTTGGACAGCCGCAATGCCGCTGCCGTGTTAAAAATTCCTAACCACTGCACGCCTTCATTACCTTCGCTGCCCGACTGACGTGCGCACCGTTTTCTTGCCAAACGATTACACTCGAATTGTGAAGCGCCACTACACCATCGGACGCATAAAGGGCGGCATGAAGTTCACTTGCACCCGCTGCGCCCACCACGTCAGCACTCTCGATTTCGACGCACGCGACGGCAATCTCCGCACTCAGGCCGCCACCGCCATCAACCGGCACGCCACCACAGTCCACCACGAGCCGGTAATGTTCTCCTCCCTCGACACTCAGCAGCGCATCTGGCGCACCTAACGCTCCCCAAACAGTCGTCATTCCGAGCGAAGCGAGCAACCTTGGTTTTGCCTGCAGCCCCACAACTCATTTGGAGACAGCCGCCTCGGCTGTCCGCAGAGCGAAGCGACGCGCTGTTACTGAAAACTAGTCGACAACGGCCTTATCAGTGATCTGCAACCCGCGATCGATGATGGCAAACGCGTCGCGCATCTGCTGCTCGTTGATGCACAGCGGAGGATTGGCGAAGAAAGTGTTCCAGCGCACGAAAGTGTAGAGGCCATTCTCACGGAAGAAGCGCCCGAGCGCGGCCATCTCCTCCGACGTGCCGTTGAACGGAGCCATGGGCTGCCTCGTCTTGCGGCTGCGAACGAGTTCGACGATGCCGAACAATCCGATCGACCGCATCGCGCCGACCGAGGGATGCTTCGCCTGCAACTCCGCTCCCAATTCTTTCAGCAGCACGCCCATTTTTTTCGCGTTGTCGATGAGCCCATCTTCTTCATACACGCGAATCGTGGCCAGCGCCGCCGCGCAGCCCATGGGATGACTGTTGTAAGTGAGGCCGCCGTAGAAAACCTTGTCCTGAAAATACTGCGCGATGTGATGCCGCATGCCGACCGCTCCGAGCGGCAGATAGCTGGAAGTCAAGCCCTTCGCCATGCAAAGCAGATCGGGAACCACCTTCCAGTGATCGACCGCGAACCACTCCCCGGTTCGGCCAAAGCCAGACATCACTTCGTCGGCAATCATCAAGATGCCGTGCTTGTCGCAGATCTTGCGCAGCCCTTCGAGATATCCGTCGGGCGGAACGAGAATCCCATTCGTTCCGGTAACCGGCTCAAGAATGAACGCGGCAATCGTCTGCGGACCTTCCAGCTGAATCGTCTCTTCAATCATGGCGAGAGAAGATTCCGCCGATTCCCATCCGCGCTCGATGCCGTGATAAGGATCGAGCACGTGAATCACGCCCGGAATGCCCGGCTCCGCGGCCCATCTCCGCGGATCGCCCGTAAGGCTCATCGCACCCGCCGTCGCGCCGTGATAAGAGCGATAGCGCGCGATAATTTTGTGACGGCCGGTGAAGAAGCGGGCGATCTTGATGGCGTTCTCGTTGGCCTCAGCGCCGCCGTTGGTAAAGAAGAACGTGTCAATGTCACCCGGCGTGATCTCGGCCAGCTTGGCGCCAAGTCGCGCGCGGACTTCGGTGGCCATGAAGGGATTCGCATACGCAAGCGTTGCGGCCTGCTCGCTGATGGCCTGGATGACGCGCTCGTTGCCGTGCCCGATGTTGACTGACATGAGCTGACTGTTGAAGTCGATGAAGCGCTTGCCCTCCGGCGTGTAGAAATAAATTCCTTTGGCATGAGCGACAGGAATGGGATCGACTTTGGATTGCGCCGACCATTCGTAGAGTGTGTGCTTGCGAGACAAATCGACGATTTCCTTGCCGGTCATCTTCTGGGTCGTGGCAGGATTGGCGATGGTGGTGGTCATTGTCAGAACTCCCTAAAACTTGCGGCTGTGCTCCTTGGCCCAGCGCTCTACGACAACTTTCTTGTCGGTGTAGAACTCAATGGCGTCGCGGCCCTGGCCGTGAAGATCGCCGAAGAAACTATTCTTCCATCCGCTGAAGGGGAAGTAGGCCATGGGCGCGGCGACTCCGATGTTGATGCCGATGTTTCCCGCCGGTGCTTCGTAGCGGAAGCGACGCGCCGCCGATCCGCTCGAGGTGAATAACGACGCCTGATTGCCGTAGGCGCTGCGCTCGAGAAACGCGAGAGCGTCGTCCATGCCGTCGGCGTGAACGAGGCTTAAAACAGGACCGAAGATCTCTGTGTCGGCGAGATCGCTCGTGGCCGGAACGTCGTCGAGGATGGTCGGCTTCACGAAGTTCCCCGATTCGTATTTCGGAATCTGCGAGTGGCGGCCATCAAGCAGCACTTTCGCGCCTTGCTTTTCGCCGAGCGCGATCAGCGACTCCACCCGCTCTTTACTTTGCGGAGTAATCACCGGCCCCATCTGCACGCCCTCATCAAGACCGTTGCCGACTTTGAGTTTCGAGGCAGCGTCGGCGATGGAATCGCGGAAGGTTTTCTGCGCTTCGCCAATGGTGACTGCAACCGAGACGGCGAGGCAACGCTGGCCGGCGCATCCAAAGGCGCTGTCGCTGATGATTTGCGTGGCCATGGGCATGTCGGCGTCAGGAAGAACGATGACATGGTTCTTGGCTCCGCCCTGGCACTGGGCGCGCTTGCCGTTGGCCGCCGCGCGTGAGTAAACGTATTTCGCGACGGGCGTTGAGCCAACGAAGCTGATGGCGCGAACTTTGGGGTGGTCGATGAGCGCGTCGACGACAGCTTTGCCGCCGTTGATCAGATTCACTACACCTTTGGGCAGCCCAGTCTTTTCGAGAAGTTCGTAGACGTAACGCATGGTGAGGGGAACGCGCTCGGAAGGCTTGAGGATGAAGGTGTTGCCGGTGGCAATCGCGTAGGGCAGATACCAGAACGGAATCATGCCCGGAAAATTGAAGGGTGTAATGGCGGCCACGACGCCGAGTGGCTGACGGATCATCATCTCGTCGATGCCGCGGGCAACGTCTTCGAGGTTGTAGCCTTGCATCATTATGGGAATGCCGCAAGCGACTTCGACATTCTCGATGCCGCGCCGCATTTCGGCCTTCGCCTCAGCGAAGGTCTTGCCGTTTTCCTGCGTGATGATGCGGGCGACGTCGTCGATATGATCTTCGAGGAGCATCTTCAGTTTGAAAAGCGGTTGGATGCGGTCTTCGGGCGGGGTGCGGCGCCATTCGGGAAACGCTGCGGCGGCGGCTTCGACAGCCTGATTCACTTCCTGCGCATCGGCTAGGGGGACTTGCGCCAAAGTCTCGCCGGTCGCGGGATTGACTACGTCACGCCATTCGGAAGCGGAGGAATCCATCCAGCGGCCGTTGATGAAGTTCGTGAGCCGGATTGCGGGTGGTGCGGCTACTGAGGTCATGCTATTTGCCCCTGCTATCGCGAAGAGTAACTCAAATTATTACACCAACTGCGCCACTGCGCCTTTCTTGTCGCACACTGCAGCGAGCGCAGATTCCAGCACGTCGAGGCCTTCGTCCATCTGCTCGTTCGTCGCTACCAGCGGGACCAGGACTCGGATCACGTTGGAATACGAACCAGCTGTAATCGTGATCAGGCCGTGCTCATAGCAATACTGCGTGATCTGTTTAGTCTCGTCCGAGGCAGGCAATTTCGTCTCCTGTGACTTCACCAGTTCGATGGCCTGCATGCAACCGAGACCACGCACGTCGCCGACGATCGACCAGCGGCGCTGCCACTCGCGGGCGCGGCGCTGGAAGCGGTCTCCGAGTTCGTTGGCGCGGGTCAACAAGTTTGTATTTTCGAATAAATCGAGCGTGGCGAGGGCGGCCGCGCAGGAAAGCGGATTGCCGGCGAAAGTTCCGCCCAGTCCGCCGGGGCCGGGCGCATCCATGATTTCTGCGCGGCCGGTGATCGCGGCAAGCGGCAAACCTCCGCCGAGAGATTTCGCAGTGACTAGAATATCTGGCTCGATGCCGTAACGTTCGCTGGCGAAGAGCGCGCCGGTGCGCCCGAAGCCGGATTGCACTTCGTCGGCAATGAACAGCACACCGTGCTTGCGGCAGAGATCGATGAGAACTTTGAAATAGTCCGGCGGTGGAGCGACGAATCCGCCTTCGCCTAGAACCGGCTCGGCAATGACAGCCGCTACTTCTTCACTGGCGACGACGCGCTTGAAAGTGTCTTCCAGATGGCGCGCGCAATAGAGATCGCACGACGGGTAGTTCAAGTTATAAGAGCAGCGATAACAGTAGGCGAACGGGATGCGGTAAACCTCGCCGGGGAACGGCGCGAATCCCGCTTTATAAGGATGCGTCTTGCTGGTGAGAGCAAGAGTCATCATGGTGCGGCCGTGGAAGGCGTCTTCGAAGGCGATCATCGCGGGACGCTTGGTGTAGGCGCGGGCAATCTTGACTGCGTTCTCTACCGCTTCCGCTCCGCTGTTGACGAAAAGAGTTTTCTTGGAAAATTTTCCCGGCGTCACTTCGTTCATACGCTCGGCGAGGCGGATGTAGCCTTCGTAGGGCGTGACCTGGACGCAGGTGTGGAGGTATTTGTCGAGCTGGGCGCGGATGGCCTCGACCACGGTTTCCTGGCGATGACCGGCATTAGCACAGCCGATGCCTCCGGCGAAGTCGATGTAGCGGTTGCCGTCGACATCTTCCAGCCACGCGTCTTCGGCCTTGGCTACGTAGATTGGCGTGCCGTGAGAAAGGCCGCGGGGCACGGCTTGAGCGCGGCGGGCGGAAAGCGCTTTCGACTTCGGCCCCGGGATTGGTGTGTTGATGCGGATTGTGGTCATATCGATTTCTCGGGAGAACTCCCTGAAGCGGTGGTTGCTCTGCCGGAAGTGCAGGGGTCCTTCGACTGCGGTCGATCTTCGCGCTTGGGCGCGAAGATCGGTCCTCGCTCAGGATGACAAGACTCTAGAAGGCGTCTCTTCATTTCTTAGTACCAGCCGATTGGTGCCTCGTTTAGATTGATATAGACCTGCTTGGTTTCGAGGTATTCTTCGATGCCCCACGGGCCCAACTCGCGGCCGAAGCCGGATTGTTTGTAACCGCCCCACGGGGCTTCGACGTACGTTGGTTGCATGTGATTCACCCAGACGATGCCGGCACGCAGCGCTTTCACCGCACGCATTGCCTTGAAAATATCACGAGTCCAGACGGCGGCGGCTAATCCGTAGGGTGAATCGTTGGCGATCTTGAGCGCGTCTTTTTCGTCGTCGAATGGAATCACCGCCGCGACCGGGCCGAAGATTTCTTCACGGGCGATGCGGGCGGAGTTACTCACGTCGGAAAAAATCGTGGGCTGGACGTAATAGCCTTTCGCGATTTTCTCGGGGCGTCCACCGCCGGAAGCCAGCTTGGCCTCTTTCTTGCCGATCTCAATGTAAGAGTTCACGCGGTCATATTGTTCTTTGCTGACCAGCGGTCCCATCTTGGTTTTGCGATCGAGCGGCGGGCCAAGCTTGATCTTCTTGGCTTTTTCAGTCATGGCTTCCACAAATTTCTTGTAGATCGACTTCTGCACCAGGATGCGGCTGCCAGCGGAGCAGACTTCGCCTTGATTGATGAAAACGCCGAAGAGCGCGCCATCGATGGCGGCTTCGAAATCAGCATCGGCGAAGAAAATGTTGGGCGACTTGCCGCCGAGTTCGAGAGTCACGCGCTTCACGGTGTCGGCGGCCTGTTTCACGATGATCTTGCCCACGGCAGCACTGCCGGTGAACGCGATTTTGTTTACGTCCGGATGCTGGACCAGCGGCGCGCCGCAACTTTCTCCGAAGCCGGTGATGATATTGACCACGCCCGGCGGCAAACCGCAGTCGCTCAAGTAGTTGGCGAATTCGAGTGCGGTGAGCGGAGTTTGCTCAGCCGGCTTGAGGACGCAGGTGCAGCCTGCGGCGATCGCGGGTGCGAGCTTCCACGCGGCCATGAGCAGCGGATAATTCCACGGAATGATTTGTCCGGCGATGCCGACTGGTTCTTTCAGCGAAAGGGACATCGCGTTGTCGGGGACGGGGTTTACATAGCCGACCACTTTGGTGGCGAGGCCGCCGTAGTATTCAAAGCAGGTGGCCGCATCGTTGATGTCGAATTCAGCTTCGACGATGGGCTTGCCGGTGTTGCGGCATTCGAGTTCGGCAAGCGCGGGAAGATTGGCGCGGATTTTTTCGGAGAGACGGAACAGGACGCGGCCACGTTCCTGCGCCGTGGTAGTCGCCCATGGTCCTTCTTCAAATGCGGCTTTGGCAGCGGCAACGGCGCGGTTTACATCGTCGGGGCCGGCGTCGGGGACTTGCGCGATTATTTCTTCCGTCGAGGGGTCGTAGACCGGGAACGTCTTCGTGGACTTGCTCGCGACCCACTCGCCGTTGATGTACATCTGATAAGTGCGAACGTCTTTGGGAACTGCGGTTGTGATTCCGCCGGACATTTAGTGTCGACCTCCCTTACCTCAGGGGCCTGAAGGCCCAATACTTTCTTACGATCAAACGGCACGACTAAAGTCGTGCCCTTCCCAATCTTTACTGATCGCCTAGCGGCACGACTAAGGTCGTGCCCTTCCCAATCTCTGAGCGCCGCGTCTTGAGCCGGCCGTACACGAAAAAGAAGAATGCAGCCAGACCGATGAAAAACAGCGTGCCGCCCACCATCCAAATCTCGTAGGACCACAGCGACGTGATCTGCTGGGCCGGGAAAAATACGAGCGCGATGCCAAGAATCGTGGTCAGGAGCCCGCTGGTCCCTGCGACGAATAGCGTGGTGCGGCCGTAGTGACCACTTGGAGCCGGCTCGGTGATTGCGAATTTCACCAGCGCGCCGAACATGTAGACGAAGGGAACGAGATTCAGCACGACGGCCAGCGACAAGAGTTTCTGGAATGTTTCCTGAACACCGGCGCCGGCGAGATTCAAGATCACCAGCACTGCAGAGACGATTCCCTGAACGATCAATGCAGCATAGGGCGTCGCGAAGCGCGGGTGAATGTTGCCGAGCCACGAGGGCATGTAGGAATCGAGGCCAGCCACGAAAGGGATGCGGGCGCAGCCGCCGATCCAGGCCGAACCGATGCCGGCAATAGCCAGGCTGAGCATCACGGCAAAGGGCACCAGAATCCAGTTCGCACCGACGCGCGCCGCCATTGCGCCAACCGCCTGAACAATGCCCTGCAGCACATTGACGCTTTTGCCGACCGAGATCAGCAGCGTCAGCGTGACCGCGACGTAGAGCGTGCCTGCGATCAGGCCGCCCCAGGCAACGGCTCCGGGAAGCGTGTAGGCCGGATCGCGAATTTCGTCGCCCATCACGGACGCGAGCTCGAGGCCGATTAGACCAAAGCAGATAACGCCGAAGGAATTGAGAACGAAGCGCGGGTTGGCAGGAATTCTGAAGTCGGCGGCGGTGATTGTGGTGCCGAAGCGCGAGTAGATCAACACTCCCAGGCCGATCAGGACTGCTGCAGCAATAAAAGTACCGATGGCGCCGAGGTTGTTGATCCACTTGCCGATGCCCAGGCCGAGAATGTTGAGCAGTGTGAGGAATGTCAGCAAGGCAAGCGACATGACGAGCGCAAAAGATTTGCTATCGGCAAGACCGGCGTGGCTGGGGCCCAGAATAAAAACCGAGACGCCGACGAAGTAGAGCATGATCGTCGGCACGTAGAGCATGTTGTTGGTCCAATAGCACCAGCCGGAGAGGAATCCGTGAAAGTTGCCGAAGACTTCTTTCGCCCAGAGATAGACTCCGCCTTCGCCGGGATAGCGGTGGGCGAGTTCGATTACGGCGATTCCTTGAGGAAAGAAAAAGAGGATTAAAGAGATGATCCAGAGCCAGATGGTGACGCCGCCGTTGGCTGCGATGGAGGGAACCACGTTCAAGTTGAAGACCGCGACCACGAAGAGGAGGACGAGATCGCGGCGTCCGAGGGCGCGGATCAGGTGAGGCTGAGGGGCGGGTTGGGCGGTGGTGGACAAAGTTTTTCTGCGGTCGCCTCGCTTCGCTCGGCGGACGGCCGAGGCGGCCGTCCCTGCATGTTCCTTGCCGATGAATGCAGGGCGGGCGGGGGCGCCCGCCCCACACATTGCTTTCTAGTGCGCGGCCAGCGCTGGCTGGCCGATTCGTTCCTGTTGCGCTTTCGCGAGCGATGACGCGATGTCGTCGAAGGCTGCGAGGTGCTTGTCGATATCGGCCTCAGTGTGCTGGACGGAAATGGTCCACTGCTCGTCCCACCAATAGGGCTGCGGCATTACGCCGCGGTTGACCATGGCGAACCAGTAGTGGCGCCAGAGATCGATATCGATCGTGGTCCAGTCGCGGTAGTTGCGAATCTCTTTGGGGTAGAACATCAACGCGCCGTTGGCGCCGGCTTGCGCAATGTAGGCTTGCAGGCCAACTCTCGCGATGGTCTTGCGATATCCATCAGCCAGCTTTTTGCCGAGCTTGTCGACGTGAGCATAGTTCGCGCGGGTGAGGACTTCACGGAACGTCGCGATGCCCGCGGCCATCGAAACCGGATTCGTATTGTAGGTGCCGCCGTGGAAGACTTTGTGTTGCGAGATGAGATCCATCACGGACTTGCTGGCCCCGAACGCAGCCAGGGGCAGACCTCCGCCAATCGATTTCGCGAGGCAGATCATGTCGGGGTGAACGTTGAAGTATTCGCTGGCCCCAGCCCAGCCCAGTTTCGCGCCGGTTTTTACTTCGTCGAAGATCAGGAGCGCGCCGTTTCTTGTGGTGATCTCGCGCAGACCTTGCAGGAAGCCGGGGTCCGGCATGCAGATGCCGACGTTCATCAAGATAGGTTCGAGAATGATCGCGGCGATCTCGCCGGGATTTTCTTTGAAGCGGCGCTCGACGGTGGCGAGGTCGTTGAAGGTGGCGATGAGCACATTTGCAACCGCGGATTTCGGCACGCCGAGTCCGCCGGGAACGGATATGGGATTGTCGATATCCCCGAAGTCGGGAGCGTGCGGCTTCACGCTGACCAGAGCGGAATCATGCAGTCCGTGATAGGCGCCTTCAAACTTTACGATCTTGTCGCGGCCGGTAGCGGCGCGCGCCAGGCGAATGGCGTGCATCGTAGCTTCGGTGCCGCTGTTACCGAAGCGGCACATCTCGACGGGAAAGCGGTTGCAGATTTCTTCCGCGAGTTCCCATTCCATGTCGTGAGGCATGCCAAACATTGTGCCGGTGGAAAGGCGTTTCTCAACGGCCTTCATCACGGCGGGATGGCAATGTCCGGCCATGAGCGCGCCGAAAGTCAGGTTGTGGTCAATGTATTCGTTGCCGTCGAGGTCGCGGAACTTGCTGCCGCTGGCTTCTTTCACGAAGATGGGCCAAGGATCGTAGTGGCGATAGTTGCTGGCCACGCCGAGCGGAATGCGTTTGAGATTCTTTTTGTGTGCCTCGGCGGACTTGGGCGTGCGGCGCTCGAAAGTTGCGAGCTCCTTCTGCAGATCGGGATACATCGAATTTCTCCGGGGAACTCAGGCCGCGGTTTCCTGGTAAGGCTGCGGGCCATTAGAATGCCGGAACGGCGGGCCGTCCCGGGTGTATTTCTTATTTTAATACGTAACGCTAGAAAAAGAACTTTAAAGCAAACTGCAACAGCCGCGGATCACCGGCCGATGTGATCAAACCGAACGACGACGTACCGTCCGAAAAACCGCCGTCGGGGCTCGAATAGTTCGTGTGGTTGAACACGTTGAAAATCTCTGCCCGGAACTGGAAGTATTTGGTTTCGCTCAACGCGATCTTCTTGTGCACTGAGAAGTCCCAATCGATGAGTCCGGGACCGCAGCAGATTGTGCGCTGCGTGCCGTTGTTGAAGCTGCCGAGCGGCGGAACTGGAGCACCCGGATTGGTTGCAGCAGTGGCAAAATCATTGGGATTGAACCAGTACCCGGCCGTGGTTAGCCCCAGGTTCGTATAGACTTTCCTGGGATCGAGCTTCTGGAACGGCGCTACCAAACTTGGGGCCTCGGTGCCCAGGAAGAACAAGCTGTTGATCAGTTCGGTATCGTCCTCGGTGTTCAAACGGATTGGGAACCCACTCTGGAACTGGGTTATGCCAGATACCTCCCAGTCATCGAGCAGTCTGCCGGCAAATCCCGAATACCTGCGAACTGGCAGCTCCCAATC
The DNA here is from genome assembly GCA_049280095.1 of Candidatus Sulfotelmatobacter sp. Taxonomy (GTDB): domain Bacteria; phylum Acidobacteriota; class Terriglobia; order Terriglobales; family Acidobacteriaceae; genus Sulfotelmatobacter. Next base: position 164,078 of record JBAPPL010000026.1, on the reverse strand, counting down.
GTAGCTGACTACAAAGCGCTGTTTGGAGTTAAACAGCGACAAACCGCGGCTGGCGCGGTAGTTGAAAGGATCGAGTGTTTCCTCAAACGTTGAGCCGTCGTCGATCGACTTGCTGTAGGTGTAGGCGGCCTGGAATTGCAGGCCCCGAGAGAAGCGCTTTTGCAGCATCATTTCGAGCGCGTTGTAGTTGGAGTTGGCGATGGTGTCTTCGGCGAAGATGTCAGTGAAGACGGGCGTGCCGTCGACTGGGCAACCGGTGCTGGCCGTAAAAGCAGGCAGAGTCGAATTGCAATTCGGCGAAGAATATGGACGAAGGCCCACGAGATTGAGAGTTTGGTTAGCTCCGGTGACGACGGTGCCGTTGGGCATGTGGAACGGGAAACCGGTTGGCACGGTCACGCTCCACTGCGCGTCTTCGGAGGTAGGACCGCAGGTCGCCGGAGAAGATTGGTAGGAACTCACGTTCGCCGGATTGGCGTTCGCAATACTGATGATATCCAGACAAGTCTGCGGATTAGACGGATTAATGTCGTGAGTAGCCAGCAGACGATGGCCCTGAGACCCCACGTAGCCAATCTGCAACATCGTGCTGTTGCTCAGATCGCGTTGGAACGTTAGGTTGTACTGAGTGGTGTATTGCGAGCGCAAATGGGGCTCGAATTCGCCATAAAGAAGGATTGGGCGAAACAGAGACAAATCTGTGGGGGCGCCTTTCGTAGGCGTGATGATGCCGCCGAAAGGATTTGGAGCCGTAAATTCACCCTGGTTCACGAACGGAGTATTGAAAAAGACATCGGAGAACGAGGAACTGCCGCCGAAAGGAGGCTCGGCTCCGAACTGAGCCAAGACCAGTTCTTCGATCGGGTTATAGAAGAGACCCCAGCCCGCGCGAATGCTGGTCTTGCCATCGCGGCCGGGGCTGTAGGCTATACCAATGCGCGGGGCGAAAGACTTGTAGTAGGTCGAGGTCATTCCAGCGGGAACGCCCGGATCGCCCGGAACGACCAAGCCGGTTGGTTCCGCGCCCGTGTTGGCGCAGGTTGGATTCGGCACTGCGGTCGGGGTGAGCGTTTGCCAGTAGGTAGCGCTCGTCGTGATTCCGCACGGATAGACGGTGGAGTTTTGTCCTGGCCGGAAGGTCTCCACGTGACCGCTGATATCCGTCATTGGAGGACTGTATTCCCAACGGAAGCCGTAATTCAGCGTGAAATTAGGCTTGATCTTCCAACTGTCCTGGGCGAAAGGATAGGCGGCAAAACTGCGAACGTCTTCGCGCTGACCTGAGCCCTGGGTATAGGCATCGGCCAATCCCAGCAGGAACTCGGCGTACTGATCACCATCGCCGGGAATGATCCCGTTGGGACCACTATTGTCGAACGTGTATTCGCCGTTCACGTCGAAGTAGTAATACTGATCGAAGCGGGCGCGGCGGACATCCACGCCGAACTTGAAGGTGTGGTTGCCTTTCACCCAAGTGAGGCCGTCAGACCACTGAAAGCTGTTTCCCACTTGGGGCAGGAAGCCCTCGAAGTTATTACCAAATGACGCACCTCCCGAAATGTTGACGTAGGGAACGCCGGTCAGACTCGGCGGCAGGCCCGGAGTAATACCAAGATTTGCGGCAGTGCCAAACTCGCTGGTGATGGCAGAGGAGTCGGAGGTTCCCGTAAAGCAGAAAGTCGAGGCCGCCCCGGTGCAGGTGGACGCAAGAGAGCCCGTAGTCTGAGGCTTGATATACCCAAGCTCGCCCTCACGCATGTAGGTGAAGTGCGCCTCATTCACGATTGCGTTGTTGATGGTCCAGGTATGCGTGAAGTTCCACTGTTGGTAGCGAAGATTGTTTTCGTTTCCGAAACCGGTAGTATTGGCGCCGGCGGCCTCGAAAGTGTCGTAGGGATCGAGCTCACGGTTGTCATTGAAGTAGTAATACGCGGTGAGGCTCTGACGGTCATTGATCTTATGATCGAGGCGGAACGTAAACTTGTCGGCGTTGATCGTCCCCACGGGAACGACCTGATTTTGGCCGGTCCCGACATTGGCTGCAGGAACGAACTTTTGAAGCAGATTGGCGGCTACTGGGTCCTGACAGGGCGTTGGGATCACTCCGCTGGGAAAGACCGACGACCAATCCGTAAGACCGTCCGAGTCAGTCGGCAGGCCGGCGACGGTGTAGCCCAAGGCAGCGTCGCATCCGGGGCGACCATCCAGCACATTGGCGATAAAACCGGCAGTCTGGATACCCCCTGCAAAGGGAGCTTGACCGGAGAAATCCCCGGCGAATTCCTGGGTGGGGGCCGCTCCAGGCGTACCGGTTGGGACATTCAACAACTGCCCTGGTACTCCGTCACGAATCCGGCGTGCTTCATAAGAGACGAAGAAGAAGGAGCGGTCTTTCAGGATCGGACCGCCGAAGGTGCCGCCGAATTGGTTTTGATTGAGCTGCGGCTTGGTGGTGTCAGGATAACCGCGTGAATCCAGAATCGTGTTGCGGAAATACTCGTATAGGTTTCCGTGGAAGGCATTGCCTCCGGACTTGGTGATCACGTTGACGACGGAGCCGGAGTTGCGGCCGTATTCGGCGTCGAAGGTGTTGGTGATAACGCGAAACTCTTCGACGGCATCGGGACTGGGTTCGATGGTGGGGGTATTCACGAACTGATCGTTGGCGTCGCCGCCATTGACGCTGAAATTGTTGGCGCGGGTGCGTCCGCCGTTGACGGAGACTGAGCCGGGGTCGTCGGAACCGGCAAACAGGCTGCCGCTTGATCCAAGCTGGGATTGCACTCCGGGCTGAAGCTGAAGGAACTGGTAGGTATCGCGGGTGTTCAGGGGAAGCTCGTTTACAGAGCGGTCGTTGATGACAGCGCCAAGCTGGGTGCTGGTGGTGTCGACTTGAGGAGCTTCCGAGGTTACTTCGACCGTCTCCTGGGATCCACCGATTTGCAGAGTGGAGTTGAGCGTCACCACCTGGTTGACATCGACGATGATGTTCTTCTGAATATTCTTCTTAAACCCGGTCAGCTCGAACTGGACGGTGTAGGTACCGGGGGCGACCTCGACAAAACTGTAATCGCCGCTTTCGTTGGTTGTGGCATCACGGCTGATGGCGGTCGCCTGGTTGGTCAAAGTGACTTTCGCGCCCGAGAGCACGGCCCCGGTGGGATCGGCAACTCGGCCGATGATGCGGCCGCTGGCGCCTTGCGCGGGAAGCAGGGCAGGGAGCAACAGAGAGAGCGCGATCAGGCAAACGGTTTGCAGAAAGATCGTCTTCCGGGACATCGTTTCCAGACACATCACTTTCGGACACATCACTTTCGGACACATCATGGTCCAGCGGGCTCGCAGCGACGGCATGGAACCTCCAGGCATCCTGAAAAGAAGTTTTTTCTTTGAAAGCGACAGCTTGTGTCTCGCCACAACCTTGCTATAATCCCGCAAGGTTAGAGAAGGGGAAGGCGCACTGTCAAGGATAAAAAAAGCGCTGCCCCTCATAGAAAATTCTTATCGGCCGGCCCGCAGGCAATGAATTCACGCAGCCCAGAGACCTATTTAAAGATCGGCGATGTGGCGCGGCGGGTGGGCGTGTCACCCTCTGTGATCCGGTCGTGGGAGAGTCTGGGGCTTACGCGCCCGCGGCGCACCGAGAGCAAGTACCGGCTGTATACGCCGGACGACGTCAAACTGCTGAAGCGGGCGCGATTCTTACGGAAGGTGCGGGGATTGAACGCGGCCGCGATTGTCGAACTGCTACGGCGGGAACGGCGGGTGAGTCCGGCAGCCGACGGAAGCGCAGGCGCCGTGGGCGCGCACTTGCGGCAACTGCGCGCTAAGCGGCGTCTGTCACTGGCACAGGTGGCGAAGGCAGTTGACATCTCGGTGGGATTCCTGAGCGCGCTCGAGCGTTCGCAAATGAGTGGGTCAGTGGGAACGCTGCGCAAGCTGGCTCGATTTTATAAAACCAACATCCTGGATTTTTTTGATGCCACCGGAACGAGCAGCCGGCAGGTGCAACCCGAACAAAGAAAGGTGCTGGCGGCCGGGCCTGGCGTGCGTATGGAGTTGCTGGCCTGGGGGAACACTGCCGTCATGGAGCCGCACCTGTTTCGCGTGGCACCCGAAGCCGGCAGCGGAGAGTCTTATACGCACGAGGGCGAAGAGTTCCTCTACGTGTTGCGCGGAGTGTTGGCGATCACGCTGGAAAAGAAAGAATACCGGCTCAAGAAGGGCGACAGCTTTTATTTCGAGAGCGCGACTCCGCATCATTGGAAAAATCCCGGGCGGGCGGAAACCTGGGTGCTGTGGGTAAATACGCCGCCGACGTTTTGAAGGAGGCACTATGAAGGTGCGATGTTCGGCCACCCTGCTGTCGCTGCTGACGGCGTTATTGTTCACTCCTTCGTGCACGAAGAAAACTCCCACTCTCAGCTTGCTGGTGTGGGAGGGCTATGCCGACCCCTCGTTCGTCAAGGCTTTTGAAGACCAGCATCATTGCAAGGTGTCGGCGTCGTATATGGGATCGAGCGACGAGTTGGTGGCCAAGTTGCGCGGCGGCAGCGCTGGAAATTACGACGTGATCTCGCCTTCGAGCGATGTGGCGACTTCGATCGCTGTGGCGGGACTGGCAGCTCCTTTGGATTTGACGAAGATTCCAGGCTATGGACAACTCTCTCCGCAGCTCACTTCCCTGCCCCTGGTTCGGGTGAAGGGCCAGGTGTATGGGGTTCCGTTCATGTGGGGTCCCGACCCGCTGCTCTACGACACCACGGTTTTCGCACAGCCTCCGGCGAGCTGGAACGTGTTGTGGGATCCGAAATACAAAGGAAAGATTTCGGTGTGGGACGATCTGTCGACGGTTTACATGGCGGCGCAAGTTCTGGGCTATGACAAGCCCGACCCGTCGCAGCTTTACAACTTGACCGACGAACAGCTGGAGGCAGTCAAGACGAAATTGCTGGAATTGAAACCGAATATCCGCAAGATGTGGTCGACGGGCGGGGAATTGACCAATCTTTTTCAAAATCACGAAGTGGTCGCGGCCATGGGATGGCCGTTAATGACGAATCAACTACGCAAGATCAACTTCCCCGTGGGCGAGACCATTCCGAAGGAGAACACTACGGGGTGGATCGATCACCTGATGATCACGGCGGGCAGCGAGAACAAGGATCTGGCCTATGAGTTTCTCGAGTACATGATTGAAGCGCAGACCCAGAAAGAAGTGACCGACGTGACGGGTTACACTCCGGCGAATCCCCAGGCGGCGCGCTTGATGACGCCGGAGGAAGTGAAGAGCCTGCATCTCGATGATGTCGACAACTATCAGAAGCGGCTTTATTTCTGGCAGAACGTGCCGCGGCGCGCCAAGTACAACGAGATCTGGAACGAAGTGAAGGCGGCGCAGTAGAAGCGCGAACACCGATCAACAGACGATCCCATGTCTTCCACCGCGACGGCAGCAAACGCACACATGAACTCGACCAATCCGTCTGCGCCCCTCACGCTGCTCAGCATTCGCAACGTGGCCAAGCAGTTCGGGAAGAACGTCGTGTTGCGGGACGTTTCCCTGGATGTTGCGGAAGGGGAGTTTCTCACAATCCTCGGCGAAAGTGGTTCAGGCAAGACAACGCTGCTGCGGATTATTGCAGGCTTTGAAACGGCCAGCGCGGGCGAGGTGTGGATGGGCGAGGAACGATTGGACCACCAGCCACCTTACCGGCGCCGCGTCAACACTGTGTTTCAACACTACGCGTTGTTTCCACACCTCACCGTAGAGCAGAACGTGGCCTACGGATTGCGCGTCGCAAAAAGACCCGAGGCGGAGATTGCATCACGCGTGGAGGAAGCGCTGGAAAAAGTAAAGATGTCGGCGCACGCCAAGTCGAAGCCCTTGAAAATCAGCGGCGGGCAGCAGCAACGCATTGCGCTGGCTCGGGCGCTGGTGAACCGCCCGCGACTGCTGCTGCTCGATGAACCGCTTTCCGCACTCGACGCGAACCTGCGCCGGCAAATGCAAGTCGAGTTGAAATCGCTGCAACGAGAGGTCGGCATCTCGTTCATCTTCGTGACTCACGATCAAGAAGAAGCGATGGTGATGTCGGACCGCATCGCTCTGCTGCGCTCCGGAGAACTGGAGCAGGTGGCGACGCCTCGGGAAATATATGGCCGGCCGGCCACCGCCTATGCGGCGCAGTTTATCGGGCATACGAATCTGCTGAAGGGCGAAGCGCGAGGAGGAGTCATGCACTGCGGACTTTTGGCTTGGCCGGCCGAGCTTCCGGACGGGCCGGCTCTGTTCTCGCTGCGGCCAGAGAATATCCGCTTGGCCACCGGAAATACAGCGCTGGCCGGCGCTTTGCGGGTTCGTGGAAGAGCCCGTCATCAAGCGTTTCATGGTGCAACTGAGTTGATTCGCGTGGAATGCGGCGACGGCATGATGCTGGTGGTGAGGACTCCGGGCAACAGCGGCGCCTTGCACGATGTCGAACTGGAGTTCTCCGCCGCAGATGCAGTTCTGGTGCGCGAGTCTCCGGAAAGAATCTGATGTTCTCACGAGCCTACAAAACGGCGGTGACTCTGCCTCCACTTGTGTGGGTGACGGTGTTTCTGCTGATTCCGTATTTGCTGATGTTCTGCTACAGCTTCTGGTCGGTGTCTCCGTCGCAGACGATTGTGCATTCGTGGAACTTCGCGAACTACGGCCAACTACTGCGAGTCGACGTTTATTGGCAGACACTGCTGCGTTCGATGTGGATTGCGGCGCGCGTGACCGCCTTCTCTCTGCTGCTCGGGTATCCGCTGGCATATTTTCTTTCTTTCCATGCGGGAAAGAAAAAAGATCTGCTTTATCAACTGGTGATCATTCCCCTCTGGGTCAGCTACCTGGTGCGAGCCTATGCGTGGAAGACGATTCTGGGTTCGGACGGAGTTCTAAATACTTTGTTGCAGTATGTGCACCTGACCAAGCATCCCCTGGAGTTTCTGCTGTACAGCCCGTTTGCCGTGGTGCTGACGCTGACGCATATCTACACTCCGTTTGCCTTTCTGCCAATTTACGCAGCGCTCGAGCACATTCCGCGCAATCTGGTGGAAGCCTCGCATGATCTCGGCGCAACTCCCGCGCAAACGTTCTGGAAAGTCATTCTTCCGCTCTCGATTCCGGGAGTGGTCGCTGGAGCGACCTTTGCCTTCGTGCTGAGCCTGGGCGATTTTCTTGCGCCTCTGCTGCTGGGCGGGCCTAGCGGCATCATGATTTCGAACATCGTGGTCAGCCTATTCGGCGCGGCTTACAACTGGCCCCTCGGTGCGGCAATTTCGTTCTGCATGCTGCTGCTGGTTGTCGGCTTGCTGTTTTGTTCCGAGCGGCTGGAAAAGAAATGGAGCTTCTCGTGAGCGAAACGAAATTCGATTCCGGCTCCCGCTGGCTGCTCGGCCACGCGGTCGCGGTCTTTGCATTCCTCTATTTGCCGATTGCCGTTCTCATCCTTTATTCATTCAACGGAGAGGGCGTGGGTGGGTTTCCACCGCATCATCTCACGCTGGATTGGTATCGCACCCTCTTCGCCGATGGGCCTATCTGGGATTCGGTGCTGAACAGCCTGCAGGTGGCGCTCGCGGCGATGGTGATCTCTCTGACTTTCGGAGTGCCGGCGGCGCTGGCGCTCGAGCGGGCGCAGTTTCCGGGCAAGGCGTTGTTTCGGCGATTGGTGCTCCTGCCGTTGATTCTGCCGGGAATTATCACGGGACTTTCGTTGCTCATGCTCTTTAATGTGATGGGAACAAAGCTCAGCCTGCTGACGATTGTTCTGGGACACGGCACGGCCCTGATCTCCGTTGCGACCACCGAAGTGTTCGCCGGCCTGCAGAAGCTCGACCGTGCGCAGGAAGAAGCGTCTCTTGATCTGGGCGCGAATTACTGGCAGACGTTCTGGCGCATCACGGTGCCGAACCTGAAGCTGCCGATTATCGGTGCGGCGCTGCTGATCTTCACGCTCTCGATGGACGAGATTGCGGTCAGCTTCTTCCTGATCGGGCGCGATAACACGCTGCCGCTGGAAATCTGGGGACGGCTGCGGCGGGGCATCACGCCAGAGATTAACGCCGTCTCGACCATCATTTTTGTGTTTTCGCTGGTGGCAATTGTGTTCTGGTACCGCTTGCGCGTGCGCAGCGAAAGCGCGGCGGAAGGAGAAACAAGGTGAGTGCAAATCGCAGAGACTTCATCAAATTTGTGGTTGCAGGGGCGGTGACAGCGGGATGCCCGATCGACCTTTCACTGGTGTCGGCGCAGACGGCGAACTCACAGAACAGCCACGCCGCCGATGTGGACGGGGAAGACAACCGCATCTGCCACCAGGTTCGCGACAAAGGCAGCAGCTTCTTCACGCGGCCTCCGACCTCGGCCCGGCATGACGTGGTGATCGTGGGCGGCGGTGTGAGCGGACTCGCGGCGGCCTATCGTTTGCAGCACCTTGATTTTCTGCTGCTCGAAAAAGAGCCGCACTGGGGAGGAAATGCGTATGAGATGGAGTACCAAGGCAGCACTTACGCCACTGGATCGGCGTTCCTGGCAAAGGAAGAATTCACTTACCACTTCGCCAAAGAGATTGGTCTGGATCCATTGCCGGTGAACAGCCCCGATGCCAGCATCATTAAGGGCGAATTGATCCTCGACACCTGGGGCGATGGTCTCGACAAGCTGCCTTATCCTCCGGCAGTGCGCGATGCCTTTAAGAAATTCAAGAAAGAAATGCTCGCGATTGACGTTGAGAAGCGCAGTAAGGAACTCTTCGACAAACCTTTCGTTGATTTCCTGAAGAACTATCCGGACGAGCTCAAACAGTGGTGGGACAACTTCGGGCCTTCCAACTGGGGTGCAGCCAGCGAAGACACGGCCGCAGCCGTGGCCATTGGAGCGTTACAGGAAATGGGCGCAGAGAGCCGCACCGACGATCGCTATACCTGGCCCGGAGGTTTGGGCGCGATCACGAAAAAACTGGCGGAGATTCTCCAGCCAAAATACAAGGACCGCATGCTTGCGGGCGCGACAATCGTGGCCGTGGTCCCGGAAAAAGAAGAAGTCCAGGTAACTTACATGCTGGGCGGCGAATTGAAAACGGTTGCGGCCAAGGCTGTGATCATGGCCTCGCCGAAATTCATCACGCGCCGCATCGTCGACGGGCTGCCCGACAAGCAGAGCGACGCCATGCAGCAGATTCGCTACATTCCTTACCCCGTGGTGAATCTTATTTTCGACAAGCCGGTGTTCAATCACGGCTACGATACCTGGTGCCCGGGCAATTCTTTTACCGATTTCATCGTTGCCGACTGGGTCATTCAAAAGCAAGCCGGCTACCGGCAAAAGCTCAACATCATCACTTGCTACACCCCGATGAAAGAGGAAGAGCGCAGCCGCCTCTTAAGCGAGACCGGCGCGCGCCGCATCGCCGCCAACGTGCTGAGCGATTTTCAGAAGCTGATGCCGGGGTTCGATGTTGATCCCATCGAGGTGCACATCTACCGCCGGGGACATCCTTTGTATATGTCGACGCCCGGACTTTACACGCAGGTGCAGCCGCTCGTGCGTCAACCCATGGATCGCGTCTTCTTCGCGAATACAGACTCCGAGGGCCCGGAATCGACCACCAACGGGGGCATCCTCGCGGCACAGCGCGCCGCGAAGGAAGTGGAGGCGCGGCTGGCAGGAAAGCCCGCGCCGAAAGAGAAAGCTCTGGCGGGTTGACGCTGTTTATTCTTCTATCAGCTTCAAAATCAAAGCGCGCCGAAGTCTAGCCTGCCGGCGATTCAGCAGGTAAGTGCGATGTAATCTCCTGAGAACCCCTCGCACATAGTAAAGTTATAGATGGGGCTTTGCAGCCGGGGATCCGGCTGGGTGCGCCTGTCAATCCGATCCGTTAATAAAGGACAACCCATACTTTGAGTTTGAGCATTCGCAATATCGCCATCATCGCGCACGTCGACCACGGCAAGACCACGCTGGTTGACGCCATGCTGCAACAGAGCGGCACCTTCCGTTCCAACGAGCATCACGTCGAACGCGTGATGGATTCGAACGAACTGGAGCGCGAGCGCGGCATCACCATCCTGGCCAAGAACACAGCCATCTTCTATCACGACGTCAAGATCAACATTGTGGATACGCCCGGCCACAGCGACTTCGGCGGCGAAGTGGAACGCGCGCTGAAGATGGTGGACGGAGTGATGTTGCTGGTGGATGCGAGCGAAGGTCCGCTGCCGCAGACGCGCTACGTATTGAGCAAAGCTCTAGAAGCCAAGTTGCCGCCCATCGTGGTGATTAATAAGATCGACCGTCCCGACGCGCGGCCGCAGGAAGTGCTCAACGAAATCTACGACCTGTTTATCGATCTCGACGCCAAGGAAGATCAGCTCGACTTTCCCGTTCTCTACACGAATGCGAAGGAGGGAACGGCATCGACGGACATCAAGGGAGGCGGAGAGGATCTGCGGCCGTTGTTCGATGCGATCCTGAAAACCATCCCGCTGCCGCAAGGAGACCCCAAGGGGCCGCTGCAGATCCTCGTCGCGAACCTCGACTACAGCGACTATCTCGGGCGGCTGGCCATCGCGCGCGTCTTCAACGGAACCATGTTCACCGGCGAAGACGTGGCCATCGCCAAGCTCGACGGTTCAATACACAAAACCAAGATCACGAAGCTGTTCTCGTTCTCCGGCTTGAAACGTACCGATATCACCGAAACCGTGTTGGGCGACATTGTTGCCGTGGCTGGCGTGGAAGGAATCACCATCGGTGAAACCATTACCGACGCCGAGAATCCCGCGCCGCTGCCGCCCATCGTGATCGACGAGCCCACGATCGCGATGATGTTCACGGTAAACAATTCTCCATTCGCCGGGCGTGAAGGCACCTACGTCACTTCAAGAAATCTCCGCGAGCGTCTGGCAAAGGAGCTGCTCACCAACGTTTCTCTGCGCGTGGAGGAGATGGGCACCACCGACTCGTTCAAAGTGCTCGGGCGCGGTGAACTGCAGCTTTCGATCACCATCGAGATGATGCGGCGCGAGGGTTATGAGCTGATGGTCGGTAAGCCCGAGATCGTCACCAAGCGCATTGACGGAAAGCTGATGGAACCGGTGGAGCATCTCACGATCGACGTGCCCGAAGGATTCGTCGGCGTGGTGATGGAGCAGTTGGGATCGCGCAAAGGCGAAGTCACCAATATGCACAACCACGGCTACGGCCGGGTGCGGATTGAGTTCCGCGTGCCCAGCCGCGGATTGATCGGCCTGCGCAGCCAGTTGCTCACCGACACGCGCGGCACCATCGTGATGAATTCCCTGTTCGATGGATACACCGAGTGGCAAGGGGAAATCCCGCACCGGCTCACGGGAGCGTTGATCGCAGATCGTTCCGGCACTTCGACGGCCTATGCTTTATGGGGCCTGCAGGAACGCGGCGAACTGTTTGTCAGTCCAGGCGTTGAACTCTATGAAGGAATGATCATCGGCGAGAATGCGAAAGACGATGATCTCGACGTCAACGCGGTTCGCGAAAAGAAACTCACCAACATGCGCGCTTCCACCGCTGACGAAGCCATCCGCCTGGTGCCCTTCAGGCAATTAAATCTGGAGCAGGCCATCGAGTTCATCGCCGACGATGAATTTGTCGAGATCACTCCAAAGTCTTTGCGGCTGCGCAAGAAAGTCCTGCAAGCAAACAAGCGCAAGAAGAGCGCGATGGCTACCGTAGAGGAAGGGTGAGATCCAGCGGTCGACATACCGATTTAACCAGCCAGTTTGACAAACCTGCTATACTTCGTGCCGCATTTGACTGTTCGCCAGCTCCGGTCCCGATTTTCAGGAAGGTGTCCCCGACCTGCCAGTCTGCCGCATCGAGCTTGCACTTTTGACAGCTCAATGCAGAGGCAGATGCGTGAAGAATATTTTTGTAGGCAACCTGAGCTTTAACACTTCGGAAGAAGAACTGCGGCAGATGTTTGAGCCTCACGGTCAAGTGGATCGGGTCAGCATCATGACTGACCGCGATACAGGACGCTCGCGCGGATTCGGCTTTGTGGAAATGGCCAGCAACGAGGATGGCGAAAAGGCCATCACGGCGTTGAATGGCTCGCAGGTCGCTGGACGCACGCTCAACGTGAACGAGGCGCGACCTAAAACCGAGCACGCCGGAGGCGGCGGACGCGACCGCGGAGGCCGAGGCGGCGATCGCGGCGGAGACCGTGGCGGCCGCGGCGGTGGACGAGGCCGCTACTGACCATTCCGAGTCCGAAATAAAAGCTCGGAAGAGACGTTCAGAATAAGAGTTCGCACGAGCACGCAGTCACAGTCTTCGCAACTGTGGGACGGGCCTGGCTGGTTCACGCCTAAAGCCTGCCGGCTCCGGTCTTGCCCGCCGCCAGAGCCCGCATTGAAGCTTCTCAACCCTCCCATGTAAACTGAGATTACCCGTGGGCGCCCGTAGCTCAGATGGATAGAGCGATTGCCTCCGGAGCAATAGGTCGGGAGTTCGAATCTCTCCGGGCGCACCAGATTCTCCCGATCCTTCGCCTGAAGTGCGGCTCAGGATTTCGGCTGCGGACTCTCGCTTCGCTCACGCCCGCAAAGCGCCTCAAGTTCGAATCTCTCCGGGCGCACCAGACTTCTTCGGTTCATTCAATTGCCTCTGCATTGTGCCCCTCGATGAAATGAACTGCCGTTTGCGCTCGACTCCTTCGTGTGTAAGATAGTTGCGGCGCGAAAAGCGACTTGGTGCATGAACCCTTTGTTTCCCCGGGAGTTGGAATGAAACGCAGTGAAGTTCTCGCAGCACAAGAGCAAGCGCGGCAGAAGCTGTCCGACGTGGGCATTGCGTTGACCGATGAAGAGGCGGCCAACATCGAAGTGGCCGATCTCGGACTGAATCGACTGGCCTCGGAAGGCCTCGAGTTGGTCACCTATGTGAATACTGATCGCTACTGCGCCAAGGAATTGGTTCTCTTCCCCGGCCAGACCTGTCCGGAGCACCGGCATCCGCCGGTCGATGGACGCGCGGGCAAGCAGGAAACTTTTCGCTGTCGCGAGGGCCTGGTCTGGCTTTATGTGGAAGGACCGCCTGCTTCGCCGATTCAAGCCGACGTGCCCGACGCGAGCAAAAACTACTACACCGTATTTCACGAGATCGTGTTGCGCCCCGGCGAACAATACACCATTCCACCTAATACGCTGCACTGGTTCCAGGGTGGTCCCGATGGCGCCGTGGTCTCGGAATTCTCCAGCCCCAGCAGTGATGAATTTGATGTCTTCTCCGATCCCAACATTCGCCGCGCTACGGTTGTCGAGGACTAATTAAGCATGAGTGTAGATTCGCTGTTAGCGAAGCTCGCGGCAATTCGCGCCAATCCCGGCGGTTGCACTTTTATTCTTGCCGATGCCCGCGACGCCGACATGTCCTGGGGCATTCCGAGCTTCGGCAAAGCTCGCTCGGGCCTCGGCTTTCGCTCGGCGCCCGCGTTTCTCGAAGAGATACGCGCGGTGGTGCGCCAGGGTTTTGTCGACGTATTGCTGGCGTCCGCATCAACCATGGAGACGCTGGCGCATAAGGAGCGACTTTTTGAAAGCACGCACGTCACTCCGGCAGTGCGCATCAATGATGCCACCGACATCTGGTGCCAGCGCGGGGCGCGCTATCGCGAATCGCCCTCGGCGCCCTTCGCCACGGCTTACATTCAGGAAGCCCAGTTTGGCAGCCTCACCGCACCCCGCGAAGGCGCGCCGGTCGTGAACCTCGGTCTCTATTCGATGACGTTCAACAATGATCTGGAAGCGGATCTGCGAAGCTTGCGGGCGTTTCGCGAGTTCCGGGCCGAGGCCGAGAAATGCGGCTTCCATTATTTTCTTGAAGTGTTTGCACCGAATTCCCCGAACACGGGGTTGACTTCCGAACAAGTGCCGGCTTTTGTGAACGATCAGATTGTGCGGGCATTGGCGGGCGTGCCTTCGAGCGGACGGCCACTGTTTCTGAAAATCCCCTACTTCGGGCCCGCAGCTCTTGAAGAGTTGGTGGCTTACGATCCCTCGGTTGTCGTTGGCATTCTCGGGGGCAGCAGCGGAACAACTTATGACGCTTTCAAACTGTTGGCCGACGGCAGGAAGCACGGGGCGAGAGTCGCGCTGTTTGGCCGGAGGATTAAGGACTCCGAGCATCCCCTGGAATTCATCCGCATGCTACGCTTGATCGCCGACGGAGAAATAAAACCGGAAGAAGCGGTGAAAGACTATCACGGCGAACTCGCGAAGCACGGCATAAGACCCAGGCACCGGCTCGAAGAAGATCTGCAGCTCACTCCCGCAGAAGCTAGATAATGTTCTGCTTAGGTTCGTGAGTGAGGCCTATTGAGACGAATCACTGGACGCTTGCCTCGTCCCCAAGGCCTGGCTTGAAACTCGAAATACAAAATGGAAATCGGAGACAAGACTCTCGGGCTCAGGCCGTCGGGCAAGCAACTGGGTCGCGGAGTCTTGAGTTTCTTGCTCACGCTGGCGATCGTGCTGTTGCTGGCGAAGGCGATGCACGGGCGCTTTCCGATTCTCGCGCGGCAAATTATCGGCGCGACTGTCGTTGCGGCCGCCTACCTTCTTTTTTCGCGATGGATCGAGCACTGGCGTCCACCAGAATTGAATGCTAGCGGCGTAATTGCCGAATTCGCGGTTGGCCTGGCGGTCGGCGTAGGATTATTTTCCACCGTGATGGCTACGCTTTGGACCTTGGGAATCTACCATCCCACGCACTGGGGAACATTCGCGGGCTTACCGAGCGGACTCCTGTTCGCCCTTTGTGCGGCCGTTCTCGAAGAAATCATTTTTCGCGCTTACCTCTTTCGCCTGCTCTCCCTGGCGACGGGAACATGGATTGCCCTGCTGGCGACTTCTGCGCTGTTCGGCGCTGCGCATGCTGCAAACCATGGAGCTACGCTCTTCAGCTCGATTGCAATCGCGCTCGAAGCCGGAGTACTTCTAGCGGCAGCTTACGCTGTAACCGGGCGCCTCTGGATGCCGATTGCATTGCACTTCGGCTGGAATTTTGCCGAGAGCACGCTGTTCGGAATGTCTGTCTCGGGCGGTCCGCAAACGCTCTCGCTTAGCGGTGGAACTCTAAATGGGCCCACACTCCTGACCGGAGGAGCCTTCGGACCCGAAGCTTCCCTAGTGTCCATCTCCTTGTGCTTCGCGGTCGGAGTCCTGCTCCTTTGGCGCGCGGTACGTTTGAACCGTATCGAGCGCCCGATGTGGAAGGCTGATGTTCGCCAGAATCAGACTGCGGCTTGAAGAATTCACAGCGCGGCCACTCGTCGCTGTACCAGCAGGAAATAGAGAGCGAGCAGAACCAGCAGGAGTCCGTTCACTCCTAATACCACGGGTGCTGTGAACAGCGGGACGAGCCATCCCGACAATAGATTTCCCAGTGGCATGCCACCGCGGAACGCGAAATTGTAGACACTCATCACGCGACCGCGCATTTCGTTGGTAGTAATCAACTGCACCAGCGAATTCACGGTAGCGAAGACCGCCATCATCGAAGCGCCCACCAGCACCAGAATGGCCCCGCTGGCCCGAACCGATTTCGAGAGAGCAAACCCGGAAATGCCCGCGCCCAGACAGAAAAGCGCTCCCAGGGCAACGAGTCCCTTTCTCTGCATATTGCCCGCGCTCGCGATACTGAGCGAACCCAGAATCGATCCTAGCCCCATGAGCGCCAGCAAGTTGCCGTAGGTTTCCGGACCGCGATGGAAGATGTCTTTCACGAATACCGGAATGTAGGTGCGCATGGGCATGCCCAGGGCGGTCATGCAGAAGGCCAGCACAATCAGCGCTTCCATGGAGGCTTGCTTGCGTGTGAACCGGATGCCCTGCTTCAGGCTGTTGAACATCGACTCCGAGGTTTTCACCGGCAGGAAGCGCGCAGTGATCATCGATAGCGACACGATAGGCGCGAGGAACGACAGCGCGTTCAGGCCGAAGCACCACTTCTCTCCGAACCTCGCCAACACCAGCCCGGCCAATGCCGGCCCTACCATGACCGCCACATTGAACTGAATCGAATTCAGCGCGATCGCATTTGGCATGTCCTCGCGGTCGACCAGCATAGGAATCAGCGCCTGATAAGCTGGTCCACCGAAGGCCTGGGCAAATCCGGAAACGAAAGAAAGACAGAGAATCTGCCCAACGTGTACCAGTCCGGTGGTCACCAGAATGGTGAGCACTCCGGCGGAGAACATTTGCACATACTGGGAGCCGAGAAGAATCTTTCGGCGCTCCACGCGATCGGCCACCACGCCGCCGATCAAGGAGAATAAAAAGATGGGGATGCCGCCGAGAAATTGATCGAGCGCCAGCAGAAACGCGGAGTGGCTGAGCCGATAAATCAACCAGCCCTGGGCCACGATCTGCATCCAAGTGCCGATGCTCGAGGTGCAGGCGCCAAACCACATCAGGCGAAAATCGCGGTATTGGAATGCTTTAAAGACCCGGCGCAGCGTTGTCTTCATGGTCGCTAGAGAAGCGTAACATGCGGCTTTCACGCGCTGGGCGTGACTATCGATTGGGCGACTCGGTTGTTATGGCGGTTTGCGGTATGTCGCCCGAGGTAAAGGGTAAAATCAAGAAACCTCGATCAAGAAACCGCGATTCGTCGGAACCTCAGACTTTGGGCGGATAGGAGCAGAAATGGGAAGTGGGTTGTCGAAAGCTAACCGCGGCATGTTGTTGGCTGTCGTCGCGGCTGCAGGCTCTTTGGTTTGCTTCGCAGCGGACGAACCCGCCCGCCCGCAAGATACGGCGTCAGCGAATTCGAGCCTGTACCTTAAGGTGCAACTGGACAATCCGTTGAAACTGTCGAAGTTGAAGCCGGGCGACGTTGTTGAGGGCCGCCTGGCGCACGATGTTTACTCTTCGGACCGCGAGCTGTTTCCCGCGGGGAGTCAGGTGAGCCTTGCGGTGGACCATATGGAAAAAAGACGAAGAGTACTGGACGACCACTGGCCCGGCGTCGTTAAGCTATTTACACCTCGCCATCAGAACTACCCAATCTTCAAGACGGCCACCGTATCGGCCGCTAACGGTGAAAGCACGCTGCACGTTTCGCTGATCTCCATCAGCCGAAAACGCGAGGTGTATGCAGAGGCCAAGAAGAAGGGATCGGGACAGCGAGCCGGTAAAGAAAAGGGCTCCGTCGAAGTGAGCCGATCTGGCGGTCTTTACGCGCCTGCAAAGCTAGTGGCGCCGATGATGGTGCTGGAGGCTTCTGGCGTAGAAGGCGAGAAACCGACTTCCACGAATTCAGAAGCTACATCTTCTTCACTCTCGGATTTGTCCGGCCTGGCGACTCTTCCTGCGGGCACCGGATGCAAGATTCTCCTTCTGGGGAATGTCAGTGCGTCGAAGAGCAAGCCGGGCGACGTGGTGCAGGCGCGATTGCTCGAGCCGGTTCTCGTGAATTCGCGCGTGGTGCTGCCGGCAGGAACACTGTTTGAAGGCAAGGTGGTTAAGAAGACCCCGCCCCGTTGGGGGAGCCGCGCCGGATCTCTGTACCTGACATTCACCGGGCTGACTTTGCCCGGCGGAAATCTCATTCCGATTGCCGCGTCCCTGACCGGGGCGGAATTGGACCGGAGGTCGCACACGAAGATCGACGCGGAAGGACAGCTTCACGGGGAACGTCCCGGCAAGGCGTGGATGGCGATTAACATCGGCGTCACCGCCGGACTCGCCAAAGAGGCCGACGATACGACGCAGTTGATCATCGAAGCCATCGTATCGAGCGCGACGGATGCGTCGACTGCGGGGGTGGCTCGAATCGCGGCGACTTTTGTCTCGAGCGTGTTTATGGTGTCGCGTCACGGCCGCGATGTGGTGTTGCCGCGATTCACGGAGATGAATATTGCACTGGATCGGCCGCTATCGCTAACCAAGAACGCGGAATCGGCAGCGCCGCTGGGGATCGTACACGGCGACTGATTTGCTGTTCCAGCGATCGCATCTCAAACAAAATCAATCTCGACATGAATTACGACGCCATTCTGGTTGTTTCTTTCGGTGGGCCTGAGTCGAAGGAAGATGTGATTCCCTTCCTCGAAAATGTGTTGCGCGGACGGAACATTCCGCGCGAACGGATGCTGACGGTCGCCGAGCACTATTACCATTTCGAGGGCAAGAGCCCGATCAACCAGCAGACGCGGGAGCTGATCGCCGCGCTGGAAGCGGAGTTGCAGCAGAACGGGCCGAAGCTTCCGATCTATTGGGGGAACCGAAACTGGCATCCGCTGCTGCCTGAAACTCTGCAACAGATGAAACAGGATGGAATCCGGCGGGCGCTGGCGTTTGTTACTTCGGCCTACAGTTCTTACTCAGGATGCAGGCAGTATCGCGAAGACATTGCGCGGGCGCAAAGCGAAGTCAGGCTTTCTCAGTGTGAACCAGGCGCGCCCGAAGTGGAGAAAATACGCCCGTTCTTTAACCATCCGGCATTCATCGAGGCAACGGTCGAACGCGTGGGTGATGCGCTGCGGGCCGTTCCAGAGAACGCGCGAGGAGATGTGCAGATCGTTTACCTGGCGCACAGCATTCCGGTTTCGATGGCGAACACTTCCGATTATGTGAAGCAGTTGGAGGAAGTGCGGCGGTTGGTTTCGGGGGCGCTGGGTCGGCAGAACGATGTTCTCGTGTATCAGAGCCGCAGCGGCGCTCCGGGGCAGCTCTGGCTCGAGCCGGATATTCTGGATTACCTGCGCCGGGTGAAGGCGGAGAAGCTGGCGTCGGCTGTGGTGCTGGCGCCGATCAGCTTTATCTCGGACCACATGGAAGTTTTGTATGACCTGGATGTTGAAGCACGGCAGCTCTGCGATTCGCTGGGGTTGCCGATGACTCGGGCGAAAACTGTGGGCGTGCATCCGAAATTCATCGGCATGATTCGCGAGTTGATTCTCGAGCGGATGAATCCGGGTTCCGAGCGAAGAGCAGTGGGGTTGCTTGGGCCTCGGGCGGATGTTTGCGCTGAGGATTGCTGTCCGGGGCGGAAGGCAGTGGTCGATGGTCGGTGATCGGTGACCAGATCTGGATCTAAAAAAGTACAGATCGAGTCGCGTAAAATATCTGGAATCAGTTAGTTACGGGATTCCGGTAGGGGCAAGGTTTGGCTAAAATATTGAAAACAGGAAACTTACCCGCAAAATATTACAAGCAGAGGACTTAGGTGGCTCGCGATGAAAAAAGTGCCGTGAAATCGAGGGTCCGGGTCGCAAAATATTGAGTTCGCAGGAGTTATCTCGGTGCTATTAAGTTGTCAAATACCAAATGCCTATAGCAATACTCAGAATCGCAGGTTTGGGGGTCGAAGTCAAGGGGATTTGTGCGGCATGTCCGCTCACCTACCCAAGCGGGGCCGCGCATCTCCTCTTGGAATTCTGTGCGTTGGACTAAAGAGCATGCGCGAGAACTCGGTCGTCCCTCCGGGGCTGAGCAGCAGCACTTCTATACGGAACTGGGGATCCTGGGGCGTTCGTAGTCGGTGGCTTTGGGGCGGCCTTCGACCAGGCGCATGGTGTTGAGGATGGTCTCGACTACGGATTCGTTTCCTACTGCCGTGTTGATCATTACGTGGTAGAGGGAGCGGGTGGGCCAGTCGGCGTCGAAGTAGTGCTTGACGAAAGCGATGCGCTCGCGATCGACGGTGTCGACGAGTTCCTCGGCTGACGATGCCGAGCATCCTTCCTGCAGGATGCGGCGGACTTTTTCGGCGCGCGGGGCGTAGAGAAAGACGTGGAAAGCGTCGGGCTGCTCGCGCAGGAAATAGGGCGCACCGCGGCCGACTACTACGGCATTTCCTTCCTGAGCAATTCCAGGAGCGATCTGCTCCATCATCTTGACCATGCGGTCGGCGTCGAAGACCTGATCGCCCAGGGCAGAGCCGCGCTCGTAGCTGCCGCGCCAGAAAGCTTTGGCGAGGCGATGAAGGCCGCTATCCATGCGTTCGTCGCAGCGCGAGACTGAGGAAATATCGACGTTAGCGAGGCGGGCGATTTCTTCGGTGAGGAGGCGATCCCAGAGTTTCCAGCGCAGACGGTGGGCCAAGCTTTCGGCGATGGCGGCGGCGCCGCAGCCGTATTCGCGCTCGATGGTGATCAGGCGAAACATTCGCCTCCCAAATTATAGTTCTCTCGCCGTTGCGGAGTAGCCACGGCCAAAGATAACCTCAGGCGCTGAAGCGCAAAGTCATTTTCAAGGACTTTACGGCACGACTAAAGTCATGCCCTTCCCGATCTCTGTGGTTTACCGCGGATCAGTGTACTGCTAATCCGCCGCCGGGTTTGCCTTTTTTCATCAGGAAGACTAGCGGGACCATGGCCAGGATACAGATGGCGAGCAGGCGGAAGTCGTCGAGGTAGGCGAGCATAGTGGCTTGGCGCTGCACGGTGGCTTCGATTAAGGCGTAGGCCTGTTGGGTGGCAAATGCCGGGCTTGAACCGTGTGCGCGCATGGCCTGGGTTGCGCCCTTCATCATCGCCTGGAATGCGGGATTGGAGGCGCTGAGATGGCGGGACAAATCGTTCAAGTGAACCTGGGTGCGGCGATCGAGCAAGGTGGTGACCAGGGAGATGCCGAAACTGCCTCCGATATTGCGGCCAAGATTCATTAAGCCGGAGGCGGCGTTGTTCTTTTCGCGGGGGAGAAATGCGTAAGCGGCGGTGTTGATGGGAACGAAAAGAAAAGCCATTCCGGCTGCCTGGAAGACGCGGGCGCCGGCAACCATCCGGAAATCCATGTCGAGATCAAAGCCCGTCATGTAGAACAGCGAACAGGAAAGCATGACCAAGCCGAAGAAGAGAAGCCAGCGGGGACTGTAGCGCGAGAGCAAGAATCCAACCAGGGGCAGCAGAAGAATGATGGTGAATCCGCCGGGCATGAGCGCCAGGCCGGCTCGCTCCGCGGTATAGCCGAGCAGGGTCTGCGAGAACAAGGGCAGCAAGAGCGTGCTGCCGAGCAGGGCAAAACCTAACATGAACATCAGCAGGTTGGAGATGCCGAAGGTGCGATCGCGGAACAGGTGGAGATCGATGATGGGATCCTTGTGGTGCCACTCCCAGAAAATGACAAAGATCAGGGAGACTGCGGCGATCAAGGAGAGGGTGACGATGAAATGGGATCCGAACCAATCGTCGCGCTGGCCTTTGTCGAGGACGATCTGCAACGCTCCCAGGCCGAGAGCTACAAAGCCGAGGCCGACGTAGTCGATAGTGGTTTCGCGCAGCTTGCGACGTTTGAGAAAAGGCGGGTCTTGAATGAGCCGCGAGGTGAGCAGGATTGAAAGAATGCCGACCGGGATGTTGATGAAAAAAATCCAGCGCCAGGTGAAGTTGTCGGTGATCCAGCCGCCGAGAGTAGGACCGATGGCAGGGGCGGTGACTACGGCAATGCCATAGACGGCAAATGCCATGCCGCGCTTGGCGGGAGGGAAAGTGTCGGCAAGAATGGCCTGCTCGCTGGGTTGCAGTCCGCCGCCACCGACGCCTTGCAGCACGCGGCAAACGATGAGCGTCGCTAGATTCGGGGCGAGTCCGCACAAGAAAGAACTGATGGTGAACAGGGCCACGCAACTCATGTAGAAATTTTTGCGGCCCATGATGGAAGATAGCCAGCCGCTCAGCGGGAGAATGATCGCGTTCGAAACGAGATAGGAAGTGAGAATCCAGGTGCTCTCGTCCTGGCCAGCGGATAAGCTGCCGGCGATGTGAGGCAGGGAGACGTTGGCGATGGAAGTGTCGAGCACCTCCATGAAAGTCGCCAGCGTCACCGTGATGGCGATGACCCAGGGATTGATGGCGGGACGCCAGACGTCAGCGTTCTCGAGTGGGGGTGCGGCGGTGCTCATTACCGAATCCACACCTTGGGAACGACGGACATGCCGGGCCGCAGCGATTGATCTTTGTTCTCTTCGGGATTAAGTACGATCTTGACCGGAATGCGTTGCACGACCTTTACATAGTTGCCCGTGGCGTTTTCCGGAGGCAGCAGACTGAAACGGGCGCCGGTTCCTCCGGAGATGCTGTCCACTTTGCCTTGGTAGCTTCTGCCGTTGGCATCGACTTCCACGGTGACTGACTGGCCGACCTTCATTTCGCGAAGCTGGGTCTCTTTGAAGTTAGCGGTGATCCAGACATCGTTGAGAGGAATGATTTTCATGAGTTCCTGGCCGGGCGCAACGTTCTGTCCGACTTCGACGGTGCGATCGCTGACTACGCCAGCGACCGGAGCAACCACTTTGGTGTACTGCAGATTCAATGCCGCTTGATCGAGGTCGGCTTTTTTGAGTTCGGCTTCGGCAACGGCTGATTCGGCGCGGGAGCGCATGACCTGCATTTGCTTGGGAGCGGTCTGGGCATTGCGCCAGCTGGCTTGGGCCTGGGCCAGCCTTTGCTGGGCCTGGGTTACCTGGGACTGCGCGGCATCGGCCATGGCGCGGGCAGCCTCGACGGCGGCAGCATCGGCTTTGGCGGAGGCCACGGCCTGATCGTATTGCTGCTCCGAAATTTCCTGCTTGTCTACGAGCTGCTTGTAGCGGGCGAGGTCGTCCTGCGCTTTGACGTTGTTGGCTTCGGCCTGGTCGCGTTGGGCTTTGGCTGCGGCAAACTGTTGTTTGGCGGCAGCGATTCCCGCCTGGGCGCTGGCTACGTCGGCATCTGCGGTTGAAACCTGACTGCTGGTGTTGACGGAAGTGATGGGGACATCGACGCCGGCGGCGGCGGCCGCGGCGCGGGCGCTATCGAAATCGGCTTTGGCGCGGTCGTAGGCGACCTGGTAATCGGCGGGATCGATTTCCACCAGCACGGCGCCTGCCTGCACGTATTGATTGTCCTGGACGTTGAGCTTGACGACGTGGCCGGAGATGCGGGTGCTGATGGAATTGATGTGGCCGTCGACTTCGGCGTCATCGGTGGATTCATAACTGGTGACGTAGCGGAGGACGAAAAATCCTGCTACGAGCAGCACCACCACGGCAATGACAATGGCGATGCGAAAGGCGGGACTGGCGGTGCGCGAAGGGACGGAATGGAAATCGCGCTCGGAGGAGGGCAAGGGCTGGGTGCGGCTTTCGGGCGGAGCGTTTTCGCGGCGATCGTCTTCGCGGCGATACGGGGGAGCGGCGGGCGGACTTTGCCTCGTCTGGTCCATAAGTTTGAGTTAGTGTTGGCCTTTCAAATAGCGTTCCACTCCCTGTTCAGCATCTCCGATGGCGCGGGCTAGTTCGATCTTGGCCAGGTTATGCGCGTAGAGACTCTCGATGTAATTTTCATGCGCGCTGGCGAGGGATTCTTGCGCCTGAACAACTTCGAGGTTGTCGGCTACGCCGGCGGTAAATCGGTCTTCGGATTGGGCGAGGGTTTGCTCCGCCAACTCGACCGAGGTGCGGGCAACTTCGACTTGCTCGGCGGCGGAGGTCAAGTCGAGCAACGAGGCGCGGACTTCGTAGTCGATGCGTCCGCGGAGGTCGTTCAATTGAGAGCGCGCCTGCTTCAACTGGGCATCAGCTTCGAGAACGTCACTGTGGGTTTTTCCTCCGGCGAAAATTGGAATGTTCAGGCCTCCGTCGACCTGCCAGGTTCCATTCGATTGGGCTGGATTCACGCCGATGTCGCCGTAGTTGGCGTTGAAGTCGAGGGTGGGATAATGTCCGGCGGTGGCGGCGCGCCGGGAAAACTCTGCGGCTCGCACCTGCGCCTGGGCGGCCTGATAGTCGGAACGCGAGGTATAGGCGCGCTGCAAGTACACATCGAGAGGCAAGGGGGTCAGCTCCTGATAGGGGGCTTTCTCAGTGAGAATAAATTGCTGACCGAGGGGCAAGCCGATCACTCGAGCTAAAGAGAGTTTTTGCTTGTCGAAATCGTTACGCGCGGCGATGAGCTGCTGCTGGCGGGTTTGCAACTCAACTTGAGAACGCAGAGTGTCGATGGCAGGATTCAGGCCGGCTCTTTGCTGATCGACGGCTTTGTTGTAGAGGGCCTGAGCGTTTTTAAGCTGGGCATCGGTGGTTTCGATGCGAGCGGCGGTGGCAATGGCCATTAGATAGGCGTTGCCCACGGCGAGCACCACCAGTTCACGCGCGTCTTTGAAGCTGTATTGCGCCGCTTTCAAACTTTGTGAGGCCGCGCGTTCCTTTTCGATGTCGTGAAAGCTGAACAGCGACTGGGTGACTGAAGCGCGCGCATCGAAGTAGTTGAAGGGCCCGATCACGCGAGGAACTGGGAATGGAAAGACGTTACTCTTGAGGCCGAGCGCAGTGAGGCTCAAGGTTTGCGCGTCTTCCTGGATTCGGGCCGAGAGGTCGGGCAGCAGATTGCTGAGTTCTTTCCATCTCTCGCCGCGGGCTGTGATGGTCTGATCGCCGGAGAGCAGGAGGCCGAGGTTGTTGCGGAGCCCGCGGTCGATGGCCTCCTGGAAGCTTAGCTGCAAGACATCCGGGGAAGCCTTGCCCTCGGGCTCGCTGCCGGTGAACGGACTCTGGGATCCGGGAAGAGAGATGGAAGGCACAGGCGCGGAATTCTGAGCCCAGAGGCCGACGACGCCTGAGAGCAGGACGACCACGAAAGCAACAAATTTGTTTGTATGAAGCAAGCAGCGGGACATTTTCAGTTCTGAAAAAGTCCCATTATAAAGAAAGTCCTTGAGACGAGCTTTCTCGGTCATAGCATATCGTCTCACTATTGATTCGCTTGAGCGGGCTCCCGATGCAAAAACCCCATCTGGCGGCTCATTTGAAGATGGAGTTGGCGAGAGAGCGCGTTAAGGGTTTTCAAGGAAAACAGTGAGAACGGATTGGAACTCATTACTTTCGACACTTCCACTTTCGACACTTCCACCGGGTGCTGCCTGCCGATAGAGTACAGGAAGGTCGAGGTCTTTCCCTATGCGCCGAGGCGGGAGTTTGTTGGTTGCGCTGGCACTGTGCGGGGTTGCATTCGTGCAGGCGGGCACTGCGCAGACAGAAGGCAACGGGGGACGACGAGCGATCGAAAAAGTGGTTCCGGTTTATCCGGAACTTGCGAAGCGCGCCCACATTCGAGGTTCGGTCAAGCTGGAAGTTGTGATCCGGCCCAATGGGAGCGTTAAGTCGACAAAGGCGTTGGGGGGAAGCCCGACGCTGATTGATGCGGCCAGCGACGCGGTTCGGAAGTGGAAGTTTGAAGCCGCGCACGACGAAACTACGGAGATTGTTCAAGTCATGTTCGAGCCGCAATAACTGCAAGGGCAAGCGCCAGGGAATATCCTCTTCGCATCATGTCTGCCTCAACTCCAAAACCCGCGACCAGCCAGGCCGACCGGCGCCGGAGACGGCATCCGAGATTCGGGGCTGATTTTCTAGTGAGCGTCAGCCATCTTCTGGGAGATAAGTACCAGAAGCTGGAGGGGCACTGCCGGGATCTTTCTGAAGCTGGAATTGGCATACTGCTGGCGGCAGAGCTGGATGGCGGTGAGGTAACCGGCCTGAGCTTCCTGCTGCCGGGGTTAGAGCTTTCGTGGGAAGTGCGAGCGGTGGTCCGCTATAGGCGGGGATACCAGTACGGGTTTGAATTCCTGTCGCTCACCGGCGCGCAGCGCGAAACGTTGAAGAACTACCTCAAAGGCCGGGAACAAATCGACTGATGAGCTTCGGGATAAACCCGCCCGCCGCGGGAGCCGCGGCTGAGTCGCGTTTGGGGGATGACTTCCGTCATCTTGTAGAGTGGTGACCTGTGGTAGAAGCTGATACCCGGGACTCGTTCGCGCGAACGAGCGGAAGTGCGATTTCTATGAGTAACTCCAAGCCTAACGCCGCGGCGGGAACAGACTGGACGGAGCTGCTGGCCGATCCGGACTTGTCTCGAAACATGGGGAAACTGCTGCAGACCTACCGGGAGGCCGCGCCGGAACGCAGAGAAGAAGCGCTGCTAGCGGCCATGCGCGAGATCAAACAGGCAAGTTCCAGCGGCAGCGGGGCGGCAACTTCGACAAAGGCGACGCCTGCACCCCAGCCGTTGCCTACTCCGGCCTCCGATACTCCTCCTTTTGAGCCGGATATTTTCAGCTCCAATTGGGGACAGGACCGGCGGCGGCATCCCAGGATTAAGTGCTTTGTGGCAGTGGAGCTGCGGGTCGATGATTCCGAAGCTCCCATCTGGGGAAATCTTTCAAACACAAGCTTGGGCGGATGCCAGGTCGAGACCGTAGCCCATGTCAGCGGCGGCGCTAAAGTGGAAATCGGGCTTTGGGTCGCGAGCGGCAAGATTTGGGTGAAAGGTCTGGCGCTGAATGGAATAGTCACTCGCAGCGCCCCGGCGGGCGGAGTGCGCATTCGTTTCGCGGGATTGGATCTCGCGGAAAAAGAAAATCTCCGGCAGTTCCTCAAGTATGTGCAGGAAACCACTCGAGCGTCGAATAGCGAAAGCAGCTACCTGCAACTGCTGAAATAAGCTGGGATACTTTCTGCGGCTCGTTCAATTTCAGCAAACCGACTTTATTTCAGCGAACCCTTCAGCAAACCCTCTCTGAATTTTCACAAATCCCGCGCCATTGGTTGGTAGGAAATTGATACACTTCTTGGGTAGATGAAACCCTTTCCGTCCTGGGAACTCTAATTAATCAGCCAGTGGGTGAGCCTAGCAGAAACAGAGCTGCCCCCTGGAAGGAGCGCACATCGCCATGGCAGTCAGCGAACAAGCGGTGGTGACCGGCAAGCAACTGGACACGCTTTGCATCAACACGATCCGCACCCTGGCGATTGACGCGGTGCAGCAGGCTAACAGCGGACACCCGGGAGCGCCGATGGGGCTGGCTCCAGTGGCTTACTGCCTGTGGCAGGAATTTCTGCGTTACGACCCCGAGGATCCGAAGTGGCTGAACCGCGATCGATTCGTGCTGTCGAACGGCCACGCTTCCATGTTGCTCTACGCCATGCTTTATCTCGCGGGGGTTCACGAAGTGAACAAGGATGGGGAGGTTTTGAAGGAACTGGCGGTTCCCTTGGAGCAGATCAAGCGCTTCCGACAGTTGGGGAGCCGGACTCCGGGACACCCTGAATCGCACCTCACCACTGGAGTTGAGGTGACTACGGGACCGCTTGGGCAGGGCGTGGGAAACAGCGTGGGGATGGCGATTGCGAGCCGGTGGCTGGCGGCAAATTTCAACCGTCCGGGCTTTGAGGTTTTTGATTTCAACGTCTATGCCATGTGTTCGGACGGCGATTTGATGGAAGGCATTGGAGGGGAAGCCGCTTCGCTGGCAGGGCATTTGAAGCTTTCAAATCTGTGCTGGATGTATGACCACAACGGCATTACGCTGGATGGGCCCGCCGATTGGTCGTTCAGCGAAGACGTAGCCACGCGATTTTTGGGCTACGGATGGAATGTGACGCGCGTCGCCGATGCCAACGATCTGGAGATGCTGGCGCGGGCTTTTGAAACCTTCAAGAAAACCACGGATCGTCCCACGCTGATCATTATTGACAGCCATATCGGATATGGGTCGCCGCACAAGCAGGACAGCAATGCGGCGCATGGAGAGCCGCTGGGCGAAGAGGAAGTGCGGCTGACGAAAAAGTTTTATGGCTGGCCCGAAGACGCTAAGTTTCTGGTGCCGGAGGGGGTGCGCGAGCATTTTCGGGATGGAGTTGGAAAGCGCGGACGGGATGCGCGGGAACGCTGGGCGCAGATGTTTGCCGGCTACTCGCAAAAGTATCCGGAACTGGCGGACCGGTTGCATCGCATGCAACGCCGCGAGCTTCCTGCCGAGTGGGATAAGAACCTGCCTACGTTTCCCGCGGACGCGAAGGGGATGGCTACGCGCGACAGTTCAGGGAAGGTGCTGAATGTGCTGGCGCAGAACATTCCGTGGCTGATCGGCGGCTCGGCTGACCTGGCGACTTCGAACAAGACTACGCTGAAGTTCGACGGGGCCGGCGATTTTCAACCGGGGGAGTACGCCGGACGCAATCTGCATTTTGGCGTGCGCGAGCATGAGATGGGCGCGAGCGTGAACGGGCTTGTGGTATCCGGTATT
Organism: Candidatus Sulfotelmatobacter sp.; assembly: GCA_049280095.1. GTDB lineage: Bacteria > Acidobacteriota > Terriglobia > Terriglobales > Acidobacteriaceae > Sulfotelmatobacter. The sequence continues at coordinate 135,998 of JBAPPL010000026.1, read as the reverse complement.
CGAGCGTTCGGCGCGACTTTCTTTAACTTCAGCGACTACATGCGGGCCAGCATCCGGCTCTCTGCGTTGATGGAAATTCCTTCCATTTTCATTTTTACTCACGATTCGATTGGCCTGGGGGAAGACGGACCGACGCATCAACCGATTGAGCAGCTGGCAGGTTTGCGTGCGATGCCAAATCTGATTGTGCTGCGTCCGGCCGACGCGAATGAAGTGACTGAAGCGTGGAAGATCATTGCGAAGCTGCAGCACGAACCGGTGGCGCTGGTGCTGACGCGGCAGGCGGTTCCGACTTTTGATCGCACGAAGTATGCCGCGGCGTCGGGCACGGCGAGAGGTGCGTACGTGCTGGCCGATGCGGCTGGCGGCAGGCCGGATGTGATTCTGATGGCCACGGGCAGCGAAGTCTCGTTGTGCGTCGATGCCTACGAAAGGCTCAAGGAGGAAGGCGTTGCGGCGCGCGTGGTCAGCATGCCTTCCTGGGGAATTTTTGAGCAACAGGATGCGGCTTACAAAGAAAGCGTGCTGCCTTCTTCGGTGACAGCGCGGGTTTCGGTGGAGATGGCGGCGACGTTCGGCTGGGAGCGCTATGTCGGAATGAAGGGACGAATGATCGGCATGCATCGTTTCGGCGCTTCGGCGCCGTTGAAAGACTTGTTGAAGTTTTTCGGCTTCACTGCGGATGCAGTGGTGGCGGAAGCGCGCAAGGCGATGACGGAGAAGTAGCGGCAGTTTTGAGTAGCGGCTCAGTTTGCCGTGCGGGATGGAAAATCGTCGAGCTACGCTTGACGGACAGCCGAGGGCGGCTGTCCCCACAAGATTCTGTCCCTACATAATCTTAAGGAGGAATCATTATGCCACCTACGGGAGTTCTGGAAACCTCAAAAGCTAATCCTTTGCAGGCGTTGCTTGGCTATGGGCAGTCGATGTGGCTCGACTACATTCGGCGCGACCTGATCACGAGCGGCACGCTGAAAGCCATGATTGCGGACGACGGGCTCCGGGGGATGACTTCGAATCCGGCGATCTTTGAGAAAGCTATCGCAGAAAGCTCGCTGTACGACGATATTTTGAAGTCGCTGGCAGCGCGCAGTGATCTCGACACGAAGGCGCGCTACGAACAGATTGCGATCCGCGACATTCAGGGCGCTGCCGATGTGCTGCGTGGGGTGTACGACAGTTCGAAGTTTCGCGATGGATACGTGAGCCTGGAGGTTTCTCCGCTGCTGGCGCTGAAAACGCAGGAGACGATCGACGAAGCTCGCCGTTTGTGGAAGGCGGTGAATCGCGAGAACGTGATGATCAAGATTCCGGGGACCGCGGAGGGACTTCCGGCAATTCGCCAGGCGATTGGCGAAGGCATCAACGTCAACGTGACTTTGCTGTTCTCGCAGGAAGTGTACGAGCAGGTTGCGGAAGCTCATATTGCCGGACTTGAGGATCTGGCGAAGCGTGGCGGCAATTTGAAGAAGATCGGGGGCGTGGCCAGTTTTTTCATCAGCCGCATTGACACGCTGGTGGATTCGATCATCGATGACAAACTGAAAACTACTAAGGACCCGCAACAGCAGGCGCTGCTGAAGAGCTTGCTGGGGAAAGTTGCGATTGCGAATGGAAAGCTGACTTACCAACGCTATCAGCGGATCTTCAGTGGGCCGCGATGGCAGGCTCTGGCGGCGCAGGGAGCGCAGACGCAGCGGGTTCTGTGGGCGAGCACCAGCACGAAGAATCCTGCGTATCGCGATGTGATGTACGTCGAAGAATTGATTGGGCCGGACACGGTGAACACGATGCCTCCGGCCACGATCGATGCATTTCGCGATCATGGAAAGCTGCGCAACAGCCTTACCGAAGACGTGCCCGGCGCTCAGACCGTGATGGACAATCTGGCGAAGGCTGGGATCTCGATCAAGGAAGTCACAACGAAGCTGACCGATGACGGAGTGAAGCTGTTTGCCGATGCGTTCCACAAACTGCTGGCTGCGGTGGAGAAGAGCACTCAGCTCAAAGGAAAAACTGCGTGAGCGGCATGAAGACTTCGCTGCCAGACAATCTGGCCGCTCCGGTAAAGGCTAACATCGCCGACTGGAAGGCGGGCGGGAAGATGCAGCGCCTGTGGAAGCGCGATGCCACGCTGTGGACCGGCGAAGACGAGGCCCAATGGCTCGGGTGGCTCGACATTATCGAAGATCAGATTGCGCATCCCATCCAGCTGCGGGGTCTGGCGAAAGAAGTCTGGAGCGCGGGGTACAAAGATATTCTTCTGCTGGGCATGGGAGGGTCGAGTTTGTGTCCGGAAGTTTTGCGCCTGACGTTTGGCAAGATTGCAGGCTACCCTGATTTGCACGTGCTTGATTCTACGGACCCGGCGCAAGTGAAGGCGTTTGAAAACAAGATCGATATTGCGCGGACGCTTTTTATTGTTTCGAGCAAGTCGGGGACTACGCTCGAACCCAACATCTTCAAACAATATTTTTTTGACCTTACCAAGCGGGCGGTGGGCGCGGATAAGGCTGGGAGCCACTTTATTGCGGTCACCGATCCGGGGTCGAAAATGCAGCAGGTGGCGGAAGCGGATCATTTCCGGCTGGTTTTCTTTGGCCGGCCATCGATCGGCGGGCGCTATTCCGCGCTTTCGAACTTTGGCATGGTCCCCGCAGCGGCCATGGGGTTGGACACAAAGAAATTCCTCGACCGCTCGCAGGAAATGGCGCGCGCTTGCGGACCCGCCGTGGCCGTTGAGGAGAATCCCGGCGCGATGCTCGGAATTATTCTGGGCACGGCGGCGCGAAGCGGCCGCGATAAGGTTACGATCATCACTTCTCCGGACATTTCCGATCTCGGTGCCTGGCTCGAGCAATTGCTGGCGGAGTCTACGGGAAAAGTCGGCAAAGGCATTATCCCGGTAGATCGTGAAGAAGTGGGGGCGCCGGAGGTCTACGGCGATGATCGCGTGTTTGCCTACGTCCACACGGCGCACGGAATCGACGTGAAGCAGGACGCGAAGCTTACGGCGCTTGAACAAGCGGGGCATGCGGTGCTGCGAATCTCGATGGGTGACATCTACGATTTGGGGGCGGAATTTTTCCGCTGGGAGATTGCGACCGCGGTTGCCGGCTCTATTATCGGCATCAATGCATTCAACCAGCCCGATGTCGAAGCCAGCAAGATCGCGACCCGGAATTTGACAACTGCGTATGAGAAGACCGGTTCTCTGCCTGCGGAAACGCCGGTGGTTGTGGATGGCGGGATCAAACTTTTCACCGACGAGAAGAATGCCGCAGAACTGGCGCTGGCCGCCGGCGGAGACAAGTCTTTCGCCGGATATTTAAAGGCTCATCTGGGGCGCATCCACGTGGGTGATTATTTTGCTTTGCTGGCATTCATTCAGATGGATGATGCACATCAGGAAATTTTGCAGACGATCCGGCATGCCGTGCGGGACAAGAAACATGTGGCCACATGCCTGGGTTTCGGTCCTCGGTTCTTGCATTCGACCGGGCAAGCTTACAAGGGTGGACCGAATTCCGGGGTGTTCCTGCAGGTTACTTGCGACGACGCCGTGGATCTGGCGGTGCCGGGGCAGAAGTACACATTTGGTGTGGTGAAAGCGGCGCAGGCTCGCGGAGACTTTCAGGTGCTGGCGGAGCGCGGGAGGCGTGCGCTGCGTGTGCATCTGCACGATGTGGACGCCGGGTTGGCTACGCTAGCGGCTGCGGTGCAAAAGGTACTGGCATAGTCTTGGCGTAAAGAAGCCGGCGAGACGCCGGCGCTACTAATACGGCTTTTCGGCGCCGCGTTTAATGCGGGCTGGCGACGGCAGTACAGTTTCAAGGAGTGATGCATGCAATTGGGAATGGTGGGTCTGGGCAAGATGGGCGCGAACATGACGCGCCGTCTGATGCGTGGCGGACATCAACTCGTGGTTTCGGATCTCAGCGCGGATGCGGTGAAGCAGTTGGCCGGCGAAGGGGCCGGTGGTTCGTCGTCGCTGGAAGATCTGGTCGGTAAACTGAAGCCGCCGCGGGCGGCGTGGGTGATGGTGCCGGCCGGCGGTCCCACGGAGCAGACGGTGCAGAAACTGGCGCAGTGCATGCAGGCTGGCGATACCATCATCGACGGCGGCAATTCTTATTTTAAAGACGACGTGCGGCGCGCGGGACAGTTCAAGAGCAAAGGTATTCATTACGTAGACGTGGGAACCAGCGGCGGAGTCTGGGGGCTCGAGCGCGGTTACTGCATGATGATTGGGGGACCGAAAGAGGCAGTACAGCGGCTCGATCCGATTTTCAAGACGCTGGCTCCGGGCGTGGGTGATATCCCTCGCACTCCGGGTCGGGAAAAACTTGACGGGTCGCCTCAAAAAAGCTCGGCCGAGCAAGGTTACATTCATTGCGGTCCGTCGGGCTCAGGCCACTTTGTGAAGATGGTGCACAACGGCATCGAATACGGAATCATGCAGGCTTACGCCGAGGGATTCGACATTTTCAAGAATGCCACCAGTAAAGACTTGCCGGAGGAAATCCGTTACGATCTGAACTTGCCGGATATTGCAGAGGTTTGGCGACGGGGAAGCGTGGTGAGTTCGTGGCTGCTCGATCTGACGGCTATGGCTTTGACGGAGAACCCAACGCTCTCTGAGTACGAGGGCTATGTACAGGATTCCGGCGAAGGGCGCTGGACGATTCAGGCGGCGCTGGAGGAAGCGGTGCCGGCGGATGTTCTGACCGCGGCGTTGTACGTGCGCTTCCGCTCGCGGCAGCAACACACGTTTGCGGAGAAGATGCTTTCAGCCATGCGGCAGAAATTCGGCGGACACATTGAGGCCGGCGCGGTCCAACCCAGCCCAAAGAAAAAGAGCGCGTAAGCAGAACTTATTTCAGCCCTGGAATTTGAGGATGTGACTATGGCTCAATTGGCGGAACAGCCCACGATGGCCACACCGCGCGTCGGCAAACAAGGAGATCCTTGCATCATGGTGATCTTCGGAGCCGCCGGCGATCTTACGGCGCGCCTGTTGATTCCCGCTCTGTACAACCTGGCGCGGGCGGACTTGCTTTCGAAAGAGTTCGCGGTGCTGGGCGTGGCCCGAAAACAGATGTCGGACGAGGATTTCCGCAAGCAGATCCGGGAAGATGTGAAAGAGTACTGCGGCGATTGCATTAACGACGCCACCTGGGAAAGCTTCGTGCGCCGCTTTTATTACTTCGCCGGCGATTTCAACGATGACCAGCTTTATCCGAAAATCAAAGATCGCTTGAGCAAAATCGACGCGGATCACTCTACCCATCAAAATTTCTTTTTTTATATGGCGACGGCTCCGAGTTTCTTCGGGCCGATTGTCGAAAAGCTGGCGGCCACTGGATTACTCGAGCAGGATAACGACCACTGGCGGCGGGTGATCATCGAGAAACCTTTCGGCCACGACCTGGAGTCAGCCAAAGCGCTCAACCAGCAACTGCTGAAGCTCGCCACGGAAAACCAGATCTATCGCATCGACCATTATCTGGGTAAGGAAACGGTGCAGAACATCATGGCGTTCCGCTTCGCCAACGGAATCTTTGAGCCCATCTGGAACCGGCGCTACATTGATCACGTGCAAATCTCTGTGGCCGAAACCGTGGGCGTGGAAGGCCGGGGCAGCTACTTCGAGCACGCGGGCTCGCTGCGCGACATGGTGCCGAACCACATCATGCAACTGATCAGCCTGACCGCGATGGAACCTCCTATTTCTTTTGACGCAAACGCCGTGCGCGATGAGCAGGCCAAGATCTTGCATGCCATCCAGCCCATCGACGATGAGGAAGTTCTCAGCCGCGCGGTGCGCGGGCAGTATGGCGAAGGCACCATGGAAGGCGAACGGGCTTTAGCGTACCGTTCCGAGCCCGATGTTGCGCCGGATTCGCGGACCGAGACCTTTGTTGCCATGAAACTGCTCATCGACAACTGGCGCTGGGCGGACGTTCCTTTCTATCTCCGGACCGGCAAGCGAATGCCGGCGCGCAACACGCACATTGTGATCCAGTTCCGACGGGCACCGTTTGTTTTGTTCCGCGATACTTCCGTGGAACATCTGATGCCGAATCAACTAGTGCTGCATATCCAGCCGGAAGAAGGCATATCGCTGCAATTTGCGGCCAAGGTTCCGGGCCCAGTGATGCGGCTCGGCACAGTAGACATGAACTTCGAATATCAGGAATACTTCGGGAAGCAGCCCAGCACCGGCTATGAGCGTCTGCTGCACGATTGCATGATCGGCGACCAGACCTTGTTTCAGCGGGCCGACATGGTGGAGGCGGGCTGGAGCGTGGTCAATCCCGTGCTCGATTTGTGGAAGGCACTGCCGCCACGAAACTTCCCGAATTACGCTTCCGGAACGTGGGGACCGAAAGAGGCCGACGAACTATTGGAGCGCGATGGCCGGCGCTGGAGGAACTTCGAGAAATGATACTGGCCGGCGATATTGGCGGTACCAACGCTCGACTCGCCTATTTTCAGCCTCAAAACGGCCATCTCCGGATGGTTTCGGAGCGCGTTTTTCCCAGCCGCGAATACAGCGAACTGGGTGAGATTGTTTCCAAGTTCCTCTCCGACTCTGCGACGCGGCCTGAAGCCGCTTGTTTCGGCATCGCAGGACCGGTGCACAATGGGCGCGTCGAAGTTTCGAACCTTCCTTGGGTGATCGATCAGTCCCGTCTGGCAAGACAGATTCAGCTGCCCGCCACTTTGCTGATCAATGATCTCGAAGCCAATGCGTGGGGCATTGGAGCTCTGGGCGCGCAGGATCTGGTGTCGCTTAACCAGGTAGTCCCGTCGAATGGCAATCAGGCAGTGATCGCGCCCGGAACCGGCTTGGGAGAAGCCGGGTTGTTCTGGAACGGCAGCCAGCATCAGGTGTTTGCCTGCGAGGGCGGACATGTGGATTTCGCGCCCCAGGGCGATCTGCAGATTGAACTGTTGCAGTTTCTGGCGCGCCGTTATGGACATGTCAGCTACGAGCGTGTGCTCTCCGGACCAGGCCTGGTTAACGTGTACGAATTTCTTCGCGACAAGGGATGTGGAAACGAGCCCGCTGGATTTGCCGCGCAACTTTCTCAGGGAGATGCCGCGGCGGCGATTTCCCATGCCGCGCTGAACGGTGCGAATCCGTTGGCCGAGCAGGCACTGGATCTGTGGGTTTCGGTTTACGGTGCGGAAGCGGGCAACCTGGCGCTCAAGACTATGGCCGTGGGCGGCGTCTTTCTGGGAGGCGGAATCTCACCGAAGATTCTCTCCAAGCTTACGGGGCCGCTGTTTATGAATGCGTTTCTGGAAAAAGGCAGATTGCGCGCGCTTCTCGAGAGCATGCCGGTGCAAGTTATCACCAACGACAAGGCCGGATTGCTCGGAGCGGCGCGTTGCGCTGCCATGAAATCCAGCAACGGCCGGGCGGGCGAGCGTTGAGTGCGCTAGTCGAGGTACGCCGGCTGACGACTCCGCAGGATCTGTTTCAGGCGGCAGCGGACGAAGTGCTGCGCGCCGCCACTCATGCGGTTGCCGAGCGCGGGCGCTTCACCATTGCGCTTTCCGGCGGGTCGACTCCGAGGAGCATGTACACGCTGATCGCGGCCAATGCCAGTGTAACTTTGCCCTGGGATCGAATGTTCTTTTTCTTTGGCGATGAACGCCACGTGCCTCCGGACGATCCGGAAAGCAACTATCGCATGGCTAACGAATCTCTTCTGGCCAAGGTTCCGGTTCCGCCCGCTAACGTCTTTCGCATTCCGGCAGAGAATCCAGACGCCGAGGCGGCGGCGGAGATGTATGAGCAGACGCTGCGAAAATTCTTCGCGTTGGCGGCCGGCGAATTTCCCCGCTTCGATCTGATCCTGCTGGGCATTGGGCCCGACGGGCACACTGCGTCCTTGTTTCCTGAAACCGTGGCGCTGCAGGAGAAAACGCGGCTGGTGGTAGCCAACTGGGTGGAAAAGCTGAACACCAGCCGGATTACTTTGACCCTGCCGGTGCTGAACCACGCCCGCTGTATCGCCTTTCTGGTGAGTGGAATCGATAAGGCGGCGGCGCTGCATGAAGTTCTGGAAGGCAAGGCCCCGGGGGAGAAGTATCCCTCAAAGCTGGTGCAGCCGAGTGAGGGCAAGCTGATCTGGTTTGTGGATCGGGCTGCGGCCAGCGAACTGTCAACCGCGGCGTGAGGAACCTTGCAAAGCAGGTTGAGTGATTATCCGCGCCAGCCGCAGATTTCCTTCAGTCCCCTGCCGCGCGCGTGCTCAAAAAGACGCACGAAATGGCGGGAGTGTTCGAACTCGTGGATATCGGCCCAGACTTCCGCCTGCCAGGCTTTGTCGTGAGCCGCGGAGTCGCCGCAGGTGGCGCAGCGGGTGTGCAGGCTGACGGAAGTTGCTTCCGGCAAAATCGCGCCCGGCAGCTCGATGAAAATGCAGCGGACTTCCTGAATCTCCTCATGCTGATCGAGCATGTGTTCGTAGCGAAGCAGGTAACTGAACCCCAGTTTGCGGGCTTCAGCTTCCGCTTCGGCGCGGGTGTGGAACGGGCCATACTCGGCCCGCAGCTGCTCGGTTGAGTCGCAAGCCATCCAAAAGGTTTCTTTGTAATCCATTCCCGCCCCGCCCAGGGACTGCGGAGCCGGCTCTCGGGTGCTGGCGAGCCCGCTCGATTGGGTCAGGTCGATAGGTGCAATTTATAGGCCGACTGCGTAGGAGACGAGGCCGTGTTTTTTCAACGTCTTACCGACCGCAATACGGCAGCCTGAAACTCCACAGTGCAAATGTTTTGCGGCAGATGTACAGACGCGCGGCACAGTCCGCAGAAACTTCCATGGTTTCGACTCAGCTTGCCTCTAGCTTGCGGCTGCGTGGCCCGGTGCGAAGACTGGCCGTTCAGCTTCTTCCAGCCAATTCTTACCACCATGGCTGGCTACGTACATGGCCAACTCGAGCCGGCTCCAGACGCCCAGTTTGTCGAAAGTGCTGCGCAGGTGATTCTTGATGACCTGCTCTGACGTGCCCATCAGCTTGCCGATTTCACGATTGGTGAGTCCCTCCCAAACCAAAGTAGCCACCTGAGTTTCCTTGGGGGTCAAACGCTCGCGCGGCATCATGACTTCACCTCTGCCCTTTCGAATGCGGCTGTAGCCAGGCGCACACGCTTGCGACCATCCCGAATTCCGGCCCGCAGAAAGAGCGTGCGCAAGTGCTGCTTGACGGTGCGCGGGCTGATGCTCAACTGGCCGGCGATTTCCTTGTTGCTGCAGCCCTGGACCAGCAAATCGAGGACTTGCTGATCCCGCGGTGTAACTTTCATTCGTTCCAGATCCATCACGTTGGTTCTCCTGCGGCCCGCGTTTCTGGTTGCTTTCGTGCGCTCCGCACAGTCGGTCATGCACATCCTTCGCCAAACCTTCTCCTGGGGGAAGGTCCGATTTAAAGCGAGCGGGGGCTTGCACTTAGGGACACGAACCAGGGCCTTTGCAAGAAGTCAGGAAATTCTGCAATCGGCCAGGCCTTCCCAAATCGGGGCGAAGACGCAGAATAGTTGGCTCCGTTGCCATCTCGGACTTCATTGGCCGGTGCGGGATTGAGCTGAATTTCGCCGCATGGGGATGGCCGACCAGGGCAAACGTTTGGTCGTGATAAGCCTTTCCCTTCAGACTTTTGGGTACGACCTCGAATGATGCAGGGCGCGCAAGGTCAGTTGTCAGAACGGCCGGTCGCCTTGCACTGAAGGAAGAAAACGCAGCTGTTCCAAGATGGAATTACGGAGCAGAGAGGCGGTTCATTTTGGCTCGCGTGGGGCAGATACTCCACTTTTTGCACAGGCTTGACCGCGGGAGTGAGCAGCCATTTTGCAACGCCCCAATACAGGTGGAAGTTGGGATTTCTCCGCATTCCCGGGCCAGCAACGAGAAGCGGTCATCCGCAAGCGCATTGTTCGCGGATTAAGGGCGTGACAAGGCAGGGAGTTTTCGCAACCAAGTGTGCACAGTCTTGCAGCTTACCAGAGTAACCCTTTGAGCTTCCGATCGAAGAAACGGAACGGGCGCGTGCTTCTGGGCATTCGGTCCCTCCAGCCCCTTGAATTCAGTATGGTTGCGCCGTTGTTGTTGCCCAGCGATTACAGGAGTTGCGACCTCTCCTTGGGGGGTACAGACAAGCATGCACATTACACCTAGGTTCTTTGGTGGGGGAATTGCACTAGAATAGAGGGTGGTCTCCCGATGGAAGGAGTCCGCTTCCCCGAGCTGGCCACGAGGGCGCGCAGGAAACATCGTGACCGATCAAGAAAAAAAACCAGTTCTCGACGAGCAGGCTTTTGAAAAGCTGCTGGAAGCGGCCTATGTGCTGCAAGAGCACAACAGCAGAATGCAGGAACTGGAAGAAAAAATGGAGTCGCAGAGTGCGCGGCTCCGGGAGCAAGAGGCGGCGAATCAGGTTCCATCGCCTTCGCCGCCTCCGAACGAAACCAAGCCGGAAGAGACTTCGCGAACCAACGGCGACTACACGCTGACTCTGGCAGAGATTGTCGAGGCGCAGCGCCAGATTCAGATGCGCCGTCTGGAATTGGATAAGGCGATGGCGGTGGTGGCCGAGAGAGTGGCCCGCATTACGGGCGCGAGCGGGGCCGCGATTGCAATTCTAGAAGGAAGCACGGTGCGTTATCGGGCGGGAGCCGGCGCTCCAGCTTTGCCGCTGGGAAGCGAAGCGCCGCTGAATACCGCGGTCTGCGCCGCCAGCCTGCGCACCGGACAGGTGATTCGCAGCGAGGATGTGAATCTGGAGTTTCTGTTCGACCCGGAACCCTGCCGGCAGCGGGGAATCTTATCGCTGGTTGTGGTGCCGGTTTACCGCGAAGACCAAATCATCGGAGCGCTGGAACTCTATTTCGACCGGGTGCGCGGCTTCGCCGAACAGGACATCCACACCTGCCAGCTGATGGCCGGACTGGTAACGGAAGCGATTGGCCGCGATGCGGAGCTGGCACTGAAGAAGTCGATGGCCGCGGAACGATCCACCATGCTGGCCGCGATCGAGAGACTGCAACCAAACCTCGCGGCCTGGGCCGAGGATCAACCTACAGCGAATCAAGCTGCCGCGACCGCCGGCCCGAGTGGGAGTGCAGCAAGCGCGGCTGCTGTGGCGAAATCGCCATGCTGGAAATGCGGCAGTAAACTGCCGGATGAGGAACAGTTTTGCGGCAAGTGCGGGGCCCCGCGCGTCCGCGAGGAGGGAGCATCGAGCATGCAGAGCCAGTTGGCATCGGCGTGGCAGATGCAGCCACCCGGCCACGATCCCTTCGCACTGCATGAGCCCGAGCATGAACTCCGGACCGACGCGATGCTTGAGGAAGACAACGCCGCACATGATATCCCGGCGCCGTTTTCTCTGCCCGAGTTTGAGGAGAGTAACGTGCTCCCCACACGGTCCTTGGCCGCGAGCGCGAACGAGGATGCCTCGTCGGTCTCACCCGAGCCGCAGCCCCAAGAGAACGAAAACAATGAAAACGAAGTCCGACCGGTCTCAACTGCGATGGTAAAGCAGCCGGATGCTATTGTCTGGAGTTCCGCGGCGCGGGCTCGCGAGTTTCTGGAATCGCTGTCCGCAACCCGCACTCCGACGGCTCTAGTTCGCTTCTGGCGCTCCCGCCGCGGCGATTTCTATCTCGCCATCGCGGTGATTCTGGTGCTGGTCGTGATCCGCTGGGGAATCTGGTCGAACCATTCCGTGGGGGCCACAGGCCATGGCACGACGATTTCAGGAAGCGCGAACCGGAACAAGCAGCCAGCCCCCGATGCAGATCTCTCTATGTTCGACAAGCTCCTGATCGGTCTGGGGCTGGCGGAAGCTCCCGATGCTCCGGAATATAAGGGAAATCCCTATATCCAGGTTTGGGTCGACTTGCAGACTGCGCTGTATTACTGTCCCGGTTCCGATCTTTACGAGAAGACGCCGAAGGGCAAGCTCACCACCCAGCGTGACGCCGAACTCGATCAATTCGAACCCGCCAATCGCAGGCCCTGTGAGTGACTTGGCCGCGGGCCTAATCGGAGTCAAGCGAGATTCTGCTCTTCGAGATTCTGCTCTACGAGAGTCTGCACCATCAGATTTGACAACCTTTGTGCGCGGTAGTGCAATCATAAGTAGCGCCCCTTCTCCGGAGAATGCCGGTGCCTGACCGCGCAGATAAGTTTGATCGAGACACATTGAATCCACTTCTGAATCCACTGCTGGCGTCCCACATGGGACGGTGGGCCGAAGTATATTTCACCAACCCGCCCGAGAAGCGCGAACAAGCGGTTTCTGAGTTGCTTCGAGAACTGGAGCAGGTTGCCGTTCCGGCGACCGCTTCCGTTCAAACCGTCGCCGGCAGGAATGCGAAGGAGAACACGGACACCGCGGACTCTCTGCAATCGTCTGCCTCCAGGTCGGAGGTTGTTTACACTTGCGGTGTATGTGCGTACAAAAATTCAGACGGGCATACTTTTTGCGGGATGTGTGGAGCGCCCTTGCAGATCGCTCCGGAGACTGATGAACCGCAAGTCTCGGAAGCGGAGCCGATCCTCGGACAGAGTTGGTACGAACGTTCTCTTAACCACAACTCTGTGGAGGAAATGACTGGGCCGGCTGTGAACTCGGAGGCGACGCATGAACCCGGCAACGGCCTGCAAGCGAGCTGGCTGCAGCCGGAAATAAATCTTCCGCGCCGCAGGGTGGAAACCGAAACTCCGGCTCCCCATCGTTACCGGCTTTATATCGGGGCTGTGCTGGCGGTTATTGTGGCCGCATTCGGTTTTGGAGTCTGGCGTGGAACCCAGGCCCGGTCCGGCGCAAGCGCTTCGTCGTCCACAGTTGCTATCCCAAGTGCGCAACCAGCGCCGGCTCGCCCTCAACCGGAGGTCGTGACCGCGAGTCCGTTGCCGACTGCCACTCCAGCTGCTCCGCCGGTTCAAAAACAAGCGGCTGCAAGTTCACTGGAGGGCCAAGCCGGCGGCGCGCAAATTGCGCCCCAGACTGTCCCGGTTCCATCAAGTTCTTCCACCGTCGGCGCTGGGCAAAACGGCGAAGGAGAGTTGGCCATTGCGGAGCAATATTTGAACGGCACCTCGGGCATGACTCGCGATAGCGGAGAAGCGGCGCAGTGGTTGTGGAAGGCCGTGAGTAAGCGGAACGTGGAGGCAACGCTGGTTTTGTCTGATTTGTATTTAAAGGGAGACGGCGTGCCTAAGAGCTGCGACCAGGCGCGTTTGCTGTTGGATGCGGCGGCACGAAAAGGCGCCCCGGCCGCCGCCGAGCGACTGCGTACCCTGGAAGCCTCAAATTGTAATTAACAGTCGGGCGGGCCTCCCGTCATTCAGGCCGTGAGTTGCCTATCATCCCGGCGCGACTCGTACCACAGCGCAAGTTCAACCCGGTTCCATAGTCCAAGCTTGTCGTAGATGACGCGGAGATAATTCTTGACCACGTGTTCCGTGGTGCCGATGGCGTGGGCTACCTCGTGGTTCTTCAGGCCCTGGGCGACAAGCTCGATGACCCGGTTTTCTCGCTCACTGGGCGTGCGGCTTCCATAACGTTCGTTTGTAAACACAATTGCCTCCGGTATAACAGGGTTGCGAGTTTCACTCGCTTGATACCGCCATTGATTCCAAAACGTAGAAACAGCCGGTTGAAATGAGCCTTCACGGTTCTGCGCGCCATCTTGAGTTGGCTGGCAATCTCGGCGTTGTCGCAGCCTTGCAGAAGCAGTTCGACAATTTGCTGCTCCCGCGGTCCGAGCCGAACGGACTGCTCCGTCATCTCTACCCCCTGGGTTTGATTCGCCAACACGCAATAGCCTTGATGTAGCTGGGATGCTTCCATATTGCGTAGCATCCACAATGCCACTTTGAGACGAAATTGGCTGTGATCAGAGAACATCCATTTCCACAGGCACTTGCAGGGATTGCGGCGGGGTTCCAGAAGCGGGAATTCGGCCCTCGAAGGCGGGCGAAAAGACCTCGCTCTGGCAATCCGTGAAGGGTGGGGCCGCCGGGAAAGGTGCGTAAAATCAGCCGTAATTTAATCCCGCCTGAGGCGCGGGGAAAAGGGAGTCGGCGCGGTGGCAGATCGTCGCATCCCCCGGTTCGGCATCGGCAGCCACGCTGAGAGGCGGAGAGATTTTTCTTTGCCGTGGCGGCAGTCAGTCAATAGGGCTCGAACATTAAGGTGAATACCCTATGTGGAAAGTTCCAGATGCACGACGGAGCCCTGAACAATTTACATGACGGGCATAGCGGATAGCGCGCTTTGAAGTCAGTGCAGGTTTGAGGCCAATGTTTGAGGGTTTGGAGCTTTGAAGGCTCGGGACTGAATGCGGAAACTGCACTACACTGTTGCCTCCGGTTTGGTTCAGCAATATTGCGCAAAGACATTGGCTAGACAATGAGGCATTCTCCATCGCTTACCCTCGGTGCCGGGCTCGCGCGGCTGACGCGGAGATCCTCAGCGGTTGAAGCGACCGGTTCGGAGGTCTGCCGATGATCAGGCTTCTGAGTGTGGTGGGGGCGCGCCCTAACTTCATGAAAATCGCGCCCATCCTTGCTGAGTTGAAGCTTGCTGAATTGAAGAAGGATGCGCTGAAGAATGACGAGTTGAAGAAGGATGAGTCGAAGAAATTTCCGGCGATCGAACACTGCCTGGTGCACTCCGGGCAGCATTATGACGAACTGCTCTCTGGCAACTTCTTCACAGACCTGGGACTGCCCCGGCCGGATGTGAATCTTGAGGTCGGTTCGGGCAGTCACGCTGTACAGACCGCCGAAATCATGAAGCGGCTCGAACCGGTGCTGCTCGACTACAAACCGCAGATGGTTCTGGTGGTGGGCGACGTGAATTCTACAATCGCGGCCGCGCTTACCGCGGTGAAACTCGGAATCGGCGTGGCGCACATCGAAGCCGGATTGCGCAGCTTCGATATGACCATGCCTGAAGAGGTCAACCGCAAGCTCACGGATGCCATCTCCAGCCTGCTGTTCGTGACCGAGCAGAGTGGTGTGGAAAATCTAAGACGCGAAGGCGTGGCTGCGGAGAAAATTTTTCTGGTCGGCAATGTCATGATCGACAGCCTGCTGCGGCACCGCGAGATGGCCGCAAAGTCGCCGATTCTCGACCGGCTGGGCATGCGGCAAAATGGATCGGGCTGCCGCGCCTATGGAGTGCTCACGCTGCATCGCCCTTCGAACGTTGACGACCCTGAGACGCTGCAAGGGATTCTGAGCGCAGTCAGCGCGCTTGCCCGCGATCTTCCTGTCTTCTTTCCGGTGCACCCGCGGACTCGGAAGAACATCGAGAGCTTTGGTTTGCTGCGGTATCTGGCCGATTCAGCGGGGCGAAACGATTCTGGAATCGTGCCGCTTGATCCGCTGGGATATCTCGACTTCCTTTCGATCAACGACGGGGCACGCATTGTGCTGACGGATTCTGGAGGAGTGCAGGAAGAAACCACCGTGCTCGGCGTGCCTTGCCTTACGCTGCGCGAGAATACCGAGCGGCCGGCGACGGTCGAGCATGGATCGAATCAGGTAGTGGGAGTGGATTCGCATCGCATTCTGGCGGCGGCTCGATCGGTGCTTCAGAAGCCGGCGAGATCGTCCAAGCGTCCTCCGCTTTGGGACGGGAAAGCAGCTGCGAGGATCGTGGCGATCCTCGGCGAACATCTTCAGCGCGAAGCTCACACTTAGAGCAGCGCCGCGTTCGCAGGCTTCTACTTTAACGCCGACTGCGATGCCTGGACCGCGCAGCCGCCGGTTCCGCCGCCCGTACAAAGCTGACTTCCAAGGATGGAGAAGTAGACCTGCGAAGCGCCCGCCTGAGTTCCCGTCGCCACGGTATTGTCGACGATAATTCCGCTCGTGCCGCGAGCCTCAAGCAGAGCAGCGGTTGCGGGTGGGCCTACGTTCGTCCATGTCACGGTGCCGTCGGTTGTGGTCCCTCCGACTAGCGGGTTGAATGTCGGGATGGTGCCTCCGGAAATGTCCCCGACGCTGCTTGTGACCAACTCGATGTTGCCGTTGGGGTCGAGGATTTCAGAACCTTTGGGGTAATGATGGGTCTTCACCCATGCGGCCAGTGTTACTGCGGATGAGGCTCCCAGATCTATCCACTGTACGTTATTGTCGGTCGTGGAGCCTCCCGTGGTTATGCTCCAAAACGGAGGGGTCACGCCCGAAACGCCGGTCGAGGCAATCACAAATTCGATGTGGAAGTTGCTGTCCAGAATCTCCTGGCCGACTGCATACGCGGTCGACGGCAACCACGGTGTGTCTTTGAAATTAAAGATGCATCCGCCAGAGGCACATGCCGTCGAGATCCCTCCGGCTCCCGCGCTGGCGAAGATCCACTCCGTCGGGCCACCTGAGGCGGCAGAGACATTGGCATTCATGATGTCAGTCACGGGAGAGCAGGATGTGGTGCCGCTCGAAAGCACTGGTCCCGGGTTCACTGTACCAAGCACACCTACTTGAATGGCAACCTGGTAGATAGTCGGGGCGCCGCCTGTGTTTCCGCAGACGTAAAGATGTCCGGTGGCGTTCGACGAATTCTTGTAAGTGCTATCGAACGCGCCGATGTACATAGGTTCTGGCGCTGTGGGTTCGATCGAGCTGCTTCCAACCACCGCCTCCAATCCAGTACCGCCCGCGGTAAAGTTAGTGGGAAGCTGGTAGACGGCGGCACAGTCAGCTCCGCCGGCACAAAGCCCGCTGCCATCGCTGGTTGCGAACACGTACACCTCTCCAGCGGTGTAATCGAGCATTGGGCCTTGTACGATGCCGGGGCCGGCGGGAATATCGAAGGCCACGGAATAGTCCAGCGGTGCAGACTGGGTCACGGCCGCGGTTGAGGAGTTGACGCTATACAAGAACCCGCCTGCGTCCGCGACAAACACATTTCCCGTCACAGAATCGTAGACTGGACTGGTGAGGGCAGTGGGAGTGCCGGGATTCACCTGCACCGGCCAACCTCCGCCTGTCACTTCGGAAGGCGGGTTCAGGGCGGTACTGTTGAATACAGGATTGAACTTATGGAGATAGCCGAAGTCGTCTCCCACAAACGCAGTGTCGCTGGGGTAGTCAACAAAAATGGAAGAGTTGGTGTCAGTCGGGAACGAGACTCCATCGATGAGGTCCAACTCGGCCCTGCAGGGAGCGTGGCAGGAAGAGTACAGACCGTGGATGCCGACCGGATCGGGGAGGGCGACAGTCTCAGTAGTCGAAGCGGCCCATTTCAAAAGAACCAAGGCTGCACTTCCCCCAGTTTCCTGCATGAACGCGATCTGCGAACCGTCGAGCGAGAACACGGGAGAACTCCGGATCGTGTTGCCGGCGCCGATATAGTAGGCCCAGTAGACCGAAGGGACCGTGCCGCCGCAGCCGGAGTAGAGATTGGTGTACGCCACAATGCTGGCTTGGGTGTTCGAGCCGGCAAGGCCTGTAGGGTAGACTACGAAATCATTGCTGCAATTGGCACTGGTAGTGGTTAGCGAGTATTTCGCGGGGTAATTCCCGGAACCGATCGTCGCGCCGGTTCCCATGTTCTCCGACCAGAGTCCCGAATTGTTGCTGCCGCCGTGCCTGTGCGCCCGTAACTCAGGGGCAAGGACCCGACCAGTCTCTGCTGAGGGCGCAGACGGCGACGAGCGGCGGATCTGCTGCCGATAGCGAGGATCCTGTTCAAGGCGCCGGGCCTGCTCCGCAGTGGCGGGCTTGGAGAAGATGCCGTGGTGATAACTCCAGTCGTCGATTGCGGGTGCAACTGCTGCGGAGTTCGGGGACGCCTGCCCCATTAAAGCTGGAGACAAGGTTAGCGCTCCGAGAATTGAGATGCTCAACCATAGGAAAACTTGCTGGTTTGTTCTCAGGGTTCTCCCTGCTGCTTAAGGGCTCGGGCAAGACGCACAACCGCAGCGGTTGACGCCAACCCCTCCGCCTGTCGGCACTTGGAATTTTCCCTGGGTATTGAAAAATCATCATACACCTGCATGTTTTAGGCGAAGCCCAAAAATTTGGGTGCGGATGGAAGGATTTCCACAGGCATTTCCACTTGAGAGCGCGCTCCTGGCGCGGCCGGATCGACCTGCAAGACTTCGGTAGCAGGCTGTTTCGAGTTTTTAAGCCGCTTTGGAATCGAACGCGCCCACCGCTTCCTAGCTGAGTGATTCAGTCAGCCAGACCAGCACGATTCCTCCGCCAACCGCTAACGCCAGCAGCAGTGCCCAAGTCCCAAGCTGATCGAGAAACGTTCTTATCTCTGCCCGCCTTTTGATGTGGGGAAGAACGTCGGGACGCCTCAACTGAGATGGCATGACAGCTACTCCCTCGCCATGCATGTTCACCGATTTCTCAGCGGCGCTGTTTACTACTCGTGCACCTCGTTACGAAACCCGAACAAGTGACGAAAATTCAAAATAGCCGACTGCCGGGACTCCGATCTCGCGCTTGAATTACACTAGCTCATCACGCTTCACCGCGACACGAACGGATTAAACAAGTGAGACTTTCCGTCGTCATGCCGGTGTATAACGAACGCGCCACGCTGCGGCAGGTGGTGGCGAGAGTGCTCGCCGTTCCGCTCGAGATCGAATTGATTTGCGTCGACGACGGATCGACGGATGGCTCACGCGACATCCTTGCCCAATTGCAGGCGGAGTATCCGCAGATTCGAACCCTGCTCCAGCCGAAAAACATGGGGAAAGGTGCGGCCCTGCACCGCGGCATCAAAGAAGCTACGGGAGACTTCGTCATCATCCAGGACGCCGATCTGGAGTACGACCCGGCGGAGTACACGGTGTTGCTGGAGCCGCTGATCGAAGGGCAGGCAGACGTCGTCTACGGCTCGCGCTTTCTTTCCGCCCGGCCGCATCGTGTGCTTTACTTCTGGCACTCGGTCGGCAACTGGATTCTTACTCTGCTCTCGAACGCACTCACTGACATCAACCTCAGCGATATGGAGACCTGTTACAAAGCCTTTCGGCGTGAGGTTATCCAATCCATCCCTCTGGAAGAGAAGCGTTTCGGATTCGAGCCCGAAGTCACGGTGAAGATCGCCAAACGGAAGTTGCGCATCTACGAAGTCGGCATCAGCTACTGGGGTCGCACCTATGAAGAGGGCAAGAAGATTCAGTGGAAGGATGGGGTGCGCGCACTCTGGTGCCTGGTGAAGTACTGCATCACGGAACCCGCACTGGCACGCAAGGAAACTCTGTCTCCCGATGCGATCGCTCTTTCGGCTCGCGCCTCGCAGGGCAAGGATGAGTAACTGTTGAGCTGGGCGTGATGAGCCAGACCTGATGGGCCAGATCAAGAACATCGCCGACTCAAGCTTCCAGATCGGGTCGCTTCTCCCACTACCCGAAGACGAAGTGCAACTCTGGCGAATCGATCTGGAGGCTCTGGGCGTCGACGAATCCCGTTGGCAGGGAGTGCTCTCCGCCGACGAAGCCGCGCGGGCTTCGCGCTTTCACTTTGCGCGGGACCGTCAACGTTTTGTCGCTGCTCGTGCGCTTTTGAGAATAATTCTGGCAAGCTACCTGGAAACCGACGCGAGTAGCTTGCGCTTTTCTTATTCGAAGAGAGAAAAGCCTTCCCTAGGATCGACGCACGCCAGCAGCGACGTCAGGTTCAACATTACGCATTCCAGCGGAGTCGCGTTGTTGGCTTTCACCCGCGGGCGTGAGATCGGCGTAGACGTGGAACAGGTTCGCCACGATTTCGATCCCGGAGCCATCGCCCGGCGGTACTTTTCCACGCACGAACAGAATCAACTTGCGGGTCTACCCGTGGAGCAAAAGGTTGAAGCCTTCTTCCGCTGCTGGACACGGAAAGAGGCATATATCAAGGCAACTGGGGACGGCTTGTCGCTTCCTCTCAGCCAATTCGATGTGTCGCTTGCTGCCGGGGACGGGAACGCGCTGCTGGCGACTCGGCCCGACGGGTCAGAAGCAGCTGGTTGGCTTTTGCAGGAAGTGCCTGCGGGACCTGGCTACGTCGGCGCGCTGTGCGCGCGAGGGCGGGGCTGGAAACTCAATGATTGGTCCGCGGACATCCGCGAAATAAAGGGATAGTCTCGATTCGACACAACGCTAAGCGATTCCCAAGCATCTTGTCTCCGTGCAGGACGGAATTTGCACTAGCCATTGTCGCAATTGTTTTCACACTCCAGGTTGGGGCAAGATTCCGCGCGCCGAGCATGCTCAAAAAGCACTCTTTTTCTTTTACTTACGGGGATAGAGCCGAGCCCGGACGGGCGGAGAATTGCTGCACTGGTTAGTTATTCATGAAGCAAGAATCGAGATTCCCACAATGCCCGGAAGTGTTAATCTGTGAAGTAATCAGTCTGGGTTCTCCTCCCCGTTAAGGATCCGCAAGGCGGTTGCGCGTGGCTCCACTGAACTCTGGGAAGCATTCCAGTCAAATACAATAAACGTAGTAGACAAGACGGTATAAGAATTCCAGGAGGCTTACGACTTGACAGCAGCGACCAGCCATCTCATCCCGCCGCACGGCGGAGAACTCATTCAACTCATCGCCGGGCCCGAGAGAATCGCCGAATTGAAGTCCCATTCGAAAGAGTGGCCCTCGTGGGATCTGACCGCCCGCCAGCTTTGTGATCTCGAGTTGCTGCTCACGGGCGGATTCTCTCCGCTGCGGGGCTTCATGACCCGCGCGGATTACGAAGGCGTCTGCCACAACATGCGCTTGGCCAACGGAACGCTGTGGCCCATGCCGGTCACTCTGGACGTGACCGAGGAGTTTGCCAAGAAGTTGACTCCGGGAACGAGCAAAGTTGCGCTGCGTGATCCCGAAGGCGTGATGGTGGCGGTGTTGAACGTCGAAGAAGTCTGGCAGCCCGATCGCAAAGCCGAAGCGCAGGCGGTTTTCGCGAGCACCAGCGCGGCCCATCCCGGCGCTGACTACGCCATGAACAAGGCGAATCCCTGGTACGTGGGAGGAACTTTAGAAGGGACCCAACCGCCTTCGCACTACGATTTTCGTAACTTGCGGTTGACTCCAGCCGAGGTGCGGGCTGAGTTTGCCCGCATCGGTTGGCGGCGCGTGGTCGCCTTCCAGACCCGCAATCCTATGCACCGCGCTCACGTCGAACTCGCGTTTCGCGCCGCCAAGCAAGTCGAAGCCAGCCTGCTGATTCATCCTGTAGTGGGCATGACCAAGCCGGGCGATGTGGATTACTACACGCGCGTGCGCTGCTATCAGCTTCTGCTCTCCAAGTTCCCGCAATCTACCGCCAAACTTTCGTTGCTACCGCTCGCCATGCGCATGGGCGGACCGCGCGAGGCCATCTGGCACGCGCTCATTCGCAAGAATCACGGCTGCTCTCATTTCATTGTCGGCCGAGATCACGCCGGACCGGGATCCGATCCCGCAACGAAGAAGCCCTTCTATGGCCCCTATGAGGCACAGGAAGTCTTCAAGAAACACGAAGCCGACATCGGCGTGACCATGGTGCCTTTCAACATGATGGTCTACCTCGAGGGTCAGGACAGATACGTTCCCGACGACGAAGTCAAGAACGGAGACCGCGTGCTGAATATCTCCGGCACCGAACTTCGCCAGCGCCTGAACGAAGGGCGCGAGATTCCGGCGTGGTTTACCTATCCGGAAGTGGTTTCGGAATTGCGCCGCAGTTTCCCGCCTCGGCACAAGCAGGGCGTGACCATCTTCTTCACTGGACTTTCGGGTTCCGGTAAATCGACCATCGCGAATGTATTGATGACGAAGTTCCTCGAAACTGGCGGGCGTCCGGTCACGCTGCTGGATGGCGACCTGGTGCGCAAGCACTTGTCTTCCGAACTCGGCTTCTCCAAAGAGCACCGCGACATCAACATCCGGCGCATCGGCTACGTGGCTTCGGAAATCACCAAGAATGGCGGTATCGCCATTTGCGCGCCCATCGCGCCTTATGACGCGACCCGCAAGCACGTCCGGCAGATGATCGAGCCCTATGGAGGGTTCATCCTGGTGCACATCGCAACCTCCGTTGAGGTCTGCGAACAACGCGATCGCAAAGGCCTGTACGCCAAGGCCCGCGCCGGGATTCTCAAAGAGTTCACCGGCATCTCAGATCCCTACGAAGTTCCCACCGACGCCGAGGTCACCATTAATACCGGCGACTTGTCGGCCGAAGAGGCAGCACAGGAAATCATCCTGCATCTCGAACGGGAAGGCTTTATCGGTACTGCTGCGGAGTCGATTTAGTTCGCTCCGTGCTGTCTATGGTTCATTAACCGTGGTGCGAATGCGAACATGGATCTGCTGATCAAGAGTCTGGTGGGTTTCGGAGTCGGAGCCCTCATCGGAATGACGGGAGTCGGAGGCGGCGTTCTGCTGCTCCCGATCCTTATTTTCGGTTTGGGTGTGCCGCCCATGCTGGCCGTGGGCTCCGACGCTCTCTTCAACTTTGTGACCAAGATCGGCGCCAGCGCGGTCCACCTGCGCAAAGGCACGGTGCGGCTCAAGGTAGTTGTGGCGCTCGCCATCGGCAGCGCGCCGGGCTCTTATCTTGGAGTGAGCTTTCTGGTTCATTTGCGAAACACTTACGGCAATTGGGTCAATCATTTCATCACGGTTGCCGTGGGAGTTTTGCTGATTTGCATTCCAACCTTCCTGTTCTTCCAGAAAAAAATTGAAGATCGGGCTGCGGCGAAGCCGCCGACCATGAAGTCCTTCGCCTGGATGTCGCTCATTGGCCTGGTAGCCGGTTTTCTGGTGGGCATCACCTCAGTCGGCTCCGGCAGCATCGTCATGATGATGCTTCTGCTGTTCTACAGCTTTCAGCCGAAGGTGATGGTGGGCACTGATATTGTTCACGCCTTGATCCTGACCGGCGTAACCAGCCTTCTCCATTTTCGGATGCACAATATTGACCTCCATCTGGTGGGAGCGCTCGTAATCGGCTCGATTCCAGGAGGACTGCTCGGTTCTTACCTGAGTACGCGGGTCCCGGTTCCGTGGCTGCGCCGCATTCTCTGCGCTGTGTTGCTGGCGACGGGCGCGCGCATGTTAATGGCTTGAAAATAGTTGTCAGTTCTCAGCAAGTGCATTCGAAAGAAGCTGGACCTCATGGGGACTATGGAATCAAAATCCTACACACAAGTGCTGGAGCGCATTCATTCTGCGCTCGAAGCTTCCCGCAAGGTTTTCGCACGCTTCACGCCCGGCGAAATTGAGGCGGAATACAAGGTGGGCCATGATCCGGTCACCGAGGCAGATCGCGCCCTGGACGCCGTTCTGCACAAGGAATTGCTGCGCAGCGGAGAAGGCTGGCTCTCGGAAGAAAGTGTGGACGATCCCATCCGGCTGCAGCACTCGCGTGTGTGGGTGGTTGACCCCCTCGATGGTACGCGCGAGTTTGTGCAAGGCATTCCTGAGTTCTGCGTCTCCATCGGATATGTCGAGAACGGATATCCCGCTGCCGGAGGAATTTTCAATCCTGCCACGAATGAAATTTTCCTCGGGTCGATCGAGTCGGGAGTCACTTACAACGGCAAGCCCGCACAGCCGAGCCAGCGCAACACGCTCGACGGCGCTTTGGTTCTCGCCAGCCGCAGCGAAGTAAAGCGCGGAGAGTGGAAGGCGTTTGAGAATTCCGGTTTCAAAATTCGCCCTATGGGTTCAGTCGCCTACAAACTCGCGCTGGTTTCCGCCGGCCTGGCGGATGTTACCTTCACTCTGACGCCGAAGAACGAATGGGACGTGGTAGCAGGCGCGGCCCTGGTGCAGAGCGCAGGCGGCTTTGTCAGCACTCTCGAGAAGACTAATCTCACCGCCAATCGCCGCGATCCGCTTCTGTCAGGTCTGCTGGCCAGCGGACCGCTTCTGAAAGAAGAACTACTCTCCCTCGTGGCACCGCACATCGGGCTAGCCCCGCCGATCGCAAAGTAAGCCTCCGGACTTCCCGTCTTTTCCTTCTGAGTAAAAGCTGAAGAATTGAGCCGAGGACTCGGCCACCCCGTGGAAAACTTTCATCTTGCCCCCAGGGCCCGTCAGTGTTATTCCTGACTCTCTTTACTGCGGTGCGAAATATCTGTCGCAAAATACCTGTCGCAAAATACTAAATGGCTGAATTCGATCACAACCTGGCCCCGGGGCAACCGATTGCCTGAAAACAACGCGGACGCCGACTCGGTAGACCGAATATCTTTCGTCTCCTCCGGCGTATCCGTCGCCGAGGCCGAAGATCCCAACCGCCCAAAACGTGTTCTCGGCTTCCGCGATCTGGTTTTGTTTTACGTGGTTACCGGCGTCAGCCTGCGCTGGATCGCCACCGCCGCCGCCGCCGGTCCTAGTTCCATTGTCATCTGGATTGGCGCCTGGCTCTGCTTCTACACGCCTCTCGCCCTTTCCGTTCTCGAACTTTCTTCCCGCTATCCCAGCGAAGGCGGACTGTACGTGTGGAACAAACGCGCCTTCGGAGACTTCTCCGGCTTCATCTCCGCCTGGACTTATTGGACCAGCAACCTCCCGTACTTCCCCGCCGTCCTCTATTTCGCCGCCAGCAACATTCTCTTCATGCGCCAGAACGCATGGGCGCATCTCTCGAACAACGCCACGTTCTACATTGTCTTCTCTCTGCTTACGCTGGGCGCAGCGACGCTGATGAACATCGTCGGACTCGACGTCGGCAAGTGGCTGCACAACGTCGGGGCGCTGGCCATGTGGATTCCAGTTGGTATCGTTATCGTCATGGGGCTGATCGCCTGGCACCGTTACGGCTCGGCCACATCGTTCACGGCGCACTCGATGAAGCCCAGCTTGCATCTCAACGACCTCATTTTTTGGTCGGTGCTGACCTATGCCTTCGGTGGGTGCGAAACCGGCTCCTTCATGGGAGAAGAGATCAAGAATCCCCGCCGCTCGATCCCTTTCGCCTTGCTTTTTGGCGGCGTGACCGTGACTCTGTGCTACATCCTGGGCACGGCCTGTGTACTGCTCGCATTGCCCTCAACCGAAGTCAACAGCCTGCAGGGACTGGTGCAGGCCATTTCAAAAACGTCGACGCGCCTGGGATTTCCGGAAGTATTGCCGGTCGCGGCTTTCTTGATCGCCCTCAGCAACATCGGCGCCGCAGGTGCCTACCTGGCCTCGGTCGCACGCCTGCCCTTCGTCGCCGGCATCGACCGATTCCTCCCGCCAGCCTTCGGCGCACTGCACCCGCGCTGGAAAACTCCCTGGGTCGCCTTGTTAACCCAGTTCGTTTTGGGCGCCCTCTTCATTTTTCTTGGTCAAGCGGGGACCAGCGTCAAAGGCGCCTACGACGTGCTGGTCAGCATGGGGGTAATTACATACTTCATCCCATACTTGTACTTGTTCGCTGCCATGATCAAACTGCAGCGCGACCCCGCCGGCCCGGATGTAATCCGCGTGCCCGGAGGAAGCACGGTCGCGAAGCTGGTGGCTTTGCTCGGATTCATCACAACCGGCGTGACGATTGTTCTCTCTGTGATCCCCCAGCCCGACGAGCCCAACAAACCGTTGGCGCTGCTAAAAATTGTGGGAGGAACAGCTGTGCTGATACTGCTCGGCGTTTGGGTTTACGCGGCCGGAAAGCGCAGAACGGCCCGTGAAACAATAAAGATGGTCTGACTAATCTTCAGCTCGCTTGTCTGTCTTCCGGATGTTCGTATAGGTCCTTTTCGGAGAGCACCGGCGGTCCCGCAGCGTGCATTCCCGCACGGGAAACTGCGCCGAACATTGGACCACGCGCGGGCATCACAGGCGCGAAACTCATGAATCCGATTTTTGGAACGATATCGTCGTAAATAGCTTCCATGCCGCCGCGGAGCAGATAAGTTTCGTGCCAGAACCCGGTGCCGCCGGAATCCTTCAAAAACTTCTGCCACCATTCCCGGTGCGGATCCGAGCGCGTCCACTTCATCAGCGACTCTTGATTGCGCCAGTATTGGCGTATCCCGATATGCATCGGGAAAAGAGAAAAGAGAAAATTTTCGTGCAACAGCAATCCGTCGGGATGAGCGGCGACCGAGGAAGAGATCTTTGGTCCGAATCCCAGGAGGGTTTTTATTCCAGCAATGCGATTTACGCGCATGCCGAGGTAGACGACGACGAGGTCGGGATAGCCCGAAAGATCAACCGTCCGTCGCTCGACGCGGGTAGGCATAAATGAGAAAACGCCTATTCACGATTTTACACCGGCGTCGCCGTCTTGCGCGGCGGATTAAAAAATGGCAGAGTCGTCACCTTAACGTTCGTCTTAAGCCGGATCGCCTCGATCGTGATCTCCATCTGCAACTGCGTGCCAAGCTTCGAGTGCTCCGTCTTCACGCTAGCCAGCGCAATCATCTTCTTCAGAATCGGCGACCAACTCGTGGTCGTGGCTTTCCCAACTTGCTTCTCTCCAGAATACAAAGGCACGGCCACGCGCGAGGCCTGGCTCGGCGCGGCCGGAGTGAGCCCATAACGCTCGTAGAGCGCTTCCACGTCGGTCCAATCCACTTCCACGCCCACCAACTGCCGCGCCACGCCGTTCTTGGCATCCTGCTCCAGCGCCCGCTTGCCAATGAAATTTTCCTTCTCCAGGTGCACCATCTTGGCAAAGCCGAGCTCGTACGGCGAATACTTTTGCGAGGGAATCAGCGCCTTCTTCGAACTCGAGTAATCCACTTCAATCAACAGCAGCCCAGCTTCCACCCGCGCCACATCGAGCGCCAGCATGCCCGCGGCGTGCAGATCAAACTGCTTTCCTTTTTCCGCCAGCGCATCCCAAACCTTCACTGCATCGTTGGCTTCTTTTAAGGGAACCCAGATTTCATATCCCAGGTCGCCGGTGTATCCAGTTCGCGAAATGTCTACCGCCACGCCTGCAATCTTGCCGCGAGTCACGCGAAAATATTTTAGGTTTGCAATATCGGCTTCGGTCACGGATTTCAGCAGCTTCGCCGAGGTCGGCCCCTGCAAAGCCAGCGCCGCAACTTTCTCAGAAATATCTTCGACCTGCACATCCATATTCAGGCCGTTCTGCCGGAACCAGCGCAGGCTCGGGTCAGCGGCTGTCCAGCGATAAACATTTTCCTCCAGCCGCGAAATCGTTCCATCGTCGATGACCTTGCCCTCTTCATCGCACCAGCAGCAATAAATCACCTGCCCCACTTTCACCTTATTAATGTCGCGCGTGATCACCCGGTTCACCAGCCGCGTCGCGTCTTTGCCGGTGATCAAATACTTGTAGAGCGGCGAAATATCAATCAGCGCCGCCGCGTTGCGGATGGCGTTGTACTCGTGCTCGTGATGCACCTCATACACGCTGACCGTATAGTAGCCCGACCACTCGCGGTAATTCAGGCTATGGCAAAGCGGAAAAGTTCTCTCGTGAAACGCGGTTCCAATGGGCAATGGGATACCTCGAAAAGATTTAGCTCGAAGCCGGATTATATGCACCCGCAGACCCGCGCGGCAACCCGCGCGTTCGACGACTGCGAGTCACGGTCATTCAAAGGTGCAGACAAAACACCTCGTTCCCGATAGAATAGCGCTTCGACTCTAGCCATGCGCCCACTGACGCCAATTTTATCGACTGTCCTCCGCAGCTGGAGCGTCCTTCCCAGCGGCCTCTAATACGCGCGCGCCAAAACTGCGCTAATATTCCTCGTCCCCATTCTGAACCAGCAAGCTCACAGGTAAAAGCTAGTCACTTATGGCCAATTCATACGACGTCATCGTAATCGGCGGCGGCCACAATGGCCTCGTCAACGCCGCCTACCTCGCGCGCGCGGGAAAGAGAGTTCTTGTGCTTGAACGCCGCCACATTCTCGGCGGCGCGGCCTGCACCGAAGAGGTTTTTCCCGGCTTCAAGTTTTCCGTTTGCTCTTATGTCGTCTCACTGCTGCGGCCGGAGATCATTCGCGATCTCGACCTCCCTCGCCACGGACTCGAGATACTTCCACTCGACGGCACATTCACGCCGATGCCCAGCGGCGATTACCTGTGGCGCGTGAACGACCACGGCAAGACTCATCGCGAGATTGCCCGCCACTCCCGCGTCGACGCCGAAGCCTACGATGAGTTCGGCAAAGCCATGCAAGCCATGTGCCGCTTCGTAAAACCGATTCTCAGCATGGTCCCACCCGACCCGAACACGCTCAACCCGCGCGAACTGATGAAGCTGCTCTTCATCGGACGCCGCTTTCAGGGCATGTCGAGCTACGACAAGTACAACCAGGTCCAGCTCATGACCATGAGCGCCATCGATTTTCTCGATCAGTGGTTCGAGACCGACGTGCTCAAGGCAACGATGTCGGCCTCCGGAATTATCGGCACATTCTTAGGCGTGCGCTCGCCGGGCACCGCGTATGTTCTACTGCATCACTACATGGGAGAAATCGACGGCGCGTTCCGCGCCTGGGGCTTCGCACGCGGCGGCACCGGAGCCATTTCAAACGCCATCGCGGACGCCGCCCGCGAAGCCGGGGTCGAGATTCGCACCCAGGCTGCCATCGCGAAAATCATTGTGAAAGACGGCAAAGCCAAAGGAGTAGTTCTCGCCAACGGCGACGAAATCTACGCTGAAACAATTTCTTCCAGCGTCGATCCCAGACTCACGTTCAACAAATTCATCGATGCCGAACATCTCCCCGCCGACTTTCTCGAAGACATCAACCGTTTTAAATATCGAGGATCTTCTGGCAAAGTAAACATGGCGCTCGATGCGCTGCCGAACTTCAAAGCGATTCCCGGGCCCGGAGCGCACCTGCGCGGCGCAATCTCAATTTCGCCTTCGGTCGAGTATATGGAGCGCGCCTACGATGACGCGAAGTACGGCAACTTCTCGCGCCGGCCATACATCGACATGGTCATTCCGTCGCTCACCGATCCTTCAGTCGCGCCGCCCGGCAAGCACGTGCTCTCCTGCTTCGTGCAGTACGCCCCTTACAAACTGCGCCCCGGCTTGAACTGGGATGACCAGAAAGAAGCTTTCGGCGACACCGTGGTCAACACCATTGCCGAGTACGCGCCGAACATCAAAGACATCATCCTGCACAAGCAAGTGATCACTCCACTCGATCTCGAACGCGAGTGGGGACTGAGCGAAGGCAACATTTTCCAAGGCGAGCTTTCGCTCGAGCAACTCTTCTTCCTGCGTCCGGCGCCAGGCTACGCGCGCTTCCGCACGCCAATTCAAAATCTCTACATGTGCGGTTCGGCGACGCATCCCGGCGGGGGCATCATGGGCGCGCCCGGACGCCTCGCCGCTCTCGAAATTCTCAAAGACGTCAAGGGAGCCGCGTAACCATGCCAGAGATGAAGCACGACATCGTCATCATCGGTGGCGGCCACAACGGATTGGTCACTGCGTTCTACCTCGCAAAAGCGGGTTTCAAACCGCTCGTCCTCGAGCGCCGCGCCCAGGTCGGCGGCGCTGCGATCACCGATGAATTTCATCCCGGCTTCCGTTGCTCTACGCTGGCGCATACTGCCGGCCCTGTTCGTCCAGACATCGTCCGCGACATGCAACTGGAAAAACACGGCCTGCGGCTGATTACGCCGGATACTTGCGTCACCGCGCTCTCGCCCGACGGTCGCGCGCTATCGCTCTACCAGGACGAAAACACGTCGGCGCAAGCAATCGCTGCCTTCTCGCAAAAGGACGCGACGAAGTATCTCGAGTTCCAAAAGTCTCTGGGCAAGATCAGCAAAGTAATCGCCGAAGCCTTAGCCACAACGCCGCCGGATATCGACCACCCCAGCGGCGGCGATCTCTGGAGCATGCTCAAGACCGGCCGCGCCCTGCGGAACCTCGGCAAGCGCGATATGTACCGCGTCCTGCGCTGGGGACCGATGGCCGTAGCCGATCTGGTAGCAGAATATTTTGAGACAGAACTATTGCGCGCCGTGATTGCAGCGCGTGGAATCTTCGGAACTTTTCTCGGACCGTGGTCCGCCGGAAGCAGCCTGCAGTTGCTGATTCGCGCGGCCGGCGATTCTCATCCTGCGGGCTCGGCCTTCTTCGCCGCCGGCGGCATGGGCTCGCTCACCGAAGCCATGGCTTCGGCCGCAAAGGCTGCCGGAGCCGAGATTCGCACCGCCGCCGAAGTCATCGAGATTCACGTGAAAGACGGCGCGGCCACCGGCGTGCTTCTTTCGACTGGGGAAGAAATCAACGCGAAGGCCGTGATTTCAAACGCCGACCCTAAACGCACGCTGCTCAAGCTGACCGACCCAACTCATCTTTCTCCTGACTTTGTGCAGAAGCTGCAGCACTACCGCGGCAACGGCACGGTTGCGAAAATTAATCTTGCGCTCTCAGCCCTGCCAACTTTCACTGCTTTGAAAAACGGCGACGCCAGCGCGCTGAAAGGACGCATTCACATCGGCCCTGAAATCGACTATCTCGAGCGCGCCTTCGATGAATCCAAGTACGGCAATTTCTCGCGCCAGCCCTATCTCGAAGCCACAATCCCGTCGCTCACCGATCCTACGCTCGCGCCCGCCGGCAAGCATGTGATGTCGATCTACATGCAGTACGCGCCATACAAGCTGAAAGGCGATTGGGAAGAACAACGCAAAGCCCTGGGTCAAACCGTTGTGCAGACGCTCGCGCAATATGCGCCCAACTTACCGGAGATGATCCTAACCCACCAAATAATTACCCCGCTGGATCTCGAAGAAGTCTACGGACTAACCGGCGGCCAGATCTTCCACGGTGATCTGGCCCTCGACCAGTTCTTCACCATGCGCCCGCTGCTGGACTGGGCGCGCTACAAGACGCCGATTACAAATTTATATTTGTGCGGCAGTGGCACGCATCCCGGCGCAGGCTTGACCGGAGGCTCGGGTGCGAACGCCGCACGCGAGATATTGAAGCAGTTGGCGAAGAAGTGAGGTCATTGTTGAAACGAACGAAAAGCGGCACGAGGAGAAAGATTCCTAAGACGGTAGACGAATACCTCGAACGTGTTCCGGAGCCGTCCCGCACCACTTTGAATAAGGTTCGCAAGGTCATTCGCTCCGTTGCGCCTCCCGAGGCGACCGAGGGCATTAGCTATGGCATCCCGACGTTCAAGTACAAAGGCATGCTCGCGAGTTTCGCCGCCTTCTCAGATCATTGCAGCCTTTTCCCCGGCGCGGGGCCGACCATAGAGTTCAAGAACGAACTCAAGAACTTCCAAACATCGAAAGGCACCATCCGCTTCGCGCCGGACAAGCCTCTTCCAGCAGCTCTTCTAAGGAAGCTGGTGAAAGCGCGGATCGCAGAGAACGAGCGCAAGAAAGGCCGCTGACGGCGCGCCTTCCAGACTATGAAACCCTCCGCCATCCTCCTCGTCTCGTGCCCTGACGCCAAAGGCGAAGTCGCCACCATCGCCGACTTCGTCTACCGCCACGGCGGCAACATCCTCCACGCCGACGAACATGCTGACGAAGAATCCGGCCTGTTCCTGATGCGAGTCGAATTCGATCCCAAAGACTTCGACATTGACCTCCCTGAAAAAGATCTCACCGATAAAGACCTGACCGATTTCAGCAAACACTTCTCTCCCATCGCCGAGAAGTTCCAGATGCGCTGGCGGCTGGCGCAGTCCTCGCATCGACCGCGCATGATCATTTTGGTCTCGAAGTACGATCACTGCCTGGTCGATCTCCTCTACCGTCACCAGAGCGGCGAACTCGCCTGCGAAATCCCGCTGATCATTTCCAATCACCCCGACAACCAACCGATCGCCGACTTTTACAAGATCGCCTACGCGGTCGTCTCCATCACAAAAGACAACAAGTCCCAGGCCGAACAACAGATTCAGTCGCTGATCGAAGATCACAAAGCCGATTTCCTCGTCCTTGCCCGCTACATGCAGATTCTCTCCAACAACTTCGTTAACTGCTATCCGCAGCGCATCATCAACATCCACCATTCATTTCTGCCCGCTTTCGTCGGAGCCCGCCCCTACCATCAGGCCTTCGAGCGCGGCGTGAAGTTGATCGGAGCGACCAGCCACTACGTCACCGAAGTTCTGGACGACGGTCCCATCATCGAGCAGGACGTGGTCCGCGTGTCACATCGCGATACGGTGGAAGACCTCATCCGCAAAGGCCGTGACCTCGAAAAGGTCGTTCTCTCGCGCGCCGTGCGCTGGCACGCCGAGAACCGGGTTCTTGTTTACGGCAACAAGACTGTTGTCTTTTGAAACGCCACGCCTCTCCACGCGGAAGTCCATGTACTTCCGGAAAACGGAAGCGGCACGTGATAGTCCCGCTCCGGTAGTAACTTGCGGTACCCAATGACTTTCGTCTTTACTTGAACAGCAGTAAAGAATTCCCCCAATCGACGGGGAGGATCTCGCTCGCGGAGCGTCTCTTGGCCGAGGACCTTAAGTTTGAGCTGGCGATCCTGGCGACAGTCCAGGGTTTTTATCAAAAACTGTTGCGCGACTCGCTCGGCGGAGAAGTCCCTATTCCGAGCGGGCTCGATGAGGTCTCGCTTCGCCACTCCGAAGGCGACCTGCCGGAAACTCTTTCCCGGATGTATCGCTGGCTGCACCTGCTCGACATGGCCATCACGCCCGCCATGCTGCGTCAGGCGCTCACTCCCGACACGGATTCAGAGGTCGCCGAAGCTCTGCTCCGCTATTTTGTGCGGCGTCGGGAGGCCAGCGAAGTCAACCGCGACAAAACCGACCTGATCGCAACATTCCTATACCGCCACCCTCGAGTCCAGGGTCAATGGCAGCAGCACGGCTACGGGCTGGACGGAGCGCTGCCGCTCTCTCCGTTTGAAATCGCCCTGATCGAGATTCTCGCCGATACCGACGTGCCCTCGCTGCCCGAAGAACACGTGCAACTGCTGCGCAACTTCGATCCCTTGCGGGAAGAGATTGCCCGCTACCGCGATTTCAATTCGCTGATCGATTCCGGCATTGTTTCGCGGGTGCGCGAACTGAAGCGCTGGCTGGATGCTTCGTTCTATCATCCCGGCGTTCTGGCCACGGTTGCCGCGCACAACGCCGCGTTCGGCGCGCGCTTTGATCAGCTCTTCGCCAAGGCCCTCGGCGAGATCAAGCAATTCGCTCAGGCTCTGGACGAAATGGGAGGCAGCATTCTAAGCACGGTCGACGGCGTGGAAGTGACCGTCGAACACGTGGCCGCGATCGAGCAGAAGGAAATGCTTGAGGCCGACTACAACGGCGCGCTGGAGAAATTTCGCCGCGTGTCACGCTTGAAAAAGGAATTGGACCGCCGCCCACCCATTCGCCGTTCGCTGCTCGCGCCTTCTGGGGGAGAGAAAGTGCGGAGTTCCGGTGGAGCGGCTGCGGCCGCGAAACCCGCGCGGATTGCCGCTGCCAAAGCGGCCGTACCGGCTCAGGCATTCCAGCCTCCGGCGATTACAGCGCAGCAGATCTCCGCTGAAGAAAGCAAGCTGCGGCGCGTCGAGGAATCGATTCGCGTTTTCGTGCGCGTGGCCGATCCAAAATACCGCCAGATCGTGCCGATGCGCTTCTTTAATCTGTCGCTAACCGTGCCGGAGGCCGAAGCCTATAACGCTAGCTTCCTCGAAGAGAAAAGCTTGCGCGCCGATGTCGCACGCACATTGATTCGCCTGGTTTCATGCGTGGCTCGCGTCAACACCGAACTCGAAGAACTTAAGCGCAGCCAGAGCATGTCGTCGCTCTGGAAGCTCCACGCCGATGCGCTGGTAGTTTTGCTCGACGTCGCCAGCACCACGACCGAAGAGGCCGCCGGCGTGGCCAAAGCTGCCGAAACCAAAGACGCAGCATCTGCTAAATCCATCCACGAAACGGTGCAGAAACTGCGCGAGCGCTCTGATCTGGCTGTGAAAGCGCTGGCGCATCCGGGCAGCTAAATCAGTTCTCGATTCTCCTTCACGAAAGCTTTCCCTCGGGGAGGCTTCACGACTTCTGGGTGAGGGCGGCGCGAATCCGCCGGCCCACGATCACATCTTCGCCGGGCTGCAACATCCATACCCCGACTACGAGCGTATTTGCATCGGCGGGGATGCCCTGGTTGGGCTTCTGGCCGGTATTCGGGTTGAGCTCAATCGAAGGCGTCCCCGTGCGGAGAGCTTCGACGATCTGAGTCGTGGTGACGCCCGTGACCGCCGGGTCGAAGCGTATGAGGAGATGCGGAACGTGGTTGGCGATCTTCGGGACTACCGTCTCCGTCCTGACAGAGGGGATGCCCTTCACGGCACCAGCGATGAGATCAGCCCGCTTCTGGTAATCGCCTTGCATCGACTCTTCGGTGTGCGAGAGAACCCAGTCGACGGCGGCAACCATCCCGACAATCTGTTCCTTGGCCACCTTCATACCGCGGCCAATCCCGTCTCCCGGATTGTTATTCTGCTGGGCCAGATCCGTCAGGACCTTCCTTCCCAGAAGCAGGCCGGCATTTTGTGGGCCGCGCATTCCCTTGCCGCCTGAAAACGTTACCAGGTCAAAGCCCATGCCGGTGTACTTCCACAAATTCGAGATCGGAGGCATGTCGGCGGCTGCGTCCAGCAGGCACGGAATGTTGTACTCGTGCGCCACCCGCAGCCACTCCTCCCGGCCGATCTGCGCTGTGCCTGCGATCCCGTCCTCGTCCTCCGCGGCGTTGAAGAAATTCGTCATCACCCCGTTGCCCACGCCGCAGGCGCGCTTATAGTCGTCGAGCGTGACCACCTCCGTTACCCGCGCTCCGCAGAGATACATGGCGCGGTCATACTCGTAGCGGTGTGCACGCTGCACGATAACCTGATTCTTCTTCCCGTCAATCGCCTGGGGCATGTCCAGAATATCGATATGGTTCGCATACTGCAGGCAAGCAGCGGCCGCCAGGCTGATGGCGCCCGAGGCTCCCGAAGTCACCACCGCTCCCTCACACCGGAGGCGACGCGCGACGTACTCGCCTGCCTTGCGCTGCAGCTCGCGCAGACGCACAGGATGGAGCGCAGCCTTCTGTACCGCGGCCAAAACCTCCGGGGGCATGCAGGCGGCCGTTAGCGTGGTGTAGGTGCCGGCGGCGTTGATAATCGTTGGGACGCCGAGCTTGGCGTAGTAGTCTTCCCCATCTGAGGGTGCTTCAGGCGAAGAGAGAGCCTTGGCGGAGGAAACCAGAGGCGCCGCGCCCAAGGCTGCAGCGAGCGAACTGGCCCAGCGAAAGAAGCGGCGGCGAGAGAGAGAGCCTGCGTGAGATTCGGTCGATGCTGACATGCGGGTCACTCCTGCTTTCGGGGAAGTTGCAAACTGGAATGTATTATCGCGCAGATTGGCGTCGAGGAAACGTTTTCCCGCTTCGGGAAGATGGCGGTTTCTTTTCTGGCGATTGGAGGTATACCCCCCTCCCCCCCTGATCTATTGGAATCTTTGGCTTAGCGCGAAAATCGGGTTTGATCTATGGGGCTCAATAGCTTGCGGGCAAAATCTTGAGGCGTAAGGAGTTAGTTGGGTGTGTCGGAGTGTCAAAGAGCTTCGGTGAAACTCACAGCATTGACCAGAGCGATCGTCCCGTCAAGTCTACGAAAGTAGCTAGTTGAATGAAGTTTCTCCGCTGCGACGCGAATCGCTACACTGGTGGCGGCATCTTTGCCAGTCTTTGTATTTCCGCGCCCAGGAGATCGAAGTGGCGCACATTCCATGTGTAGAGATGGTCCGCGCCTGCCTTGAGTGCGCACGCCGCAACCAGCCCGTCGTAAACCGCCCCGCCCACGATTCCTAACTTTGCGATGCGGCGGATGGCGGCGTAGTACTCAGCGGCGTCAAGCCAAACCAGGGTAAGCCGATGCTCAATTTCTTGCACGAGCAGGTCCGCAGATTCAGCGCTCAGGCGCTGCTTTCCGGGATACTTGGTGAGCGTCGCATACACCTCGGCGAGGCTGTGAGCGGCACAGCCGGCATTCTTGGGACCGGCAGCCGCGAAGGCGGCGAAGCTGCGGGCATGGTGTTCATGCTCTGGCAGGAGTGCCGGCACCAAAACGGAGCTGTCGAAGAACCATTTCACCGGACCTTCTTCCGTCGAGGGGCGCGCGCGGGGCGGTTGCCGAGAAAGCTAAGTTCGCGCTCGCGGCGCATCTGGCGCAGCGTCTGATCTGTAGCTTCCGCCGAAATCGGCTCTCCGGTGCTGAAGACCCAGATTCCTTGTTTCTTGTGAAGCCCAGTTCCTCCCCTGCGCGGACGAAGCACAATGCGATCTTCGGAGCTTTCCAGTTCCAGCGAATCGCCCGCGCGGAGTTGCAGTTCATCGCGGACGGGCTTGGGTAGGACGACTCGGCCGGCCTTATCGAGCGTCAAGGTGGTTGTCATGCAACCCATTTTATCATGCCATTTGCCATTACAAATTGGCGTTTCCGATGCCCCACTTTTAGGAAGAAGCTGCTCACCTTCTCGCAACTGCGGTATACCCCCCTCCCCCTGATCTATTGGAATCTTTGGCCTAGCATCAAAATCGGATTTGATCTATGGGGCTCAACAGCTTGCGGCAAAATCTTGAGGCGTAAGGAGTTAGGCGGGTGGGTCAAGTGTCAAAGAACTTGTCTGAAACCTATAGCATTCGCCGACGGTCGTGTCTGCGTCAAGACCACGAAAGTAGGTAACACACTTGGCTCCGCATTGAACCTCTGCCTGACCGAGCGTGCTCGCCGATAGGTGCTGTCGCCTGATATTTCGCCAGTCGGCATGCGCCTGCGCGGCGCTCCTGCCTTCCTGTGCAAATTCCTTCACCTTGTGCCCTGCCCCGTTTGGTGACACCATGTTGGCGCACGCAAGCCATCGGAACAAGAAGAATGGAGCGGATTATGAAACTCAGAGATGTGTTCGGCAACCTCGTTATTGTTATTCTCCTCATCCTCCCGTCTGCAGCTCTATCCAATACTTGGTATGTCGATGGCGTAAATGGCAGCGACAGTAACAATTGCGAAACGGCGTCGGCTTCCTGCAAGACCATCACGCAGGCCATCATCCTAGCGTCCTCGGGCGATTCCATCATGGTCGCGCCAGCTACATATTATGAGAATCTCACGATCCCTATCAGCCTGAATATTGTCGGAGCTAACCCGAACACGACGACCATTCATCCCGCGGCCATCGGCCCATCCGTTATCACGATCCCAACGCAGGTAGCCAGGTCGCTCTTTCGGGGTTGACGATCGCTGGCGGCAGGTCGAACCGCGACGGCGGGGCCATCTCAAATTTTGGCCAATTGATGATCAACGACTGCATTATTGCAAATAACAAGGCTCAGTTTTTTGGGGGTGCGATCGCGTCTCACGGCACCATCGAAGGGGACCGTGCATTGCTTTGGATTAACAAGAGCAGCATTTTCGATAACGAACCACCGCAAGGCGGCGGAATCGAGTGCTCACTGCCCTCCTACGTCGTGAGGATTACTAATAGCACCATCTCCAACAACCGCGCTGTCGCTGGCAACGGTGGCGGGATTATGGGCTCCTTGGGCAGCATAAAACAGTGCGAATTGGTAATCGTCAATTCCACGATCAGCGGTAATACTGCGGGTCTCGGCGGCGGCGGGGGTATTTATGGAGGCGCGAGGATTAGCAGTTCCACGATCAGCGAAAATAGCGCTGCAAACGGCGGGGGGATTTCTAACCTCGGCGTCGAGATACAGAACAGCATTCTAGCCAACGACGGCGGAAATTGCCCCTCTTCCCCTCAGAATCTGACGTCGTTTGGATATAACCTCAGCAGCGACGCAAGTTGCCCCTTGAACTCCGCTGGCGATCAGAACAGCGCAGATCTAGTTCTCGGGCTTCTGCAGAACAACGGCGGGCCAACAGCGACGATGGCCATAATACTAGGAAGCCCTGCCATTGATGCAGGCAACCCGGCCGGCTGCACCGACGATCCTCAAGGAGGGAATATGTTGGAGGTTGACCAGCGAGGTGACCGCCGCCCCGGCGATCCCAAGCTCACCACCGGCTGCGATATCGGAGCGTATGAATATCAGTTCCCGAAATAGGCCGGGGCCATGCGCTTTCCCACGCTCGACCTCAGAACGTCTCCGGGGCTAAAGCCCGTGTTTCTGTTGGTTCTGGACAGCAAGGCTGAAGCCGCGCCCTTCCCGAGCGCCGCTGACTGACGGCTGATCGATGACAGCTAGTTAATATCGAACTGCTCCTGGTGTAGCGCGGGATCGCTTTTCACGATGATGGTGCGCTTGGTCAGTTCTTCCATCTCGTTCAGCAGGCGGCCGTTGTTGGCTTTCAACTCTTTCGCAACATCGGGATGCACGCGCAGCATTACGTCTTCGTGCTCCAGATGTTTGGCGATCTTGCGCATCTCCACGTAAATCTCGTTGGCTACCGTGGTCAGCGATTTCACGTAGCCCGTGGATTGGCAGTAGGGACAAGGCGCGCCGATGGTGCGTTCGAGCGATTGCTTCACGCGCTTGCGGGTGATGGCCACCAGGCCGAAATCGTTGAACTGGAGAACCTTTGACGGGGCGCGGTCGTGGCGGAGTTCCTCTTCGAGAGCCTGCATGACGCGTTGACGGTTGCGGCGCTCATCCATGTCGAT
The DNA here is from genome assembly GCA_049280095.1 of Candidatus Sulfotelmatobacter sp. Classification (GTDB taxonomy): domain Bacteria; phylum Acidobacteriota; class Terriglobia; order Terriglobales; family Acidobacteriaceae; genus Sulfotelmatobacter. Next base: position 97,460 of record JBAPPL010000026.1, on the reverse strand, counting down.
GAAATCGATGATGATGATGCCGCCCAGATCGCGCAGGCGAATCTGGCGCACGATTTCCTTGATCGCATCCACGTTGGTTTTGACGATGGTGTCTTCGAGGCGCGAGGTCTTGCCCACGTACTTGCCGGTATTGATGTCGATGGCGACCAGAGCTTCGGTCTGGTTGATCACGATGTAGCCGCCACTCTTCAGCCAGACTTTCGACTTGAGCGCCTTGTCCATCTCTTCTTTCAGGCCGAACTGCTCGAACAACGGCGTCTCTTTGGTAAAGAGCTTCACGCGCTTCACCAGGCCCGGCTGGAAGCGGTTGAAGAAGCGCAGAATGCGCTCGTATTCCGGCTCAGTGTCGACCCAGATCACGGAGAAATCGCTGGTGACCTGATCGCGCAGCACGCGCTCCACCACGTTGAGGTCGTGGTAGATCAGCGCTGGCGGCTTCGAAGCCTCGGCACGGGTCTTGATGTCGTTCCACAGGCCTTTCAGAAAGCGAATGTCCGCCCGCAGTTCGTCTTCTCCCGCGTTCTGCGCCGCGGTGCGGACGATGAAGCCGCCGTGTCCGTTTTCGCGCTCGCTCATGACAATGCGCTTCAAGCGCTGGCGCTCTTCGTCGGATGCGATCTTGCGCGACACTCCAGTGTGGTTCACCGTGGGCATGTAGACCAGAAAGCGTCCCGGCAGCGCGATGTGGCTGGTGATGCGCGCGCCTTTCTTGCCGATAGGCTCCTTGGCAATCTGCACCAGGATTTCCTGGCCTTCCTTGAGCAGATCGCTGATCTTTGGAACGTCCTGGGAGGACTGGCGACGGGGGAAGCGGCGCCCGCCTCCACGGCGTGCGCCCCCGCGCTGCCGGTCGTAGCCGGGACGCGGACGTGGGGCGCGCTGGGTGTAACCGGCGGTTCCCGCCGGAGCGCGAACCTCGGCCCGGGCGTCAACTGTGCCGGTTCCGCGGGCCTCGGCATCGAGCAGGGCTTCGGCTTCGGCTTGGGCCTCTTCCAGTTCCAATTCTTCTGTGTCGTCGTCCCCCTCCGCAGTTCCTTCCGCGGGAGGGGGTACACCCGCGTCGGCCAACGACGCCATGTGGATTTCATCTACCGTTTCACGGACCTCGGCAAGCTGACCGGGAGACCGAGTCTCTTCCTCGAATTCGTCGTAGCCTTCATCCGACGATTCTTCATAGCGGACGGTGTCCGCTTCTTCCTCGTCGATGGTTTCTTCTTCCAGAGTTCCTGGAGCGGCAAAAACGGGGGCTGCCGGCTCATGAACCGTAGAAATTGGGCCAGCTGAATGCTCCGGTCGAGATGAAAGCCGTTCTTCTTCTTCCTCGACAACTTCTTCCGTAATCTCGCGAGCATCGCTGGCAGCACTGGAAGCAGGGGCACTCGCCAGTTCCTGGCGGCGGAATTCGCGGTTCCAATCGACCGAGGTTGATGCCGCTGAACCCGATGCCGCTTCGACGGGATATTCCTCGATTTGGTGTGAATCGCTATGCTCCTCGTTCGCCTCGGCAACCATCGCTTCGGCAACTGGAACGGCGCTCGCGTTGCCGCCAGCAAAGATGGGTTCATCGTCGGGGAAAGTTGCGGCCACAGGTGCTGCTGCGGCTGCGGCGGACGCGGCGGAATTCGTTTCGGATGCGGTGTCGGGCGAATGACGTACTTGCACCGCCGGGGGCGCTTGCGCCATTCCGCGGTACTTGGAGATTGATTCTCCGGGAAGCAATATCGGCTGGTAGCCAGCTGGCGGCCCGAACTGCTGAGACCTGGTTGATTCCTGAGGACGCGAAACCATGGGAGCGGGAACGGTCTCGGCTGCGGGGCGAGTGAAACGCGGCTCCGAAGTCCGTTCACGTCCTTCGCCGCGGCCTTCACCGCGGCCATCGTCTCGTCCATCGCGGCGTCCGCCACGACGACGGCGGCGTCCCCGCCAGTTTCCGCGCTCGCGGTCCGAGCCATCCGATGATTCTTGAGGCGCGTTTGCTGGACCGGAATGCTGGGCTTCGGTGTGTTCCCCGGGCTCCGATGTCTGATCAAATTCCGGTTGGCTTTCTGCGGCGGTTGCGCTTTCGAAATGCTCTTCGTTTTCCTGCGGCGTTGTACTCTGTCCCGGTTGCGGGCGCAGGTCCTGCACTGCGCGATTTGCGGGCACGACGTCGGTTAAATCCTCGTCGTGCTCTTCCAACTCCATGAAGTCGGAAACGTAGAGGAAGGCGTCGCGCTCCAGGCCGATGTCGACGAAGGCCGATTGCATTCCGGGCAGCACGCGGGTTACGCGGCCTTTGTAGATGGACCCTGCGAGGGTGTATTCATTTTCGCGCTCGAGGTAGATTTCCGCGAGCAGATCGTCTTCCACCAGCCCCACCTTGGTTTCGTGCGGCGTGGAAGAAACAAATAACTCTTTGTTCATTGATACTCCGGTCCCGTCCTGACTCGGTTAAGAGAGTCGAGCGGGGTTCACCGGGGCGGAGCGAGGAAGGAAAGGGGAGGATGGAGCGTCGCGATGCTGGCCCCGCACGGGGGACGGCTGGGGCTGGGGAGGTTGCTCCCTGGCCGAATCCGCTGCACAAGCTTGGGCATCTTTTGCACTGTTTCGCTTTGCGACTGCCGGGTTTGTGACCGCACTCTCAGACCGTTTCCGGTCGGGGGGCCGTTTCCCTGCCAGCAGCGCTATAGCTTCAATCCTGCCCGGCCTTCTATTGCTTCGGTAGCCGGTGAAATGCCCCCTTTACGCGAGGGCGATCGATATTTTTGGGGCTGCGCCTACTGGCACAGCTACTGCTCCTGCCGTCTTCCTGTGTCGAGAATCCAGTTCAGGAATCCTATTCAGGAGTCATGAACCTTGATCTACTTAATCCTGTTGGATCAGCTGGCTCTCGTTCTTTCTATTCGATTCAGGCCAGCTAATTCACAAAGCGGCGCATTCGAACGTTCATTACCATCCCCAGCGCCAGGAACATGAACAACACGGAAGACCCACCGTAACTCATTAGTGGCAGGGGTATTCCGGTGACCGGCATGAAACCGACCACCATGCCGACGTTGACCAGGACATGGAAGCTAAGCACAGCCACCACACCCATCACCACGAACGTGCCAGCGCGGTCGGGCGCTGTTTGCGCGTTCTGGGTCAAACGCATCAGCACTATGAAGTATAACAGCAGAACCCCGAGCGCGCCTACGAATCCATGCTCCTCAGCGAATGCGGCGAAAATAAAATCCGTTTGTGGGACAGGCAGGAAAGCACCGTGTGTTTGCGAGCCTTTTCCGCCCCACAGACCCCCTGAACCTACTGCAATCTTGGATTGCTCAACTTGGTACCCCGAGCCCTGGGGATCGTCTTCCGGGTGCTGGAAACTGGTAAGCCGCTGCTTCTGGAAAGACTTCAAAACATGAATCTGAGGGACAAAAAAAACTGCTCCGACCGCAACTCCGGCCAACAGAGCCACGGCCAACCCCTGCTTCCACTGCAGGCCGCCCAGAAACACTCCCATCACGGCGATAGGCACATAGGTCAGGGCCGTGCCCAGATCCGGCTGCTTCATGACCAGGAGCATCGGAATCGCAACAATGGCCCCGGCCTTCATGAAGTCCGGCCAGGAAAGTTCGCGATGCCGCAAGTCAGCGAAAAACTTGGCGATCGCCAATATCAAGATCAGCTTTACCCATTCGGAAGGCTGAAAGTGATTGCCGCCGGGCATCTTGATCCAGCGTTTCGCGCCGAGAAACTTCTGCCCGAACAGCAGCACAGCCACGAGGGAAGCAACCGCCACAATATAAAACCAGTGGATTCGCTCCAGGAGCACCTGGTAGTTCACCGCACTGATCAGGAACATCGCCCCCACGCCGCCCAGGATCCAGTAAATCTGTCTCAGGTGGGAGCCGGCAAACTTGGTGTGCATGGTGGCGCTGTGGATCTCCATGACACCCAGCGCGCAGATCATGAGCACAAAGATCAGCAGCAGCCAGTCAAAATCGCGAAATGAAACGTAGCGTGACATCAGTTCTCAGTACCCAGTACCGAGTACCTAGTAAACCCCTCCCTGAACATGATTTCGTCTAAGCTCACTGCGCCTTCCCCCTACTGGGTATTAGGTACTGGGCACTGGCAGCCGCTAGCGGCCGCTTCGCCAGGTCTACCCAGAAGTGCCCGCCTTGCAGTTTCTGCCCATCGCCGTCCGCATCGGGCACGGTCCACACCCCGCCGATCTCAATCTTGCCGTCCGTCTTCGGCGTCCCTGCCAGCTTCGGGGGATTTCGGCGCTCCTTCTCGACGTATGCCTTGATCACATGCGAAGCTACAATGGCGGCCAGCGGCCCTTCTTCTCCGCTCTCCCATAAGACGCACACGACAATCTCGGGATTCCGCCGTGGGCTCACGCCCACGAACCAGGCGTTGTTCTTGAATCTGGCTTTTCCATTCGCCATCTTTGCCTTGGCCGCCCCGCTGATGGTTTGAGCGGTTCCGGTTTTCCCGGCAAAATCGATGCCTTGCAGGTGCGCCGCCGCAGCGGTACCCGACCAGGTGCCGCCGTTGGCGTCCACCACCTGAGGTGAAGTGACATCGGCCATGGCGTCAGTAATGATCTCCCAGTTCTTCGGATCCAATGGAATCTGCACTTTGTCAGGCGAGTTTGATGCCTGCGTCATGTTGGCCGGCAGTTCGTCGGGGAACGCGACGTGCGGGCGCACCAGCATACCTCCGCTGGCTATGCCGCTGATGGCCCGCGCCAACTGAATCGGAGTCACCGCCACGGCACCTTGCCCAATGCCCACCGAGATGGTTTCTCCGGCAAACCATTTTTGCTTGAAGTTGCGGATCTTCCATTCCTCCGACGGCATCACGCCACTCACTTCCTGCGGCAGGTCGATTCCGGTTTTTTGTCCCAGCCCCAGCATCGTGGCGTATTTCGCGATGCGCTCAATGCCCAGTTTTTCCGCCAGGGTGTAGAAGAACACGTCACAGGACTGATAAATCCCCTTGGTGATGTCGACGATTCCATGCGTGCGATGGTGCTCAGAGATCCAGCACTTGAAGTAGCGGCCATAAAACTCCGCGCCGCCGGTGCAATTGACCTTCAGATCCTGCGCGATGCCCTCCTGTAGGCCGGCCGTGGCCATGATGATCTTGAAGGTTGAACCGGGCGCGAGCTGTGCCTGAATCGCCTTGTTTAGCAGCGGATGATCTTCATCATTGACCAGCTTGCTCCATTGATCGCGCGACACCCGCACGGCAAAATCGTTGGGATCGAAAGTCGGCCGGCTTACCATCGCGAGAATCTCGCCGGTGCGCGGGTCCATGGCGACAATCGCGCCGTTCTTGCCTTCCAGCGCCTCTTCCGCCGCGATTTGCAAATCGATGTCGACGGTCAACTTCAGTTGCTTTCCCGGGATCGCATCCGTCTCTCCGAGCAATCCCACTTCGCGGCCATGGCTGTTCACCAACTCCCGGCGGGCTCCGTTCGTTCCCATGAGTAGGTTGTTGTATTGCCGCTCCACGCCTGAGACTCCCACCACATCGCCGGGGCTGTAGAGTTCGAATTGCGGCTGGTTCAGCATGTCTTCGGTCACTTCGCCAACGTAGCCGATCAGGTGGGCCATGAAGCCGTTGCGTGGATACAGGCGGCGGTGCGCCATGATCGTATCGAGCTCAGGCAATTCGTTGCGATGCGCATCGATGAAGGCGAGTTCGTCGGGAGTGATGTCTTCTTTCAGGAAAATTGGCTGGTACTGCGGTATCGCGGCGAAGTGGCGAATCCGCTCGCGCACTTCATTTGCATCCAGATGCAGGCCCTGGGCAATCAGGTCTGCGTCCGCATTGAGGTCGCGCGAAGAATCGCGCAGCAGCAGCGCGGAAAATGATGGATAGTTGTCAACGATGGTGCGGCCTTCGCGATCCAGAATCTTACCGCGGGGCGCGAGAATGGGCACGTTGCGGATGCGGTTCTTTTCGGCCGCCGACGCATAGTAACCGCTCTCCATCACCTGCAGCTTCCACAGTCCGTAAGCCAGCACCAGGAAGATGGCCAGGATGATGTACTGCGCCGCGGTCAAGCGGATGGGCGATACTTTGTCGTCACGGCTGAACATCAGGCAGTTCTCGGTTCTCAGTTCTCAGTTCTCAGTTATTGATCGATCCGCTACGCGGATCGCAATTTCGTCTCTGCGTGAGGAATGTAAGTTAATTCTAGCTCTTACAGGCACCGGCGCGCGAAGCCGAAGAGTAACGTAGGTCACCAGCGCTTTAACTGAGAACCGAGGACTGAGAACTGGTTTCACGTCCTCTGCTTGAACTTGTCCAGCACGAAGTACAAGAGCACGCCCACTACTGCATTCGCCAGTCCGGCCAGCACACCCCATCCCCAGCTCCAGTCCAGCTTCAGGTTGACCATGCCTCGCGCCACGGTGAAATACACCGCGGCGTGAATCAGATAAAACCCCAGAGTGACCAGCAGGCGAGTGCCGGCGTTCTCCACGTCGAGCTTGACGCCCAACGACGACGCCAGATACCCCACGACGGTCTTCGCGATGCCGTAAATCCCGATCGGATAGGGCCCGAGCATGTCCTGCACCAGTCCGATTGCGGCTCCGGTGAGCAGTCCGGAAATCGGGTTGCGCCGCGCCATGCCGAAGTAAATCGTTACCAGCAAGGGCAAGTCGAAGATGGAAAAAAATGGAAACCGCCTGGGCAGGAATGCCTGGAGAAACAGCGCCAGCAACGGCACGCCCACGGTCACCGGAATGCTGAACCGGTAAACTTCAATCTGCTCCTCAGATGTGTAAGTGATGGGCACGCTAGTGGGGATTATCTTCGGTGGCGGCTGTTGGAGGAGTGGTTTGCGGACTCGCAGGCTTGGGCTGGGGCGTTGCCGGTTTCGCTGGGGAATTAACAGATTTCGAGTCAACGCCTGAAGGGTTGTCAGCGGTGCCGCTTACGGCGGCGCTGCCGGGCCCGCTACCCGCGGCCGAACCGCCGGACGCTGGCTTCTGCGCAACTTTCTTCGGAGCCTCGCCGCTCGCCGACTGCGTGGTGACGGTTGCGCCGCTGGCGGCAGCCGATCCCGGAGCCGGCTTCGAGACCAACTTGGCCACAGGAGCGGCCGCCGGCTTAGCTGCGGCGTTCGGCTGCGGCTTCGCGCCGGGGTTTCCCGCTGAAGCCGGCGCCGCAACCGTTGCCGGTTTATCCGGCACCGAAGGCAATCGCCGCGCCAGAATATCCGCCGCGCGCACGCTGGCACCGCTTTGCGCCACTGGTTCGCGCTCTTCCTTTTGAGTTACGACCAGCACTTCCTCCAGCCGGCTCAGGTCGGCCGCGGGCTTCACGTTGATGCTCAGAAACAAATCCTTACCCGGGCCCACCTTGCTCACCGTACCCACGGGCAATCCCTTGGGAAAGATCTGGTCGCCTCCGCTGCTCAGCACGGCTTCTCCCGGAATGACTTGCTCATCACTCATCACCCGTTCGAGAATCAGCTCGCCGTTGGGTGTTCCGCGCAGCACGCCTTGCAAGCGCGATTTCTCCAGAAAGACGCCGACTCCGCTGCTCTGATCGTTGATCATCAGCACAAGAGAAGTCGAAGGATAAACAATCCAAACCTTGCCCACGATGCCGCCCGCCGTAATCACCGCCATATCCGGCTTCAGCCCGGCGTTCTCGCCTTTGTCGATATAGATGGAGCGGGAAAGATCGCTTCCGCTCGAACCAATCACCTGCGCCGCCACGGTGTCGATTTTGATCAACTCCTTAAATGCCAGGAGGGATTGCAACCGTTCAGCCTGAATGGCTTCTTCGCTGAGCCGGACCTGGTCAAGCTTCATCTGCTCGATCTGCCCTTTGAGTTGGCGGTTCTCGGTGCGCACGCCGCGCAGCAGGAGGTAATCGTGCAGAAGATTGTTGCTGCCGTTCTGCAGCCAGACGAGGCCGCGTTCAAAGGGAGTAATCGCGCCCACCGCCCAGATGCGGATCAGACGCGTATTCTCAGCGTCGGCGCTGCGCTTCACCTGCACCGCCAGGCCCAGCACCTGCAGAAACAAGACTCCCACCAGGATGGTCAGGTTGCGGTAGCGGCCTAGGACGGATTCCATAAAACAGTTGCCAGTAACCAGTACCCAGTGCCCAGTAAACACGTGCCGTCTTGTTTTCTAGGTATTGGGTACTAGGTACTGTTTTTACTCAATTGAAATTTTTCTCAGCAGCTTAAAGTCGCTGAGCATTTTGCCCGTGCCCAATACCACGCTGCACAGCGGATCGTCGGCAATCGAGACCGGCAGCCCGGTTTCTTCCCGGATGCGCTTGTCCAGATTCTTCAGCAGCGCTCCGCCTCCGGTCAGTACTATGCCGCGGTCGCTGATGTCGGCCGAAAGCTCCGGTGGTGTGCGTTCGAGGGCCACGCGGATCGCATTCATGATGGTCGACACGCACTCGCTTAGCGCTTCGCGGATCTCGCCGTCATCTACTGTAATTGTTTTGGGCACGCCTTCAATCAGGTTGCGGCCTTTGATTTCCATGGTCATCGGTTTATCGAGCTGGTGGGCGGAGCCGATTTCCATTTTGATCTGTTCGGCCGTGCGCTCGCCGATCAGCAGGTTATATTTCCGCTTCAGGTAATTCATGATGGCTTCGTCCATCTGGTTGCCGGCCATCCGCACGGATCGCGAATAGACGATGCCGCTCAAAGAAATCACTGCGATGTCGGTGGTACCGCCGCCGATGTCGACGACCATGTTGCCGCTCGGCTCTGTAATCGGAAGTCCGGCGCCGATCGCGGCCACCATGGCCTGCTCCACCAGGTGCACTTCGCTAGCTTTGGCGCGATAGGCCGAGTCCATGACGGCGCGTTTTTCTACCTGCGTGATCTCCGAAGGCACTCCGATCACAATCCGGGGATGCACCAGCATCTTCCGGTTGTGCGCCTTCTGGATAAAGTAGTTCAGCATCTTCTCGGTGACCTTGAAGTCGGCGATCACGCCGTCCTTCATGGGCTTGATGGCAACGATGTTGCCCGGCGTGCGGCCGAGCATTTCTTTTGCCTCTTTGCCGACGGCCTCCACTTCGCCCGTGTTCTTGTTGATGGCGACAATCGAGGGTTCGTTGACCACGATGCCTTTGCCGCGGGCGTAGACCAGGGTGTTGGCCGTGCCTAAGTCGATGGCCAGGTCGCTCGAGAACAGGCTGAACAGAGACCTGAGGTTGTGAGAATGGGATGAATGAAATCCGTTATTTGACATTGACGAAGCTCTTCTCGCGATCCACATTGATCGCATTGTTGCCGGGCGAACCCGATTTGCCGCCATCCGGCGCGACTGCAGCTTCTCTCTAGTCTATGAGAGTCTGAGCAACCCTGCCGGGACCGAAGGTTCCTCGTCCTTTTGATCGGAACCTTACTTCCACTTGCCTACTGAATAATGATCTTCTTCTGCTGCGTGTTCACTCCGCCCTGGGCCGTCTGCGCCGTCACCGTGATGACAGCTTCGCCGGTCGCCAGCGGCGGCGTGAAGTAGTGGAACGTCCCGTCGGTCGTGACCATCGGGACCTCCCGCCCATTCACCATCACCCGGGCGCCGATCTGGGTCTTGCCGGTTACTTCGATCACGTGCCCATGTTGAATGAAGGGATCCAGTTCGAGGTCAATGGCTTCCGTCTGCTTGCCCTTGGGAATGATGGTGAAGCGATTCTTCTCGCTCTCCACCGATTCCTTCCCCGACGCTTCGTACGACTGTACCATCCAGTAGTACGCTCCTTCGCCCAAGCTTGTAACCGTAACATCCGCCGTGTTTACTTTTTTGTCAACCAGCGTGGAAGAAAAATACGGATTACGCGAAATCTGCAGCCGGTAACCCACTGCATTCGCCATGGGGGTCCAGGAGAACTCAACGTCCTTGGTCTCGTTTCCAGCAGTAAAGATGGGAGCCATGTTCGCCGGAGAAATCGGCGTCGGCGGGCCCGCATCCTTCGCTTTTTCCATGTGCGGCTCGGACGCCTGGAAGCTTACTTTCTCCCAGTTCGCCAGTTCCACCGTTTCGCCGTTGCGCGTGACTTCGCCGGTGCCCTTTTTCATCAAAATCTCGTGCTGATCCCCCTTGGGATCGTTGTGCACCTGCGCCGTTGATTCCGGAGCCAGCGATGCCGTTGCCCCGTCGACAATTACCTGCGACTTCGACCCCTGAGAATACGTGGCAGTCGAAAGATCCACGGTGCCGGTGCTCACGGCCACGGCTACGTTGGTCTGCTGCTGATCGTTGGCCGAATTTTCTTCAATCACGATCAGAGAATCCTGTTTCACGGTATAGCTGGTGCCGTCATTGAACACCACCTTCGCCATGCCCTCGGAACTGGTTTGCACCACATCGCCCTTTTCCAGGGGAATGTTGTAGTCCGCCGCCACCCAGCTATTGCCGTTGCCCTTCTTCACCCGCACCGTGCCATCGAGGGCAGTAAAGTGAGCCTGCTGCGCGACCGAAATCCCGCTCCCCGCTGGGGGCGCCATTCCCGCCACTCGCTCCAAAGCCCGGCTGGCAAAGTTGCCAGCCGCCTTGACGCCGCTCTCGGTAAATTGCGGGAAGGTGAAGCGCATGGCGACAAAAAACACCCCCGCGCCAGCCAGAATCAGCAGTGCGACACTGCGATATGTGACCGTTTTCCACGCAACGTGGATGCCCGGTTTGCGAGTCGACGAAGACACGTGAACCTAAAAACCTTAATTAAAGCCTATGGAATAAGCGGTAGTTCAACGTTATCACAAGCCTGTCAGCGCCAAAAATGGGTAATCCCCTGCTAACGTTACCTTCGTTTGTGCCCCAGCCTTAAAGTTTGCTTCAGGTCGTTCGATCGATTATCGAACTCCCGCGCCGTCATGACATCCCAGCTTCTTTCGGTTATTCTTCTTCGTCGTGTCCTTAGCTTCCACAACCCGCTCAGCGCCCCGCAGCGACCACCGATCATTTCTGGTCGGGGGCATGGTGATCATCTGGGTCATTGCACTCGCCAAGCTGCTCTTCCATATCTACTTCAACAACCGCTACGGCTACTTTCGCGACGAGTTCGACTACCTATCGTGCGGCGATCACCTGGCCTGGGGCTATGTTGACCAACCGCCGCTCATTCCCTTTCTCATCCACATCAACCGCGCCGTACTGGGAGATTCCCTGCGCAGCATTCGCTTCATTCCGGCGCTGGCTTCGTCTCTTCTTGTGGTGCAAACCGCGCTCATCGCGCGCGAGTTCGGCGGACGCCGCTTCGCCCTGCTCCTCAGCGCGATTGCCATCGTCATTGCGCCACAATATCTTTCCAACGGAGGGCTGCTTGGCACCAACTGCCTCGAACCCAATCTCTGGATGGGCTGTGCGTATTTCGCGATCCTCGCCATCAAGCGCGACCGTCCCCGCTACTGGCTCTGGTTCGGCGTGGTCGCAGGACTTGGCATGGAGGAGAAGTATTCCATTGCCGTCTTCGGCTTCGGCATCGTAGTGGGTCTTCTGCTGACCGCAGAGCGGCGCGTCTTCGGCAATCGCTGGATCTGGCTGGGCGGTATGGCCGCCTTCTTGATCTTTCTACCCAATCTGCTGTGGAACGCACATTATCACTGGCCCTTCCTGGAGTTGATGCGCAACATACGCGCCGAGGGCCGCGATGTGGTGCTCCCGCTGCCCCAATTTTTCCTTCAGCAGACGTTACTGATTGACCCCATCACCGCGCCCATCTGGCTTACAGGATTGTTTGCGCTCCTGTTCTCAACCCGCCTCAAACCCTACCGCTTTCTGGGCTGGTGCTACCTGGCCTGCTTCACAGTATTCTTTGTTCCTCACGGAAAGAATTACTATCTCGCTCCGGTATATCCCATGCTGCTGGCTGCCGGAGCGGTAGTGATCGAATCTGCTGTCAATGGAAAAACTATTGGTGAGCCAGAGAATGCCCGCCCCCGCCGCACTTGGTTGAAGGCCGGGATTGTAATTCTGTTGCTTGCCAGCGGCGCCCACCTTGCTCCCATAACTGTGCCCATACTTTCTCCCGACCGTTTCCTCGCCTACACGAAGACTCTTCCGTTCAAGCTGCCCGTCATGGAGCACAGCCACGCTCGAGCGGCTTTGCCGCAGTGGTACGCCGATCAATTCGGATGGGAAGAAATCGTTGCTGAAACCGCTCAAGCGTGGAATCGCATCCCTGCAGGGGACCGCCAAGACTGCGCCATCTTCGCCCAGGACTACGGCCAGGCTGGGGCCATCGACTTCCTCGGACGCCGTTATGGTCTACCCATGGCCCTCAGCGGCGACCGCACTTATTTTCTCTGGGGACCGCGCGGTTATTCCGGCAACTGCCTGATCGTCCTCGGCGACCGGAGAGCGCGGCTGGAGCAACTTTTCGATCACGTCGAATACGTAGGCACGTCCGCCGACAATCCCTACGCTCTCGAAACGGAGATCGGCGTGTTCATCTGCCGAGGCGCAAGATTCGGCACCCTCGCCGAACTCTGGCCCAAGCTGAAGCATTGGCACTGAGGAGGATCTGGTATCGCGACCGGCCACGGGGAAGCGATCTTCTCATCTCGCCTCCCTATGTTAATTTCTCGTTAAATATGCGCTCCTCGGATTGACCGAGTTAAAGAGCGGGATTAGTCTCCAGCACTATGAGTCCGGCCGATCTTGATAAACTGCGCCTTGCCTATAAGAAAGCGACCGACGAATGGGTTGACGCCATTCGCACGGAAGAAGCCCTCGCAACTTCCGACCACTCCATGATCGCCTGGGAGAAATGGGACGCCGCTCACTTCCGGGAAGAGGACGCGCACACGAAATACAGTGCGGCGCTCGAAGCGTACAAAGACGCCCTGCGCGGCGCGAACATTGGTATCTAGCCGGCGTCACGTTTCCAACTGCCTTGTCATTCCTCACGGGCGGTAAGCACGGCGGCCTTGCCGCATCTCTCTCACCCGCTGTAGCATCAATATCCAGGCATTTATAGGCAGAAGGAGCAATCATGGCCACCGACACTCTGGCTTCACCGGCAACCCTAGGGCGCACTCCCACCAAGATTATGAAGAACTTCATCGACGGTGAGTGGGTGGAATCCTCGACCGGAGGAACTTTCGAAGATCGCAATCCCGCCGACACCCGCGAAGTGGTCGGCATCTTCCAGAAATCGGGCAAGGCTGACGTAGACGCCGCTGTGGAAGCCGCCAAGCGTGCCTTCGCCAAGTGGCGCCTGGTCCCGGCGCCGCGCCGCGCCGAGATCGTCTTCCGCGCGGCTGAGATTCTCATCGAGCGCAAAGAAGAGTACTCGCGCGAAATGACTCGCGAGATGGGCAAGGTCCTCGCCGAAACCCGCGGCGACGTGCAGGAGGCGATTGATGCCGCCTATTACAACGCTGGCGAAGGCCGCCGCCTCTTCGGCCCAACCGTCCCCTCTGAAATGCCCAACAAGTTTGCCATGGCTGTGCGCCAGCCCATCGGGGTGTGCGGTATGATCACGCCCTGGAATTTCCCCATGGCGATCTCATCGTGGAAACTGCTGCCGGCTATCGTGTGTGGCAACACTTGCGTCATCAAGCCCGCGCAGGATACTCCGCTCTCCACTTTCAATCTGGTGCGCGCCCTGAGCGACGCGGGTTTGCCCAAGGGAGTGATCAACGTCGTCGCGGGTTTCGGCGCAGACGTAGGCACTCCGATCGCCGAGCACCCAGACGTGCGCGCCATTTCTCTGACTGGATCCTCCGCCGTGGGCCGGACCATCGGCGGCATCGCAGCCAAGAGCTTTAAACACTGCTCGCTCGAACTCGGCGGCAAGAATCCCATGATCGTGCTCGACGACGCCAACCTCGATCTGGCCATCGAAGGCGGCCTCTGGGGCGGATTCGGCACCACCGGCCAGCGTTGCACGGCCACCAGCCGCATCATCGTCCAGAAGGGCGTTTACCGCGAGTTCGTCGAACGCTACGTGGCGCGCGCCAGGAAACTGAAAGTCGGCAACGGCCTCGACGAAACGACGGAGATGGGCCCAGCCATCAATGAGAAACAGCTTCAGACCGATCTGAGCTACGTCGAGATCGGCCGCAACGAAGGCGCAAAGCTGCTGTGCGGCGGCAATCGCCTCGACCAAGGCGATTACCAATACGGCTGGTTCATGGAGCCCACGGTCTTCGGCGACGTCGACCCCAAGATGCGCATCGCGCAGGAAGAAATCTTCGGACCCGTAGTTTCCATCATCCCGTGCGACGATATGGAAGACGCTGTCGAAATCGCCAACGGCATCGAGTACGGCTTGTCTTCCGCGCTCTATACCAAGGATGTGAACAAGGCCTTCGCCGCCATCCGTGACCTTTACGCCGGCATCACTTATATCAATGCACCCACCATCGGCGCGGAAGTGCATCTGCCTTTCGGCGGCACGAAAGCCACCGGCAACGGTCATCGCGAAGGCGGCATCGGCGCTATCGATTTCTACACCGAGTGGAAGTCCGTCTACGTCGACTACTCTGACAAACTGCAGAAAGCCCAGATCGACCGAGCCGATTAATCAGTGGTCAATGACCAGTAGCCAGTAAAGTCGGTCGACATCTTAGACCTGGCCACTGGCACTGCTTTCCTCGGGTACCTCGGTAATCTTGTTCATGTGCCTTCCATAACCTACCGTCAACGCTTGGGGTTTAATCCGTCCGTGCTTTAAAGATGGGTTCATCGTGCTCAAGCCTAAGTTCAGTTCCCGACCTGCCGTTGGGGTGAAGGGGATTCTCGCATCGACGACGCTGGCCCTGTGCCTGATCGCCGGGTTCGCTCCCGCTGTGCTGGCGCAAAAAAGCCCGAAGGTCGCGCGCAAGGTGGTGTCAGAAGTTAAGCCGGCGTATCCCGCAACTCTGAAGAACCTGCATATTGAAGGACTCGTCCGCCTGACGGTAACGGTGCTTCCGAACGGAAACGTTGCGAACATTAATGTACGGGGGGGAAACCCGATCCTGGTTGAGAACGCGCTAAAGGCCGTAAAGAACTGGAAATATGCTCCCGGTTTCTCTCAAACCGAGGAGGAAGTCGTCCTCAATTTCGGCGACAGATAGATCGATACAGTTCGCCGCTTTCCTTTCCCACCGACCGGTCTTCCCTTCCATTTCCCAGCCGCGCACTCCTGTACAATCTTTAGCGAACGCGAGCCGTTCTGATGCCCCTCACCCAAGCCAACAAAGTCGCCGCGGCCCAGCGTCTGGAGAACGTCCGTTACGCGATCCGCGACCTGGCCTGCGTGGCCGACGAAGTCATCAAGCAGGGACATAAAGTTCTGCCGCTGAACGTCGGTGATCCGCTCAACTTCGATTTCCAGACTCCTCCCCACATCATTGAGGCGGCCTGCAAGGCCATGCGCGACGGCAAGAACGGCTACGCCCCGTCGCCGGGCATTCCGGAAGCACTCGAGGCAATTCGCGGCGAAGCGGCGCGCAAAGGAATTACCACTGTGCGGGATGTCTTTGTCACCTCTGGGGTGAGCGAAACCGTGGATCTCTGCATCAGCGCGCTGGTCAATCCCGGCGAAGACATTCTCACGCCCAAGCCCGACTATCCTCTCTATTCGGCGGTTCTGTGCAAGCTGGGGATCGCACTCAACGCTTACGATCTGAACGAAGACGACGTATGGCAGCCAGAACTCGCCGATATCGAACGCAAGCTCACGCCACACACGCGTGGCATCGTGCTGATTAATCCTAATAACCCCACGGGCTCTCTTTGTTCGCGGGAGATGCTCGAGCAAGTGGCCGAAATGGCACGCCGCCACAACCTGGTTGTCTTCTCCGATGAAATTTACGACAAGCTCATACTGGCCGATTCGAACGGAGACGTCACTCCGCACATCGCCTTCGCCGCAGTCGCACCCGACGTACCCTGCATCACTTTCGGCGGAATGTCGAAGAACTACCTGGTTCCGGGATGGCGCATCGGATGGGGTATTGTCTCCGGCGACGCTGCGGCAGTAAGACCCTATACCGAAGGCATCCACCGACTGTTGCGGGCGCGGCTCTGCGCCAACCATCCTGAGCAGTATGCGATCAAGCCCGCGCTCGAAGGCCCGCAAGATCACCTGATCGAAGTGCGACGCAAGCTCCGCTCCCGCCGCGATCTCACTCAGAAGTGGTGCGAGTCCACGCCGCGCATAAGTTGCGTCGCCCCTCGCGGCGCGTTCTATGCCTTCCCGCGCATCGACATTCCGGAGAGCGACGAAGTTTTCGTCAAAGAACTCATCCGCCAGAAGCACGTCATGGTAGTCCACGGCTCCGGCTTCGGCCAGAAGCCCGGGACGCAGCATTTCCGCATCGTGTTCTTGCCGGATGAGAAGACGCTGACCAGCGCCTATGCGGGGATTGCTGACTTCATCCGCGAGCGGTACCGAGAAAACTGAGCGTCAGCTTGCCTAAGGGGCGCAAGCCGTGGGTGATCAAGATAAGGAAGGACAAGCCCTGAAGGACGGAAAGAGAAGCGCTGCTGCTGAAGGCACTCAGACTCTCACACTTTCTCCAGAGCCAGGCTCAAGCTATCAAGCGACAACGACCGCAGCAGGTTGCGGCGCATGCCGCGTTCGACCTCGGTTAGTCGATCCGAAGCCGCTGCGATCCAGTCGAAATCCATCGCGTCAGCCAGTTTCGCAAGCTGGCTCTGAATGTCGGTGTTGAGCACCAGTTCTGGAGCCCCGGACTTGAGAAACATCAGGTCGCGCAGCAGCGAGTAAAGTGTGCGGAGAAGCTGTTCCGTCTTCCCGCGTCCCTCGGCCCCGGCGCGGTAGGATTCCGTGATCTTGAAAAGCTGCGTGTGTTCGCTTCCCAGCAGAGCGGAATTGAGGATGGCGAGCGCATCCGCGCGGGCGGTCACATACGCATCCACATTGAACGTGCGGGCCCGCCCCAACGCGCCCTCGCTCAGTCTGGCGACCAAAGCGCGCTGCGGCGCCATCCATTCCGGACGCTGCTCGGCCAGGTAGCGCTCCACTTCCTCTACAGGCAGAGCAGTGAGGGGAAACACCATCGATCGTGACCGGATGGTCGGCAGCAATTCCCCGGGGTTCTCCGAGAGCAGAAATATCGTAGCGAACTCCGGAGGCTCTTCTAAAACCTTTAGCAGCGAATTTGCTGCTTCTTTCATGAACGCCGAATCGGTAAAGATGTAGACGCGTTCCCGGGCTTCCGACGGCCGGTAGTAAATGGTCTCGATGACCCGCCGCACCTGATCGACTTTGATCGTCATCTGCGGAGGGTCGGGAGGGATGATGAGCACATCGGGGTGAGTCTGCACGAAGAGGCGAGTATCTTTCTTGTCGGCCTCGCGCAGGCCCTCGCGCGTCTCCACCGCCTCGGCAAACAGCGCATCAAGATCGGCAGCCTGCGCGATGCGGAGGCAGTTCGCGCATTGCCCACAGAAGTCGGGCAGCCCATCGGTCTTAGTCGGCGCCAGACAATTCAAGGCCTGCGCCAGCATGAGCGCCAGCGTGTATTTCCCCGACCCCCGCGCCCCCGAGAGGATCACTGCATGCGGAAAGCGCTTCCGCGCCAGCATGTCGCGCAGGCGATGAACGGTTTCGGCGTTGCCGTGAAAATCGGAGAAGGACATAGATCAGAACTTTACCGGATAACGTGAATTGAAACCTTAAGCCGCAGGTCTTTCCAGGCCCGGTCCGCGGTATAGACCGGCGCCCTGAGCGCGATCCCGAGAGCCAGGCAAGCACGGTCCCCCAGCGATAGTCCCAGGGAACGGGTCTGCAGCAGCAACCCGCCTGCGATCTTCGCCTGTTCCTTATCGAAATCGATGATCTCAGGGACCGGAGCAGTCACCGCTTCCCACGCATCCCCGGGGCCGATTCCTCGTCCTACTAACTTGCCGTATGCCTCCGCCACATTCACTGCACTCATAACAGCGTTCTCCAGCAAATCAAATTGCTGCGTGAACAATTGAGATCCCGGCTCGTCATGCAGAATAGCGAGAAGCGCGGACGTATCCAACACGACTCTACTCACGCCGCGATGCCTCGCGCCGTTCGGCAATTAACTCATCCACAAGAGAAGTGGTCGAGGGCACGTGCTTCTGCACAAGTTGCCGGGCTTTCGCCAGGCGCTGCCGCAGAGTCGTAATCCGCAACTCATTGTCTTCGATGCGAAGAACGACAGTCTCGCCAGGTTGAATGCCGAGCGCACGGCGAAACGAAGCGGGGATGACAACCCGTCCGTTTTCGTTAATACGCGTATGACTCTCGCTTAAATTCATGACACCTCCTACAATATGTCATTATTGGAAATATGTCAATTTTCTGATCCGTGCCTCGCTGACCAATTGTGGCGAGTCAGGACATCTTCAATGCCAACTTCAACTTTCGCCCTACAACGTCCAAAATTCGCCCATGCGTCTGCGCGGGCGTGCCGCGGGCATCCACCGTCACCACGCGCTGCGGCTCTCTGGCCGCAATTGCCAGATAGCCTTCGTGTACGCGCGCGAAGAAAGCTCGATTCTGCTGCTCGAAGCGGTTTTCGTCGGAATGTTTGTGCGAATTCTTGCCGGCAGCATGCGAAATCCGCCGATTGCGCCTCCGCGCTCGACCGACGCTCATAGTCGGATCAGAGTCCAACAGGATCGTCATGTCGGGCTGCAAATCGCCACACAGCACGCGATGCAACTCGAGCACCGCCTTGCTGCCTAATTTCCGGCCGCTGCCCTGGTAAGCTTCCGTGGAATCAGTGAAGCGATCACAGAGCACGATCTGACCGTGCTCGAGCGCGGGCTGGATCACTTCCGCAATGTGCTGCGCCCGCGACGCAAACATCAAAGCCATTTCGGCGAACGGCGAGAGCCCCTCGGTCGCCGAGTCGAGCAACACGCGGCGAATCTTCTCGCCCGTCGGTGTTCCTCCCGGTTCGCGCGTCTCCACCACCTGATGTCCCGCAGCGCGCAGAGCAGCCGCCAGCTTCCGCATTTGCGTGCTCTTGCCGGTTCCGTCCAGCCCTTCGAACGTGATGAACTTTCCGCGCCGCGACACGTGGAGATGATAGCAGCGCTGTTGCATTCGTGTATGACCGTCCCTGTACCACCCTCTCGCGGCCTGCTAGAATCTAAAATTCTGCTGGCGCAGTGCGATCCAGTTCATCGAACGAATGGGGGCCCTTCATAATGAAACTCTCAAGAATCTTGGGAGTAGTCTGTGTTCTTCTCTTCTCAGTTTCCAGTTGGTCAGCTACACCGCCAACCGTCATGCTGTCCGTGGACGCCACTTCGACTCCTCGCAAGATCTTCCACGCTAAGCTGAAAATTCCCGCCAGCGCCGGAGACCTGACGCTTTATTACCCAAAGTGGATTCCCGGCGAGCATGCCCCCGACGGCCCCGTCATTGACCTGGCCGGACTCAAATTCACTGCGGGCGGCAAGATTCTGAAGTGGCGCCGCGACCTGCTCGACGGCTTCACGATTCACGTCGAAGTGCCGGCCGGCGAGAATGAAGTAAATGCCGAACTCGATTTCCTCTCTCCGGCGACCTTCGAAGGCGGTTTCTCCGCAGGTTCATCCGCTACCGACAAAATGGCGGTCATCAGTTGGAATCAGGTGCTGCTCTATCCCAAGGGCTGGAAGTCGGACGATCTCACCTATGTAGCCACTCTGAAACTCCCCGCGGGTTGGAAATATGGCACTGCGTTGACCATCGCATCGACGTCGCTCACAGGACAGAATGGCGATACCCAGATCATGTTTCAGCCGACTTCCCTGACTACGCTGGTCGATTCTCCGGTGATCACCGGCGAATTCCTCAAGGTCGTCAAACTCGCTGACAACCCGCTTGTCGAAATGGATGTGGCCGCCGACAGCGCTGCCGCTCTTGAGCCTCCGCAGGAAGTCTGGGACCACTACAAGAATCTGGTCGAACAAGCGAACAAGCTTTTCGGCGCTCATCACTATCGCGACTATCATTTTCTGTTCAGCCTGAGCGATCACGTGGCCCACTTCGGACTGGAGCATCACGAATCCGACGACAGCCGGGTTGGTGAGCGCGGCTTGGTAGATGAAGGCGAGCGCAAGATGGAAGCCAGCCTGCTCCCTCACGAGTACGTGCATTCGTGGAACGGAAAATACCGCAGGCCCGCCGACCTGACGACGCCTGACTATGAACAACCCATGCAAGACGATCTTTTGTGGGTTTATGAAGGTTTGACGAATTATCTTGGCACCGTACTGACCGCCCGGAGTGGACTGCTCACCCCGCAGCAGGCGCGGGATGATTTGGGCGTAACCGCCGCCGCTCTCGACCACACTCCGGGCCGCGAATGGCGCAATCTGCAAGATACTGCCGATGACGCTCCGGATCTTTATTTTTCTCCGCGGGCCTGGGAATCGTGGCGTCGCTCAACCGATTTTTACGACGAAGGCACTCTGGACTGGCTGTGGGCCGACGTCATCATCCGGCAGCAGAGCAAGGGCAAGAAATCTCTGGATGACTTCTGCAAGCTGTTCCACGGCGCTCCCAGCACGGGGCCTATGGTAAAGACTTACACCTTCGACGATGTCGTTAACGCTCTGAATCAGATCGTATCCTTTGACTGGCGTGGCTTCTGGACTGAACGGCTTACCAATCACGGTCCCGGCGCTCCACTCGCCGGCATCGAAGGCAGCGGATGGAAAGTGGTGTATGACGAAGTTCCCTCCGAAATGGAACGCGGCGTGGAGAACGGCGGCCACGTGAATGGCGGGCTGTATTCGGTTGGGCTCCAACTCCGCGAAGACGGAACAATTATCGATACCATCGAAGGCATGCCGGCGGCCCTGGCTGGAATCGGTCCCGGCATGAAGCTGATTGCGGTAAACGGCCACCAATACTCGCCAGAAGTGCTGCGCG
Source organism: Candidatus Sulfotelmatobacter sp. (assembly GCA_049280095.1). Taxonomy (GTDB): domain Bacteria; phylum Acidobacteriota; class Terriglobia; order Terriglobales; family Acidobacteriaceae; genus Sulfotelmatobacter. The sequence goes on along the minus strand of JBAPPL010000026.1, from coordinate 76,628 downwards.
ACGCACTGAGGGCGGGCAAGAGCAGCACCGCTCCCCTCGAACTCCTGGTCGAGAACACGGACTACTACAAGACCTACGCGCTCGACTACCACGGCGGTGAACGCTACCCCCACCTGGTGCGCGATGAGTCGAAGCCGGACTTGCTGTCGGAGATTTACAAAGCACAGTAGGACATCAAGGTACTGAACAAAGCAGAAAGTAAATTACGTCTTCCCAATGCATTCACTCGTTTTGCGAGGAGATGCTGATCATGAGCTTGCGCCGGCCCATGCTATTCACCAGCGCCGTGTGTTATCTGGCGCTGACGCTCTATTCACCGTTCTTCGCGAACGCCCAGACTTCCATCCTCGGGTTCACTCCGTCTGCCGCAACCCACGAGTCCGAGATCGAAAACAAATTTAAAGCCATCCCCTCCCCGGATGAAGAGCGGCGACAGCATAAAATCTTCACCGCCGAGCCGCACGTTGCCGGCTCCGCCCGCAACAACGAACTGGCGCGCTACATCGCCGACGAATGGCGCAACGAAGGCTTGGAGGACGTCATAATCCGCCGCTACGACGTCTACGGCAGCAATCCAAAGACCACCTTTCTGGAGATGGTTGCACCGGTTCATTACCGCGCGGGCCTCCGCGAACTGCCCGTGCCCGGCGATCCCGACATGAGGAACAAGAGCATAAGTTCGGCGTGGAGCGGCATGTCCGCGTCGGGCGAGGTGACTGCCCCGCTCGTCTACGCCCACAGCGGTAATCCGGAAGACTACGAACTTCTCCGCCAGCAAGGTATCGACGTCAAAGGCAAAGTTGTTCTCGTCCGCTACTCGAATCCCTACAGCTATCGCGGCTTCAAAGCGCTCACCGCTGAGCGCGAAGGCGCAGCCGCGATTCTCATCTACAGCGATCCCGCCGAGGACGGATACAAGAAAGGGCAGGTCGTCCCCAAAGGACCATGGGGCCCGGAGTATCACATTCAACGCGGGGCCATCACTTACGATTTCATGGTGCCCGGCGATCCGCTTACTCCAGGATGGGCGTCGGTCCCCGGCGCAAAACGCATTCCGGTCGAGCAAGCAGTGTCGATCCCGAAGATCATGGCGCTGCCACTTTCCTGGCACGACGCCAAACCGCTGCTCGCCCACATGGACGGCCCAGTCGCCCCGGACGATTGGCAGGGCGGACTGCCGATCAAATATCACCTCGGTGGCGAGCGCGTTCGCGTCCACGTGAAGATCGAGATGGACAACTCCACTCAACCCTACTACGTGGTCGAGGGTCGCATTCGCGGCGCGCAGTTGCCCGATGAATGGATCGTGCTTGGCAATCACCGCGATGCCTGGGTTTTCGGTGGCGTCGACCCCAGCAGCGGCACCGCATCGATGATGGAACTGACCCGTGCCCTGGGAAAATTGGCGAAAGCCGGAACGCGTCCGCGTCGCACGCTTGTCTTCTGCAGTTGGGATGGAGAAGAAGTCGGCCTCACCGGCTCCACCGAGTGGGGAGAGCAGTACGTCGACGAACTGCGCAAAAAGGCAGTCGCCTACATCAACGTCGATTCCTCAACCTCAGGGCCAAACTTCCACGGCCAGGCAGTGGCGTCGCTCTCGCCCATGCTGGTCGAGACGACTCGCTCGCTAAAAGACCCTTCGGGCAAGACGCTTTACGAAGCCTGGAAGGCCTCGTCCACGCGCGAACGCAGCGAGGCTAAACAATCAGAAGCAGCCACGGCAAGCGTGACTGATTCAACCCTCGCCGACACTCGCATCGGCAGCGGCTCCGATCACACCGTCTTCCTCAACTTTGTAGGCATGCCCGTGCTCGGCCTGCAATTCGATGGACCCTACGGCGTCTACCATTCCGCCTATGACGACTTTTTCTGGATGAACCATTTCGGCGATCCCGGCTATCGCTATCACACTCTGATGTCACAGTTGTGGGGAGTGCTCGCGTTGCGGCTCGCCAACGCCGACTTGCTCCCGTTCGATTTCGCCAGCTACGCCAGCAACATCCGCGAGTTCGTGAATGAATTGGAAAAAGAGAAAGCCATGTCGGGACAGCCGCCACCACTGGACCTGAAGCCGGTTCTCGAGGCCATCGACGACTTCGAAGCCGCGGGCAAGCGCCTCGATGAATCTGCAAACCGCGCGCTAGCGTCTGGCGCGATCGACCCCAAACTAGCCGATACCATCAACCGCGGCGCGATGCAGGTCGAGCGAAACTGGCTCAATCCCGACGGCATCCCCGGCAGGCCGTGGTTCAAGCACATTCTCTATGGCGCTCGCTTCACCTATGCGCACCTGGAGCTGCCGGGACTAACCGAAGCAGTCGAAAAACAGGATTGGCTGATCGCGAAACAGCAAGCAGAGATTCTGCGCCAGGCGTTGGTCAACAACACGAACCTCGTCAATGAACTCAGCTCCGCCCTGAACGGAGAAACGCGCGACGCCGGAAAGTAGTTCCAGGAATCTCCGGCTGTTAGCCCCTCAATTACCATCGGAAGTCGAGGCTTATCTCGTCATGTGGTGATGCCAGTGGTGCATGACCGCACAACTGAGGTGACCCAGAACAAACCAAAGAACCGCCCAGAGAACTGCCTTGAGTGTTGGATTCATCAAGAAAGATTAATTCAGAGGAGATAGGTGTCAAGCGAAAATCGCCGCCCACGCTTCTGCAACGCTTATGTCAGTCGAACTCGAAAACCACCTGCTCCACCGGAGTACTCCAGACCGGCGCGAACGACTGGCGATGCAGAGGCGTCGGACCATACTTCTCCAAGGCCGCCAGATGCTGCGGTGTGCTGTAGCCCTTGTGCGAGGCGAGGCCGTACTCGGGGAAGACCGCGTCCCATTCGCACATCATGCGGTCGCGCTCTACCTTGGCGAGAATTGAAGCGGCTGCGATCGAAGCGGAAAGCGCGTCACCGTGAATGATGGCCTTTTGCGGCAGCGAACAATCCAGGCAAACGGCGTCGACCAGCAGATGGTCTGCCGCGGGCTGAAGGCGCATGACCGCCTCACGCATGGCCACACGCGACGCCTGGTAGATGTTGATCTGGTCGATGTGAGCGGCATCGACTGCAGCAACCGCCCATGCGATGGCATGTTCACGAATGCGCGGCGCGAGCTGTTCGCGGCGCTCCGGCAACAGCAGTTTGGAATCGCGCAAGCCGCGAATGCGGTAGCCTGGTTCGAGAATCACGGCCGCGGCCACCACCGGCCCGAACAGCGATCCGCGCCCCACTTCGTCCACTCCAGCGACCAGCGCGGCGCCGGACTCCCAGGCTTTTTTTTCGTAGCGCAGCGTGCAGCGCAGCTTTTTGAGCAGGCGCAGCTTGGCTGCCGAAGGAGAAAGGGTGAACTCGAGGGAAGCCTCCGCGGGGCTCGACATTAGGGAAATGGGGATTACCCCACCATCTTCACTTGGCGACGCCCGTTGGCGCAAGCGAAAATCGGAGAGATTGCCGATCGGGCTGAGAACGCGGGTTAGCTCGGCTTTTCGACGTCGCGCAGCCGCGCCGCTTTGCCCTTGAGGCCACGCAGATAATACAGCTTGGCGCGGCGCACTTTGGATGAGCGCAGCAGATCGACCTTGTCGATCACTTTAGAGTGAACCGGGAAAATGCGTTCCACGCCCTGACCAAAGCTGATCTTGCGCACCGTGAAGCTGGCCTGGGGACCATTGTCGCGCTTGATCACCACGCCTTCAAAGGCCTGCACGCGCTCTTTGTCGCCTTCTTTGATTTTCACGTGAACGCGAATGGTGTCCCCAGGGTGAAACGCGGGAATGTCGGTGCGTTGCGTTTTTGCCAGCAGTTTTTCGATGATTAAGTTCGACATGATTTAGTCCTTCTGGATTCTGAAATCTTGATCTTGTTACTGTCACCCTCGATCTTGCGGCGTTTCGGCTCGCCTGATCCTGGCCAGAAATTTCTCGTCTTCCTCGCTCAACATAGCGCCTTCCAACAAGTCAGGACGGTTGCGCCAAGTCTTCTCCAGAGCCCGTTGCCGACGCCATTTGCGAATCTCTTCGTGGTTGCCGGACATCAACTCTTCCGGAACCTTGATCCCACGAAACTCCGCGGGCCGCGTGTAGTGCGGATAATCCAGCAATCCGTTCGACCCGCAAGTCGAATCCGCACCGCCCGAGTCCTTCGCTTTCGAGTCAACCGCTTTCGAGTCAACGGTAAATGATTCCTGCTGTGTCGACCTTTCGTTTCCCACCGCGCCGGGAAGCAAGCGCATGACTGCTTCCACAATCACGGCGGCAGCCATTTCCCCTCCGCTCAGCACATAGTCGCCGATGGAAAGCTCGCGGTCGGCGAGAAAGTCGGCGACCCGCTCATCGACACCCTCGTACCGCCCGCACACTAAAACGATGCGGTCGAGCAAGGCCAAGTCCGTCGCGACTCTCTGCGTAAACCGCTGCCCTTGCGCCGAAAGTAAAACTACTGACTGCTTGACTTTCCCTGCGACTCGCTCATCGCGCGGCGCGACGCCCATCGACTCCAGACACTCAAAAAGCGGTGCCGGCTTCAGCACCATGCCTTCGCCGCCGCCAAAAGGCCGGTCGTCCACGGTGCGGTGACGATCGCGGGTAAACTCCCGCAGGTCGTGAACCTGAATCTCCGCCAGCCCCATTTCCTGGGCCCGGCGGGTGATGCCGTATTCCAACGGTCCGCGAAAGAAGTCCGGAAAGATCGTTACTATATCGACCTTCATCGCAGAACCCGTAACCCAGTTCTCAGTTCTCAGTTCTCAGAAACTTCGTTCTGGGCTTCCTTCTGTCAACGCCTTTTCTTTCTGTCTGGCTGTGTCTGCTCCCGCTTCTCTTCCGCCGTAATCGGAGCGTTGACTTCCAGCAGGCCTTCGGGCAGCTTCATGCGCACCTGCTTCCGCTCCACATCTACGCTGTCGAGATACGCCTCAGCGAAGGGGATTTCCACCAGCCTGCCCCCAGCATCGCGCACAATTAACAACGGCGCTTCGCCCGCTCCGAACTGAACATCTTCAATGCGGCCGATATCGCGTCCCTGGTCCAGCACCGCCGAACCGACCAGGTCGCTGACGTAATTCCAGCCCGCTTGCAGCTCGGAACGCTCGCTGCGCGGCACCTGCAACTCGCATCCCACCAGCGTTTCCGCCTCGGAGATCGAATCTACGCCCGCGAATTTCAATACCAGCAGCCCTTTGTGCGGCCAAAGGTCTTCCACTACCAGTTCGAGCCGGCCTGCGTTCGAGCCCCGCGGCTGCGCCAGCAACTTCATGCCTGCGGTGAACCGATCGGGCGCGTCGCTGAGAATCTCAGCCGCGACTTCGCCGCGGCGGCCCTGCGTTTTCACCACGCGGGCCAGCGTAATGAACTCGCCACTTGTTTCAGGATCGCGAATGGTCCGGTTCCCTGCTCCGGCGCTGGCTCTCGCTGGTCTCTAGTCCCGGTCTCTAATCGATGACTTCCAGAGTGTATCGCTTGCGCGCGCGCACCCCAGCAGCGCTCAGAAGAGTGCGCAGGGCACGAACGTTACGCCCCTGCCGGCCGATGACTTTGCCCACGTCACCTTCCGCGACCTCCAATTCGATCACGTCGTCATCGAGATGATCCACGAAGACCTGATCGGGAGCGTCGACAATCCACTTCGCAATCTGCTCGATGAGAGCGCGCACGTTTCCAGGTTCAGTCATGGTTAGGTTCGGTCATGGCGTTTGCTTATGCCGCGGGAACTGCCGGAGCCGCCGGCGGCTTGGCGTAAAGCTTGCCCACCCGTTCTGACATTTGCGCACCCTTTGAAACCCAATAATCCACGCGGTCGCGCTTGAACTCGACGCTGGTGGGGGTGGTTCGGGGGTTGTACGTCCCCACAACTTCCACCGGCCGGCCGTTGCGCGCGCGCGCCTTCTCAATTACTACAATGCGATAATGCGGTTGCTTGCGCGCACCCATGCGCGACAGTCGAATCATTAACACAGATGTATATCCTTGTTCCGGAAGAGTCCGGCGAGGTCAAGACAAACACTTATTATGCCGGAGGTTAGTGGGAATGGCAAGGGTTGGATAGCAGAACTATGCCTTTGACAAAAGTGTTATCTTCGCCAATATCCGCCGAATATCCAAAGCGAGACAGCAATCCAAACACCTCCTGGCAGTCTTATGAAAAATGGTCGCGGGCAGAATCTAGGCCCGTAAATCGCCCGAGAAACCCGATTTACGCTGTTTGGAAACGCGAGCCACCACAGGCCGCATACTACAGAAAGGCCAATCACGATGAAGAGGCTCACGTCGATAGGAGCTACCGAGTCTTAGAGGAGCACAGGAAACGCGTTTGAATGGTCCACTCCGGAACAAAGGCCAGCGTCGATCCGGTTTTCATGCGACACGCTCTGCATCCCTTACCGGAAACAGAAACCCCGGGCTATATCAGCCCGGGGCATGAACCCGTCTAGTTACGGATCAATTATCGGCAACCGCGGGACTGAAGTCAAGATTACTTGAGGAGGCCCCCCGTCCGGAACCTCCTCACCACTTTCCCTACCAGAACCAGGGAAGGCGGTGGACCCGGCGGGATTCGAACCCGCACCTTGTAACTAGACGGGTTAATGTGCTGCCAATTACACCACGGGCCCTGACGCCACCCTAGGTGCTGGTCGCGCCACCCGCAAGTGCGTTCGCCACAAATGCTGCCGATTCCCGATATGAAATTCCCGCGACAGGACGAACTGGCAGCACGGCGTGCGGCGTCCTGTCTGCTATAGAATACTCGCATGCGCAGGAAGTCTAAGGTGCAAGTCGGCGGCAACTGCTATAAGGAGCGTTTGCGACAGCTGCGCGCGGACAAGAAAGCTCCCACGATCTCCGCGCTCATGCGAAGCCTGAAACAAGTAAAGTCGTCCGGCCCCTACACCCGCGACGAGATGAACGAACGCTAGATTCCTCCCACCGACATCCAGCATCCATCCCCGCCCTGCTAAACTCAAATGTTTTGGAGGCAACTTTTTGCAAGCAGTCTACATTCTCTCCGCAGTGCGCACGCCCATCGGCAAGTTCGGTGGATCGTTGGCCTCTCTTACGGCCGCCGACCTGGGCGCAGTGGCCGCCAAGGCCGCGATTGAGCGCGCCGGAATCCAGCCCGAACAGGTCGAAGAAAGCATCTTCGGCAACGCCCGGCAGGCCGGCGGCGGACCGAACCCGGCGCGGCAGATTTCCATCCGCAGCGGCGTGCCGCAGGAGGTGCCGGCATTCACCGTGAATAAGGCCTGCGCTTCCGGGATGAAGTCGATCGCGCTGGCTTATCAGTCGATTCTGCTCGGCGATGCCAGCTGCATTCTCGCTGGCGGCGCCGAATCCATGTCGCGCGTGCCTTACTATCTCGAAGCGCGCTGGGGATACCGTCTGGGCAACCAGGACCTGGTCGACGGTATGTATCGCGACGGATTCTTTTGTCCCATGGCGAAAATGGTGATGGGCGAAACTGCCGAGCTACTGGCCGAGCATTACAAGATTTCGCGCGAGGAGCAGGATGAGTATGCCCTGATGTCGCAAACCCGCGCCGCGCGGGCGATCGCCGCCGGACGATTCGACGCTGAACTTGTTCCGGTGATCATCGAAGGCAAAAAAGGCGCGACCACATTCAGCCGCGACGAACATCCGTTCCCCGATGCAAGCATAGAAAAGCTGGGCAAGCTCGCTCCGGTGTTCTCGGAAACTGGAACCATCACGGCGGGCAATTCTTCGGGAATCACCGACGGCGCGGCCGCGGTGGTTGTGGCGGGCGAGCATTTCGTGAAACAAAACAATCTGAAGCCGCTGGCGCGAATCTCGGCTGTAACCTCGGCTGGAGTCGATCCGCGCAGCATGGGGATTGGACCCGTCCCGGCGCTGCGCAAACTGGAAGAGAAGCATAACCTCAGGCTGCACGAGTTCGGGTTGATCGAACTCAACGAAGCCTTCGCTGCGCAGGTGCTCGCCTGTGACCGCGAATTGAATTTCAATCGCGACCGGCTCAACGTGAACGGTGGTGCAATCGCCCTCGGCCATCCCATCGGCTGCACCGGCACACGTATCACGGTCACTTTGTTGCATGAAATGCTCAAGCGCAACACCAAGCGCGGCGTGGCCACACTTTGCGTCAGCGGCGGATTGGGCATGGCGTTGGCGTTGGAGAACATGGTGTGATGGCTGAGCCCTCATTTCGGCTCGCGATGGAATCCGACACTGCCGCTAGCGTTGACGCTGCTAAAACCACGACACTATACTCTGAGCAGACCTCCGGCGCCTGGAGATGGAATGCCCCTTTCTGCGGTAATCGTAGACGATGAACAACTCGCTCGCGATGAACTCGCCTACCTGCTCAAGAGCGTCGGCGACGTCGACGTCGTAGCGCAGGGGAAAAATGGTCTTGAGGCCATCAGCCTCATCAAAGAACACAGCCCTGATCTCGTCTTTCTTGATGTCCAGATGCCCGGACTCGACGGCTTCGGCGTGATCAAGAAACTTCTCGACCGGAAGATTCCCCTCCCTATGATCGTCTTCGCAACGGCTTTCGACCAGTATGCGGTGAAAGCGTTCGAAGTCAATGCGGTGGATTATCTGCTCAAGCCTTTCGATAAAAAGCGCGTTGCCCAGTCCGTGCAGAGGGCCCGCACCCAGCAGGGAGCTGAGGGCTTGCCCGCGGAGAAGATAGACACTCTGGTCCGCATGCTGCAGGCACCGAAGCCTCAAACCTCGAAAATCCTGCTCAAGGCAGTGGGGCGAATGTTTCTGGTGGACCAAAAGGAAATCTGCTACGCCTCGATCGAAGACGGAGTTATCACGGTCGTCACTGCGGGCCCTGCAGGCATGGAGGGGCACTCGAACTGCCGCACCTTGGAAGAACTACTCGGCAGCCTGGATCCCGGCCTGTTCTGGCGCGCACACCGCTCCTACCTGGTGAACATCAACCGTATTCGCGAAGTCGTTCCCTGGTTCAAGAGTTCTTACCAGTTGCGCATGGATGATAAGAAGCAGAGCGAGATTCCAGTCAGCCGGGCGCAAACCAAACGGTTGCGCGAACTTTTCGGACTCTGAGCATCAGTAGCTAGTACCTAGTACCCAGAAAAAGCATTTGCACAGACGCGCCTCGCGTCCCCCAAGCTGGGACTAAGTATTCGGTACCAGGTACTTTTTAAAAAACGGAGGGCGACCCCAGTTTCGGAGCCGCCCTCCCGGGTGGGGGAAGGGTTAGACTGCCAGAGCTTCCAGCCCGGTCCGGTCGCGAATTACCAGGGTCGCGCCTTCCAGCCGGATCAGCCTTTTTTTCTTCAGATCGCTCAACAGCCGGGTAACGGTTTCCCGCGAGGAGCCGATGCGTTGTGCCATCTCTTCGTGGGTCATGACCGAACGCAGGTGCAGTTCTGCCGAGTTCTGAATCCCTGTGGGAGCACAAGATAGCAACAACCTCGCCAGTTTTCCCGACGAAGAACGGGCCAGCACCAGATCGTGGATGTCCCGATACGCACTCTGGAACTCATGGCTCAGCCAGAGCGCGGAGTGCACACCCACCTCACTCTCATTCTGCAACAGGTTCATCACGTCCTGGCGGCCAATGAAATTCAACTGGCAGGGTGAGGCGGTTTCCGCGGTCATTTCGTAGTTCGTGCCGGAAATGGCGGCGCTCAATCCCAGCACTTCACCGGCTTCGGCCTGCTTCAGGATCAGCACCTTGCCTTCCTTCGATGTGGTGGAGAGCTTCACCTTGCCGGAGCAAAGAATAAACACGCCCCGCGGCGTCTGTCCCTCCACAAACAGGAGCACTCCTGCCGGCATAACGCTGTGGTGACTGGTTTCATCCACCGACCGCAGCACCGCCGGTGAAAAGCGGCAGAAGAAGCCCGCCCGGCTCACCTTGCAACCCATGCAGCTCTCGATGATCTCGAGACCGTAGGGAGTTCTCATGCCAGCCTCCGCTGTCGAACTTCGCCGGTGTCCCGGTTCCTCGGGGACATCCTCTGGGTGTTGCGACCTCATCTGCTGCGAACGCTCAAGCAAAGAGCGGGCATGGGCCCGCGTGTCGGCGTGTGGGCTGCGCGCGGCGGAAATCACTTCCCAAGCGGCACTGGGGGCGGCACATTGCTCCCACTCCAATTGGCAGGCAAATAAATACAGTGGATCAACCGCCTCTGGGTTGTGGCTGATAACTGTATCGGGCCATGCCTCGCGGTGCGTTCCGGCACCGAACTCACGCCCCTCTGCCCACACTTCTTCGCGGGCCAACGATCTCCCCCGCCACGCTTCATTCCTCGATAGCTCCTCGGCCAGAGCGGAGTTCCTGACAGTCGCCGGCAATAACCGAACTAGATTGCTCGGCTGATAATTCCTAGCCACTAACACGGTTCACTCCTGATCCGGATGCGGCTGACGTTGCGCCAGGGTGAGTGCGATTCGTCCGTCCGCGTTTTGGGGGAGACCTGCTCGACTTACTTCCCGATCACGGAACGCTGATGCAATTGAAGTTCCAGAATGGCTCAGTCCCGAAAGCGGTCTAACCCTCTGATGGGAAAGCTCACCTCGCAGCCCTTACAACCAGCCAGCCGCCGACTATTCGGCAACCGGCGGTTAAATCGGCACTTGAAACCTCCCGTTTATGAGCAGTCTCGAACCATCTGGTAGCCTCCTCAGCACCGGCTGTCGGCAGCTACTTGTTCAACTTGTGTTGGCGAGCTATACTCCCGGCCTGCGAGAAGAATACGTCCGAGAAAAAGGGGAAAGTGAGGGGCAAACATTCATGACCTGGAAAAGCAAACTCGTTCTAGGTGTGCTTACCGCTCTGGCAATGATGGTGCTTACCTATGCTCTACCCAGGGGAGGTGGGATGCGTGACGCCGCCGTGGTGCAGTTTCCCGTCACGGTAGGAGTGTGGGCGATCTTCGTTTTGCTCTTTGTGAAGCTGAAATAAGTGAAGCTGAAATAAGCACGCTCCGGCGGTACTAGTCGGGTTCGCGACCCCCATAATCCCGACGCGTAATTCCCAGCCGCTGCATTTTCGATTGCAGGGTGGTGCGCTTCTGGCCCAGTCGGCGGGCCGCTCCCGTGGGACCGGAGATCATTCCGCGAGTTTCCCGCAGCACGCGAATGATATGCTCGCGTTCTGCCCCCTCGAGCGAGTGCGCGGCAGCGCCAGCGCCGGGCGATTCCGCCTCAAGATCAGCCAGGGGCGCACGCAAGGCCGTTCCCTCGGTGAGAATGACCGATCGCTCAATAAAGTTTTCCAGCTCTCTTACGTTGCCCGGCCAATGCCAGTTGACTAGTCTGTCCATGGTCTCTCTGGGAACTGTCTCAATGCCGCGATCCATGCCGCGGGCGAATTTCTGGACGAAATACCGCACCAGCAACGGGATGTCCTCGCGGCGTTCCCGCAGCGCAGGCAGTCGAATCGGAAATACATTCAAGCGGTAGAACAGGTCGCTGCGAAACTCTTTCTCGGCCACGCTCCGGGCCAGATCGCGATTCGTAGCCGCAACCAGGCGCAGATCTACTTTGATCGTCCGCGTCCCTCCCAGCCGTTCGAACTCATGGTCCTGCAATACGCGCAGCAGCTTGGGCTGCAACTCCAGGGGGATTTCGCCAATCTCGTCCAGGAAGAGAGTGCCTTTGTCTGCGAGCTCGAGGCGCCCGATCTTCTGGCTGACAGCTCCGGTAAACGCGCCTTTCTCGTGGCCAAACAATTCGCTTTCCAGCAGTCCGGTGGGAATCGCGGCGCAATTCAAAGTAATGAAACTTCGATCCTTGCGTTTACTGGTGTTGTGGATGGCGCGCGCGACGAGTCCCTTGCCGGTACCGGTTTCTCCTAGAATCAGAACGGTCGCATCGCTGGCGGCAACGATAGCAACCTGATCCAGCACGCCCTTCAAGGCGGAACTTTCCCCGATGATCTCCTCAAAATGAAGGTGGGTGCGGGGTTCACCTTCGAGAAAACTTTTCTCGTGTTCTAGCCGGCTTCTGAGTTGCTCGACTTCGCGGGCGGTGCGCGCGTTTTCTATGGCAATCGCAAGTTGCGCGGCGACCTGATTGAGCAGCGTCAGGTCGTCAGTCGTGAAGGCGTCAGCCCGGGTACTGCCGAGCACCAGAACTCCCAGCGGCCCCTTGGGCCGGAGCAAGGGAACACAACACAGAGCCTGCAAGCCCTCGGCCAGCAGGTGGTCCGTAGTTCCAGCCGGGAACCCTTGCATCTCGTCTTTGCTGAAAATCAACGGCGCGCGCTCCTGCAGGGCCTTGCCGTGCGGGTCTTTTGCCGGATTGATTTCGCTATCAACGGCTGGCCCTTTCCGCAGAGGAAAATCCATGGCCTGCCGCACCAGCTGCCCGCTCTTTTCGTCGTGCACGGCGAGAGCGGCATATTCTTGCCGCAACACCCGGCGCAGATAGGCAGAAATCTTTGGAAAAATCTGCCGCACCTCCCACTTCGCGGCCAGCACGCGGCTCACCCCCATCAATACCTGGTGCCGCTTTCTCTCTTCCCTCAACTTCTCGGAAACCCCGCGCAGCGATTCCTCGAGCCTCTTTTGTTCCGTGATCTCGACTGCCACTATGCCGATTTGCGTGACCTCTCCGGCCGCATCCTTGAGCGGAACATAATGCTCAAGCCAGTGCCCGGGTTCGGACCGGGTAGGCAATATGGAACTGATTTCGAGGTTCAGGATGGGTTGCCGCGTAGTCAAAACTTGACTTAAATGGGGCTTGATCAGCTCGGCAAAGTCACCCAGGATCTCGCGCACGCTCTTCCCCAAGTGCGCTTCCGCCGGTAGACCGTCCATTTCCGCTAGAGTGCGATTGATCGCGAGATACCGGAAGTCACGATCCAGAATGCAAAGACCCACCTTGGATGCACTGAAATAAGCAGTGAGTAACTGTTCCGATTCAATGAGGTGTTCAGCGGGATCATGGCGTCGGAACACCACTTCCGCCATCTCCAGCAGCGTTAGGGAACGCTGCGTCTCTCGTTCTAAGCGTGACACGCTCAAGGGGTACACCGCACCGACCTCGCGGCGTTCCCCCTCGAAAAGCGCCGCTTAAATGCCCCGATTTAGCGGCCTTATAGACTCATCCTGCAAGGGAAGAGTCTGTTTTCTTCGCAACATCGGTTTAACGAACAGATTCTTCCCAAGACGGGACCTCTGCGGGCGCCTCAGCATTCCGGTGATGTTTCCCGCGATTGCAACACTGCTCCTGCGGAACGTTATACTGACCCCATGGCCCGAGGCTGGGAGAGCAAGTCCGTCGAAGCACAACAGGACGAAGCTGCCCGGAGAAACACACCCGAGAAGCCACGTCTGACACAGGAAGCCGCGGGCCGGCTTCGCGAACGAGAGAACCTTCGCCTGTCGCTCAGTCGCGTGTTGCAGCAACTTGAGCAGAGTCGGAATCCCCATCACCGCGCCATGCTCGAACAAGCTCGATCTGATCTGGAACGAAAAATACTGGAGCTCGGCGTCTGAGGTGCGTCTGCCGGGGCAAACCTCCACAAGGCTGAAGTATAATTGAGCCCTCCATGAAAGCCTACGTTTACGTTTCGCTCAAGAAAAGCGTTCTTGACCCTCAAGGCAAGACGATCCAGGGTGCGCTCAAGAAGATGGGCTATAAAGGTCTGGAGGAGGTCCGCCAGGGAAAGTACTTCGAACTTACCCTCGACGGCGGGCTCAGCCGCGAGGAAGCGCAAACGGAAGTTGAGCGCATGGCTCGCGACGTGCTCACGAACCCCGTCATTGAAGAGTTTCACTGCTCCCTCGCAGACTGAATTCCTGGAGTTCCCGCATGTGTGGCATTGTTGGCTACGTCGGCAAGAAGCAAGTGGTTCCGATCATCCTTGAGGGCTTGAGGCGTCTCGAGTACCGCGGCTATGACTCAGCCGGGATTGCCGTTGCCGGCAACGGGGACAAGCTGCAGATCCGCCGCGCCGAGGGCAAGCTGCGCAACCTCGAAGAAGCCATCCGCCTCAAACCGCTCGAAGGCAGCTATGGCGTCGGCCACACTCGCTGGGCCACTCATGGCCGCCCCACGGAAGAGAACGCTCATCCTCACCGCGACTGTACCGGCAAGATCGTCGTTGTTCACAATGGCATCGTCGAGAACTATCTCAGCCTGAAGAAAAAGCTGATTGAAGAAGGCCACAAGTTCTCCACCGAAACTGATACCGAAGTCATCGCGCACCTGATCGAGAAACACTTATCCAAAGGTGGAAATGGTCACCGCCGCCCTCATCTCGAAGAGGCAGTTCGTAAGACCGTGAAAGAACTCAGCGGGGTCTTCGCCCTGGCCGTCATTTCCGTCGATGAGCCCAACAAGATCGTGGCCGCACGCAACGGCCCTCCTCTGGTGGTCGGCCTGGGTAACGACGAATACTTTGTAGCCTCCGACGTGCCGGCGATTCTCTATCACACGCGCGACATTTTCTTTTTGGCCGATGGCGACCTTGCCGTGGTCACTGCCAACGGCGTTCAACTCACGGATTTCGACGGAAAGCCGCTCCAGCGCCAGGTGCAGCACGTCACCTGGGATCCGATCATGGCGGAAAAAGGCGGCTTCAAGCATTTCATGCTCAAAGAAATTTACGAGCAGCCGCGCGCCGTCCGCGATACAACGTTAGGACGCATTTCGCTCGACACCGGCCACATCTTTCTCGATGAGATGCAGATCAGCGAGGCGGAATTCCGCACCGCGAAAAAAATCAACATCGTCGCTTGCGGCACCAGTTGGCACGCCGGACAAGCCGGCAAGTTCATGATCGAGAGTTTCGCCCGCGTCCCGGTTGAGGTCGATTATGCCAGCGAATGGCGCTACCGCGACCCCATCGTCGGCCCGGAGACCATCACGCTCGTGATTTCGCAGTCCGGAGAAACCGCCGATACCATCGCCGCCCAACGCGAGGCCAAAGCCAAGGGCTCGAAGACGCTCGCCATCTGCAACGTCGTCGGCTCCATGATTACTCGCGAAGCCGCCGGAACCATTTATACTCACGCCGGCCCCGAGATCGGCGTGGCTTCCACCAAAGCCTTCACCTGCCAGCTCACCGCTCTTTATCTTTTCGCGCTTTATCTCGCGCAAGTGCGCAGCGCCATGACTGCCGAACAGACTCGCAAGGCAGCCCAGGAACTCACGCTCATCCCCGGCAAGCTCGAAAATATTCTCACCCACGACGAAGCGTGCGAGGATCTGGCCAAGCGCTTCCAGCGAGCTCAGGATTTTCTCTTTCTCGGCCGCGGCATTCACTATCCCATCGCCCTCGAAGGTGCGCTCAAGCTCAAAGAAATTTCCTACATCCATGCGGAAGGCTACCCGGCCGGCGAGATGAAGCACGGCCCCAACGCCCTGATTGACGAAAATCTGCCGGTGGTCATCATCGCTACACGGGACGCAAGCGATCCGGACTCCATGGTTCGTTATGAGAAAACCATGTCAAACCTGAAAGAAGTGAAGGCGCGCTCCGGTGTGGTCATCGCGCTCGCTACCGAGGGCGACGATGAAATCAAGGAAGCCGCCGACCACGTGCTCTACGTTCCGGCCGCGCCGGAAGAGCTCTCGCCGATTCTTGAAATTGTTCCTCTGCAGTTGTTGGCCTATCACATCGCCGTGCGGCGGGGATGCGACGTGGATCAGCCGAGGAATTTGGCGAAGTCGGTGACAGTGGAGTAGCTCTGCTAGCTCCTAGATCGGCTCGATATCGGTGTGCCGAAAATCATCGCCCTTGAATAGCAGCGGCTCGTCCATCTCTTTTGCCAGCGCGTAAGCAAAGCAATCCCCCAAGTTGAGCCCGGCTTTGTGCCGTCCCTTGCCGAAATCGCGGTATGCCTGGCGGGCGATTTGGGCCTGTCCCGCAGTGACCGGCTCGATCCGCATCTGCGCATTGCGAACCAGTTCGTCCAGCCGGCGGCTCAGCACCGGGTGACGGTCATTGTCGGCCACCACAGCGGCTTCCACATAGGTAACCGCGGAAATACGGCGGACCGACGCTTGCTGCAAAGCTTCTATCATCGCGCCGGCATCGGGCTCGTTCCGCAGAATCGCGATGATCGCCGATGAGTCGACGATCATTTGAGTCCCTTCGGGAGTCCCTTTTCGTCGTATAACAATTCCTCGAGAGAGACGTGTGGTTTCTTCCAAAGAGGGCCGCTCGATCGAGCGATCTTCAGCAGCTTCTCCGCCATGCCCACCTTCGATTTGCCTCGGACGCGCTCCAGCCGTTCCCGAATCGCCTCACTCACCGCTACCGTCATGCTCTCCCCGGTGGCACGTGCCAATTCCTGCGCCATCCGGTGCGTATTTTCGTTCTTAATGTTCAGGCTCATAGATCAAACTGTGATTAAGAGTCTACCTCTTCTACCTGTCCATTCTACCATTCTACCAGGCGACGCCGCAACCGCTCCAATGTAAGCAGCAGCCCGCCAATCCCCGCGACCCAAATCCCAAACGCCACCTTCACCACCCACCCCGGCGCGGCCCCCACTCTTCGCAGCAGAAACGGCAGGAAGTTCCAAGTCGTGATGTGAACGTAATCCCAGTCATCCCAGTGCATGGCCTCGGTGTTCAATCCCCAGGCGTCCATCTTGCCCAGCGCAAAGGCCACAATATTCTTGAAGCGCAGCGCGATCACGAACGTAGGATGGCCCAGTGTCTCCATCTGGTAAATCTCCAGCGGCATCCAGAACGCGAGCGACGCGAACTGAATCACCAGGCTGGCTGCGATGAGCGCGAGCCCACCGCGCCAAATCCACGCGCTCAAATTTTCGCGATAGCGCAGCAGCATCGGCACGGCGAGCAGCGCCGCAAGCTCCGCTGCAGTCGAAATGTAGCGGTCGCCCCATGCAAAATCCCCGGACCAGTATGTGTACCTGGCATAAAAGCTGATGTAGGCAAGCAACAGCAGTAGTATGGTCAAGCTATAGGCGCGGATTTCCGGCGACAGGCGCTTCCACAATAGGACGAGCAGCAGGATCGCCAGCACCAGCAGCGGATCAAAAAGAAAAATCGACTTCTCTGGCTTGAACAGCGCACCCAGAAAGCCCTCGTGAAAAGGCGTGCTCCAGGGGAAACTCGCGGGCAGGGTTGGATCCTGTAACCGTTGCTCGACACCATAGAGAGAGAGATAAGTGTTGGTAAACGATCCAAAGCGGTAGAACTGATAGAGCCGGTCAACCATCAGGAAAAACACATACACTGGCCCGGCAACTTTGCAGTAAGCGACGAGCCGATCCCACAATTCGCGTCCGCGCACCTGTTCCCACCAAAGCACCAGCAGAAGGAAAAACCCTGCTGCCATAAGGTCAAGGCCGGTCGTCAGCCGCGTCAGCAGGTTCAGTCCGAGCGCCGAGCAACCCACCAGCAGCGCGCGCTTGCTCCCCGTGCGTAGCCACTCATACTGAAAAGAGAATCCGGTCAGGGTCAGAAGCATGACGTAATTGTTCTCCATCATGTTCTGGGTGTAGTGGAGGTGCGTGGTGCAGAACATCAGGGCCAGCACGCCTAGCACGGACTCGCGCACGCTGAAGCGAAACTGGCGAAGCAGGCGAAACGCAATCAACGCCGTAAGCACGTTCACCAAGATGTTGGTGCTGAAACTGACCACGATGCTGCGCACCGCGGGGTCGTCACCGTAGTCAGAAAAAATCTGCCAGTGCGCGATCCAGGTGCCGAGTAAATCAGAGGGCAGCATCAACAGGGACTGGCCGATGCCGTACCAGCTGTAGAGCCGTCCTCCGCGGCCGTGCAGGCCGAACTCGGGATATTCGTTCGGGAAAACCTGCGGCTCGGAGGTCCAGAGCCAGTGCGTGGTCTGGAGGCGATGCATGGTGTCGGCCGTTCCCAGTTCGCCGGACTGGACGACGAAGGCAAGCAGACCTGCGGCGAGACACAAGAGAAAAAGTGGATCAGCCAGCCAGCGCCCCATGCGTGAAGTCATTGCCTGGATAGTAATTCAAAAGCGGCAGCACGGAACAAGAACCAGACTCAGCTAGTTTATTTCACCGCAAAATTTCCGGGATCGAGGTTGAGGTTGGTGAGGATCCGGTCCGCGGTCATATCCCAGTCGTAGACCCGAGTCGAGCCATTCTGAAGTTCCTGGCTGTACTGCAGGTCGTAATGGTGGGGCAGCGTGATTCCATTGTCGGTCTGGAAATCGCTGAAGCGCTCTTCAATGGTGTAGCGGATTTCCTGCTGATTCACACTGTCGGTTATTGTGTGGCTCATGTTGGGTTCGACCGCATACGAATAGACGGTCATCACATGACGAAAAGTTTCAGGATCAAAATACATCTTGATCGTCATGTCGGTGTGGCCTTTCGAGTGATACTCGATGCCCTGTAGTTCATGGCCGTCGATTTTCTTGAGGCCGATAGAGTCGAGCTTGACCCGCTCCGGGTCAAGGTTTAGCAGAGCCCATCCGGTGGAAAGCTCTCCACCCAGCAAGCCTTCTTTGATGATGAAATCCTGGCCGTTCACGAACTTTGCGAACTGGCTGGGCACATGCGAGGCAGTGGCCGCCGCGAACCAAGTCTTGTCGCCGTTGAAAACGAATTGCTCCCCTCGCCAATCTCCCAATCCAAACCTCATTACAAAAGTCGATTTGCGGCCCTCGCTTACGCGGCCCCAACTGCCCTCGACCTCGCCGGTCCCACCGACCAGGATTTTGAAGCGCAGCTTGCCTTGGACGGCCCGCGACTTGATGGCGGCGCGCGCTTCGCGCGTGCCGATCGAATCGAGGTGTTTTGCGACGATATCTTCTGCCTTCAGATCCGCCGCATGAGCCGAATCGACAAACGCGGCAAGCGACAGGGCAAGAACAAATGTCTTCCAGTTTCGCTGGTTTCGGGTCCACATAGTTGGCTACTTCTGCGCGCCATCAAAGGTACCCTAGAAAGGTCGAGTAAGTCAGGTGAATTTGTGGTGGATGAGGCTGTGAAATCCTGACAAGCGCAGCTTCGAGAAATTGCGCGGAGAACAGTGCGGTAACCTGGTGCCCTACCAGACCATCTTGTATGTGTTGCCGTTGTTGTCGACCGCCACGCCGTTTCTCCCATCCAGCGACTCTACCTGGAGAACAGTTCCGTGATTTCCGGTGAATACACCCTGGCCAAATTTATTGCCCAGAATGTGCGCCACAAAAAACCCCTCGCCGTAGACAGCGTCCCAAGCGAAGGCAAGATTAGGCTGTGGGAGCGAGATTGCCCCGGCCGGCGGAGCCGGAATCACAGAAGACGCTTTCACCGTCTTTGGCTTCCCCTGAAGCACTTCCCCGTTGGCGACGGTCCAGGATTTCAGCAATAAGAACACAGATCCCACGGAAACCATGGGACGCCTGACGTGGCCCTTAAATATCGGTTGGGGCGTCTGCGCGGCCAGTGGGCCGTACACGGGGTAAAGCTTTTGTGCGAACGCATTGCCGCTGACCGCGACGATACAAATGCACAGAGCCGCAAGCGAGAGCACGGGCTTGGTTTTCATTTGCTGAACTCCTGCTTGCTAGAAACCGGGGCATCGAACGAAGTTCTGTCGACGAATGTAAAGTAAGGTAGAGTTCCCGGCGAATCAACAAAATTCCCAGAGGGATGGGATCGCGGAATCCCACGCTTCGCAAAGTGCGCAAAGCATGGGCCACCCCGCGCGGCTCTCTTACTTCAGCCCGACTCCGTAGAAATAATTGTAGCTGCCTCCCGAACCCCAGGGCAGATTGGCGCTGAAGGAAGAGAACAGTATCGCCTCGCCCATGAAGGCGACGAACACCTGCTGCTGCGCGCCATTGCTGCTTACTTGGAAGGTAAACAGGCCATTGCAGGGATCGTTTAACTCGCCGGCGCCGGCGTACAGATAACCGACATTGGCTACGGGAATGAGCGTGCCCGTAGCCATGGGGTTGCCGCTTGCGTCATTCACCGTGACTTGGCCGCCGGAGGTGACGGTGATCGTCGCACTCCCCTGGCTTGGAGTGCCCGTCTCGGTATTTCCCGAGCCCGCGTTCGCGTTCGTCTTCTCGTAGTAGATGGCGTTGTAGGTTCCTGCAGATGAGGCATCGAAACTCGCGCTGGCTGCTTTCTTCAAGCCGAGAATGGCTCCGTTGGGAGTATCGACCGCGAAGATCCCGTTTGCCGTGCCGAACACGTAGTTGGGAATATTGCTGTTGCCAGGGTCTGGAATGGTGAGAAACGTGCCGGAGGGATCGAGCACTGCCGCAGCCATGTCGAGAGCGTTTGAGTTGAAAGCGGTATTGTTATCGCTGTTGAGCGCCCCAAAGGGCCAATACGAAGAAGTGGTGCCCGTGCCTTGCGCGTTGATGTTGACCGAACCCACGTCGACGCCACCCGACGCGGTGCGGAACTGCATGTAGTTGTAAGCTGCCCCTCAAACGTTGCCAGCGAGATCTGGCCGCTCTCCACAGCAGTGACCAGGGCAAGTGTGTTCGCGCTGGGCCCGGTTTTCGTGGCTTGAATGACCATGGCGTAATTTGGCACTTCGTAGGCGGCAACGAGGTTGCCGGTGGGATCGCTCAGGGTGTAGCCGCCGTTGGAGTTCACGGTGTAGGAGACCGCGCCGCTAGCGCCATTGGATAGATCGGTATAAGCGATCGTCTGTGCGCCTGAGTTGACGGTGACGGTCATGAAATCGCCAACTGATGCCGTGCCATGGTAGACGCGGGAAGTGGGCGTGGCCAGGCTGGTGCGAGGAGTCGAGCTGCAGCTGACCAACAGAAGTATCGTCAGCAAACCGAAAGCGACGCGAGTTTTCATTAGGAGATCCTTATTCGGCGCGAGGTGGGCGCGCGTAAGGGATGGATCGGCTGCATTAGGCGAAGACATGAGGCCGGAACATGCTTTAGTGGCTCTGTCATCTTGAGCGGAGTTGACGGTCGCGAAGCGAGCGACAACGCAGTCGAGGGGCCCCTCGGACGCTTGCACTGGCGATGGCGTCTCAGGGAGTTCGCCCCAGGCAATCGGAGGCGGTGGTGGAGGTTACCTTCGGGTTGGTAATGGCACGGACTGGCCATTTACCGAATGTGCGGCTTCAGGTTAGTCTTGCGATTGAGCAGCACTTGGGGGAGGGCTGATCGACATACGTCCCATGACTCGAATGAGTCTGGGGCGTTTTGTTTTTGGGGTCGTTAGACGCGGCCCCGCCCGTCCTTCGGCTTCGGGTTTCGCACGTGAGCCGGTTTGCAAATCGACGTAATGTTCCAGTTGGAACATTTCAAAATCACAAAATTTCGTGGCGTAACTCGTTGGTTTATCGAGGGCGCTTTAAGCCGCAGCAATGGATTGAACGAGTTAGGTTGTGGAAGAAATGTCTACTTTCGAGGACGCTGGATGCCTACCAAAGTAGACTTGACAGCTTGGCGGTGTACTTGCTGTGGCACCTGCCTTGGTTCTCGGATTGCGCCCGCAGCTACCGCGATTGCCAGCGTCTCGGATTGCGCCTGCCGTGGAAGCAGGGGATTACTACGATCCGATGTTCCTGAAACTCGAAGAATATGCCGTACGGAAAGCGCCGCACCCCGGCGCGGCGGCGATTCCGGTAGACGACTGGGAATTGGAAGGGACGTTCCGCGATTGCCTCAACCGTGGCTTCGACTGCTAAGGCGAAACGGTCGCCAAGCTCTGGGCGGATGTTGTCGTACCACGCTCGCGCTTCCAGCAAATCCTCATTCGCTTCTGGGGTCCAAACGACCGGGAGCGTCACGGCTTCTTGAACAGGCCCGCCCTTACTTGCTGCCACGGGATGACATCGGAGGGGTTCTGCTCGTGCCGAGCGATGCGGTGATCGAGCTCTGCCCGTTGCGCATCCGACAGTGATGCGGAGTCCGCTTCCAGGCTTTCCCAGACCGTGTCGAGCAGGTCTGCCTTCTCCGCGGGGGAGAGGCTGTTGATCTGGCTTCGCAGGTCGCTCATATGCCTACAACCCTAGCGCGGTTTTCCCTCTCTGGCAAGCCTCGGAAACTTGCTCTGTCATCCTGAGCGGAGTTGGCGGTCGCGAAGCGAGCGACAACGTAGTCGAAGGACCCCTAACAGGCTGGAAGTCCCGATGCCGACTCGAGGTGTTCTGCCGCCGCAGTCGGGAGCATTGGTCGAAATTCCTTTGCTAGCTGGTGCCGCTGCTGGCGGGTGTGGGATCCTTCGACTGCGCGGCTGCTTCGCATTCGCGAAGCGGTCGCTTCGCTCAGGATGACAGAGCTGAGGCGGCTTCCGGCAAGCGGAGCAGCACTTCCTCTACGCTGCTGGAGCCGGTGGCTGGGAGTTGCTTTCGGATTCTAGCCTCCAGGGATGCGTCGCGGATTTCGATGGTCATGGTTGGCTGCTTGGGCTTACGGGTGCGGGAACGAGTGTGGTGAACCAACAGAATCCCCTGGAGGGACGGGCTGCGGAATCCCACGCTTCGCAAACGACGCGAAGCACGAGCAGCCAACTTAGGCCGGCCTCGGAACAATGAGCAGGGCGGTCAGCGGCTGGAACTCGGATTCTTGCGCCAAGAGTCGCTTCGCCAAGACAACGGCGCGGTGCACCCCGTCGTAGATATAGAAGGAGCCGCTAGGCGATTGCCTGCGCTCGCTGTCAGTTGGATGCACCACCGAGATCCAACCGAAGCGAGCGTAGTCGAATCCCGTATCTATGTGGACGCACCTGTCGAACCATTCCGGGCGGTGCTCCGTTCGGGGCAGGCCGAGGGCAGATGCCAGCTCCGAGAAGCCTCGCCATGCCCGCAAGCGAAGGCCGATCTCCTTCAGGGTCCGTGGCTGGCCTCTCGGCGTTAGGAGGCGGGTGGAATCAATTTCTTGCCAGATCAGCGAAAGGAAACTGTCCTCGTCGTACAAGCGAAACAGATACAGGGCTTGTGAATCCCGCACCGACGCAAGGAGCCGGGAATCGACATGTTCGCCGCGTCCCTGCTTCAAAGTCAGTTCGTTCAGGATCTCGTCCTTGTCTGTCTTTTCCATGTGTGCCTGCCGTTCCTCAAGGATTCCGGATTTGTCGGCTCAATTTGACTTGTCCTTGGTCAGGCTGCCTAGGGTGTAACCGATAATGCTGCCAAGCAGGGTTCCAGTCAGTTCCGCGGTTACGGAGCTCTCGAACGCCAAGAGCGCAACAATGGGGACAATCAGCAGGAGCGATATAAGTTGAATCATTCTAGAGCCGATTCCACGCGGCCCTTCTTTGACATTGCCGTCCTTGTCCGTCGTCGTTTGGCGGACGAACAATCTACCCAGCACAACTGTTAGTGGCCCGACGACGGCGAGGGCGCACAGAGGAAATTCGATCCACGGCAGCTTTGGCATCTGACTTTTCCACCTTTCTCCTCGATCTCCGGAGCGCGATTTTCTAAAACTGGACGGAACGGCGAACGGGTTCAGAGGCGCGATGGTCATTCTAGTCCAAACTTCTCGCAACGCAACGCCCAAGCGCAGCATCTAAACCTTGACAGCATTCCACTCAGGTCTTAGCATGGGCCTGTTGGCAATCATAAGCACATTGATTACAAAGCACTTATTTGATTAAAAAGTAAGGTAGAGGAGACGATTATGGCCAAGATTATTGGGATTGACCTTGGG
Source organism: Candidatus Sulfotelmatobacter sp. (assembly GCA_049280095.1). Classification (GTDB taxonomy): domain Bacteria; phylum Acidobacteriota; class Terriglobia; order Terriglobales; family Acidobacteriaceae; genus Sulfotelmatobacter. The sequence continues at coordinate 53,084 of JBAPPL010000026.1, read as the reverse complement.
ACGACCAATTCTTGCGTGGCGGTGATGGAGGGCGGCGAGCCTAAAGTTATCCCTAATGAAGAAGGAGGGCGAACTACGCCTTCCGTGGTTGGGTTTACCAAGACTGGAGAGCGGTTGGTGGGGCAGGTTGCGAAGCGGCAGGCGATCACCAATCCGGAGAACACGATTTATTCGATCAAGCGCTTTATGGGGCGGCGCTTCGACGAAGTGCAGGAAGAGATCAAGATGGTGCCCTACAAGGTGGTGAAGTCGGGCGACCACGTGGCGGTGCTGGCGCAGGGCAAGGAGTACACGCCTCCGCAGGTTTCGGCGCTGATTTTGCAGAAGCTGAAGAAGGCGGCGGAAGACTACCTGGGCGAGAAAGTTACCGAGGCTGTCATTACTGTGCCGGCTTACTTTAACGATGCCCAGCGGCAGGCCACGAAAGATGCCGGGCAAATTGCCGGTCTGGATGTGAAGCGCATCATCAACGAGCCTACGGCGGCGGCGCTGGCGTATGGGCTCGACAAAACGAAAGACGAGCTGATCGCCGTTTACGACTTCGGCGGCGGGACTTTCGACATTTCGATTCTGGAAGTGGGCGAGGGCGTCATCGAGGTGAAGGCCACCAATGGCGATACGCACCTCGGCGGCGACAACATCGACCAGCGGCTGGTGGATTGGCTGATTGATGAGTTCAAGAAGGATGAGGGTCTCGACCTGCGCGCCAAGGGCAACGAGATGGCTTTGCAGCGGCTGCGCGATGCGGCTGAGCGGGCCAAGATTGAGCTTTCGACCACCATGGAGACCGAGATCAATCTGCCGTTCATCACGGCGGATGCGAGCGGTCCGAAGCATCTGGTGAAGAAGCTGACGCGGGCCAAGCTCGAGGGGATGGTGGAAGACATCATTCAGCGTTCGGTCGGTCCTTGCAAACAGTGCATGAAGGATGCGGGCGTGGATGCCAGCAAGATCCAGGAAGTGGTGCTGGTCGGCGGACAGACGCGCATGCCTCGGATTCAGGCGCTGGTGAAGGAGTTGTTCGGGCGCGAAGGGCATAAGGGAGTGAATCCTGATGAAGTCGTGGCAATCGGCGCAGCGATTCAGGGTGGCGTGCTGGGCGGCGAGGTGAAAGACCTGCTGCTGCTGGACGTGACTCCGCTGTCTTTGTCGATTGAGACTTTGGGCGGCGTAGCTACGCCGATGATTCCGCGGAACACGACCATTCCGACTAAGAAGACCGAGACGTTCTCGACCGCGGCCGATAATCAGACGTCGGTTGAGGTGCACGTGCTGCAGGGGGAACGTCCCATGGCGGCGCAGAACCGGACTCTGGGTAAGTTCCACTTGACCGGGATTCCGACCGCTCCGCGCGGAGTGCCGCAGATTGAAGTGACGTTCGACATTGACGCCAACGGCATCCTGAACGTGACCGCGAAAGACACGGCCACGGGCAAGGACCAGAAGATTACGATCACGTCGTCCTCTGGATTGTCTAAGGAAGAAGTCGAGCGCATGGCCAAGGAAGCGGACGCGCACTCGGCCGAAGACAAGTCGGCGCGCGAGTCGATCGACGCCAAGAACCAGCTCGACAGCATGGTTTACAGCGTGGAGAAGATGCTGCGCGACAACGGGGACAAGATCTCCGGTTCGGAGCGTGGCGACGTAGAGAACGCGCTGGCTGATGCCAAGAAAGCGCTGGAATCGAACGACAAGGCGCAGATGGATAAGGCACGCGAGACCCTGACCAAGGCTTCGCACAAGCTGGCGGAGGAGATGTACAAGTCAGCGCAGGCGAAGGGTCCGGCGGCAGGCCCGGGCGGGCCTACGGACGGAGCCGGTGCTGGCCCGGGCAGCAACGGCGGCGGTCAGAAGAAAGATGAAGGCGTGATCGACGCTGAGTACGTGGACGTCGAAGATAAGAAGTAAGCTGTCAGCTCTCAGCTTTCAGCTTGATTCGGGTGGCGCGGGCATTTTGCCCGCGCCATAAATTTGTAGCGTGTAGGGATACCAGGAGAAATCGAATGGATTTTCAGGTGAATGAGCAAACTTATTTCTTAAGTCTTGCCGAAGATGCGAAGCAGTGGGAGGTTTTTGTCGCGACGCCGGCGGGCGCCATGTCGATCCCGGTTTACGTGGACGCGGCGGAGTCCGAGTCCGTGGTCGTGATACAAGAGGGGAAAGAGAAGCGGAGACTAGTGAATTGAAGTTTTGAACTGTCATCCAGAGCGGAGTGAGTGATTCGCGAAGCGAAGCACTCACGGAGTCGAAGGATCCCTATAGCCGCTGAGGAAGCTGGGTGAAGGTAGGGATCCTTCGACTGCGTTGCAGTCCGCTGATCGCGGACTGCAACTTCGCTCAGGATGACAAAAACGTAAGCGACTAAATGGCAACTACTCCCAAGAAAGACTATTACGAGATCCTTGGCGTGAAGAAGTCTGCCTCGGCGGAGGACATTCGCAAGGCATTTCGTAAGCTGGCGCGCAAGTACCATCCTGACGTAAATCCTGGGGACAAGTCGGCGGAGGAGAAGTTTAAGACGCTCTCCGAGGCCAACGACGTTCTCAGCGACCCCAAGAAACGGAAAATTTACGACCAGGTCGGGTTCTATTCCGACAATATCGATCCGGCCACGGCGGAAGCCTACGCGCGGGGCGGAGGCGAAGGCGGATTTGCCGGAGGCGCGCCGGGGGGATTTTCCGGCAGCGGCGCAGGACAGGCCGGCGGCCAGGGCGTTCCTTTTGATTTCAGCGGATTCGATTTCTCGGACCTGGGCGACAGCGCTGGCCGCGGCCGGCGAACTGGCGGCAGCGGCGGATTCCGCGATATCTTCTCGGGGATCTTTGGTGGAGGACGCGGTGCGACCCCGGCGGAGACCGGACCCGAACCGGGCACTGATCTTGAGTATCAGGTCAACGTGCCGTTCTGGACGGCGATTCGCGGCGGGGTGATGCGGCTCAATATTACGCGCCAGGATATCTGCCCCACTTGTCACGGGCAGGGCTACATCGAAACGCCCGGTAAATGCACAGAGTGCGACGGAACCGGGCAGGTCACGCAGACCGGCGGGCGCATGAAGTTCAATGTGCCGTGCCCGAACTGCCAGGGGACGGGCAAGAATATTTCCACCTGCCCGACCTGCCACGGCGAGGGTACGGTGAGCCGTACCGAGCCGCTGGAAGTGCGCATCAAGGCCGGGACGCGGGATGGGCAGCGCATTCGGCTGGCCGGCAAAGGCAATGCCGGAACTCACGGCGGTGCGGCTGGCGACCTTTATGTGATCATCCGGACCGGGGACCACCCTATCTTCCGGCGGGACGGGGACGACGTTTACCTTACTGTTCCAGTTGCCGCTACGGAGGCCGCTCTGGGCGCCAAGATCGAGGTGCCAACCATCGATGGGCGGGCGCTGCTGAAGATTCCTCCCGGGACGCAGTCAGGACAAAAACTGCGTCTGCGCGAGAAGGGCGTGCCCTCAGCCACGAAAGAGGGTGTGCGCGGGGATGAGATTGTTGAGATCACGGTGACTGTGCCCATGCCGCGGGACGAACGGACCAAAGAGCTGCTGAAGGAACTAGCCAAGCTGAATCCGGAAGACCCGCGGGAAGAACTGTGGAAGAAGGTCTGAAGCAGCAATTGACTGCGTCATATAATTTAGTTGACTTAGTCAACCTTCATGCCTAATATTTTAGGGCATGGCTTCCCTTCCACTGCCTCAGATTTCTTCCGCCCGCATCGCCGCCGTGCGCCGCTTCAACCGCTTCTATACGCGGCACCTCGGGCTGTTGGATGAAGGCTTCCTCAGCAGTTCCCTTTCTTTGACTCAGATGCGCGTCCTGTACGAGCTGGCCAACCGCGAACAGTCAACTGCGGCCGAAGTGTGCGATGCATTAGGGCTCGATCCTGGATATCTGAGCCGAATTCTCAGCGGCTTCGAGAAGGATCGGCTGGTCGACAAAAAGGAATCGCCCAAGGACACACGTCAAACTCTGCTGGCGCTCACGAAAAAGGGCCGGAAAGTGTTCGAGCCGCTGAACGGCCGGTCCGATGAGCAGGTTAGAGGCATCCTGAGCAATCTGCCTCCTGCGAAGCAGGATGATCTGCTGCATTCCATGCAGACAGTCGAGTCGGTGCTGGCTCCTGACACCAGCAGCACAACGGCGTACGTGCTCAGGCATCACAGACCGGGGGATATGGGGTGGGTAGTGTGGCGGCACGGCCTGCTGTATTTCCAGGAATACGGCTACGACGAGCGTGCTGAGGCACTGTTCGCTGGAATCGTTGCAAAATTTATAGAAAGATTCGACCCGGCACGCGAAGCCTGCTGGATCGCCGAGAAGGATGGGGAAAACGTCGGGTCGGTATTTCTGGTGAAGAAGTCTAAAACGGTGGCCCAGCTGCGGCTGTTGCTTGTGGAACCGTCGGCCCGCGGGCTGGGCATTGGGAAACGACTTGTTTCGGAGTGTATCGGATTTGCCCGACGGGTAGGATACAAGAAAATCGTATTGTGGACCCAGAGCGAACTCGCCGCGGCGCACAGCATCTATCAGAAGGCCGGCTTCAAACTGGTAGGCGAGAAAAAGCATGACAGTTGGAGCCGCAAGGGTTTGGTTGCCGAGACCTGGGAACTGAAGCTGTGAGCGTGCCGAGAAGTCCGTTACCTCCGTACCTGACTCCTCGACGAAACTTTTCGCAATTTTTCCACATTTTTCTTGCATCCGTCGGAAATTCCCGTAATCTCTACATTGCGAACTAACTCCAGCGCGATTTCTGGAATCTAAACAAACCAGAAAACTCGAGCAATCCAGCCGCTGCGGAGTAGCTGAGAGTGAGTCGCTTGAGGAGGAAGACATAGAAATTGGCAACAGCTAGCGCCCCGCGTCAACAAACCGGAAACCCCCAACCTCTCGCCGCCGTTCCTAATAAGGCCCCCAACCGGAACCCGATCGCCCCAAAGAAGTTCGTCCGCCTTACGCTCTGGCCGTTGGTCGCCGCCACCTTCTTTATGGTGTCAGGCGGGACCTACGGCACGGAAGACATTGTGCACGGCGCCGGGTACGGACGCGCCATCCTGATTCTGCTGCTCACGCCGCTGCTCTGGAGTCTGCCTACAGCCTTCATGATCGGTGAGCTTTCGAGCGCGCTGCCCTATGAAGGCGGCTACTACGCCTGGGTGCGCCGCGCCATGGGCAACTTCTGGGGATTTCAGGAAGCCTGGCTCTCGCTGGTCGCGTCCATTTTCGATATGGCGATTTATCCCACGCTGTTCGTGGCCTACCTGACCCGCATGTTCCCGTGGTTTCAGCAGGGGAATCGGGGGTGGTGGGTTGCGCTGGCGGTGGTGATTGCATGCGCGGTAATGAATATTGCCGGCGTGAAAGTGGTTTCGCTCACGTCGCTGTGGTTGTTTTTCGCGCTGACTGCGCCGTTCGTCGCGATCATATTGTTGGCTCCCTTCAAGATCGGCGCCCTGGCCAATGCCGTGACCAAACCGACCACTTCCACCGTTGACATTCTCGGCGGCCTGCTCATCTGCATGTGGAATTACATGGGCTGGGACAATGCCTCGACCATCGCCACCGAAGTTGAGAAGCCGCAGCGGACTTATCCGCGGGCGATGCTGGTTGCGGTTTGCATTGTGGCATTGAGCTATGTGCTGCCCTTCGCCGCCATGTGGATGACCGGGCTGACTCCGAATGCTTGGGAGACTGGTTCCTGGGCAGACATAGCAGGCCTGCTGGGTGGGCCGCTGCTTCGCATCGGCGTAGTGCTCGGCGGCGTGATCAGCGCCTTTGGTATGTTCAATGCGCTGGTGATGAGCTACTCGCGGCTTCCGCTCGCGATGGCTCAGGATGGCATGCTGCCCGGCATCTTTGCCAAACTCCAGAAAAAGTCGCGTGCTCCCTGGGTTGCCATTGTGGCGCTGGCCATGGGATGGGCGATGTGTCTCGGCCTGGGTTTTGCCCGGCTGGTCACGATCGACATTCTTCTTTACGGTACCAGCCTGGTGCTCGAGTTTGTCGCGCTTGCCGTTCTGCGGTTCCGCGAACCGGAGCTGCCGCGGCCGTTTCGGGTTCCCGGCGGCCTGTTCGGGGCGATCGCGATCGGCATTCCACCGGCGCTTCTGCTGGGCTTCGCAGTGTTGCGCAGCGAGCATGAGCAGATTTGGAACATGAGCTCGTTCTCGTTCGGAATGATTCTGATCGCGGCCGGCTTTGTGGCTTATGCGGTGAACCATTTACTGAAGCCGCAAGGATGGGCTCCAGCGCAACAAAAAGCCGAACCGGCGGCCTAGCGCGTTCGTTGGCCACGGATTTACGCGGATGAACACGGATCTGGCTCTCTTGATCCGTGAGAATCTGTGATGATCCGTGGCCGACTTGTTTTTGTTGTAAATTGGTGACGGCGGGCGTTCGGAACCGATTTTCAGACAATGACCAAACGTAAATCCAAGGGCGCGTACATGATCTCGGCTGTGGCCGAGATGTATGGTATCCATCCTCAGACTCTGCGCCTGTATGAGCGCGAGGGACTGCTCAAGCCGTCTCGCACCGAGGGCAATACCCGCCTTTACACCGACGAAGACTTGCAGCGGCTGGAGTTCATTTTGTCGCTGGCGCGCGACCTGGGCGTGAACATCAGCGGCATGGCGATCATCCTGCAAATGCGGGAGCGCATGGAAGAGATGCAGCGCCAGATTCAGGAGTTCGTGCAGTATATCCAGCAGGAAGTGCTCACCCGCGCCAATGCCGCCGCCGATCCGGCGAAGGGAGCAATCGTGCCGGTGCGAAGGCCGATGGTGATGCCGGCGGTGCCGCCAGCCAAGAAGAGGTAGCTCCTTTGGCCTTGTCATCCTGAGCGAAGTAGCTGCTTCGCTTTGCGAAGCAGTTACTTAGTCGAGGATCCCTACTTCCACTACTTTACGTTTGGCCTAGGGGCCGTCGCGGTTTGATATTCAGGAGACCGCTCCGCCTCGTGAATCCGGAATGCTCATAGGGATGCTTCGACTCCGTGGGATGGCTCGCTTCGCGAGCTATCCTACTCCGCTCAGCATAAGAGACAGGTTTGAGCCCGTGAACGACGCGAACAACGCAGTATCATGTGAACGAACCCATGGTTCCCTTCAAGCTCGTCTACAGCGACTCGTACTACCTTCCCATCGGCGAACATGTTTTCCCCGCCGAAAAATATAAGCGCGTCCACGACCGGTTGCTGGCCGACGGCGTCGCTGAAGCCAGCGACTTTCTAGAGCCCGGGTCCGCCACGGATCAGGACATTCTGCTCGTCCACAAGCCGGAGTATGTGGACAAGCTGAAGACCGGCACGCTCAGCCCGCGGGAAGAGATGGAGATGGAGATTCCCTTTTCTCCCGAGCTGGTGAAGGCATTCTGGCTGGCGGCTGGAGGATCGATCCTCGCCGCGAGGCAGGCATTGGTCGATGGCGTCGGCATCTGCATTGGCGGCGGATTTCACCATGCCTTCCCGGACCACGGCGAAGGTTTCTGCATGATTCACGATGTGGCCGTCGCCATCCGGCGGCTGCAGCGTGACGATAAGATTCGCACGGCGATGACCGTGGATTGTGATGTTCATCAGGGCAACGGCACCGCTGCGATCTTTGCCGGGACGCGAACCGCCAGCGCGCTCTTGCCCTCTGCCGGAGCTTCGACTCTCGATTCGTCGGCGATCGGCTCCGCACTGCCTGGCAAGATTCGCGGCGCTCATGCGGGAGAAGTGTTTACGATTTCTCTGCACCAACACAACAACTATCCACAGTGGAAACCGCCTTCTTCGATTGATGTGGATCTGCCCGACGGCGTCGGAGACGACGACTACCTGGCCTGGCTGGACAACGCGCTGAGCTCAGGGCTACGGCAGTTCGAGCCTGATTTGTTGTGCTATATCGCCGGCGCCGACCCCTATACGGAAGACCAACTAGGCGGACTTTCGCTGACCATCGAGGGACTAAAGAAGCGCGACGAACTCGTGTTCCGCGTGGCGCGGGCCCGCAATATTCCCGTCATGGTGACCTATGCCGGCGGCTATGCGAAGAATGTGGAAGATACGGTAACCATTCATTGCAACACGGTCGTCGCGGCGAAAGAAGTGTTTGCTCCGAAGAAGTGATAACCCCCCGAAAGCTATACTTGATGGCATGATCGTCAGTCCGTCGGACCTTTTGCACAGCGAGCTTTACGGCATCCTGCTGAATTCCGTGGCACCGCGCCCGATTGCGTGGGTGTCGACGATAAGCGCGTCGGGGAATCTTAATCTTGCGCCCTTTTCTTTCTTCAATGCGGTATGCGTCGATCCTCCGCTGCTCGCGTTTGCGCCCGGACTTCGGCGGCCCAAGCAAGCAGGTGCCGTCCACGGCGAAGCCAAAGACACGTTGCGGAATGTTCGTGAGACCAAAGAGTTTGTGGTCAACGTCGTCACTTATGAAGTGGCAGAGAAGATGAACCTAACCAGCGGAGAATATGACGCGACGGTGGACGAATTCGAATTGGCGAAGCTGACTCCACAGCCATCAAACATTGTGCGCCCGCCCAGAGTCGCGGAGTCTCCGGTAAGCTTTGAGTGCAGGCTTCATCAGATTCTCGATTTCTCTTCTCGACCGACGAGTAGCAGCCTCGTGATCGGCCAGGTCGTCTCGATTCACATTAACGATGCGCATCTGAGCGATGGCAAGCTGGACCGGAATTCGCTGGATCTCATCGGACGCATGGGCGGACTGCAGTATGCGAGGACGACACAGAGGTTTGAGATGGTGCGGCCTAAGGTTGGATAGACACTGCTAAAATAATTCATCCTTATGTTCGAGAATCTTCAAGAAAAACTGCAGCGCGCGTTTAAGAGCCTTCGTGGCCAGGCCCGGCTGAACGAGGAGAACATTAGCGAAGCGCTGCGCGAAATCCGGCTCGCGCTGCTCGAAGCTGACGTCAACTTCAAAGTGGTCAAAGAGCTGATCGACCGCATCCAGGCCAAGGCTGTGGGCCAGGAAGTGCTGACCGCGCTGTCTCCGGGTGAACAGGTCATCAAGATTGTGCGCGATGAACTGATCGAGACTCTCGGCAAAGACACGGCGCGCGTGAAGTTCGCATCGCAGCCGCCTACGGTCGTGCTCATGGCCGGACTGCAAGGTTCCGGCAAGACCACCACTTCGGGCAAGCTGGCGAACTGGTTCAAGATTGGCGGCCATCGTCCGCTGCTGGTTTCGGTGGACGTTTACCGGCCCGCGGCGCGCGAGCAGTTGAAAGTGGTGGCGCAGGCCGTTAAGGCTCAGATTTATGAAGGCGAAGTGGGCGACGCGAACACAGCGACAGTAGAGAGGTTAGTAAAAGAAGCGCGCCGCGAGGCCATCGTTTCCGGTTGCGACGTGCTCATCGTCGACACCGCCGGCCGTTTGCACATCGATGACGAACTGATGAACGAGATGCAGTCGCTGAAGAAGCTACTGAACCCATCTGAAATTCTGTTCGTCGCCGACGCCATGACCGGGCAGGACGCGGTGCGCTCGGCCGATGAGTTCCACAAAAAGCTTTCGCTCACCGGAGTTATCCTCACCAAGATGGATGGTGACGCCCGCGGCGGCGCGGCGCTTTCCATCCGGCAGGTTACGGGGCAGCCCATCAAGTTCATCGGCGTGGGCGAGAAGTATGATGCGCTCGAGCCGTTTCATCCCGACCGCATCGTGTCGCGCATTCTCGGCATGGGCGACATTCTCTCGCTGATCGAGCGCGCCGAATCGCAAATCGACAAGAAGAAAGCGCAGGAGATGGCCACCAAAGCCCTCACCGGCGACGGCTTTTCGCTCGAAGACTTTCGCGATCAGCTGCGGCACGTGAAGAAGATGGGCTCGATCAAAAACCTGATCGGCATGATGCCCTCGATCGGCCCGTTCTCCGGGTTGCAGAAAGCCGCCGACCACGTGGACGAAAAACAGATCAACCGCGTGGAAGCCATCATCAACTCGATGACCACCCACGAGCGCAATCATCATGAAGTAATCAACGGCAGCCGGCGCAAGCGCATCGCCCGCGGCTCCGGCACCAGCGTGCAGGAAGTGAATAACCTGCTCCGCCAATACGCGCAGATGAAAAAAATGTTCAAGCAAATGGGCAAACCCAGCTTCGCGCGCAGGATGGCGGGGATGAAGCTGCCGGGAATGTGAGGGCAGTGGCCAGTGATCAGTGGCCAGTAAACCTAGCATTTTAGTCTGATCACTGACCACCGGCCACTGCTCCTATGAAATGGCGCTCCCTCGAAGAATCGGCTCCCAGCGCGGATGTTCGTCCGCTGCGGGAGATCTTTGCCGAGCGGAAGGAACTGATCACGAGATACGTTCCGGCGGAGGCGCAGGCTGTTCATGCTCGCGCCGTTGCGGAGCTGAAGCAAAAACGTTTAGCCCTAAACATTGTGCCGATCGGCGCGAAGCTTCCGGAATTTCAACTCCAAGATCACGACGGCAAGAGCGTCTCCTCCTCCGATTTGCTCGCTAAAGGACGCCTCGTGCTCTGCTTCATTCGCGGACGCTGGTGCCCATTCTGTGTTGGTCAGATGGAAGCCATGAATTTCATCCTGCCAGAGATCGAGCAGGCCGGCGCAACGCTTGCCGCAATTTCTCCGCAGACCGTGAAGCAATCGTTCTTCATGCGCGATCAGCACAAGCTGCGCTTTCCGCTGCTCTGTGACGCTGGCAACAAACTGGCACGACAGTTCGGCCTTACCTACCGCGTCCCCGACGAACAGCGGGCAATCTATCAGCGCGCGTTCGTTAACCTGCCTTTTGTGAACGGGGACGACAGTTGGGAGTTGCCAATTCCTGCCGTGTACGTCATCGACCGCGACGGCTCAGTGCTCTATGCTTCTGCGAACGAGGATTACACGGAGCGGCCCGAGCCAGAGGACGTCGTGCGTGCCCTAGCGAGCGTATCGGGCGCTTGATGCACGCGGGCGAGGGCGCCCGCGCCACACCTCAGCTTTCGGTACACTGAATACTTCATGAACTATATCTACGGCATCAACGCGGTCACCGAGGCACTCAAAGCCCGCGGACGTGCTTTTCAATGGGTCGGCATGGCGAAGGAGCGGCACGATATTCGCTTGCAGCGGATGATCGAAGACTGCCGCAAGCTCGGCGTGCCCGTGCGTTTTCTCACTCGCGTGGAACTCGATCGCATGGCCGGTAACGCTGCGCACCAAGGAGTGGTTGCCGTCACTTCAGCCAAGCAATACAGCGACCTCGATGATGTGGTTGGCGGCAAACGCGGACGCTATTCTTTTGTGATAGTGCTCGACGGAGTGGAAGATCCGCACAATCTGGGCGCGCTCTTGCGCACTGCAGACGCCGCTGGCGCCGATGGCGTGGTCATTCCCGAGCGCCGTGCTGCGGCCGTCACTGGAACCGTCACCAAAGCTTCGGCGGGTGCAAGCGAACATTTGCCGATCGCGAAGGTAACGAATATCGCGCGAACAGTGGAAGAATTGAAGACGCGCAACATCTGGACGGTTGGTCTCGATGAGCGTGGCCCGCAGACCTACGACGCTCTCGATTACAACATGGATTGCGCGCTGGTTCTCGGCGCCGAAGGCAAAGGACTGCACGACCTGGTAAAGAAGAAGTGCGATTTTCTGGTTTCGATTCCGATGCTGGGCAAAGTTCCGTCGCTGAACGTTTCGGTCGCAGGCGCTGTCGTCATGTATGAAATCGTCCGGCAGAGACGCGGACAAGACCGGACCCAGGAGAAAGCAGCGTCGCCGGGTGCGAAATGAAGTTGTGTAGCCTGCGTTTTTGCCTCCTCTGTATTTTTTGTACCGTTGCGGTGACTGCATTCTCTCTTGACCGCGAAGCATTCACCTTCACAAAATACGACCTGGACGTGCGCATTGAACCCGACCAGCAGCGGCTGGGCGTTCGAGGCACAATCACGCTGAGGAACGACTCGCAGGCTCCGCAGACAATCGCAGTGCTGCAGATTTCGTCATCGCTCGACTGGCGCTCGATCCGGTCTGGCGGCAAGCAACTACAATTCGTGTCGCAGTCCTACACATCCGACATCGATCATACGGGCACGCTTTCCGAGGCGATCGTAACTCTGCCCGAGGCAGCTCCTCCCAAGGGAACCGTCGATCTTGAGATTGCCTATGAAGGCGTGATCGTGCTCGACGCCACTCGCCTCACGCGCATCGATATGCCCGAATCCATCGCCAACAGCACCGATTGGGACCAGATCAGTGCGAAATTTACTGGGGTGCGCGGGGCGGGATACGTGGTCTGGTATCCCGTGGCGACCGAAGCCGGGAGCCTTTCGGAAGGCACCAGCCCATTCGATATCGTTGGCCGGTGGAAGACACGGGAGACCGCATCTACCATGCATCTAAAGGTCTCGGTGCCGAGCGATGATGAAGCGGAAAAGCCGGAGCTTATGGTCAATGCAACCACCTGCCCGACCGCGCTCGAAGTGCGACACCAGTTCCAGGCGGACTGCACATACCGATCACTGGGGATGGTCGTGCCGATGTTTTTGATCGCTGACTACGAAGTCGTGGATCGGGCCGCTGTCGAGGTTCACTTCCTGCGGGGCCACGACGCGGCGGCGGCGAATTATGCAGATGCGGCGGACAAGGTCGCTCCGTTCATCACGGAGTGGTTTGGAAAAGCGCGGAGCAAGGCACAAACCGCGGATCTTGCTGACCCGAACGCGCCGCCGTTTGAGAGTGGCTCGCTTCTGCTGACGCCGCTGACCAGCGCCGATCCCAAGCTGGCAGGGCTTGCGGCAGCTCACCAGCTAACCCACGCAGCTTTTTTCTCGCCCCGGCCATGGATCAACGAGGGCCTGGCTCACTTCGCGCAAGCGATCTATCTGGAACATCTGAATGGACGGCAAGCGGCGGTCGATTATATGGGAGTGCACCGCTCCGCGTTGAGCGCGGTTGAGAAAGAAAAAGAGAACCTCACAACCGCTCCCAGATCGGAGGATGAAGCGCGCCGGTCGTTATTGAACACTACAAATGAAGAACTTTACCGCAGCAAAGCGATGTCAGTGTGGTGGATGCTGCGTGACATGGTCGGCGAACCGGCATTGAAGAAGGCTCTCGCGTCTTATCATGCGGAGGAGGACAAAGAGCCTTCCTACATGCAGCGCCTGATCCAGGCGCAGACCAAGAGCGATCTGGAGTGGTTTTTCGACGACTGGGTTTACCGCGACCGCGGCCTGCCCGAGCTCAAAATAGAATCGGCATTCACGCGCAAGACCGCGCCCGAAGCGTACATACTCACCATCACGGTGAATAACCTGGGCGCGGCGGGAGCGGAGGTTCCGCTCACGGTGAAGTTTGCCGGTGGAGAAGTCGCTCAGCGACTGGTGGTGCGGGGTAAAAGCAACGGCGTGATTCGCGTGGAGGTCCCCAAACCGCCGGAAGAAGTTTCCGTGAACGACGGCAGCGTGCCGGAGAGCGAAACCACGAACCACGTGTTCAAGATCGAGGTAAGCGACGCTGCGAAGTGATTGGAAATCAGCGCTCAATAATCAGAAAATCAGACCACTCGCTTCGTAAAACCTGCTAGCGCTGCCAGCTTTGCGGCTGCCGCACCAGAGTCGATGGACTGTACGGCCAGGGGAATTCCCTCCGCCAGGTGATCGGCGCGCCCCGCCGCTACCAGCGCCGCCGCCGAGTTCAGCACGACCACATCGCGGCGCGGAGATTTCTTTCCACTTAAGACCTCGCGAACAATCGCGGCATTCTCAGCCGCATCTCCGCCAGAAATGTCGGCCAGCGTCGCCCGCTTCATGCCGAACTCTTCGGGATCGATCTCGTAAGTCCGCACCGATCCGTCGCGAGCTTCGGCCACGCGCGTCGGACCTGTAATCGTGATCTCATCGAGCCCATCGAGGCCATGCACCACCAGCGCGCGCTGCAAGCCCAGCATGCTGAGCGCTTCCGCTAGTTTTTCGACCATATTAAGCGCATACACACCGACGACTTGTCCCGAAGCGTGTGCGGGATTGGTGAGCGGACCGAGCAGGTTGAACATGGTGCGCAGGCGCAGTTCGCGCCGGACTTTCTGCACCTGCTTCATCGAGGAATGCAGATCGGGCGCGAACAGAAAGCAGATTCCGACTTCTTTCAAGCATTGTGCCGCGCGTTCCGGAGTCAACTGAATGTTCACGCTCAGCGCCTCCATCACGTCCGCTGAGCCGCACTTCGAGCTAATGCTGCGGTTGCCGTGCTTGGCCACTCGCACGCCCGCTCCGGCAGTCACGAATGCCGTGGCCGTAGAAATATTGAAGGTTCCGCTGGCGTCGCCGCCGGTGCCGCTGGTGTCAACGAGATTGGAATCGACCAGCGACGACTCACCCAGCGCGTCGCGTCCGGTGCCGCTGAGGTCGAGCGCCCCGGCGGAAGCGATAGGCAAAGGCGTGGCAGCGGCGCGGATCGCTTCGGCGAAGCCGACGATCTCCTCCACCGTTTCACCCTTCATGCGCAAAGCTATGAGCAGCGAGGCAATCTGCGCGTCCGTGCAGTTTCCGGCAAGAACTTCCGCCATCACTTCACGCGCTTCCCCGCGTGTCAGCGATTGGCCGTGGTTGGCAACTCGATGAAGGGCATCGAGGATCATCTCATTCGGAATTGTAAGGTATAGCTCGTCTTCGCAAGGGGAATGCCTGAACAGCTAGGAGGTAAAGGCAGGGCCGTTCAATCTCGGCAAGAAATATTCACGCCAAGTTTCCGGCAGGGCGGCTGTGGCAATCGCCTTCTGCAGGAGATCGCGATTATATCTGTCCCGAACGAAAAGCCGGTTCATTTCAGCGATTGTAATGCCGCCATGATTCCGCGAAATAAGTTGAAGAGAATCGCCTGCGGCTACTTCGCCTTCCTGTTCCACTGAAAAATAAAATCCGCTGCGCTCGCTAACCAGAAAGCGCTCAATCATGTCATCCCGCTTAAACTTGGCCGCCAATTTGTAACACGGCATGCGAGGCTGACGTGCCATCACAGTGGCCGAACCGATCCGGAAGCGGTCGCCAACATGAAGTTCGTCCTCGCCCAAGCCTTCAGTCGTAAAATTCTCGCCGAAGACGCCCCACGGAAGCTCCATCTCAGGCAACTCGCCGCGCCAGTATTCATAATGATCGGAGGGGTAAGCATAGACCGCTTTGTAAGGCCCTCCGTGGACAGTGAGGTCCGCCTGTTGGTCGCCATCGAGATTCAACCTGCGCAGCGCTATGCGACCCGACACCGGCTGCTTGAAGATGCCGGTGTTGATGGTCGCACCTTTGTAGACCGTCAAGCGCGGCCTTGCAACATTCAGCGAGATTAGCCTCACGAGTCATACCCCGCTGCGATTGGAATCTGGCTAGTTTCGGTGCCGAATGAGACTTAGATGTGCTCTCGATTGAAAGGAAGCAGAGGGATGTTTGCTCTAATCCTCTGCCCTTCTATAAAATTAAAGGTTTGCTGCCCTCAGTCGATAGCCGCAAGCAGGTTCCTTCCGATTCTTAGCTAACGAGCGACGAGCAACGAGCGTCATTATGAAAATCCACGAGTACCAGGCCAAAGCGATTCTTAAAAAGTATGGTGTGACCGTTCCGCGCGGGACCATGGCTACTTCGCCGGAAGAAGCGGAAGCGGCTGCTCGCGAATTATTCAGTGCCGGCGCGACCGGTGTCGTAGTCAAGGCGCAGATTCATGCCGGCGGACGCGGCAAGGGCGGTGGCGTAAAGATCGCCAAGTCGGTCAATGAAGCGGGAGAACTCGCCGGGAAGATGCTGGGGATGAAATTGGTCACGCACCAGACCGGTCCCGAAGGCCGCATCGTAAGGCGTTTGCTGATCGAAGAGACTCTACCCATTGAAAAAGAGTTGTACCTCGGGATTCTGGTCGATCGCGCGGAAGGCAAGCCGGTGTTCATGGCCTCGGCCGCAGGCGGGATGGAAATCGAGCAGGTCGCTGCAGAGAATCCCGATGCCATCCTTAAGCAGCACATCGATCCCGGCATGGGCCTGGAAGCGTTTCAGGCGCGCAAAATGGCTTTCAAGCTTGGGCTCAGCGCCAAGCAGATCAATCCCGGGGTGCAATTTCTGTCGAATCTTTATAAGGCGTTTCTCGACACGGATGCATCGCTTCTCGAAATAAATCCCTTCATCACAACGACCGATGGCCGGCTATTCGCGCTCGATGCCAAGCTGACCTTCGACGACAATGCGCTCTTCCGCCATCCCGATATCCGGGAACTCCGCGACATTACCGAGGAAGATCCTCTGGAGGTCAAGGCTTCGAAGTACAGCCTGAACTACATCAAGCTCGACGGCAGCGTCGGCTGCATGGTTAACGGCGCGGGGCTGGCGATGGCAACGATGGACATCATTAAATACGCCGGCGGCATGCCCGCAAATTTCCTTGATGTAGGCGGAGGGGCCAACGCCGAGCAAGTCGCACATGCATTTGAAATTCTGCTCAGCGACAAGAGCGTGAAGGCGGTGCTGATCAACATTTTTGGCGGCATCCTGCGGGTGGATACACTGGCCACGGGCGTCGTGGAGGCCGCGAAGAAAACCAACATCCAGCTCCCCGTGGTGTTGCGTCTTGAAGGCACGAATGTGGACGAAGGCAAAAAGATTCTGATGAATTCCGGATTCAACTTCGTCGTCGCAGACACGATGAAAGACGCGGCAGACAGAGTGGTGGCCGCGGCTAGAGGAGTTTAAGGAGTAGATGCTGACGAGTTTCGCAAGTGGCGCTCAGCTGTCATCCCGAGCAAAGCGAGGGACCTTGGTGTTTGCCTAAGACGGCGCTACCGTTGGCGCAGGCATGAACCAAGATCCCTCGCTTCGCTCGGGATGACAAGGGTAAGAGAAGAGGAATCATAGTTATGGCAATCCTGGTCGATAAGAAAACGCGCTTGATCGTGCAAGGCCTGACCGGACGTGAGGGCACTTTCCACGCCAAGGCCTGCGCGGCTTATGGAACCCAGGTCGTCGGCGGAGTGACGCCAGGCAAGGGCGGAACTACGCACGAAGGCTGGCCCATTTTCAACACGGTGCAGGAAGCCGTCGAAAAAACCGGAGCCGACACGACTATGATTTTCGTTCCGCCGCCGTTCGCCGCCGACGCGATCATGGAGGCAGCCGACGCAGAACTCGATCTCATCGTCTGCATCACCGAGGGCATTCCTACTCTCGACATGGTCAAGGCTTGGGAGTTTCTGCAGAACCGGCGCTCGCGGCTGATTGGGCCAAACTGTCCCGGGATTATTTCGCCGGGCAAGTGCAAGATCGGCATTATGCCGGGATCCATTCATAAAGAGGGAGCAATCGGCATCGTGTCGCGCTCCGGGACGCTGACTTACGAAGCCGTGCATCAGCTCACGCAGCGCGGCATTGGACAGTCCACGGCGATCGGCATCGGCGGCGACCCGATTATCGGGACCAACTTCCTGGATGCTCTCGACCTGTTCAATCGCGATCCCGAAACCGAAGCCGTGATTATGATTGGTGAAATCGGCGGCGACGCCGAAGAAACCGCTGCGGAATTTGTGAAGACCCAAATGAAAAAGCCGGTGGTCGGTTTCATCGCCGGGCAGACTGCGCCTCCGGGTCGCCGCATGGGCCACGCCGGCGCAATCATCTCCGGCGGCAAAGGCACAGCAGCGGAGAAGATCAAAGTGATGGAAGCGGCCGGCATCCGCGTAGCAAAATCTCCCGCGGATATCGGGGAGACGCTCGTGGCGGCGCTGGGAGTGAAGGTCTAGTTGCGAGTACTCTGTACCGAGTTCCGAGAAAAGGCGAACGAGCCAACTACTAAGGACTAACTACCAACTATGAAAACCCTGCAACGCACTCTTACTATCGTGAAACCTGATGCCGTCGCCAAGAACGCAGTTGGTGACATCATTGAACAATTCGAGAAGAACGGCTTCCACATTCTCGCTATGAAGATGCTGGAAATTTCCAAGTATCAAGCGGAGCAGTTTTACGCAGTGCATGCCAGCCGCCCGTTCTATAACTCACTCACCGATTTCATGTCGAGCGGTCCGATCGTTACTTTGGCGCTGGAAAAAGAAAATGCCATCGCCGACCTGCGCAAGCTGATGGGCGCCACCAACCCGGCCAATGCCGAGGAAGGGACAATCCGCAAGAAGTGGGCTTCGAGCATCGAGCACAATGCGATTCACGGCTCCGACGCCGAAGATACGGCACGCTTCGAGTTAAGTTTCTTCTTTGCGGGATACGAGCTAGCGAAATAACAGTTCTCGGTTCTCAGTTCTCTGCAAAAGCTTACGGGAACTGAATGTCTCGACTGAGAACTGAGTACTGGGAACTGAGAACTGCCTTATGCCCATGGTTCAAATCACGATGCTGCAAGGCCGCACCGCCGAGCAGAAACGCAAGATCGCGAAGCGTGTCACGGATGCACTGGTTGAAGAAGCCGGGGCGCGGCGCGAAGGCATTATGATCGCGTTCCACGAAGTATCAAAGGAAAGCTACGCGTCGGGCGGCGAGTTGATGATCGATAAGGCTAAGTAACGGGACTCGCGGGCGGGAGCCTGCCCTGAGCTTGTCGAAGGGGCGCCCGCGCCGCACAACCTACCCCAGGGCTTCGTAGAGATGGCCTTCCACGCGGTCGGCGACCTTGGGCAGCTCCTTTCGAGCATGCAACAAGAAGTGAGGCGACGTGCGGTGGGCTTCGAGCGCGGCATCCATCTTTGTATTGCTCGTAGATGAAGAAGCGCCGCGGCTCGGTTTTGTGCCGGTGCACTTGATACATCAGGCAGCCCGGCTCCTTGCGGGATTCTTCCGTCAGCTTCGCGAAAATTGGAGCAACATCGGCGTCGTGCCCTGCCTTCGCCATCCACGTCACTGCCAAAACCACCATCGTGCGCTCCTTGCCCTAACTAGACCTCGACTGGTTGTGGTTACGTAGTCTCGCCGTCTGACTAGTGGGAAGTCAAGACTAGACTTTTCGGGATGCGCCGGTCTTCATGGCAGCGGCAAATTCGCCCATGAAGATGATTTGATCCCGGTCCGGTCCGGTCGAGATCATGCCGATCTTCGCGCCGGTCTCTTTCTCCACGAACGCCAGGTATTCGCGAGCCGCTTTGGGAAGTTGCTCGAACTTCGTAACGCCCTGCGTCGAGGTCCGCCAGCCCGGCATCTTGTGGTAAACGCACTCCAGATGCTCGTAACCGCTGGCTTGTGCCGGGATTTCCACGGTCTTCTTTCCATCGACCTTGTAGTCGACGCAGACTGGAATCTCCGCTAATTCGTCGAGCACGTCCAGCTTGGTCACCACCAGCCACGAGATGCCGTTAATCATGCCAGCGTAGCGCAGCAGAGGCAGGTCAAGCCAGCCGGTGCGCCGCGGACGCCCCGTAACCGCGCCAAACTCGTTGCCGCGTTTACGGAGCTGGTCGCCTAATTCGCCTTTCTCTTCCGTGGGAAATGGACCCTCACCCACGCGTGTGCAATACGCCTTGGTGAGTCCAATCACGGAGTCGATTGCATTCGGCGCCACGCCAGTACCGGTCGCAGCGCCTCCTGAAGTCGCGCTCGAGGAAGTGACAAAGGGATAGGTACCGTGGTCAATATCGAGCATCGTGCCCTGCGCCCCTTCGAAAAGAATTGCCTCGCCCGCAGCCAGAGCCTGGTTCAGCAACACGGCCGTGTCGCATACGAACGGTGCGACTTTCTCGGCCGCCGCGGCGTAATCTGCGTACATTTTGTCGGCGTCAAGCGGTTCGGAATTGAACAGCGCGTGCGCGATCATATTCTTCTCGCGCACTGCGTTTTCGATGTGTTTCTTTAAGAGCTGCAGATCGAGCAGATCTGCGACGCGCAGCCCACGGCGCCCCATCTTGTCTTCATAAGCCGGGCCGATTCCGCGCGAGGTGGTGCCGATCTTCACGCGTCCTGGCGCATTTTCAGCCGCCAGCTCGATCATGCGGTGATAGGGCAGAATCACCTGAGCGCGGTTCGAGACAAAAAGATTTCCGTCGACGGTCACGCCCGCTGCGCGCAGTGCTCCCACTTCCTTCAAAAAAGCCATGGGATCAAGCACCACGCCGTTGCCGATCACGCTGCGGCAGGCGGTTCGCAGGACCCCGCAGGGAACCAGTTGCAGCACGAACTTCTTGCCGTTGATGATGACTGTGTGTCCGGCGTTGTGCCCGCCCGCATAGCGAGCTACCACCGAAAAGCTCTCGGACAGAACGTCGACAATCTTGCCTTTGCCCTCGTCGCCCCACTGGGCGCCGACAATCACCGCAGTCTTGCCTCGTTTCAATGCCATCTCCGTAACAGGGATTTTGCAGACGCACCGCTGCGGCGCGCACATGTACGAACACCCGGGGTCGCACACTCTTGGCCGCGGTAAATGCTTTAAAGGCTTACTGGGATGGAAGCGGAGAAGACGTGTACGCACTATCTTATCGCGCCCGCGCAGCGTATGGCAACGCAAGCGGCGGGAAACCTCAACTCTCCGGTAGAATGGGCATCAGCGAATCATCTCGCTAAGGAACTCCATCGTGAAAAAGCTTTTTCATTTCGACTCTCCACGCGAGTGGTACGTTTGTGATGCGGCCGTTTTGTCGTGCTTTGACCATCGCTTCGATGCGGGGTTTCGCATGTTTCTTCAGCGCATCGGGGTGGTCAATCCCGATCACATTAAGGTCGCTGGGGGCATGAATTATCTCGCTGCGCCCGGCTCCGATGGCGACCGCGGGTTTGTTCTGGATCAGATCCGTAAGTCCATGCGTCTGCACGGAACGCGGCGTGTGATCCTGATGGCCCACTCCGATTGCGGCGCGTACGGTCGTCTGGAAGGCGGCTTCGATGGCGATGCTCAAGCAGAGGCCACGCATCACCAGCGCGAGTTGGCTCGCGCTGCGGCCGCGCTTGCGGAAGCGATTCCTGGACTCGAAGTGCAGGCTTACTTCATCGACTTCGAGAGCGTTTGGGACGCCGAGATTGATCGCTTGCCGGTGGCTAGCGGTCAGTGAGGGTAGCGGTGCTACTGAATTTCTCCATGCCCAGGTTTGAAAAACACATCTTCATATGCGGCAACCAGCGCCCTCCGGGAAACCCGCGCGGATGCTGTGATCCCAGCGGCCAGGCAAAGCTGCAGAAACTGTTCAAGCAGAAACTGGCGGAACGTGGCCTCAAAGGGAAAGTAAGAGCCAACCAGTCAGGCTGTCTCGACCAGTGCGAACACGGCCCCAACCTCGTCGTCTATCCCGATGCCGTGTGCTACGGTCACGTCACCGAGGCCGACGTCGACGAAATCATCGAATCGCACATCGTCGGCGGCCAACCCGTCAGCCGCCTGATGTTGGCCGACACCTGCCTCAACACGGCGACGTGCGAGCATAGGAAGAACAGTGGTCAGTGATCAGCGGCCAGTGGCCAGCAAAATCAAGCAGAGAGTTCTCGTCGTGCGAGCAGCGTAGGTGGCCGCTGATCACTGGTCACCGGCAGCTGTTTCTTGGTAGGCGCGGCAGGAATCGAACCTGCAACCACCGGATTAGAAATCCGGTGCTCTATCCATTTGAGCTACGCGCCCCAAGCAAAATTTATCATAAGCTCCCGGTGGAGTATCATGCGGAGTCGCATTGACCCCCGCCCCGCCATCCCGCCTCGCTTACATCGATTGGATGCGGGGCCTGGCCTGCGTGCTGATGTTTCAGACCCATTGCTATGATTCCTGGCTCAGCCCGGGCGCGCGGCAGAGCAGATTCTTCATGTACTCGCAACTGGGCGGAACCTTCCCTGCTCCTCTGTTCTTGTTTCTGGCCGGTATTTCGTTCGCGCTGGTGACCGAAAAGCTGTGGAAAAAGAATCTGCCGCCCGCGCAAATTGCGCGCGCTACGATCCGACGCGGCGCCGAGATCTTTGGCTTTGGCCTGCTTTTCCGCCTGCAGGAATATCTCATCGCCTGGGGCTGGGCGCCGCTCAGCGACCTGCTGCGCGTCGACATACTGAACACCATCGGCCTCTCCATGATGCTCATGGGCGTGGTCTGCTGGCTTGGGTTCTCGATACGGCGTGGAGGCCCGGCCAGAGTCACACTTGTGATTGCCTCAGCGGGAACCGCAGTACTGATTTCTCTTCTCACGCCGCCGCTGTGGACCACCTGGCGCCCGAATTGGCTGCCCTGGCCGCTGGAATCCTACATCAACGGAGTCCACAATCTCGGCGCACCGCAAGCCTGGTTGTTCCCAATTTTTCCCTGGACGGCGTTCGCCTTCGCCGGGCTGGCCACCGGATTTATTTTGCAAAGCGAATGGGCGCACAGGCGCGAAACCTCGATCTTCTTATTGGCGGGGGCCACGGGCCTGGCTTTTGTGGCAGGCGCGCGCTGGCTTGACGCCCAACCGCGTCAGATCTACGCAACCTACGACTATTGGCATACCAGCCCGAACTTCTTTTTAATTCGTTTGGGAATGCTGCTCGCGATTCTGACGGCAAGCTATGCCTGGTGCCGCTGGGTTATAGGAAAACGGCGTGCGGGAAGCTGGAATTTCAGTCCTCTCATTCAGCTGGGCCAGGCTTCCCTGCTGGTCTACTGGGTGCACCTTGAATTCGTGTACGGACGATTCTCCATCCTCCCCAAACACAGCCAGAGCGTTCGCACAGCGTCTTTGGGATTGCTGACGATTTCCCTCGCCATGCTGATCCTCGCGTTTCTGCGTACGCGGCTCAAGGGGCGCGGCGCCGAGATTCTGGCCTGGTTTCGCAGTCCAGCCCGCGCCGCATGAATTAGCGAAACCGCTTGGCGAATTCCACGACTTCACGCTCCGCCCAGCGCCCATCATAGGCGGGATCACCGCCGCGTTCGCCGACAAAGGCACAATGCCCACCGTCCTCAGTCTCTACATAAACAATGTTGCGGTTGGAAAGCAGCGCCTGCCGCGTGTCCGGCAGAATGCGCACAAAAGGATCGTTGGTCGCGTGAATCACCAATGCAGGCCTCGCGATGCGGCTGACCACATTAGCGGCAGCGGCTCGAGCGTAGTAATCATCGGCGCCGGTGAAACCACAATAGTAAGCGGTCACGCGATCGTCAAATTCGCGGAGGGTTCTAACTCCGCGCAGACGTGAAGCATCGAAGTCGCCAGGAAACAAACGAACCTTGCGGCGAAAGCGGCGAAATAATTGCAGCAGGAAATAATATTCGTAAATCCGGTTGGCAGGTTCGTGCAGCGCGTCGGCTCCAGCCGCGAGATTCACTGCCGGACAAACCGCCGCCACCCCGCGAAACTCCGCCGGACCGTCGCTCCCCCACTCCCCCGCCAGCTTCAGCACCAGATTGCCGCCCATGGAAAACCCAATCAGCACGAAGCCAGGAATCCGGTCGCGCTCAACCAGGTTGCGCGCTACCGCCGCCACATCGGCAGAACGGCCGGAGTTGTAGAGCGTAGCCGCGCAATGGTCCATGCCGCCGCAGTTGCGCTGGTTCATGCGCACTACGTTCATGCCCGCGGCGAGCCCGTTCCGCGCGATGCCCAGCATGTATTGCGATTCGCTCGATCCCTCCAGCCCATGCACCACAATCAAAGTCAGCGCCCTCCGGTCTTTCTGCCAGTGACAGTGGCACAGCACGGGAATGCCGGGTTCTACCTCGATCAGGCGCTGCTCCGCAGCGGGCAAGTCGATTCGGCGGGGAAGAAAAAATGCGGCGAGAGTTTGCACATGCCCACCCCCCAACCACGGATGTGGCCGGAAAACCGAGGGCACGAACGTCGCCGGCTTGCCTGTCACCCCGTCCTCAAACTCAGCTCTTGATGGAAGTCCCAGGCGTCACCGCCCCTGTTGGCAAAGTAAGTTGGCAAAATAAGTTCGCGAAGTAAGTTTGCGAAGTTGCCGCAAATTGATTCTAATAGGAACAGCCATTTCCACGGGAGCGATCGTCATGCCGATTTTTGAATACATCTGCCAGGAATGCCAGCACGAGTTCGAAACCCTGGTCTTCGGCCGCGACAAGGCCAAATGCCCCAAATGCGAAAGCCAGAAGCTGAGCCCGCAGCTTAGTGTCTTCGCCGTCTCAGCAAAGAGTTCTGCCGGTTCGGCAGCCCCCTCGGGCGCGTGCGGCTCCTGTGGCGACCCTCGCGGTCCCGGCGCATGCTCGCTCGGAGATCTCGACTAAAGCCTCATTTCTAGCCTTACCCAGCAAATCAAACTTTCGGCATCGCTCCGCCGGTGACTGAGGTTACCTTTGCTTCCCCTCCCGGCTCGCCTACCATGCCCTGACCTCCCATTGAAAACTAAGGAGCATCGCATGGATCGCCGCAGCCAACAGCGTGTCTTCGTTGATCTCCCCGTACAGATCTACGGCATGGATACCTATTCACGGCCCTTCACGCAGGCGGCCAGCCTGCGCTCCATTAGCGGACGCGGTGCCACCTTGCAGTGCGTGGACGCTCAACTCAAGCCGGGGGACTTGGTCGACCTTCTTTACCAGGGATCGAAAGCGCAATTCCGCATTGTGTGGTGTGGCAAGCCCGGAAGCGAAATGGCCGGGGAAGTGGGACTCGAGAGTCTCTCGACCGGCGTTACGCTTTGGGATGTTGATCCGCTGCGCTGTGCCGCCTCGGTGGGTAAGGGGTAGCGGAACTTTCCACGTTCTCGCGAAAATACCTCCAACACCAATCCCAGGCTGTAAACTCACCAGAGATGCGAGTGAAGATTCTCGGTTCCGCGGCCGGAGGCGCGTTTCCGCAATGGAATTGTGCCTGCGCCAACTGTCGCTCCATGCGCGCCGGCACGTTCCGTGGAAAGCCGCGCAGCCAGACCCAGATTGCAATCACGGAAGACGGACGCTCGTGGTTTTTTCTTGGGGCGTCTCCTGACCTGCGCGCTCAAATCGAATCCACGCCTGAGTTGCACCCGCGCGACGGCGCGCGCCAGTCGCCCATCGCGGGCGTGGTGCTGGCCAGCGCCGATCTCGACCACGTCCTCGGACTGCTTCTGCTGCGCGAACTTCAACCCCTGCAGGTTTACGCCACCGCCTCGGTGCGCCGCGTTCTCCGCGAAGACAACTCCATGTTCCGCATGCTGCATCGAATTCCAGATCAAGCCAAGTGGATCGATTTTGAATCGGGAAAGGAATTTTCTTTGTACGATGCTCAAGGCGAGGATTCCGGCCTCCGCTGCCGGGCGTTGTCGTTGGGAAGTCATTATCCTCCTTTCGTCAACCGCGAACGGCAGTCGCAACTTTCCCTCGGCGAAGCATCCCTGGGCCTGTTCATCCATTCAACTTCCGGCTCGCGCTTTGGCTATATGCCAGCAGTTCCTCAAATAGACGACTCGCTGCTCGAGCAATTCGACGCCTGCGACGTCCTGCTCTTCGATGGCACGTTCTGGAGCGATGACGAACTGATTCGCATTCAGAGCAGCGCACAAACTACTCAGCAGATGGGCCACATCCCGGTCGAAAGTGTGCTGGCAAAGTTGGCGGCGGTGCGCCGCCCGCGTAAAATATTTATACACATCAACAACACCAATCCCATGCTGAACGAGGCGAGTTCCGAACATCGGCGAGTGCGGGGCGCGGGCTGGGAAATTGCGGAGGATGGATGGCAGTTCGATCTGTAGAAGCCGGCGCCGCGTCGCAAGCCGCGCCCCTGCTCAAGAGCGAGCAGTTGCGCGCGCGATTCCAGGCTGTGGGCGAGGAGCGCTATCATCACCAGCATCCTTTTCATTTGTTGATGCACGAAGGGAAGCTCAGCCGCGGACAACTGCAGGCATGGGCCCTGAACCGCTATTACTATCAAAGCGTCATCCCGATCAAAGATTCGATCATCCTGTCGCGCGGTCCTGACCCGGTCTTCCGCCGCGCCTGGCGTAAGCGTGTGGTCGACCACGACGGTGACGCCACCAGCGAAGGAGGCATCAAGCGCTGGATAAAGTTGGCCGAAGCCACCGGTCTCGACCCCAATCAGGTGCGAGCCGGTAACGGGATTCTTCCCGCGACCCGCTTCGCGGTCAACGAATACCTGAACATTGTGCGCAGCAGGTCGTTGCTGGAGGCAGTGGCTTCCTCGCTGACGGAATTGTTTTCGACCAAGCTGATCACCTTGCGTGTGGAAAAATTGCGCCAGCATTATCCCTGGCTCGCCGGAGGTCTGGATTATTTCGAAGCCAGACTTTATCAGGCGCCGGAGGATTCGCAGTTCGCAGTGAACTACGTCTACGATAACGCGAAGACGCGCGCCGAGCAGGAGTTGGCAATCCTTGCCCTGCGCGATAAGTGCGACATTCTGTGGGCGCAACTCGACGCGCTCTACTTCGCCTACGTGCAACCGGCGTGGCCACCTCCTGGAGCCTTCCGAATCGAGGCCAGCTAGCATGGCGCTTCCGGAGGATTCGGCCCAGCCGCGCCTGGCAGTCGGCTGCCGCTGGGGGGCAGAAAAAGAAAAAGCAAATAAGGCCGGAGACAAACCAGAACGCACGATCCTGTATCCGGAGGGCGCGCTTCGCCTGCGCGATACGGGCCTGCTGATACTCGAGCAATGCGACGGCAAGCGCACCTTCGGCGAAATGATCGCAGAGCTGCAGGCCAAGTTCGGCGACGCGAACCCTGAGAAGATTCGCGCGGATATCGGCCAGTTTCTCGAACAACTGCGTCAGAAACGGATCGTCGACTACTAAGAGTTCATAATCAACTGCACCTCGTTCGCCCGCACCGATGATGATCTCCAACCCGCTGGCCCTCATCGCCGAGATCACCCACCGCTGCCCGCTGCACTGCGTTTACTGTTCGAATCCCCTTGAGTTGTCCGCAGCGAGTTCGGAGCTTTCCACCTCAGAGTGGGTCGACATTTTCCAGCAGGCCGGCAGGCTCGGAATGCTGCACGCGCACTTCACTGGAGGTGAACCGCTGGCTCGTCCGGATCTAACCGAGCTCATCGCGAGCGCGCGCACCGCAGGCCTTTACACCAATCTCATCACCTCTGGTATCGGACTGCCTGAAGCACGCCTGCAAGCATTGGTCGATGCCGGACTCGATCACATCCAGATCAGTTTTCAGGATTCGCGCGAAGGCGCGGCCAACTGGATTGCCGGCGTCAAAGCGCACGCGCACAAAATCGAATTGTCGCGACTTATCCGCCAGCACAAGCTCGCGTTCACCGTAAATCTTGTCGTCCACCGGCAGAATATCGATCACCTCGAAGAGATGATCGCTTTCATCGAGCAGCTCGCGCCCGAGCGCATGGAGATCGCCCACACTCAATATTACGGCTGGGCATTGCAGAACCGCGCCGCGCTTCTGCCCACGCGGGCACAGGTTGAGAAAGCCGTGGAAGCTGTAGCTGCTGCAGAAAAACGCCTCGCCGGACGCATCCGCATTGATTCAGTAGTCCCCGATTACTATGCGCGCTTTCCGAAGGCCTGCATGGGAGGGTGGGGACGTAGATTGATGCTCATCAATCCCGCAGGCAAAGCGCTTCCCTGCCACGCCGCGGAAGTCATTCCCGGCCTCGCCTTCGAGAATGTGCGCGAGCAGACTCTGGAGTTCATCTGGAAGGAATCTTCATCATTCCAGCGCTTTCGCGGGGAAGAATGGATGCCGGAACCGTGCCGCAGTTGTGACCAGCGCACCGAGGATTTTGGCGGATGCCGCTGCCAGGCTTTGCTGCTGGTCGGCAACGCCGCCGCAACGGATCCCGCCTGCTCGCTCGCACCCGCGCACCACATCGTAGAGGCTGCGCTGGCCGAAGCCAATTCCAGCACGGCGGTTTCGCAGCCCGTCGCCGCTGCATCATTCGTGCAACTGCAACAGCGCGCGGCAAATCTCTGGAGTTACCGCACCAATCCTGAGTAGCTCAGCCTACCAACGAAAAATCTACCAGCGCAATCCGATGGTAATGGGACGAAAATCAGTTGTGATGCCGTTATGCGATCCGTGCATGATGCGCCATTCCGCGTAGACTTCGACTCCGCTGGGCATCTTGCGCGTTACCCCTGCGCCACCGTCGATTCCGAATTCATTCAGGCTGGACTTGGCAAAGCTGCCACTAAGAGCAAGGCCGAAATTGTAATTCTGGCACGCGCCCCACCAGTTCCAGAACGCATTGCACGCCGAACCTGGAACTGTGGTGCTGCCGCTCACATTCCCGGCCCGGTGGTAGTAGGCCGGTCCCAAAAAGACATATCCGCCCCATAGGCTGCTCACAGGAACATTGATGATGGGTTCGAGCGTCACCGCCAAAGCGTAGTTTCTGGATCCAGTTGCCTGGGCAAGTTGCACGGTAGAGTCGCGCAGCGGCAGGTCGGCAAAAATTAAGTCTGCGCGCAGGCCTAAATACTTGTTGCCGTTCCGCGCCACGCCCGCCGTCCCCACAACGCCTCCGCCTCTCACCCACGTCTTGGTCGCACCACTGTCAACGTTAGCGCCGCCGCCTACATTGAATTCCCAGTTCTTGTAGTCGTGAGGCCGCGCTTTCCGGTGCGCTGTGATGGGCCCCTCCTCCCCGGCTTCCTGGCTGGTCGCGGGTTGCTGCGCAGCCTGGTTTGGGGGGGAGGCTGGTTGCGCCGCGGTCGCCGGAGCCGGCGTCTGTTCAGCGGGCACAGTCTGGGCGAACCCTTGCGCTCCCGGCAGAATTGTCACAACCAGCAGCGTCAGCGCACTCGCGCTCGCGAACTTTCCTATCATCCATTCTCCTCCCATAACCGGGCGTGTGGCGGACCGTAGCGCTCGGCATGAAGAGGCAAGAGGCGCCGTCTGTAAAGGTTCCGCTGTGATTCCTCGCAAGCAGGCATTTGCCTGACCGCGGCGGGATCGCATCATCTTACCAACTTTGATGCTGACTCTGCCTGGGATGCCGCCCCGCTAGCGATCAGCTTCCCATTAGTCCACCGATGGGGGGCACTTGATCACTTCGGGTGGGTCGACCCATCTTTTATTAATCTCGCGACGATGCGGCCGGATTACTTTCGGATTGCCGACCACCCACCCAGAGTCGGCACATCCTTCCAATGTAGGCGCAGGCTATAATTGGGCCCACTCATGGCTCTAACCTCTGGCACAAAACTCGGTCCCTACGAAATCCAATCTCCCCTGGGCGCTGGCGGGATGGGCGAGGTGTATCGAGCGAGGGACGTCCGCCTGGATCGCATCGTGGCGATTAAAGTTCTGGCTTCCCACCTTTCTTCTTCTCCGGAACTGAAGCAGCGCATGGAACGCGAGGCCCGGGCCATCTCCTCGCTGAACCATCCCCACATCTGCCATCTTTACGACATCGGCTCGCAAGACGGCACCGATTATCTTGTGATGGAGTTTCTCGAAGGGGAAACGCTAGCTGAACGGCTTCGTAAAGGCGCTTTGCCACTGAGCGAGATTCTAAAAATTGGAGTTGCCGTGGCCGAGGCGCTCACCGTGGCGCACCAGCAGGGGATCGTGCATCGCGATCTGAAGCCGGGGAACATCATGCTGACGAAGGCCGGTGCGAAGCTGATGGACTTCGGGCTTGCCAAGTCCCCGGCTGCCGGTGCTCCCCCCGGAGCATCAAGCGCGCCTCTTCTGTCGGCGGCCCGGACAATGAGCCAGGCCAGTCCCGTCTCTCCGCTCACGACTGCGGGCACGATGGTGGGAACGATCCAGTACATGTCGCCGGAGCAGATTGAGGGCAAGGAGGCCGACGCGAGATCGGACCTGTTTGCGCTGGGAGCCGTTCTCTACGAAATGGTAACCGGTGCAAGACCGTTCGAGGGCAAGAGCCAGATCAGCGTGGCAAGCGCGATTCTCGAAAAACAACCGGAGCCGATTTCTGCGGTCCAACCCCTCACTCCGCCAATGTTCGAGCATGTGGTTGTCGCTTGCCTCGCGAAGAGCCCCGAGGACCGCTTTCAGACAGCGCATGACGTCGCGCTGCAATTGAAGTGGATCGCTCAGAGCGGGACGCCAGCTCTCAGTTCAACGGGAAAAAAGAGAAGCCACCACGAGCTTCTGGCCTGGCTGATCGCGGCCGGACTCGCCTTGATGCTGATCGCCTTCGTGGTCTGGTGGCGCGGATCGAACGGCACAGAGCAGACGACATATTTTTCTGCGCCCCTCCCGTTCGCGGCGCGGTCTGTGGCGGTGTCTCCCAATGGCCATACGGTTGCAATTGTTGGTCATCCGGAATCTGAGCGAAATAACCTCCTCTGGATCTATGAACCGGGCGCGCAGGAAGCGACCAACCTTGCCAACACCGAGGGTGCCAGCTTCCCCTTCTGGTCTCCTGACGGACGGTCGCTAGGGTTCTTCGCAGCTGGGAAACTGAAGAAGCTGAATCTAGCTGGCGGCCCGGTGCAAACCCTCTGCGATGCATCCACAGGACGCGGCGGCACCTGGAACAAGGATGGCGTCATCCTTTTTACTCCGAGCGGAACGCTCGGAGTCGGCCTCTATCGAATTTCAGCTTCCGGCGGAACACCGACTCAGGTCACAGTTCCGGACAAAGCCCTGAACGAAGACAGCAACCGTTGGCCGATGTTCCTGCCCGACGGAATCCATTACTTGTATGCCGCAATCAACCTTTCGGGACGCCGAGACCTCTACTCGATTTACGCCGGTTCGCTGAATTCCAATGAGAAGCGGCTCTTGGTCAGAGCCAAAGGCAACGCGGCGTATGCCGCTCCGGGATATCTGCTTTTTTACCGGGACCAGACCCTCTTCGTCCAACATTTCGACGCCAGAAAACTCGAGCTGACTGGAGAGCCTGTTCCCATACTCACCGATGTTCAATTCTTTCCGCGGATTTCTGAAGCGATATTTTCCGCTTCCAGTACTGGTTTACTCGTGGCCCAAAGAAGCGCAGATTCCGGCGCCTCCCAGGTCCTCTGGTTTGACCGGAAAGGGCAGCAGATCGGTGTCGCCATGAACCCGGGCATCTACGGCAACATAATGCTCTCCCCGAACGGCCGAGCCGTGGCCTCCGATACCACCGATCCGGTCAGCCAGAATACTGACGTCTGGACTTACGATCTCGATACCCGGAGTGCGAAACGGCTGACGTTTGATCCGGCGTTGGACTCACTGCCGATCTGGAGCCCGGACGGAAGCCGAACGGTTTTTGCCTCGAATCGTGAACTCAAGTTCGACTTGTATCTAAAGGATAGTAACGGAGCGCAGGATGAGAAGGTCATTCCGCAAGATGGTCCTGACCGATTTCCCACCGACTGGTCGCGCGATGGCAAATATGTTATTTACGGGCGCGGTCCAGACCTGTGGTTTCTAACCTTTCCGGAGCTCCGGCCAACTCAGTTTCTCAAAGCCAGCTCCACTTTGAAGAGCGGCCGATTCTCACCGGATGGCAAGTGGATAGCGTACTCTTCCAATGAGAGTGGGCGCTGGGAGATTTATGTAACTTCATTTCCCGAGGCACATGGGAAATGGCAGGTGTCGAACAGCGGGGGAGATCAAGCCCGATGGCGGGGCGACGGTAAGGAACTATTCTACCTCTCCACTGACAACAAGATTATGGCTGTTCCGGTGAAGACAGGGTCTAACTTCGACGCCGGTACCCCGACGGCGCTTTTCCAGGCCAATCCTCGTGAAATGTTTGCTACTTCCGAGCTGTTTTCCTACGATGTCAGCAGTGACGGCCAGAAATTCCTCATCAACACGCAACTGAAGACTGAAATGACACCGATGTCTGTCGTGCTGAACTGGAGCACAAAGTTGAATTAATGACGCTGCTGCGAAACAAATGAGAAACCCGCTTCCCATCGTCGATTAGCACGCTCCTGGCAAGGGAGGCACCACCGCGCGCTGCATTGTTCGCTTTCCTTCGCGGAACCGAAGGTCCACGTGTGATAAAAATAGGTTTCTACTCGCGAGCAAACTTTGCCCAAGACTCCGCCAAAACAGCCAATGGATGCCGTTCCCGCTCCCGGGCGTCACACCCCTTCGCTCCGGGTCGCCGTGGTGGGCTTCGGAACCGTGGGCCGCGCCGTGGTCAAGATTCTCGGCGAGCGCAACGCGGGCGACGGCGTGCTCCGCCTCACTCACATCTGCAATCGCGACATCGAACGCAAGAAACAGCCATGGGTTGCCGAGCGCTGGATTCCGCGTGACGTAATCTGGACCGACGACTTCCAGACCATTCTCAACGCCGACGTTGATATCGTTATTGAGTTGATCGGCGGGCTTCACCCGGCGGAAAACATTGTGCGTAGCGCCCTTACGGCGGGGAAGTCGGTCGTCACGGCCAACAAGCAGCTCATCGCTCGCCATGGCCCTGACTTATTGCAGCTCGCCAGCGCAAATGGATGCCAGCTGGAGTTCGGAGCCTCCGTCGCTGGCGGCGTCCCCGTTCTTCCCGCGCTCCGCACTGGACTCAGCGGAGACCGCCTGCACGGCATTGCCGGCATTCTGAACGGCACCTGCAACTACATTCTCAGCGGCATTGAGACCGGCCGCATCCCCTTCAGCGAAGCTCTCGAAGAGGCGCAGGCGCGTGGCTACGCCGAAGCCGACGCCAGCGAAGATCTTGACGGCGGCGATGCCCGGGCTAAGCTTTCCATTCTCGCGCTGGCGGGGCTGCACGTCCGCGTTTCTCCGGAAGACATTCGTGCCCGCACCATCCGCTCCATTGATGCCGTCGACTTCGATTACGCCGCCGAGCTGGGCTGCACTATCCGCCAGATCTCGCGCTCTGATCTCAAAGACACGACGCTGTTTGCCGACGTCGGCCCCAGCCTGGTTCCCACGTCGTCTCCTTTCGGACGCGTGCAGAGAAACCTGAATCTGGTTTTGACATCGGGAGAATACGGCGGCGACATGGCTTTCCAGGGCGCAGGCGCGGGAGGAGATCCCACGGCGGTTGCCGTCGTTTCAGACTTGATGTTTGTGGCGGAAAGTCTAGCAGCTGGAAGTTTTTCGACCGGACCGCGTCCGCATCGCCCGCTGCAATTAGCATCGCCAAAAGTCAGCTGCGACTTTGAGACGCCCTGGTATCTGCGCTTTCTGGTGAAGGACCAGCCCGGCATCATCGCAGGCCTGGCCGCGATCCTCTCATCTCATCAACTGAATATTGATGCCGTGCTGCAAAATCCCGGCTTCGATAAGAACGCCCTGCCCTTCGTGATCACGCTT
The DNA here is from genome assembly GCA_049280095.1 of Candidatus Sulfotelmatobacter sp. Taxonomy (GTDB): domain Bacteria; phylum Acidobacteriota; class Terriglobia; order Terriglobales; family Acidobacteriaceae; genus Sulfotelmatobacter. The sequence goes on along the minus strand of JBAPPL010000026.1, from coordinate 20,030 downwards.
GAGCCTTGCAGAGACTCGCAGTTGCAGCCCGCGCTGCAGGAGATGTCCGCGCTGCCCTTCGCGCTCCGCCCCTGCCTCTGTCTGCCGATTCTGCGCTAGGCTCTCCGATCTGTCATCCCGAAGCGAAGCGAGGGATCCTGGTGTTTGCCCCGTGGGAGCAATAAACGATCGCGAGCAAAACCAAGGCACCTCGCTCTGCTCGGGAAGGCGTGTCAGGCGCTAGCTGGCCTTAGTCCAAAACGGATTTTTCAGCCCGGCAGGCGCCAAGGCGCTGTCGGTCGTCGTTTCCGCCCCCGAGTCGTCTGAGATTTTCTCATCCAGCAAACGGGACGAAGGTGCATGGGTATCTTCCTGGCAATAGGAAGGCGTGGTAGAAGAAGGAATTTCTAATTTCACAGCCAACCTCCACATTTTCTATGATCTACCTCTATTGAAACACCTGGCAGGACTTTCGGAGGCTGCAAAATCCCGATAACCCGCATCGAAAAATCAGCATCTACAGAAATCGCTGGCATGGCATTATGTCGAACCCTTGATAGAACTGCTAGGATGTCGAGTCACGCGACACCGTAAGAATTCCAAACCATCCGCCTGAGGAAGACCTTTCATGAACTACCGCAAGTTGGGACGAACCGGTTTCGATGTCAGTGACATCTCTTATGGACTCTGGGGCATGAGTGGATGGAGCGGCTCTGACGACCGCCAGTCGCTCGATTCCCTGCAACTTTCCGTCGATGCAGGCTGCAACTTCTTCGACACCGCCTGGGCCTACGGCGAGGGCAAAAGCGACAGCTTGCTGGGGGAAATCATGGCGCGCAACTCCCAAAAGTGCCTGTACGCCGCGTCGAAAATTCCTCCGGCCAACGACAAATGGCCCGCGCTGCCGGCCTATAAATATCTCGATGTTTTTTCGCCCGCGCACGTCTTCAAATACGCGGACCTGATCCGCAAGAAACTTTGCGTCGATTCGATCGATGTTTTGCAATTCCATGTCTGGGATGACAGCTGGGCCGAAGACCCGGAATTTCTCTCGACCGTCGAGAAGTTGAAAGACGGCGGCTGGATTCGCTACTTCGGCCTCAGCCTCAACCGCTGGGAGCCGGAGAATGGCCTGAAAGCTCTGCACACCGGAGTGGTCGACGTGGTGCAGGTGATCTACAACATATTCGACCAAGCACCCGAAGACAAGCTGCTTCCCATCTGCCAGGAACTCAACGTGGGCGTGATCGCGCGTGTGCCGCTCGATGAAGGCAGCCTGGGCGGCAAGATGACACTCGAAACCCGCTTCCCGAAAGACGATTGGCGGTCGCTCTATTTTGGCACAGAAAATCTGGCGAACACGATTCAGCGCGTCGACAAGTTGAAGAAGATCGTGCCTGCAGGCATGACGCTGCCCGAAATGTCCCTGCGGTTCATTCTGTCTCATCCGGCGGTAAGCACCACGATCGTCGGCATGCGGGACCCGAAACACGTGCAGCAGAACATTGCCGCCAGTGACGCCGGTCCACTCGACTCAGCTTTGCTCACCGAATTGAAAAAGCACCGATGGGACCGCAAGCCGCAGCGGTGGTCGGACTAACGCTCTAGCTGCGATATAAGCGAGCGAATCTGTCTCCCCTGCGGGAATGCAGAGTCCGCAGAGGTCTAGTGGGCGAACTGATTGTAGAGCCAGGCAAATACAGCTCCACCAACGAAACCATCGACGGCTCCGTAGAGAGTCCCTACGATCACCTCTGTGATGCTTCGGGTTGCATGGTAGCCAGGATAAACCGACGACATGGTCTGGAGGAATTGCTCGCCGAAGTTGCCCCAGATCAGGTTAGCCAGACTCGTCACCAGCATCGCCAGCCCCCACAGGATTGCCGACGTCAAGGCCAGAGCTTTGGTATTAAGTTTCATAGTCTCTCCTTGCCCTGATTGTAGAGGCTAGGCGACCTGCCGTAACTTAATGCCCCGGCCAAACCCTACGGCCTCTGGTAGTAGGTAGCGCCGCCGTCTAGTGTTTTTTACGCCACAACTATGCAAGCAAATTTGCGCCGCAGCGCATTCATCTTAATTCTGTCCGCTGTCACTCTCACTGCGAACCTCTACGCCCAGAACTCGCGCGGATCGCTGCGCGGCACGGTGCAGGACGCCACAGGCGCTCGCATCCCCGCCGCGAAAATTGTCGCGCAGCTATCAGGCTCGTCGATTCAACGCGAAGGTTCCAGCGAAGACCGCGGCGAGTTTCGTCTCGATGACCTTCTACCCGGCAACTACCGCGTAACCATCACTGCCGCGGGATTTGCCCCAGCGCGGGCGGAGGTCTCAGTCGCTGTCGCCAACGTCCGCGATATTACGGTCACCATACAGCCATCGTCGGTGCAGCAGACTGTCAATGTGCGGGGCAATTCTTCCTCGATTACCGCCGAAACCATTGACACGTCGAGCGCCGTACGCGGTGGTGTGGTGGGCACCCAGGATCTGGAAACCCTGCCGCTCCCGGCGCGAAGCTTCGCCAACATCGCCTATCTTGTGCCTGGAACGGAGCCGGTCGAACCTTCCGACCCCACCAAGGCGCGCATCACCGCAGTCTCAACTGGTGGAAGTTCCGGCTTGAACAACGAGCTATCGGTGGATGGCGCGGAAAATTCCGACGACTGGATTGGCGGCTTCCTGCAAAACTTCTCGCCCGATGGAATTCAGGAATTCGCCGTGCGCACCTCGAACGAAGACGCCGACACCGGTTGGACAACGGCCGGATCGGTCGTAATTACCACCAAGCGCGGCAGTAACGAATGGCACGGTGACGCCGCTTTCTTCGACCGCCAGGCTGCGCTGAACGCGCGCTTCCCCATCGAGAACCCAGCGCCGAATCCGAAGCAGCCGTTCTCCCGCCAGAACTATGTTGGAACCATCGGCGGCCCGGTGGCAAAAGATAAAGTCTGGTTCTTCACCTCATTCGAAAATGTGCATGAAGACGCGAGCATCGCCTATAGTCCGGCCAGCACCACGCAGTTCGACGCGCTCGCGGAATTGGCGACCGAGGGATTGATCACCGGCATTCCTTCCATCCCGGTTCCCGCCACCGTTCCCATTCCCTTTCGCGACTACCTTAGTTCGCTGCGTTTCGACTGGGCGCAGTCGCAGAAATCGAACTGGTTCCTGCGAACTTCATCAGACAGCTACATCACGCACAACGCGCTGGTGCAGCAGGCAACGCTGCCATCCACCGGTCTGCTCACGCACAACAATTACTGGAATGTGGCGCTCAGCCATAGCTACGCCTTCAATTCAACCTGGCTGGGCAATCTGGTTCTCGATGCCAGCCTGTTGCACCTGACGCAGACGCGCAATTCTGATTTCGGCTTCGCCATCCAGTTTCCCTTCAGCGTGACGGCGCTCACCGTTTCTGGCTTTGAGACGTTTGGCGACAATCAGTTTGCTACTCCTATCACTCTTTTCCCCTACCTGCGCAATCAGGACAAATACCAGTTTCGCTACGACCTGAGCCATGTTGTGCGCGACCATGCGTTCAAGTTCGGAATCGACTTCATTCACGAGCCCGTGCTGAGCGGGTCGTTCGCCTCGACGGCGGAGCAGTTCACCACCTATCCCTCAAACCCCGACTGTTACATCAATCCCCCCGGCCCCGATTGCGGCGGCATCACCACTGCCTTGCCGTTTTATTACACGCCGCCAACTGCGATGTGCAATCCGATGCCGGATCCGAGCACCGGCATCGGATGCACGTTTACTCCTGTCGGCGACGGCAGCTTCTCGCAGGACGTCCAGCGTCTCGCCTTCTATACCGAGGATTCCTGGCGCGTCTCGCATCAGCTCACCGTCAATTACGGATTGCGGTACCAGACCACGTGGGGACTATTCATAGGTTCGGGACGAAGCCAAGCCGAGAATCCCACGTATGTGACGCTACAGGCGTTGGATATTACGACCGTGCCCGGCCTGCCGACCGACTATCGCAAGCAAATCGCGCCTCGCCTCGGCATCGCTTTCTCTCCTGGGAGCAGCGGGAAGACCGTAATTCGCGCCGGGTTCGGCCTCTACTACGATGATCTCGCGCAGAACGGATGGGCGACTGCGTTCCAGGGTGTCAACAACTCTAACTTCACCCGTGGGACTTGCAGCCTCACTGGAGGTCCCGGCACTTTTGCGCTCACCGGCACGGGCTGCCTGGCTGCTGGTGTTACCGGCAATCTAGTTGGTTCGCCCTACAAAACACCCTACGCCATTCACATCACCGGTGGCATTGAGCACGCTTTCAACCAGCATTGGCTGGCGAGCGCCGATTATGTGCACGAGCAGGGCAATCACGGTTATCGCGCCTTCCCCTACAGCGGCGGCAGCACCCTGTTCACTCCGCTCATTCCCGCGACGGACACGACCGATCAAGCCGCGGTGGTGCCGAACGTCAATGTTTTCGAGTCCAACAACCGCTCGAGCTACAACGGGCTGATGTTGCATCTGCAGGGGAACATGCGGCGCTTCAATCTGGTCGCGAACTACACGCTCTCCAAGGCACAGACCTGGGGATGCGTGCTCGGCGAACTCTTCGACTATGTCGATGGCGTCTGCCAGGTACCGAGCGGATTCAATTATCCGAATGCCGGACAACTGGATGCGTTTGGACCGGGCGACTACGGTCCCTCGGGTGAAGACGTTCGCCACCGGTTCGTGCTGGCGGGAATCGTCCACGTGCCCGGCGGCTTCGAAGTAAGTACGGTGAACCAGTTCGAGAGCGCGCGCCCCATCACCATCGCCACCGCCGACAACAGCGGTCGGATTTCAATCTCTTTGAACAATGGCCCGGACGTGTATACCAGCCTTGATGAGTTCCGCGGTACGCCTTACATCCAGTCGGACCTGCGCGTGACGCGGCCGATCAACATCAATGAGCGTTGGCGAGTCGATCCGTTTATCGAATTCTTCAACCTCTTCAACCGCAACAACCCCGGTGCGAACTTTGCCGTGAACATCGCCCAGATTCCGGGGGCCCAATTCAATACGAATGGCGCCGTCAATGGAATCTGTAATCCAAACTGCGTGCCACTCACCAGCCTGAAGCAACTCGAGATACCCGAGGGCGCGCTGGGAGATTTCTTCGGGCCGGGCACAACGGTGGGCATTCCCTTCGCCGCGCAGTTGGGAGTGAGAATAACTTTCTAGAAGTCGCCGCGCGGAAGGATTTTTTATCGAACCAGCCACTCCGTCGCCGCGTGCACGCGCACCAGCAGATGGCTGTAAGTGATGGCCAGAGTGACCACCGCGGCCGTCGCGGTGCACAGCGGATACAGCAGCGAATATCCCGGAGCCGGACCCGGCTTCTGTTCCGTCCAGGCGATCAAACGTTCGACGCGCGCATTCACCGCTCCCGCTGGGTTATGGACCAAAGCCGTCGTCAGCTCCGCCGGCGGCTCGAGCGGAGCCAGCCGGGACAACTTGATCAGCGCCGCCGCCAGATCCAGGGCTTCCGCCGCGCTCGAGACTGCGGCATCGTCGGCCGCCATTTCGGTAGCTTCGCGCCAGGCGCGCTCCAGTTCCGCCATGCCCGGAAACGCCACCAGGCGCAGAATCAACTTTCTCAGATTGTCCAGGCCTCGCACGTGCGCAACCTCATGCCGGAGCGCGGTCTCGAACTCCCGCTCGCTCAGCACCAACTCTGCAGCTTGCGACAACCATACACTCGGCCGCAGAATGCCCGCTGCAGTAAGCGGTGGAGCAGCCGCGGAAACGCGCACGGAGACCGAAGCGGGGGAATCGATAGCCCGGGAACCCAACGCGCGCGCATTGCCGGACCATCGCGCCACGGTTCGCGAAGCCTGCAGCAACGCCGCAACCGCCTTCCACACTCCCGTCAGCAGTACCGTGACCCCACAGAAGCCCAGCCACACGGGCACAAGTCCCATGGGCTCGTTCACGGCGCGGGGTTCAAGCAGCAGGAACGAAGGCACCGCCAACACGAGGGTGAGCCCAGCCGCAACCACAAACGGAAGCAGGCGCAAGGCGAAAAGCAGATTGGCGCGGCGTTTCGCGGAATGGTGCTGGCTGGCCAGCCACACTCTGCTCCACGCGCCGCAAACTGCTACCGACAGGGCGCTGTAGAGCATCACGAAGATCGAGAAAGAAACCGCGGTCCCGCGCATCGCAAACATCAAGCTTTCTCCTTCTTGATCGTTTCCCCTCGAGTCATTTCCCGTTGACCCATTTCCTGTCGTCCCAGTTCGCGGCGCTTGCGCTCCACCAGTTTCTGCAGATCGTTGAGCAACTGCGCGTCCCTCTCACCCAGGATTTCCACGAGAAACGAGAGCGGCAAAGACGAAGCCGGAGCCGCATCCAGCAGCTGGCGAAAGGCGCGGCCCGCGCTCTCCCGGTCCAATTCCTCACGGCTGAGCCGCGGAACGTAACGGAAGGCCCGCCCTTCTTCCGACCGCGTCAGAAAACCCTTTTTGAACAACCGGTCGAGAGTCGTCATCACCGTAGTGTAGGCCAGTTCCTGGCAGTCGCCTGCGATCATCTCGCGGACGGTCGCGCTACCCCTGGCCCACAGCGCGTCGAGCATGCGCTGTTCCAGCGGTCCCAGTTGCCGTAAAGAGTTTCGAAATGGTTGGAAAATTCGCTTCATCCGCGTTCCCGCCAAAGCTCGGTCCGCTTCACGGCATTTTACACGGAGTCAAAATTCTAGGGAACTTAACCGCCAAGCACGCCGAGGGCGCTGAGTTGAAAACCGTCAAAACCTCGGCGCTCCCGGCGTACTCGTCGGTAAATAGCTTCTCACGCCGCTCCCTCGTTGCGCTTTTCGGTCACATCTTCGATGGCCAACAAAATGAAGGGACGGCCGGGCTGCATTTCAACCCGGCGGGCGTTGAGCAGCATGTTCCGCGGCCCGAGGTTGGGGAAATCGTGGCTCATCTGGAAGTCGTCGACGCGGGAGTTTCGCGGGACAATTTCCTCGAGCAGTTCGCGCAACTTCGGGATGTTCCACTGCCCGTTGCCCAGTTCATAAATCAGACGTTTTTCTGTTTCGCCCCGGGATACGTCGAAAGCCCGGTAGAAAGCCGGGTTCGCGGCGGTAACCTGCAGCTTCGCGTTCAACACCAGGATCGGTTCCCGCGCGCTCTCCACAATCGTATCCGCATATTCGCGCGTCTGGTCAAGCGTCCGTTTCAAGGCGTCGACATCCTGCAAGCTGATCACCGCTCCTTCGATGCGGTTGTCCCATGTCTTGTAGGGCCGGACGTGCAGCACCTGCCATTCACCTTCCTTGGTGCGCACCTGCCGTTCCTGCGAGGTCGCGCGGCGGATGGCTTCGTGGGCCAGCGATTCCAAATCCTCCACGTCAAGGTTCGGCCGGATCTCGCCCAGGCGGCGCCCAATATCTCCCGGCAACAGGTTCAGCAGTTTTTGCGCGGGCGGCGTAAAGCGGCGGATGCGTAAATCGTTGCTCACCATCACCACCGGAATATCGACGTGCCCCAGCAGGTTGAGTAGATCGTTGTTAGCCGAGCCCAGCTCCGTGTTGCGGTTCTGCATCTCTTCATTGAGGGTAGTGAGTTTTTCGTTCGTGGATTGCAGCTCCTCTTTGGCCGTTTCCAGTTCTTCGTTGGTGCTCTGCAATTCCTCGTTGGCTGACAAGACCTCTTCATGCGCCGACTTGAACTCTTCCGTCGTGGTCTCATGCTCTTCGATGAGCGACCGCAACTGCTCCCGCAACTGACTCATCTCACGTTTCAGAAGTTCGGTGTCTCGGGCCGTGGAGCGAGCCACTTTTACCGTCTTGCCGCCGTTTCCCTTGGTCTCTGAAACCTCGGCCTTGCGAACCTCATCCTGAAACACCACCACATAAAGGCGTTCGTGCGCGGAAGGCCCGCGCAACGGGACCACTTCAAGGCTCACTTCGCGCGCACCCTCTTCCGACTGTATCTGTACGCCTTGCTTCCGCACCGTGGCATTGGTTTTCTTGGCCGTTGTCAACGCCGCGCGCAAATCCACCAGCAGACCCTCGCGCGCCATCTTCGCCAGGCTAAAACTGGGCTGCCCGGCCGGCGGCTCCAGATATGCTCCGGTCTTGCCGTGGAACTGCACAATCTCCATCTGATCGTTCACCACAACGCTGGCGGGAACGTACCGGTTCACCAGCAGATGCTCCACTTCCCGCTCCACCGTATAAGGAGCCGGCAGTTCCCGGGGCAGCTTCACGTCTCCGGCCCGGATCGGCAAATAATCCGGGCTCGCGAAATAAGTCGTAAGCCGTGCCGAAGTCTTTCTCTTCTGGTAGATCTTGTCCTTCTTGTCGACTAGTCCGAAGTGATCGGCAAATCCGCCCAGGTTCTCCGCAGCCCCCAGCATCAGATAGCCGCCGGGTTTCAGCGCATAATGCAATGTGGGAATGACCCGCCGCTGCAGCACCGGTCCCAGATAGATCAACAGGTTGCGGCAACTCACCAGATCGAGGTTAGAGAATGGAGGATCCTTCACTAGGTTCTGCTTGGCAAAGATACACATATCCCGGATCGATTTGTTGACCTGAAACCCTCCATCCAGCCGGATGAAAAATCTCTTTAAGCGGTCGGCCGAGATCTCCGACACGGCGGCTTCTGTGTACAGCCCGGTGCGGGCGCGATCCAGCGCGGTGTCGCTGATATCAGTCGCGAAAATCTGGATGGCGGTCGCGGCCTGCGAGATGTTCCGGCTGTGTACCCACATGTATTCCAGCAGCGTGATCGCAATCGAGTAAACTTCCTCACCGGTAGAGCAGCCCGCCACCCAAACCCGGATCGGATTGTCCGGCTTGCGGCCCTCAAACAGTTTGGGATAAACATGCTTGCGCAGCGCGACGAAAGCTTCTGGCTCCCGGAAAAATCCGGTAACGTGGATCAGCAGGTCGCGGTACAGTTCGTCCAGTTCTTCCGGCCTTTTACCGATGAACCGCAGGTAGTCTTTCAGCTTGGCGACTTTGTGCACTACCATGCGCCGCCGGATGCGCCGCTGCAGCGTGGTGTGCTTGTAGTTGGTGAGATCCACTCCGGTCGTTCACCGCGTTGCGCGGCATGCTGTCATACTTCGCCGACTCCTCATTCTGGGCAAAAGTGATTCCGCCCCCTGCCTTGATGGCGCGGCAGCCCTCGGTGCCGTCCGAAGCCGTCCCCGATAAGATGACGCCGATAGCCTGTTGACCGGCATTTTCCGCAAGTGACCGAAAGAAATTATCGACCGGCATGTGCTGCCCGCGGGTCAGCACTCGCGAACCCAGTTGCAGCGTCCCGTTCTTGAGGGTCAAATTAGCGTTGGCCGGAATCACGTAGGCGTGGTCCGGCTGTACCACTACGCCTTGAACCACTTCGGTAACCGGGATCATGGTCGTCCTTGCCAGGATCTCCCGCAGCCCACTCTCATGCTTGGGATCGAGGTGCTGCACCAGCACGAAGGCCATGCCAGTCTTTTCCGGCAGGTGACGCAACAATTCGGAAAATGCTTCCAGACCGCCGGCCGAGGCCCCGATGCCCACGATCGGGAACAATCCAGGCGACGTTTTGGTGTTACTCTCTGCGCTGGCTTTACGACGTGATTCGACCTGCTTGCGCGAAGAACTCTTCATCGAGCTCCTCCCAAGACGAACATTTCCCACGGAGCCTGGTTGAGAAGCCAAGATCCGTAGCTCGGGACCCCTGAATCTGCTTCCCCTCTGTCCGTCACGACAGGCCCTGCGAAAGCGCGAGCGCGCCCGCAAGAAGATTCGATGGGCATTTTAGACCTGATCGTATGAGGGGTCAACGAGTCCGGCGAAGAAAAATGCGACGGGAAGCAAGTCCTTCCCAATATGGTCCTGAAGAGGGCGTGTCGCAAGGAATATAACTCAGTCCGGGAAGGGCACGACTTTTAGTCGTGCCGTCAGCCACGCTTTAGAGAGCCGGGCTTCAGCCCCTGAGGGCAATCGGAAGGTGCAAGGCAGAAAAGAATTCTGGGGTGGGAAACGGGAATCGAACCCGCAACCGTCGGAGCCACAGTCCGGTGCTCTGCCAGTTGAGCTATTCCCACCACCGTCTCGATTATAACAATTGCGGGTCGCCGACGTCAGAGACTCGCAGCCGCATCAGTTTTGCCGATCCCGAATCTGGTCACCAACGCCTGTGCAATAAATCTCCCTGTGACGGATAACCCGGACTTCGTAGGAGTGATCACTCCTCAGCTAAAAAGCGGTTCCACCACGACCCGAGCATGTGAGTCAGGCTGGAGAAGGATAAGCAGAAGAAGAAATACGAGAGACTATCGACAATTTCAGAGAGAAAAACGGGAAATCGGAATAGCGGCGCGGGACGCTCTGGCTGGTCTGCGGGGTTGAGAATTTCTTCGCTCACAGTTCCCAGAGAGAATCCGGTCTACTTATCCCCGCCCCACGCCAACGTATTCAAACCCCATGGCGCGCAGCCGCGCAGAATCGAGCAGGTTCTTCGTATCCACAATGATCGGCTTTTTGAGCAAATGCTTGATGCGATCAAAATCGAGCGCGCGGAATTCCGGCCAGCCCGTGCCCACCACCAGCGCGTCCATGCCTTCGGCCGCCGCATACGCCGATTCGCAGTAGCGCACCGAACCATTCAGCCGCAGCTTGGCTTCGGAAAGCGCCACTGGGTCGTAAGCCCGCACCCGCGCGCCTTTGGCCACCAGCGTTTCGGCCAACCGCACGGCGGACGACCCCGCCACCGAATTCGTATTCGGCTTGAACGCCATGCCGAGAATTCCCACGTCTTTGTTCTCGACCGAGTTCAATGCCAAAGCAATCTTCTCAACCAGGCGTTCGGCGAGGGTATGGTTCACGTCCCGCGCCGCGCTCAACACCTTCAGCGGAATTCCATTCGCCTTTGCCAACTCGGCCAGCGAATCCATGTCCGACTCGGCAAACACGCCGCCCATGCCCGCTCCCGGCTGCAGGCAGCGCGGAGCGATTTTCTTGTCGAGACCGAGCGCCAGAGCCAGGCTGACTGCGTCCGCGCCCACGCGCTCGCACAGCGCCGCCACCTCGTTGATGAATGAAATCTTGGTCGCCACAAACGCCGTCGCCGATTCCCGCACCAGTTCCGCCGTTGCCTGATTAGTAACAATCACTGGCACACCGCGCATCACGAGGGGATGAAAAATCTGTTTGAGCACCTGCACCGCTTCGTTCGAGGTCGAACCCAGAATCAGCCGGTCGGGCCAGTTGAAATCCTCCACTGCACAACCGTCGGTGAAGAACATGGGCTGCGAGACGATCGTTCCATGCAAGGCCGCATCTTCCAGTGATTTCTCCAGAGCCGTAGCCGTGCCCACCGCCACCGGCGTGACAATCGTCAGAATCGGAGGCTTGGCCGCCAGCTTCGCGATTCGCATCACTACATCGGCCAGGTTATCGGAGTTATCTTCTGCCAGGAAAATCACTTGGGTCTTGCGCGCAAAGGATTCGATATCGGTGGAATACGCTAGGCGTCCCGCCCGCACGTTGCGCCGGATAATCTCTTTCAGATTCTTCTCAAAGAATGGGATGTTGCCTTGCGCCATCTCGACCATACGCGACCGGTCAGGATGACAGCAGGAAACCGGAGTGCCAAAATCTGCCAGGCAGGCCGAAATCACCGTTCCCAGGTAACCCGAACCGTAGACCCCGATCTGCATTGCTTGCCCTCCGGCTATGTCCCAACCCACGCCCAAAGCCGCTCCCGGCGCGGGATTTCCACAACTCCGTCTCTTTGTATTTACAGCCCGGGCCGCCCCTGCGCAATGCACGGGAGGGAGATGTACCAGGGGCCATGCGGTCTCGGCGGGGAGTAACGTAATCTTCGAGTAACCACGGCGAGGTTACGGCGGAGACGGAGGGAGTTGGTTCACAGGTAGTGCGGACTTGAATCTGTCCGCCATCCATCCGCTGTCATCCCGAGCCAAGCGGGGGAGCTTGGTGCTTATCTGGGGCGGAGACATTGGCGGCGCGGGTGGAGGCCAATATCCCTCGCCTCGCTCGGGATGACATTACACATTGGATACGGCAAGGGTGAAGCCGTTCACTCTCTGCTTAGAAGCCTACAGCCGCCTCAGCTACGGTCGGGTTCCACGAGACCAGCTTGTCGATGCTGGTTACCTTCAAAACGGTTTCGATGTGTCTGTTGGCGCCTGCCAGCCGCAGCTCTCCGCCAGCCTGTTTCGCCTGGCCTGCAGACATCACGATGATCCCGACCCCGGTGCTGTCGATGTGGGTGACGCCACTCAAGTCAAAGATGATCTTCTTTTCGTTCTTCTCACGCACCAGGGTGTCAGTAGCCCATTCCAGTTGCTTGCACTCCCTGCCGATGGTGATTCGGCCCTTGATCTCGAGGACAACAATGTCAGGCGGCAGGCGCTTGGTCTGAATCTCCAGCATAAGAGTCCTTTCTGATGCGCGACGATGCGAGATAGCTTGGACCAACCACGCAGGGAGGGTCGTTCCTTGGCCGACCATATTAGGGGTCGGGCAGGGGCAAGTCAATGCGCCACGCGCGCCTTCGGGCTACGGCCTAACCAAACTGCCGCCGAGCAGCACGGGAGCCAGATCCACCCAGCAGTTCTGCGCGTCTTCCCGGACGAAGGTGAGCCGGTCGAGCAGGATGCTGCGGCTTCCTGTGTACTGCTGCCAGCGGTCGCGGGCAATGCGCAGAGCTTGTTCCGCCATGGGTTCGGTTGCCATTTTCACGACCGTGAGATGAGGAATGTAAGGCCACTCCTCGGCGAAGGCGAGGATTTGCTTGTTCAGCTGGTCGTGCAACTCCTGCAGACGCGCCGCACCAGAGGTAACGCGAATGTAAACCGTGGGTGTAGTGGGAACGAACGATTGCACGTCGCCCAGGGTCACTTCGAAAGGCTCGGCCTGGCTGCAGACGCCGGCCAGCATCTGCAGCGCGGCGGCTTCAGTTCCGCGCAGCAGCCGCGGCGGCAGAAACGTGATGTGGGCCGCCAGATGCGGCAGGTTGGGATGCAGCTCCCGCCGGAGATTCTCGACGAACTCTCCCACTGGACTTCTCACATACGCGACCAGCGCATACCGCAGGCTCTGCATATCCAGTAAAAAATTATAGCGCGTTCCGTCGTTTATAATCGAAACGGCGGTTGCTGCAGCAGAACCGTTGTTGCTAATGTCGGGGCGTAGCGCAGCCTGGTAGCGCACCTGCCTTGGGCGCAGGGGGTCCGCGGTTCAAATCCGCGCGCCCCGACCAATTCCCTCCACGCATTTCCCAGGAATTTCAGGGCACGATAACCGCGGCTCCGTCGATCGCGTCATTCTTGACGGCGGCGAGCGCGTCGTTTGCCTGATCCAGAGAGAATACGGTGACTTTCGGCTGTAGCCGGATGTCGGCGGCGATCTTGAGAAAATCGCGAGCATCGGAGCGCGTCATGTTGGCGACGCTGCGGATTTGACGCTCGCCCCAGAGTAGCTGGTCGTAATCGAATTCAGGAATGCGGTCGAGATGGATGGCGTTGATGGCAACAATGCCTCCTTTGCGCAGGCTGGAAAGCGCGGCGATCACCACGTCTCCGCTGGGCGCAAAAGTGACCGCGCGATCGAGTTCGACCGGCGGCTTGTCGGTTTCACTGCCCACCCACTTGGCTCCCAAAGAGGCGGCCAGCTTGCGATGCGAGGCGCCGCGGGTCGAGGCATATACGTCGCAGCCCCAGGAGTGCAGAACCGCGATCGCCAGATGCGCGGATGCGCCAAAGCCGAAGAGTCCAACCCGGTCGCCGGGCTCTACGCCGGCCACGCGCAGGCTGCGGAATCCGATGATGCCGGCACACAGAAGTGGGGCGGCGTGCAGGTCGTCCAGTTCCGGGGGAAGCGCGTAAACAAAATCGCTGCGCGCAGCGGCATATTCTGCGTAGCCGCCATTGATGGAGTATCCAGTGAACACCGGCGCGTCGCAAAGATTTTCGAGTCCGCGGCGGCAGTACGGGCAATCCCCGTCGATTCCACCCATCCAGGAAACGCCGACGCGGGTGCCGAGCGGCAACGTGGCCGTCGCTCCGTCGACAACGTCGCCCACGATTTGGTGGCCAGGAATCAGCGCTTCCTTCCGCGGCGGCAATTCTCCCTCGACGATGTGGAGATCGGTGCGGCAGACGCCGCAGGCACGCACCCGAAGAAGAACCTGTCCTGCCACGAGCTGCGGCTTGGGCGTCTCTTCAATTTGAAGAGGATGTTTTACGGTTCTTAGGATTGCGGCTTTCAAAGGCTTGGCTCGAGAGGTACTTCTACACTTAGGATAACGCTGTCTATTGCTCACGAGCGTATAATTGTGTAGCACCTAAAAAGGTGCTTCGGGACATTTTAATGCTGGATATCACGAAAGACATACATTCGCTCACGACGTTCCGCCGGAAGTCGGGCGACTTCATGAAACAGCTCAAGAAGAGCAAGCGCCCGGTTGTCCTAACCGTGAAAGGCAAGGCGGCAGCGGTGGTGCAGGACGCAGAAGCCTACCAGCGCCTGCTTGACGTCGCCGCGCGCGCTGATACGAGAGAAGGAATCAGGCAAGGGCTGGAAGACGCGCGAGGAAAAAGGACCCGGCCGGTGCGGGAGTTCTTCGACGACTTTGAAGCCCGGCATGGCCTATCTCGTTAACATCACCGCACGCGCACAGCAGGACCTGGCCCAATTGTATGACGACCTCAATGCTCCAGGCTCCGACTCGGCCAGACGCTGGTACACGGGCCTCAAGCGCTCCATTCTCGGTCTCGAAGAATTCCCAAAGCGCTGCGCGGCAACGCCCGAAAACCGCAAATTGAGGCATCTGCTCTATGGAGATAAGCCTCATGTTTATCGCGTGATCTATCGCGTCCTGGAAAAACAGCGGCGGGTGGAGATCCTGCACGTCCGGCACGGCGCACGGCAGAGCTTTAAGAGGCCAGACCTCGAAGTCAGTCCCTGATCTGCAAGAGTGCTCTTGGCGAGGCAGTGTCATCGCCGGACATCGCGGCCATGCAGGCGAAGTCGTTGGACCGGATTGTGGACTTTAGCGATTGGCGTTCCATTTTGGTAACTACAGTAACCCACCTACTGCACAATTTTTGTTGCACGTTAACATTGCTGAAATGTAGGGCATCTAATATTTAGTATAGGAAGGTGCCCTATGGGTTCGCCGCGCATTGCGAAATCGCTGCCGCTGCAAGTGGCGGCGATCTGTTACCGCAGGCGGGGCACCGCTGTGGAATTCCTGCTAGTCAATACCAACGGCGGAAACAAGTGGACCTTTCCCAAAGGATCACCGGAAGCGCGCCTTTCGCACAGCCAATCCGCCGAGCAGGAAGCTGCCGAAGAAGCCGGCGCTCTGGGTACCATCGAGCCGCGCCACTTCCATCTCTACATTCACTCCAAGGGCGTGTTCTGGCAGCCCGGCGGTGTGCAGGAATTTGTGGTCAAGGCCTTTCTGATGGAGATCCACGAAATGCGCCGGCCCGACGAACCGATGCGGCGGCCCACCTGGTTCAGCCCCGAAGAAGCGCGGCGGCGATTGGCCAAGGGACGCGAAGTGAAGTACGCCCATGAACTGGAAGCGGTAATCGATCGCGCTCTCGAGCGCATTCACTTCCACAGCGAGTTGTGGGGTAAGCATCCCGAGAGCCGCAACGGCCGGGCCGCAGCACACTCCTGAATCAAGAGCGGCATCCCGAAGCTTTGTCATCCTGAGGAAGCGGGCGTGAACATCCTTCCCATTTTATGAGACGATGAATCCAGCCCCATGATTCAGCTTTCTGGCGCCGGAAAACGTTTCGGCCACAAACTTCTTTTTGAAAACACCGACTGGCTAATCACGTCCCACGACCGCGTCGGTCTGGTGGGTGCGAACGGCACGGGTAAATCCACCCTGATGAAGGTTCTCGCCGGCCTGGATACGTTCGACTACGGTTCGCTGATTATTGCCAAGGGCACGACCGCAGGATATCTGCCCCAAGATGGGCTCTCGCTTTCCGGCCGCACCGTGTTTGCCGAATGCATGACGGTGTTCACCGAACTCCACGCCATGGAGCGGGAACTGGAAACGCTGACGCATAAAATCTCCGAACTCGACCACACGAGCCCGGAATATGCCGACGTCGCCGACCGCTATCACAGCCTGGAACACGAGTTTCGCACTCGCGACGGCTACTCGATTGAAGCCGAAGTAGGGCGCGTGCTGCAGGGGCTCGGCTTTCGCAAAGAAGACTGGGAGCGGCAGACGGATGAGTTTTCCGGAGGCTGGCAGATGCGGCTGGCGCTGGCCAAGCTGCTGTTGCAGAAGCCCAACTTGCTTCTGCTGGATGAGCCCACCAACCATCTTGATCTAGAAGCACGCAACTGGCTGGAAGAATATCTGCACGACTATCCCCATGCTCTGGTGCTCATCTCGCACGACCGCTATTTTCTCGATGTGGTGGTCAACAAGATCGCGGAAATCTGGAACAAGCGGTTCTGGTTTTACACCGGCAACTACGACAAATTCTTGACGCAGAAAACGGCGCGCAACGAGCAACTGCAGGCCGCGTACAAGAACCAGCGCGACCGGATCGAGCAACTGGAAGTGTTCATCAACCGCTTTCGCTACCAGGCCACCAAGGCCAAACAGGTGCAGAGTCGCATTAAGGAACTGGAAAAGATTGAGCGGATCGAGGTTCCTCCGGAAGAAAAGACGATTCACTTTACGTTTCCCCAACCGAAACCCAGCGGGCGGATCGTGGCGGAGTTCCTAGGGGTGGCGAAAACTTATCCGGCCAAGGCGGGATCCAACGTCGGCGAAAAAGAAGTCTTCCGCGATGTGAGTTTCATGATCGAGAAGGGCGACCGCATCGCGCTGGTCGGCGTGAACGGAGCGGGCAAGTCCACTTTGATTAAGTTGCTCGCGGGCGAGGAGAAGACGACGCAGGGCGAATACAAACTCGGCTACAACGTCGAGGCTGATTACTTTGCGCAAGATCAGTATAAGGAACTGGATGCTGATGCCCGCATGATCGACGACCTCGGCAACGCCTCCCCGCGCTCTACGCAGACGGAACTGCGTAGCCTGCTTGGGTGTTTTCTGTTTTCTGAAGACGATGTGTTCAAGAAGATTGGGGTGCTTTCCGGCGGCGAGCGTGGGCGTTATGCTTTGCTGCGTCTGCTGCTGCATCCGGCGAACTTCCTGCTGCTCGACGAGCCCACCAACCACCTCGACCTCCGCGCCAAAGACGTTTTACTGGACGCGCTCATGAAATACACCGGAACCGTCGTCTTCGTGTCTCATGATCGTTACTTCATCGACAAGTTGGCGACGCGGGTTTTCGAGATTGGCGACGGGAAGGTCGAAGTTTATCCCGGCAATTATGAGGATTACCTCTGGCGCAAGCAGGGCGGGAGTGCGAAGCAGAATGAGGCCATCCGCCAGCAATTGAAAAGGCCTGAGCCTGTTTTGGAAACGCCATCCAACGGTAATCAAGCCGCAGCCGAGGCCGTCCCTGCCAAGACGAAGCGCATGAATCCCATCAAGCGCAAGAAAATGGAAGATCGCATCCGCGAACTGGAAGGCGAGATCAGCCGCGCCGAGACGGTGATCGCGCAGTGCGAAACCGCGTTGCAGGGGTTTGTCAGCGCCGAGGAAAGCCAGCGACAGGCCGAGGAACTCGATAGGCGCAAGGCCGCACATGCAGGATTCCTCAAGGAGTGGGAAGAGCTTAGCCAATCTCTGCAGGAAGCCGACTAACGGAAGTCGGCTAGTGCCCGACCCCTGCGCACAATCGTACAGCCTCTTCCGTAATCTCGGAGTCAGACTTACTTCTGTGCGATAGTGAGCATGGCCGAAGGGACAGGAACCAACCCCAGGTCAAAAATTCAGACCAACCGCAGGAGCGGCTCCGATAGGACGTGCCGCGCGGGATGAAGGAAGGTCGCATGCTGCAGTCCTCAGAGTACACATACGGCGGAAAGTCCGGCTCTCCAGCCACCAACCCTAACTCTTTAAATCCAGTCAAGACCGTCAGCGCGCCCATCGAGCAGGCCACCATTGGCCGCACGCTCGTCATCAAGGGCGAAATCAGCGGTGCGGAAGCGCTTTACATCGATGGCCGCATCGAAGGCAAGATCAGCCTGCCCGACAACCGCGTCACCATCGGACGCAACGGCAGCGTGCAGGCCAACATCACCGCCCGCGAAGTTGTAGTCATGGGCAAGGTGAACGGAAATATTGAATGCGGCGACCGTGTGGATATCCGCAGCGAAGGCTCGGTCACCGGAGACGTTTCCACCGTACGCATCAGCGTGGAAGATGGCGCCGTGCTCAAGGGCGGCATCCAGGTGCGAAGCGGCGAACATAAACAGCAGAACCAGGCTCACGCCAAGGCGGAAGCAGCGAAGGCTGCCACGGCAGAAGCGCCGAAGGCTCTGGCTGCAACCGCCAACGCTTAAGCACTGATTACAGTTGTCATCCCGAGCGTTTAAAGTTGTCATCCCGAGCGAAGCGAGGGATCTTGGTTTTCGCCCGCGCCACCCGAACTGGCGCCGCGAGCACGAACCAAGATCCCTCGCTTCGCTCGGGATGACAGTTTGGTGATCAGGCAGAAATTCTCTACAAACTCTTATTTGTTTTCCTTCGGCTTCAAGTCGAGCGCAGCGGAGTTCATGCAATACCGCAACCCTGTCGGCGCGGGACCATCTTCAAAGACGTGCCCCAGGTGTGCGCCACACTTCGCACAGCGCGCCTCGGTGCGGACCATGCCGTAGGTGGAATCCTTGTGCTCCTCGACTTTGCTCTCATCCGCAGGCTTGTAGAAACTCGGCCATCCCGTGCCGGAATCGAATTTTGTCGACGAATCAAACAGCGGTTCCCCGCAGCAGACGCAGTGATACGTCCCCGCATCCTTGGTCTTCCAGTACTTGCCGGTAAAAGCCGGCTCCGTTCCGGCCTCGCGGGTCACGTGATATTGCTCGGGTGTAAGTTTCTGCTTCCACTCCGTTTCGTTTTTTGCCAGTTTCTCTGTCATGAATTTATGCCTCCCGTCGAATAATGCTTTACACCACCCAATGATTCTTTGGACCTAGATTGGATGTTCGACGGAGCGAAAAGTAGCGGTCCCTGCTTCGCGGCTCACATCTTGCCAGCTTTGTCTGTAACATCCGTCACATGGACCTTGTGACATCTAACCTTGTCCTCAACAGAGGCGCCAAGAGAGGATGGTTGCAACGTCTGCGGAATCCCTCCCGGCCCGGCGAACCTTTCATGGAACGCCGGGCCTTTCTACTTTTGGCCCGCCACTTCCTCCCCCACCTTGCGGTACTTACCCCGGAAAAACAGCAGCGGGTCGCCCGCGCGCACCACGACGTCCTCCACTTCTGCGATAAAGATGGTGTGGTCGCCCGCCTGTTGTGCCGACTGCAGCCGGCATTCCAGATACGCTAGCGCTCCATGCAGGATCGGCGTGCCCTGCGCGGTGCGGTCGAAGCGCGCCCCGGCTTCTTCTTCGGCATGCTCATGGGTGTGAACCGGCCGCGCGTAGTATTCCGAAATCACGCGGTGGTTCTCGGCTAGAACGTTGACCCCGAAACGCTTCTTGGCATGCAGATGGGCATGTGTGCGCGCGCTGTGGTCCACACATACCAGCAGCAGCGGCGGATCGAGCGACACGGAAGCGAAAGCGTTCGCGGTCATGCCATGGACTTCGCCGTCAAGGTCGAGTGTGATGATGGTTACTCCCGTGGCGAAGTTTCCCATGGCTTTTCGGAAGTCGGTTGGACTGAGGCTCATGTCGAATACGGAATTTTTTGGCCGCGACTGCCTACATTAGCACGGTCGTGGCCCTGTGGGGTCATGAGCACCGCAATGCTGCTGGGCTCCTGCCATCGCGGCCTGAAGTTAACCGTCCGTTGGGCGTCACAGTAATGATTGTTGGCGAAATATCGCCATATCACTCATCCTATAAAAGAGGATGTCAAGAAAAAATTCTTCTCCGTCCCCCTCGAGGGGACACGAGGCTGGTAGCTTGCATCCAGCCCTGCCTCCTTATTAGAGGGGCTTTTGGTTTTACCGCTT